>CAVVEH010000003.1:0-1068498 GCA_963747265.1 uncultured beta proteobacterium | reverse complement strand
AGCTGGATTTCTGTGAATCGCGAAGGCTCGATTTAGAGCACTTTCCTTGTTCGGATGCGGCTTTTTTTCATAAAACTGCACCGGCGGCTTGACCTTGTGTTCCACATACAGCTTCCACGCCACGACACCCACTTTCGCTGTTTCAGTCTCGTAGGCCGCGAAGAATGCTCAATGTGTACGCCTCACTGTTTTACCGGCTGCGGCGCAGGTTGCCCACAGAGCGTGCTCAACCGCGCCGGTCGGCGGTCCACTGGCCAGCGCATTGGCCTCCCGAAGTTGTCCAATTTCCCGCACCGTGACCATCGGTCAGGCGACCGCGACCATCAGCCCATTGACTGCCACGGACGACGATCACGCGGATTGCTCCGCTGCGACTTACAGCACCGTAGAGGCGATAGCTTGGGTCGGCATTGGCCTGTGAGACGCGGCTGCACGATGCGCGCTGGATACCGATAAGAGCGGTCACAAGGGCCCTGCAAGGTCAGGATCACCACACTCCACAGGCCGTCAAAGTTGGCGCTTCCCTGGCGCGCAGCGGGAGCAGCATCCGACGAAAGGCTAGCGCTCGCCACCATGAAGGCGGCGAAGGAGAAGGCGAAGATGGGGCGCAAAAAATGGTTCATTGGTTCCCTCCGGGGTTTCGATTTCGCTTGCCATTCCAATCTTCTTCAGCCTCGCGCGTCACCGCGGCGCAGCGGGTCTTGACCTTCAGCCACAGATGGCGTACTGGACCGATACGCCGAGCCGAGGCGGGCTTCCATCACCATCCCCTCGACAGCCGAGCGCGCAGGCATGCTTGTAGATGATCCCACCGTCGCCGCTGTAGTGCGCCATCGAAGGCGATGCCGTCGACCGGCCGTCGCAACAGCTTTGCGAGGGTCGCTTTCCGCTCCTCTATCGGCGCCCGCCGCAGGTCGTGGCCGTCTAGCTCGAGCAGGTCGAAGGCGCACAGGACCACGTCATCACCGCCCCAGCGCCGCAGCAGATTGAACACCGCAAGCCCGTTGGCGTCGCAGACGATTGCCTCACCGTCGATCACACAGGACCGCACCGGCAGCTTACGGATCGCCGCCGCGGCCAGCGGGAAGCGCTCGGCAAAGTCATATCCGTTGCGGCTGTAGAGCCTCACGCTGCCGTGGTCGCGCTCGGCCATGATGCGGTAGCCATCGTGCTTGATTTCGTGAATCGAGCCGGGGCCCGCTGGCGGCCTCGTAGCAGGCCGGGGCAGGCAAGGCTCTATGCGCTTCAACTGGCGCTGTAGCTCACGCGACGCGGACATGGCGCCGAAAATAGGGGGCAGCCGCCCCGGAGTTGAGTTCTAACATGGGCGGCCAGCGGTCGCGCGTTGCATATCGGAGGGCCGCTAAGGCCACCACGAAAAAGCCGAGGTCCCCAAGTTACTGGCATGGCTGGCGGGGAATTGAGCAATTTCGGATCTTTTTTGGAGCCACGACTTACGGGGCTCGTAGAAGTTTCTTGGCCACAGCTGGTGGTGTCCGCGATCGGTCGGTCGCCTGCGAAATACAAGTAGCGCATGGTTCAAGCGAAGCACATTGCGGCCGTCGTGATCGCCGCGTGCCTGTCGGGGTGCGGCTACGTCATGCTGGACAACTATACGTCGTCGACCAAGCCCGCGCCGCCCCCCACGCCTACCGATACGCCATTGGGGACGTCGGACAAGGTGAGCACGATAGGTCGCACCGCCGCCGAAGACCAGCGAACGGCGCCTACCGCCACAGTCAAATCAGTCGCCGTTGCCAGTAGCGGCAACACTCCGACACATGCCGTGCCGCCCTTGGCCGCCACGGACAAGGTGACCATCGCGCGCGGACGCGCCTACCTCTTCCGCGGTATAGCGGGCCTCATCTTTTCGCGCGGCATGGACGAGTTGGCGCAGCGGATCAATCGCACCGGCGTAACGGCGAGCGTTGATACCTACTTGGTGTGGCGCGGCGTTGCCAACCAAGCGATCCTCGACTACCGCCGCGATCCAAAACCGATCACCCTCATAGGCCATTCGATGGGGGGTGATTCCGCGGTCGCATTTGCCGAATACCTCAACGCTGCGGATATCCCTGTTAGCCTGCTGGTCACCTACGATCCCTCACGCTTTGCTGGCAACGTGCCGAGTAATGTCGAGCGATACATCAACATCTACCAGTCGCGTAGCGTTATGGGCGGCGGGAACGTAGTCGGTGGCCGTGGCTTCCATGGACATTATGCCAGCATCAATCTTTCCGACCGCGGCGAAATTGTCCATATCAACATTGAAAAGATGGATCGCATCCATGAGCAACTGGTCGCCAAGATCAGGGCTCTCGCTGCGACACCTGCGAGCGCCGGAGGCGGAGCCGTGCCGCTGCGCATCGACTTTCCGCCTAACGCTTCGATCGAGTTGTGGGACAGCGGCCTGCCGGTAGCGGCCCGTGCTGGTGATACGCTGCAAACTCTTGCGACAACTTACAATGTGCCGCCTTGGGCGCTCACCCAGATCAATCAGAAGCCGGAGAATGAAACGCTGACCGAAGGTGAGCGCATCATCGTTCCACGATACCTCGCTCCGATGGGGGCGCCGATTTCCGACCGTGAGCTACGCGCCAGCCGCGCGCTGATTGGCGCGAAGTGCGGGGTCAGAGCGGCCAACAGTAAGCTACAGCGTAGCTCGACGAACGCACTGACTACACCTTTGAGGCCATCACGGTCGCCGAGGGAATGATCAAGCCGATCGTCGGTGCTGGCTCGCAATATATGAGCGCGGCGAAGGACAAGAACGGAGAATGGCTCGACGGCGGCAAGACCTACTCGCTGCACGTTCCGGCCAACGTGCCCGCCAAAGAGTTTTGGGCGGTTACGGTGTACGATGTTCTCACGCGGTCGATGATCGCAACTGACACGATGAAGGCGGGCGTCTCCAGCAAGGACACGCTGAAGACTAACGCGGACGGCTCCGTTGACATTCAATTCGGTCCGCAAGCCCCGAAAGATGGCGGCAACTGGGTCAAGACGATTCCAGGGCGAGGGTGGTTGCCTACTTCCGCTGGTATGGGCCGACCGAGGCGTTCTTCGACAAGAGTTTGCGTCTACCCGACATCGCATCGCGCCCATAGCTCCCGAAACTTCTGAGCCAATGCCGGCGCGGTCAGCCGGCGCCAATGTCGGCAATTGGCCCACCACGTGGTTAGAGCGACGCAGCGATATGTCTGTAATTGGGGGCTAAGCGGAAATCACGCGGACACCGTGAATGTGTAGCGTTTAACCCGCAGCGGACATTCAGAGCGGACATAGTGGCGGATGGGCGCTACTCGAAGGCGAAGACGCGGTTCCAGTCGTTCTTCATGTCGACGACGGTCCATTTATTCATCGCCGCGGCATCCAGGGCTTTGTCGAGGCGACCGAAGGATGTGTCTCCGATCGTAGGCGTATTCGCGTTCCGCATCGGTGTGATGGACGATCAGGCCAAGGCGGACGCCGCCGGACATCGTCGTCCATTGCAGCATTTCGAAGATCGCCGTCGGAATTGCCGAATGCCGCGATCGGACGGCGGCCGATGAACTCGTTGATGCCGACCGGCTTGCCGGCCTTGTCATCGATGAAGTTCATTTCCGGCAAACGGAACAGCTCCGGCCTGCCGTCGCGCATCTGGAACTTCGTCTTGATCGACGAGCCCACGACTTGCTCCGGCGGCATACGCCATAGACCCGCTCGGTCCACGGACGCATGAACTCGATGCCGCCACCTGACACGATAAACGTCTTGAACCCGTTGGCGCGCAGATAGGCGAGCAACTCGATCATCGGCTGGTATGAGAGTTCGGTATATGGGCGCTTGAATCTCGGGTGGCGCGCCGTGGCGAACCAGTCAACGACGATCTTCTGAAATTCCTCGGTGGTCATGCCTGCATGGGTCGCCATAACCAGCTCCGCCATCCCCGCTCGCCCGTTCCGCGAGCGTCTTCATGTCACCTTCAAGCGCCGCCTTGAACGGCTGCGTGTTCTTCCATTCGGATGGAGCGGCGCCAGTGCCTTCACACGATCAAGCGCGAAGGCCAGTTGGATGTACATCGGATGTTCGACCCACAAGGTCCCGTCATTGTCGAACGTCGCGATGCGCTCGGCGGGCGGCACAAAATTCGGCGAATCCCTCCCGCGTCACGGCGCCGACGAAATTCAGGATCGCCTGCTTCGCAGCGCCATCGTTCCAAGAGGGTAGCGTGTCGCCTGACGCCGCCGTCTGCGCCCGCGCTGAGATGGACAATGCCGGAAGCACCGCCAAAGCAGAGAGCAACGCACGACGGTTGACCCCCGAGAAGTAAGATTTCGACGACATGGCTGATTACCTTTCGACGCTTCCATTGGACGGCCCGTCGGGCGTTCGCGGTCCCGTCTTTCCCGAAGGCCACCTTAGGGCGTCAAGTCCAACGCCTTGAGTTCCTTTCGAGCCGTACCAAAACTGCCGAGTTGATAGACCGACGCCGACGCTGGCGAGAACGTGAACGCCTCGAACGGTTCGGCGAGCATCGCATTCAGGTAGGTTTCGGTGCCAACACCAATTGTGACGTGCGGATTGAACTTTTCGCCAGCCGCGATCTTCACAAAATTGGCGACGTACTCGATCAAGAACGGTTGAATGTCGCGACCGTCCTCAGTGGACATGAACGCTGCGGGTGTCCCCGTTTTCACCGTGAAAGGCGTAACTGCTTCGATCAGTTCTTGTTGCAGTCTATGCAAGTCTGCCGTCGGCTCAACGACAATGCCTGCGAGACCAACCGGCGGGGATGGAATATAATAGTACTTGAATGCCTTTAGCTTCCAGCTAGTCGGCTTCTCACTCGCAAAGACCTTGTTCGCTGCCGCGTAAACCTTGTCTAAGTCAGCGGTGCGGACGAACTGCTGCAACATTGAGATATGTGGGTGGTGCGACGCATCCAGAGCAAAGCCCTTCGGAAACGCCTTCAGCAGGCGGGCATTATCCGCCTGTGCGTGCTGGATCATTGTCGCGTCCGGTTCCAGCGCGATGTCGATGGCCGTTATCGCGTTTTGCTGCGCTCTCGACGCGCCTGTATAGCCGAACATCGCCATCAAACCGATGCAGAACGCAGCCAAGACCTTCGCGTATTTCGGCATAGGACCCTCTCGTTTGTGAGAAAATGGACTTAACCGATCATGACCGCAGGTCCTTGACCTGGATCAAGATGATAATACACGCTTGGTCGACTTCGGGGCCAGCCGCATCGTTCCAACAGAGGCCGAGGCGGTGAAGCTGTACCAGGAGATTGGGTTTCGGGCGCTCCAGAAGGGCGGTCATGATAAGAAGCTGGTCGGGTACTTCCAGGCCGATACCGGAACGATCAACCAGATTCTGCATCTTTGGAACACGCCTATGCGCTCAGCTCCGCCACGCTCGGGCCTCTTCCCTTATATGCTGCTAAACAGGTTTCCGACCTGCTTCTTCACGAATGCGGAGGCTGAGCGAACGTCGGTGGTAACTTCCGGCGGCGGTTGCTTCACCCCGGCTCGCACATCCGCCAAATGCGCCCGCAAATTGGCAACCGGCGTCTCTGGAAAGTTCGCCGCAAGGCCGACAAGCGCCCGTTGATTGTCGTTAAGCGGCGCGCCGTGCGCCTCGGCAGCGACCGACGGCGCAGTCGCGTACGGTAGTGCAGTCAATCGCGGTGGACCTTGATTGCTGGGAGTCGGCAGCGTCAGGACGCTGTCCAGATCGGGAGCCGCCGAATCCCGATGAGTTAGAGGCCCGCCCAACACCGGAAATCGTTTGCGAAGTGTCGCGATGATTGATGTGTGATCATACGGTACCGGCCCCGCCGCCCGAAATTTGGTGCCTGCCTTCACGTATGGCGAAACGATCACTGCTGGTACGCGCACGCCATATCGATCGAAGTTAAACACCTGTCCCGGCTCGGGGGGCTGAGGTTCCGCGGCTGCCGGCGGCGGAACGTGATCATAACAGCCGCCGTGTTCATCATACGTGACGATGAGCATCGTCTTCTTCCAGACCCTGCTGGAGCGAATACAATTATACACGTCCGCAATCAGCTGCTCGCCGAGTGTCACAACTGAGGGCGGGTGCTGATCGTTTTCAGGATGAGCGAGGTCTGGATAGTATTGGGGCTCGATGAATGAGTATGCCGGTAGCTGCCCGCTTTGGCAGTCCGCTTGGAATTGTCGATAAAAATGGAAATGGTCGCTCAGCAACAGCAGCTTTAGTAGAGTATGGGCTTGGGCAAGGTCGTGGAAGTAGATTTTCCAGTCGTGCAGGTTGGTCTGCTCGAAGCGGTTATAAATAGTATCAACATCGGGCAAATGCACCGGCTCGTTGTTTTCCCGACCGTCGGCAGTCCCGCAATGGACGAACCAGCGGTTCGGCCATGTTTGGCACGGGGCGGAAGCAAACCATCCGTCACAGACGGCAAAATTCTTCGCAAGCGTACTGATGACCGGCACCTGCTTCGGTGTGAAATAGTTTCCCGATCACAGCTCAGGCACTTCTGTGCGTGTACAGTCGGAGCTCCGTCGTTAGACTGTACAATCAAGGGAAATTTGAACCGTAAGGGCGAATGCATCTCTTGGATTGGCTTTTTCGCGGGGTGGCGTCGGCCCTGTCCTCGGGCATGAACCGACATTACGGGACACTCGGCCCGCCGCACACATTACCTTCTACCGAGTTCTACTGCCAACAGAGCCTAGGAGGCGCGAATGAACGCAACACGCCGAGACGCTCTCTTAAAAGAGTACGGCGAAGTCGGGAACAACTTTCGACTACTTACCGATATCAGGTTTAAGTTGCTCGCGTTGCTGCCAATCGCGGCGGCCGCAGCAGCAGCCCTCAAAGGCGACGCTTTGGATACTCAAGCGTTCGGCCTTTCCCTGTTCGGGCTTGTGGCCACACTCGGGCTCGCAACGTACAATGCAAGGAACGACCAGCTCTACGATGAACTTGTAGGACGGGCAGCATCAATTGAACGGAGCTTAGGTCTCCCGGACGGATACTTTGCCAATCGGCCTCGTGCCTGGCTAGAAGTGCCACTCGGTAAGCTCCGTTGGCCCATCGACCACAGAACCGGCGTAACTACCATCTATGCGGCATCGGTTGCTCTGTGGACCTCCGGTGTCCTTGCACCAGTTCTTGAGTTTGTGAGGCGCGTAAATCTTCCGCAGTTCGCGGTTATCGGCCCGGCTATCGGGGTGAACATTTCCGCTATTGCTCTCGCGATCATTCTGACCGCATTGGGGGTGCTTTTTATTGGGACGCATAAGAAACGCCGAGCTAGGAAGTTGAGAAAATGGGCGGCTGAGGCTGTTAAGACAGCAGCCGAACTCCCATTGGAGACCATTGGAGAGAGCAAGCGACTTCTTTCGCTGTGTGTGCCGCTGTCTGGCGAGAAAACGACGACCATCAGCTCCCGAGCCAAATTTTACGCAAAGTTAGATGCAGATTCCGTCGGCTACTATCTCCCGGCCGGATCGCAGTTGATTACCGCGGCTCACATAGTTGCGCTTCTTACTGACTTGCCGGCGCGTTGGCTTTTCGACTGCGCGACGAACCGTCGAGGCTCGTTGAGTCCCGACAAAGAATCTGACCCGCGGCAAGCTTCGTATGCGCGCATTGATGCAGCCTAGCTGCCTCAATTTGTCGGGCATGCCAATGTCGGGAGCCGGCCGCTATCAAGCTCGGCTGCTCTCTGTCGGTACTCATGCGCCATCTTCCATAGCTCGCGAGCAACCTCTTCCAAGGTAGCAATGTGGGCGTTCCAAGCGCACATCCGCACGAGTTCAGCCGAATCGACGCCGCGTCGACTACGTTTCGAGCGCGTGGAAGCTCGAACCGCAGGCCATGCGCCAGGTCCGCAGGCATTCTCTGCTTAGTCAACACGTTCTTGACGCGGTCCTTATCTCCGGTAGATTTCAGTGACTTTCGCTCTCGCAGGTTTACTGAAGCATCCGGATCTCGTGGTGACGCCGACATGAATTGGGCTCGAATGCGCTCGCGCGCAGACGGGTTGCTTGCGCATCTTGCGGAACGCTAAACATGGCCGATCAGGCGAGCAGCCCGAGCCAGATCATCGCATTGCCGAAAGGTGGCGGTGCGCAACGCGGCCTCGGCGAGAAATTCGCGCCCGATCTGCACACGGGAACCGGCAACTTCACCGTCCCGATCGCGGTCCCGCCCGGTCGCAACGGATTGCAGCCTCAACTGAACCTCGTCTACAGCTCTGGACACGGCAACGGCCTCCACGGGACCGGATGGGCGCTGGACATTGCGGGCGTCACGCGCAAGACCTCTCGCGGAATTCCTCGCTATCGAGACTACGACCTGGATCCGGCGACAAGCGATGTCTTCATCCTTTCCGGCGCCGAGGACCTGGTGCCGGTGCCGGACGCCTCGCTCGATCCGTCGCTCGCCACCCGCTACCGGCCGCGCAGCGAGGGACTGTTCGCCAGCATCGTTCACCACCACGACGCCGTCGCGGGCAGGAACTACTGGGAAGTTTCCAGCATCGACGGGCTGACGTCCTATTACGGGCCCAATCCCACGGACCAGGCGAGCTACCACCTGGATTTCACGCCGCGAACGACGCCGGCGACGATCGCGCGGCCGAAGAGCAGCGCGAAGGACCCCGATCGCTTCTTCGCCTGGAAACTGACGCTGACCAAGGATCCGTTCGGCAACCGGATCGAGTATCTCTATGAAGACAGGGACGCAGGTCAGTCCCCGCAGGACGGGCACGCATGGGACCAGCCGCTGCTGACGCAGATCCGCTACGCCGACTACGACGACGGCGCCGGACTGAAATTCCTCGTCACCATCACGTTCGCATACGAAGACGGGCGCGACGATCCGCACTCGGACTACCGCGCCGGCTTCGAGATTCGCACGACCAAGCGGTGCAAATCGATTTCGGTGGAAACCCACGCCGACACGAAACGGCCGGTGCGGGAATATCAGCTCGGCTACAAAAGCGACGTCTACAACGGCGTCTCGCTGCTCGAAAGCATCGTCCTCGTCGGCTTCGACGATCAGGGAAAGCCCTATGACGGCGTTGCGGGCGAGCGGCAATTGCCGCCGCTGACCTTCCAGTACACGCAGTTCGATCCCGAGAAGCGCAAGTTCCAGGCCGTGGCCGGCGCCGATCTTCCGCCGCTGTCGATCGCAAACGCCACGATGGAACTGGTCGATCTGCACGGGGCCGGCTTGCCCGACATCCTGCAGATGAACGGCCGCGCGGTGCGCTACTGGCGCAACCTGGGCGATGGCCGGTTCGACATGTCCAGGCCGATGCGGGATGCGCCGGCGGGAACGACGTTCGCCATGCCCGGCGTGCGGCTTCTCGATGCCAACGGCGACGGCTGCGCCGACCTCATGGTCACCAACGGCCCCCTCGCCGGGTACTTTCCGCTGGAGTTTCCGGCGAAATGGAGTCCGGCGTCGTTTCAGCGCTACCGCTACCGGCCGAGCTTCAACCTCGAGGATCCCGAGGTGAAGCTGATTGATCTCACCGGCGACGGCGTCACCGACGTGCTGCGCTCGAGCACCCGGATGGAGTGCTTCTTCAACGATCCGGACGCGGGATGGACGCCGGGCAACACGCGATGGGTCGAGCGCGAGCCGCTGGAGGATTTTCCCGACGTGAACTTCTCCGACCCGCGTGTGAAGGTCGCGGACATGACAGGCGACGGCATGCAGGACATCGTCCTCGTCCACAGCGGATCGTTCGTGTACTGGCCGAACCAGGGATACGGTTCCTGGGGCCAAGCGCGTCCGCATGAAGAACAGCCCGACGTTTCCCTCCGGATACGATCCCAGGCGCATCCTGCTCGGCGACGTGGACGGCGACGGCGTCTGCGACCTCGTCTACGTCGACGATCGCGAGATCCAGCTGTGGATCAATCGCAGCGGCAACGCGTGGAGCGACCCGATCGCGATCGAGGGCACGCCGCCGGTCACCGACATCGACGGTCGTGCGCTTCGCCGATATCCTCGGAACGGGGATCAGCGGCATCCTGTGGAGCACCGACGTCGGCGGCCTCGGTCCGCAGGAATTTCATGTTCCTCGATTTCACCGGCGGCACCAAACCCTATCTCCTCAACCGAATGGACAACCGGCTCGGCGCAACGACCGATGTCGAATACAAGCCGTCCACCTGGTTCTATCTCCAAGACGCGAAACAGCGCCGCGACGCGCTGGCGCACGACGCTGCCGTTTCCAGTGCATGTGGTCGCCAAGGTCACAATCCGCGACGCCTTGTCGGACGGCCGGCTGACGACCGAGTATCGCTACCACCACGGCCACTGGGACGGCGTCGAGCGCGAATTTCGCGGCTTCGGCAGTGGTCGAACACGTCGACCTTGAAACCTTCCCGTCCGCCGCGCACGGCGCCGGCGCGGTAGAGGACGTCCATTATCTCGCCCCCGACCCTCACCAAGACCTGGTTTCATCTCGGGCCCGTCGGCCCCGAATTCGGTGCCTGGCAGGACGATCTGGACTGGTCCAACGAGTTCTGGCCCGGCGATCGGCGATTCTCGATCACACCCAGTTCGTGACGCCGTTCCTGCGTTCGCTCGCGGGCAACGACCCCGCGAGCCGCCGCGTCCGGCGCGACGCCGTCCGCACGCTGCGCGGCAGCATCATCCGCACCGAGCTTTATGCGATCGACGGCTCGCCCGACGAGAGCCGGCCGTACACGGTGACCGAATTGCAGTACGACCTGCGCGAAATCGATCCGCCCGCGCCGGCCGAGCTTCCACGCCAGCGGATCTTCTTTCCCCATCTGCGCGGCCAGCGCACCACGCAATGGGAGCGCGGCGACGATCCCCTCACCGTGTTCGCATTCACCGACGACTACGACGCGTTCGGGCAGCCGACGCGATCGACCTCGATTGCGTGCCCGCGCGGCTGGCGAAATATGGAGGACCAGCCCGCCGCCGCCTATCTGGCGACGCAAAGCGTGACAACATACGCGGCGCCATGGCCGGCGGGGCCCTACATCCACAACCGGATCGCGGTCAGCACGAGCTACGAGATGCCGGGCACGTTCGGCAAGCGGGTCAGCGACCTGCGCGCATCCGATGCGAGCGTGTCGGCCAACGTCATCGCGCAGACGCTCAACTACTACGACGGCGCGGCGTTCGCCGGCCTGTCGGGCGCCAATTTCGCGAAAGTCGGCAGCTACGGCGCGCTCACGCGAACCGAGCAGCTGGTATTCACGGATCAGCACCTTGCCAACGCGCTGCAAGGCACCGGCGTGACCACGCCCCCCTGGCTCACCCGGCAGAACGCAACGTGGGGCGCGGAGTATCCCGTCCCGTTCCGTCAGGCCGTCCCCACCCTCGGGTCCTTCGCTCACAACGACGGATCGGATGGATGGCACGTGGCGGGCTATTTCGCCGCCACGCAACGCCGGGCCTACGACGTGCAGCTTGGCACGGGCACGCGCGGCCTCGTCGCCACGCAGCGGGACCCGCTGGGCCACGACAGCACGATCATGTACGACGCCTACGACCTGCTGCCGCTGAAGGTGACCGATCCACTCAAGCTAGAGATCAGCGCGACGCCCAACTACCGTGTTCTCCAGCCAGAGGTGGTGACGGACCCGAACGGGAACGCCAGCCGCGTGCACTACAACCCGATCGGCCTCGTTGAGCAGATCTGGGTGCAAGGCATTGCAGCTGCAGAGCGCCGCAGAGTACATCGCCGCCCTCGACTGGTTCCGCCTCGTCTACGATTACACCCTGCCGGTCCAGCTGCGACGCCTCGTAGGCCTGGCGCCGCAGATCACGAACGACGGCTTTCAGCGCGACGACCCCGCCGTCCAGGGCGACGAGTACGACTGGCTGCTCGATCCGCTCAATCCGCACTCGATCGCGCGGACGCGACGCAACACCTACCTGCGCTACACCGAGCTCGCGATCATATAACCGATGAGCAGCACGATCACCAACGCCCCGAACATCATCGGGGCGATGTTCGCGATCAGGAAGGCGGTCATGGCTTATCCTTCCTGCCGACAGCGATGCCCTCGAATTGCTCGGCGATCGCAAGGTCGCCACGCGACCGCAGAATCTCCTCGGCCAGCAATTCCTCGGCCGTCTTTTCGATGTGCTTTTCGCTCGGGTCCGGGATCATCCCGCGCAGGAACGCGAAGCGCTTGATCAGCTCCGACAGGGCCTGCACGATCAGCAGGAAGAAGCCGATCGGCACCATCAGACGCGCCGGCCAGACGATCAAGCCCCCGGCGTTGGTCGACACCTCATGCCGCTCCCAGGCGTCGACGAACACCGGCCATGACAGCCACATGATAAGGAAGGCCATCGGCAGCAGGAAGACCAGCGTACCGAACACGTCGATCCATGCGCGTGCGCGTGCGGACAGGCGGCCCGTGATGATGTCGATTCGCACGTGCTCGTTGTTCTTGAGCGTGTAGCCCGCGAGAAACAGGAAGATCATCGAGAACAGGTACCACTGGATCTCGAGAAACGAGTTCGAGCTGTAGTTGAAGATCTTGCGGACGGTGGCGTTGGCAGCGCTGATCAGGACCGCGACCAGGACCAGCCAGTAGATCGTGTGGCCGATGCGGTCGGTCATGCGATCGATCAGCCGGGAAAGTGCGAGCAGGGCGTTCACGTCACCTCCTCCAGGGAATTCTCGGCCTTCCCGCGGTCGCGTCTGGCGGTACGGGCTCCGCGCGGATTATAGCCGCCAATTCCTCCGGCGCGTGGGACGTTTCCGTTTTCGTGGGTGCTAGAATCCTGCCTAGAAGAACGCCCCCGAGGCCGCCATGTTCAGCCGCTCCCGCACGCTTGCCGACGCCGATCCCGAGGTGTGGGCCGCCATTGCCGCCGAGAATAAACGGCAGGAAGATCACATCGAACTCATCGCCTCGGAGAATTACGCGAGCAGCGCGGTAATGGCCGCGCAAGGGTCGCAGCTCACGAACAAATACGCCGAGGGGTACCCGGGAAAGCGTTACTACGGCGGGTGCGAATTCGTCGATATCGCGGAGCGGATCGCGCTCGAGCGCGTGATGAAGCTGTTCCATGCCGAAGCCGCCAACGTGCAGCCCCATTCCGGCGCGCAGGCGAACCAGGCGGTGTTCTTCGCGACGCTGAAGCCCGGCGACACGATCATGGGCATGAGCCTGCCGCATGGTGGCCACCTGACGCACGGCTCGCCGGCGAATATTTCCGGCAAGTGGTTCAAGGTCGTGGCGTACGGCTTGGACCCTGCCACCGAACTCATCGACTACGACGAGGCCGAGCGCCTGGCGCACGAGCATAAGCCACGCCTCATCATCGCCGGGGCCTCCGCCTATTCGCGGGTGATCGACTGGAAGCGCTTTCGCGAGATCGCCGATGCGGTGGGCGCGCTGCTGATGGTGGACATGGCGCATTACGCCGGCCTGGTGGCGGCGGGCCTCTATCCCAGCCCTGTCGGGATCGCGGACTTCGTCACCAGCACGACGCACAAGACGCTGCGCGGCCCGCGCGGCGGCCTCATCCTGATGCGCGCCGAGCACGAGAAGGCGATCAACTCCGCGGTCTTCCCGGGCCTCCAGGGCGGGCCGCTGATGCACGTGATCGCCGCCAAGGCCGTCGCCTTCGGCGAGGCGCTGCAGCGCGATTTCAAGCTCTACCAGGAGCACGTGCTGGAAAATGCGCGCGTCCTGGCCAGGGTCATGCAGGATCGCGGCCTGCGGATCGTCTCGGGCGGCACCGACTCGCACATGTTCTTGGTCGACCTGCGGGCCAAGAAGATCACGGGCAAGGACGCCGAATCCGCGCTCGGCCGCGCCCACATGACCGTGAACAAGAATGCCATTCCCAACGACCCGGAAAAGCCCTTCATCACGTCGGGCATCCGTCTGGGCAGTCCCGCGATCACGACGCGGGGATTCACCGAACTCGAAAGCGAGGAACTGGCCCACCTGATCGCCGGCGTGCTCGATGCGCCGCACGACACCGCCGCGATCGCGACCGCGCGCAAGGGCGTGGCCGGGCTGACGGCGCGCTTCCCCGTCTACCGGCCGTGATGCCGCGGCGCGGCGGCCATTCCAGGCACCGGCGATGAAATGCCCGTTCTGCGGTAGCGTCGATACGCAGGTCATCGATTCGCGCGTGTCGGAGCCCGGCGATTCTATCCGCCGCCGCCGTCGGTGCATCGCCTGCCAGAAACGCTTCACGACCTATGAAAACGTCGAGTTGCGGCTGCCGCAGGTCGTGAAGACCAACGGCAATCGTTCCGATTTCGACGCCGCGAAAATCCGCGTGGGCTTCCAGCGGGCGCTGCACAAGCGTCCGGTGCCTACCGACTACGTGGACGCCGCGATCGACAGGATCGTCCAGCAGGTACTCTCGCTCGGCGAGCGCGAGATCCCGTCGCGGCAGATCGGTGAAATGGTGATGCAGGAACTGCACAAGCTCGACAAGGTCGGCTACATCCGCTTCGCCTCCGTGTACCGCTCGTTCCAGGACGTTTCCGACTTTCGCGATGCGCTGAAGGAAGTCGAGGCGCCGGCCGCCGCACCGCGCCGCACGCGCCGCTAGCGGGCCGATGCCAGCGTTCACCGCGACCGATCGCGAACATATGGCACGCGCACTCGCGCTTGCCGAGCGGGGGCTCTTCACGACCACACCCAATCCACGCGTGGGCAGCGTCATCGTCAAGGACGGCGCGGTCATCGGCGAGGGGTTCCACGTCCGCGCGGGCGAGCCCCACGCGGAGGTCAACGCGCTGGCCGATGCACGCGCGCGCGGCGGCGACCCGCGCGGCGCCACGATGTACGTCACGCTGGAGCCGTGCAACAGCCACGGCCGCACGCCGCCGTGCGCCGACGCCGTCATCGCGGCCGGCATTTCCCGCGTCGTCGCGGCTGTTGAGGACCCCAATCCCGGCCAGGCGAAAGGTGGCGAACGCCTGCGCGCCGCCGGCATCGACGTCGCGTTCGGACTGCTCGCGGACGCAGCGCACGAATTGAACGTCGGGTTTGTCTCGCGGATGACGCGCGGGCGCCCGTGGGTGCGCGCGAAGCTGGCGGCGAGCCTCGACGGACGGACGGCGCTTGAAAGCGGAGAGAGCCAGTGGATCACCGGTGCGGAGGCGCGGGCCGACGGACACGCGTGGCGGGCGCGGGCCTGCGCGATCCTGACGGGGGTCGGCACCGTGATGCAGGACGATCCGGAACTCACTGTACGGGCGATCGACACGCCGCGACAGCCGCTGCGGATCGTCGTCGACCGGCATGGGCAGACGTCCACATCGGCGCGCGTTATGGCCGGCAACAACGTGCTGATCGTCACCAACGGCGAGCGCAATGCCGCATGGTCGGCCGAGCTGGCGGTCTTGACGCTACCCGACGCGAATGGCCGCGTCGACTTGCCGGCGCTGATGCGCGCTCTGGGGACGCGCGGCATCAACGAATTGCATGTCGAGGCGGGCGCCAAGCTCACGGGTGCGCTCCTGGAAGCCGGCCTGATCGACGAATTGCTGCTCTACGTCGCCCCTACGCTGATCGGCGATCCGGCGCGCGGCATGTTCGAGCGCGCCGCGGCGCTGCGGACGCTCGCGAACAAGACTGATGTTGCGTGGCACAGCGTCGAGCGGGTCGGCGCCGACCTGCGCGTCATCGCCCGCGTGCAAAACGGGGAAAAGGCCTGATGTTCACCGGCATCGTGCAGTCGGTCGGCCGTATCACTCATGTCGCCAAGGAGGGCGATGGCCTGCGGCTTGCCGTCGATCTGGGCGTGCACGAAATCGCCGACGTCGCGGTAGGCGACAGCGTTTGCGTCAACGGCTGCTGCCTGACCGTCGCGGCGATTCATGGCGCGTCGCTCGAATTCGACGTCTCGGCGGAGACGCTGCGCTGCACGAGCGGACTCGACCGCACCGGCGACGTGAACATCGAGTTGGCGCTGCGGCTCGCCGACCGGCTGGGTGGCCACCTGACGTCAGGGCATGTCGACGGCGTCGGCACGGTGACGCGCTTTGCGGCGATCGCCGGCGATGCGGGCGGTAGCTGGCTGCTGGAGGTCGAAGCACCGGCGGCGCTGGCGCGCTTCATCGCCGCCAAGGGGTCGATCGCGATCGACGGGGTCAGTCTCACCGTCAACGAGGTCGCGGGCGCGCGCTTTGCGGTCAACCTGATTCCGCATACGCTGGCCGTGACGACGCTCAAGCGGCTTGGCGTCGGCGCGGCCGTGAACCTCGAGGTCGACCTGATCGCCCGCTACGTCGAGCGGCTCCTCAACCCGGGCCCCTAGCAGCGGCGTGGCCCGATGCGCAACAACTGCCGTGAGATCGATCCTCCTGGCCCGCCTGCTTGCGCCGGGACTGATGGCGGCTGCCATCCCGATCCACGCGGGGCAGCCACTGGTGACCGACGAGGCGGCCGTCGTCGCGCCCAAGACCTGTCAGCTCGAGGAGTGGAGCCTATTGGCGCACGCCGGCCGCGAATACTGGGCGCAGCCGGCGTGCAACTTTACTGGGAACGTCGAGTTGTCCGTCGGCGCCGCGCTGGCGAGGCCGGATGGGGAAGAGTCGTCGAGCATCGTGCAATTGCAGGCCAAGACCGCGACGCAGCGCACGGATGGCGAATGGACATTCGGCATGGCCGCAGGAGCCGGGCGGGACACCGCCGCGCCGCACGGCAGTTCGGCATTCCAGCTCTATTACGCGAAGGCGCTCGCGTCGTGGTATCCGCGCGGTGACTTGGAAATCGACCTCAACCTGGGCGTGGCCAACGCCTACGGATTGGGGACAACTTCGCTCGCCGGCGCCGCCGTCCAATACCAGGTCGCGGCCGACCTGCGGCTGCTTGCAGAGATATTTCACGATGAGGCCAGGTCCGGCAGGTACCAGGTCGGCATCCGCTACATCGTGATTCCCAATCGTTTCGAGGCCTACGTTAGCTACGGCAATCGAATCAACGGCCCATCCAGCGCATGGGCGTCGATCGTGGGGATCCGGCTGCAAACGCCGGTGTTCCTCCCTTGATGCGAAGAGCGGCGGTAACGCGTCATAATAGCCATCGGCCCGGCGGATTCTGTGCGACAAAGCCACCGGTGCTGTGCCACGGCATCGGAGGAGGCATGGACCTGACGACACTCGAACGGCTGCCGCTGTGGATCGGCGGACGCGCGGTCGCGGCGCAGACGACGCGCTACGGCGAAGTGACCAACCCCGCCACCGGCGAAGTGGTCCGTCATGTGCCGCTCGGCAACGCGGCGGACGTCGACAGTGCCGTGCGCGCCGCGGCGAGCGCGTTCCCGGATTGGCGCGCACACCCGCCGCTGCGGCGCGCCCGCATCCTGATGCGCTTCCGCGAATTGATGGACGCGCACAAGAAGGACTTGGCGAAGATCATCACGCAGGAGCACGGCAAGACGCTCGCCGACGCGGAAGGCTCGATCACGCGCGGCATCGAAGTGATCGAATTCGCGACGGGAATCCCGCATCTGTTGAAGGGCGACTTCAGCGAGAACGTCGGGCCGGACATCGACAGCTACTCGCTGCGCCAGCCGTTGGGCGTATGCGCGGGCATCACGCCGTTCAACTTCCCGGCGATGGTCCCGATGTGGATGTTTCCCGTCGCCCTCGCGTGCGGCAACACGTTCGTGCTGAAGCCGTCCGAGCGCGACCCGACGTTCTCGCTGCGGATGGCGGAGCTGCTGCGCGAGGCGGGCCTTCCGAACGGAGCGTTCAACGTCGTCCACGGCGACAAGGAAGCCGTCGACGCGATACTCGCGCATCCGGGCATTGCCGCCGTCTCGTTCGTGGGTTCGACGCCCATCGCCAAATACATCTACGAAACCGGCGCGCGGCACGGCAAGCGCGTGCAGGCGCTGGGCGGCGCCAAGAACCACGCCGTCGTGCTGCCCGATGCGGACGTTGCCTTTGCGACCGAAGCGATCATCGGCGCCGGCTATGGTTCCGCCGGCGAGCGCTGCATGGCGATATCGGCCGTCGTCGCGGTCGGCGACGTGGGCGATATGCTCGTCGCGCAACTCGCCGAGCGCGCGCTGCGCGTGACGGTCGGCCCGGGCGACGCGCCGAAGATCGAGATGGGACCCGTCGTCACCGGTGCGGCGAAGACGCGCATCGAAGGGTTCATCGACCGCGGTGTCGCCGAGGGAGCGCGGCTGGTGGTCGATGGCCGCAGGCACAGCGTGCCCGGACATCCGGACGGCTTCTTCGTCGGTCCGACGCTCTTCGACTACGTGACGCCGGCGATGGATGTCTACCGCAACGAGATCTTCGGCCCGGTGCTCTGCGTCCTGCGCGCCGAGTCACTGAGCGCGGCGATCGCGATGATCAACGCCAACCCGTATGCGAACGGCGCCGCGCTGTTCACGCGCTCCGGCCACGCGGCGCGGCGCTTCCAGCAGGATGCCGAGGTCGGGATGGCGGGCATCAACGTCCCCATTCCGGTGCCGATGGCGTTCTATTCGTTTGGCGGCTGGCGCCACTCGCTCTTCGGCGATCTCAACGTCCACGGCATGGACGGCGTGCGCTTCTATACGCGCGGCAAGACGCTGACGACGCGCTGGCCCGACGACGGCAGCGCCGCGCCGGGGTTCCACATGCCGGTCAACGGCTAGGGGAAGATCGGCGGTCCCTGGATCGTGAAGTCGAACACCAGCACGGTCCAGAAGCGAACCGGACGGCCGTCGCGTAGCGCGGGACTGAACTGCGCCGCCTGCAACGCGGCGTCGACGGCCGGTGCGAACACGAGGTCATCGAACGACTTGGCGGTCCGCTCGACCTTTCCCTGCTCGTCGACGACGACCAGCACGCCCACGACCATCCTGCGGTGTGCGCGAAGCGCATCCTCCGGATAGGCGACCGCGAGTTCCTGCTGCAACTGCGGACGAGTAGTCTCGGGATCGGGAAATTCGGCCGCGATCGCGTCGGCCAATGTGCTGTCCACTGCGCCGATGTCGTCGAATTCGACGACGTTGACCAGGCCCTGCTGATCGGTGGGGAGAGCCGGGGGCGGCGGCACGGCCGGGCGCTTGCGCACCGGTGCGACCAGCGCGGGCGTCGCGGCGATGTCGTTGGCGGTACCTGATGCCGCGGCAGCAGGGCGCGCTTCCGCCGTCACGTCGCCGCCTCGCGCACTGACCAGTTCCACGCGCAGCGACGCGTCTTGCCGGGCGGCAATCGACCCCACTCCGTAGAACAAGTGCGGCTGCAGCGAACTCGGCAGCGAGTTCCATCGCCAATCGGCCAGCAGCAGCGCGTGACATGCGATCGACGCGACGAGCGCCATCGCAAGTGTTCTCGCCGCATCGTCGTTGTCCGCGACGGTGGTCATGGATGCACCGATGCGCGCCTGCCATGGCGCGGACAAGGCATCGCGTAAGCGTTGGCGCACATTTGGCATTGTAGCGAGCGGGTTGGAAGCCCATATGCACGCAGTACGGAAAGCAAATCGGCCGTCCCGGTGCGAAACGGCCGATTCGCCAAGGCGGCCCCGAATCGAGGCCGCCCGCTGCGGAAGCGCGCTACTGACCCAGTTGCCGCCAGGACATCCGGTGCGCGGCAATCAGGTTCGGCGGCGAGATCTTGTAGGTGAATACGGCTCCGTCCTTCGCCGAGGTCACCATCAGCCGCAGATCCGGGATGTAGGTGCCCGGGGTCGATCCCGCCTTTTCCAGGGCGCCAAAGAACACGCCGGCGCCCCCTTCGGCGATGTACCACGACGGCAGGATCCCCGGGCCGCCGCCGGGGTCGTTCAACTTGGACTCACCGGTCGCAAACGTTCGCACGAACACCCGCGCCGGCGACCCGATGATGCACTTGTCGTTCGACGGAACGGTGGCGACGAAGGCGACGAGGCCGATATCGGCTTCCGGCGGGACGACGATGCGACTGCCCGGGTCGTCCGTCAGGTCCTGGTACCAGCCATACTGCGGCTGGGTAGCGAGGCCGGCGACGCTGGTAGCCGCGACCGGCTGCATGTTCACGTCTCGCAAGAGCGGCGAGGCGATCACCGATGGCATCAGGTTGCTGCCGTCGCGGATCGCGTACAGCGTCTGCGTCTGCGTGGTCAGCAGGTCGCTGTCATCGAGCAGCTGGCCGGTGCCGACGAACACGAAGCGATCCACACCCGTGCTGATGTCGATCTCGATCTGCGGCGCCGTGGTCACCGGCTGCGCGGTCCCGAACGAATCGGTCAGGTGCGCAATCTTGGTTGCGGGCGTCGCGTTCCACACCGAGGCCGTCGCGCTGCTGACATCCCAGCGCCACAGGTCGCCGTTCAGATCGCCGGCGTAGATTTGCTCGATGATCTGGTTGCGCAGGTCCTGCGTGTACCCGGCGAACTGGACGAGGCCGCTAGGAGACAGATTTGAGCCGGACCCGGTGGTGAGCGTCTCCAGCACGTTGCCGTTGGAAGGATCGAGGATGTAGAGCAAGCCCTTTCCGGACTTGTTGTTGTAACCGGCGCTGACGATGACGACCCAGCCGTAGGCGCGCAGCTTGCCGAACACGGGCTTGCCATATGTGTAGCCAAGTTCGTGCAGGTTGGTCGTGGCAGAATCGTCGCGAAGCTCCCACAGCACCGCTTTGCGCGCCGTGTCCTCGTCCACGACGGCGTCGGGATCGGTGATGTCGAGCGCGTAATAGCTCTTGCCGCCCTTGCCCAGGCCGCCGACGAGCAGCGTGTGCCATGTCGTGGGAGCGGTGAGTCCGAACTGGACGTCGCCCGCCTTGGTCGGCCCGTCGACATACATGTGGTGAACGAACAGCGGCTGCACGGAAAGTCCGGCGAGGCCGTCCGTGGCGATGGGGCCGCGCTGGGTGAACTCCCAAGGGATGTAGGCCCAAGCCTCGTCGCCGGTCGTGTCCTTGAACGCGTGCAGCATGCCGTCGTTGGCGCCGACGTAGACGCGTGTCGACCGCGCGGCAGCGGCGCCGGTCTTGAACGCCGTGTAGCCCGGGTCCCAGATGTCCAGATACGGTGCCATCGGCGGTCCGACCACCGAGGCCTGCGAGTTGACGATGTCGCCCAGCGGCGAAGGCCGCTGCCGGAACGAATTGACGCCGATGCCTTCGTTGGCGGTGCTGCCGCGTATGTATTCCAGCACCGCCGTGCGCGTCGGGTCGTCGCTGCCCAGAGTGTTGTATTGCGCCGTCGTGATGTGCGAGTTCGGCGGAGGCGGCGTCAGCGGCGCGCGGAATGCGACCGCATTCTTGAACGGAACGGCGTTGTCGTCCATCGTCACGATGTTCCGCTTCGAGTACCACGGCGTGCCTCCGCCGGCCACCGCCGCGGTGAGCTGATTGGCGGCTTCCCAGATCGGATTGGGCGGAGAAGCCAGCGGAATGCCGGTAGCCGGATCGATCTGGATCTTCTGCACCGATCCTTCCCAGCCCTTTTCGAACCTCACCGTGTAGATGAAGTCGTTGGTCGCCGAGAAGTTCGGGTTGGGGTTTGCCGAGCCCGTCCGCGCGCCGCCGACCTGCAGGATCCCGTTGAGGATCTGCTCCATGCCGTTGCGCAGTTCCTTCGCGTTGGACGCGTTGACGAATGCCCCGCGCCCGTTGACGGCCGCGTGCCACAGGTCGTCGACGCCCGTCGGATTGGGCTGCTTGGTGTTGGACACGCAAAGGGCGCCCACGCACGCGGGCGGACCGACGACCTTCGGCCATTTCAGCGTGCCGCCTTCGATCGCCGCTTCCGTGGTCGTGGGCGACGCTGCCGGCAGCGTGCCTTCGGTGCCGAGCGCCAGCGCCGCGAAATTCACGTGCTGCCAGGACGCCGGGTCGCTGCCGCGCGCGCCGGAGAGGTCGTTTGGCACGTTGTCCGTCCAGCCGGCGCGCATGTCGGTGATCCAGTATTTGAGCGCATAGTCCGCGGCCGTGTCGCTTTGCGCGAAGCTGTCCGCGTAGAACGGCGGCCACGGCCCATTCTGCACGATGGGCGGCGTCACGGTAAGCGCGACCGGCAGCGCCGGAGCGGGATTGCCGACGAGGGTGTCGAAGTCACCGATGGTCGTCGGTGCGACCGCCTGGTTGGTGATGCCGTCCGTGAACAACATGTGGAAGTTCTTCTGGCAGGTCACCAGGGGATCGTTCAGCGGATCGGTTGCGCCCGCGAGCTTGGCGCTGCTGCCCGTGGTGAACCAGTCGCCCACACGCACGATCGCGTCCAGGTTGGGCGTGTCCACACCCATCCGGATGTTGATCTTGAACAGCGTGTCGTAGAAGCTCTGCCGCTGGGTTCCCGTGCTCGTGTCGAACAGTCCGATGTTCAGGAACTGCGACTGCGGCAGGCCGTTGCTCAGCGTTTGCAGCGAGAGACGGAAGAAATCGTCCAGGTTGGCGGACTGGAACGCCAGCGACGCCGACGACTTCAGCGCATTGATCCGCGTGCGGTAGTAGACGAACCAGTTGGCGTAGTTCTCCATTTCCTGGTCGAACGAGCGCGGCGCGAATAGCGTCTTGCCGCTTTCCACCCATGTGTGGTTGATCCACACGCCGGCGACGCCGATCTTGGTGAAGTCGAACGTAACGCGCTCGAAGGCCGGATTGGCATAGAGGTAATTGTCCGCGTAGGCCGGATCGGTCTTTGCCACGCCGAATTTGTAGAAGCGCGGATAGATGTGCGGAGGCAAGGTGCTGGCGTCATGGTTGTCCTGGCAGGTTCCAGGCTAGCCGAAGCCCTGCCACTTGTCGCCCGCAGTGGCGATCTTGGCCGTACACCACTCGACGCTGGTCTTCCAGTAGTGGCGCGGGATGGTGACCGTCGTCGGCACGGCAAGGCAGCCCGTCGCGCCGACCGCGGTCGTGAACACCCCGGTCGGGAAGTTGTTGATCTTCGACGTCGTGCCCGGCGCCGTGGCATAGGCCTTGTTGTTGTGCCGGCAGACGTAGCCCGTCGCGTTGGAATCGTTGTACATCGTCAGCGCGGGCAGGGCGGACGGCGGCGTGCCGGAGGGCACGTTCGCCGCCGTATCCCACAGGACGGCCGAGCAGGCCGGCGACGCCACCTGCGAACACGTCTGGTTCTGCGAGAGCACACCCACCGTGCAGCCCGTGGGCGGTGGTTGGAAGGGCTGGCACGTCTGGCTGGCAACGACACAATTGGGAAGTCCTGTGGTGCACGCGAGCGTGCACACGCCGCCGGGTCCGGTGCAGTTGCACGAAGCCGTGCCGCTGCCGCCCAATCCGGTGGCGGTCAGATGGCATACGCCGTTCTGGCCGGTATTGGAGTTCGTGCAGCCATTGTTAATGCACACCTTGCACTCGGACCCGGTGCATCCGCCCAGGTCGTAGGTCGGGTCGGTGTTGCAGCCGGCGGGCGTATACGGGGGTACGTTGGCTGTGCACGTGGTCTTATAGGAGCTGAAGAAGCAGGACTGCGGTTGCGTCGCCGGCCAGATGACCGTGCCGCCGAGGGTGCAGGACCAAGTGCCGTTGTTGACGCACGACTGCGGCCACGCATACGGCAACTTGCCTAGCGTCTTGTCGCAATACATGTTGCGCACGCCGCTGCGGAAGAAATTGTCCGCGCCGACGACGGAGCCGAACGGATACTGATAATCGCCGTTGGCCTTGGACGCGCCCGTCCGGGCCGACGCGTCGTACAGCGTGCCGTTGATGCGGCAATCCGCGCCGCTGCCGTTCACGTCGCCGGCTCCGGTCACTGCCTTGCCGGTTGCCGTCAGCGTGACAGACGTGGTGTCGAGTGGCCAGTCGCTGTTGCACCACCATCCGACGGTCACCTTGGACTGCATGTTGACGGTGGTCTTGGGAAGCCCCATCACCGCGTACCACGGGTCGGTGAGGACGTCTGTCCAATTCTTCGTCGTGCCCGCCGCCGCATTCCATGTCTGGAACGGCGTGCGTGCAGCGTCGCCGTTGATCGGCGGCTGGTAGGTGAGGCGCGGGTTGTAATACTGGAGATTGAAGTCGCCGGCGTGCGCGGGCGCGGGCCAGAATTGATACGTGGCCGGGACTGCGCTAACCGTATAATTGAACGCGTTCGGCGGGTTGCCGATCGCATAGCTGACGTTCGCTGTGTTGCCCCAGGGAATGGCGTTGCCGCTGTAGATGTACGCCGGCTGCTTGGACGCACCCACGCTGCCGCATGCGGCGGTCATCTGACCATTGGCGCCGCGGCAATACGTGCTGGCCGTGCCGATCACGACGAGGTCGGGAAGGAAGTCGGACAGCATGCTGCTCGAATCGTCGACGGTGAACACGACGTTCGGCGACGCCTTGATCGTCGCGTTCAGCGGACTGTCGGAGAGCTTCGTCAGCGCCGCGGACGCCGGGATGGCCATGCCGGAGAGTGCGATCGCCACGCTGATTCCAACGGCCTGCAGCAATCGGACGGGGAGGCTCTCATGCTTGTTCATGGTATGTGTCCTTGCCCGGAGTACGGGCTAGCGAAGCGTGGCCTGCGAATATGCGACGGTGGCGCGGGGCCCATCCACACGGATGGTGAGGCGATAGAACGGCACGCGGGGAAGCGCGATGGGAATGATCTTGCCCGTCGTGGTACCGGGCGCCTGCTTGGGCGGCATGAGGTCGCAGTTCCACGGCGCGGCAACCTGGCCGGACATGAGGCATACGCGCTCGATGATGTATCGCGCGGTGTTGCCGGTGCCCGGGTCGACGATCTTCTGGGCGGCGGCCGGGTAGGCGGCCAAGTTCCCCTGCAGCGCCACTGGAATGCCATACGTGTCTTCGTTGGGCTGCCGCGACGCATAGTAATTGTGCGAGACCGTATCGACGTCCAGGTTCGGAACGCCGGTCGCCGGCTTCTCGACGATGTCGACGATGGCTTGTTCGACGGCCGCCATGCTCACCGGAACGGCGGACTGCCGGAACGTCAAGTTGCCGGCAACCATTGTCGTCGACTCGACCGAGCGCACGAGCGCGACGCCGGCCAGGCTCAACGCGACCATCACGATGAGCGCCACGAAAAGGACGACGCCTCGCTGCTTGCCGCGCGATTCCGGGCCGCCCACGCGACGATGGCGCGGTTGCATCAGCTTACGTTCCATAGGCCGTTCCGCAGGGGGATTTCGAGCTGGTAGATGCGATAGCGGTAAAACTGTCCGTTGTACGGGCCCAGGTGCCCGGTCAGGCGTCCGGGGCAGCTCGCCTTGGCGACGAGCCGGGCAATCGAACAGCACCCAATCGAAGCCGTTGGTGACGTACTTCTCGTAATCGCTGCCGCTGGCGTCGAGCGCGGCAACCGGCTGGTCGCTGCGCACGATGATGCCGATGCGCACCGCCTTGATCCGTTCCACCGTTTGAGCCAGCGTGGCCGGAACCATTGGACCGAGCAGCGTCGGCTGCGTCCCATGGCGCGACACCCTTGACCCATGTGTCCAGGTGCGCCGCCGGGCCGACGCCGTTGGAGATGCCGTATTGCACCTTCAGGAGGACGATGTTGCCCGCGATCGGATTCTTGGGCTGAACGTCGGCGATGTCGGGCGCCCCGGAGACCGGATCGAGCAGCGCCTGGCCGCGCAGCACGTTGGGACTCAACGGATCGGCAGGTGGCGTGACGTCGTAGCGCATCTTCTGCACCGAGCCGACGGGACCCAGCGGCATCAGTCCCGCATATTGCGGTCCCTCAGAATACGTATTGACGACCGCCGAGTGCTTGAGAAAGACGTTGCCCGTGGTTCCTGTAGGATTTCCGCCCGCTTCGGGAGTGGCGGCGGTGATCTTCGTCAATTCGCACCCGCCGACACCATCGAGCGCGATGGCAAGGTCCCCGATGTTGAAGCCGCCCTGTGGCACGCCGGCCACCAATTGCGTCGGGCTCTGAACCTTGAAATCGGCGCCTGGCGCGAACGGGCCGTTGATGAACGGCGCCGGCGTGATCAGCGAGCGGGCGACGCTGTAGTAGACGTCGACACTGTCGGAGATGTCGTCGGCGCCGCCGTCGGTGATGACGACGGGAATCGGACGCACATTGGTCCTGAAATCTCCGGTGGAGTTGCACGTCGACAGATCGTTGAGCGCCGCCATCATCGCGGAGCCGGCGTTGCCCAGTTCCTGTCCCAGGATGAACGACGAGATGAGTCCCGTGGTCTGGGCGTCCCCCGCCGCCGTCGTGTTGCGCTTCAGGCCCTCCGATACGGCAAAGACTTGGAAGATGATCAGCGTTGCGATCAAGCCGATGACGACGCCTACCATCAACTCCATCAGGCTGAAGCCGCGGGAATTCGCGGCGAGGCGCGCGGTGCGCGTGCGACGGCAGGTGGGTTTCGGGGCGCGCATCAGTTGTTCCCGATGACCGCGGTGGCGACGTAGCTGTGGCCCTTGCCGTTGGCCGGGTCCACGTCGGTGGCGACTTCGCCGGGAGCCAAGCCACCACACGGTGATCACGACCAGGCTCGACCGCGTCGACAGGTTGATCGTTCCGACGGTCCCGGGTCCGGGCGTCAGCGTGATCGTCGGGTTGTTGGCGATCGCCGCAGCACCCGGCAGGCCACCGGGCATTTGCGTGAGCGTCTGCATGAACGCCTCGGCGGGTGTTCCGGGGATCGTCGGGTCGACGTATTGCGTTGCCCACAGCGCCGGATCGGCCGACCACATCCGCGCGATGTACGAATTGACGAGATAGGTAGCCTCGGCGCGATATTGCGCATCGGAGACATAACGCATGCTCTGCGCCTGCATGCCGATGAGGCCCAGGATGCCAAACGAAAAGATGAGGATGGCGATCAGCGCCTCGAGCAGGAACGCGCCCCGCTCGGCGGTGCCACCGCGGCGCGCAACGTGTCTGGCGTCGGTGCGTGCGACGTTCACGGACAGGCCTTGGGGTCGGGAACGAGCAGGGCCGGATCGCACAGCTTGACGCCCTTGGTGACGTCCGAAACCACGGCGAGCTTGCGGACGCTGCCCGAATACGGCGCGCTGACGTCGATGCGCGTGATGCCGGCCGATCCGGGCGTGACCGGGTCGAACGGGTTGGTCGCCTGAACCTGCCCCAGGCCGGAGAACGTCGTCCGTGTGGCGCCGGCAGGGGTGACCACGTACGTTGCCGCGTTGGCGGCGACGCCCAGGATGGCCTGGTCCAGCTGGACGTTGTTGGAGTCCAGGATCATGTACTTGGTCGGCAGCGCCGACGAATCCAGGACGAACTGGACGGGTGTATTCAGTTTGATCGCCTGCCCTTGCGCCTGCTTCATGCCGTTGTTGAGCGTCTCGGCCGCTGTGCGGATGTTGGTGTTGGCGAAGAACTGTGTGAAATTGGGCAACGCGAGGTAGATGAGCAGGCCCGCGATGCTGATGGAGATCAGCAGCTCGACCAGCGTGAAGCCCTTCCCGCGAAGATGCGTCAGGCGCACAGTCCGTCCTTGCGAGTGGTCCAACAGTTGTTCGGCACCGGGTACTTCCAGCCCGTGGCCGGAAGCATGACCGTCGTCTTGGTGAGCCCGGTCGGGTCGACGGTGAGCCGATAGGTGAAGTTCGCCATGTTCTTGGCGACGATGCCCGTCGCCTCGATGACGTAACTTGTGGCGGTGGCCAGCGCGGGCAGGCACTTGACGTCGAAGCTGTCCGTGGGGGCGGACGCCGGGTCGGCGACGCCACAGGCGTTGCCCCCGGCATTGAGGTACGTCCGGTTGTCCTGGTAGTACTGCTCCATCTTGATCCGGAAGTCCTGGAGTTTGGTCGTCGCGTCCATGATGCGGCCGCGCTGCAGGTAGGCCGTGTATTGCGGATACGCGAGCGATGCCAAAATCGCGACGATCGCGACGGTGGCCATGAGCTCGATCAACGTGAAGCCCGACCGCCTTCCGCGGATGCTTGTGTGCGTTGCCATGGCGCTTCTCCTTGCTGTACGTTTTGCATCCTAGTGAATACGGGGGGTGCGCCGCAAACATGCCCGACTAAAGGCATGGGATGGGGAACGGACGGTGAGCGAAATCCGCGGCGCTGCCCTGTAGGCGCCACCTGTCCGCCCACCGTGGCCACGCCGGGGGATCAGGGGCAGGGGACGGCGGTGCGCTGGATCCGGACCCGACCGGTGTTGGCGAGGACGACGTGGAGCGCCTTCTGGCCGGTCGTGCACACGGAGAACGTGCCCATCTGCAGCGCTCCGCTCCGGGTGCGCGCCGTTCCCAGGTTGGTGTAGGACACATAGTCGGCGACCGGGGCATTGCCGACGATCGTGATCTTGCCCGGGGCCGCAGGCTCTTTGCCGAGAACGGCGGAGGGATTGCCCGGATGGCCGTCGTCGTCGGCATCAGCGAAGATGAGCCACCCGGACTCCCAGCCGCCTTGTGGAGCACAATCGCTCCAATCGGTGGTCTTGCACACGTTGACGCGCCCGCTGCGCTTGATCGCCTCCGAGCGCGCGAGTTCGAGGCGCGCGCCAGTGCCTGGGCGTGGTTCAACTGCCGGTAGCCGCGAATCCAGTCGGTGAAGACGGGCTGGCGAGCACGAGCAGCAGTGTCGCCAGCGTTGCCGCCAACAGCAGTTCCACCAGCGAGAATCCCGATCGCCTGTGCCCGGTGATTGCCGCCATGATGGCCTCGCCGCGTCCCCGAAGGAGGTGACCATGCTAGAGTGGTGCCTCTTCCGGACCATGCACCTTTTGGAGTAGTCCGCCCGGACCATTGACGTCGACCGCCGACCGTTGACGCGAACTAGTTTAGATCTATACTGTTTATGTTTAACTAAAAGGGGGCGCGGGCTGTCGCGGTCGCGCGACTAGAGAGAACGACATGCGCGTGCTTTGCATCGGCGGTGGTCCCGCCGGCCTGTATCTCGCCCTGCTGATGCAAGCAGGCCGATGCCGGCACGTCGTGCGCGTGGTCGAGCGCAACCGGCCCTACGACACGTTCGGCTGGGGCGTCGTCTTTTCCGACCAGACGCTCGGCAACCTGGCCGCGGCCGACCCGGAAACCGCGCGCGAGATCGCCGACGCGTTCAATCACTGGGACGACATCGACGTCCATTTCAAGGGCCGCACGATCACGAGCGGCGGCCACGGCTTTTGCGGCATCGGCCGCAAGCGGCTGCTCAACATCCTGCAGGCGCGCTGCGAGGCGCTGGGCGTCGAACTCGTGTTCGAGGACGACGTCGCCGACGACGTCGCCGCCGCGCGCGCGTTCGGCGCCGACCTCGTGATCGCGTCCGACGGACTCAACAGCCGCATCCGCACGCGCTACGCCGCGACGTTCGTCCCGACGTCGACCTGCGCCACTGCCGGTTCGTGTGGCTCGGCACGAAGAAGCGCTTCCCCGCGTTCACGTTCGCGTTCGCGCAGACGCCGCACGGCTGGTTCCAGGCGCACGCGTACCAGTACGACGGAGACACGTCGACGTTCATCGTCGAAACGCCGGAGGAAACGTGGCGCGCCGCGGGCCTGGACACGATGTCGCAAGAGGAGGGCATCGCCTTTTGCGAGCGCCTCTTCGCGCCCTATCTCGACGGCCACGCGCTGATGAGCAACGCGACGCACCTGCGCGGCTCCGCCATCTGGATCCGCTTTCCGCGCGTCGTCTGCCGCACATGGGTGCACTGGAACGAACGCGACGGCAAGCGCGTGCCGGTGGTCCTCATCGGCGACGCCGCGCACACCGCGCATTTCTCCGTCGGCTCCGGCACCAAGCTCGCGTTGGAGGACGCGATCGCGCTCGCCCGTGCGCTGTCCGATCCCTCGATCTTACCGGCGGCGCTGGCGCGTTACGAGGCCGAGCGCGCCGTCGAAGTCCTCAAGATCCAGAACGCCGCGCGCAATTCGACCGAATGGTTCGAGAACGTCGACCGCTATTCGGCGTTCGAGGCCGACGCAGTTCGCCTACAGCCTGCTGACGCGCAGCCAGCGCATCTCGCACGAAAACCTGCGGCTGCGCGACAGCGGCATTCGTCGCCGGGATGGAGATCCTGGTTTGCCGGGCGCGCGCCGGCGGCGCGGCGCGACGCCCGTGTGCCGCCGATGTTCACGCCGTTCGCGTTTGCGCGGCGTCACGCTGCAAAATCGCGTCGTCGTGTCGCCGATGGCGCAGTACTCGTGCCGCGACGGCATGCCCGACGATTACTACCTCGTGCATCTGGGCAGCCGCGCGCACGGCGGCGCGGGCCTCGTGTTCACCGAGATGGTGTGCGTGTCGCGCCGACGCGCGCATTTCGCCCGGATGCGCCGGGCCTGTACGCGCCGGAGCACGTCGTCGGCATGGAGGCGCATCGTCGACTACGTGCACACGCGGACGCGGCGCGAAGATCGCGCTGCAGCTGGGTCACGCCGGGCCCAAGGGCTCGACGCAACTGGGCTGGGAGGCGAGCGACGAGCCGCTGGCCGCCGGCAACTGGCCGCTGATCGCGCCGTCGGCGATTGCCTACGGTCCGAACAACCAGGTGCCGCGCGCGATGACCCGCGCCGACATGGACCGCGTGGCTTCGCGAGTTCGTGCGCGCGACGCGCTGGGGTGCCGATGCGGGCTTCGACTGGCTCGAACTGCATTGCGCCCACGGCTATCTCCTTTCCGCGTTCATCTGTCCGCTGACCAATCGGCGCGACGACGAGTACGGCGGCACGCTCGCGAACCGCTGCCGCTTTCCGCTCGAAGTGTTTCGCGCGATGCGCGCCGCGTGGCCCGCGGACAGGCCGATGTCGGTGCGCATCTCCGCGCACGACTGGGCGCCCGGCGGCAACACGCCCGACGATGCCGTCGCCATCGCGCGAATGTTCAAGGAGGCCGGCGCCGACCTGATCGACGTGTCGTCGGGCCAGACGACGCGCGACGCCAAGCCGGTCTACGGCCGCATGTACCAGACGCCGTTCGCCGATCGCATCCGCAACGAGACGGGCATCGCGACGATGGCCGTCGGCGCGATCTTCGAGCCCGACCACGTGAACAGCATCCTGATGGCCGGACGCGCCGACCTGTGCGCACTGGGCCGGCCGCACCTGGCCGATCCCTACTGGACGCTGCACGCGGCGGCGCAGCTGGGTTACCGCGACGTCGAATGGCCGCGTGCAATACCGCATGGGCCGCGACCAGCTGGAGCGCAACCTCGCGCGCGCCGCGCAATGGCGACCGAAGGCCGGAGGCGAATGGATGAGTGCCGCGCCCGACCCGGAGACGCGGCTGCACGACGCGCACCACGAATCGCTGCGCCTGTGGTTGCGCCTCCTCACCTGCACGCTGACGATCGAGCGACGCGTCCGCGCGCGCCTGCGCGAACGCTTCGCGATGACGCTTCCGCGCTTCGACCTGATGGCGCAACTCGAGCGCCATCCGGAGGGCCTCAAGATGGGCGAGCTGTCGCGCCGGCTGATGGTGACGAGCGGCAACGTCACCGGACTGACCGACCAGCTCGTGCGCGAGGGCTTGGTCGAGCGCACGCCCATTCCCGCCGATCGGCGCGCCTTCCTCGATCAGGCTGACGGCCAAGGGCAAGCGCGCATTCGACGTCGATGGCGGCCGAGCACGAACGCTGGGTGATCGACATGTTCTCGGGATTGTCGGACGGCGACCGCGACCGGCTGCATGCGCTGCTCGGCCGGCTCAAGACAACGATGCGCGCCGCCGAAGACGGCGTCCGCGGGAGGGAAGCACGGACATGAGCATGAACGAACACCCGCGCCCGTTCGCCACTTATCGCGCGACGCACTTCCGCTGGGAGGTCGACGCCGGCGCGAAAGTCGCGACGATCACGCTGAACCGGCCGGAGCGCAGGAATCCGCTGACGTTCGAATCCTACGCCGAGCTGCGCGACCTCTTCCGCGGCCTGGTCTATGCGAGCGACGTGAAGTGCGTCGTGGTGACGGGCGCTGGCGGCAACTTCAGCTCGGGCGGCGACGTGCACGAGATCATCGGACCGTTGACGAAGATGGCGATGCCTGAACTGCTGGCGTTCACGCGGATGACCGGCGACCTCGTGCTCGCGATGCGCCGCTGTCCGCAACCGATCGTCGCGGCCGTCGACGGCACATGCGCGGGCGCCGGCGCGATGATCGCGCTGGCCTCCGACATCCGCTTCGGCACGCCGGCCGCGACGACCGCGTTCCTGTTCGTGCGCGTCGGGCTGGCCGGCTGCGACATGGGCGCGTGCACGCTGCTGCCACGCACGATCGGTCAGGGGCGCGCGGCCGAACTGCTCTACACGGGACGCGTGATGACGGCCGACGAAGGGCTGGCGTGGGGATTCTTCAATCGGCTGATCGATGCCGGCGAACTGCTCGCCGAAGCGCAGGGCTTCGCCCGGACGCTGGCCGACGGGCCGACCTTCGCGCATGCGATGACGAAGAAGCTCCTGCATCAGGAATGGGCGATGGACCTCGATGCGGCGATCGAGGCCGAAGCGCAGGCGCAGGCGATCTGCATGCAGACGCAGGACTTCCACCGCGCGTTCGAAGCGTTCGCGGCGAAGAAGACGCCGAAATTCGAAGGCAACTGACGTGGAGCGCGCGCATCTCGACTGGCCGTTCTTCGACGCCCCGCAGCGTGAACTCGCCACCGGACTTGCCGCCTGGTGCGCCGCGTTGCCGCAGCGGTCGATGCGGCACGCAACGTCGACGACGCGTGCCGGCGACGGGTGCGCGCGCTGGGCGACGGCGGGTGGCTGCGCTATTGCGTTCCCGGGGCCACGGCGGTGCGCTGCCGGCGCTCGATTCGCGCGCCTTTGCGTCGCGCGCGAAACGCTCGCCTATCACGACGGCCTCGCCGATTTCGCGTTCGCGATGCAGGGACTGGGCAGCGGCGCGATCACGCTGGCCGGCAGCACCGCGCAGCGCGACCGCTGGCTGCCGCTCGTCGCACGGGGCGAAGCGATCGCGGCGTTCGCACTGTCCGAGCCCGACGCCGGGTCCGACGTCGCGGCGCTGGCGATGCGCGCGCGGCGCGACGGCGACGACTGGGTGCTCGACGGCTGCAAGACGTGGATCTCCAACGGCGGCATCGCCGACTTCTATTGCGTCTTCGCGCGGACAGGCGACGCACCGGGCACGCGCGGAATTTCCGCGTTCGTGGTTCCCGCCGAAGCGCCGGGCCTGACGGTCGCCGAGCGCATCGACGTCATCGCGCCGCATCCGCTGGCGCGGCTCGCGTTCGACCATTGTCGCGTGCCGCGCGACGCGTTGCTGGGTGCTGCGGGCGACGGCTTCAAGCTGGCGATGCGCACGCTCGACATCTTTCGCGCGTCGGTGGCCGCGGCTGCGGTCGGCTTCGCGCGCCGTGCGCTGGACGAGGCCGTCGCGCATGCGCGCTCGCGCAAGATGTTCGGCGCGACGCTCGCCGACCTGCAGCTGACGCAGGCCAAGTTGGGCGACATGGCGGTCGACATCGATGCCGCCGCGCTGCTCACCTATCGCGCCGCGTGGCTGCGCGACGTCGGGAACGTGAAGACGACGAAGGAGGCGGCGATGGCCAAGCTCGCCGCGACCGAATCGGCGCAGCGCGTCATCGACGCCGCCGTGCAGATGCATGGCGGCCTGGGCGTTACGCACGGACACATCGTCGAGCGGCTCTACCGCGACATCCGCGCGCTGCGCATCTACGAGGGCGCGACCGAGGTGCAGCAACTCATCATCGGCCGCGAAATCCTGAAGGAGGAATAGAAGCGTGACCGACACCGCCCACGTCGACACGTTCGCGCGCGACCATCTGCCGCCGCGCGACCAGTGGCCCGACCTGGTCTTCGATCTGCCCGAACTGCGCTATCCCGAGCGGCAGAACTGTGCAACCGAACTGCTCGACCGGGCGCTCGAGCGCGGATGGGGCGAGCGCACGGCGATCCTCACGCCGGGCGGATTGCGCTGGTCCTATGCCGATCTCACGGCGCACGCCAACCGGATCGCGCGCGTGCTGGTCGAGGACCTCCGCCTGGTTCCCGGCAACCGCGTGCTGCTGCGCGGGCCGAACAGCCCGATGATGGCGGCGTGCTGGTTCGCGGTGATGAAAGCGGGCGGCATCGCGGTGGCGACGATGCCGCTGCTGCGCGCCAAGGAGCTGACCGACGTCGTCACCAAGGCGCAGATCACGCATGCGCTCTGCGATGCGCGCCTGGCCGCCGAACTCGATGTCGCGCGCGCCGCGTGTCCGACGCTGTCCACCATCGCCCATTTCGAAACCGCGGCGCCCGAAGGCGTCGAGGCGCGCGCGGCCTCAAAGCGATCCGAATTCGCGAATGTGGATACCGCCGCCGACGACACGGCCCTGATCGCGTTCACGTCGGGGACGACCGGCCAGCCCAAGGGCACGATGCATTTTCACCGCGACGTGCTTGCTGCTTGCGATTGCTGGCCGCGCTCGACGCTGCGCGCCACGGGCGACGACATCTTCACCGGCAGCCCGCCGCTCGCCTTCACGTTCGGCCTGGGCGGACTCCTGCTGTTCCCGCTGCGCGCCGGCGCGCGACGCTGCTGCTGGAGAGGGCGACGCCGGAAGCGCTGCTGCAGGCGATCGCGACGCACCGCGCGACGATCCTGTTCACGGCGCCGACGTCGTATCGGGCGATGGCGGCGCAGGTCCCGCTGTTCGACATGTCGTCGCTGCGCAAATGCGTGTCGGCCGGCGAAGCGCTGCCCGCCGCGACGCGCAAGTTGTGGAAGGACGCGACGGGCATCGAGATGATCGACGGCATCGGCGCCACCGAGATGCTGCACATCTTCATCTCGCACGACGAAACGCATGCGAAGCCCGGCGCCACGGGCAAGGCGGTCGCCGGCTACCAGGCGTGCGTGATGGACGACGCCGGCCATCCGCTGCCGGCGGGGCAGGTCGGCCGGCTCGCCGTGAAGGGACCGACCGGCTGCCGGTACCTGGCCGACGATCGCCAGCGCCAGTACGTGCAGCACGGCTGGAACTACACCGGCGATGCGTACCTCGTCGACGAGGACGGCTGGTTTGTCTATCAGGCGCGCACCGACGACATGATTGTCAGCGCCGGCTACAACATCGCGGGTCCGGAAGTCGAGGGCGCGCTGCTCGCCCACCCCGCCGTCGCCGAATGCGGCGTGATCGGCGTCGCCGACGAAGAACGCGGCCAGATCGTCAAGGCCTTTGTCGTCCTCAAGCCTGGCCATGACGCGGGGGACGCCATGGTCGGGGAGCTGCAGGAACACGTGAAGCGGTCCATCGCCCCGTACAAGTATCCGCGCGGCGATCGAATTCATCGCGAGCCTGCCGCGCACGGAAACCGGAAAGCTGCAGCGCTTCCGGCTGAAGCAGTTGAACGAAGAGAATCGCCGCGCGAATCCCGCTGATTCGCGGGCCGCGTCGCCAACCTTTAGGAAACCGGCCATGCGCATCCTGCAACCCCCGTCGTGGACGCCGCCGAAAGGCTACGCGAACGGCGTCGCCGCGCGCGGCACCACGATATTCGTCGGCGGCCAGATCGGCTGGAATGGCCGGCAGCAGTTCGAGTCCGACGACTTCGTCGCGCAGGCCGCCCAGGCGCTGCGCAACGTGCTGGCGGTCCTGGCCGAGGCCGGCGCGCGTCCGGAGCACATCACGCGGATGACGTGGTACGTGACCGACAAGCGCGAGTACATCGCGAGCTACCGCGAATTGGGCGCTGCGTATCGCGACGTGATCGGCCGCCATTTCCCGGCCATGACCGCCGTGCAGGTGACCGCGCTGGTCGAAGACCGCGCCAAGGTCGAAATCGAGGCCACCGCCGTCGTTCCCGACCTGTGACGCGGTCGCGCTCTTCGCGGCGGGCGGCAGAGGTCCGCTGGACCCGGAGCGGCTCGCCGCGCGATAATCGCCGTTGCTCAAGGTGCAAAGGCCCGGAACAGGGCCGCCCGGCCGCATCGCCTCCGCACCACGATCATTCCCGGAGTTCGTCATGAACGCTCCCGAACGCGTCGCCGCCTCCAAGGCCGTCTTCAAATGGGACGATCCTCTGCTCCTCGACGCGCAACTGACCGAGGAGGAGCGGATGGTCCGCGACGCCGCGCACGCGTACGCGCAGGGCAAGCTGATGCCGCGGATCCTGGAAGCGTTCCGCCACGAGAAGACCGATCCCGAGATTTTTCGCGAGATGGGCGCGCTGGGATTGCTCGGCGCGACGCTGCCGGCCGACTACGGCGGGGCGGGACTCAACTACGTGTGCTACGGCCTGATCGCGCGCGAGGTCGAGCGCGTGGATTCGGGCTATCGTTCGATGATGAGCGTGCAAAGCTCGCTCGTCATGTTTCCCATCTTCACGTACGGCAGCGAAGCGCAGCGCCGCAAGTACCTGCCGAAGCTCGCGACCGGCGAATGGATCGGCTGCTTCGGCCTCACCGAACCCAATCACGGCTCCGATCCGGGCTCGATGGTCACGCGGGCGCGCAGCGTTTCCGGAGGCTTCAGCCTTTCCGGCGCCAAGACATGGATCTCCAATTCGCCGATCGCCGACGTGTTCGTCGTGTGGGCCAAGGACGACCAGGGAATCATCCGCGGCTTCATCCTGGAGCGCGGCATGAAGGGATTGTCCGCGCCCAAGATCGAAGGCAAGTTCAGCCTGCGCGCATCCATTACCGGCGAGATCGTGATGGACGAAGTGTTCGTGCCGGAAGCGAACCTCCTTCCGAACGTGCAGGGCTTGAAGGGGCCGTTCGGCTGCCTCAACAGCGCCCGCTACGGCATTGCGTGGGGCGCGCTGGGTGCCGCCGAATTCTGCTGGCACGCCGCGCGCCAATACACGATGGACCGGATGCAGTTCGGCAAGCCGCTGGCGGCCAACCAGCTGATCCAGAAGAAGCTGGCCGACATGATGACCGAGATCACGCTGGGCCTGCAGGGATGCCTGCGGCTCGGGCGCATGAAGGACGAAGGCATCGCGGCGCCGGAGATCACGTCGATACTCAAGCGCAATTCGTGCGGCAAGGCGCTCGACATCGCGCGGACCGCGCGCGACATGCACGGCGGCAACGGCATCGTCGACGAATTCCACGTGATCCGCCATGTGCTGAACCTCGAGACGGTCAACACGTACGAAGGCACGCACGACGTGCACGCGCTGATCCTCGGTCGCGCGCAGACGGGCATTTCCGCTTTCTAAAATGGACCCCCACGCTCGCTACGCTCGCTGGCCATGAAACTCTACGATTACTTCCGGTCGTCGGCCGCGTATCGCGTCCGCATCGCGCTGAATCTCAAGGGCCTTGCTCCCGCACGCGAGTTCGTCCACCTGCGCAAGAACGCCCAGCGCAGCGAAGAGTATCTCGCCGTGAATCCGGAAGGCCTGGTGCCCGCGCTGGTGACCGACGGCGGCGATGTTCTGACGCAATCGCTCGCGATCATCGCGTATCTGAACGAGACGCACCCCCATCCGCCGCTGATGCCCGGCACGCCGGCCGAGCGCGCGCGAGTGCAGGGGCTAGCGCTCGCGATCGCATGCGACATCCACCCGCTCAACAACCTGCGCGTGCTCTTGTACCTGAAGAACACGATAGGCGTTTCCGACGAGCAGAAGGACGCGTGGTACAAATACTGGGTCGACGTCGGTCTGGAGGCGCTCGAAACGCGTCTCGCGCGCGAGTCCGCGACCGGGCGGTTCTGCCACGGCGACGCGCCCACGCTCGCCGATATCTGCCTCGTCCCGCAGCTTGCGAACGCGCGGCGGATGAACGTCGACGTCGCGCCGTTCCCGACGCTCACCCGGATCGAGTCAGCCTGCATCGCATTGCCCGCCTTTGCCGACGCGGCGCCATCGCGGCAGCCTGACGCCGAATAAACGATCCAACGACCGGACGCCCGAATGAAATATGCCATTCCCGCCTGGGACCTGCCCGTGGTGCCCATCGCCGGCACCGATCTGTCGTTCCCGGTCCGGCACGTGTATTGCGTCGGCCGCAATTACGCCGAACACGCGAAGGAGATGGGCGGCGACGCGACGAAGGAGCCGCCGTTCTTCTTCTGCAAGCCGGCCGACGCCGTGACGCCGGTCGTGGCGCCCGCCGTCGGCATCGTCCATTACCCGCTCGCCACGAAGAACTTCCACCACGAGATCGAGATGGTGGTGGCCATCGGCAAACGCGGCGTGCAGCTTTCGGCGCAGAACGCCAACGACATCGTCTTCGGCTACGCCACCGGCCTCGACATGACGCGCCGCGACCTGCAGAACGACATGCGGGAAAAGAAGCGGCCCTGGGACCTGGGCAAGTCGTTCGCGCAGGCCGCGCCCATCGCGCCGATCCATCCGGTGGCGAAGACCGGAATTCTCGCGCGCGGTGAAATCAGGCTCGACGTGAATGGCGTTCGGCGCCAGCAGGGCGACCTGGCCGACATGATCTGGGACGTCCCGCACACGCTCGCCTTCCTTTCGCAGTATTACGAATTGATGCCCGGCGACCTCGTGTTCACCGGCACGCCAGCCGGCGTGGGCGCCGTTGTCGCGGGCGATCGTCTCGATGCGCACATCGACGGCCTGACGCCGCTGTCCATCGTCATCGCATGAGCGCAGACCCGGTTCTGACTCCCGAGTTCGTCGAGCGCGGCTACAACAACCGTGCCGCCGTTCCTGAGCACCCAGCGTGGTTCGCGAAGTACGTCGAGCTTTCGGCTGCAGCGCGGGATCGTTATCGACACGTCCTCGACCTGCGCTACGGCCCCGCACGGCTGCAAACGCTCGATCTCTTACTTCCCGAGAGTCCGCCGCGCGGCACGTTCGTGTTCATCCACGGCGGGTATTGGCGGGCGCTCGACAAGGCCGACTTCCAATTCGTCGCCGGGCCGCTGGTGGGCCAGGGGATTGCAGTGGTCGTCGCCAATTACGACCTGTGCCCCGCCGTATCGATTGCGAAGATCGTCGACGAATGCTGTCGGCTGATGCTGTGGGTTGCGAAAGAAGGGCCGCGCCACGGCGCACCGGCGGACAACGTCGTCGTCGGCGGCCACTCGGCGGGCGGCCATCTGGCCGCGATGATGTTCGCCACCGACTGGGAAGCGCTGGGGCTCCCTCGCGACCCGTTCGTGGCGGGCGTGACGCTTTCGGGCGTCCACGATCTGAAACCGCTCGTGATGTCGTCGTACAACGCCGATCTGCGGCTGACCAACGCCGAGGCCGCGCGCGTGTCGCCGGTCAATCACGTCAGTCTGTCGCAGGCTCCGCTGCTGGTCGCCGTCGGCGGCGCGGAGACGTCCGAATTCATCCGGCAGTCACAACTCATGTGGGACGCATGGCCGGACAACGCCCAGCCCGCAGCCGGCCCCCTCATCATCGCAGGCAAGCATCACTTCAGCGTCGTCGCCGACTACGCCGACCCGCAAAGCGAGTTGACACGGGCGACACTGGCACTCTTTCGCTGATCGGGGCAACTCCGGGGCCGCCGCCTTGGCTCGTGGCATCCATTTGACGACTGACCCATGGTCATCTAATCTGTTCTCCAAGTGACCCGCAGTCATTTAAGGGTTGGGCTTCCGTCAGGGACGATTGAACATGGTCATTCGGCAGCGGGCCATCCAGGCCGAGGCCAAGCAGGAGCGGCACGACGCGATTCTGGACGCCGCGGAACGCGTGCTTTCTCGCGAGCGTGACCGCACGGCGAGCGTGTCCGAGGTCGCCGACGAGGCGGGCCTCGCCAAGGGCACCGTCTACCTCTATTTCCCGAGCAAGGAAGAGCTGCTGCTAGCGGTCCACGAGCGCAACATCGACAGCTACTTTGGCGCGCTCATCGCTCGCCTCGAAGGCGACCGCGCCGTCGCCATCGACGACATCATCGCGCTGACGCAAAGGCACGTCGTGGAGCCGCCGCTGTTCCTTCCGCTCGCCGCGCGATGCTTCGGGATGATGGGACAGGGGGTTCCACCGGAAGCCGCCTTCGCGTTCAAGCAGCGGATGGCCCAACGCCTGCAGCGCGCGGGCGCGGGCCTCGAGCGCCATTTTCCGGACCTCGCGGCCGGCGAAGGCGTCGGCCTGCTGCGGCACAGCTTCGCGCTGATCATCGGGCTTTGGCAGATGTCCGGCGACGTGGCAGGCGGCGGGTGCGCGCCGGATCCGAAGGTCGCGGATCCCATGGTGCTCGGCGGGAAATACGCCGGCGAACTCGATCGCGCGCTGCGCACGTTGTGGATGGGCGCAGTCGAGCGACCGTCGAGGGCGCGATGAAGGTCCTGATCATCGGCGGCACGCGCGGCGTCGGACGCGAAGTCGTCCTGGCGGCGCATGCGGCCGGGCACGAGATCACGCTGCTCGCGCGCAACGCGGAGCGGATTTCGCTGCCGGTGACCGGCGTGCGTGTGGTGGCCGGCGATGCGGGAGACGCGGACGACATCGAACGCGCCGTTGCCGGCCAGCACGTGGTCGTATGGACGGTCGGCATCGGGCCCACGCGCCGGCCCGTCGACCTTTTTTCGCGCGGCACGCAGTTCCTGCTCGCGGCAATGGCCAAGCATGGCGTCAGGCGACTCGTGTGCGTGACCGGCATCGGCGCGGGCGACAGTCGCGGCCATGGCGGGTTCCTCTACGACCGGATCCTGCAGCCGCTGTTCATGAAGACGGTGTACGAGGACAAGGACCGCCAGGAAGCGCTGCTGCGCGCGAGCGATGTCGACTGGACCATCGTCCGGCCGGGCGCTCTTACCAACGGACCCGCAACGGGCTTGACGCGCGTGCTGACGAACCTCGACGGCGTCACGGCCGGCAAGATCTCGCGGGCCGACGTGGCGGCGTTCATCGTCGAGCAACTTGCCTCCGACGAGTACCGCAAGACCGCCGTTCTGCTGACGAACTAGCGAAGCCCGCGGCGGGCGGCGCGGGTCGCCTCCTGTATCATCGGCGTCACAGCCTACATCCCGAATTTGCCGACACAATGCCGCATGCCTCCACCCCCGAGATCATTGCCGAACTCAAGTCCGGCCGCATGGTCGTGCTCGTCGACGAGGAGGACCGCGAAAACGAGGGCGACGTCGTTATCGCGGCGGAATTCGTGACCCCGGAGGCGATCAACTTCATGGCGCGCCACGCGCGCGGCCTCATCTGCCTCACGCTCACCGAAGAGCGTTGCCGGCAGCTCGCGCTGCCGCTGATGGTCTCGGCCAATCGCTCCGGCCAAGGCACCAATTTCACCGTGTCGATCGAGGCGGCCGAAGGCGTGACGACCGGCATCTCCGCGGCTGATCGCGCGCGCACCGTTCGCGCCGCGGTGGCGCCTGACGCAAGACCGGACGACATCGTGCAGCCGGGCCACATCTTTCCGGTGATGGCGCAGCCGGGCGGCGTGCTGGTGCGCGCCGGCCACACCGAGGCCGGGTGCGACCTGGCGCGGATGGCCGGGCTGACGCCGGCGGCAGTGATCTGCGAGATCATGAAGGACGACGGCACGATGGCGCGCATGCCGGACCTGATGGTCTTCGCGGCCGAACACGACCTCAAGGATCGGCACGATCACCGACCTCATCCATTACCGCAGCCGGACGGAGCGCATCGTCGAGCGCATCGCCGAGCGCCCGCTCAATACGGCGCACGGCGCGTTTCGTCTGGTCGTCTATCGCGACAAGCTGTCGGATGCGACGCACCTGGCGCTGGTCCGCGGGCCGATCTCGCCCGACACCGAGACGCTCGTGCGCGTGCACGAGCCGCTGTCGGTGATGGACCTGCTCGACGTCGAGAGTGCGTCGCATTCGTGGACGATCAAGGAGGCGCTGGGTGCGATCGTCGCCGCGGGCCGCGGCGTCGTCGTGCTGCTGCATCGGCCGGAATCGGCGCTGGAGTTGCGGCAGCGCGCCGTCGCCGACAGCGCGCCGCCGTCCTCCAAGATGGACCTTCGCAACTACGGCATCGGCGCGCAGATCCTGCGCGACCTGAATGTCGGCCGCATGCGCCTGCTGGCGAAGCCGCGCAAGATGCCGAGCATGGCCGGCTTCGACCTCGAGGTGACGGGCTACGAGAGCGAGCCGCCGTTGCGCAAGAGTTCCTGAACTGCCCCGTCACCATGCCGCCCCGCACTCCGGCGCGGCACCCGTTCTTTCATTCACGGCTCCTCACGAACCATGCCCATTCGACGCATTTCCCCAAGCCACGACGGTGACGGCCTTCGCGTCGGCATCGTGCTGTCGCGTTTCAACGCCGCGATCGGCGACGGCCTGCTGGCCGGCGCGCTGCGCGCATTGGCGGAGGCTGGCGTGGCCGACGACGACATCACGGTCGTCAGCGTGCCCGGTGCGCTGGAATCGCCACTCGCGCTGCAGCGGATGGCGCAGTCCGGCGACTACGACGCCCTGGTCGCGCTCGGCGCAGTGATTCGCGGCGACACGTACCACTTCGAGATCGTCGCCAACGAATCGGCGGCCGGCCTGTCCAGCGTCGCGCTCGAATTCGGCATCCCGGTCGGCAACGGCATCCTCACGTGCGAGACCGAAGCGCAGGCGAAGGCGCGCATGGACCCCAAGGGCTTCGAAGCGGCGCAGGCGGCGCTCGAAATCGCCAACCTGCTTCGATCGCGATCGACGAGGACTAGAGCTGTCCGGTGCGCAACTGCGACACGACACCGCGCCGCCGCGCCCGCGAGCTGGTGCTGCAGGGCCTCTACCAGCGCCAGCTGTCGGGCAACGACGCGGACGCGGTGCGCGCCGACCTGGCCGCGAGCCCGGGCTACCTGCGCGCCGACCAGCCCTATTTCGGCGAACTGTGGGACGGCGTGACGCGCGAGAACGACGCGCTGCTGGCGGCGCTGTCGCCGCACCTCGACCGCGCGCCGGCGGAACTGTCGCCGATCGAGCGCGCCATCCTCGTCATCGGCGCCTGGGAACTCGCGCACCGGCATCGAGATCCCCTACAAGGTCGTCATCAACGAGGCGGTGGAGATCGCCAAGTCGTTCGGCGGCACCGACGGGCACCGCTACGTCAACGGCGTGCTCGACAAGCTTGCGGCCGACGTGCGCGGCACGGAAATCGCGGCGCTGCGGCGCGCGCGCGACCACCGCCTGATGCGCACGGATGCGGCACGCCTCGCTTGCTGCTGTTGGCCGCGGTCTGGCCATCGGCTCGCGCGACGCGCGCTCGCTGGTCGTCTATTGCAGCCACGATGCCGATGCCTGCGAACTCGCCGCGCAGACGTTCGAGCGCGACACCGGCATCGAGACGTCGATCACGCGCAAGGCCACCGGCGAGTTCTACGCGCAGATTCGCGCCGAGCGCGCCAATCCCAAGGCCGACGTCTGGTACGGCGGCACGATCGACCCGTTCCTGCAGGCGGCGGCGGAGGGCCTGTTCGCCGCCTACCGCTCGCCGCGCGTCGCCGAGCTGCAGCCGTGGGCGCGGCGCGTGACCGAGCGCTCCGGCTACAAGGTCGCCGCGATCTACCGCATCATCATCGGCTTCGGCACGGACCCGACGATCCTGAAGCAGAAGGAACTCGCCGTCGCCGCGCTGCTGGTCGGACCTCGTCACCGCCCGCCTACCGCAAGGAAATCGAGCTCGCCAATCCGGTGACGAGCGGCACCGGCTACACGATCCTCGCGACGCTGGTCACGCTCTACGGCGAGGACGGCGCGTTCGACGTACCTGAAGAAGCTCTCGCCCAACGTCGTGCGCTTCACGCAGTCGGGCACCGCGCAGGGGCCGTCGGTGGCGCGCGGCGAAGTGGGCGTGGGCGTGACCTTCGTCCACGAATTCGTCACGCAGCAGCTCGCGGGATTCCACGTGAACATCACGATACCGTGCGAAGGCACGGGCGACGCGCTGGGCGGCATGGCGATCCTGGCGGGCGCGCCGCATCCCGAAGGAGGCGCGCGCGTTCTACGACTGGGCGTTGACCGGAACCGCACAGGAACTCGCGAACCGCACGAAGAACCTGCTCGTTCCCGCGCATGCGAGGGCCGAGATCCGGCGCCGAAGCCGCGGCGTTCGCCAACGTCCGCATGCTGGACGTCGATCCGGTGAAATTCGGCGACCCCGACGAGCGCCGGCGCCTGCTGACGCGCTGGCAGCGCGAGATCGGCGACTCGCTTCGCTGAGGCCGCAGGCGCGATGAACGAGTTCGCGCTCATCGACCGCTACTTCCGCCGCCCGACGCGCGATCCCGCGGTGCGGATCGGCATCGGCGACGATGGCGCGGTGGTCGCGCCGGCGGCCGGCTGCGACCTCGTCTTTTCCGTCGACATGCTGGTCGAGGGCCGCCACTTCCTGGCCGGACGTCGATCCCGGACCGCTGGGGCACAAGACGCTCGCCGTCAATCTGTCCGACCTGGCGGCGATGGGCGCGCGGCCGCGCTGGGCGCTGCTGGCGGGCGCGCTGCCCGACGACGACGAGCGCTGGCTCGAAGGCTTTGCGCGCGGCCTCCTTCGCGCTGGCGGACCGCTTCGACGTCGCGCTGATCGGCGGCGACACGACGCGCGGACCGCGCAACCTGTGCCTGACGATCATCGGCGAACTGCCGGCGGGCACGGCGCATCACGCGCGCGTGGCGCGGCGGTGGGCGACGACATCCACGTCTCCGGCACGCTGGGCGATGCCGCGCTCGCGCTGGCGGTTCTGCAAGGCGCGCGATCGCCGCCGTCGCGGCGTTCGCACGCGCGCGCGCGCGGCTCGAAACGCCCGAGCCGCGGGTGGCCTGGGCCAGCGGCTGCGCGGCGTGGCGACCGCGGCGCTCGACGTCTCGGACGGACTGACCGGCGACCTCCAGCACATTCTCGACGCTTCGCGGTGTCGGCGCCGCGCATCGACCTCGCGCGGATTCCGCGCTCGCCCGTCGCTTGCGATCGCTGCTCGACGGGACGGCAGCGCGACCTGGGGCTGGCGCTGCCTTCTCGCCGGCGGCGACGACTACGAGCTCTGCTTCACGGCGCGCCGCCGCGGCGACGCGCGATCATTGCGGCAATCGCGCGCGACGTGGGCGTCGCCGTGACGCGCATCGGCAGCGTGACGGCGGGCCATGGGCTCGTCGTCCGCGACGAGCGCGGCGCGCCGCTGTCCGTCGCTGCCGCGTTCGTTCGATCACTTCGGCTGAGCCGATGGCCGCGCGTCCGACCGCTCGCGTTCCTGTTCCGCCACCCGGCGCATTTCATTGCGCTGGGATTCGGCGCGGGACTGTCGCCGCGTCGCGCCCGGCACGTTCGGGCACGCTGCGTCGCCATTCCGCTCGCGCTGCTGCTGCCGCGTATGCGAACGACGCTGGATTCGTCGCCGCCATCGTGCTGCTGGTCGCGGCCGGCACATGGGCTGCGCAGGTGACCGGGCGCAACCTGGGCGTGCCCGACCACGGCGCCATCGTCATCGACGAAATCGCCGCATTCCTGCTGGTGCTGTTCTTCGTGGGCACGGACTGGGCGCGCATCGTGCTCGCGTTCGCTGCTCTTCCGGGTGTTCGACATCGTCAAGCCGCCGCCGATCCGGCAACTCGACGCGGCGATGAAGAACGGTATCGGCGTGATGCTGGACGATCTGCTCGCGGCCGGCTATACGCTGCTCGTCTTCGCGCTCGGGCAGCGCGCGTTCGGATGAGCGGCGAACTGCGCTTCGCGGGCCTCGACCTGAAGCGCGTCGAGGAGGCGAGCCTGAACGGCCTGCAGACGCAGCGCCAGCTGTTCTACGACGGCTGGCTGCTGCGCCTGTCGCCGGGCAAGGCCAAGCGCGCGCGCAGCGTCAACGCGCATTTCGGCTCGACGCTGCCGCTCGCGCAGAAGATCGCCTATTGCGAGAGGGTCTTACGCGAACGCGGGCTGCCGACGCTGTTCCGGATCACGCCGTTCGTCGCGCCCGGCGACCTCGACGACGAGCTGGCCGCGCGTGGCTACGAGGCGTTCGAGCCGACGCTCGTGCAGCTCGCGCGCCTCGACCGTCCGCCGGAATCTCCCGCCGGTCGCCGGATGTCGACTTCATGACGCCGTCGCCGGCGACGTTTGTCGAGGCCGTCGGCGAACTGCAGGAAACGTCCGCCGAAGCAGCGCGCCGCGCATCTCGAGCGGCTGATGCAGTCGCCGCTCCCGACGCGGTCGATGATCGCCGTGATGGACGGGCGGCCGGTCGGCACCGGCTCCGTCATGCTCGAGGACGGGCTCGCCGGCGTCTACAGCATCGCCACGGCGCCCGACATGCGCGGACGCGGCATCGCCACGGCCATCCTGGCGTCGATGCTGACCTGGGCGTGGGAGCATGGCGCCACGCACGCGTACCTGCAGGTCGACGCCGACAATCACCGCGGCGATCGCCGTCTACCGGAAATTCGGCTTCGCGGACGCGCTACACCTATCACTACCGCGGACGACCGGGCGAATGCCGCTGATGGACAGCGAAATTGCGGGGCTCGCCGAGGAGTTGGGACGCCGCCTCGCGGCGCGTGGCTTGCTTGCCGCGACCGCGGAATCCTGCACCGGTGGCCTTGTCGCCGGCGCGATCACCGCGATTGCCGGCAGTTCCGGCTGGTTCGACCGCGGCTTCGTCACCTATTCCAACGAGGCCAAGGTGGACATGCTGGGCGTCGATCCGGCCACGCTGACGCGCGATGGCGCGGTGTCCGAGGCGACCGCCCTGGCGATGGCGGACGGCGCGATCCGGCGCAGCCGGGCGAGCGTGGCCGTGGCCGTGACCGGCATCGCCGGTCCGGCCGGCGGCACCCCGGTCAAGCCGGTGGGCATGGTCTGCTTCGGCTGGGCGATGCGGGGCGGGGCGACGGCGTCGCGACCCATGTCTTCCCGGGGACAGGGGGGCCGTCCGCGGGGCGTCGGTCGTCCTGGCGCTGCAGGGCCTGATCGACCGCCTCGGCCCTTCGGATTAGGCCGAAAGGGGCTTGCATCGAACGATCGTTCCATGCATAATCGCCCCGCGAGTATAGAACGTCCGTTCTAAGTGGATCTAGTTCCTGCCGTTAGCGGCCAACGGCAAGTGCGACGGACGGGCGTTCAAAGGCGTACCCGCAGCCGCCTTCCCTTATCCTACGCAAAGGTTCAAACCATGCCCCTCGACTCCAGGACCTCCACCGATGGACGACAACAAAGGCAAAGCGCTCGCCGCTGCGCTCGCGCAGATCGAAAAGCAGTTCGGCAAGGGCTCGATCATGAAAATGGGCGACGCCCAGATCGCCAGCGACCTCTCGGTGGTGTCCACCGGCTCGCTCGGTCTCGACATCGCGCTCGGCGTCGGCGGGTTGCCGCGCGGTCGCGTCGTCGAAATCTACGGCCCGGAATCATCCGGCAAGACCACGCTTTGCCTGCAGGTCGTCGCGCAGGTGCAGAAGGCCGGTGGCGTGGCCGCCTACATCGACGCCGAGAACGCGCTCGACCCGGTCTACGCCGGCAAGCTCGGTGTCAACGTCGGCGACATGCTGATCTCGCAGCCGGACACCGGCGAGCAGGGGCTCGAAATCGCCGACATGCTGGTGCGCTCCGGCGGCGTGGACGTCATCGTCATCGACTCGGTGGCGGCGCTGGTGCCCAAGGCCGAAATCGAAGGCGAGATGGGCGACCAGCTGCCCGGACTGCAGGCGCGGCTCATGAGCCAGGCGCTGCGCAAGCTGGCCGGCAACATCAAGCGCGCGGGCACGCTCGTCATCTTCATCAACCAGATCCGCATGAAGATCGGCGTGATGTTCGGCAATCCGGAGACGACCACCGGCGGCAACGCGCTCAAGTTCTACGCGTCCGTGCGCCTGGACATCCGGCGCATCGGCTCGATCAAGCGCGGCGAGGAAGTCGTCGGCAACGAAACGCGCGTCAAGGTCGTCAAGAACAAGGTCGCGCCGCCGTTTCGCGAGGCGCTGTTCGACATCCTGTACGGCGAGGGCATTTCGCGCGAAGGCGAAATCGTCGAGCTGGGTGTTACGCACCGCATCGTCGAAAAATCCGGCGCCTGGTACGCCTACAACGGCGAGAAGATCGGCCAGGGCAAGGACAACGCGCGCGAATTCCTGCGCGAGCACCCGGAGCTCGCGACCGGAAATCGAGGCGAAAATACGCGCCGCGGTCGATGTTCCCACGCCGGGGCGCATCACGCCGATGCCCGACGCCGAGGAGTGACGGGAGCCTTCGGCGCTAAAGGACGCGGATGATGCGTCAGCGCCGCATGGCGCGCGGCGACGCCGCGGCGCAGTCGGCCAGCCCGGCGGCCAAGCCGCCGCCTTCGGCCAAGGTGCTGGCAGTACGCATGCTCGCGCGACGCGAGTACAGCCGTGCGGAACTGACGCAGCGGCTCGCGCGCAAGGGCATTGCGCGCGATGCTATCGAACGCGCGCTGGACGAGCTGGCGGCGGCGGGTTATCTGTCCGACGCACGCTACGCCAACGCCATGGTCGCGCAGCGAAGCGGCCGTTACGGCAAGCACGCCATCGCGCACGCGTTGCGCGAAAAGGGCATCGACGCGGCTGACGCAGAAGCAGCCATGGCGCCGCTGACTGGCACGGACGAAGTCGCCGACGCGACCGCGCTGTGGCAGCAGCGATTCGGGACGGCGCCCGCCAACCAGCGCGAAAAAGCGCGGCAGGTTCGCTTCCTGTTATCGCGGGGCTACGGCCTGTCCGTCGCGTTGCGCATACTTCGCGCCGCAGGGTCGCCTTCGGACGACGACGCCTGATCGCCGGGAATTAGGGTCGCATGGCGACGGTCGCGGGCTTGCGTGAGTTGCGTGCCGCGCCGGGTCGCGCGCTTCGGCATGGTATCGTGATAGCCCAGCGAGAAGCTCGATCGTCCGCCGCGGAATCCAGTCGCGATTGATGCGCTCAGCGGCCGCGCGCGCCGCCGCGCCATAGGCGGACGCCAGTGCCCGGTCCCGCTGCAGCGACAGCACCGCCGCCGCGGCATCCGGCGTCGCGTCGAACAGCGCGGCCGTTGACACCGTCGGTGACGTAGTCGACGTAGCCGCCGGGGCGTCCGGCCACGACCGGCAAGCCGGAGGCCATGGCCTCGGCAACCACGCGTCCATACCCTTCGAACCAGTTCCGGCTCGTCCGATAGACGAAAGCAGTCGAGACCGCGCAGGAACGTCGCCGCGTCTTCGGCGCCGGCCGGCAGCAGTTCGACGTTGGGGGCGCCGTGCAATTCGTGCGCGAGGCAGGTTCCGCCCATGATGCGAACGCGGCAGCCCGCGTAGGCCAGCGCGCGCCACAAGCGCGGGATCCTCCTCGTGGTGCTTGCTGCGGATGTCGCGCGACATGCGCCCCGACGGTGAAGGGTCGCGGACGGCGCGCACGCGGTGCCGGATGGAATCGCTCGACGTCGACCGGGCTTTCCAATATTGGACCGGCCGCCGCCGTGCCGTCGACGCAATGCCGCTGATGTGTAGACGATTTCGGGCTCGCGACCGGTGTGCGCGAGGCGTGCGAGGTTCTTTCGCAGGCGGTCCGGCTGATCGGTGTTGTAGAGCACGACGACTCGCGCTCGGCCGCGCGAAGTGCACCCAATGTCCGATCCGGAAGTACACGCCGACGAACACCAGCGTGCCGCCGCGAGGGAACGTGAGGCGCGCCGGGCGAATGCGCAGAATGTCATGCTCTCGCGCAAAAGCCGCGTTCGGTTCGTACTCGGTCCACAGCCTTACGTCGGCGACCCCCGCGAGGGTGCGCTGAGTGTCGAGCGTTCGGCGATCGGCGCCGCCGTTGGCGTCCCACAACGGGTTGACGAGGTGCACCAGCGGGCGCGCCATTACGCCTTCCTTCGATGCCGAATCGTTGTCATTCTGACGAAGGGGCCTTTGCCGATTTGCTAGGATTTGTAACGCTTCGTTTCGGTCCCCGGCGGACGTCGGGCGCAGCACGCCGCGCGGCAAGACAAGGAAATCGGGTTAGAATCTAAGCTTTTGATTCCTTGATGCGTTTTGCCGCGCTTAAGCCTTAGCGGCCCACCGGACCAGCCCCAATGCAAGTCGCCGAAATACGCCGCAAATTCATCGACTTTTTCGTCGCCAACGGCCATACGCTCGTCGCGAGCTCGCCGCTTGTCCCGGCCAACGACCCGACGCTGCTGTTCACCAACTCGGGCATGGTCCAGTTCAAGGACACGTTCCTCGGCATCGAAAAGCGAGGCTACGTTCGCGCAACCTCCGTCCAGCGCTGCCTGCGCGCCGGCGGTAAGCACAACGACCTGGAGAACGTCGGCTACACGGCGCGTCACCACACGTTCTTCGAGATGCTCGGCAACTGGTCGTTCGGTGACTACTTCAAGCGCGAGGCGATCCATTTCGCTTGGGACCTGTTGACGAATGTCTACGGGCTGCCGCCGGAAAAACTGTGGGCAACCGTGTACATCGACGACGACGAGGCCTACGACGTCTGGACAAAGGAAATCGGCATCCCGGTCGAGCGCGTCGTGCGCATCGGCGACAACAAGGGCGCCAAATACGCGAGCGACAACTTCTGGCAGATGGCCGACAACGGCCCCTGTGGCCCGTGTTCGGAGATCTTCTACGACCATGGTCCGGAAATCTGGGGCGGACCGCCCGGATCGGCCGACGAGGACGGCGACCGCTACATCGAGATCTGGAATCTCGTGTTCATGCAGTTCAATCGCGACGACAAGGGAAACTTGACGCCGCTGCCAGCGCCGTGCGTGGACACCGGCATGGGCCTGGAGCGCCTCGCCGCGGTATTGCAGCACGTGCATTCGAACTACGAGATCGACCTCTTCGTCGACCTGATCCGCGCCGCCGCGCGCGAAACGCACACGACGGATCTCGACAATCCTTCGCTCAAGGTCATCGCCGACCACATCCGCGCGTGTTCATTCCTGATCATCGACGGCGTCATTCCGAACAGCGAGGGACGGGGCTACGTATTGCGGCGGATCATCCGGCGCGCGATCCGGCACGGCTACCAGCTCGGCCAGAAGCAGCCGTTCTTCCACAAGCTGGTCGCCGACCTGGACCGCCAGATGGGCGACGCGTATCCGGAACTGCGGAAGGAGAAAGCAAAGGTTGCGCAGGTCCTGAAGGCCGAGGAGGAGCGGTTTGGCGAAACGCTCGAAAACGGGATGAAGATCCTGAACGGCGCGCTGGACACACTGGCCAGGACCGGCGGCAAGACGCTCGACGGCGCGACGGCGTTCACGCTCTACGACACGTTCGGCTTTCCGCTCGACCTCACCGCCGATGTGTGCCGCGGCCACGGCGTTACCGTCGACGAGGCAGGCTTCGAGGCGGCGATGGAGGCGCAACGCGGGCGCGCGCGCGCGGCAAGCACTTTCAATTCCGGCGCGCAACTCGACTACGCGGGACCGAAGACGGCGTTTCGCGGTTACGATTCGCTCTCCGAGGAAGGCCGCATCGTCGCGCTGTACAAGGACGGCGCCAAGGTCGATGCGCTGGCCGCGGGCGAGCGCGGCGTCGTCGTGCTCGACCGCACGCCGTTCTACGCGGAATCCGGCGGACAGGTCGGCGACCGCGGCGAGTTGTCGAAGGGCGGCACGTGCCTGACGCTCTTCGCCGTCCTGGACACGAAGAAGATCCAGCCTGACGTGTTTGGCCATGTGGGCGAAGTGAAGACCGGTGAGTTGCGGATCGGCGAAACGGTTGCTTCGAACGTCGACCACGACGCCCGCGGCCGCACGATGCGCAATCACTCGGCGACGCACCTCATGCACAAGGCGTTGCGCGAGGTGCTGGGCGATCACGTGCAGCAAAAGGGCTCGCTCGTCGATCCGGAAAAGACCCGCTTCGACTTCGCGCACGACGCGCCGATGACCGCCGACGAGATCCGGCGTGTCGAGCAACGCGTCAACGCCGAGATTCTCGCGAATGTGCCGACGCAAGCGCGCGTCATGCCCATCGACGACGCGCAGAAGCTTGGTGCGATGATGCTGTTCGGCGAGAAGTACGGCGACCAAGTCCGCGTGCTCGACATCGGCACGTCGCGCGAACTCTGCGGCGGCACGCACGTCGCGCGCACCGGCGACATTGGCTTTTTCAAGATCGTCGGTGAGGGTGGCGTTGCCGCCGGTATCCGCCGTGTGGAGGCGACGACCGGAAAGGGTGCGCTCGACTATGTGCAGGCGCGCGACGCCACGCTGGCGAGAGCCGCGGCGCTGCTCAAGGCCCCGGCGGGCGAGGTCGAAGCGAAGATCGCGCAGTTGCTGGAGCACGCGCGCGCCACCGAGAGGGAACTCGCGCGCCTGAAAGGCAAGGCAGCCGCCAGCGCCGGCGACGACCTGGCGACGAGCGCCGTCGACGTCAAGGGCGCGAAGGTGCTTGCGGCGGCGCTCGACGGCGCCGACGCGAAGGCGCTGCGCGAGACGATGGACAAGCTGAAAGACAAGTTGAAGAGCGCTGCGATTGTGCTGGCCAGCGTTGCCGACGGCAAGGTGACGCTGATCGCCGGCGTGACGAGCGACCTGACGGCCAAGGTCAAGGCGGGCGAACTCGTCAATCACGTTGCGCAGCAGGTCGGCGGCAAGGGTGGCGGCCGGCCCGACATGGCGCAGGCGGGCGGAACCGATCCGGCGGGGTTGGCGGCGGCGCTGGCGTCGGTGCGCGCGTTCGTCGAGCAGCGGCTGTGAGCGCCGCAGGGCCGGTGGTGTTGACGCCGCAGTTCGCCAGCGACAATTACGCAGGCGTCTGTCCGGAAGCCATGTCGGCGCTGGTGGCGGCCAACACCGGTCACGCGCCGGGCTACGGCGCCGACGACTGGACCGAGGCGGCAGCGGACGCGATCCGCGCCGCCTTCGAGACGGATTGCTCCGTCTACTTCGTGTTCAATGGCACGGCCGCCAACGCGCTGGCGTTGAGCGCCATCTGCCGCAACACCGACGCCATCGTCTGCCACGCGATGGCGCACATCAATGTCGACGAGTGCGGCGCGCCCGAGTTCTTCAGCGGCGGCGCGAAATTGCTGACTGCCGACACGCCGCAGGCCAAGCTGACGCCCGACGCAGTCAAGGCCCTGGCCGTCACGCCGCACGACGAGCATTCGTCGCGGCCGCGCGCGCTCGCGCTGACGCAGGCGACGGAGCTCGGCACGCTCTACTCGCGGCAGGAACTCGAGCGGCTGTGCGCGACGGCGCACGCGCTCGGGATGAAGGTGCAGCTCGATGGCGCGCGATTCGCCAATGCCGTCGCATCGCTTTCGTGCAAGCCGGCCGACATCTCGTGGCGCGCCGGTGTGGATGTGCTGTGCCTGGGCGGCACCAAGAACGGCCTGCCTTTCGGCGAGGCGATCCTCTTTTTCGATTCCGCGCTGGCGGAGGAATTCGCGCGGCGGCGCAAGCAGGGTGGCCAGCTCGCGTCGAAGATGCGCTTTCTCGCCGCACCGTGGGTCGGCGTGCTGGCCGATGGCGCGTGGCTGCGGCACGCGGCGCACGCCAACGCAATGGCGCGAAAGGTCGCCGACGCGATCGGCGGCCTGCCAGGCGCGCGGCTGCTGGCCCCGGTCGAGGCCAACGGCGTGTTCGTCGACCTGCCCGAAGCGGCAATCGCGGCCGTGCGCGCGAAGGGCTGGCGGTTCTACAATTTCGTCGGCGACACCGGCGTGCGCCTTATGTGCTCGTGGGACACGACGGCGGCGACGGTCGACGCCTTTGCCGCCGACCTGCGCGGTGCGCTGCGTTCCTGAACGACTGGGACATGCCCCTTCGCGCCGACCAGACCGTCGAAATCCTGAACGCCCGCAGCAAGGGGCGCCTGCCGGGGCTCGTCGGCTACCGCGTCATCGCGCTCGAGGAGGGCAAGGTCTCCGCCGAGCTCGACATCCGCTCCGACCTGGTCGCGCCGAATGGCTATCTGCACGCCGCGACGGTGATCGCGCTGGCCGACACGGCGTGTGGCTATGGATGCCTCGCGCACTTGCCGCCGGGCGCGGCCAACTTCACGACGATCGAGCTCAAGGCCAATTTCCTGGGCACGGCGACGGAAGGAACGATCGCGTGCGCGGCCACACCGGCCCACCTGGGCAACACGACGCAGATCTGGGATGCCGTCGTGACAGCCAAGTCGAACGGCAGGAAGCTGGCGCTCTTCCGCTGCACGCAGCTCGTGATCTGGCCCAAGAAAGCCTAAGGCACGCCTAAGCGCGGGCACACCGGTAGGCGATCGTCTTACGGCAGATTCACCGGCGCAACGCCTTCGATGGACCGCGGCGTCATGAAGTCGAAGTCGCAGCCTTCGTCGGCCTGGAGCACGTGACCGAGATAGAGGCGCCGATAGCCCGAATCCATGGCGTCCGGCAACGTCAGCGACAGCAGCGCGCGGCGCTCCGCGAGTTCCTCCGGCGTCACGCACAGTTCCAATGCGCGCGTGCCGACATCGAGGCGAATCCGGTCGCCGGTGCGCGCCAGCGCGAGCGGTCCGCCCACCGCCGCCTCCGGCACGACGTGCAGGACGATGGTGCCGAATGCGGTGCCGCTCATCCGCGCGTCGGAGATTCGCACCATGTCCTTGACGCCTTGCCGTGCGAGCTTTTTCGGGATCGGAATGTAGCCCGCCTCCGGCATGCCGGGCGCCCCGCGCGGGCCGGCATTGCGCAGCACGAGGACATCGTCCGGCAGCACGTCCAGTCCGGGATCGTCGATGCGCGCCGCCAGATCGTCGAGCGAATCGAACACGACCGCGCGACCCGTGTGTGTGAGCAGCGAAGGCGTCGCCGACGACTGCTTGATCACCGCGCCGCCGGGCGCCAAGTTGCCGCGCAGTACGGCGATGCCGCCGCTCGGGAAGATCGGGTCGCGCAGCGGGCGGACCACCTGTTGCGCCGACACGACCTCCGACGCGGCGATCACCTCGCGCAACGTCTTCCCGGTGACCGTGGGCACGTCGAGGTGCAAGAGTGGCGCCAACTCGCGCAGGATGGCGTTGACGCCGCCCGCCTCGTGCAGATGCTCCATGTAATGTTGCCCGGTGGGCTTCAAGTCGACCAGTACCGGCACGTCGCGGCCCAGCGCATCGAAGCGGTCGAGGTCGATCCGCACGCCGCACCGCGCCGCGACGGCCGTGAGATGGATCAGCGCGTTGGTGGAACCGCCGATTGCGTGCAGGAGGATGAGTGCATTGGTGAACGCCTGTGCCGTGAGTATCGCCTCGGGCCGCGGGCCGTTGCTTGCCATCTGCACTGCCTGCGCGCCGGTGGCTTCGGCCAACCGAAAGCGCTCGGCATGGACGGCGGGTATGGCCGCAGCGCCGGGGAGGCTCATGCCCAGCGTCTCGGCGATGCACGCCATCGTGCTCGCCGTCCCCATGACCATGCACGTTCCGGCCGTGGGTGCCAACCGATCGTTGACCGCGTCGATTTCGGCTGTGTCGATCTCCCCGGCGCGGTAGCGGGCCCAGAAGCGCCGGCAGTCGGTACACGCGCCGAGGCGCTCGCCCTGGTGCGTGCGCGTCAGCATGGGCCCGGTCGGCAGCACGATCGTCGGGACATTCGCCGACGCCGCCGCCATCATCTGCGCGGGGATCGTCTTGTCGCAGCCGCCGATGAGCACGACGGCATCGACCGGCTGCGCGCGAATCATTTCCTCGGTGTCCAGCGCCATGAGGTTGCGCAGGTACATGCTCGTCGGATACGCGAAGGACTCGTGGATCGAGATAGTTGGGAACTCGAGCGGCAGCCCGCCCGCGAGCATCACGCCGCGCTTCACGGCCGCGATGAGCTGCGGGACCGTGGCATGGCATGGATTGAAGTCGCTGTAGGTGTTGGTGATGCCGACGATGGGCCGCGCGAGGGCGTCGTCCGTGTAGCCCATCGCCTTGATGAACGCGCGGCGCAGAAAGAGCGAGAAGTCCGCGTCGCCATAACGGGTGAGCCCGCGGCGAATCCCGCCGCTCATGCCGGCGTGGCCGTCTTGAAGGGCGCGAAGTTTATTGCGTCGAGCGCGCTGAACAGTTGCGTCCGCAATTCACCGGTCAGCGGAACCAGCGGCGGCCGCACCGTGTTCCACTCGGGCGCGCCTTGCCAGCGTGCCAGGATCGCCTTGTTCGCGGCGACCAGCGGAAACTTCTGGACGGCGGCGCGCACGGCCGTCAGCTGCTGCTGCATCGCGTCCGCCGCGGGTGTCTGCCACGCTCGCAGCAGCGCATCGATCGCCGCGACGTTGACGTTGGCGGTCGCGGAAATGCACCCCGCGCCACCGAGCCGCAGCGCGTCGAGCAGGTACGTTTCGCTTCCCGGGAATACTTCGAATCCGGGAAACGCCTGCAGCAGCGCCTGCGTGTTCTTCCAGTCGCCGGAGCTGTCCTTCAGTCCGACGACAATGTCCGGATAATCGCGGCGCAGGCGTTCGATCAACGGCAGCGAGAAGCCGACGCCGGCCATCGGCGGGATGTGATACAGGTAAACGCGCAGCCGCGCATCGGCGACGCGCTGGATCACCTCGGCGATGCCGGCGATAGAGGCCATCGTCGCTGACGCCCTTGTAATAGAACGGCGGCAGCAGCAGCACGCCCAAGCAGCCATGCTCGACCGCGTGCCGCGTGAGCGCAACCGTGTCGGGCAGCGCGCAGCAGCCGGTGCCGGGCATGCAGCACGCCGCGCCGATGCCGCCGTCGATCAGGCGATCGAGCGCCTCCATCCGCTCGGCGGCTGAAGCGAATTGGCTTCGCTGGTCGTGCCGAACACGGCAAGGCCGTCGGCGCCTTCGTCGAGCAGCCACCGGCAATGCGCGACAAAGCGCGTCGCGTCGACCGACAGATCCGCGCGAAACGGCGTCAGCGCCGGGACGAACACGCCGCGAGGTTTGCCCTGGCGGCGTTGCCCTGCGGCGAGGTCGCTATTCGATCTCTCGGCAACATCCTGGCGCACGTTCCACATCCCCGATCAGCGCATCGACGAGGCCATTAGACGACAGTTCGCCGCATTTGCGCAATGGCATGTGGCTGGCACTCCCGCCTCATCCAAACGGCGCATCGCGGCAATGAACCGCTTCGCCTAGAGTCGGCATCGCCCACCGCGTTTCGCGCGCGGGCGTTGCGATGCGCTCGACCGTCGGCCTCGTTCTCGTCGCGTTCGCCTGCGGTGTCGCATGGCTGCAGACGTGCGCGGCATTGCCGGCGCATCCCGTGTGGATGGCCGGCGCGGGCGCCTGCGTGCTTGCCGGCTGCCGGTTGCGGGAGACTGGGACGCGCCACCGCGTTGCCGATCGCGATAGCCGCTGCAGTGCTGGCCGGCCTCGGCTACGCCGCGTGGCGCGCCGAGCTGCGGATGGCGGAAGAATTGCCGCGCGCGTGGGAGGGCGAGGACATCGACATCGTCGGCGTCGTGGACGACCTGCCGGCGGTTTCCAGCCAGGGCGTGCGCTTCGCGTTCGCTGTCGAACGCGTTCTCACCGCGCGCGCCAGCGTGCCCGCGAGACTGTCGCTCGCGTGGTACGCGCCGGTGCAGCGTGCCTTTGCGGACGAGGAGGCGCCCGTCGTCCGTGCCGGCGAGCGCTGGTACCTGACCGTCCGGCTCAAGCGTCCGCACGGCACCGTCAATCCGGGCGGATTCGACCTCGAGGCGTGGTTGCTGCAGCAGGAATTGCGCGCGACCGGCTACGTTCATCCGGAAGGATTCAACGCGCGCCGCGACTTCTTTGCCGCGCGGCCCGGCGACTACGTGCAGCGGGCGCGGGAGCGGATCCGCGACCGCATCGCCAACGCGCTTCCCGGCGCGCCGTATGCGGGAGTGATCGTCGCGCTCGCAATCGGCGACCAGCGCGCCATTCCCGAAGCTCAGTGGACGGTGTTCAACCGCACCGGGATTTCCCACCTGGTCAGCATTTCCGGATTGCACGTGACGGTGTTCGCGGCGTTCGCCGGCGGCATCGCCTACGCGCTGGCCCGGCGCAGCACGCGACTGACCGCGCACATTCCCGCGCGCAAGCTGGCAGCGGCGGTGGGTGTCGTCGCGGCCGGCGGCTACGTGTTGCTGGCGGGCGCGGAAGTCCCGGCCGTGCGCACCTTTGCGATGCTGGCGATAGCCGCCTGCGGTCTGTGGTGGGGCCGTCCCGGTACCGCCGGCATCGTGTGGCTGTGGGCGCTCGCAGGGGTCCTGTTGTGGGATCCGTGGGCGACGTTGACGCCCGGCTTCTGGCTCTCGTTCGGCGCCGTGGGGCTCTTGCTCTACGCGTCGGTCGGGCGCCTGCGGGTCGCGCGTGGCACCGGATGGCGCGCACGAGTGGCCGACACATTGCGTGAAGGCGCGCACGCGCAATGGGTAGTGACGCTCGGCCTCGTGCCGATGACGCTGGCGCTGTTCCAGCAGGCGTCGCTCATCGCGCCCGTCGCCAATGCCGTCGCCATTCCAGTCGTCACGCTGGGTGTCGTTCCGCTGGCGCTGACAGGAATCGCGCTGCCGGTCGATCTGCTGTTCCAGTTGTCGCACGCGGCGCTGGCGTTGCTGATGCGCTTCCTCGAGACGCTCGCGGCGCTGCCCGACGCGACGTGGCAGCAGCATGCGCCGCTGCCGTGGACGGTGGCAGCCGGCATCGCCGGCACGCTGTGGCTGGTGGCGCCGCACGGCATCCCCGGCCGCGCGTGGGGACTGCTGTGGATGCTGCCGCTCTTCGTCGTGCGGCCCGAACCGCCGCCGCCCGGCGCGTTCCGGCTGACCGTGCTCGACGTCGGGCAGGGCTTGAGCGTCGTCGTCGAACACATCGCTACACGCTGGTCTACGACACCGGGCCGCGCTTCACCGAAACGGCCGACGCGGGCGGCCGCATCGTCGCGCCGTTCCTGCGCGCCGCAGGGTTGCGCCGCGCGGACGGGCTCATCATCAGCCACCAGGACCTCGACCATTCCGGCGGAACGCTGTCCCTCATGCAGGCAACGCCGGTCGGCTGGTTCGCGTCGTCGCTGCCGGCGGAGCACGCGAGTCGTCGCGCGTGCGCAGGCGCAAGCGAAGGCTGGAAAGGAGGGAAACGAGGTCATGGCCTGCCTGGCCGGCCAGCGCTGGACCTGGGACGACGTGCGCTTCACCGTGCTGCACCCGACGCGCGCCGAGTACGAGGATCCGCGCGCGAAGACCAACGATCGCTCGTGCGTCGTGCGCATCGAGTCCGCGTATGGCAGCGCGTTGCTCACCGGCGATCTCGAGGCAAAATCCGAGGCGCTGTTGTTGCGCGGCGATCCCTCGGTGCTGCGCGCCGACGTGCTGGTCGTGCCGCATCACGGGTCGAGAACGTCGTCCACGCCGGCGTTCATCCGCGCCGTCGCGCCTTCGGTCGCGGTGTTCGCATGCGGCTATCGCAACCGGTTCGGTCATCCGCGGCCGGACATCGTCGCGCGCTACGAAGCGCAGTCGGTCCGGATGACGCGCACCGACTTCGAAGGCGCGGTGACGCTGTCGTTCGCGCCCGGCGCGCCGTTGGTGCCGGTTGCCGCGCGGGATCAGCGGCGCCGCTACTGGATGGACGTGCCGCAGCCCGCGCGTGCGGATGCGGAGCCTCAGTCCACCGAATGATCGGGGTGCCGCGTCACGCGCCTTCCACGGACGATGTGCAGCGCCAGCCAAAGAGGAAGCAGCAATCCGGCGGCCACGTGCGACCAGCGCAGGAACAAGGCTCGCCTCTTCGGCCGCCACATAGTAGATCCCGAGGCCGGTCAGCGCGAGGAGAACGATCATCGTGCACAGCCTTGGTTTTCGTAACGCGAAGCATAATACGAACAATTCGCAGTTGTAAAACAGCAAACGTTGTTGAGATTGGTCCAATTGACCGCTACGGTCGAGGTTGATCGCCGTCGCGGGAAGACGTCGAAACGACGGCAGGGTGTTTGCATACGAATACGCTCATTTGTAAATACCCAGACAGATCGCGACGACGCGATGACCGCGTGCTAGTAGACTGCAGCGATGTCCCTCGCGCCACGCCTCGGCGTTACGCGAGTAGCGCTGCTGGCGGTCGCGGCATGCCGCTGCTGGCGGCAGACGCGCCAGCCCTCCGCGGAAATCAGACTGTCGACGGCGCTCGCGCCCTCGTATCCGCTCGGGCAGCGCCGGTGAACGCTGGGCGCAGCTCGTGAACGAAAGGGCAGGCGGCGCCTTCGAGGTTCGCCAATATCCGGGCGCCACGCTGGCGCAGCGCGATCCGGCACGCGAGTTCGGCGCGCTGAAGGATGGACTGGCCGAACTAGCCGTCGGGTCGGCGCTTGCATGGTCGGCGCAATTTCCGCCGCTCGCCGTCTATGCGATACCGTGGCTGGCGCCGGACGCGCGGGAGCAGGAAGCGCTCGCTGCCGACGCGACGCTGCGGGAACGGGTCTTCGCCCGCATGGAAAGCGCGGGCGTCGTCGGACTTGCCATCGCGCCCTTGGGCGAGCACGTCATCGCGACCGCGAAAGCGCCCGTCGAAGCGCCGGCCGATCTGCAAGGACTTGCGCATACGCATTATGGCGATCCGTCCGGTCCTCGAGTTCTATTTGACGCTGGGCACACTGCCGCAGTCGATGAACTTCGCACAGGCGCAGGCGGCGTTGTCGGGGGGCACGCTCGACGGCCAGGACACGATGGCCACGACGCTGGTCGCGACGCGCGCTTACGCATCCGGCCAGAAGTTCGTCACGCGCTGGGGCGCATTCTCGGATGTCATGGTGTTCGCCGTGCGCAAGGCGAGCTGGGACGCGTGGCCGGAGGATCGCCGCGCACTGGTGCGCTCCGCGGCGGAACAGGCGGCGCGCGAGGCCAAGGCGCTGGCGCGCGAAGAGGCGGCACTCGCGCAGCTCACGCAGGAGGGCGTGACGATCGTGCGGCTGTCGCCGGCGCAGCGCGCGGCGCTGCGCGCCGTTGCGCAACCGGCGATCGCGACGTGGAATGCGGCGGTCGGCACCGACCTGGTCGACGCGGCACAGGCGGCGGTGTCGGCGTCGGCCGCGGCGAGATAACGCGGCTTCAGGATCGCGATCCGGCCGCTCGCCGATCAGTTGACGTAGCGCCCGATGCGCACCGCGGTTTCACCTTTTTTGGGCCGCCGCGTCGGCATGACCAGCACGCTGTTCTCGTAGGGCGTGCGCACCTCGATGTCGCCGTCGTTCGCCAGCAGCGCGTCGGCCTTGGCGATGACGTCGAGGCCCTCCACCGGCCGGAGAAAGCGAAACTCGTCCGAGGTGATGGTAACGACGTGCGTGATTTCGATCGCGCGCTGCTTCGGCAGTGGCGCCGAATCGAGATGCGCATCGAGGAAAGCGCTGTCCGCCATGCCGAAATGGCGCAGGAAGCGCAAGCTTGCCTGTCGGGCGACTTCGGGCGCGGCGCGTTCCCAATGCTGGCCGCATTCCAGCAGCAGCGCGTTGCGCGGATCTTCAGGGTCGTCGAAGGCGCCGTAGTCGCGCAACCTGCGGCCCGCCTTGTGGCCGCCGTCGATGATGATGTGCTCCGGGACGCCGATCGCGAATGCGAGTTCGAGGCCCTTTTGCTGTTGGCCGGCAAGCGCCAGCGGCACGCAACGGTCCGTCATCGAGTGCAGGTCGAGCAGGTACTCGGTGGCGTCGTAGACCGGCCGCAGCTCGCGCGCCCGCGCGAGATCGGCCGTCTGCCGCGTGCCGTCGAGGACCTCGGCGGTCCAGAGGCGGTTGAAGTCCTCGTCGACGCAGCGCGACGTGAAGGGGTCGGCGGCGTTGAAACTCCGGTAGGCGGTCACGTTGGCGAACGTGAGCGTCAGCGTTCCCCGCGTCGGCCGCAAGCCTTCGCGCAACAGCCAGTCGTTGAAGATCGCGCCACAAACTTCGTTGCCGTGCGTCAGCGCCTGGATCGTGACGTGCGGACCCGGGCGTTCCGACGGAAACGTCCAGACGATACGGAATGCCGGTGTTGCCGGCCTCGCCAGCGTTCGACATCGGGAAACTCGACCTCGATGGGCGGCAGCGGATTGCGCGCGTCCACGATCGGTCATTCGGCGCAAATCTGGTCCGCGAGGCGACGCATGAACGCCTCGCAGCGGGCAACCTGATCGAGCGACACCCATTCGTTCGGCTGATGCGCCTGCGCGATGTGGCCCGGGCCGCAGATGACCGTGGGCACATTGGCGTCATGGAAGAGCGAGGCCTCGGTGCCGAACGAAACCTTGCCGAAATCGTGCGTCTCGTTGCACGCGCTGCCCAACGCGTGATCTCGCTGCCCTCGTGCGTGTCGAATCCGGGCAACGTCGAGATAGGATCGAATTCGATGTACGTATGCGGCGACACCGCGCGCATCGCCGGCAGGAACGCGTCGGCGAACGCGCGGACCTCGGCGAAGAAGGCGTCGGGGTCGTCGAACGGCAGGTGGCGAATCTCGAAGTCGAACGCGCAGTCGCGCGGCACGATGTTGAGCGCGGTGCCGCCGCGGATCGTGCCGACGTGCACGGTCGTGTACGGGACGTCGTAGCCTTCGTCCTTGCGACCGGCGTCGCGGAACTCGCGTGCGCGGCGCGCGATGTCCCGCGACGATCTCGCAGGCGATCTGCACGGCGTTGACGCCGTGCGGCGTCAGCGACGAGTGCGCCTCGTGACCGCGCACGCGGCAGCGCCAGCCTTCTTGCCCTTGTGCGCGACGACGAGCTGCATGCCGGTGGGCTCGCCGACGATGCAGCCGGCAGGAGAGATTCCCTTCGCGACGATGTCGGCGATGAGGCGCCGCACGCCGATGCAGCCGACCTCCTCGTCGTACGACAGCGCAAAGTGGATGCGGCTTGCGCAGCCCGCGCCGGACGAATTCCGGCACGAACGACAGGCCGACCGCCGAAAAGCTCTTCATGTCGGTGACGCCGCGTCCGTACAGCCGATCGTCCTTCAACGTGACCTCGAACGGGTCGCTCTCCCAGGGCTGGCCGTCGACGGGAACGACATCGGTGTGGCCGGACAGCACGATGCCGCCGTTGCGTCGCGTTGCCGTCCCGCGCGGGAAGGGTCGCGAACAGATTGGCCTTGCGCCGATCGTCGTCGAACGTCAGCGTCGATGCGATGCCGTATCCGCCCAGGTACCCGCGCACCCAGTCGATCAGTGCCAGGTTGGAATCGCGGCTCGTCGTGTCGAAGCCGACGAGCTTGCGGATGAGTTCGAGCGAGACGAGGTCGCCCGGCGCGCACGGGGCCGTCGGCGGGGCGGACCTGCGCGCGAGTGGCGGGAGCATTCATGGCAGGTCTCCTGCGTCCTAAAGGAGGCAGGATAGCACCGTGACGAGATCCATCCCAAGTCGCGGGCGCTTCCCCAGGATTGGCAGTCAGGCGCGACGAACCAGTTCGGATGCGCGACAATCAAACCCTGCGTGTCGAAGACCCGGAGCGACTCATGATCGGTGTATCGAAACGGAATTCCGCGCTAGCGTTCATCGTGATGGCGGCGGCGCTGCCGGCCGTCGCGGGCAGCAGCGACGCTGCCGCTCGAGCGCATCAGCTTGCCGCCAGGCTTTGTCATCGAAACGGTCGCGCGCGTCCCCAATGCGCGCGCGCATGACCTGGGGCGAGCGCGGCACGCTCTTCGTCGGCTCGACGGACGCCGGCAAGGTCTACGCGGTGACGCTCGCGCCGGGTGGCGCCGCTCGTGCGCGTCGATCGCGTCGGGACTGCGCGAGCCCGCGGGCGTCGCCTTTCGCGACGGCGCGCTGTATGTGTCCGCGGTGAGCCGCATCCTGCGCTATCGACGGCATCGAGGGGCGGCTCGACGACCCGCCCGCGCCGGTGGTCGTCAGCGACGCGTTCCCGACGCGACGGCCACCACGGCCGCAAGTTCATCGCCTTCGGACCCGACGGCAAGCTGTACGTGCCGGTCGGTGCGCCGTGCAACATCTGTGCGCCGGACCCGGAGCGCTACGCGCTCATCACGCGGATGAATCCGGACGGCACGCGGACTCGAGATCGTCGCGCGCGGCATCCGCAACTCGGTGGGCTTCGACTGGCACCCGCAGACGGAGGACCTGTGGTTCACCGACAACGGCCGCGACAATCTGGGCGACGACATTCCGCCCGACGAGCTCAACCACGTCGCGCGGAGGCGGGACAGAATTTCGGCTATCCGTACTGCCACGGCGGGCACGATCCGCCGACCCGGAGTTCGGCAGGCAGCATGCGTGCAGCGAGTTCGTGCCGCCCGCGCAGGCGCTGGGTCCGCACGTGGCGTCGCTGGGGATGCGCTTCTACACGGGCACGCAGTTTCCGGCGGCCTACCGCAACCAGGTATTCATCGCCGAGCACGGCTCGTGGAACCGCAGCCGGAAGATCGGCTACCGCGTCACGCTGGTCCGTCTCGACGCCGACGGCAAGGCGTTGTCCTACGAGCCGTTCGCCGAGGGCTGGCTCGACGGCCCAGAACGCTGGGGGCGCCCGGCCGACGTGCTGGTCGCGCCCGACGGCTCGCTGCTGGTCTCCGACGACTACGCTGGCGCGATCTACCGTATCCGCTTCCGTGGGTGACGTTCGTCAGTAGGACTCCTCAGTACGAACCTCAGTACGACCCGCTACCGGGGGCGTAGTACGGATAGCCGTAGCTATACGGCGGCGCATAAACGATCGGGCGTGGCGCATACATGACCGGCGCGGGCGCGTAATACGGATAGATCACGCGGCGGCCGCACGTAGGCCACCGGAGGCACGACGACCGGGCGCCATACCACGGGCGATAGTAGGGGCGTGCTACGGACGAACGTAATACGGCGCACGGTAGTAGCCGCCGTAGAAGCCGGGCTGGCCGGCGGACACGGCAAAGCCGGGGCCGCCCACGGAGACGCTCCATGCAACGTTGCCGGCCTGCGCAGTGGGAACGAAGCCGCTGCGGCACAGCAGCGATGCCGCAGACCGCGAGGGTGGAAATATTTGCGATCTCATGGTCGGTTCTCCTTTTCTAGCAGCGACGCCGCGATCCGAGCACGAGCGGGGCGTCATGCTTCCAAAAACGCGACCGCGGGACCGCGGGTTGACCTGACCCGGCCGGCCGCCAGCGTCTGTTACAAATGGAAACCCATTAACTGCGCTATCCTCCGGCGTCCTGACCGCAATGAGCCCGGCGTGCCGCACGCGTCGGCGGCCCCTCCCTGGAGAATTCCTTGATGCGTTGTTTCCGAATCTGTGCTTGGACTCCCCGCCACCGTCCTCGTGCTGGCCGGGCAAGTGCTGGCAGCCGACCTGACCGTCGGCCTGGCCTCCGACGTCACGGCGCTCGACCCGCACTATCACAACGTCACGCCGAACAACAACGTCGCCGCGCACATCTTCGGCTTCCTGGTCCAGCGCAACGAGAAGTCGCAGCTCGAGCCCTCGCTGGCCACCGAGTGGAAGACCGTCGATCCGCTGACGTGGGAATTCAAGCTGCGACGCGGTGTCAAATTCCACGACGGCAGCGAGTTCACCGCCGCCGATGTCGTCGCGTCGATCGATCGCGTGCCGACGGTTCCGAACAGCCCATCGCCGTTCACCGCGTACAGCAAGCAGATCAAGGAAATGGTCGTCGTCGATCCCTACACGATCCGCTTCAAGACGGCCACGCCCTATCCGCTGATGCCGTCCGACATGACGCAGATCGCGATCATTTCGAAGGCCGCGGCCAAGGCGTCGACGGAGGATTTCAACGCCGGCAAGGCCGCGATCGGCACCGGCCCGTACAAACTCGTGCGCTACGCCAAGGGTGACCGGATCGAGCTTCAGCGCAACGACGCCTGGTGGGGCGGCAAGACGCCCTGGGAAAAGGTCACGTTGCGCCTCCTGCCGCAGGACGCGTCGCGCGTCGCCGCGCTGTTGTCGGGTGACGTGCAGGTCATCGAAGGCGTGCCGCCGGCCGACGTCGGCAACCTGCGTCGCGACAAGCGCGTGAATGTCTACCGGACGGTCGCCGACCGCCTGATCTACCTCCATGTCGACAGCAACCGCGACGTCTCGCCGTTCGTCACCGACAAGGCGGGCAAGCCGCTGGACAAGAATCCGCTGAAGGACCCGCGCGTGCGCCTCGCGATATCGAAGGCGATCAACCGGCCCGCCATCGTGGAGAAAGTGATGGAGGGCGAGGCCGTCATGTCGGGCCAGCTGGTTCCCGAATTCCTGTTCGGTTCGACGAAGAACCTGAAACCGGAAGCGTTCGACCCGGCAGCGGCGAAAAAGCTGCTCGCTGACGCCGGCTATCCCGACGGATTCGGCTTGACCATTCACGCGCCCAACAATCGCTACGTCAACGACGCCAAGATCGCGCAGACCGTCGCGCAGATGCTGTCCCGCGTCGGCATCGACACGAAAGTGGTGGCCATGCCGTCGGCGACGTACTTCGCACAGGCGACCGACTTGAAGTTCAGCTTCATGCTGCTGGGCTGGAGCACGGGCACCGGCGAAGCGTCGTCGTCGCTGAAGGCGCTTCTCATGACCTACAACAAGGACAAGGGATACGGCACGGCCAATCGCGGCCGCTATTCGAACGCCAAGGTGGACGCCCTCACGGAGGACGCGTTGCAGACCGTCGACGACGTAAAGCGCGAGGCATACCTGCAGCGCGCCACCGAACTGGCGATCGCCGACACCGGCATCGTGCCGCTGCACTTCCAGGTGAACCTGTGGGCGACGCGCGATGGCATCACCTACGTGCCGCGCACCGACGAGAACACGCTTGCATGGAAATTCGTTCCGAGAAAATCATGAACGCACCGCAGACGATGTGGCCGGCCATCACGACGCCGGCACAGCATTTCATCGGCAACCGCTGGCACGCGCCGCAGGGGCGCGCCGAGCTGCCGATGATCGATCCTTCCGACGGCGCGCCGTTCGCGTCGATCGCGCGCGGCAACGCGGCCGACGTCGATGCCGCGGTGCGCGCGGCGCAGGCCGCCAGCGATGGCGCCTGGGCGCAAGCTGTCTCCGGCGGAGCGGGGACGCCTGCTGGGCAAGCTGTCGCGCGCGATCCTCGATCACGCCGAGGAACTGGCGCTGATCGAGGCGCGCGATTGCGGCAAGCCGCTCGCGCAGGCGCGCGCCGACGTCGCCGGCGTGCGCGCGCTACTTCGAGTTCTACGGCGGCGCGTGCGACAAGCTGCACGGCGAGACGATTCCCTATCCGGAAGGGCTTCGCCGTGCTGACGTGGCGCGAGCCGCACGGCGTCACCGGCCACATCATTCCGTGGAACTATCCGCTGCAGATCTTCGGGCGCTCGGCGGGCGGATCGCTCGCGGCCGGCAACGCCTGCGTCGTCAAGCCCGCCGAGGACGCCTGCCTGTCCGTGTTGCGGGTCGCCGCGCTCGCCGCCGAAATCGGCTTGCCCGCCGGCGCACTGAACATCGTCACGGGACTCGGCAACGAGGCGGGCGCCGCGCTCGTCGAACATCCGGGTGTTGCCAGCACGTGTCGTTCACCGGCTCGCCGGCGACCGGTGCGTGGGTCGGAGCGGCCGCGGCCAAGCGGCATTGCCCGGTGACGCTCGAATTGGGCGGAAAGTCGCCGCAGATCGTGTTTGCCGACGCCGACCTCGACGCGGCACTGCCGGCGCTGGTCAACGCGATCGTCCAGAACGCCGGCCAGACGTGCTCGGCGGGCAGCCGGCTGCTGGTCGAGCGCTCGCGCTACGAAGAAGTGCTGGCCCGACTGGGCGAGCGGTTCGCGGCGCTGAAGACGGGGCCGGCGCTGGCCGACCTCGATTGCGGTCCGCTCATCCGTGGCTCGCAATTGCAGCGCGTGCGCACGTTCCTGGCGGACGCGGCCAAGGACGGCATCGCCGTCGTCGCCCAGGGGAAGATCGTGGCCGATGCGCCGCCCGGCGGGTTCTACGCGGCGCCGACGCTGTTGCGCGACGTTCCCGTCGACAATCGGCTGGCTTGCGACGAAGTGTTCGGCCCGGTGCTGGCGGCAATGTCGTTCGCCGACGAGGCCGACGCCGTCCGCCTCGCCAACGCCACCGACTTCGGGCTGGTGGCGGGCGTGTGGACGCAGGACGGCGGCCGGCAATTGCGCATGGCGCGCGCCGTCGAGAGCGGACAGGTGTTCATCAACAACTATGGCGCGGGCGGCGGCGTCGAATTGCCGTTCGGCGGCGTTAAGCACTCCGGGCTTCGGACGCGAAAAGGGCATCGAGGCGCTCTATGGCTTCACCACGGTCAAGACCGTCGTCATCAAGCACGGATAAGCGATGCGCCTCCCGAACAAGATTGCCATCGTCACCGGGGCGGGTTCCGGCTTCGGCCGCGGCATTGCGATGCGCTTTGCCGCGGAGGGCGCGAAGGTCGTCGTCAACGACATCAATGCCGAGAACGGCGAACACACGGTGGAGGACATCGTGCAAGCTGGCGGAGCTGCGCGCTTTTGCGCCGGCGACGTGTCGAAGGATGCCGATGTCAAGCATCTGGTCGAATTCGCGTTGTCGGCGTTCGGCGGCCTGGACGTCGTCGTCAACAATGCCGGCACGACGCACAAGAACCAGCCGATGCTGGACGTCTCGGAAGAACAGTTCGACCGGATCTATGCGGTCAACGTGAAGAGCCTGTTCCTGACGGCACGGCATGCGGTGCCGCACTTTCGCTCGAAGAGGAACGGTGTCTTCATCACCATCGCGTCGACGGCGGGCGTGCGGCCGCGGCCCGGCCTCACCTGGTACAACGGCAGCAAGGGTGCGGCCATCGTGACCAGCCGCTCGATGGCGGCAGAACTGGCGCCCGACAACATCCGGGTCAACGTGATCAATCCGGTGGCGGGAGAAACGGCGATGCTGGCGGATTTCATGGGACAGGACACGCCGGAGCGGCGCGCGCAATTCGTTGCGTCGATTCCGCTGGGCCGCCTGTCGCAGCCCTCCGACATCGCCACGGCGGCCGTGTTCTTCGCGTCCGACGAGGCGGCCTTCATCACCGGCGCCTGCCTCGAGGTCGACGGCGGCCGCTGCGTCTAGACAGGACCCAAGCAGGGCTGCGTCAGACCTTGCGGACGGTCATCTGCTCCAGGGACGTGACGATGGGCGTGGCGGCTTCCATGCCCTTGCGCTTGACCAGCGCTTGCGCGAAATCCGGCAGCATTTCGTGCAGGTCGCGAAGGTTCTCCGCCTTCTGCAGGCGCATCATGAGACCGTAGCCGCGAAATCCGAGATGTTCGTTGATCGCGTTGCTCAGTGCCTTTTGCGCTTCGATGAAGCGCTCGACCTCGTCGGCGCTGCGCTCGACCGGTCCCTCTTGCACCTGCGCGGTTGAACGCGCGCTGAAGAGGCGCGCGACCAGGCCCGTCCGCTCCAGGTCAGCAAATGCCGCGGCATCGGCGTGAAAGGCGCGGCCGCGCGCCAGGATCTGCGCGACCGTATGTTTGCCGTCGACGAGGATCAGCAGCCGCCGCACATCGATGGCGAGACCCATTTTCCGTTCGACGAGTTCCTTCGTACCCAGTTCCGTCTTGACGTAGATTTCGTCGAGGTTCATTTTTCGCGTTGCCCGTGGCATGAGCCGCGTCTGTCGATGCCGTGCGCGCGTCGCGCATCATACCGCCCGCGGGCCGGCGCTGGCCATCGGCCGGCGCGCTCGCCGCCAGCGCGTGTAGGACGGCCGGCACCAGGGCCGAACCCGGAAGCGACCGCTTTGTGAAATAATCGGACAGATGCGGCCACCCGGCCGCTGCCAGACCCACCGCCATTGCGGGTACCGTCTCCATGCTCGACGATCTCGTGCACGCGCAATTCGCGGCGATCCTCCCTCCGGCTGCGTTGCTGACCTCGCCCGAGGATACGCGACCCTACGAATGCGATGGACTCACGCTCTTCCGTGAGCGGCCCGCTGCCGTCGTGCTTCCGGAAAACGAGGCGCAGGTCGTCGCGCTCCTCAAGGCGTGCTTCGCGGCGAAGATCCCGGTCGTGGCGCGCGGCGCGGGCACCAGCCTCTCAGGAGGCGCGCTGCCGGATCCGCGCGGCGTCGTGCTGTCGCTGGCCAAGTTCCGCCGGATACTCGCGATCGACCCGCTCACCCGCACCGCCACCGTGCAGCCCGGCGTGCGCAATCTGGCCATTTCCGAGGCCGCCGCGGCGTACGGCCTCTACTACGCGCCAGACCCTTCGTCGCAGATCGCGTGCTCGATCGGCGGCAATGTCGCGGAGAACGCGGGCGGTGTGCATTGCCTCAAGTATGGATTGACCGTGCACAACGTGCGCCGCGTCCGCGGCGTGCTGATCACCGGCGAAGTCGTTGAATTCGGCGGCGAGGCGCTGGACAGCGCCGGCTACGACCTCCTGGCGCTCATCACCGGTAGCGAGGGCCTGCTCGCGGTGATCACCGAGGTCACCGTCAAGCTGCTTCCCAAGCCGCAGCAGGCGCAAGTCGCGCTTGCCGCGTTCGCCGATGTCGAGCAGGCGGGGGCTGCCGTCGCCGCCATCATCGCCGCCGGCATCATTCCCGCCGGCCTCGAGATGATGGACCAGCCCGCCACGCGTGCAGTCGAGCAGTTCGTGCACGCCGGTTATCCGCTGGACGCCGCGGCCGTGCTGCTCGTCGAGTCCGATGGAACCAACGACGAAGTGTCGGCGGAGATGGCCGAGATCAAGCGCGTGCTGACCGAGTCCGGTGCCACCGAAATCCGGGTCTCGAGAGACGAGGCGCAGCGACTCCTGTTCTGGTCGGGCCGCAAGGCGGCGTTTCCCGCCGTGGGGCGCATCTCTCCCGACTACTATTGCATCGACGGCACGATTCCGCGCGCCGCGCTGCCGCGCGTGCTGCGCGCGATCGCCGAATGGTCGAAGGAGTTCGGCCTCACATGCGCCAACGTGTTCCACGCCGGCGACGGCAACCTGCACCCGCTGATACTTTTCGATGCCAACAATCCGGGCGAGTCCGAAAGGACGATCGAGTTCGGCGATCGCATCCTGCGCCTGTGCATCGACGTCGGCGGCACGATCACCGGCGAGCATGGCGTCGGCGTCGAGAAGCTCTCGTCGATGTGCGTGCAGTTCACGTCGGCCGAGTTGGAGCGCTTCCACGCGATCAAGCACGCGTTCGATGCCGACGGCCTGCTCAATCCCGGCAAGGCCGTTCCGACGCTCGCCCGCTGCGGCGAATTCGGCAAGCAGCACGTCCACGCCGGGCAAGTGCTGCATCCCGACATTCCGCGTTTCTAGCATGGGCAAATGAGGCACGCAAGCGAGGCACGCCAATGAGTCGAGGTTCGCCATGAATGCTCCAGCCGATCTGCGCGCACGGCCGTCGGCGGCCGATGTCGCCGACGTCGTCGAACACCTGACGAAGGATTTCGCGGACCGCGCCGTCACCAGCAATGCCATCCGCGAGCAGCACGGTCACGGCGAGGGCATGGCCGATGCGGCGTTGCCCGACGTCGTCGTGTTCCCGCATACCAACGAAGAGGTGGCGGCGATCGTGAGGTTGTGCCATGCGGCGCGCGTTCCCGTGATCGCCTTCGGCATCGGCACGTCGCTCGAGGGTCACGTCGCGGCGCTGTACGGTGGCGTGTGCGTCGACCTGTCGCAGATGAACCGGATGCTGGAAGTCAACGCGGAAGACCTGGACTGCCGTGTGCAGGCAGGCGTCACGCGCGAGCAGGTCAACGCCGAGTTGAAGGGGACCGGACTCTTCTTCCCGATCGATCCGGGCGCCAACGCGACGATCGGTGGCATGGCCTCGACTCGGGCATCCGGCACCAACGCGGTCCGCTACGGCACGATGCGCGAGAACGTGCTCGGGTTGACGGTGGTCACACCGGATGGGCGCATCATCCGGACCGGGGGCCGCGCGCGCAAGTCGAGCGCCGGCTACGACCTCACGCGTCTTTTCGTCGGAGCGGAGGGCACGCTCGGCATCATCACCGAGATCCAGCTGCGCCTTTACGGAATACCCGAGGCCATCAGCGCCGCGGTCTGCCAATTTCCGGACTTGAAATCGGCGGTCCACACCGTGATTGTCGCGATGCAGGTCGGCATTCCGGTCGCGCGCATCGAGCTCCTGGACGACGTGCAGATGGACGTGTGCATCCGGTACTCGAAACTCGAAGGCTTCAAGGCGGCGCCCACGCTGTTCTTCGAGTTTCACGGTTCGGACGCCGGTGTGAAGGAGCAATCCGAAATGATGCAGGGAATCGCCGCGGAACACGGCGGCAGCGCCTTCGAATGGGCGACGCGACCCGAAGACCGCGGACGGCTGTGGAAGGCGCGGCACTCGGCGTATTACGCGTCGAAGGCCTGTTATCCGGGCATGCAGGCGTTCGCGACCGATGCGTGCGTGCCGATCTCGCGCCTCGCCGATTGCGTGCTCGAGTCGAAGGCCGACGCCGACGCGGTGGGCCTCGTTTCGCCGATCGTCGGCCATGTCGGCGACGGCAATTTCCATTTGACGGTGCTGTTCGACCCGAAGCTGCCCGAGGAGCGGGCGAAGGCCGAGGGCCTGGCCAAGCGCGTGAGCCTGCGCGCCATCGCGATGGGCGGCACGTGCACGGGCGAACACGGCATCGGCGTGCACAAGCTGGAGGCGCTGGTGGCCGAACACGGCGAGGCCGTCGAACTGATGCAGACGATCAAGCGCGCGCTCGATCCGCGCAACATCATGAATCCCGGCAAGACGGTCCCTCCCTGACATGCTCACTTCCGTGTATACGCTCTACATCGGCAACAAGAATTATTCGTCGTGGTCGCAGCGCGGCTGGCTTGCGACCAAGCTTTCCGGTGCGCCGTTTCGCGAGGTGTCGACTCAGCTGACCGGAACGTACAACGCGGACAACCGCGCGTTCTCGCCGACGGCGCTGGTGCCGGCGCTGCACGACGGTACGACGATCGTCTGGGATTCGCTGGCGATCGCCGAATACCTGGCCGAGCGGCATCCGGGCATGTGGCCGCCGGACCCGGTGGCGCGCGCGTGGGCGCGGTCGATCGCGGCCGAGATGCACTCCGGCTTTACGGCGCTTCGCAACGAGATGACCGTCTGCATTCGCGAACGCGTCGACGTGCGCCCTTGGTCGGATGCGCTGGTGGCGAACATCGCGCGCGTCGAGGAGATCTGGACCGAATCGCGGCGGCGCTTTGGCGCGGGCGGCGACTACCTTTGCGGGGCGTTCTCGCTTGCCGACGTGTTCTACGCACCGGTCGCGTTCCGCTTCCAGACGTACGGCGTGCAGCCGGCGGGCACGGCGGGAACGTACCTGAAGGCGCTGCTTGCGCACCCATACGTGCAGGAATGGGAACGCGCGGCGCTTGCCGAAACCGCCATCGTCGACGCCGACGAGCCGCGCCTCGTCTATCGCGACAAACTCGCGGCCGCGGGACGCCTCTGATGGCGGAGATGGACCCGGCGCTGGAGGCGTTGCAGGAGCGGATTCGCGCGGCGGCGGAGGATCGAACGCCGCAGCGCATCCGTGGCGGCGGGACCAAGGATTTCTACGGCGGCATGCCGGTGGGCGACATCCTCGAGACGCAGGTGTATGCCGGCATCGTCGAATACGACCCGACGGAGCTTGTCATCACGGCACGCGCCGGCACGTCGCTGGCCGCGGTCGAAAGCGCGATGCGCGCGCGCGGACAGATGTTGGCGTTCGAGCCGCCGCATTTCAGCGAGGGATCGACATTGGGCGGTGTCGTCGCCAGCGGCCTGTCGGGGCCGCGCCGACCCTACGCCGGCGCGGTGCGCGATTCAGTGCTGGGCGTGCGGGTCCTCGATGGCACCGGCCAGGACCTTTCGTTCGGCGGCCGCGTCATGAAGAACGTTGCGGGCTTCGACGTGGCGCGGCTGATGACCGGGGCGCTCGGGACGCTCGGCGTCATCACGGAAGTTTCGCTCAAGTGCCTGCCGCTTCCCAAGGCGGAAGACACGCTTGCCTTCGAGTGTTCGGCGGACGAAGCCATTCGCAGGGTGAACGAATGGGGCGCGCAACCGCTGCCGGTGTCGGCGACGTGCTTTCACCATGGACGCCTGCGCGTCCGATTGTCCGGCGCGCAGCCCGCCGTGGCCGCCGCGATCGCGAAATTGGGCGGCGAGCGCGTTGCGAACGCCGACGGATACTGGGCCAGCCTGCGCGATCACACGCATCTCTTCTTTACCGGGTCACGCGCCGCCGACGTGCCGTTATGGAGGCTGTCCGTCAAGTCGACGGCGCCGTACACGGACCTGGGCGGCGAGCAGCTGATCGAGTGGGGCGGGGCTCTGCGGTGGCTTGCCGCGGGCGAGCGTACCGATGTGCAGCGCGTGCGCTTGTGGGCCGCGGCCAACGGCGGCCACGCCACGCTGTTTCGCGCGACCGACAAGAGTGTCGGCGCGTTCCAGCCGTTGACCGAGACGTTGAGCGCATTGCACGAGCGGCTGAAGGCGACGTTCGATCCGCATGGCATCCTGAACCGCGGGCGGCTCTATCCGGATCCCGAGCGCGGCTGATGCAAACCAACCTTTCCGCAGAATTCCGCGACACTCCCGAGGGCCGCGAGGCCGACCCGATCCTGCGCGCGTGCGTGCATTGCGGGTTCTGCATGGCGACCTGCCCGACCTATCAGCTGCTGGGCGACGAACTCGACGGGCCGCGCGGCCGCATCTACCTCATCAAGCAGGTGCTGGAGGGCCAACCCGTCACGCAGAAGACGCAACTGCACCTCGATCGTTGCCTCACATGCCGCAATTGCGAGACGACCTGTCCGTCCGGCGTGCAATATGGACGCCTGCTCGACATCGGCCGCGCAATCGTCGAGCGCAAGGTCGGCCGTACGCCGACGGAGGCTGCGCAGCGCTGGAGCCTGCGCCGCGCGCTGATGTCGGGTTCGCTGTTCGCCGCGGCGATTTCGTCCGCGCGGATGGTCAAGGGGCTGCTACCGCGCGAGCTGGGCGACCGGATTCCGGCGGCGCCGCGTGCCGGCGCGTGGCCCGCGCCGAGGCACGCGCGCAAGATACTGCTGATGGAAGGCTGCGTCCAGCCGGCGTTGAAACCCAACATCGATGCCGCCGCGGCGCGCGTCCTCGACCGCATCGGGATATCGGTCACCCGTGCGCCGGGAAGCGGATGCTGCGGGGCGCTGTCGCATCACCTTGGCGCCGACGAGGAAGCGCGCGCCATCGTCCGCCGCAACATCGACGCGTGGTGGCCGCATGTCGAGCAGGGCGTGGAGGCGATCGTCGTGACGGCCAGCGGATGCGGGGTGATGGTGAAGGATTACGGGCATTTTCTCGCGCATGAGCCCGCCTATGCGGCCAGGGCGTCCCGCATTGCGGAGCTCGCGCGTGATCCGATCGAGATCGTGACAGCGGAGTGGCGGAAGATCGCGCCGCTGGTGGCGATGGACCAGGGACCGCAGCGCGTCGCGTTTCATCCCCCCTGCACGCTGCAGCACGGCATGCAGATCCGCGGCCAGGTGGAGGAAATCATCCTGGCGCTCGGACATTCGCTGCTGCCGGTAGCCGACGCGCACACGTGCTGCGGGTCAGCGGGCACGTATTCGATACTGCAACCCAAACTTGCCGGAGAACTCAAGGCCAACAAGCTGCGCGCGCTGGAAGCCTCGCGCCCCAACGTGATCGCGACGGCGAACATCGGCTGCATGACGCACCTGGAATCGGGAACGCGGACACCGGTGCGGCACTGGGTCGAGCTCCTCGACAATCGCATGATGAATCCGGCCCGCCCTTCGTGACTACCGCAGCACAGACGCCGGAGCGGCAGGATCGCCGCGCCGATTACCGGTACTTCCTGGCCATTCCGACGCGGTGGATGGACAACGACATCTACGGGCACGTGAACAACGTCACCTATTACTCGTATTTCGACACGGTCGTGAACGAGCACCTGATCCGCGCGGGCGGCCTCGACATTCAGCGCGCGCCGGCAATCGGAGTGGTCGCCGAGAACGCCTGCCGCTTCCACCGGCCGCTGTCGTTTCCCGACACCATCGACGCGGGCCTGCGCGTAGTACAGATCGGCAACTCGTCCATCACCTACGAAATCGGCTTGTTCAGCGCGGACGATGAATTGCCTGCCGCGACCGGGCGCTTCGTCCATGTGTGGGTCTCGCGCGCGACGCAGCGGCCGGTGCGTGTACCGGATCGCATCCGCGCCGCACTTGCGCCCCTCGTCGTCTCCACGTGAGCGCGCCGCCGGCAATGAATTGCATGGCCATGACGACCGCCACGCGCGGCGACGTGCGCACATTGCTGGGTGCCTTCCTCGCCAGCGACGAACACTATCGCGCGTCGGCCGAAGTCTACGGCGACGGCGGCATCGCGGCGCTCGAGCGAGCGCTCGACCTGTTCCTGGAGCGGCCCGAATTGGGCTTCGTATGGCTCGCCCAGGCGCGCGACGGCGCGGCGTTCGTGACGGCGGGCGCGTGCGTCGTCTGCTACGCGATCTCGACGTCGCGCGGGTCCGTCGTCGCCAAGCTCGACGACGTTACGATTCGCGCGGACTGGCAAGGACGCGGTGTGGGCAGCGGCATGCTGTCGGCGCTGGCGCAGGAGTTGCGCGCAAAGGGCCTGTCGCGCATCGACTGCGGATGCCACCGCGACAACGAGCGCGCATGGCGCTTCTACGAGCGGATGGGATTCCGTCCGCTCGACGAGGAGCGCATCGCGATGCTGCTGTGACGGCCGCCGTCGTGTCGCGCCGTTTCGCGCTGGTTCCGGCCGCCGGTGGCGGCTCGCGTTTCGGCGGGACGCTGCCCAAGCAATATGCGCTGCTGGCGGGTCGTCCGCTGCTCGCGCGCACGCTCGACCGGCTGCGCGATGCGCTCGACCTCGACGGCATCGTCGTCGCCATCGCGCCTTCCGACCTGCACTATGACCGCGCCATCGGCACGCGCGACGCCGTCACGGTATTGCGCGTTGGCGGCCCCGCGCGAAGCGACACGGTTCGCAACGCGCTGCAGGCCCTCGCGGAAACGTGCCGCGACGACGACTGGATCCTGGTCCACGACGCGGCGCGTCCGTGCGTGCCGCGCGATGCGCTGGCACGTCTGGTCGCGCAACTCGAGCACGACGCCACCGGGGGGTTGCTTGCCATTCCGGTCGCCGACACGCTGAAACGCGACGATGGGGACGTCGACGCGCCGAGCGTGCTGCGCACCGAGGATCGCGCGGGTTTGTGGCAGGCGCAAACGCCGCAGATGTTCCGCTACGGCGTGCTGGTTCGGGCGTGCGCGGATCCTGCCGCGCGCGATTGCACGGACGAGGCGCAGGCGGTCGAGGCGATCGGCTTGGCGCCACGACTCGTGCGCGGCAGCCAGGCCAACCTCAAGGTCACCTATCCCGATGACCTCCAGCTGGCGGCGGCCATTCTGGCGTCGCAGGCAGAAGGGGAGAACGCATCATGAACATGCGCATAGGCAACGGCTTCGATGTGCACGCATTTGCCGAGGGGCGCCCGCTGATCCTGGGCGGCGTCACCATTCCCCACGACCGCGGCCTGGCCGGCCATTCCGATGCCGACGTCCTGCTGCACGCGATCGCCGACGCGATCCTGGGCGCGCTGGCGTTGGGCGACATCGGCCTCCACTTTCCCGACACCGATCCGCAATGGAGCGGCGCTGACAGCCGCGAACTGCTGCGACACGTGTTCGCGCTCGCGTTCGATGCCGGGTGGGAGATCGGCAACCTCGACGCCACGGTCATCGCGCAGGCGCCCAAGATCGCGCCGCACGTCGCGGCGATGCGCGCCAATCTCGCGAGCGACCTCGATTGCGACGAGGCGCGCATTTCGGTGAAGGCGACCACGACGGAGAACCTGGGCTTCACCGGCCGCGAGGAAGGCATCGCGGTGCTGGCGAACGTGCTGCTGCGGATGCGCGACCGGAACGCCGGGCCGTAGAGGTCCGCGCGAGCGCTAGGCCGGAATCGGCAACGTGACGCGAGCGATAGTGCCGCCGCCGTCGCGCGGCGCCAAGTCGAACGTTCCGCCGTGCATGCGCGCGATGCGATCGACGATTGCCAGTCCCAGTCCCGCTCCGGCCGCGCCGTCATCGCGCGCCCGCGAGGCCGATGCACCGCGTGAACGGCTGCTTCAGCCGCTCGACCTGATCCGGCGGGATGCCGGCGCCGCGATCGGCGACGTCGAGCACATATGGATTCGCCGGATCGCGGACGTCGTCACCTCGACCGGCGGCGCGCCGTAGGCCAGCGCGTTGTCGATCGAGATTGGCGACGAGCCGCGAGATTGCCGTGGGCTTCAGCGGCAGCCGAGGAAGGTTCGCCGGCGCGAACGTCACGGGCTGGCCCGCCTTGACGTAGCGCTCGATGCACGCGCCGACGATGGCATTGAGATCCGCGGGCTCCAGCGCCGTTGCCGCATCGTCGCGCGCGAAATCGAGGAACTGCCCGATGATGCGGTCCATCTCCTCGATGTCGGCAACCATGCCGGCGCGCGTGCTTTCGTCGCGCGGTTCCGAGCTCGATGCCCAGGCGCAGCCGCGACAGCGGTGTGCGCAGGTCATGCGATACGCCGGCCAGCAGCACGGCGCGGTCGCGCTCGATCTGGCGCAGATTGGCGAGCATCGTGTTGAATCCGCGGTTGACGGCGGCGATTTCCGACGGGCCGGATTCCGGCAGCGGCGGCGGCGTTTCGCCGCGCCCCACCCGGTCGACGGCGCCGGTGAGTTCCCGCAGCGGACGCGCGAGAAACCGCGCAAAGACGTAGGCAGCCGCCAACAGCAACGCGAGCACGACCAGCGTCCACGTCAGCGCGCGCGACGGTATGTCCTCGGCCTGCGGCCGGTCGGGCATCGGGAAGCCGACCCAGTAGCCTTCGCCGCCGGCATTGACGCGCACGAGCAGCAGGCGCGCGCGCGGCGCCACGCGCACTTCGGTATCGGGCCCCATCTTCGTGCGCAGGCGATCCTCGAGATCGGTGAACATCGGACCGATGACAGGCTGGCCGATGTTGGGGCGCTCCGCTTCCGGGACGATGCGCACGCCGTATTCGCGATTGAGGCGCAGCAATGTCTCCCGCCGGTGCGGGCCGTCGGCGCTTTCGAGCGCGGCGCGCAACGCCTGCAGCTGCACCAGCTTGGTGTCGCTGAACTGGCGGACGAGGAGTTCGGCGCGGTCCTGCCGGAACATGACGATGCTGGTGAGCACCGCCAGCGCAACCACGGTGATCAGCAGCAGCACGAGGCGCCCGAACAGCGAGCGCGGCAGAAGTGTCACGCTGCGCCTTCGCCGTTTCCGACGGCAGCGGCCTGCCCGTCGCCGTCGGGAGCCGCCAGGTCGGGAACGTACACGTAGCCGAAGCCCCAGACGGTCTGGATGAAGCGCGGATTGGCGGGGTCGGGCTCGATCAGCTTGCGCAGCCGCGAGACCTGGACGTCGATGGCGCGGTCGAAGACCTCGTGGTCGCGGCCACGCGCCAGCATCATCAGCTTTTCGCGGGCGAGCGGCTGCCGCGGGTGCTGCACGAACACTTTCAACAGCGAGAATTCTCCGGTCGTGAGCGAGATGCTCTTGCCGTCGCGAATCAGCGCGCGCGCGGAAAGGTCGAGCGAATAGCGGCCCGAAGGGCACGCTGCCTTCATCGCCCGGCGCGCCCGGCGCCAGTCGTTCGACCTGCCGGCGCAGCACCGCATGGATGCGCGCGACCAGTTCCCGCGGATTGAACGGCTTGGGCAGGTAGTCGTCGGCGCCCATCTCGAGGCCGACGATGCGGTCGACCTCCTCGCCCTTGGCGGTGAGCATGATGATGGGCACCGTCTCGCCCGCGCCGCGCAACCGCCGGCACACCGACAGGCCATCCTCGCCGGGGAGCATCAGATCGAGCACGACCAGGTGCGGCGGGTCGCGCTGCAGCTTCTTGTCGATGTCGCGAGCGTCGGCAAGTGCGGAGACCTGGAATCCCTGCTCGCCCAGATAGCGGGTGAGCAGGTCGCGCAGGCGGACGTCGTCGTCGACGACGAGAATTTTCGGCGGAGCGGACTTTGTGAACCATGTGTGCCATTAGAACGGCTGGGCGCACGTTGTCGTCGGTGACGCTGCGCTGTAAGCAATTGTAACGTGCATGCGCGGGCGCAACGTCCGGTTGCAATCCGCGCGACCGGCCGGCGAACGATTTGCGGACAATGCCTCTCGTAGCATCACATCGGGCGTTTCCGATAGTGACACGGCGGCCGACGGTGACATCCCGACAGGAAAACGTTGAAAGAGGAATGAACGATGAACGACGCACATTGCCCGCAGAACATTGCGCTTGGCCGCGGTTGCCGCAACGGCCGTCCTGGCGCTCACCGGCGTCGCCGCATTGGCGCAGCCGGCGTCTCCATGCACATGCACGGAGGCGGGCCGGGGGCGGCATCGAAATCGAACACGTGCTCGGCGCGGTCAAGGACAAGCTCAACCTCAACACGTCGCAGCAATTAATGTGGGACAACGCCGTCGCGCAGACCAAGGCTGCCCGCACGTGCGGGACGCGACAACATGCAGAAGGTCCATGACGCCGCTGACGGCCGCGCTGGCCAAGCCGGCGCCCGATCTCGCGGCGGTGGCGGCGATCGCCGACAGTGTCCAGCCAGCAACCAGACGCTGCGCCACAGTGTGCGCGACCAGTGGCTCCAGACTCTATGGCACGTTCTCGCCGGAGCAAAAGGCGGTCGTGCGCGACGCGCTTCTGGCTCGCGTCGCGCGGATGGATGCGATGCGCGCCAAGATGCAGCAGCGGATGGGCGGCAGCTAACGCCAAAGACGCTCCGGTTGCGCGGACGATCCCATCACGCGGCAGCCGGAAACCTCCAAACTCTCCTTGGACGGGGCGTGCGCCGCACGCCCTTTTTTTTGCCGTGGCGAAAGGCGGGAGGCTACGGGCGGAGAAATGCACAATGCAATAAATTCAATGGCTTGACATTATTTTCTGGCTGTTGTCATGACAATGGCATTGGCTGTGATATGCTTTCGTCATGGAACGCCCGTGGCGTTCCGCCGCGAGGGAAGGGGCCATGCGGGTCGCACCGGATCAGCCGGTCACGGCGTTCGCGCATGCGTTGCGCGACGTCCTGCAACCGTGGAGCGCGCCGTTGCGCTGCGCGCTGGCCGTCCTGCTGTGGTTCGCGCTGGTGCAGTTGGTCGGCGCCGCGCCTTCCGTGAATCCGGTATTCCGCTTCTACAACCAGGAGACCGGCACCCATTTCTACACGATCGTCGCCACCGAGCGCGACCGCGTGATCGGGTCGTATCCGCAGTTCATCTACGAGGGCCCGGCATTCGCGGCGCTTCGCGCAAGCCGCTGCCGGCGCGCTGCCGGTCTTTCGCTTCTACAACACGACGACCGGCACCCACTTCTACACCAACTCGACGACCGAGCGCGACCACGTCATCGCGACATGGCCGCAATTCGTCTTCGAGGGCACGGCGTACTACGCGATGCCGGACGCGGGCAGCGACGGCCGCATCGGATCTTCCGTTTCTTCAACACGAAGACCGGCGCGCACTTCTATACGACGTCGACGACGGAGCGCGACAAGGTGCTGGCGACGCATGCCGCAGTTCGTCTACGAGGGCGTGGCGTTCTACGTGTACAGCGCCGCCAATCGTTGCCGTGCCGCCGGTCGTGGTCGCGTCGTCGGACGGCTTTCGCTTCCTGCAGCAGACGTCGTTCGGCCCGACGCCGTCGACGCTCGCGCGCGTCAACGCGATCGGCGTGCCGGCCGTACCTCGAGGAACAGTTCGCGCAAGCCGCCAAGCGGCTATCCGGATGCGCGACTACAACTACCTGTCGCTCGACGAATCCGACAACTGCTCGTTCGGCGCGCCGCGCGCAGGGTCCGGCGTACGCCTGCGCGCATCAACCAGCTGACGCTGTTCAAGCTGCGCAACCAGTTCTTCGCCAATGCGCTCGACGAAGCCCGACCAGCTGCGGCAGCGCGTCGCCTGGTCGCTGTCGCAGTTCTTCGTCATCTCGGCGATGAAGGACCCGGACATGGAGGCGGCCTATGTGCAGGCGCGCTATCACCAGATCCTGTTCGACGAGGCCTTCGGCAACTTCGAGAACCTGCTGATGCAAGGTGACGCTGTCGCCGCAGATGGGCCACTACCTCGACATGGTGGACAACGCCAAGGCCGATCCCAGGGCGGGCACGCGAGCCCAACCAGAACTACGCGCGCGAACTGCTGCAGCTCTTCTCGATCGGCGTCTACGAACTGAAGCCCGACGGCACGCCGGTCCTCGATGCCGCCGGCCAGCCGATCCCGAGCTACGGCCAGGCCGAGATCAAGTCCTTTGCGCGCGTGTTCACCGGATGGACCTATCCGCCCTACGACGCGCCGCAGCCCAAGGGGCAACAACGACCGCCGCTATTTCGCCAAGCCGATGGTGCACGTGCCGCGCGGACCACGACACCGGCGCCAAGGTGCTCCTCAAGGGCGCGACGGTGCCCGCGGGACTGGGCCCGAAGCGGAACTGCGGTGTGGCGGTTCACAACGTGTTCATGCATCCGAACGTCGGCCCGTTCTTCGCCAAGCATCTGATCCGTCAATTGGTCACCGGCAACCCGTCGCCGGCCTACGTCGGGCGCGTCGCGGCAGCCTTCAACGACAACGGCAGCGGCGTGCGCGGCGACATGAAGGCCGTGCTGCGCGCGGTGCTGCTCGACGCCGGAGGCGCGCGGCGACGTGAAGACGGACGCGAGCTACGGCATGCTGAAGGAGCCGGTGCTCTACGTCACGTCGGTGCTGCGCCAGTTGGGCGCGCGCAGCGACGGCGCGGACTTGGACCAGCCGGCGCGGGCGATGGGCCAGGACGTCTTCTACTCGCCGACGGTCTTCAACTACTACCCGGCGGAGTATCGCATTCCGGGGACCACGCTGGTCGCACCGCAGTTCGGCATCCACAACACCAACACGGTGCTGCACCGGATGAACTTCGTCTACGACATGATCTACAACGGCGGCTACGACCCCGACGGCGACGTGCCGAACGCGATCGGCACGCAAGTCGACCTCGCGCCGTTCGCGGCGTGGCCGGCGATCCCGGCGAAGCTCGTGGCCATGATCAACGATCGCCTGTTCGGTGGCGGCATGCCGCTCGGCATGCAAGGCGGAGATCCACAACGCGGTGACGCCCCTGCCCGCGGACGATCCCGAGCGAGCGCGCGCGCACGGCGGTATTCCTCGCGGCGACGTCGTTCCAGTTCCAGGTCGATCGCGATGACGATGACGCTCGCCGCCGCCACTTCCTGCGCGCCTCGGGCGCATTCTCGGCGGGCGCGCTCTTTCCGGCGCTCGCCGCGTGGGCGCCGCCGCGCGCCGCGCAAGCGCCGGACTATCGCGCGCTCGTCTGCGTGTTCCTCTACGGCGGCAACGACGGCAACAACATGGTCGTGCCCTACGACGACTACGGCAAGCTACGCGGCCGGGCGCGGCGGCGCGCACCGGTGCGGCGATCGGCCGCGGACGAACTCTTGCCCATCGCGCCGACGGGCTTGCCGCGCAATACGGACTCCACCCCAATCTGTCCGCGCTCGCGCCGCTGTTCGAGCAGCGCAAGCTCGCGGTCGTCACCAACGTCGGCGCGCTGACGGCGCCGCTCACGCGCGCCGATTACCTGGCCGGCAAGCCGCACCCGCGCAACCTCTTTTCGCACAGCGACCAGCAGGCGACGTGGCAGGGCGCTGGTGCCCGGACAAGCCGACCACCGAGCGGATGGGGCGGCCGGATCGTCGATGTCACCGGCGCCGGCAATTCCGCGCTGGCCATTCCCGGCATGGTTTCGCTGTCCGGCGACGCGCTGTACACGATCGGCGAAACGTCGCTGCCGGTGGCGCTGTCGCAAAACGGCGCGCTGGGCCTGGCCGGCGACCGCTACAGCGACGCCGGCACGTGTCCGCTACGACGCGATGGCGAAGATCCTTACGCTCGACCGCGACAACCAGCTGCTGGCAAGCGCGGCCGATGTGATGGCGCTGGCGGTGAAGAGCAGCGAGGCGCTGTCCGACGCGCTCAACGTCGCCTACAGCGCCATCGACACCGCGTTCCAGGGCGTCAACGGCGGTCTCGGCGATCAGCTCTACCAATGCGCGAAACTGATCGCGGCGCGTTCGCAGCTGGGCGTCGCGCGCCACGGCTTCTTCACGTCGATGGGCGGTTTCGACACGCACAACGCGCAACGCGGCGAGCAGGCGTCGCGCTTCAACGACTTAGGACCCGCGCTTGCCGCATTCCAGAAGGCGATGGAGGCGCTCGGTGTCGCGGACAAGGTGACGACGTTCACGCTGTCGGACTTCGGCCGGACGTTCCGCATCAACGCCAACGCCGGCAGCGACCACGCATGGGGCAGCCACCACCTCGTGCTGGGCGCAGCCGTGCGCGGCGGTGCGTTCTACGGCCGGTTCCCCAATCTCGCGATGGGCGGCCCGGATGACGCGGGCGACGACGGTCAGTGGATACCCACGACATCGATAGATCAGTACGGCGCGACGCTGGCCAGGTGGTTCGGCGTGCCCGCATCCGCGCTTCCGCAGGTGTTCCCCAATCTGGGGGCGTTCGCCAGTGCCGATTTGGGCTTCATGAGCTGACCAGGTCGGCGGGGGGCTTGGCGCGGGCCATTCCCCCGTCATAAAAGCGGCCAGATGGACGGGCGGCAGACGTCGCCACCGAAAATGGGCTACAAGCCCAGCCGCCCGGACGACGAATCCGGCGTTTATCCCCAGCCCGCCGTCCATACTGATGTCATTAAGATGCGCCATAAGCTACAATACAGCGTCATAGGTATTTTGCGCAAATCAATTAAATCAATGAGATATAGAATATACTTAACATGGCATGCGCATGAAACAAGATTCAAGAATGCCGTTTGTCGCCAAATATAAAAAAGACTTGAAATATATAACTTGCCCATGAATAATCGCGGCACAGGGGAGCGTTCCGGCGTCCACAAGGGCCTTGAATGAAGGCGCGCGTGCACCCATCGAACGAGCCGACCACGAATATCCATCGTCCAAAGTCCGGAGGCTGGTGATGCAGGGCGAATTCAGCAGGTCCAAGAATGTGGCGCCGCGTACGCGCGGCTGGCTCAAAGGTGTGGGGGCGCTTCTTGCGCTCTGCTTCGGACTCGCGGCGCAAGCCGCCTACGCCGACCAGGCCTACCCGGTCGTTCGCTTCTACAACGAGCGGACGGGCACGCACTTCTACACGATCGACAGTGCGGAACGCGACAAGGTCTTGAACCTGTATCCGTGGTTCGACTACGAGGGCGTCCAGTTCTACGCCTACAAGACGCAGACGGCCGGCTCGCAGCCGGTGTACCGCTTCTTCAACACCAAGACGGGCACGCACTTCTACACGATCGTCAGCGCTGAAAAAGATTTCGTCATCCAGAACTACCCGGTCTTCGTCTATGAAGGCCCGGTGTATTACGCGATGAACACGCCGGTGACCGGCAGCGAGGATCTCTACCGGTTCTACAACACCAGGACTGGTGCCCACTTCTACACAACCAGCGCCGCCGAACGCGACCACGTTTCGGCGACGTGGCCTTGGTTCACCTATGAAGGCGTCGCCTACCAGGTCTTCGCGGACGCCACGCCATCCGGTGGTGGTGGCGGCGGCGGCCCGACAGCGACAACGACCGCACTTTCCAGCTCGGCGAATCCGGCCACGGTCGGCGCCAGCGTGACGTTCATGGCCAGTGTGACGGGCAATGCGCCCACGGGCAGCGTGAGCTTCACCGACAACGGCGCGGCGATCACCGGCTGCACGTCACTCGGTCTCGCGGTCAGCGGCAACACGGGTACCGCCGCCTGCACGACGGCGACGTTGACGGTGGGCAGCCATTCGATCGCGGCCAGCTACAGCGGCGACGCGGCCAACGGAACGTCCAGCGGCACGCTGACGGAGATCATCAACGGCAGCGGTGGTGCCGGGGTTTCGATAACGACGTTGGCGGGGGCGCCCAATCCGGCTACGGTTGGCGGTGTAGTGATTCTCACAGCGACCGTTGCAGGCAATGCACCGACGGGTACTGTCGACTTCACCGATAGCGGCACAGCCATCGGCTGTGCGGGCGTCGCGCTCGCGGGCTCGGGCAATTCGCGCACCGCTGCCTGTGTCGTGTCAACGCTTGCCGTCGGCACGCACACGCTGGTGGCGAGCTACGGCGGCGATGCCAACAACATGGTGTCGAGCGGCATGCTCTCCGAAGTCATCAATTCGGGCGGCGGCGGCGCAGGGTCGACCGTCACCACGTTGGTGAGCTCGGCCAATCCCGCGGCGAGCTTAACGGCTGTCACGTTCACGGCGACGGTCACGGGTACCAATCCGACCGGAAGCGTCAATTTCATGGACGGCCTCACGTCCATATCGAACTGCGCTGTCGTGAACCTGACGGGGAGCGGCAACTCGCGCACGGCGGCATGCACCACTGCGACGCTGGCGGTGGCCACGCACAGCATCACGGCGAAGTACTCGGGTGACGCGGGCAACGTGACGTCGACGAGCGCGGTGTTGACCGAAACGATCACCGGCACGCCTCCGGCACTGGTGCCGAAGGTTGCGTTCACGCTGTCGAACACGCTGGTCATCGCGCCGTCGACCGTGACGATCACGGCAACGGCCACGGAGACCGGCGGCACGATCGCCAAGGTGTCGCTGTACCTCAACGGCGTCAAGCTGACCGACCTCGTCAAGTCGCCCTATACGTTCACCACGGCGGCGCTGCCGGCCGGCACGCACGTGATCTACGCGACGGCGACGGACCTCCTGAATACGACGACATCGACGCTGACGCAGAACGTCAAGGCGATCACCGGACCGCCGCCGATCGTGACGCAGGACGCCGACGTATGGCGCCTGCTGAACCAGGCGACGTTCGGCGCCTCGCAGGAAGAGGCGGCCAAGGTGCTGGCCATGGGCATCCCGAACTGGATCAACAACCAGATGACTCAGCCGATTTCGGGTTATCCGAACTCGAAGTACAACGTGATCTCGCTGAAGGCGATCCCGACCTGCACCACGACGGACCCGAACAACAAGGCCTATCCGGCTGATTCGCCACAGGCGATCTGCTTCCGCGACCAGCTGACCCTGGCCGGAATCCAGCGCGACTTCTTCACCAACGCGATCACCGCGCCGGACCAGCTTCGCCAGCGCGTGGCGTGGGCGCTGTCGCAGATCACGGTGACGTCGGGTGCCGACCAGACGCTGGCCTTCGCGCACATCATGGCGCGGTACCAGAACATCATGTTCAACAACGCGTTCGGCAACTACCAGACGATCCTTCAGCAGATCACGGTGAGCCCGGCCATGGGTGACTACCTGACGATGGCCAACAACGACAGAGCGAGCGGTGCCCGCGTGCCGAACGAGAACTACGCGCGCGAAATCATGCAGCTCTTCTCGGTCGGACTGGAGGAGTTGAACGACGACGGCACGACGATCAACGACGCCCTGGGCGTTCCGATCCCAACCTATGACCAGAACACCATCAAGGAATTCGCCAAGGTGTTCACCGGTTATACGTACGCCGATCCGGCCAATCCCACCGCGCCGGCGACGAAGAAGAACGCGCCGTACTACGCGGCGGACATGGTGACGTTCCCGACGACGGCGAATTCCGGCCACGAGACCTCGGCCAAGAATCTGCTCGTCTATCCGGGGACGACCGGCGTGGTGCCGGCGAACCAGACGCCGCAGCAGGATCTCGACACTGCCGTGCAGAACGTGTTCAACCATCCGAACACGCCGGCCTACGTCGGCCGCCAGCTGATCCAGCGTCTGGTTACCGGCAATCCGTCGACCGCGTACGTGCAGCGCATCTCCAACGTGTTCAAGGACAACGGATCGGGCGTGCGCGGAGACCTGAAGGCGGTCGTCAAGGCGATACTGTTGGATCCCGAAGCGCGCGGTCCGGGGAATCCCGATCCGACGTTCGGCACGTTGCGCGAGCCGGTGCTGGCATTGACCGGGGCGATCCGTGCCCTGAACGGGATCACCGACGGCAACCGACTGCCGGGTGCCGCCAGCAACCTCGGGCAGAATCCGTACTTCGCGCCCACGGTGTTCAACTACTTCCCGCCGGATGCGACCATTCCGGGAACGTCGACGCGGGCGCCGGAATTCGCGATCCACACGACCAACAGCGCCGTCGCACGTGCGAACCTGATGTACACGCTGGTGTACCAGAACGGCTACGCGCCGGATCCGACGATTCCCAGCGCCACTGGGACGAAGCTCGACCTGTCGCAGTTCGCGGCGATTGCGGACAACCCGGCGGCGATGGTCAGTAAGTTCAGCGACGTTCTGACCGGCGGACAGTTCGACCCGGTGGCCCAGGGCCTCGTGGTGACTGCCGTGAATGCGGTCCCGATCAGCGCGACGCCCACTGCAGCGGAACGAACGGCCCGTGCGCAGATGGCGGCCTATCTCATGCTTTCGTCCTACCACTTCCAGGTGCAGCGCTAACATGAACACTAATCGCCGGAAATTCCTGACGTCGACTACCGCGCTCACCGCGAGCGCGGCCGCGGCCACGATGCTTCGCTGGGGTGTCGAGAGCGCCGAAGCGCAAGCGATGGGCGGCTACAAGGCCCTCGTGTGCGTGTTCCTGTTCGGTGGCAGCGACTCGAACAACATGATCGTCCCGGTCACGAACTACGCACAGTACGCGGCAACGCGCACCGCGGCGTCGAACGTGGCCATCACGCAGGCGCAACTGCTGCCGTTCTCGGGCCAGGCAGGCTAGACGTACGGGTTCCATCCATCGTTCGCGTCGCTCGCCCCGACCTACACGTCTGGCAAGATGGCGGTGATCGCCAACGCCGGAACGTTGATCCAGCCGCTGACGCAGGCACAATACAAGGCGGGGATTGGGCGGCCGCAAAACCTGTTCTCGCACTCTGACCAGCAGAATGCCTGGATGGGCCAGCTTCCGGGCGCCACGGTGCTCACGGGGTGGGGCGGCCGATCGGCGGACGCGGCGAGCATCGCCGCCGCCAACGCGGCGTCGCTCATTCCAGTGACGATTTCGGTCTCCGGCAAGCAGCTCTTCACGATCGGCGCCAAGACGGCACCGCTGGTGATTCCGCAAAACGGCGGCGTGACGGTCTCGGGGCAGGCGGCCGACGCGGTATCGACGGCGCGCTACAACGCGCTGCTCTCGCTTCTCAGCACCGGCAAGACCAACACCGTGGTCGCAGGCGCATCGTCCATCATGAACCAGGCGCTCCTCGCCAACGCCACGGCCAACCCGATCCTGACGGCGACGCTGCCGGCGGTCATCCAGAACGCGTTCACCGTCGGCGGCGCGCAGCTCAACACCGGCATCGCGCAGCAGCTGAAACAGGTCGCACGCCTCATCAACGCCCGCGCAGCCACTGGCGCCCAAGCGCCAGTTCTTCTTCGTCAGCATGGGTGGCTACGACACGCATTCGACGACCGTGAACAGCCAGACGACGCTGTTCAACCAGCTGGCGCCGGCGATGCAGGCGTTCTACGACTACACGGTGGCCGACGGCGTCGACACGATGGTGACGCAGTTCACGAGCTCGGACTTCAACCGCACGTTCATCGGCAACGGCAACGCAGGCGTGGACCATGCATGGGGCGGCCATCACCTCGTGGTGGGCGGCGCGGTAAAGGGCGGCGCGATGTACGGCACGTTCCCGGACCTGACCGTCAAAGGTCCGGACGATTCGGGTAGCAACGGCGCCTGGATTCCGACGACATCCGTCGATCAGGTCGGCGGAACGCTGGCGAAGTGGTTCGGCATGCCGGCCATCGACATCGCCCAGGTGTTCCCGAACCTCAAGAATTTCTCGACCGCCGACTTGGGATTCATGGGTTGACGATAACGCGGCCCGCCACGCAGCGGCCGCACAAGACCATGACGGTCCTGCGTTAAAAGACTCCGGCGCCGCATCCCCCCGTGGCGCCGGCGCGGGACCGCCACCTTTCCTCCTCCGACCGCCGGTCGGGTCGCTTGCGCCGCGATCTGCACCGGCGCCTCTTTGTGTGCAATTGGCTGTCGCGCCTTCGCGGCGTCATGCGGCGCGGGGCACCGCACGCGCGATTAGCGCCGTGGCAACCGCTTCGAGGACGTTGGCAACGACGGGCTTGGGAAGGAGCGTCAATCCCGCCGAGCGGGCGGCGCGCTCCGCTGCCGCGCTGGTATCGCCTGAAACGATCAATGCCGGAACGGCGAATCCCAATTCATCGCGGAGGGCGCGAACGGTGATGACGCCGCTCGCGCCGTCACCCAAGCCGCAGGTCGGCGACGACGAGATCCGGATAGCGAGCGCGGCGCGCGAGCGCCTCAAGCAGGGTCCGCGCGTTGCTTCCGCCGACGACCTGCGCGCCCCACAGCGAGAACAATTCGGCCATCGCATCGATGGCCGTGGGATCGTCGTCCACGACGGCCACCAGCGTCCCGTCGAGCGACGCGCGACCGGCGGAACGCATGCCTGGTGCGTGACCGGCGAATGCGTGCGCGGCATCGGCGGCGCGTGCGGCGTCGATGCGAAAGCACGACCCGGTGCCGAGCCGCGAAGCCAGCGCGACGTCGTGGCCCAGCAATTTCGCAAGGCGACGGACGATCGCGAGTCCCAGCCCCATGCCGCTCGGCGTCGCTGTCGTCGTGCCGCCGCAACGCACCTGGTAGAACTCCTCGAAGATCCTTTCGCAATGTTCCGGCGCGATGCCGATGCCGGTGTCGACGACGACCACCGAGACCTTTGCGCCGCGGCGCCTCGCACCGATCAGGACGCCGCCGCGCGTGGTGCAGCGGACGGCATTGGCGACGAGATTGCGCACCATGCGCTCGAGCAGCGCCGCGTCGCTGTCGACGGCGAGGCGCGTGGAGGCGCAGCGCAGTACCAGTCCCTTCGCCGCGGCCTGAGGACGGAATTCCGACGCCACGCGCGCGAAGAGCGGACCCAGCGCGACGCGGGAGCGCTCGGGCGTGAGCGCGCCGGCCTCCAGCCGCGACAGGTCGAGCAGTTGCGCGAACTGCGCCTCGAGCGCGTCGACGGCGTTCTGGATGTTGCCGATCAGCGGCCGCCACGAAGCTTCGCGCGCACGTGCCGCAAGCGCCGCCGTGTAGAGTCCAAGCGCGTGCAGCGGCTGCCGCAAGTCGTGGCTGGCCGCCGCCAGCAGCTGGCTCTTCGCGCGATTAGCGGCCTCCGCCGCGGCGCGCGCCTCGTGCGCGGCGCGCGTCTGACTCTTAAGCCCGTGAATGAGGTCGATGTTTTCGTAGCGAATGGCGAGCGAGCGCGTCAGCACGTCGTTCAAGTGGTGGCCGAATGCGAGCACGAAGCCCAGGACGACCGTCATCACCAGTGCGGTGAACGTGTGCACCTGGTCGGCGACCAGCGCTTCGCGAACGATGAGCGGCACCAGCGCGGGGACGACAAAGCCGTAGAACGACGGCTTGTAAACGGCGGTGAGGTTCAGGCCGCCCAGCACGACGCCGAACAGGCACACGATCAGCAGCGCCTGGTGCGGTGGCGAGTGCGGATACATCGCGACCGCGGCGATGCCCCACAGTGCGCCACCCAATGTCGACCCGACGACCCAATACCTGCCCCAGCGCGGGGCCGCGGCCAGTCCGGGCTGCGCGCGATGCCACGCGCGGACGAGCATGCCGCGCCAGGTCTGGTTGGCCACTATCAGCATCACCCAGCACGCCATCAACCACGGCGACGCCTCTCCCCACATCGCCGCGCAGAGCAGCGCTGCACCGAGCAGCATCGACGCCGATGTGCGGTGCCAGCCCGCGTACAAATCACCGACCTGATCGGCGCGGGCGCGCGCGATCAGCGAAGGAGCGATGCCGGCGAGCGGAGACACGGCAAAGGTTCCGCGAACGAGGAGCGGCCCGTCAGCTCGCCTTGGTGCCCTCGACGCTGATGCCGCGCCGCGTGAGCTCGACGATCGCCTCCGAGCGCGAATGCACGTTCAGCGCCTTCAATATCGCGCTGACATGAACCTTGACCGTACCTTCGGACAGCTTGAGGTCGCGGCAGATGAGCTTGTTGGGCTTGCCCTGCACCAGAAGCTGCAGCACATCCGATTGCCGTTGTGTCAACCCGAGCACATCGATGGGGACGCCGTTGATCGTGCGCGGTGCTTTGTGAAGATCGGTGGTCACATGCTGGCCGCCCGAGAGAACCGTCTGGATGGCGTCGAGGAGCTCGACGGGGCTTGCCGTCTTGGCAATGAAGCCGCGCGCGCCCGCGGCGACGGCGGCGCCTACCGTCGCGCGATCGTGCGTCGCCGACAGCACGACGATCGGCAGCAGCGGCCGGTCGCGGCGCAATTCCGCCAGGAGATCGAGACCGTGCGCGCCGGGCAGCGTCAAATCGAGCAGCACCAGCGCACAGTCGGGATGGCGCGCGAGCAGCGTCAGCGTCTGCGCGCGATCAGCGGCGCCGAATACTTCGAGCCTGCGGTCGAACTGGGGCAGCACCTGCTCCAGAGCCTGCAATATCAGCGGGTGATCGTCGACGATCAGGATTTTCACGGCGCCCCCTCCCGTGGTGGCGCGCGAGGGACTCCCACCCTGCGCGCAGGCGATCACTCTAGTGGCGAGCGGGGGCCGCCGAAACTGTCATTTCCGACAGGTGGCTACGGTGGATGGGAATATTCCCCTTGCGCCACTTCATCGTCCAAGTAGCCTCTTGTTCAATACAAGGGGGTATGTGGATCGCACCGTCACGGTGGGGTTGGGTATCGCAAAGAATCAATGAATAGCCCGCGCAGAAATGGTGAGCGTCGACGATCAGTGTATATATTTACATAATTTAACTGCATGTATTCAATTACTTAATAAAACCAAAAAACGAAGGCGAATTCAGCCCTGCTACCCCGCTCAATTACCCGGGTAATTTTCCGCTTGACGCTTATTTCGTGGAAGTTGTTTACTACGACGCCTGTGTGTCTGGCACAGGTGCCAAGGGGGGGCGGTGACCGCCGCCCAATCCAGCGTGAGCAACCGGTCCAGGGGAGGATCGCGTGGCAAGTGCGAATAAGGCGCCGTACCCAATCATCCGCAACCGGTCTCAAGATCTGGAGCGGCGATTCCGTCGCTGTCTCTTCATCGCTGCCCTTGCCGCGTTGGGTATCGGTCTCGCGTACTACATCGTCTTCCGTGGCGGCACTCCGGTATTGATCAGCAAGATACCAATCTACAAAGCGGCAGCTCATCCGCACGCATATCTGCCGGCGATCTTTCAATCGCTGCCCAGCCTCGTGCACGCATTTGCATTCGCAAGCCTCTTGGGCCTCTGCTGGGGCGCCGGCGCCTGGGCGCTCGCGGCGAGCGGCGCTTTCTGGTTTGTCGTCAATGCAAGCTGGGAACTGATGTGCATCAGCAGTGCATCGCTGACCGGCGGCGCCCTATCGCGTTTAGTGGGATACACGATCGGGCCGGCGAATTGCACGTTCGACCCAATTGACATCTTAGCTGCAGGGGTCGGGGCCATGCTGCCCTGGCTAGCATGGTTAGTGCAATCAACGTTACATCGTCAATCGCTTCGCACGTCAGGGGGAATGCCATGTTGATTCGACTTTCATTGCGTATCGTTCTCACAGTCTCGGTGATCGCCGCGGGGATTGCACTGATCATAGGTAGCGGTCCGGTAAATCTGGTCACCACCAGTGTGGACCCTAGGGTGGTGACGCTTGCGAGGAACCAAGGCATTGGCATTATCGACGTACATAACAGTCACACCTGCTTGCCGGAATCGCCACCGCAGCCTCCAGCTCCCGGTGATTGGTGGCTCGCTGTTCCCGTTGGCCAGCCTCCGCGCTTGTTTGGTGAGGCGGTTGTCGGCTTCAACATCTGGCGCAACCTGCAGGACAGCTGCGAAACCGCGAGGAAAGACCTCTACCGAGCTGTGGTGGTGTACGACCTCACACCGGTGACCAGTTTCAAGGGTTTGATCACCAAGGCGGAGTTGACGTTCGACGTCGCTGTTCTCCCGGTTGTTAAGGTTGGATCACCCTGCCAGGCGGTGACCGGCGGTGCGCTTGATTTTCTGCGCTTGCCGGTTGGAACCGCAATTCCGGCTGGTTCCTTCGCGGAACTGACCGCGCCATTTCCGGGCGGGCCAAGGATCTTCTCAATTCCGTCGCCGTGGCTGCCTGGTACGCTTCCTGGCGGCGCCACGACTCAGGCAAGCGGTACGGGCGGGGCGACCTTCACCGTTGACGTGAGCGCGCATCTCAACGCCGTGCTCAATGGCGGGACGACCGAGTTGGCGTTCAGCCTGACCGGCAGCGACGAGGCACCGCTCACGGTGTCACCGCCGGATCAGTTCGACTGCCGGACCTACTACCGCTTCAAGGAACTCCTGGTGACTCACACTTAGTCCGCGCAGCCACCAGGCAAGTGGGCATGGCTGCGACCGACATTCAGAACTCAATTGCAGGGACGAAGATGTAAGCAAACATCGTGATCGAGTATCCCGCCACATCCGGGCGGGGTACTCCACGCGACAGGGTGCGGAAGTCCTCTCCAACCTGTTGCCGGCGTGATGTCCCATTTCACCGGGAGGTGTGCCATGGCGATGCATGCGATCAAGCGTTTGACAGCGGCGTCGTGTCTGGGAGCGCTTTGCGCGCTGCCGGCGTTGGCGGCGGACGAACCGACGCAGGTGAACCGGGGGACCGCTGCGGTGAACCGGGAAACCATTTCGGTGAACCGCGCATATGCCGCGGCGAGCGAGGCGGAGCGCGAGCACTGGCGCAAGACGATCGCGGCGACGCCGCGTCCCGCGCGCGGTTGCTTCCGTGCGCAGTTTCCCGATCTCGAGTGGCACGCGGTGCAGTGCGACTACTCGCGGCGCAAGCTGCGGCTGCCCAACAGCGGCGGCGGTGTGCGGCTGGAAACGGTTGGCGGCAGCAGCGGCGACATGACGGCCCAGGTCCCCGGCGGAATCACGCAGGCGGAGGGTTCTTTCGACAGCGTCTCCACGACCGGAGCGACGGACAGCCTGGCCGGCGCGGGCAGTTATACGCTGCAGATCAACACCGAGTTCTTCGACACCGGCGTGTGCGCCGGCGCCGGCACTGGCTCGACTTGCCAGGGCTGGCAGCAGTTCGTGTTCGGTGAGGACGGCACCACGAGCATGCAGTACTGGCTCATCGATTACGGTCCGGATCCGTATACCTGCCCTGCGCCGCACGGCGCGTCATGCGACGCCACGTTCGTCTATACCGATGGCTGGTGCGAGTTCGTGCTGGGTGGTCGCACGTATTGCGCGGTGAATTCACCGACGGTCAACGCCGGAGCGGTGGCGCCGACCGCGCTCGCCAACGTGAACGTGCAGGGCAATGCCGCGGTCGGCACGGGTGGCACCGATTCGTTCACGGCCACCGTAAGCGGCACGGCCACAACGGTGACCGGCGGCAATTTCTTCTCCGACCTGGCGACCAAGTGGCACGAGGCCGAGTTCAACGTGTTCGGCGCCGGGAACGGCAGCAGAGTGGACTTCGACGCCAACACCACGCTGGCGGTGCGCGTGGGGGTCGACAGTGGTGTGAGCGTCGGCCCGGGCTGCGACTTCCAGAGCTACACCGCCGAGACCAACAACCTGTCGATCATCGATACCACGTCCACGCCGCTGCACAACGGCCATCCTTCGCTGGTCTTCACCGAGAGCAATTCCGGCACGCCCGACCCGTCGTGCACGGCCGGGATCAGCATCGGCGACACGCATCTCACCACGTTCGACGGCGTGCACTACGACTTCCAGGCGTCAGGCGAATTCCTGCTCGCAGAAGTGGCCAACGAATTCACGGTGCAGGCGCGGCAGGCTTCGGGCGCGCCGCAGTGGCCGGACGCGGCGGTGAACAAGGCCGTCGCGGTGCGTATGGGCAGGACGCGTATCGTCTTCTACGTGGATCCGTCACGAGTGGAGGTGGACGGCATGGCGCTTGGGGCCATCGATGGCCCGGCGCGGATGCTGCCGGACGGCGTGCAGCTGCGGCGCCAGGGCAACGTCTATACCGTTTCCGACAAGCACGGCAACCGCGTGCGCATAACGCTCCACAGCAATTGGCTCGATACCGCGGTGCTGGTCGGACATTCGCCGAGTCAGGTGCGCGGGCTGCTCGGCAATCCCGCGGGCGACGGCAGGAGCCTTGCGACGTCGAGCGGCGCGCGCATCGCGGAACCGATAGCGTTCAGCGATCTCTACGGCGTTTTCGCGTCGAGCTGGCGCGTGCAGCCGAGGCAGTCGCTGTTCGCGAACGAGGGCCTCATCAAGTTCGGCATCCCGTCCCGCCCGTTCTACGCGCGGGACCTGCCGCCGGAAGCGGCGGCGCGTGCGCGATCGTGGTGCGAGCGCGAAGGCGTGAAGGACAAGGACCTCCTCGAGGACTGCGTGCTCGACACCGTGGTGCTCAACGACAAGGCGGCGGCCCGCGCCTTCGTGCACAGACCCACGCTCCTGCGCACGGTGGTCAAGCCGGTGTTCGCCGAGCCGCGCGCCTGCGGCAAAACCTGCGTGAAGGATTAGGGGTCATCTGAAAGGGTCGGACCGCCAATGGCTTGAAGCAAGGAGGTCGTCATCTGGACGACAGAAAACAACTTGAGCCGAATCGCCTCGGGATGCGTAGCTGTGTGGAATCTGCTCGCTTTCACCTTGCCAATTGGCTTGGCGGGCTGCGTGGCGCTTAGCCCGCATCGGACACAGTTCGGCGACTCGGCCTGCGATCCAAGCATTGTGGTGGCTGGTTGCGACGACAACGCATGGGTACGCTCGGGTGATGCCTATGATTTGTTCTTCGTGGAGTTTGACGATCAGGGCCTCCTCTATCCGAAGGAGCCGAAGGAGCGGTTCGGCAATGCCTCAAATCAGATCGAACTTACTCTCGAGAGACTTCGCACGCTCGCGTCTGCAGGACAGAGTTTGAGCCTCGTAGTCTACGTTCACGGGTGGAAGCACGACGCGTCGGCGGAAGACAGCAACGTCCGGGAGTTTCACCGAGTGCTGAAGAGTATCAGCATTGTGGAAGACGCTCTGGAGCCAGCGGCGCGCCGAAAGGTGGTGGGCATCTATCTGGCTTGGCGTGGTTCCGGCACGCGCATAGAACCATTCAAGGAGGCGTCGTTCTATTCGCGCAAGCTCACGGCGCAGCGTGTTGCAGAAGGGTCGGCACGCTATCTTCTGACGGGCCTTCGGACCTTTCAAAGGGCGCAGAATTGCAAGGTCGATCCTTCACTTTGCCAGCCAGACTCGTCGTCATCGGCCGTAGAGCGCGTCCAACAAACGAAAGCGGCAGCACGCGCCCCCGTGCGGATGCTGATTATCGGCCACAGTTTTGGCGGACTGATCGTATTCAACGCAATATCCGGGTCGTTGATCGAAAGTCTGACTGAGGAGGGTGGAGGGACACGCCAAGGCTCATCCGGGGTGCCTGCACCGCAGCGATTCGGTGACATGGTGATCCTTTTGAACCCCGCGTTCGAGGCAACCCGGTATACGCCACTGCATCGAGTGGCCACGGGACGCGATTATTCGAGCTACCAGGCACCACTGCTGGTCGCGCTATCGTCGACTGCCGATCGGGCCAATCGCGTCTACTTCCCGTGGGGCCGTCGCCTGAGCACGATGTTCGAGCTCAAAGCATCACCGGAGGAGGAGGAGGCCAACGTCAACACGATGGGAAATATGGATGGATATATCACCCACGATCTGACGCCGCTTGATAATGGGCAACCCACATCTCCGGATTGCAAGGATTGGAAAGACGCACAAGACGTGAGTCAGGTGCAGATAAACCAGCGTGAAGAAACCAAAGCGGCCAGGCGATTCTTCGAGCGCTACGAGGCCAACGGGACCGTCGTGCTCAAGGACGAGTGGGAGCGCGAGTTTTGCGGACGGATGAAGCTCACCCATCGCGTGCGCGTTCCTCCCGAGGATCACAACCCGCCGAACACTCCCATCTGGAACGTCAGAGTCGATGGAGCGATCATCTCTAGTCACAACGACATCGACTCGACGCTCGTGACGAGCTTCTTCCGTCAACTCTATCAAGACATCATGCGCCCGAACGGCTCGCAGTAGCGCGAGGAATGCGCACATATTCCAATTATCCGGGGGGAGGAATGAATATGCGCTGGTCGTGGCTCGCTGGAGCTTCCGCTATGCTGGTTGCCTGTGCAAGCATGGATCAGGAACAGTCTGACGTTTATCGCCGCGAATCCGGCGGCGAGCTCAAACCCTGGAAGACCGTTCAAGAAGCGTCTGATATCCATTGGCCGTATGCTTGGTCTGCCGTTGCGGCATATCAGGATTCAGACGATCCAAAGCGGAAACCGTTGGAGACGAGCCCAACGTGCCCTGAGCCTCACGCGTTTTTGACTCAGCGCGATTGGAAACAGTGGACGGAACTGCCTTCGCTGAAGCCCCGCGCAGGTAAGGCGTACGCGGATGCGGCGCAAGCGATGCGCGACGCGCACCTGCGGGCCGAGGTCTGGTCCAACGCCACGACGAGACAGGTTGTGGTTGCCTTCGGTGGAACGGCGGCCAGCAGCTGGGATGACTGGAAGGCGAACCTGCGATGGGTCCTTGCGTTCTTCGATCCCACGGACGAATACACGGTCCTGACCGACATCTTTGTCCCCACGTTCGTCGAGGAGTATCAGCGGCGAGAGAGTGAGCCCAAATGGGCCTGGCTGAAGGACGCCCACGTCATATCCACCGGGCATTCCCTTGGCGGAGGCCTTGCACAGCGATTCGCGTACTCACTCCAGGCCAAGAGCGGAATTCCAACCGTCAAGGAGGTCTATGCCTTCGATCCGTCGCCGGTTTCCGGAAAGCGGAGTTCACCCGATTTCCCCGAACAGGCAGACGGTATGACGATCTACAGGATCTACAACCGGGGCGAAATCCTTGCCAGCTTGCGGTCTCTTGTGCACTTCGGCAATCCAGGTGATCGGCGGAACCAGGGTCAGACCTGGGTCGACATCCGCTACCGAGACAATTGGACCTGGAAAACTCTGCTGCCGTCCGGTTCTGTACATGCGCATAGCATGTTCGACCTGGCGCGCTTCATGGCAAGGAATCTTCCACCCGCCGACCAGCCCGCATGCATGGATCCAGCGGACAACTGACGGCATGGCGGATAGCTGCTGCGAAGCCAACTCTCCGCCAGCCGCCGTGCACTCCGCAAACTGCAGAACGTCACTCTCCCATTGGTGTAAGTCTTCTGTAAGTGAAAGAGGTGTAGGCTTTCCTGCGACCGCAATATCGAAATGCGGTGCCTGAGCTTACGCCATGGCTTTCGCCTACCGGATCGCAAGACTCCTCACCTGGCTTGCCGCCACATTCGTTGTTGTCGCGGCTGCCGCGGAGGACGTCGCGCAAGTCCGTCCCGAACCCTTCTTCAGATACAGCGACTTTGGCAGCCTCAAGCTGTCGCCATCGGGCAAGTACATTGGCGTGCTCGTGCCCGTGGAGGGACACGTCGGTCTCAAGGTGATCGATCTCGATGCCAAGTCGGGCCGCGTCGTCGCGACGATGGACGGCGGCGACATCGTGCGGTTCGACTGGGTCAACGCCAATCGCCTGGTGTTCGATGGCGTGAGTTTTCGCGCGGGAGTGGAGAACCAGCGCGGCACGGGGTTGGTCGCGGTCAATGCCGATGGCACCGATCTGGTCAGGCTGTCGCGTCCGTTCTATTCGTTGATTCGCGACGGCAGCGACGACATCCTTGTCGCCGATTACAAGTTCAACCGTCGCTATCCGAATCTGTACCGACTGAACACCAGGACTGGCAAGGCCCATCTGGAGACCTTCGACAAGCCCGGCGACGTCGTGCGCTGGGTTGTCGACCGCAAAGGAGTCGCGCGTGCAGCCGTCACCGATGAGAAGACGCTCGCATCGCGGATTTTCTGGCGCGCAGGCGAGGACGCGAAATGGGTGCAGCTCGCGGAGTTTCGGCTGGGCGAATCGCGCTTTGTCCCTGTCGGCTTCGATGGCGACGGCACGCTCATCGTCGCGTCGAACATCGGCCGGGATACCTTTGCGCTCTACCGATTCGATGCTGAGAAGAAGCAACTTGGCGAGGAACTCGTTGCGCAGCCGCAGGCGGACATCACCGGAGGGCTGGTGTTCGACTATTCCAAGAACCGGGTCGTCGGCGTCCGGTACCAGGGCGCCACGCCTGGCGCCGCCTGGTTCGATGCGGACTGGGCGCGGCTGCAAAAGACGGTCGACATGGCGCTGCCGGGGCACACGAATGTGATCAGCGGCGGCATGTCGCGAGCCTTGGTGTATGCCTACTCGGACACGGATCCCGGTGCGTACTATCTCCTCGATGCGGACAAGCAGAAACTCGAGCTGGTCGCAATCTCGCGCAGGTCGATAAAGCCGGAGGCGATGCCCGCACGCAAGCCCGTCCGCTACGTGGCGCGCGACGGCCTGGAGATTCCCGCCTACCTGACACTGCCAAAGGGCAAGGAGGCAAAGAGCCTGCCGATCGTGCTGTATGTGCACGGCGGTCCCTTCGTGCGCGGAGCCTATTGGGGCTGGAGTGCGGAACCGGCATTTCTTGCATCCCTCGGATACGCGGTACTCGAGCCCGAGTTTCGCGGCAGTGCCGGCTGGGGCAGCAAGCTGCAGATGGCGGGTTGGAAGCAATGGGGTCGCGGGATGCAGGACGACCTGAACGACGGCGTCGATTGGCTCGCGAAGGAAGGCATCGGCGACCCGAAGCGCGCCTGCATCATGGGCGCCAGCTACGGCGGTTACGCGGTCATGATGGGCCTCGCGCGCGACCCCGAGCGCTGGCGCTGCGGCATCAACTATGTGGGAGTCACCGACATCAATCTGATGTTCGACGTGACATGGTCCGACTACGCCTACAGCTATTGGATTGAATATGCGGCCAAGGAACAGATCGGCGACCCGGACAAGGACGCGGCAATGCTGAAGGCGGCGTCGCCGCTCGAGAATGCGGCGAAGATCCGGGGACCCGTGCTCATGGCCTATGGCCTGCAGGATCGGCGCGTCCCGATAATCCACGGCGAAAAGATGCGCGACGCGCTGGTGAAGCAAGGAACGCCCGTCGAGTGGGTCGTCTACCAGGAGGAGGGTCACGGCTTCCTGCTGGAAAAGAACCGCTTCGACTTCTACACTCGCGTCGCGAAATTCCTGGCCGACAACCTGGGCGAGAAGCGCTGAGCGCCTGGGGACTACCCCGACCGGCTGAATCCCACCTTCTGCTGCTCGGCCATCTCCTGCCGCAACACGCGCAGGCGCGTCTCCACAACCGAGAGCTGGTAGAAGTCGCCGTCGCCCGCCTTGGCGGCCAGCTGGAACTGGTCGACGGCCAGCGGCAGATTGCCGATCCACGCGTAGTACTCGCCCTGGTGCTCGTGCCACTTGAGGCGCTTGTCCTGCGCGGCGTAGGCGCGAGCGGCGATTTCGTGCAACGGCCCTTCCTGCGGGAAGCGCGCGAGTTCGCGTTCGGCAAACGCCGCGGCGTCAGCCGGCCGGCCTGCCTTGATCAGCGCCTCGGGGTAGTCGTGGATGAGCTGCATCTTGTTCGGATACCGGAGACGTGCAGATTCGAAGCGTGCGACGGCGGCCTTGTATTCTCCCGCCTCCATGAGCACGTTGCCGGCCATCGCCTCGATCATCGGATGCGGCGGCGCCATCTTCTCGAGCTTGGCCAACTCGACCTTGGCGCGCGTCGTGTCCTTGGCCCGCAACAGCGACGCGACCAGTCCGTAATGCTCGGCGATCTCGTTGTTGTATTTCTTCTCGGCAATGGCGCGGTCGAAATTGGCGACCTGCTCGCGCGGCTCGCCCTGGTAGCTTTGCAGCAGCGCGCGCACCATGTGGAAGTCCAGCGAATCCGTGACCTGCTTGTACGGCAGATCCTGCGCGCGCGCCTTGGCCTCGGCGACGCGCTCGTACGTGATCGGGTGATCGCGCAGATACGATGGCGCATTGCCTTCGACGAAGCGGCTCGCGCGCTGCAGGCGATCGAAGAACGTCGCCATGGCATTGGGGTCGAACCCCGCAGCGACCAGGCGCGCGAATCCGACGCGGTCCGCCTCATATTCATTCTCGCGCGTGAAATTCAATTGCTGCTGGATGGCCAGCGCCTGCGAGCCGGCAATCGCGGCCTGCGTGCCCTGGCCCCCGCCGCCTCCGCCGCCCACTTTCGCGGCGAGGATGGCCAGTGCAAGGCCGGCCAGCGTGGTCATGAGCACGTTCTGCTGGTTGGCGAGCATCCGCGTCATGTGGTGCTGCGTGACGTGCGATATTTCATGCGCCAGCACGCTCGCCAGCTGTGATTCGTCCTGGGCGAGCAGGATGAGGCCGGTGTTGACGCCGACGAATCCTCCGGGCAGTGCGAACGCGTTGATCTGCGGATCCGGAACCGCGAAGAAGACGAAGTCCTGCCGGACGTCGCGCGTGGCGGTGACCAGCCGGTTGCCGAGTTCGTTCAGGTAATCGTTGACTTCCGGATCGTCCATGTAGCCGCCGCCGGCGCGAATCTGGCGAACGATGTATTCGCCGAGCTTGCGCTCCTGCGCGGGCGAAAGCATCGTCTGCGACGAGTCGCCGAGGTCAGGGAGTTTCTGCGCGGGCGAGAGCGGCACCGGGGTGCCCCCCAGCGAACCGTATTTGCCGATGTCGCTGGGGTCGGGCACGGGCGTCGCGGGAACCGGCGGGATCGATCCGTACTTGCGCAGGTCGTTGGGGTCCGCCGACGTCTGCGCCACCGCGGATGCCACGAGCGGCGGCATGGGCATGGGCGCGACCGCCAGAGCAACGGCGACGAGCGTCGTGGTCCATGCGCGTGCGCGGCGACGCGGGCGCGCGTCTGCGCATCGCCCGGTGGCGATTGCGTCAAACGGCGTTAGGGTGGAATTGGGCGGCATGTGATGATGCTAAGATTCCCGTCGAACACTCAAGTTCAACGAAGGACGTCTCCCGTGGCACGTTCGCGTACGCCGGCAACGGCGGCGAAATCCGGCGCAGCGAAGGCAAAAGCGGCCAAAGTGTCCGTTCGCCGGCGTGCGGAAGAGGTGCGCAATCGCCATTTTACCCACTTCGACGCCCAAGGTCAGGCGCACATGGTGGACGTCGCCGCCAAGGATGTCACGAAGCGAATCGCGCGGGCCGGCGGCTGCATTGTCATGCGCCCGGCAACCCTGGCGCTGATTCGCGCGGGCGGCGCGAAAAAGGGCGACGTGCTGGGGGTGGCGCGCGTCGCCGCCATCCAGGCCGCCAAGCGGACCGCCGATCTCATTCCGTTGTGCCATCCGCTGCCGCTGACGCGAGTGGCCGTGGAATTCACCTTCATCGCCGACGGGTCCGGTGTGGCGATCGAAGTCACCACGGAAACGCTGGGGCGCACCGGCGTGGAGATGGAGGCGCTGACGGCCGCCTCCGCCGGTCTGCTCACGATCTACGACATGTGCAAGGCGGCCGATCGCGGGATGCGCATCGAGAACGTCCGGCTTCTCGAAAAGTCAGGCGGCAAATCGGGACACTACGTCGCCGATAACTAGGATCAGACTCACCTTCAATTTACAACTCGGCGCCCGCTCCTCTGGCGCCGAGAAACAAAGACGCCGTCCGCATGGCGGCGTCTTCGCACTTCGGTGTCTTCGGGTTTGAACTACCAGTTCCACATGCCACCGTCCTCGAGGCGGTTCACCGGCAGCGCACTGGGCTTGTACGGATAGCGCGCGGCGAGCTTCTCGTCGATGTCGACGCCGTGCCCGGGTGTCTCGCCCGGGTGGAGGTAGCCGTCGCGGAACGAATACGCGTGCGGAAACACCGCATCAGTCTCCGCCGTGTGGCGCATGTATTCCTGAATGCCGAAGTTCGGCACCCACGTGTCGAAGTGCAGCGCGGCCCCCATGCACACCGGCGACAGGTCCGTGGCGCCATGGCAACCGGTGCGCACATGATTGAGCTCCGCCAGTTGCGCGATGCGCCGCAGATGCGTGATGCCGCCTGCGTGGACCACGGTGGCGCGGATGTAGTCGATCAGCTGCTCGCTGATCAACTGCTGGCAATCGAAGATCGTGTTGAAGATTTCGCCGACAGCGATCGGCGTGACGGTGTGTTCGCGAATCAGTCGGAATCCGGCCTGGTTCTCGGCGGGGGTCGGGTCCTCCATCCAGAAGAGGCGGAACGGCTCCAGCGACTTGCCGAGCCGCGCGGCCTCGATGGGCGTCAACCGGTGATGCACGTCGTGGAGGATGTGATGCGCGAAGCCGAAGCGCGTACGGATCGCATCGAAGAGCTTGGGCACGTGGTCGAGATACTTGGACGTCGACCACATGTTTTCCGTCGGGATCGCCGAGTCGGCCGGCTCGTAGTAGAGCTTGTCCTTGGCCACGCCGTACGTCGACGGCAATCCGGGAACGCCGCATTGCGCGCGAATGGCCTTGTAGCCCATGTCGACGTAGCGGGCGACTTCGTCCAGCGTTTCGGCGATGTCGTTGCCGTTGGCGTGCCCGTAGACCATGACGCCGTCGCGGCTGCGGCCGCCCAGCAGCTGGTAGAGCGGCAGGTTGGCCGCCTTGGCTTTGAGGTCCCAAAGGGCGGTGTCGACGGCGGCGATCGCCGTCATTGTGACCGGGCCGCGCCGCCAATATGCGCCGCGGTACAGGTATTGCCACGTGTCCTCGATCCGATGGGCGTCGCGGCCGATGAGCGTCGGGATCACGTGGTCGGTGAGATAAGACGCGACGGCGAGTTCGCGGCCGTTCAACGTTGCGTCGCCGACGCCAGTCAGCCCGTCGTCCGTCTGGATCTTCAGCGTGACGAAATTGCGGCCGGGACAGGTGACGATGACTCGCGCGTCCGTGATCTTCATGATGGTGTTCACAAGAGGATGTGAGAAGGCGGCGAGCCGGCGCCGCCGCACCGTTCGTGGACCGGTGGTTGGACCACTTGACCAGATTGTAGCCGCGGGTCTACCATGCTGTACATCCTTCGGCGGAAAGCGCCCGCATTCGATCGCGGCCCCAACGCACAGAAGGCAAACGCGCCGGGATCCCACCTGGCGCCTCGAGGGGGAGTCGCCTTGCCGCTGCAGACCGTCGAACCGCGTCGGCTCTATCGCCAGATCGCCGACCAGATCGCCGGGCTCATCGAAAACGGCGAATTCGCCCATGGTTCGCGCCTGCCCGCGGAGCGCGAGTTGGCCACGCTGCTCGGCGTCTCGCGGACGTCGGTGCGCGAGGCGCTCATCTCACTGGAAATCGGCGGCCTGGTCGAAGTGAGGGTCGGCGCCGGCGTGTTCGTCACCGCGGGGTCGCCCGCAGGCGCGATGGCGGGCGACAAGGGGCCGGGTCCGTTCGAATTGCTGAGCGCGCGCACGCTGGTCGAAGGCGAAGTCGCGGCGCTCGCGGCCGTCACGGCCAAGCCCGAGGATCTGGAGGCGCTGCGGCAGGCGATTGCGCGCATGACCACCCACGTCGACGACTTCGCGATCCGCGAGGAATCCGACCGCGACTTTCATCTGGGCATCGCCAAGGCCACCGGCAACGGCTCGCTGGAACTGGTCGTCGAGGGACTGTGGAACCAGCGTGCCGAGCTCTGGGGCCGGATGCAGCGCCACTTCCACACGAAGGCCCTCGCCCGGCGGACGATCCACGATCATGCGGCGATACTCGCCGCCGTCGTCGCACGCGATCCTGATGCGGCGCGAGCGGCGATGCATCGCCACCTCGACCGCGTCGTGCGCGAATTCCAGCGCGGCGTCAACGACACGCCGGAGGCTGCCGAAAGGCGGGCGGCGGCAACGCGCAAGCGCGGACCGCGGACGTTCGCGCGAGCCTGAAGGACAGGAAAAGATACGGGGTCGCCGCGTTGGCGACCGAAGTTGAACCACGAAGGAGGAGTGACAATGAGTGCATCGAAACAGTTGTTCGTTGGCGGCCGTCGCCTTGCGTTGCGGGTGTTGGCGGTTGCGCTGGGCACGACCGCGCTGGTTTCCGTCGGCATGCTGCCGGCGGCGGCGGCCCCGGTGACCATCAACATCGTCGACGTCGCGGGCAACCTTGCGCTTACGCAGGACGCCATCGACGCGTACGTCAAGAAGTATCCGGACCGGATCTCGAAGGTTACCTACACCAAGGCGCCGGCGCCGGAACTGCCCGGCAAATTGAAGGCGATGCAGGGCGCGGGCCGCAGCGACATCGACCTCGTGATGACGGGCACCGACTTCCTGGCCGCCGGCATCGAGCAGGGCGTGCTGATGAAGATCCTTCCCGACAATGCGGGGAAGTTTCCCAATCTCACGGGCAATTACCAGCCCGCCGCCGCGAAGATGCAGGAACTGGCGCAGGACTATGGCGTTGCCGTGGTGTTCATGCCAGCGGGCCCGCTGGTCGAATACAACCCCGCGAAGGTGAAGCAACCGCCTACCACACCGGCGGAGCTGCTGGCATGGTGCAAGGCCAATCCCAATCGGCTGATCTATGCGCGCCCGGCCAACTCGGGCCCGGGACGCACGTTCATCATGGGCCTGCCGTACATCCTGGGCGACAGCAATCCCAAGGATCCGGTGAAGGGCTGGGACAAGACGTGGGCCTACCTCAAGGACTTGAATGGCTGCATCGAGTATTACCCGACCGGCACCGGCGCCGTGATGAAGGAACTGGGCGAGGGATCGCGTGACATCACGCTGACCATGACCGGCTGGGACATCAATCCGCGCGTGCTGGGCATCGTACCCAAGGAGTTCAAGGTCGTGCCGTTCAAGGGCATGACGTGGGTCAACGACGCGCACTACATGACGATCCCGAAGGGCGTGGCGCCGGAAAAGGTGGCGGCCGTGCTCGACCTGATGGCGTATTTGCTGACGCCGGAAGCGCAGGCCTACACGTATGACAAGGGCTATTTCTACCCTGGCCCGGCGGTGAAGAATGTGCCGCTGTCGATGGCGCCGAAGGAGAGCCAGGACGCGATCAAGGAATTCGGCCGTCCCGAGTACGAAGCGTGGCTCAAGGACTTCCCGCACACGCAGTCGCTGCCGCCTTCCGCGCAGGTCGAGGCGTTCAAGATCTGGGACCAGCAGGTCGGGGCGCAAAAGACGAAGTAAGCCGTATGCCCGCTTATTTGGCGGGCGGAACGTGATAGTCGCTCTCCCTGGTTGCGCGATGCGGCCGGGGAGGACGGCATCCGGTGCCCCGATCCGCCGGCGCTCAATGTGATCAATCCGCTTCGCAGGGTGCATCCGAGATGGACCACGACTTCAACGAATTGAGGCTGGACCGCGTTACGCGGCGCTTCGCAGGCGCCGGCGGACACGCGTTCGCCGCATTGAACGAGCTGACGCTGACGGTCCAGCGCGGGGAGTTCATCGCGCTTCTCGGACCTTCGGGCTGCGGCAAGTCGACCGCGCTCAACTGCATCGCCGGCCTGATGCAATTGTCGGGCGGCAGCATCTGGCTCGACAAGACGCGCATCGACACGCTGCCGCCGGAAAAGCGCGGCTTCGGCATGGTGTTCCAGAACTATGCGCTGTTTCCGCACATGACGGTCGCGAAGAACATCGGCTTCGGCCTCAAGATGCGCGGACTGCCGGACGCCGAAATCGCGCCGCGTGTCGCGAATGCGATGAAGCTCGTGCAACTCACCGGACAGGAGCACAAGCTTCCCGGTCAACTTTCGGGCGGACAGCAGCAACGCGTGGCCATCGCGCGCGCGATCGTGATCGAGCCGCCGCTGGTGCTTATGGACGAGCCCTTGTCCAACCTGGACGCCAAGCTGCGCATCGAAACGCGCGCCGAAATCCGGCGCATCCACAAGGAGTTGGGCCGCTCGACGATCTATGTTACGCACGACCAGGACGAAGCGCTGTCGCTCGCGGATCGCATCGTCGTGATGAAGGATGGCATCGTCCAGCAGATCGCCGCGCCGCACGACGTCTACGGCCAGCCAGCCAACCTGCACGTCGCGCGGTTCATGGGCTACCGCAATGTCTTCGAGCTCGCCGTCGAGGGCGAGACTGGCGATCGCGTCACGCTGACCGGCCCCGACATCCGTCTCACCGGAATACGCAAGCAGCCGCTGTCGGGCGGGCGCGCCGTGGTCGCGATGCGGCCGGAAGAGCTCGTGCTGGGCGAGAGCCCGAATGGCGCAAACACCATTGCCGGACGCGTCGACAACGTCGAATACTGCGGCCGCGATTCGCTGGTCGACGTCGTGACCGCCGGGGGCACGTTGCTGCACGTCCGCGCGACGGGCACGCCGGTGCTGGGCGACATGGTGCGCGTCCATGTCCCGGTCGAGCGCACGCTGGTCTATCCACATGAGTAGCGCGACGGCAGCGCTGAACGCGCCGCGCGCGCCCTTCGACCGCACGCTGCTGCTGGTCGTGCCGGCGGCGGCGTTCATGCTGCTGCTCTTCGTCTATCCGTTCCTGTACGGCCTCGCGCTGTCGTTCAATCCGAAGGAGGGCGGGGCGCTCGCCAACTATTCGCATTTCTTCACGACCGACAACCTGTGGCCGACGATCTGGACGACATTGCGCCTGGCACTCCCGGCCACGCTGATCAACGTCGGCCTCGCGCTGCCCATCGCCTTCAAGATGCGCCTCAAATCGCCGTACCAGCGAGTGGCGACGACGATACTGGTCATCCCGATCACGCTCGGCACGGTGCTGATTGCCGAGGGCATGCTGACCTATTTCGGGCCGAAGGGCTGGCTGTCGCAGTTCCTGCAGTTCTTTCACCTGTATGAAGGCTCGATCCGGCTCACGCACAATTTCTGGGGCGTGCTGATCTCGCTGGTGATCTCGGGCTTTCCGTTCGCGTTCCTGCTGATCCTCTCGTACATCACCGGCATCGACCCGGTGCTCGCACGCGCGGCGTCCACGCTCGGCGCCAGTCCGCGCGCGCAATTCCGCACGATCTATCTGCCGTTGCTCGCCCCCGGGCTCGCGATGTGCTTCTGCCTTGCCTTTGTCCAGGCGTTCTCGGTGTTTCCGTCGGCCGTGCTGCTGGGATCGCCCGCGGGCCCGACGCGCGTGATCTCGATCGCCGCGTACGAGGCGGCGTTCGAGCAATACGACTATTCGCTTGCTTCGGCCATCGCGATGATCATGGGCTTCGTGCAGCTCATCATCGTCGCGGCAGTGCTCGGCGTGCGCAATCTCATGTACCGGGGCCCGGTGAGCGGAGGAAAGGGATGAGCGCCGCAGCAACAGCTCGCGACCCCCGCTGGCTCGAGCGGGCGTGGTCGGGACTGCTGTGGGGCCTGATGACGCTGTTCCTGGTCAACATCGGCCTCATGATCGCCGCGGTCGCGACCAATTCGTTCGCCAGGCGCTGGCTGGGCACCTGGCTGCCCGACGGATGGACGACGATGTGGTACACGTCGGCGTGGAAGGAGTTCCAGCTCGACCAGATTCTCTGGGTCACCGTGCAGGTCGTGTTCGCGGTCGTGTTCCTGGCGCTCCTGATCGGCGTTCCCGCCGCGTATACGCTGGCGCGCCGGAACTTTCCCGGCAAGCGCCTGCTGATGCTGCTGTTTCTGCTGCCGCTGATGGTGCCGCCGATAACGTACGGCATTCCGCTGGCGACGGTTCTCTACAAGGCGCAGCTTGCGGGCACGATCTACGGCGTGATCCTCGCCAACCTGATCCCCGCGGCGCCATTCGTCATCCTCGTCATGACGCCGTTCATCGAGCAGATCGATCCCAATCTCGAATCCGCGGCGCGTGTCTTCGGCGCCAACACGGGCCGGATGTTCCGGCACATCCTGGTGCCGCTGCTGGGACCGGGCATCCTCGCCGCATCGCTGCTCGTCCTCGTGCGCACGATTGCGCTGTTCGAGCTCACGTTCCTGACGGCCGGGCCCGATTCGCAGACGCTCGTCGTGGCGCTGTATTACGCCGTGTTCGCCGCCGGCGTGCGCGCGCCGCAATCGGTCGATGCGATGGCGATGGTCTACATGCTGGTGACGCTGGCGTGGCTGCTGATCGCGCTGCGCTTCGTCAATCCGACCCAGTTGGTGAGCCGGGTCAAGGAGCACCCGCAGCCCGCATGAACCGCCTGTCCTTGCGCACGATGGCGGACTTGCCCGGCAGCGTCGTGCGACCTGGCTACGACCCGTCGCGCGTGGCCGTCGGCATCCTGCACCTGGGGCTCGGCGCATTTCATCGCGCGCACCAGGCCGTCTACACGGACGACGTCCTGGCGCGCGATCCGCGGTGGGGGATATGCGGCGTGTCGCTCAAGACGCCGCGCGCCGTCGAACCGCTGGCGGCGCAGGACGGCGTCTACACCGTTCTCACGAAAGGCAGCGACGGCACCGAATGCCGGGTGATCGGCAGCGTGCGCGAAACGCGCTTCGCCGGCGCGGACCGCGCGGGCCTCATCGCCCATTTCGCGGACCCGCGCATCGGAATCGTGACGGCGACCGTAACCGAAAAGGGGTATTGCCACGATCCGGCAACCGGAGAACTCAACCGCGCGCATCCGGACATCGTCCATGACCTCGCGCACCCGGACGCACCGGAATCGGCCATCGGCATCCTGACGGCGGGACTGGCTGCGCGGCGCGCGGCCGATCTTGGCAAACTCGCCGGGCCGCTGACCTTCGTCTGCTGCGACAACCTGCCGCACAACGGCCGGATGGTGCAAGGCATCGTGGCGGCCTTCGCGCGCGAACGCGATCCCGCGTTGGCTGCGTGGATCGGCGACAACGTGACGTTTCCGTGCGCGATGGTCGACCGCATCGTGCCGGCGACCACGGACGCCGACCTGGTCGAAGCGGACAGCCTGCTCGGCGTGCACGACGCCGCGCCGGTCGTCGCGGAGCGATTCGGGCAGTGGGTCATCGAGAACCGCTTTGCCGGCGCGCGTCCGGCGTGGGAAGACGCCGGAGCGCAGTTCGTCGACGATGTGGCGCCGTTCGAGATGATGAAGCTGCGCTTGCTCAACGGCAGCCACTCGACTCTTGCCTATCTGGGTTACCTGATGCGGCACGATTTCGTATGGCAGGCAGCCTCCGATCCGCTGCTCGCCGTGCTCGTCGAACGCCAGATGGGCGAGGAGATCGTGCCGACGCTCGCGCAGCCGCCGGGGATCGATCTTCGTGTCTATTGCGGGCAGTTGATGCAACGCTTCCGCAACGTAGCGCTGCCGCATCGCACGCGGCAGATCGCGATGGACGGGTCGCAGAAGCTGCCGCAGCGCCTGCTGGGCACCGTTCGCGACCGCATCAGCGCCGGTGCCTCCTATGCGCACCTGGCGCTCGCGGTTGCCGGATGGATTCGTTACGCCAGCGGTTCCGACGAGGAGGGCGGCCCCATCGATGTCGCGGATCCCCTGGCGGCGACCTTTGCGGAGATCGTGGGCGACGCGCGCGGCGACTCCTGCGCCATTGCCGACGGCTTCCTCGATCTCAAGCCCGTGTTCGGCGCCGACCTCGTGGCGCACTATGCGTTTCGCGAGGCGGTACGCCGGAACGTCGTGGCGCTCTTCCGGGACGGCGCGCGGGCGACGCTGGCGCGACACCTCCGCGTCGCGTGACCGGCGCCCGAACCTTCAAGGAGTCACGATGGCCATTCCGATGAACCTGCACCCCGACCGGCTCTTTCCCGCCGACGCCGCGACGCGCGATCTCTCGCGCCGCCTCTACGCTTCGGTCTCGGATTTGCCGATCGTGAGTCCGCACGGGCACACCGATCCGCAGTGGTTCGCCGACGACGCGCCGTTCGCCAATGCATCGGCGCTGCTCATCACGCCGGACCACTACGTCTTCCGCATGCTGTACAGCCAGGGCCTGAAGCTCGAGGATCTCGGCGTACCCCGACGGGCAGACGCAAATGAGGGAAGGCGCGCGGAGCAGGACCCGCGCAAGATCTGGCATGCTTTCGCCGCGCACTATCACCTGTTCCGCGGCACGCCGACACGCATCTGGTTGGATCACGCGTTCAACACGGTCTTCGGCATCGACGAGCGGCTGACGGCCGAATCCGCGGATCGCTACTTCAATCGCATCAACGAGTGTCTCGCGCAACCGGCGTTTCGCCCGCGCGCGCTGTTCGAGCGCTTCAACATCGAGGTTATCGCGACAACCGAGTCGCCGCTCGATCCGCTGGTTCACCACCAGAAGATCCGCGCATCGGGCTGGAAGGGTCGTGTGGTCACCGCTTACCGTCCTGACCCTGTCGTCGATCCGGAATTCGAGGGATTCGCTTCCAACGTCGCGCAGTTCGGCGCGCTCACCGGCGAGAACACGGCGACGTGGAACGGTTATCTCGCCGCGCACCGGTCGCGCCGCGCGTTCTTCAAGACGCAGGGCGCGACGTCGACGGACCACGGACATCCGACGGCGCGCACGTCGGACCTGGCGCCTGCCGAATGCCAGCGGCTGCTGGACCGCGCGCTGGCAGGCGCCATTTCCGCCGACGAAGCGGAAGGCTTCCGCGGCCAGATGCTGACCGAGATGGCGAGAATGAGCTTGGATGACGGCCTCGTGATGCAGATCCATCCGGGCAGCTTCCGCAACCACAACCCGCTCGTCTTTCGCGAGTATGGCCGCGACAAGGGCGCGGACATTCCGACGCGCACGGACTATGTGCACGCGCTTAAGCCGCTGCTGGACAAGTTCGGCAACGAGCGCAACCTGACGATCATCCTTTTCACGCTCGACGAGACGACGTATTCGCGCGAGTTGGCGCCGCTCGCCGGGCACTACCCGGTCCTCAAGCTTGGCCCGTCGTGGTGGTTCTACGACAGCCCCGAGGGAATGCAGCGCTTTCGCGAACAGGTGACGGAGACCGCGGGCTTTTACAACACGGTGGGCTTCAACGACGATACCCGCGCGTTCCTGTCCATTCCGGCGCGGCACGATGTCGCGCGGCGGATGGACTGCCGCTTCCTGGCCACGCTGGCGGTTGAGCACAAGATCGGCGAGGACGAGGCGTTCGAACTGGCGCCGCTGCTCGCCCATGGCCTCGCGAAGGCGGCGTACAAGCTCTAGCGCGGCGTTACGCGGATGAGCGTGTGCCGGCCCGGCGCTTAGGGTTGGCTGCCGTCCGCGCGTGCGAAACGGGGCCGAGCGCCAAGAATCGCCAATCTGCGCTGGTCACCGCGGCGATCCACCACGCAAGCGCGCGGCCCGGCCGCGCGTCCCGCCACGCTGCATGCAGGCGCAGCGGCGGGCGTGGGGGTTCGACCGTCTTGACGACGAGGCGTCCGCCGGCGACTTCGGGTGCGGCGAGGAACGCGGGCAGGAAGCCGCACCCAAGTCCCGCGACTTGCGCGGCGAGCTTGGCGTCCATGTCCGGTACGGTCAGGGTGTCCTGCCCCGCAAGCAGCCCGACGCTTCGCGGTGCGAGGCGGCGCGACGTGTCCGCCGCAACGACGGCGCGGAATCCGGCGATCTGCGCTTCGGACAGGGGTTCGGTTGCGGCGGCAAGCGGATGCGCCGGAGCGACCGCGAAGATCATCGTCGTCTCGACAAGCATCCGCAGCCGATATCCGCCTCCGGCCGGCGGGTCGGCGGGCGCTCCCAGCACGAGGTCGGCACGCCCGTCGGCCAGCGCGTCCCACGCTCCGCCCAGAACTTCGCGCGAGAGTTTGAGGCGGGTATGCGCGGCGTTGCGTGCGCGGCATTCCGCGTAGAAAGCCGCCACGAGAGGAAACACGCGCGCGAAGGGAACGAGCGTATCGACCGCGATGCGCAGTTCCGTCTCCCAGCCTGTGGCCACGCGCTGCACGCGCTGTTCGACTTCCTCGGCAGCCGCCAGCAGCCGCCTGCCGTCTTCGAGCAGCAGGCGGCCGGCGGGCGTCAGTCGCGCACGATGCCCGGTGCGGTCGAACAACAGAACGTCGAGGTCGTCCTCGAGCTTTCGAACTGTATAGGTGATGGCCGAGGGCACGTGGTCGAGTTCGACCGCGGCGCCGGCGAAGCTGCCGCGCCGGTCGATGGCGTCGAGCACCGCCAGCGCTTCGAGGGTCAATGGCATATTCAAAATAGTTGAATGATTGCGTCAGTATAGCCCGCTTCCGTTGCCGAAGCCAATCCTCTATCGTGTCCATATGTTATGCGGCGCTGGGCCAAATTCCGGCTGCGCACCGCACACCAGGAGATTCGAATGATAACGCTGCGTCCGGCGGGTCAACGAGGCCACGCGAACCATGGCTGGCTCGATTCGTTCCACAGTTTTTCCTTCGCCGACTACTACGATGAGCAGCACATGGGCTTCGGCCCGCTGCGCGTCATCAACGAAGACCGCGTGCAGCCGGGCATGGGTTTCGGCACGCACGGTCACCGCGACATGGAGATCATTTCCTACGTGCTCGAAGGAGAGTTGTCGCACCAGGACAACATCGGCAACGGCTCGATCATCACCCCTGGCGATGTGCAGCGGATGAGCGCGGGACGCGGCGTGCTGCACAGCGAATTCAATCCGTCGAAAGTCGATCCGGTGCATTTCCTGCAGATCTGGATCGAGCCCGGCGTGCGCGGCATTCCGGCGTCGTACGAGCAAAGCCGCGTCGAGGCGAACGCCAAGCGGGGCAAATTGGCGTTGATCGCCGGGCCGGAAGGGTCCGGCGCGGCGGTGACGATCCATCAGGACGCGCGCGTGTACGCCACGCTTCTGGACGGCGCCGAGTCGGCGGCGCTGACGCTTGCGCCGGGTCGCCGGGCCTATGTGCATGTGGCGCGGGGCATGGTGAAAGTGAATGGCGTGCAATTGACGGCGGGAGATGCTGCCCGCGTCGAAGACGAGGCGCGGGTCACGCTTGCCGAAGGCAGCGGCGCGGAAGTGCTGGTGTTTGAGCTCAACTGAGCTGAACTAAGGCCTCGCCCGAATCTGGACTGCATATCAACCGAGCGGTATCAACCAAAGAGGGAACACATGGACTCGAGAAAAGACATCGCGGCGCTGGTGGGCCGCGTGCTGCTGGCGCTGATGTTCGTCATTGCGGGCTACGGCAAGATCACGGGCTACGACGGGACCGCGGGCTGGATGACGGCCGCCGGAATGCCGATGGTGGGCGTGCTGCTGCCATTGTCGATCCTGGTCGAACTGGGAGGCGGCATCGCGCTCATCGTCGGCTGGAAGGCGCGCTGGGCGGCATTGGCGCTCGCAGCTTTCACGTTGCTGGCCTCGCTCACTTTCCACAACTTCTGGGCGATGACGGGCGACGCCGTGATGACCAACACGCTGTTCTTCCTGAAGAACATCGCGGTCATCGGGGGCATGCTGATGGTTTTCGCGTTCGGCCCCGGCCGCTACAGCATCGATCGCGAGTGACGCGGTACGCGACGCGCGGGTGATCGCTACTCCCGCGCCCGCGAATCGAGCCAGATCGTCACCGGGCCGTCGTTGACGAGCGCGACGTCCATGTGCGCGCCGAAGACGCCGGTGGCCACCGGACGGCTGAGCGCGTGCGCCAGCGATGCGACAAATGCGTCGAACGCGGGCTGCGCGAGGAGCGGCGGCGCCGCGCTCGACCACGACGGGCGGTTGCCCTTGCGCGTCGACGCGTAAAGCGTGAACTGGCTGACGGCGAGAACGCCGCCGCCGGTTTCGACAACCGAGAGGTTCATCACGCCAGCATCGTCGTCGAAGATGCGCAGTTGGGCGATCTTGCGCGCGAGCCAGTCGCGATCGTCCGGTGCGTCGTCGTGGCCGACGCCCGCCAGCACGAGCAATCCCGGACCGATGGCGCCGGCGACGCGGCCGCCGGCCGTGACGCTTGCCTGCCGGACCCGCTGAACGAGGGCCCTCAACGACCGGCCTTCATTGCACGACGGTCATTCGCGGCCTCACTTGACGACCTCATTTGACCACCTTTCGCTCGACTTCGACGACCTTGCCATAATCGAAGACGACCGTAGTGATCGTGTTGGGGTCGCCGGCCGCCGGCAGGTAGCTCCAGCGTTCGGTCTTGCGTCCCTTGCCACCGCTGGTCATATCGGCATTGCCGATCTTGGCGACCACCTCGCCCTGGCTCATGCCCGGCACGATGAACTTGCGCTGCGCGATGTCGGCGCCCGCCGCGATTTCCTTTTTCTTGTCGGACTTGGTACTGGGCGGCGGCTTCGCGTCCTTGGGCGCCACCAGCGTCGTCGTGGTGCCGGGCACCGCACGGAACGGGATGACCGAGACCTCCGCCGGATCCGTGTCGAAATTGCGCAGCTCCTTGCCCGGAGGGCACGGGCTGTCCTGGTAGACCGGCTGATTGCTCTCGCCGACGCACTTGTAGATGGCCGCGGGCGCGCTGCCCGGCAGCCAGGCGGCAAGCGTCGCGGCGAGTGTGGCGAGGAACGAAGCGCGCATGCGTTGGTCTGTCCTTCCTTACAGGCGTTACGATAGCGCTTTCCCACCCGCCACGGACTAAGACCTTCGATGGATGCCCGGATCGAGACGGCCGCCCGCGTTGCCGAGATCGCCCCCTTCCACGTGATGGAGGTGCAGACGGCGGCGCGCGCGCTCGAGGCGGCGGGGCGCACGATTGTGCACATGGAGATCGGCGAGCCCGACTTCCCGACGCCGGCGCCGGTCATCGCCGCCGCGCAGCGGGCCATCGCCGATGGGCGCATCTTCTACACGTCCGCGCTGGGGCTGCCATCGCTGCGCCAGGCGATCGCGCGTCACTACGCCGACCACTACGGCGTCACCGTCGCACCGGAGCGCGTCATCGTCACCGCCGGTTCGTCGGCGGCGCTGCTCCTGGTGCTGGCGCTGATCGTCAACCGTGACGAGCGCATCCTGCTCCCCGATCCCGCGTATCCGTGCAATCGCCACTTCGTGCGGGTGCTCGAGGGCAATCCGGTGAACATTCCTGTCGGGCCGGACTCCGACTATCAACTGACAGCGAGCTTGATCGAGCGGAACTGGACGGCGGACACGCGCGGCGTGCTGATCGCCTCGCCGTCGAACCCCACCGGAACGGTCGTGCCGCGCGACGAGATGCGCCGAATTGCGGCGACGGTCGCCGCCAAGCGCGGCCGCCTGATCGTCGACGAGATTTACCTGGGCTTGACCTATGGGGAGGAACCGCGCAGCGTGCTCGCCTTTGCCGACGACGCCTTCGTCATCTCGAGCTTCTCCAAATACTTCAACATGACCGGCTGGCGGCTGGGGTGGGTGGTGGCGCCCGAGCGGCACGTGCGCGACCTGGAGAAGCTCGCGCAGAACCTCTACATTTCGCCGGCGGCGCCGTCGCAACACGCAGCGCTTGCGTGCTTCGAACCCGAAACGCTTGCAATCCTGGAGTCGCGCCGCAAGGCGTTCGAGGCGCGGCGCGATTACCTGGTCCCCGCGCTGCGCGCGCTGGGTTTCCGCATTCCGGTCATGCCCACCGGCGGCTTTTTCATCTACGCAGACTGCTCGAAGTTCTCGCACGACAGCCAGCAGTTCTGCCGCGATGTGCTGGAAGGCGCGGGCGTCGCGATCACGCCGGGCCTGGACTTCGGCCGCCACCGTGCCGCGGAGCACGTGCGCTTCGCCTACACGATCGCGCAGGAAAAGCTGGAAGACGGCGTCGCGCGTCTGGCCCGTTTCCTCGGTGGTTGACGTGAAGGGTCTGGCACTGGCCGGATTGGCCGGCGCGCTGCTCGCCGGCTGCAGCGCGTTCGAGGCGGCCGACTACTACTGGCAGGGCGCGTCGGGCCAGATGGACATCCTCGCGCGCGCCAAGCCGATCGACGACGTCATCGCGCAAGGCGACGATGCCGCGTTGGCCAAGCGCCTCGCGCGCGTGCAGGCGATCCGCGCTTACGCGAGCCGCGAACTCGGGCTGCCCGACAACAAGAGCTACACGCGCTACAGCGACCTGGGCCGCCCCTTCGTCGTATGGAACGTGTTCGCCACGCCGGCGTTGTCGCTCACGGCGCGCCAGTGGTGTTTCCCGGTGGCCGGCTGCGTCAACTATCGCGGCTATTTCCGCGAGAGCGAAGCGCGCGATGAAGCGGCGCGGCTGGCGGCAGACGGGAACGACGTGTTCGTCAGCGGTGTTCCCGCCTACTCGACGCTCGGCTATTTCGAGGATCCGATCCTGTCGACGTTCGTGCGCTGGCCGGAAACCGAACTCGCGCGGCTCGTCTTCCATGAACTCGCGCACCAGATCGTCTACGTCAAGAATGATTCGACGTTCAACGAATCCTTCGCCGCGGCGGTCGAGGAGGCGGGTGTCGAGCGCTGGTTGAAGTCCGAGGCCAATCCGCAACTCGACGCCCAGTTCGCAAGGACGCAGCGGCAGCGCGCGGTATTCCGCGATCTCGTCGGCGAAACGCGTGCGAGGCTGACCGCCACCTATGCCAGCGACGCGCCCGATGCCGTGAAGCAGGCGGAGAAGACCACGGCCTTTGCGGCCATGCGGGAAGCGTACGACCGCGCCAAGGGAGGAGAGCCCGGCATGGCCGGATACGACCGCTGGTTCGCCGGCTACGCCGGCCAAGGGCCGAACAACGCGAGCCTCGTGTCGGTCGCGCTCTACACGGCCGATGTCCCGGCGTTTCGCGCGCTGCTGGCACAGGTGGGCGACAGCCTGCCGCAGTTCTATGCGCGCGTGAAGGAAATCGCCGCGCTGCCCAAGGCCGATCGGGATGCCGCTCTGGCAAAGCTGAACGGCGACATGCGGGCGGCGTCCGCGCGGTGACGCGACCTCTGCTGATCTCAACCGTCAATACTTATGCCGTTCCCGACGGAGTGCCGAAACCGGTATCGAGCCACCATCTGTCGGAACGGAATTCTGTATGACCCTCAGAAATGAGCCTTGCCCGTGCGGCAGCGGTAGACGATACAAGGACTGTTGCGGCGACCTTAACAAGCGTGAAGGGATGCTGGTCATACTCGATGACTACTTCCCCAATCTTCTGACCGGATTCCGGATCGCCGAATACAACGCCTATCTGGATGCGTTTCCAGATCTGCTCATCATGTCCGTGAGCAATGAGTTCGACCGCACGGCATCCGAATATTTCGCGCGGTTTCCCCGCTTCAAGAACCGGGTAAAACGATTCGACCAGGCAACGTTGCTCCGGGCCAGGCTCGCCTATGTGACGTTTCTGGAGAACGCGCACATCTTTGTTCCCTACCTGGAATATTTCCGCGTGCCATTTGTTCTGCAGCTCTATCCAGGGGGCGGCTTCGGGTTGCACAATCCCGAGCGTGACGCCAAGCTTGACCGCGTTTGTTCCTCGCCCATGCTGCGCCGCATTATCACGACGCAATCGATTACCGACCACTACATCCACGCGCGCTTCGATGGAAGGGTCAAGACCGATTTCATATTCGGCGCCGTATTCGACGACTCGTTATTCGAGCCTGTCGTCGATCAACGTACGTACTTCGGAGTGGGGAAAAGCATGCTCGATGTGTGCTTTGCCGCCTTCAAATACATGCCGCTCGCCGCGGACAAGGGCTATCCGGAATTCGTCGACGCCGCCCATCGTATTTCTGCGGCATCGGACAAAGTGCGGTTTCACGTCGTAGGTAACATTGAATCGAGCGATATTGACGTAGGCGCCTTGGGTGACCGAATTCAATTTCACGGCAGCCTGACGACGGGGGATCTCCGTCGGCTGTTCCTGCAGATGGACTTGATCGTTTCTCCAAACAAGGTATCTCAGATCTACCATGGCAACTTCGACGGCTTTCCGACGGCCACCGTTACCGAAGCGGCATTGGCGGGCGTCGTGATGGTAACCGCAGACCCACTCGGACTGAATCAGGTCTTTCCGGATGACGATGCGATCGCCATCATCGAGCCGACGGCAAGCAGCGTGGCCGATCGCATTCTGCGGTTTGTGGGCGACCCTCCCAGCGTCCAGCACATGGCTCGGCGTGGTCGGGACCTTAGCGTGGAAATGTATAAACCCCAACACCAGCTTGCTCCCCGCATGGACATTCTTCGCGAGGAGCTAAGCCACACCGGCAGGCCTAACGTTCCCTTGGCTGCATCAGCCCCTCCGGTCATAGGCGACACGTCTGCGGTGGCACTGGACGTATTGCGCGTATTCGGATTACTCCCTCCCGCCGACTTCGGCGGTGGCTGCCCGCTTGATAAGGCCCTCTACCTCGCCAACGCCGTTGTGAGGAACAACATGCAGTGCACGCTGGAAATCGGCGTCTACCGCGGCCGGTCGCTGATTCCGCAGGCCCTCGCACACAAGCGAACCGGCGGACTTGTCATCGGCATCGACCCGTTTCGCCGGAGCTCCGCCAGGGAGTTGGAGGCTCCCGCCGAGTACGCCGCAGAAATCGACAATTGGCTAGAGAGCACCGACTTCGATGCAGTCTATGCTCAGCTATCTGCCGATCTGACGGAATTGGACCTGAACCCGCATGTGAATCTGATCCGGGCTACCTCGGACGACGCGTTGCCGCGCGTAAAGAATGTGCTCGATATGCTGCACATCGACGGCAATCACGACAGCGTTTTTGTAAGACGCGATTTGGCCAACTACTTGCCGCTGCTAAGAAAGGGCGGTTTGTTGATCATGGATGATGTCGATTGGCAATCCGTGGCGGCTTGCCTGGACGACGTCGAGGCGTCGTGTGTATCTGTGGACAGATTCGCTGGCTGGGGAGTCTGGAGGAAACGCTGATTCAGGTGCGCACGTTGCGCCCTCGCCACCGACGAGGGGCCGATCAGTACGGACACCAGGATCTGCCTGGGCAGGATCAGGGATTCCCGAGGCAATGCCGGATCATCGCGCAGATTCGCAGGGCGTCCTCGGTGGTCAGGGCGCCGTACAGCGGCAGGCACAACACCTCACCTCGCAGCGCGGTGCGCGACAGGCAAATTCGCCGGTGCGGCACTGGGCAAAGCGCGATACGGCTGGAAATCGCTGCAAAGGGGCCAGAAATATCTGCGCGTGTACACGTTGAACCGCTTGAGCCGCACATACAGTTCGTCGCGTGTGCAGCCGGCAGCCGCGCCGTCGACCCGGATAACGAAGTACTGAAGGCTGTCGGTCGAGGCCGGTGACGGCCGCACAGGCGCGATGCCGGGCAACGATGGGAGCTCGCGGTCGTAGATGGCCGCGACGCGTGCGCGGCGATTGCGCTCGTCCGCAAGATGGGGCAACACCGACAGCCCGAGTGCCGCCGACAGCTCGCTCATCTTGGCGTTGATGCCCGGCAGCACGACATCGGTTTCGTTGGCGATTCCGAAATTGCGCAGCAGGTCGACATTGGCCTGGGTCGCCGCGTCGCCGACGATCAGCGCGCCACCTTCGGCGGTATGAAACAGCTTCGTGGCGTGAAAAGAGAGCATCGATGCATCGCCGAACGAAGCAAGTGGACGACCCTTGTGCATCGTCCCGAACGCGTGCGCGGCGTCGTAGATGAGCTTGAGACCGCGCCGCGCAGCCAGAGCGCCCAGTGCCTCCACGTCGCATGCGATGCCGTAGACATGGACGGCAACGATTGCGGACGTGCGTGGCGTGATGGCGGATTCGACGGCCGCCGGGTCGAGCGTCAGTGTGTCGGCATCGATGTCGGCGAACACCGGCGTCAATCCCGCCCAGTGAAGTGCGTGCGTCGTCGCCGGAAACGTGAACGGCGTGGTGACCGCCTCGCCTTCGAGGCCGAACGTGCGGCAGGCCGCCAGCAGCGCGAGGGTTCCGTTGGCGAACAGCGACAGGTGGGGCGTGCCAAGCAATGCCGAAAGTGCGCGCTTCAATGCCTGGTGCTGGGCCCCGTCGTTGGTCAGCCACTGCGCCTGCCAGACTTCGCGGAGCCGCGCCGAATATTCGTCGAGAGGCGGCAGCAACGGCCGTGTGACGTAGACAGGCTCGGGAAACGGTGCGGGGGCAGCAGTCATCTACAGGAACCGGGAGAAAGTGCAGAGGCGCTGGACTTCATCGTTGCGGGTCGACAGAAGCTGCGCTTCCACGGACTCTTGCCGGTATGCCCACCGCGGTGGCGCCCTCCGGGATGGAGCGCGTGGCGACCGCTCCCGCGCCCAGGCGTGCGCGCTCGCCGATGGTGATGCGCGGCAGCACGATGCTGCCCGTTCCGAGTTCACAGTCCGCGCCGACGGTGACGCCGCCGCAGAGCGTCGCGCCGGGCCCCAACGTCGCGTGCTCGGCGATGACCGTATCGTGGCTCACCCGGCACCCCACATTCAGAATCACGTGCGCGCCGATGCGCACGTCCGTGTTGACGAGTGTCCCCGCAAATATCTGCGCACCGGCGCCAATGGAAACGCGCTCGGCTATCCAGGCACGCGGATGAACGAGCGTCGCGAACGGATTCGCGACGGCCACGCCAATGCGCCGCACGATCTCCCGACGAGATGCGGGGTTGCCGACCGCGACGACCACATGGCACGCGGGGCGCGCGGCCAGCCAGTCGATGCCGCCCAGCCGCGGCAGCCCGACACGGTCGGGCAGTGTCCACTCGGGACGGTCGGTGAGTACGCCTGCGAGCGACCAGACCGGCCCCGCGGCATTCAGGTCGCGGACCAGCGCGATCACCTCCCGCGCGTGGCCCCCGGCGCCAAACACCGCAAGTTCGTTCATTTGCCTGCTCCCGGAGCTGGCGCATTGAGGGCGCTCGCACCGAACCGACCGTCGAACTGTACCCCGGGAATTATCTCATGCGCCATTAAGCGTCTTTGCGCAATTGCGGTCTGCGACCCCGATCATGCGGCGACAAGTTCCTGTTTCTTCACCTGAATCGGCAATCGCTGGCGGTTCCGGCCGCGCGGCGCAACGATGGGCTATGCTGACGAGCAAATCCTTGATCGATAACGCGAAATGCCCTATAATTAGCGGTTCCCTTGCCTCACCCGCCGCAGACGGGGAGGCCGTCGGTGGCTCGCATCGTTACGAAACTGAGAGTCAGATAACAGCGAGCCGCCACTTAACCGACCGAAAGGAGTGCTCTGCCAATGCGTCATTACGAAGTCGTATTCATCGTGCACCCGGATCAAAGCGAGCAAGTGCCCGCGATGGTCGAGCGGTACCGCACGATGGTGACGGCCCGGAAGGGCCTGATTCACCGTCTCGAGGACTGGGGCCGCCGCCAGCTGGCCTATCCGATCCAGAAGGTGCACAAGGCGCACTACGTCCTGATGAACATCGAAGTCGACCAGGAAACGCTGGGTGAGCTCGAACATGCGTTCAAGTTCAACGACGCGGTGCTGCGCCACCTGATCGTCGCGACGACGGAAGCGAAGGTCGCGCCGTCGCCGATGATGAAGGAAGAGAAGTCGCGGTCGCTTGCCGGTGGTACCGGAAGGGACGGCGAGACGAGGAGCGAGGTGCGTATCGAGCCCGCGGCCGAAGTCTCCCCGGTCTCCGACGCCGCGGCAGCCGGCTGAGTCAACTGACACCAGAGAACGGCGCGACGTGCCGGGCACCAACCGGTTGACGTTCGATGCCCTGCTGACCGAACGCGGCGACCTTCGCTATACGCCCGCCGGCATTCCGGCAATCGACTGCAGCTTGCACCACCAATCGGTGCAGGCGGAAGCCGGTGGCGAGCGCAAGGTCGAATGCGAACTGTCCGCGGTGGCATTCGGTGACGTGGCCCGGAAGCTCGCCGCCAAGCCTGTCGGCAGCGCGCTGTGTTGCGAGGGATTCCTCGCCCGGCGCTACCGGACCGGCGTGACCGTCGCGCTGCACATCACGCATCTGGATTGAATCGCAAGAAAGCAAACTGAGGAAACGACATGCCCCGTCCCATCGGAAGAGGTAAAGGCAAGAACAAGAAGGACCTGAAGAAGCGCGACCGCGGCAATGCGCTGTTCAAGCGCCGCAAGTTCTGCCGCTTCACGGCCGAGAAGGTCGTCGAGATCGACTACAAGGACATCGACGTCCTGAAGGATTTCGTGCAGGAAAACGGCAAGATCATGCCGGCGCGCGTCACCGGCACCAAGGCCCGCTACCAGCGCCAGCTCGGCACGGCGATCAAGCGCGCGCAGTTCCTGGCGCTGCTCCCGTTCACCGACCGTCACTAAGGCAGGAGCAGACCATGCAAATCATCCTGCTCGAAAAGATCGCGAACGTCGGCAACCTGGGCGACATCGTCAAGGTCAAGAATGGCTTCGCACGCAACTTCCTTATCCCGCAAGGCAAGGCCAAGCGGGCGACCGAGGCGAACGTCAAGCTGCTCGAAGAAAAGCGCGTGGAACTGGAAGCCGCCGCCAACGCCAAGCTCGAGACCGCGCAGGCGCTGGGCGCCAAGCTCGAAGGGCTGACGGTCAAGATCACGCAAAAGGCCGGCGTGGACGGCCGCCTCTTCGGTTCCGTGACCAACGTCGACATCGTCGAGGCGCTGCGAAGCGCAGGGCCTCAAGATCGAAAAGGCGATGATCCGCATGCCCGCGGGCCCGCTGAAGCTGGTCGGCGACTATCCGCTGGTGATCGCGCCGCACCACGACGTCGTGGCCAACATCACGGTGTCCGTGCTGGGCGATACGGCTCAGGGCTGAGCGATAGCAAACATCGGGCGACAATCGCTCGTTCGGGCCGCCAGAGGGCCGCAAAAGGCCGCGCCGTGGCAATGGCGCGGCCTTTTGCTTTCTGGGCGATCCATCAAGCCATCGGTCCGACGGTAAGGCGTTCGGCCGAACCCGCAAAGCAGTGGCCAGCGAGTAAAATCGACCTTCGCTCGAGCTCCCATGCCCACGATCCCCCATGCCCGACGATCCCCAACTCGACGCACTGAAGCTGCCGCCGCACTCGCTGGAGGCGGAGCAGTCCATCCTCGGCGGGCTGCTGCTCGACAACGAGGCCGCCGACCGCATCGGCGATGTCGTCGCCGAGGACGATTTCTACAGCGACGCCCACCGCCTCATCTACCGGCACGTCAACCAGCTGGGCGGCGAGGGCAAGCCGGTCGACGTCGTGACGCTGTCGGAGTCGCTGGCGTCGGTGCAGAAGCTCGACTACGTCGGCGGGCTCGCCTACCTGGGTGCGCTGGTGCAGAACGTGCCGACGGCGGCGAACATCCGGCACTACGCCAACATCGTCCGCGAGCGGTCGATCCTGCGGCAGCTCGCGGCGACGGCCGGCGAGATCGCCGACACCGCGTACAACCCGCTGGGCCGAAGCGCCAAGGCGGTCCTCGACGAGGCCGAGGCCAAGGTCCTGCACATCGCCGAGCAGGGCTCGCGCGGCGCGCAGAATTTCCAGCGGCTGGGCACGCTGCTGACCGGCGTCGTCGACCGCATCGAGACGCTGTACAACCGCGACGATCCGTCCGACGTCACCGGCGTGGCCACCGGCTACACCGACCTCGACCGGATGACGTCCGGCCTGCAGGAAGGCGACCTCGTCGTCGTCGCGGGCCGGCCGTCGATGGGCAAGACGTCGCTGGCGCTCAACATCGGCGAGCACGTCGCGCTGAACCTGAAGCTTCCCGTCGCCGTCTTCTCGATGGAAATGGGCGCGTCGCAGCTCGCGTTGCGGATGATCGGATCGGTCGGCAAGCTCGACCAGCACAAGCTGCGCACCGGCCGCCTGGGTCCGGACGACTGGGAGAGGTTGTCGAGCGCGCTGGGACGCTTGAGCGAGGCGCCGATGATGATCGACGAAACGCCGGCGCTCAACGCCATCGAAGTGCGGTCGCGCGCGCGCCGCCTGGCCAAGCAATACGGCAAGCTGGGACTCGTCATCGTCGACTACATCCAGCTGATGCAGGCGTCGACGTCGGGCGAGAACCGCGCGACGGAGATCTCGGAAATCTCGCGCGCGCTGAAGTCGCTCGCCAAGGAACTCAAAGTGCCGGTGATGGCGCTGTCGCAGCTCAATCGCTCGCTCGAGCAGCGGCCGAACAAGCGTCCGGTGATGTCCGACCTGCGCGAATCCGGCGCCATCGAGCAGGACGCCGACGTCATCCTGTTCATCTACCGCGACGAGGTCTACAACCCGGACACGCAGGAGAAGGGCGTGGCCGAGATCATCATCGGCAAGCAGCGCAACGGACCGATCGGCACCGTGCGCCTCACGTTCCTGGGCGAGCACACGCGGTTCGAGAATTTCGCGTCGGCGGGAAGCTACTGACGGCGCACCTTGCCGCCCGGCCCCTTGGCGCAATGAACTCCCCGTTGCGGAATCAGCCCTGTCCCTGCGGCAGCGGCAAGCGCTACAAGCACTGTTGCGGCGTTGCCAATGTCGAAGGCGCCGTCGCGCCCTCCGTCGGTACGCTGATGCAGGCTGCGCTTGCGGCCCAGGTCGCGGGACGGCTGGACGAGGCCGAGAACCTCTATCGCCGGGTACTCGCGAGGCACCCCGGACGAGCCCGATGCACTGCATTCGCTCGGGCTCGTTTGCTACGCGCGCGGCGACTTTCTGCAGGCGTCCTCGCTGGTTCTGCGGGCGCTGGACCTCACCGGCTGGCAATATCCGGCATTCAAGAAGAATCTCGGCCTGATTCTCGGCAAGCTGGCGGACGCGCGCGGGGAATCGCCCAATGTCGTTGCGCTGCGGAAGGAATACGCGCGCTGGTCGCTCGAGCGGCAGATCCCGCGCGGAGACGGGAAACCGCTGGTGAGCGTCATCGTGCCGTCGTACAACCATGCGCGCTACATCGGACGTGCGCTCAGATCCGTCTTCGAACAGAGCTATCGGAACATCGAGCTCATCATCATCGACGATGGCTCGCAGGACGGATCGGTCGAGGTCATTCGGGACCTGCTGGCCGAGTGCCCGTTTCCGCAATCAATTCCTTGCGCGCGAAAACAGGGGCTCCGTGGCCACCGTTCTGCAAGGGCTGGAGCTGGCGCGCGGAGCATTCATCAACATTCTTCATTCGGATGACGCATTCCCGCCGGAGCGATTCGCACTCTGCGTGCGGCGGATTGCCGACAGCGGCTGCGATTGGGGCTTCAGCGCCGTCGAATTCGTCGACGCTGATGATCGCGTGCTTGCGGCGTCCGACCACGCTGCCGCGGCCGCGCTGATGAAGGAGATCGAGCATATACCGCTCGAGGCGTCGACCGGGCTGTCACTGCTGTCCGTGAATGTGGCGATCACGACCGGCAATCTCTTCATCCGCCGCGCATTTCTCGATGCGATCGGCGGATTGCGCATCTACAATTACAGCGAGGACTGGGAATTTGGTCTGCGCGCGTCTCTTGTTTCGGAGCCCGTGTTTCTACCGGAAAAACTCTATCGCTACCGTTTCCATGGCCGGAACACCGTCACGCGGGCGGCCGGCAAGATGCATGGTGAAGCGTTCGAGGTCATGCGCGAAGTCCTGGGCCGGGCAAGGGAGGACAGGGAATGGCCCAACCCGTTTGCCCCGGTGCCGCGCGTGTGGGGCATGGCGTACCATGCCAAGCTGCTGCGCGGCGGACTGGGACTGTTGATGGACGAGCCCGCGCTGCGCCGGCTGGCCCTCGATCTCGCGCCGACTTCGAGGTTTGACGAGCGTTGAGCGAGCACGCATCCGCCCTGGCGACAGGAGTCACGCCCGACGACCTGCATTGGATTACCGATCCGGATGCGGCGCAGCGCGATCTTCGCTGCCCCGTCTGCGGTTTCTCAGGGCTGCACATGCCGGTGCTCGACACGCGGTCGATGGCGCCGCCGCATCCGATGCTCTCGTTCATGTGCTGCCCGGACTGCGGCAGCGGACATTTCGATCCACCCGGCATTACCGACTTCTCCGATATCGGCCAAAGCCGCGACGACTTCTGGCGGTTTTACGTGGAGGTCGGAGGCGGCGTCTGGGAAACCATCTGGCCATTCCTCGCGGAAAAGTCGCGCGCGCCGCGCACGCTGCTCGACGTTGGCTGTGGATTCGGCTTTGCGGTCGATTACTGGCAGCGAATCGTGGGCGGCGAATCGGTCGGCGTGGAGCTTGCGGATTACGGCCAGATCGGCGCGCGGCTCCTGGGCATCACCGTCTACGACAACCTGCTGCAGGAGTGCCCGGAACTGGCCGGCCGCCGCTTCGACATCGTGTATGCGTCGGAGGTGATCGAGCATGTGGCGGATCCGTCGGCGTTTGTCGCTCTGCTGGCGCACTATGTCGCCGACGACGGCGTCCTCGTCATGACCACGCCCAGCGCCGCGTTCATTCGACAGGAAAACCATTCGACGACGCTGCATGCGGCGCTGGCGCCAGGTTTCCACGGCTTCCTGCTTTCTCCGCAGGCGTTTGGCGACGCCGCAAGGCGGAACGGGTTCGCGCATGTCGACGTGCGCCGGTTCGGCGAGCGGCAGATCCTTTGGGCGTCGCGGACTCCGATCAATGTCGATTCGTCACCGGCGGGAATGTTCGCGACCTACATCGCCTATCTCGAGGCGCACATCGCGCAGGACGACTGCGCGTCGCCGTTCTGGCAAGGCATGGCCTACCGCTATGTCAAGGACTGCGTGAATCTTGGCCGGCTTGCGGAAGCGCATGGCGTGGCACGCCGGCTGCTCGATGCCGTCGTGGCCGCCTTCGGACCGCATGTCGTCGATCCCGCAGCCACGATCGAACGCATACGGCCGTGCGCGCGACTACAAGACGTGGGCGTGGTTATTCCCTATTTCATGCCGAGCCTGTATTTCTTCCTCGGGATGCTGGCCCAGCGTGTCGACCACGACGCTGCGCGCGCGGAGCGGATGTTTCGCGGCGCAATCGACACGACGCTCGAAATGTGCCGGTTCGGCTGGATTTCCTTCCTGGAAGCAATATCGCTGATATGGCCTGCGCGCATGGCCGTGGTGAACCTGTGCTTTGCTCGCGGAGCCATGGTGGAGGGTGCCCGCATGTCCGCGCAAATTGCCGCGGAGGGCGGCCTGTGCCTTCGCGAAAACGGCTTTGCGATTGCGGATCGTGACGTAATCGAAATCCAGCTACCTCGCGCTATCGACCAATTCTCCGATCAGGGCCAGGTCGCGGTCGCCGCGACGATGTTTGCCGGATACTGCACATACGTTCGCAAGAAGTTCGGCGAACCGTATTTGCGCGCGGCCGGCGTGAATCAGGCGCTGACCGAAGGCTCGGCGCGGGTCCCCCTCGATCCGCTGTTTGCCCCCGCGTTCGCGGCGATGCAGGCACATCGCGAACTTGGGAGCAGCGAAGGCGTGGTCAGGGGCCTTGCCGACGCCGCCGACGCGGCGGCCCGCTGGTCAAGTCATCCGCAACTGGGCCCGAGGATGCGCGAGCATGCGCGGCGGCTGCGCAGGCTGTTGCCAGCGGACAGGGCCCCCGCCAATCCGGCCTGGTCGTTCGAGATGACCTACAAGATCCCCAAGGGCGGCGACCGGTAGGCGGCGTTCATCGACCACCTGAGTGCCAGCGGTCGATGCGCCCCCTAAAGGACTTCGGCCGCGTGGTCGGCCAGCCGTGAACGCTCGCCGCGCTGCAGCGTGACATGGCCCGAGTGTCCCCAGCCCTTGAAGCGGTCGACGACGTACGTGAGGCCCGAGCTGCCTTCGGTGAGGTAGGGCGTGTCGATCTGCGCGATGTTGCCCAGGCAGACGACCTTGGTTCCCGGTCCGGCGCGCGTGATCAGCGTCTTCATCTGCTTGGGTGTGAGGTTCTGCGCCTCGTCGATGATCAGGAACTTGTTGATGAACGTGCGGCCGCGCATGAAATTGAGGCTCTTCACCTTGATGCGCGAACGAATGAGGTCGCGCGTCGCGGCGCGGCCCCATTCGCCGGCCTCGTCGTCCGTCTTGTTCAGCACGTCGAGGTTGTCCTCGAGCGCGCCCATCCACGGATTCATCTTTTCCTCCTCGGTGCCGGGGAGAAAGCCGATGTCCTCGCCCACCGGAACGGTGACGCGGGTCATGATGATCTCCGTGTACACCTTGAACTCGAGCGTCAGCATGAGGCCCGCCGCGAGCGTGAGCAGCGTCTTGCCGGTGCCGGCCTGCCCCAGCAGCGTGACGAAGTCGATCTCGGGGTTCATGAGCAGGTTCAGCGCGAAATTCTGCTCGCGGTTGCGCGCGGTGATGCCCCACACGTTGTTCTTCTGGTGCGTGTAGTCCTTGAGCGTGGACAGGAGCGCTGTCTTGCCGGTGATGTCCTTGACGATCGCGTAGAACGCCGACTCGTCCTTCTTCTCCTGGTAGAGGAACTCGTTCTGCAGCAGCGACGCGATGATGGGACCGGAAACGCGGTAATACGTGTGGCCGCCCTGCTGCCAAGACTCCATGCCCTTGCCGTGCTTGTCCCAGAAATCGCCGGGAAGCTCGCGCGTGCCTGAATAGAGGAGCTCGGTGTCCTCCAGCACCTTGTCGTTGAAGTAGTCCTCGGCGGCGATCCCCAGCGCGCGCGCCTTGATCCGCATGTTGATGTCCTTCGACACCAGGATCACGCTGCGCTTGGGCTGGTGCTGCGACAGGTGCATCACGACGGCGATGATCTGATTGTCCGCCTTGCCGCCCGCGAGCGACGCCGGCAGCGCCGTCGAAATGGACTCCGTCTGCAGGAACAGCCGGCCGGTCGCCGCGCCGCTCGACTTGGCCGACAGAGGGATGCCCTTGGCGATAGCATCGCCGGTCTCGCCGGCCGCGGTGACGAGTTCGTCCAGGAAGCGGCTCACCTGGCGCGCGTTGCGCGCGACCTCGGTCATGCCTTTCTTGTTGTTGTCGAGCTCCTCGAGCGTGAGGATCGGCAGATAGATGTCGTGCTCCTCGAACCTGAAGAGGCTCGTCGGATCGTGCATCAATACATTCGTGTCGAGAACGAAGAGCTTCGTCGCGGACGCAGAACCGGTCTTGGCTGGCTTGCGGGAGGGGAGGAGGTGCAGCGTGGAAGGAGCGGGGCGCAGCTTGCGTTCGACCATGGGACTCCAGCGGAAGGGGTCGCGGGTGGACCTGTCGCCGCTATCGTGCCCCAAGAAAAGGCATTGGCACAAGCCCTAGTGGTGCCGACGCGCCGAGGGGGCGACCCGTTGTGGTGGAAACGGGACAGTGGCGGCGCGTCGCGGTGTCGGTGGGCGCGGCGCCCGCAAGTGCGCTGCCACATCGGCTGCATGGGCATTGCGGCCCGGCGCGATGCTACGATTTCGTCACACTTTAAGCGCCGCCAGGGCGCGAGGAGACGACCATGGACGAAACCGCGACCCACGTGGGTCAGCTTGGCATGAGGGCCCCGCCTTTCGACCTTCCCGGCGTCGATGGCCGCCGGCACACGCTGGCGTCGGCGCGCGGCAGCAACGGGATCGTCGTGATGTTCATCTGCAATCACTGCCCATACGTGAAGGCGGTCATCGACAAGATCGTGCGCGACACGACGGAACTCGCCGCGCACGGCGTGGGCAGCATCGCGATCTCGAGCAACGATCCGGCCGATTATCCGGAAGACTCGTTCGACAACATGAAGCAGTTCGCGGCGCGGCACCGGCTGGCCATTCCCTATGTCTTCGACGAGTCGCAGCAGGTGGCGAAGGCCTACGGCGCCATCTGCACGCCCGACTTCTTCGGCTTCAACGCGAGCCTCGAACTCGCCTACCGCGGACGCCTCGACAGCTCCGGCCGCTCGCCGGATCCCGCGGCTCCGCGCGAGCTCTATTCGGCGATGATGGAGATCGCACGCGGCGGCAAGGGCCCGGCGGTGCAGCACGCGTCGATCGGCTGTTCGATCAAGTGGCGCGGCGGCCGTTGACGATGCGTCAGCCGCGAATCTCGTGCAGGTCTTCGGTCCGGCGCGAGGCAAGCAATTCGAGGTAGGCGCGTTGGATCCCGCCGGCAATGCTGCCGCGCGACTCGAGCTCGAGCAGGCAGTAGAGCGCCAAGTCGAACGAGCGATAGCAATGGTGCGCGATCAGGGCCAGATGCTTCAGCTGTTCGTCCGTCCACGCCTTGACCGTGCGCAGGTCGCGGACATAGACGATGTCGGCTTCAAGGAGCTGGTTGAGCGCGCGGCGCGGATCCTTGTTGACCACCATCGGTGAGATGATCCATTCCTTGACGTCGACAAGGGCGTGGGGCATGAAGCCCTGCGCGCGAAGCTCCGTGTCGATGAGACCGAAGGGCGGCTGATTTTCGTACAGCGGGACGAACGAAACCTCCGCTTGCACGGCGACGGCGTCGGCCAATTTTCGGCGGCCGGATTGAAGGACGGCCAATTCCGAGCCTTGCACGTCGGCCTTCAGGAAATCGAGTGCCGTGATTTCTGCGATCGCATCGAGGGGATGCGTTTCGATCGTCTGGGTGGATACGACGCTGCCGAGCTCCGGGAACAATGGGAACAACGCGAGGGATCGCGCATCGGGTTTCCGTAAACTCGACATACCGGGCGCGTGGCAGACGTGCAATGTCTGCTCGGTGCCGTCGCCGATCGCATAGGGCAGGTACGTCTCCAGAGGTCCCCGGCCCAGAAGCAGGTCGAGTGCTGACTCCAGCGGGTCGAAGCCGACGACCGTGCAGAGCTTCCGGTCCAGCATCGGCTGGTAGGGTGGCGCGCCGTCGATCGGATTGGCGCCGACATCAACGACAGCCGTCAGCCGGTCGGGCGAAAGCAGCAGGAACAGCTCGTCGTCGCCGCCTGCGCTCATGTCACCGCATGGGCGTTAGCGAACCGGCGGCGGCAGCGCCGCTAAGACTTCGTCGACATGGCCGGGAACGCGGACGCCGCGCCATTCATTGACAAGCTTCCCGGCGCCGTCGATGACGAACGTGCTGCGCTCGATCCCGCGCACCTTCTTGCCATACATGTTCTTCATCTTGATGACGCCAAATTGCGCGCACAATTTCTCGTCGGCGTCGGAGATGAGCTCGAAAGGGAAGCCCATCTTGGCCTTGAAATTCTCATGCGACTTGAGTGAATCGCGCGAGCAACCGACGACGATCGCGCCGGCCTTGCGGAATTTCTTGTACGCGTCGCGGAACTGTTGGCCCTCGGTCGTGCACCCCGGCGTGTTGTCCTTGGGGTAGAAGTAGAGGACGACAGACTCGCCGCGGTGGTCCGACAGCTTGAACGTGCCGCCGGTGGACGGCGCGCTGAAATCGGCAACTTTTTTTCCGAGCATTGGGGCCTCCGTCACTTTCCTTGTTCACGCCGCCTGGGCCAAGTCGACGTCGGCCAGGAATTCCGGACCCTGCAGGAGCAGCGTCCCCGTGCGGCCCGGGACCGTGCCCGGCCCGGTTGTGCAGCGCGGCAGCGCCATGGGCTCGACGGACTCGAACAGCGCGCGCGTGGGTCCCAATGTCCACCCTTGCGCCTTCCAGCCGACGATCAGCTGCTCGAAGGCCGGCGCCAGCCGCAGGCCTTCCAGTTCCGCATGCAGCGTGAAGACATGGCCGGCGGGTGCCGGTTCCCGCGTCCTTTCGAGCAGGTGCGCGGCGACGTTGTCTTCGGTGATGTCGCCGACGCCGATCAGTTCGTCGAGCGTGGGCAGCGTCGTCGGGAATTGCGGACAGCGGATGGGCTCCGCGTTCCAGACCGGCAGGTGCGGATGGGTGCCGCGGCCGTCGGAGCAGTAGTCGAAACCCAACTGCTGCGTCAGCCGCAGCGCATGCCGGTTCATCTGCCAGCCGGCGGCACCGTGCGTGGACGGCGGCACCTTGAAGATATCGGCGTAGCGCGAGCACGCGCGCTGCATCTCCCCGAACGTCCACGCCTCGTCGGCGTCGGCGACGCCGTCCTGCCAGCGGATGTGGTCCCAGCAGTGGATGCCCGTCTCATGGCCGGCATCGCGCACGCCCAGCATCACGTCGGCCGCGCGGCGGCCGATGTCCGGGCCAGGAAGCAGCGTGCCGTAGAGCAGCGTCCTGACGCCGTAGTGCTTGACGACGGACGTGCGGCGCACCTTGCCCACAAAGCCGGGTCGGAATACGCGCTTGATCGCGCGCCCCGTATGGTCAGGCCCGAGGGAGAAGAGGAACGTGGCAGCGACGCCGTGCTTGCGCAGGATCTCGACCAGGTTCGGAACGCCCTCGCGCGTGCCGCGGAGCGTGTCCACATCGATCTTGAGCGCGAGAAACAAGGGCCCCTCGGTTGACAGCTCAGTCGACCAGATGTCGCGCCTCGGCGACCTGTCCGCGGTACGCGTCGAAAATGCGCGTGAGCGCGTCCTCCATGCCGACGACCGGTTTCCAGTCGAGGTCGGCGCAGGTGTTGGCGATCTTGGGAACGCGGTTCTGCACGTCCTGGTAGCCGGCGCCATAATAGCTGGCCGCCGTGGTGTCGGTGATCGTCACCTTGGCCGCGTTCTCGGCATATTCGGGGTACCGCTTCGCGAGCGCCAGCATCTTCTCTGCCAGTTCGCGCACTGACCAGTTGTTGTCCGGATTGCCGATGTTGTAGATCTTGCCGGTGGCGATTCCGTTCTTGTTGGCGATGATCCTGACCAGCGCCCCGATCCCGTCGTCGATGTACGTGAACGCGCGCTTTTGCGTGCCGCCGTCGACCAGCTTGATGGATTCACCTCGAACGATGTGTCCCAGGAACTGCGTGATGACGCGTGAGCTGCCTTCCTTGGCCGTATTGATCGAATCGAGCCCGGCGCCGATCCAGTTGAACGGCCGGAATAGTGTGTAATCGAGGCCTTGCTCCATGCCGTAGGCGTGGATCACCCGGTCCATCAGCTGCTTGGCGCAGGCGTAGATCCAGCGCGGCTTGTTGATCGGCCCAAGCACGAGGTTGGAGGTCTCGGAGTCGAATTCGCTGTCGCGCGACATCCCGTACACCTCGGACGTCGACGGGAAGACGATCCGCTTCTTGTAGCGGACGGCCGCGCGCACGATCGGCAGGTTGGCCTCGAAGTCGAGTTCGAATACGCGCAGCGGCTCACGCACGTAGGTGGCGGGCGTGGCGATCGCGACGAGCGGCAGCACGACGTCGCATTTCTTGACGTGATACTCGATCCACTCGCGGTTGATCGTGATGTCGCCTTCGAAGAAATGGAAGCGCGGCACGTCGAGCAGGTCCGAAATGCGGTCGGTCTGCATGTCCATGCCGAAGATCTCCCAGTCCGTCGACCGGAGGATCTCCTGCGAGAGATGGTGGCCGATGAAGCCGTTGACGCCGAGGATGAGGATTCTCTTCATTGGGGGCGGCGAGCTGACAATCTGTCATTTTACCTGTCGGCCGGCTTCCGCGGCCGTTGCTGCCGCGAGGCCGTCAGCGCCACTTGCTCTTGTAGCGCCCGCGCGAATCGAACTTCACCCACGGCTGGGTGAGGCAGGCGAGCACGCGCTCGGTGGACATGGCGGCGAGCCTACCGTGGCCGTTTGCCGTCCTCAAGCGGCTCACCGTCGGCGAGCACCGCGAATTCGCCAAACGATGCGGCAAATGCCGACGCATCGAAGGGGCGCCCGGCCCACTCGGCCGACGTGATTTCCAGACGGCCACCTCCACCGCAGTCGGCCAGCAGCCGCGCACCGTCGATCCACAGGCGCGCGGGGCCGGCGGGTGTTGCTTCATCCGTCACGCGCGTGCGCAGTACGCGCAGTTCGCGCTTTGCCAGGGTTGCGAAGGCGCCGGGGAAGGGCGGGGCGACGGCACGGACGAGGTCATGGATTTCGCGCGCGGTTCGCGACCAGTCGATGCGACCGTCCGCGGGCCTTCGGCCGCCGAAATAGGAGCCACGGGCGAGATCCTGCGCGATGCGCGGCGCGTTTCCGTCGATGAGCGCGGGCAGCGCGCGGTCGAGCGTTGCCGCCGCCGCGTGCGTCACCTTGGCGAAGACTTGGCCGGCGGTCTCGTCGGGCAGGATGGGCACCGCCGTTTGCGCCACGATGTCGCCCGCATCGGGCTTCTCGACCATGTAGTGGAGCGTGGCGCCGGTCTCGCGCTCGCCGTGCAGCACTGCCCAGTTCACCGGCGCCCGACCGCGATACTTCGGCAACAGCGACCCGTGCATATTGAGTGCGCCGCGCGCCGGAATCGACAGCAGCGCCGGCGCGAGCATCCGCCGATAATAGAAGCTGAACAGGAAATCCGGGTGCAGCTCGCGGATGCGCTCGACGACATCGGGCGCGTTCGGGTCGGCCGGCGTGATGAAGGGCACACCGTGCGCGGCCGCGACGTCGGCCACGCGATCGAACCACGCCGCCTCGGCGGGATCGTCGTCGTGCGTGACGACCAGCGGCACGTCGACGCCGTGCCGCAACAGCACTTCGAGGCAGCGCGCGCCGACGTTGTGATACGCGAAGACGACGGCGCGCGTCACGGCCGCGGCGGCGCCGTTTCTGTCCGGGATTGCTCCAGCACCGCCTTGATCGTGTAGCGCGGCCGCGCGCGCACCTGGCTGTAGATGCGCCCGATGTATTCGCCGACGACTCCCAGGCCGAACAGGACCATGCCCAGGAGGAAGAACGCGAGGATGTCGCGATCCCACAACGCGTTGAGGGCCCCATGCCATTCGCCGACGGTCAGCCGGTAGACGATGACGCCGAGATAGGTCGCGAGCGCGCCGATCGAGACGAGCATGCCGAACACCGAGAAGATCTGCAGCGGTACCAGCGAAAAGCCGGTGACCAGGTCGAAGTTGAGGCGGATGAGCTGGTACAGCGAATACTTCGACTCTCCGGCAGCGCGCTCCTCGTGGGCGACATCGACCTCGGTCGGGCTGTGCGCGAACGTGTAGGCGAGCGCCGGAATGAACGTGCTGACCTCGGGGCCGCTGGCGATCGCGTCGGTGATGTCGCGACTGTAGGCGCGCAGCATGCAGCCCTGGTCGGTCATGCGGATGCGGGTGATCCTCTCGCGCAGCCGGTTCATCGCGCGCGACGCCACACGCCGCCACCATGCGTCTTCGCGCGTGCGCCGCACGCCGCCGACGTAATCGTGGCCGGCGTCCATCGCCGCCAGCAGCCGCGGAATTTCCTCCGGCGGATTCTGCAAGTCCGCGTCGAGCGTCACGACGCGCATTCCGCGCACGTGCTCGAAACCGGCGATGATGGCGAGGTGCTGGCCGTAGTTCGCGTTGAACAGCACGACCCGCGTCACGTCGGGCCGCGCAAGGAACTGGTCCTTGAGCAGCGCCGCCGAGCGGTCGCGGCTGCCGTCGTTGACGAAGATGACTTCATACGGGACACGGAGGCCGTCGAGCGCCGGATACAGTCGGGCGAACAGCGCGGGAAGGCCCGCCTCCTCGTTGTAGACCGGAATGACGACGGACACTTCGGGTGCTGTCATGGCGCGGTGCGTTCAGCGACGGCTCAACGGGCGTGAGCCGCCAGGACTTCCGCGCATGCGGCGCACACGCGGTCGACATCGGCTGGGGACAACGAAGGATGCAGCGGCAGGGTCACGGTCGTGTCGGCGATGCGCTCGGTATGGGGAAGGCTGCCGCGATGATAGCCGAAGCGGCGATAGAGCGTCGCGAGGTGCGCCGCCTCGTACGACACGCCGGTGCCGATGCCGCGCTGTTCCAGCGCATCGCGAAATTCCCGCCGCGAGAGTTTCAGCAGCGGCAACGGAAGCAGCGGCGCGAACATGTTCCAGCTGTGGCCCTCCTCGTCGCCCGTGTAGCCGGGGTGCGGCAGCTCGCACGCCGGTTCGGTGCGGAACCGCTCGAAATAGCGGCGGACGAGAGCGCGGCGCTTGTCGTTGAAGCCGGGCAGCTGCGCCAGTTGCGCGAGGCCCACCGCCGCATTGACGTCCGGCAGGTTGAACTTGCCGCCGGCGACAGCGACGTCGCGCGTGCGGTCGGGCAGGTACGTGATGCCGTGGAAGCGCAGCACCTCGATCTCGCGCGCCTCGCGGTCGTCGCCCATCACCAGCGCGCCGCCTTCGATGGACGTGATGTTCTTGTTGGGGTGGAAGCTGAAGATGCAGATGTCGCCGAAGCTGCCGATGCGCTTGCCGCGCCACGACGAGCCGATGGCCAGTGCCGCGTCCTCGATGACGCGCAGCTTGTGCTTCGCGGCCAGCGCATAGAGGCCGTCCATGTCGCAGGGCAGGCCCGCGAAATGCGTGGGCAGGATCGCGCGCGTGCGCGGCCCGATGCGGGCCTCGACGGCGGCGAGGTCGACGTTTCGCGTGCCCGGCTCGACGTCGACGAACACCGGGGTGGCGCCTACCTTGACGACCATGTTCGGCGCCGCGAAGAACGTCATCGCCGGCGTGATGACCTCGTCGCCCGGCCCGATGCCGCATACCGTCAAAGCCAGTTCCAGCGCGGCGGTCGCGGACGACACGCAGCGCACGGGCCGGCCGCCCACATAATCCGACAACGCGGCCTCGAACGCCTTGAGCTTCGGGCCGCTGGTGATCCAGCCCGAGCGCAGCACCTCGGCGACGTCGGCGATCGTCGCCTCGTCGAGCGTGGGCCGCGCGAACTGCAGGTAGGGAAGCGCGCTCACGTCTTCGCGACCAGCCACACGCCGACGACGATGAAGCCGATGCCCAGCCAGCGCGCGACAGTCACCGTTTCGCCGAAAAGGTAGTACGCGGCGATCGCGTTGATCACGTAACCCAGCGACAGCATCGGGTAGGCCACCGACACCGGCACGCGCGACAGGCCCATGATCCACACCAGCAGGCTCACCATGTAGCACACGACGCCGGCGACGAAATGGCCCTGCGTTCCCATCTTCCACAGCATGTCCCACCAGTTGTCGCGCGTAAGCGTGATGACGCCGAGCGTGTTGGTGCCCGCCTTGAGCAGCAGCTGCGCGCCGGCATTGAGCACGACGCCGGTAAGGAGGAAGGCGAATGCCGAAGCGGTCATCAATGCCTCGCGACGAAGACGCGGCGTGGATCGCGCGCGATCACCCGCATGGGAACGGACTGGGCCTCCAGTGCGGCATAATCGTCGAGGCGGATCAGCGCGTAGCCTTGCGTCAGCGCCTGCCAGACGGGTATCCACGAGGCTTCCGTCGCGAAGCCGAGTGAAGGCTCGGCGTCCAGGCCCAGCGCCATTTCGTCGCGGTACGCCACGAGTGTCGTCGTCCGGTTGAGGTAGAAGGGAAGCGTCTGGTCGTACGTGCGGACCTGGAACACCGGAACCGCCGGATCGAACGCGCCACCCAGGGTCTCCTCGGCGGCGCGCACGATATCGTACGCGGAGCGCGTCGCGCGGAACGCGTCGTAGCCGACCAGTCCCGTCTGCACACCGATCATCGTTCCCAGCGACAGCACGACGATGCCCAGCGTTTTCGAAGGCGGCGTGTTGCGGCGCAGAAGCAGGACGGCGGCTGCGGCGCTCGCCGCCATGATGCCCACCGCCGCGCTGATCCAGGGTGCGAAGGCATGGAATACATCGGCCGGCGTGGCGCCTTCGGCCAGTTCCGGAATGAATTGGTTGAGCGCCGCGAGCACGCCGACGAAGAGCAGCGCAAACAGGAGCGCCACGGGCGCGATCAGCAAGGCGATGCGGTGCGGCGCAAGCTGCGTCAGTTGCCATCCGATGACGAGCGCCAGCGCCGGAAACATCGGCAGGATGTACGACGGCAGCTTGGATCCGGACAGGCTGAAGAATACGAACACGAACAGCGCCCAGACCAGGCAGAATTTCGGCCACGAGAATCCGTCGGCGGCAACGACAGCGCCACGCCAGCTGCGGCGAAGCGTCCACAGAGCGACGAAGAGCCAGGGCAGGAGGCCCGCGCCGAGCAGGGGAACGAAGTAGTACCAGCCGCCCTCGCGGCGATGCTCGGTCGTCAGGAAGCGTTCGAAGTGCTCGTGGACGAAGAAGAACTGTGCGAATTCCGGGTTGCCGCGCGACACCAGGAGGAACCACGGCGCCGTCAGCACGAGGTAGAGCGCCAGGCCGGCGACGACGTGCAGCCGCTTCCACGGGCCCGCGTCGCGCGTCGCCAGCGAATACAGGACGAGCGTGGCGCCGGGGATGACCAGCCCGACCAGGCCCTTCGTGAGTGTTGCGCCGGCCGCCGCCGCGTACGCCACGAGCATCCAGTTGCGCTGGACGGCGGGCGACAGCCCGTCGCGCTGCGCGAGCAGGAAGGCGCAAAGTGTCGCCGCGAGACAGCAACTCAGATACGCTGTCGAGGGTCAGCAGTTGCGACAGCGCGAAGTGCCACACGCTTGCCGCCAGCGCCAGCGCCGCGTACGCGCCCGTGACGGGTCCATCGAGGCGCGCGGCCGTCATGCCGACGATCATCACGGCCAGCAGGCCCGCGACCGCGGGCACCAGGCGCGCCGTCCATTCGTGCACGCCGAACGCATTGAACGTCGCTGCGGTCGCCCAGTATTGCAGCGGTGGCTTCTCGAAATACTTGAGGCCGTTCAGGCGCGGCGTGACCCAGTCGCCGGAAGCCGCCATTTCGCGCGCGATCTCCGCGTATCGTCCTTCGTCGGGATGCTGCAGCTTGCGCACGCGCGATGCCTGAGAACCACGCCGCAAGCAGCGCGGCGGCAATGAGCCACCAAACGGAGCGGGGAAGGGACGCAAGCATTTCGTCAGTTTTTTGCGGGTGTGTCCACGCTCGGCAAAAGGCCCCGCATTCTACATTGCACGCCGTTCTTCGCGCCGTTTCGTGCCGGCCAGGGGACCCTTGGCGCTGCCCCGACCGCCCAGGTTGCCAGCAAGCGCGGTTCTCGCATAACATCGACCGCTTTTTGTCGCACTTCGTAACGCGATCCAAGCCGATGACCGCTCCGCTGCAACTCTACGACAACTACACGCGCTCGCTGCGCCGGTTCGAGCCGCAGGTCGCGGGCCGCGTGGGCGTCTACGCCTGCGGGCCGACGGTCTACGACTACCAGCACATCGGCAACTACCGGACGTTCCTGTTCGAGGATGTGTTGAGGCGCGTCCTCGAGTGGAACGGCTACGTGGTCCGGCACGTCATGAACATCACGGACGTGGGCCACCTCACGTCCGATGCCGACACCGGCGAGGACAAGATGGAGAAGGGAGCGCGCCGCACCGGCAAGTCGGCGTGGGAGATCGCGCGGCTCTACACCGATGCGTTCCTAGCGGACCTTGAACTCCTCAACATCGAGAATCCGACGGTCCTGTGCCGCGCGACCGACCACATTCGCGAGCAGATCGAATTCATCGCCGACATCGAGAAGAACGGCTATGCGTACGTCACGGCGGACGGCGTGTACTTCGACACGTCGATGCAGAAGGACTATGGGTACCTCGCGCGTCTGAACGTCGAGGGCCAGGAGGCCGGCAAGCGCGTGGACGTCGGCGACAAGCGCCATCCGACCGATTTCGCGCTGTGGAAATTCACCGCGCCCGGCGAAAAACGGCAGATGGAATGGGACAGCCCGTGGGGTCGCGGCTATCCAGGCTGGCACATCGAGTGCTCGGCGATGGCGCAAAAATACCTGGGTGACTTCTTCGACATCCATTGCGGCGGCGAGGACCACATTCCGGTCCACCACACGAACGAAATTGCCCAGACCGAGGCGCGTGTGGGCACGCGGCTTGCCAACTTCTGGATGCACGGCTACTTTCTGTTGAGCCACGACGCCAAGATGGCCAAGTCGGCCGGCGAATTTCTGCGGCTTTCGCTGTTGCAGGAGCGCGGTTACGACCCGCTCGCCTACCGCTACCTGTGCCTGACCGCGCATTACCGGACGCAAATGAGCTTCTCGTGGGAGGCGCTCGATGGTGCCGCGACGGCGCTCGATCGCATGCGCCAGGGGTTCTACACATTGCCCGCGGAAGCCTCGGCGCAGCCGGACGCGTCGTATGTCGCACGCTTTACCGACCAGATCAACGACGACCTCAACGTGCCGCGTGCGCTGGCGGTGGCCTGGGAGGTCCTGCGCGGCGACGATCTGCCGCCCGCGATCCGGCGCGCGACGCTCCGGAAGTTCGATGCGGTGCTGGGACTGCGTCTCGCCGAATGGAAGCCGGCGGAAGAGGTCGTGCCGGCCGACGTGCAGGCACTGGCCGATGCGCGGGCCGCGGCGCGCGGCAGCAAGGCGTGGGCCGAGGCGGACCGGTTGCGCGGCGCCCTTGCCGCCGCCGGGTGGGAGATGGAGGACCTGGGGCAGGGCTACAAGCTGAAGCGCCTGAAGGGGAGGCAAGGGGTGACCGAATGAAGCTCGCAACGCTGGGCGATCACTCGCGCGACGGCCGCCTCGTGGTCGTGTCGCGCGATTTGTCGCGGTGCGTGGCCGTTCCCGAGATCGCGCGCACGCTGCAGGCCGCGCTCGATGCCTGGGCCACCGCCGCGCCCGGGCTGCACGCGATCGCCACCGAGTTGAACGCCAACCGGATGCCCGATGCCGAGCCCTTCGATCCGGTGCACGCGATGGCGCCGCTGCCGCGCGCCTATCAATGGGCCGACGGCTCGGCCTACGTCAATCACGTCGAACTCGTGCGGCGCGCGCGCGGCGCGACGATGCCGCCGGAATTCTGGACCGATCCGCTGATGTACCAGGGCGCGTCGGATCACATGCTGGGTGCACGCGAGGACATCGTGCTCGCGGACGAAGCGTGGGGAATCGACTTCGAGGCGGAGATCGCGGCGATCACCGATGATGTTCCGATGGGGACCTCGGCCGCCGAGGCCGGCCGGCACATCCGCCTCATGACGCTCGTCAACGACGTCAGCTTGCGCAACCTGATCCCCGCCGAACTGGCCAAGGGCTTTGGGTTCTTCCAGTCGAAGCCTGCGTCGTCGTTTTCGCCCGTCGCAGTGACGCCGGACGAATTGGGGAAGGCATGGGAGGGCGGCAAGGTGCATCGTCCACTGGTGTCGCATCTCAATGGCAAGCTGTTCGGTCAGCCCGACGCCGGCACCGACATGACGTTCAACTTCGACACGCTGATTGCGCACGCGGCGAAGACCCGCGACCTCGGGGCCGGCAGCATCATCGGCTCGGGTACCGTCTCCAACAAGGAAGACGGCGGACCGGGACGTCCGGCGGCGGCCGGCGGGCGCGGTTATTCGTGCATCGCCGAACAGCGCACGGTGGAAACGATCATCGAAGGCAAGCCGTCCACGCCTTTCATGAAGTTCGGCGACCGCGTGCGCATCGAGATGTTCGACGAAGCCGGCCGCACGATCTTCGGCGCCATCGACCAGGTGGTCCGCAAGGGTCGCTGACACAGTCTCCGGGCCCCGCAGGGCCCCTTCGCGTGCGCGATCGCACGCCATCCCGTGCGCTTTGTCGCGCTCGCCGCCAGTTGGGGCGGCAAATCTACCGTTTCGTCGCGTGGCCGTTGAGGGTGACAGCGGCCCCGCCTACGATCCACCCTGACAGCAACGGCCCCGAAGCGTGACCGGTTGAATCCAAACCCCGGAATCGCCGCATCAAAGGGGTCATGCCGAGCGGAAATGCCGGTGCGACATGCCGGCACGGCACTCTGAGGGAAGACGGGCCCGCCCGCTGCGGGAGCGCAAGAAGGATGTGAGGACGCCATGACGAACGCCACGATGAATCGCAATTTCAACCGCTCCAGGTCGCCGCTTTTCGGCGTCGCCGCGGTGGTTGCCACCGCCGTGACGATGGGAATCGCGGTGCTGCTGCCGGCGAATCTCACGCCGATGGAGCCCATGGTCTCGGCCAACGCGGCCGCGCAGTCCGCGGACATGCGGATCGTGACACTGCCCGCCATCGAAGTGGTGGGAGTGCGCGAGGCAAAGACCGCTGCGCACGATCGCTGGGTCGTTCCGGCGGTTTTCAAGCACAAGGGCTGAATCCAGCCAGCATTGCGGCAAATAGAGGCCGGGCGTCGCGCGACACCCGGCCTTTTCATTGGGGAGCCTTCGGCGCGCAGCAAGCGCCGATGAACCGGCGGAGCGCTAGATCTTCTGGCCGACCATCACCGAGAAGACGTCCGTTGGCGCCGACTTGCCCTGGAACTGGACGGGGCCGAGCGCCTCGATTTCCACATGCTCACCGAGAGCACTGCGTGTCGCATCGTCGATAAGGATGGCGCGTTTGGCAACCTTGGTGTGCGCCTCCAGCCGCGCCGCGAGATTGACGGTATCGCCGAAGCAGGTGTACGCCGCGCGCTTGCTGGTGCCTGCATAGCCCGCCACCATTTCCCCGGAGGCGATGCCGATACCAATCCTGATCTGCGGTTTGCCGGCGTTGGCTCGCTCGAGGTTGAACATCTCGACCAACTCGATCATTTCCAGCGCCGCCCGCACCGCGCTGCCCGAGTGGTCCGCCAGCGGCAACGGCGCGCCGAAAATTGCCATCAGGCCGTCGCCGATCATCTGGTTGACGATGCCGCCGTGGGTGCTGATCGCGTCGAACATCAGCGTGTAATACGTATTCAGAAGATCGATGGTCTCCTCGGGCGGCTGCGACTCGACCAGCGGCGTGAAGTCGCGGATGTCGCTGAACATCACCGTGCCCGTGACGCGCTTGCCCCCCAGCGAGAACCCTGACTCCTGCAGGTCCTGCGCTACCTCCGGTGTCGCGAAGCGTTGCACCATCTCCTTCAACTGGTCCTGCAGACGCTTTTTTTCGAGGCTGGCGTCGATGCGAGCCTTGAGCAGCACCGGATTGACCGGCTTGGTCAGGTAGTCCGCGGCGCCCAGCTCGATGCAGCGGACAATGGTGTCCACGCTTTCCAGCGACGAAGTGACAATGACGGGCAGGTCGCGCAACTGCCGGTCGTTGAGCAATTGTTCCAGCACCTGGAAGCCGTCCATCTCAGGCATTTCCATGTCGAGCAGCATGAGGTCGAACGGTTCGCGCCTGAGCATTTCCAGCGCCACGCGGCCATTTTCGGCCGAGGCCACGCGGTGGCCCTGCAGCTCGAGGCTGCGCGTCAGCAGAAGCCGGTTGACCTTGTTGTCGTCTGCCACGAGGAGGCGGGCCGCGTTGCGCGTCTCAGCCATTGCGCAACTCCGTCAGCGCGGCGGCAACCCTTGCGTATTCCTCCGCCAGCGCATCCAGCGGCCGGCCGCCGGCGGCGAGCGCCGCGTCGACCCCGGTCAATTCCAGGTCTCGTGCCATCGCGCCCAGCGTGCGCGCGCCGAACGTGTTGCTGTTGGACTTGAGCGAGTGCGCGGCGCGCCGGAAGCGGTCGGCGTCGCGCGCAGCCAGCGAACTGCGCAGGTCGTCCAGCATCAGCGGCGCTTCGGTGAGGAAGGTGTCGACCAGTTCGACGACGAACTCGGCGCCTGCGGTCTCCTGTAGCGCCTCGAACGTGGGCAGGTCGATTGTCGGTGCGGTCATGTCAGCGGTCCTCGCGTGCGGGCACCTGGTTCAGCGCCTCGACCAGCCGGTCGACGCGGATCGGCTTGGTCAGGTAATCGTCCATCCCCGCCTCGATGCACATCTCGCGGTCGCCCTGCATCGCGTTGGCGGTCATCGCGACGATGCGGGGGCGCCTGCGCGCCGCCAGTTTCGCGCAGATCTGGCGCGACGCCTCGAGCCCGTCCATTTCCGGCATCTGCACGTCCATCAATACCACGTCGTATGTTTGCCGCTGTACAGACTCGACGGCTTCGATACCGTTCGAGGCCAGGTCGGCGCGGTACCCCATCTGCTGCAACAGCCGCAGCGCAAGCTTCTGGTTGACGACGTTGTCCTCGGCCAGAAGGATGCGCAGCGGATGCCGCGCGGCCATCTGGATGTCCAGCGCGGGTTTGGCGGCCGAGACGGCCTTGGGCGCGGCGTCCAGTGTGAGCAGCCCCACCAGTGCGTCGTACAGGTGCGACTGGCGGATCGGCTTGGCCAGGTAGGCGCTGAACAGCCCTTCGGTGTCGCCTGCCTCGCGCCGGCCGAGCGAGCTGAACAGCACTAGCGGCAATTGAGGCTTGCGTCGGCGAATCTCCCGCGCCAGCGCGAGGCCGTCCATTTCGGGCATGTGCATGTCGAGGATCGCCAGATCGAACGCCGCGCCGTCATCGAGCCAGCGCAAGGCTTCCGCGCGGCGACTCGGTGTCGCGGCACGCCATGCCCCACTTGCCCATCTGCAGGTTCGAGCACGCGCCGGTTCGTTGCGTTGTCGTCGACGATGAGGACGCGCTTGGCCTTGAGTTCGGGCTGCACGCCGACGAAGTCGCGCGCCCGTGTGGGAGAGACCTGCGCGATCGGTGCCTCGATGTTGAACAGGAACGTCGATCCCTTGCCGGGGCCGTCGCTTTCCGCCCACAGGTGGCCGCCCATCAGCTCGCTCAATCGCTTGCTGATGGCGAGACCGAGTCCCGTGCCGCCGTATTTTCGCGTCGTCGACGAATCTGCCTGCGAGAACGACTGGAACAGCCGACTCGATGACCTCCTTGGACAAGCCGATGCCGGTATCGCGCACGGCAAACGTCAATCCAGCGCGGCCGACGGCGGCGGCTGTGACGTCACGGTGAGCACGACCTCGCCGCGCTCGGTGAACTTCACCGCGTTGGACAGGAGGTTCAGCATGATCTGCCGCAGCCGTGTCACGTCGCCGACGATGGCTTGCGGCACGTCGCCCTCGAAGACGTAGGCGATGTCGAGGTGCTTCTCGGTCGCGCGCGCGCTGACCAGGTCCAGCGCCGACTCGACGCACTCGCGCAGGTCGAACGCCTGCGCCTCGATGTCCATCCGCCCGGCCTCGATCTTCGAGAAATCGAGGATGTCGTTGATGATGGTGAGAAGCGCATCGCCGGAGTCGCGAATCGTGGCGACGTAGTCGTGCTGCTCGGTATCGAGCTTCGTGTCGAGCAAGAGTCCGCTCATGCCGATGACGGCGTTCATCGGCGTGCGGATCTCGTGGCTCATCGTCGCCAGGAACGAGCTCTTCGCCTCGTTCGCGGCCTCGGCCGCGGCACGCGCCTGCTTGGTCTCGTTGAACATGCGCACGTTCTGGATCGCGATCACCGCCTGGTCGGCAAACGTCTGCAGCAGGCTGATTTCCGCGGGCGCGAAAGGACGAACTTCGTTGCGCAGCAGCGAGATGACGCCCATCGCCTCGCCATCGAGGAGCAGTGGCACGTTGAGCACCGTGCGGAATCCGTAGCGTGCCTGTAGTTCGCGTACGTCCGGGTAGTCGGTGTCCATGACTGCGGACGACGTCTTCGACATGGATGACCCGTCGCTCCAGCACGGTGCGGCCGCCGACCGAGGTCTTCTTGATCGGCAGCACTTCGGCATCGCGATTGGTCGGGTAAGTCCGCCCGTAGGTAGTCATCGCACGCAGTTGCTCGCCCTCGACCAGCCAGACGCGGCTGCCGTCCGCGCGGCAGAGCTGACCGGCGCGCTCCGCCACCGCGTCCAGCACCGGTTGCACGTCCGTCGGCGACTCGCTGATCACGCTCAAGACCTCGGCCGTCGCCGTCTGCCGCTCGAGCGCCTCTTTGGTTTCGTTGAACAGCCGGCTGTTCTGGATCGCGATCACGGCCTGGTCGGCGAAAGTCCGCAGCAGCGTCTCCTCCTTGTCGCTGAACGGGCGCGGCGGCTGGCGGAGGACGCAGATCGCGCCGATGCCCTGGCCTTCCCAGATCATCGGGCTGTAGATCGACGTATACGGACCCATGCTCTCCGCGAGCTTGCGCACGGCCGGCATTGGCATCGGTTGGCCGCCACGCCCTCGCCGACCTGTACCGTGCGTCGCTCGCGAATTGCCTGCCCCGTCGTGGTTGTCTCCACGGGCATCGAACGGACGTCGCGCACGACTGCGTCGAAGGCCGTGCCGCGCCATGCCGTCGGATGCACGTGCCCGTCCTCGCGCAGCAGCATGACCGCGAGCTGGTCGCTCGCAAACAGGCGCTGGCAGCTGTCGAGGATCTTCTCGAACACCGGCGCCGTGTCGGCCACCGAGCCGCTGATCACCTGCAGCACCTCGGCGGTGGCCGTCTGCTGCTCGAGTGCCTCGCGCGTCTCGTTGAACAGGCGCACGTTCTCGACCGCGACCACCGCCTGTCGCGCGAAGGTCTGCAGCAGCGCTACTTCCTTGTCGGCGTAGAGGCCGGTCTCGGCGCGGTTGACGGTGATGGCGCCGATCACCTGCTGGTCGCGCAGCAGCGGGACCGACAGGCCGCTGCGGAAGCCCGCCAGTTCGCAGGCACGCTTCATGACCGGCGCGTACTCGTCGTCGGCTAGCGCGAGCAGGTCGGCCACGTTGACGACCCGGCGCTCGCGGATCGCGCGCGCCGAGATCGCCGTGCTCTCCTGCAGGGGCTGGGGCCAGGCCGCGCGCAGCGCAGCCGTGCCGGCTTCGTTGACGCCGTGCAGGGCCACCAGCTGCAGCGTGTCGCCGTCGAGCCGCGTCACAAGGCAGTAACGCGCATCGGTCAGCGCCGCGGCGCGCTCGGCGATGATGTCGAACACCGGCTGCACGTCGGTCGGCGATCCGCTGATCACCTGCAGCACGTCGGAGGTCGCGGTCTGCCGCGCCAGCGCCTCCTGCGTCTCGTTGAACAGCCGCACGTTCTCGATCGCGATCACCGCCTGGTCGGCGAACGTCTGCAGCAGGTCAACTTCCTTGTCTGCGAATTGTCCGACTGCCGCGCGCGTGACCGTGATCACGCCGACGATGTGGTCGTCGCGCCGCATCGGCACGCTGAGAATGCTGCCGGTAGCCCGCCAACTCGGCGATCGCACGTGCCTTGTACCGCGCATCTTCGTCGCGCACGTCGGCGATGTTGACGATCGTGCCGTCCCGCGACGACGCGTGCAGCACCCGAGCCGTCGCCCGGCGGCATCGGAAATGCGCGCCTTGCGGCCTCGAGGCCTTGCGGGTTGACGCCGTGGGCGCTCGCCACGTCGATCAGCTCGCCGTCGAAACGAAGCACCCAGCCGTAGTCGGCACCGGTGAGCTTCGCCGCGCGTTCGGCGATCACGTCGAACACCGGCTGCGACGTCGGTCGGCGACTCGCTGATCACCTTCAGCACTTCGGCGGTCGCGGTCTGCCGCTCCAGCGCCTCCTTGGTCTCGTTGAACAGCCGCGCATTCTCGATCGCGATCACCGCCTGATCGGCGAACGTCTTCAGCAGTGCGATCTCCGCCTCCGGAGAATGGTCGCGGCGGGCGGCAGGCGATGTCGATCGTGCCGATGCCGTGGCCTTCCCACGACATCGGCGCGTTCGGCAATGGAGAAATCGCCGACCTCGCGCGCAAGCTCATGCGCGTACTCGGGCAGGTCCGTCGCGGCCAGCACGCTGTTCCGGTGCAGGACCGAACCTTGCCGCATCGCCATGTCGCTGATCGTTCCGGCGAGTGGCCGCGGAAACGTGCGCACCACCTCGTCGTTGAAGCCGCCGCGGTAGGCGCCGATCCGCAGCTGGTCGCCATCGGCCAGACAGACGGACATGTCGCGTCGCCCCGAACAGCCGCTCGCAGCTGTCGAGAATCTTGTCGAACACGGGCTTGGGATCGGCCATCGACCCGCTGATCACCTGCAGCACCGTCGCCGTGGTCGTCTGCCGCTCGAGCGCTTCCTTCGTCTCGTTGAACAGCCGCACGTTCTCGATGGCGATCACCGCCTGGTCGACGAACGACTTCGCCAGCGCGATCTCCTTGTCGCTGAATGCGCCGGCCGTGTCGCGCGCCAGGGCAGCACGCCGATGCACTCGTCTTCTGGCGCATGAGCGGCAGACATGAGCGATGTTGATCCCGGTCAGCTCCTGGATGTGCTGCTCGTGCGCCGGAAGCTCGATCGCTGTCCAGTCCGGAATGTGCATCATCGTCTTGTCGATGATCACGCGCGACGGGAAATTGGCGTCCGGATCGATGGGAACATGGGACGGCCCAAGGTCGACGGGCACGCCGCCCGGTGTCGCCGCCGCGACCGGCGAATACGTCTCCCCGTCGGTGCGCAGCAGCGCGGTGAAATCGCATGCCAAACAGTCGCATCGCGGTGTTGACGATCGCGTCGAACACGGGCTGCACGTCGGTCGGCGAGCTGCTGATCACGCGCAGGATGTCGGCGGTGGCCGTCTGGTGGCTGAGCGCCTCCTGGGTCTCGTTGAACAGCCGCGCATTCTGAAGCGCGACGCCGACGTTGGCCGCGATCGTCGACAGCAGCCGCTCGTCGTCGGCGCCGTACATGCCTTCCTTCTGCGTGCTTTGCACGCTGATGACGCCAAGACTCGACCCGCCCACCGGAATCGGCACGCCCAGATAGGACAAGCGCCTGCTTGCCGACGACCTTGGCGCCCAGCTCGAGGCCGCGCCGGTCCGCTTCGTGGTTGATGATCAGCGGTTTGCTCGAACTGATGATCTTGCTGGTGAGACCCTCGCCATACTTGAGCGGCTTCAATTCGTCGCCGTACTGGTACGGGAACTCGATGATGCCGGTCTGCGGGTTGTACAGCGCGACATAGGCGATGTCGGCCTTGAACACCGTGCGGATCTGCTCGCCGACCAGGTCGAGCAGCGGCGCCAGGTCGAGCTTGCCCGCGAGCTGCTGCGACACCGTGTTGATCGTCGCCAGTTCCGCCGCGCGCTTCTGCGATTCGGCGAACAGACGCGCGTTCTCGATCGCGACCGTCGCCTGCAGCGACAGGCCGACCAGGAACTCCAGCTCGCTGTCGCCGAACGGCTCGCCGCCGGTGCGCCAGACCGCCATCACGCCTTTGACCGTCTTGCCGGCGAGCAGCGGCGCGACCATCAGCCGCTCGTCGTCGTCCGGTTCCGTGCCCGGCGATCTGCACGCCGCGCGGGTCGGCCTGCGTATCGTTGATGAATTCGGCGCGGCCGCTTTGCGACGAGGCTGCCGATGATGCCGACGCCGCGCTCGATCACCGTGTCCTTGATCGCGTCGGCCATTTCGCCGACGGCGACGATCGCGCGATAGTTCGCGCTGCCGGCGTCGGGCAGGAAGATCGCGCTGCTGTCGGCGTTGAGCAGATCCTTCGCGTGGCGCGCGATACGGTCCATCACCGTCGACGAGGTCCAGCGTCGACGAAATGTCGCGTCCCACGTCGGCCAGCGCGGCGGTCTCGCGCGTGCGGCGCTGCGTCTCGTCGAACAGCCGCGCATTCTCGAGCGCCACGCTCATGGCGGTGGCGAGCGTTTGCAGCAGGCGCACGTCGGAGTCGCTGAACGCGTGCTCGTGCTCCATGTCGAGCACGTGATCACGCCGCGCACCGGTCGCCGGCGATCAGCGGCACGAAGACGGCCGATTTCTCCAGCTTCGACCCCGGCAGTTCGCACTGCCGTATTCGGCTTGCCTGCTCCATGTTCTCGTTGATGACCAGCGTCTCGCGGGTGCGGAAGATGTGCCGGCCGAACCCGGTTGCCGCGAAGCGGGCAGGGCATCGATGCTGATCCGCTTGCCCGTGCTCGTACGCATACGGGTAGTGGATCATGTCCGTCTTCGGGTCGATGATGCGGATGCCGGCGTCGCCGAAGATCTCGCGGATCTTGTCGCCGACCAGGTCGATGATGGCCTGGAAGTCGAGCTCGGCGGCCATGCCCTCCTGGACGCTGTTGATGACGGCGAGCTCCGCCGCGCGCTGCTCGGTCTCCTTCAGCAGCCGCTGCGTCTCGTCGAAGAGGCGCGCGTTCTCCAGCGCGACGCTCATGCTGTTGGCGAGCGTCTGCAGCAGCCGGATGTCCGACTCGGAGAACGCGTGCTCGCGCTCCATGTCGATGAGCTGGAGCATGCCGCGGACCTGTCGCCGCCCACCAGCGGAACAATCACCTGCGATTTCGATTCCAGCCGCGTCACCCAGCAGCGACGAGCCCAACTTCCGCCTGCTGGCAGGTTCTCGTCGATGACGAGCGTCTTGCGCGTGCGGAGCACGTGGGCGGCAAATCCGGTCGTGCCGAGCGGACGCGACGCGATTGCGACCCGCTTCGGGTGTCGTAGATATACGGATAGTGGATCGAATCCGTCTCGGATCGTGGATCCGGATGCACAATCGCGCCCGCTGAAGACCTCGCGGATCTTGTCGCCGACGGCGTCGTAGATGCCCTGCATCGACAGCTCGCCGGCGAGCGCCTGCTGGACGCTGTTGATGATCGCGAGCTCGGCCGCGCGCTGCTCGCTCTCCTTGAACAGGCGCTGCGTCTCGTCGAAGAGGCGCGCGTTCTCCAGCGCCACGCCCATGCTCGCCGCGACCGTGGTAAGCAGCCGGACCTCGGCTTCGCCATACGCATTCTCGCGCTCGTGGTCTTCCAGGATGATGATGCCGAGCACGCGGTCGCTGCCGATGATCGGCACGAAGACGCCCGAATGGCTGCCGAATCGGTGCCGGCAGCGAGGCCGGCATTCCCAGCGCCGGCTGCTCCGCGCGTGATTGGCGACGATGGGCGCGCGTTCTCGCGGAGCCGACCAGGCGCCGCCCGTCATCCGTGGTCGGCGGGATGTCGAGCCGCACGCCGTGCTCGTACTAGTACAGATGGATCAGGTCGGTCTTGTCGGCTCACCAGCGAATGCCCATGTCGCCGGTCGCGAACACTTCGCGCAGCTTGTCGCCGACGAGGTCGACGATGGCCTGGAAGTCGAGCTCGGCCGCGATCCCTTCCTGGATGCTGTTGATCACCGCGAGTTCGGCCGCGCGCTGTTCGCTTTCCTTGAACAGCCGCTGCGTCTCGTCGAAGAGCCGCGCGTTCTCCAGCGCCACGCCCATGCTCGCCGCGACCGTGCTGAGCAGTCGCATGTCGGCCTCGTCGTAGGCATTCTCGCGCTCGAAATTCTCCAGGATGATCGAACCCAGCACGCGGTCGCCGCCCAGGATCGGGACGCGCACCGACGAGAGGCTCGCATCGGTCCCGGGTATCGTCGTGGTGCCGAGCGCGGCCGCTTCTGCCGGATTGTTGGTCACGATCGGTTGGCGCGCTTGCACGAGCTTGGCCCACACGCTGTCGGGTCCCGGCGTCATGGCTTGAGACCCGTCAGGCGCACGCCATGCTCGTAGTCGTAGGCGCATGAACCAGCGTTGGCCTTCGCGTCGTACCAGCGGATGCCGATGTCGCCGGTGTTGAAGACCTCGCGCAACTTGTCGCCGACCAGGTCGACGATCGCCTGGAAGTCGAGCTCGGCTGCCATGCCCTCCTGGATGCTGTTGATCACCGCGAGCTCTGCCGCGCGCTGTTCCGTTTCCTTCAACAGCCGCTGCGTCTCGTCGAAGAGCCGCGCGTTCTCGAGCGCGACGCTCATGCTGTTCGCGAGCGTTTGCAAGAGACGCACGTCCGAACCGCTGAACGCATGCTCACGGTCCAGGTCGATCAGGCTGATCACTCCGCGCGCCTGGTCGCCTGCCACCAGAGGCACGTAGATCGCGGATTTCTCGTCCTGCGTGCCGGGCACGGTGAAACTGCCGTACCGAGCCGACTCCTGCTCCATGTTCTCGTTGATGACGAGTGTCTCGCGGGTCCGCAGAACGTGCCGGGTGAAACCTTTATCCGAGAGTTGTCGCGACTCGATGGCGATTCGCTGCCCGCCTTCGTAGACGTACGGATAGTGGAGAAGGTTTGTCTGCGGGTCATGGATGCGGATGCCGACGTCCGCCTCGTGGAAGATCTCGCGAATCTTGTCCCCGACCGCGTCGTAGATGCCCTGCATGTTGAGCTCGGCAGCGAGCGCCTGCTGGACGCTGTTGATGATGGCCAACTCTGCATTGCGCTGCTCGGTCTCGCTCAACAACCGCTGCGTCTCGTCGAAGAGCCGTGCGTTCTCCAGCGCCACGCTCATCGCGTTGCCTAGCGTCGTCAAGAGGCTCACGTCCGAATCGCCGAACGCGTGCTCGCGCTGCTTGCCGACACAGATTACGCCGCGCGCCACGTCGCCATGGAGGATGGGGACGTAGATGAAGGAGTTGTCCTGGGTGCCGCCGCCGACGTTCGTGGAACCTAGTTCCACCATCCGCCGGTTCATCTCCTCGGCGGTGTGCAGCACGATGGGTTGCCGCGTCCGGAGGATTTCCGCGGTGAATCCGCCCGGCTTCCCCAACTCCGGATGAAAGCGCTCGCCATGATCGAGGAGGAACACGCTGCGGGTCAGGTCGGCGTCCGGGTCGTACAGGCTGATCGCGGCGACATCCGCGTCGAATATTTCGCGGATCTTGTTGCCGACGAGGTCGTAGATCGCCTGCATTTCCAGTTTCGATGCGAGGCCTTCCTGTACGCTGTTGATGATCGCGAGCTCGGCCGCGCGCTGCTCGGTCTCCTTCAGCAGATGCTGCGTCTCGTCGAAGAGCCGCGCGTTCTCGAGCGCCACTCCCATGCTGGAGGCAACCGTGCTCAGCAGCCGCACCTCGGCCTCGCCGTACACGTTTTCGCGCTCGTAGTCCTCCACAACGATCGTGCCGAGCAGGCGGTCTCCGCCCAGGATCGGCACGAAGGCCGCGGAATGACTCTGGTCGGTGCCGGGAACCGGCGTGACGCCTGCCGCCGCTTGCGCCGCGCGGTTGTTCATGACCAGCGGCTGGCGCGTCCGCGACTGCTGCGTCCCAGGCGCCGCCCGGCGTCGGCAGGTGCGCGCGAGGGTGATGACGGACGCCGTGCTCGTATTCGTAGAGGTAGTGGATGAGTCCGGTCTCCGCGTCCTGCCAGCGGATGCCGATGTCGCCGGTCCTGAACACTTCGCGCAGCTTGTCGCCGACGAGGTCGACGATGGCCTGGAAGTCGAGCTCGGCAGCCATGCCTTCCTGGATGCTGTTGATCACCGCCAACTCGGCCGCGCGCTGTTCGGTCTCCTTCAGCAGCCGCTGCGTCTCGTCGAAGAGCCGCGCGTTCTCCAGCGCGACGCTCATGCTGCTCGCCAGCGTCTCCAGCAGCCGCACGTCAGAGGTGCTGTAGGCGTGTTCGCGCTTGAGGTCGCAAAGAACCAGCATCCCGCGCGCCTCGTCACCCACGATGAGGGGCGCCATCAGCTGTGTCATCGGCGACGGCGCGTCGATCATCATGTGCGAGCCGAACTGATCGGATTGCTCCTCCAGGTTCTCGTCGATCAGCAGCGTCTTGCGCGTCCGGATCACATGGGAGCCAAACCCTTTGTCGCCGAGCAGCTCCGACGGATGGTTGTGGTACGCCTTGTCGTCGTAGTACGCATAGGGGTAATGCATGACTCCGGTCTGCGGGTCATAGATCCGGATCGCCACGTAGGCGCCATGGAACACTTCACGCAGTTTGTCGCCGACGGTCTCGTAGACACCTTGCAGGCTGAGTTCGCCGGCGAGCGCCTGCTGCACGGTGTTGATGATCGCCAGTTCGGCGGCGCGCTGCTCGAGCGCAGCATTGGACGCGTGCAGTTCTTCGGTGCGCTCCGTGACCTTCTGTTCGAGTCCCTGCGACCACTGCGCGTTGTCGAGTGCGACAGCCGCCTGGCTGGCCAGCATGCCAAGGAGGTCGCGGTCGGCGTCGTGGAAGCGTCCGAACGCACCGTCGATGTCCGCGTAGAGATAGCCCAGCAACTCTTTCTGCGCGATCAGCGGCGCGATGATCCGCGAGCGCTGCTTCAACTCCGGTGCGCCTTCCGGGCCATACATCAAGCTGACGGCGCGCGTGCGGCGCACGTGAGTCAATTCCGGCGTGACGTCGGCCAGCAGCAATTGCGCATCTTCGCCGCGCGGAACCAAGGAACCCGCGAGATGCAGTCCGTTGGGCGTCTCCAGGACCAGCAGCACGCGTTCGGCACCCGAAAGTTCCGTCGTTTCGTCGATCAGGAACTCGTGCAGCTCCGCGGCGCTGCGCAGTTCGTTGAGGCGCAAGCCGGTGTCCACCAGCCGCTCGAACGGCTCGCGCAGGCTTGTCTTGCCGGCGAGGTGCGCGTCGCGCCGCTTCGACGCGCTGCCGCGCTTCCCGGCATCCTTTAACCACGCGGCGACGATTTCGCGGTGCACCTCGATCTTGTTGAGATAGTTGCGGCGCAGCCCATCGTCGCTCATTCCCGCGATCGGCCGGACCAGGAAGCGGTAGGCAGTGGCGAGGGCCGCACGCGCTGCCGTGTGCTTGCCGTTGGCCGCAAGCGTGCGGCTGTGCTCCCACCACAGCATCCGGCTGTCCATGGCCTCCAGTTCCACGAGACCGTGCTCCTTGTGTATCCTTGTCGCGCGAATCGTCGCTTCGAGCGCCGCCGGAGCGTCGCCGGCGGCCAAGTGCGCACGCGCAAGCCACGCCAGCGTGGCCATCTCCAGCCCGTCGTGGTCCGCGTCGCGCAGCAGCTGTGCGGCCTCGGTGAAGTGGCGGACCGCCGACGCTACGTCGCCCTCCCACCAGGCAAGCCGGCCGTGCAGGAGGCTCGGGAACGCAGGGAGGCGACCCTCCTGCATCCCGAGCGCTTCTTTCACATAGGCGCGCGCGGCGGTCACATGCCCCATTTCGAATTCCGCGAGCGCCAACAGCCATACGGTCAGCATCGCGCTCGCGCCCGTACGGCGATAGATGTCGGTCGCGTCGAGAAATAGCCGCCGGGCGCGCCGGTACAGCCCGAGATTGGAGTAGCCAAGCCCCAGGTTATGCGTGACCACGCCTTTGCGCTCGACGTAGCCCGCCGCCTCGAATGCGGCCTGCGATTGTTGCAGCAGGCGCAGGCTGGTCGCGATGTCGGGCTCGTTGAACGTGATGATGTTGATCGCGTTCCCCGCGCCGTAAAGGTCGCCGGTGCGCCGCGCCAATGCCAGCGCTTGCCGCGCGGCGGCATTGGTCTCGGCGACGCGGCCCTGATTGCTGCGCGCACATCCCAGCGCCCACAGCGCCCGCCCCTCGCCGACGGGCTGACCCAGCGACTTGAACAGCCGGGCAGCCTGCGTGGCCGTCTTCGCAGCCTTCTCGTTGTCCAGCAAACGAAACTGCGCCTCCGCCAATCGGTACAGGCTGGCGGCCTCCAGCGCCGCCTGTTTGCTTTGGCGCGCCGCCTGCAAAGCTTCTTCCGCGGTGATCGTCGCGGCCCGCGCATTGCCTGTGCGAAATTCGACAATGGCCCGGCGATTCAGCGCCTGCGCCATGAGGGCGGGTTTGCGCGCGCGGCGGGCGAGTTCGAGCATTGCCTTCGCGTCCGCCGCTGCCGCACGGGCATCGCCCTGGGCAATGAGGCTTTCGGCGCGCAGGTCCAGAAGGTCGACGCGGCTGCCGACGTTCAAGCCGCTCCTGGCTAGCGCGGCCGTCGCCATTTCGATCGCTTGCGCATGTCGGCCCGCCCACGCCAAGTCGCCAATTTGCTGCAGCGTCGCCGCGATCGTGGATGAGGCGGCGGGCGCTGCCGGCCGACCCGACTTCTTCTTTGCTGGCTTACGTGGCATGAGCGGCAAGAACTCCCTGTTTACTGTCTCGGCAGGCAGGTACCCGCCGCGCGGGCCGACTTGAAAGGCCCAAAGCGCATGGCGGATACCGTGCGGAATTGAATCCGGATACTAGACTACAGTCCACGGGCGGGAAACGACCGGCGACGATCAGTAGAAGCGCTCGACCTTGCCGGTGTAGAGCACAGGCCCGGTCGGCGCTCCGGTCGGCGAGCCTCCCGCCGGTTCCAGGCTGACGGCGAGGGCGGGGACATTGGCCAGCGCGACCTCCGGCGATGCCGGAAGGGCGACTCGGCCCACGCCGCTGCCGGGAAGGAGGCCGAGGGAGCGCGGCGGCGAGCCATCGGGCAGCATCCACAGCTCCAGCGTCCTGCCGGCCGGCACTGCCGCAGCGCCGACGACTTTGATCGCCATCGTGCGTTCGCCGCGCATCGCGGTGGCGATCAGCGCGGGCTTGGCATCCGGACCCGCCAGCACGGCGACAATCTGCCGGCCGGTGGTCTCTGGCTTCGGCTGCAGGAGGTTCACGCCAAGCGCGATAACGACGGCAAGGCTCGCGAGTGCCAAGCCCCGCCACAGCGAAACGCGAGACCACCACGATGTTTCGGCGCTTCGCGGGCCCTTGAGGCCCAATCGCTGCACGATGGCCGTCCACACGCGCGGCGGAGGCAAAATCGGCGCGGCGCCCTCGGTCAGCGGCGCGAGCCGCATCTCCCAGCCACGGAGGGCGGACGCTACACCACCGTCGGCCTGCGCGATTCGCGCGAGGCGCAACCGGGCACGCGCCGACAGCGTGCCGAGCGCGTATTCGGCGGCGAGCGCGTCGAGGCGTTGCGGACGGTCGGGTCGGGAAAGGTTCATTGTTCTTGTCTAACCGCGTTCAAATCCGGCGCGATCGAGGCAGCTCTTCAGGCGCTCCAGGCCGCGGCGCACCCACGACTTGACCGTCCCCAACGGCTGCCGCAGGTGATCGGCCAGCTCGGCATGCGACAGCCCCTGGTAGAACGCCAGCGCGATCGCCTGTTTCTGTCCGGCATCGAGCGCATCGACGCAATCGCGCACCGACTGCGCGGCAGCACCCGCGAGCAGCATCTCGACGGGCGTCGGGTCGCCCGAGGGCAGGTCGAACTCCTTTCCGTCGTCGTCATCGGTGGTCATCGTGACCGTGTCCAGCTCCCGCCGCCGCAACTGGTCGAGGCACCGGTTGCGCACGATGCTGGAGAGCCAGGTCAGCGGCTGGCTTTTTGCCGCCTCGTACGACCCCGCGTGGTGCCACACGCTCACGAACGCCTCCTGCAGGACCTCCTCGGCTGCCGCGCCTTCTCTCAGGATACGCACGGCGACCCCGTATAGATGCGACGACGTCTGCCGGTACAAGGCGGAAAAGGCCGCCTGGTCGCCCAGCGCGACCTTGGCCAGCAGGGTCGTCAGGCGCGCGCTGCGGTCCGACGATTGGGGGGCCTCCGCCATGCTAGGGCCGGCCCTTTTGCCATAGAACGTCGGCACGGCCGCCGGCGCGGTTGAGCGCGCGGGCCAGGACGAACATGAGGTCCGACAGGCGGTTCAAATAGATGCGCGAATGCATGCCGACCGGTTCCACCGCCGCCAAGCGGATCAGCGAGCGCTCGGCGCGCCGGCATACGGTGCGCGCGACGTGGGCAAGCGCGGCCGCGCGCGTGCCGCCCGGCAGGATGAATTCCTTGAGTGGGGCCAGGTCGGCATTGAACGCCTCGACTTCCCGCTCGATGCGCAGGGGGTGGGCTTCGGTGACGGCCACGTATCCGGGGATCGACAATTCGCCGCCCAGGTCGAAAAGGTCGTGCTGGACAGCGGTGAGGCACGTCGCGACGGCATCGGGAAGCGGCTCGGCCAGCAGGACGCCTATCACCGAATTGAGCTCGTCGACGGCGCCGATTGCCTCGATCCGCGGCGAATCCTTCGGCACGCGCGACCCGTCGCCCAAGCCGGTCTCGCCGGCGTCGCCAGTGCGCGTCACGATCTTCGACAGGCGATGCCCCATATTCGTTGCGGCCGTGCACGTCCCAAGAATTGTCGATCGAGGGTAGCGAAATCGGCACCTGTGGGCAAGCGTGCACAAGCGCGCCCGTCGATTTGCTAGCATGGTCATCCGGCGATTGGCCGGTGAAGGACCGCCATGAATCCCTATGAACAGGACCTCGACCGCAATGCCGCCAACTACGCGCCGCTGACGCCGTTGTCGTTCATCGCGCGCACCGCGTACATCTGGCCGCACCGTGCGTCGATCATCCATGGCGAGCGCACGTACACGTGGGCCGAGACCTACGCGCGCGCGCGCAGGCTCGCGTCCTCTCTCACGCGACGCGGCTTCGGAAAGGGCGACACGATCGCCGTCATGCTTGCCAACACGCCGGAGATGATCGAGACGAATTTCGGCGTGCCCATGATGGGTGGCGTGCTCAATACGCTCAATACGCGGCTGGACGCCGAGGCGATCGCATTCATGCTCGGTCACGGCGAGGCGAAGGTCTTGCTGACGGACACCGAGTTCGCGCCGATCGTGGCGAAGGCGCTTGCGCTGTTGGAGACGAAGCCGCTCGTCGTCGACATCGTCGATTTCAGCGGTCCTGGCGGCGAGCTGCTGGGTGAAACCGACTACGAGGCGCTGCTTGCCGAGGGCGATCCGGAATTCGCGTGGGCGCCGCCGGCCGACGAATGGGACGCCATCTCGCTCAACTACACTTCGGGCACGACCGGCAATCCCAAGGGCGTCGTGTACCACCATCGCGGCGCCTATCTGAATGCGCTGTCCAACATCATCGACTGGAGCATGCCGCGGCACGCGGTCTACCTGTGGACGCTGCCGCTCTTCCACTGCAACGGCTGGTGCTTCGCGTGGACGGTGGCCGCCAACGCGGGCACCAACGTGTGCCTGCGCCGCGTCGAAGCCTTGGCGATCTTCGATGCCATCCGCGAGCACAAGGTAACGCACTACTGCGGCGCACCGATCGTGCATTCGCTGCTAATCAACGCGCCCGAGGAGATGAAGCGCGGGATCACGCACAAGGTGCACGGACTGGTCGCGGCGGCGGCACCTCCGGCCGCGATGATCGAGGGCGCCGAAAGGATGGGCTTCGACATCACGCACGTGTACGGCCTGACCGAGTCGTATGGACCGGCGTCCGTGTGCGCCAAGCACCCAGAGTGGGACGCGCTGGATATCGCTGCGCGCACCGAACGCAACGGCCGGCAGGGCGTGCGCTACACGTGCCAGGAAGGCATGACGGTGCTGGATGCGCTGACGATGCAGCCGGTGCCTTGGGATGGCGAGACGATCGGCGAGATCATGTTCCGCGGCAACATCACGATGAAGGGCTATCTCAAGAACCCGGAGACAACGGCCGAATCGTTCGCCGGCGGCTGGTACCACACCGGCGACCTGGCGGTGATGCAGCCGGATGGCTACGTGAAGATCAAGGACCGTTCGAAGGACATCATCATCTCGGGCGGCGAGAACATCAGTTCGATCGAAGTCGAGGACGCGCTCTATCGCCATCCGGACGTGCTGACGGCGGCCGTGGTCGCGCAACCCGATCCCAAATGGGGCGAGACACCGTGCGCTTTCGTGGAATTGAAGCCGGGCGCTGCCGCGACCGAGGCGGACCTCATCGCCCACTGCAAGGAGCACCTGGCGCGGTTCAAGGTGCCGAAGCGGGTCGTCTTCGGCGACGTGCCCAAGACATCCACCGGCAAGATCCAGAAATTCCTGCTGCGCAAACGGGTGAAGTCGGCGGAGGCGATTCAGTAGCCGGTTGCCGGCGCGTCGCCGGCGAACACGGCCTCCGCCGCCGCCAGGTCCTCGAGCGCGAATCCGACTGACTTGAAGACCGTAATCTGGTCGTCGCGCGTGCGGCCCGGGTGCGCGCCACGCGCGAAGTCGCGCAGCTCCGCCACGACATCGGCGGCGGAGATGGCGCCGCTCGCGATGGCCTGGGTCACGTCGCCGCCTTCCACAAGCGCGCCCTCGCGGCGGTCCACGACAATGACATCGGCACGCCGCATCGCTTCATCGTCCGTCTCCCGCATCGTGCGCTTGTATGCGCCAACCAGGTCGACGTGCGTTCCCGGCTTGAGCCAGCTTCCGAGGACGAGCGGCAGCGACGAAAGCGTCGCGCACGAGACGACGTCAGCGTCGCGCACCGCGGCCTCGAGGTCGGCTGTCGCGTGCGCCGGAATACCGTCGCGCACGCATTCCGTGGCTGCGCGTTCCGCGTGCGCCAGCGTGCGGCTCCAGATCGTGACGTGATCGATCGATCGCACGTGCCGGTGCGCGTCGATCAGCCCGCGGCACTGGCGGCCGGCGCCGACCATCACCATGCGTCGCGCATCGCGGCGCGCGAGCCGGTCCGCGGCGTAGGCCGATGCGCCGGCGGTGCGGCGCGCGGTCAGCTCTTCGCCATCGAGCATGGCGAGCGGGACGCCATTGGTTGCATCGAACAGCACATAGACGGCCGCGACCGAGCGCTCGCCGCGTGCGGCGTTGCCGGGAAACGCGGTAACGAGTTTGACGCCCATGTGCCGCCCGGTGCGCCACGCCGGCATCAGCAGCAGCGATGCCGATGGCTCGCCTGGCACGTCGATCGCATGATGGGCGCGCAGCGGCGCGTGGACATCGGCGCGCAGCACCTCGTCCAGCGCGGCGAGCATACGCGGCCACGGCAGGCGCGCGCGCACGGCCTCCGCGTCGAAGTGGTGCATCAGTCTGGCGCTTCGGCCAGCGACAGGAGCGACGCGTTGCCGCCGGACGCCGTTGTATTGATGGTGATCGTGCGCTCGGTCACGAGGCGCGTGAGATCGTAACCACCGGCGCCGGCGACCACGAGCGGGACGATCGGTCCGGGGAGCGCGGACAATTTTCGGCGCAACTCGCGTTCGCCATCGGCGGTGCCCGAAAACAGGACCACATCAGGCAGCGCGGCCAGCGGATCGGGAACGAGCTCGGCGCGAATGCCGGGCATGCCGCGCACGCGATTGCCGAGTGCTGCAGCCGCCAGCAGCGCCACGTTGCCGGTCGTGGTCGCCGCGCGCGCCTGTTCGGCCAAATCGCCTTCGGTTTCGGCGATGCACGCGATGCGGCCGCGCGGGCGCAGATACAGCGTGTTGGTTTCGCCGGTGGGTCCGGTCAACTCCTCTCCGGCATTCACGTCGGCAGGCAAGGGCGGCGGCGCGGTGGCGACGAGGCGCCACAGGTAGTGCGGGCCGCCGGCCTTGGGGCCGGTGCCCGACAACCGGTCGCCGCCGAACGGCTGCACGCCGACCACGGCGCCGATGATGTTGCGGTTGACGTAGATGTTCCCCGCGCGAATGCCCGCGCAGACGGCCTCGACCGTCTCGTCAATTCGCGTCTGCACGCCGTGCGTCAAGCCATAACCGGTGGCATTGATCGCATCGAGCAGTTGCGTGAGTTCGCCTTGGCGGAAGCGCACGACGTGCAGGACCGGCCCGAAGACTTCCGCCGTCAGTGCGCGCAAATCGGACAGCGCGATGAGCGTGGGCGGGAAGTAAGTTCCGTTGCCGCATTCGGCGGGCAATTTCAACTGGAAGACGTCGGCGCCGGCCGCACGCATCCGCGCCACGTGCGCTTCGAGCATCGTCCGCGCGTCAGCGTCGATGACGGGTCCGATGTCGGTGGCGAGGAGGGCGGTGTCGCCGATGCGCAGTTCCTGCATCGCGCCCTTCAGCATCGCGACCACGTGATCGGCGATGTCATCCTGAAGACACAGGATGCGCAGCGCGGAACAGCGCTGACCCGCGCTGTCGAAGGCGGAAGCGAGCACGTCGGTCACGACCTGCTCGGATAGCGCGGAGCTGTCGACGATCATCGCGTTCTGGCCGCCGGTTTCCGCCACCAGCAACGCGTCGTCGGCGCGCAGCGCGAGCGTCCGGTTGATTGCCTGCGCCACCGCGGTCGACCCGGTGAAGAGGACGCCGGCGACGCGTGGATCGGCGACCAATGCCGCGCCGACCGTCTCGCCTCGCCCGGGCAGCAATTGCAGGGCGGCTGGCGGCACGCCGGCGCGATGGAAGATTCGCACGGCGGCGGCCGCGATCAACGGCGTCTGCTCCGCGGGCTTGGCGAGCACCGGATTGCCGGCCGCCAGCGCGGCGCTGACCTGGCCGACGAAGATGGCCAGCGGAAAATTCCACGGGGCGATGCATGCGATCGGGCCCAAGGCGCTGGCTCCGCCGAGCTCGCGCCGCGCCTGCGCAGCGTAATAGCGGCAAAAATCGGCGGCCTCGCGCACTTCGCCGACGGCGTTGCCGAGCGTCTTGCCGGCCTCCCGCGTGGCCAGCGCGATGAACGTCGCGCGCTCCCCTTCGAGCAGATCGGCGGCGCGTTCCAGGCACGCGGCGCGTTCGGCCGCCGCAATGCTGGACCACGCCGCGCCCTCGGTCACGGCCCGGCCGACTGCCTGCGTGACCTCGGCGGTGGTCGCCTCGATGACGGTGCCGACGACGTCGCGGCGGTCGCACGGATTCGTGATCGCCAACCTTTCGCGCGAAGTTGCCGAGCCGGCCTCGATGTACATCGGCGCTGCTTCGAATTGCGCCGGCGCGGTGCCTAAGTCGGCGTCGATTGCGCGCAGCGAGATTTCGTCGGAAAAATCGATGCCCTGCGAGTTCTTGCGGTCGGGATACAGCGCGATCGGCAGCGGAATCCGCGGGTGCGGCGTGCCGCCGGTCGCCAGGGCGCGTGCGACGGGATCGGCAACCAGCTCGGCGATGCTCACGGTCGGATCGACGATGCGATTCACGAAAGACGAGTTGGAGCCGTTTTCCAAGAGCCGGCGAACAAGGTAGGCCAGCAGCGTCTCGTGCGAGCCGACGGGCGCATAGATGCGGCAAGCGCTGCCCCAGCGTTCGGGTCCCACGACCTGGTCGTAGAGGCTCTCGCCCATGCCGTGCAGGCATTGGAACTCGTAGTCGCCATCTCCCGCCAGCGTGTGGATTGCCGCAATCGTGAACGCGTTGTGGCTCGCGAATTGCGGAAAGATCGCGTCCGGCGCGGCCAGCATGGCTTTCGCGCACGCAATGTAGGCGACGTCGGTGTGGACCTTGCGGGTGAAAAGAGGGTAGCCGGCGAGACCATCGGCCTGCGCACGCTTGATTTCGGAATCCCAGTACGCGCCCTTCACCAGCCGCACCATGAACCGCCGCCGATGCCGGCGGCCCAGGTCGACGAGCCAGTCGACGACAGCGCGCGCGCGCTTCTGGTAGCACTGCACGACGAAGCCCAAGCCGTCCCAGCCGGCGAGCGTAGGATCGCCGCTGAGCATTTCGAGAATGTCGAGCGACAGGTCGAGGCGGTCGGCTTCCTCGGCGTCGATGTTGAAACCGATGTCGTAGCCGCGTGCCAGCTGTGCGAGCCGGGTGACCGATGGAAGGAGCTCGGCGAGCACGCGCGCACGCTGCGCGCGGGAATAGCGGGGATGCAGCGCGGACAGCTTGATCGAGATGCCCGGGCCGGCATAGACACCGGCGCCCCGGCCGGCCTTGCCAATCGTGTTTATGGAGTTCACGTACGCCGCGAAGTAATCGCGGGCGACGTCCATGGTCAGCGCGGCCTCGCCCAGCATGTCGAAGGAGTAGCAATAACCGCGTGCTTCGCGCGAGCGAGCGTTGACCAGCGCTTCGTCGATGGTCCGGCCGGTCACGAACTGCCTGCCGAGCAGTCGCATGGCGAGGTCAACGCCCTTGCGGATCAATGGCTCCCCCCCTTTGCGCAGCAGCGTCGCCACGGCCTGCTCCATGGCCGAATCGCTGCGCGAGTCGACGAGCTTGCCGGTGACGAGCAGCCCCCATGCTGCGGCATTGACGAACAGCGACGGACTGCGCCCGACGTGCGATCGCCAATCGCCTTGCGCGATCTTGTCGCGGATCAGCCGGTCGCGGGTCGCGGCGTCCGGAATCCGCAACAAGGCTTCGGCCAGGCACATGAGCGCGATGCCTTCGCGCGAGTCGAGCGAGAATTCGAGCATCAGCGCATCGACGCCTCCGGCCTTGGTGCGCGACGCGCGCACGCCCTCGGCCAGCGTCGTGGCGAGTCTCTGGGTCGTCGCCAGTTGTTCCGGCGTCAACGCGGCCTCGCTGGCCAACGCCAGCAACGCGCCGGGTTCGTCGCGCCGATAGTCCGACGCGATTCGCTCGCGCAGCGCGGCGGCTGTGGTGTAGGGAATGGAAAGAGGGGTGCGTGTGTCGCTCATGGCCGGCCCACGGCGCGGAGCTTCCCGGCGGCCCCCAAAGAATGGCCGGCCGAGCGGCGTATCATACCGGCTTGCGCGGCGGCAGAGCGCGCTGCGCATCGGAACGACATCCGATGCCCCGGTGGCCGCCGGATCCAAACCCGCGGGAGATCGCAATGAACGCCTCCGTCGACGTCGAACTGCAACCGTCCGTCCTGGTGGAAGTTCGCGAGGGGGTGGCTACGGTGACGCTGAACCGGGGCGATCGCTTCAATCCGCTGTCGATGGCGATGATCGCCGCGCTCGAAACGGAGTTCGACGCGCTGGCGGGGGATGCCTCGGTTCGCGCCGTCGTCGTCGCCGGCAGCGGCAAGGGTTTCTGCGCTGGCCACGACTTGAAGGAAATGCGCGCACACCCGGATCTCGAGTGGCAGCGCGAGCTCTTCGACGCGTGCGGGCGGATGATGCAAAAACTCACGCGCATGCCGCAGCCGGTGATCGCCAGGGTGCACGGCATCGCCACGGCAGCGGGCTGCCAGCTCGTGTCGATGTGCGACCTGGCCGTGGCGGCGGACTCCGCGAAGTTTGCGCTGCCGGGGATCAACGTCGGCGTGTTTTGCTCGACCCCGGCGGTCGGCGTCGCCCGCAACATCGCGCGGAAGCGGGTGATGGAGATGCTGTTGACCGGCGAGATGATCGATGCGCCTACCGCGCTCGCCTGGGGCCTCGTCAACCGGGTGGTGCCGGCTTCGGGGCTGGACGCGGCGGTTGCGGCGTTCACCACCCTCGTCAAGTCCCGGAGCGCCGCCATCGTCGCGTTGGGAAAGCGGACGTTCTACGAACAGGTGGACCGCGGCCTTGCCGGTGCCTACGACGTGGCGGGCGCAGCCATGGCGTGCAACCTGCTCGAACCCGACGCTGCGGAAGGGATCGACGCATTCCTGGGCAAGCGTACGCCGCGATGGGGCTCCAGCCCGTGAATACCACGGTTGCGCGATTCGCCGCCCAGCCCGCATAATCGCTGGCTAACGGAGGAGAAGCGGCGCCGCTGTACTTAGCGCCCGCGGCGCGCATGGCCGACGACACGATTCTCGAAACGAAGGGCCTCACCAAGGAATTCAAGGGATTCGTCGCGGTCAAGGACGTGAGCCTGTCCGTCCGCCGCGGCAGCATCCACGCGCTGATCGGTCCCAATGGCGCGGGCAAGACGACGTGCTTCAATCTCCTCACGCACTTCCTGACGCCCACGCGCGGGCAGATCTTCTTCAAGGGCAACGAGATCACGGGGTCGCGGCCGGCGGCCATCGCGCGCATGGGACTCGTGCGCTCGTTCCAGATCTCCGCCGTGTTCCCGCACCTCACCGTCCTCGAGAACGTGCGCATCGCGCTTGCAGCGCAAGCGAGGGGCATTCGCTGGACTTCTGGCGCTCCGACGCGGGGCTCGCGCAACTCGATGGCCGCGCGGCGGAACTCATCGAAGCCGTCGGTCTGACCGAATTCACGAACACCGAGGCGGTGGAGCTTCCCTACGGCCGCAAGCGCGCGCTGGAGATCGCCACCACGCTGGCGCTCGACCCCGAGATGATGCTGCTGGACGAGCCGACCGCGGGAATGACGCATGAAGACGTCGAGCGGATCGCCGCGCTGATCAGGAAGGTGGCGGTCAACCGCACCGTCCTGATGGTCGAGCACAACCTGTCGGTCGTCTCCACGCTTTCGGACCACATTACCGTGCTGGCGCGCGGCGAGATCCTCGCGCAGGGCGACTACGCGACGGTGTCGAAGCATCCCGAAGTCGTGCAGGCCTATCTTGGAGCGGGACATGCCTGACGCGGCCGTCGCAGGGGCCACGCAAAGCGCGGCAGCGGGAGCGCCGCTGCTTGCCGTGCGCGGCCTGCAGGCGTGGTACGGCGAATCGCACATCCTGCACGGCGTCGACTTCGACGTCGCGGCGGGCGAGGTCGTGACGCTGCTCGGCCGCAACGGCGCGGGCAAGACCACGACGCTCAAGTCGATCATGGGCGCGGGCCCCCGGCGCGAGGGCTCGATCACTTACGAGGGCGCGGAGACGATCTCGCTTACGTCGAACCACATCGCGCAGCGCGGCATCGCATGGTGCCCCGAGGAGCGCGGCATCTTCGCGAGCCTCAACGTCTATGAAAACCTGATGCTGCCGCCGACGGTGCGCGAAGGAGGGCTCCCGCTCGCGGAGATCTACACGCTCTTTCCGAACCTCAAGGAGCGGCTGACGAGCCAGGGGACCAAACTGTCGGGCGGCGAACAGCAGATGCTCGCGATCGGCCGCATCCTGCGCACCGGCGCGCGCCTGTTGCTGCTGGATGAACCGACGGAGGGCCTGGCGCCTGTGATCGTCCAGCAGATCGGGCGCACGATCGCGCAATTGAAAGAGCGGGGCTTCACGATCCTGCTCGTCGAACAGAATTTCCGGTTCGCGGCCACCGTCGCGGACCGGCATTACGTAATGGAGCACGGCCGCGTCGTGGACATGATCCGCAACGCGGACCTCGAAGCGAACATGGCCAAGCTGCACGAGTATCTGGGCGTATGAGTGGTGCAACTGAGGGCCGCGATTCATTCAATTTCCAACGGAGGAGCACGATGAAGGCATTCAAACGCACGATGGTCGGCTTAGGCGTAGCGGCCGCCCTGTCGCTCGGCACGGCGCACGCGCAGGTTTCCGATGGCGTGATCAAGATCGGCGTGCTGACGGACATGTCGAGCCTGTACACCGACCTGGCCGGCGCGGGGTCGGTCGTGGCCGCGAAGATGGCCGTCGAGGATTCCGGCATCGAGAAGCGCGGCTACAAGGTCGAAGTCATATCGGCCGACCACCAGAACAAGCCCGACGTCGGGTCGGCGATCGCCAGCAAGTGGTATGACGTCGACAAGGTGGACGTGATTGTCGACACGCCGAACTCGGGCGTCGCGCTGGCCGTGAACCAGATCACCCGCGACAAGGGCAAGGCGTTCCTGGTCTCCGGCGCGGCGTCGTCGGACTTGACCGGCAAGGCGTGCTCGCCCAACACGATCCACTGGACGTACGACACGTGGATGCTGGCCAACGGCACGGGCAGCGCGACCGTCAAGTCCGGGGGCGACACGTGGTTCTTCATCACTGCGGACTACGCGTTCGGGTTGGCGCTGGAGCGTGACACGGAGGCCAACGTGCTGAAGAACGGCGGCAAGGTGCTGGGCAAGGTGAGGGCGCCGCTCAACACCCAAGACTTCAGCTCGTTCCTGCTGCAGGCGCAGGCGTCGAAGGCCAAGATCATCGGTCTCGCCAATGCCGGCGGCGACACCACGAACTCGATCAAGCAGGCGGCCGAATTCGGCATCGTCAAGGGGGGCCAGAACCTCGCGGGGCTGCTGGTGTTCCTGACCGACATCCACGCGCTCGGATTGCCGACGGCGCAGGGCCTCATCATAACCAACACGTTTTACTGGGATCAAAACGACGCGTCCCGCGCGTTCGCCAAGCGCTTCTCGGCGCTGGACAAGGGGATCTATCCGACCATGGTGCATGCGGGCGTCTATTCGGCGGTCACGCATTACCTGAAGGCGGTCGAGGCGCTGAAGAGCGACGATGGCACCAAGGTCATCGCCAAGATGAAGGAAACGCCGACCGACGATCCGCTGTTCGGCAAGGGTTCGATCCGCGTCGACGGCCGCAAGATCCATCCGGCGTACCTCGTCGAAGTGAAGAAACCCTCGGAGTCGAAGGGGCCGTGGGACTACTACAAGGTCCGCGCGACGATTCCGGCCGACCAGGCGTTCCGTCCGCTCGCCGACGGCGGCTGCCCGCTGGTCAAATAAAAAAGACGGCCCCGCCCCTTGCCCTCTCCCGTTCAATCGGAGAGGGCAGGAGCGAGGGACGGGCCCATTAGAAGTTTTCCATGGAAATACTTGGCATACCCATGCAGGCCCTCTTCGGGCAACTGCTGGTCGGCCTCATCAATGGGGCCTTCTACGCCATGCTGAGCCTGGGGCTCGCCGTCATCTTCGGCCTGCTCAACGTCATCAATTTCACGCATGGCGCCCAGTACATGCTGGGCGCGTTCTGCGCGTGGTTCCTGCTGGAGAAGTGGGGTGTGGGCTACTGGTGGTCGCTGCTGCTGGCGCCGCTGGCCGTCGGATTCACCGGCGTGGTGATCGAGCGCACGATGCTGTCGCGGCTGTACAAGCTCGACCATCTTTACGGACTGCTGCTGACCTTCGGTCTGGCGCTCATACTCCAGGGCGTCTTCACCAACTACTTCGGCAGTTCGGGCCAGCCCTACCGGCTGCCCGCGGAATTCGTCGGCGCGTACAACTTGGGCTTCATGTTCCTCCCGAAATACCGCGCGTGGGTCATCGTCGCATCGGTCATCGTGTGCCTGTCGACGTGGTTCGTCATCGAACGCACGAAGCTGGGCTCATACCTGCGCGCCGCGACCGAAAACCCGCAGCTGGTCCAGGCGTTCGGCATCAATGTGCCGCGGATGATCACGCTGACCTATGGCTTTGGCGTGGGACTGGCCGCGCTCGCGGGCGTGATGGCCGCGCCGATCTACCAGGTCAGCCCGCAGATGGGCGAGAACCTCATCATCGTCGTCTTCGCCGTCGTCGTGATCGGCGGCATGGGCTCGATCCTGGGCGCCATCCTGACCGGATTCGGCCTGGGCATAGTGGAGGGCCTGACCAAGGTGTTCTATCCGGAGGCGTCCAATACGGTGGTGTTCGTGATCATGGTCATCGTGCTCCTCATCAAACCGGCCGGCTTGTTCGGCAAGGAAAAATAGGACGCCCATGGCGATCGCGGCCTCTTCCGCGTCGGTACCCGGCCCGCGGGTCATGCTGATCTCGACCGTCGTGATGGCGGTGGCGCTGGCGCTGGTCCCGGTGGTCGGCATCTACCCGGTCTTCGTGATGAAGGCGCTGTGCTTCGCGCTCTTCGCGTGCGCGTTCAACCTGCTCATCGGCTTCGGCGGCCTGCTGTCGTTCGGCCACGCGATGTTCCTCGGTACGGCCGGCTACGTCTGCGCGCATGCGGCCAAGGAGTGGGGGTGGCCGCCCGAGGCCGCGATACTCGTCGGGACGCTCGTGGCAGCGGCGATGGGCGTCGTCGTCGGGCTGCTGGCGATACGCCGGCAGGGCATCTACTTCGCGATGATCACGCTGGCGCTGGCGCAGATGGTGTTCTTCTTCTGCCTGCAGGCGCCGTTCACGCACGGCGAGGACGGCATCCAGTCGGTTCCACGCGGCAGGATGTTCGGCGTTCTCGACCTGTCCAATACGCTGGTCATGTACTACGTCGTGCTGGCGATCTTCATCGCGGCCTTCCTGCTCATCTACCGGATCGTCCACTCTCCGTTCGGGCAGGTTCTCAAGGCCATCCGCGAGAACGAGCCGCGCGCCGTGTCGCTCGGTTATGACGCGGAAAAATACAAGCTCATCGCCTTCATTCTGTCCGCGACGCTCGCCGGACTCGCCGGCGCGACCAAGGCGATCGTGTTCCAGCTGGCCTCGCTGACCGACGTCCACTGGACGATGTCCGGCGAGGTGGTGCTGATGACGCTGCTGGGTGGCATGGGCACGATCTTCGGCCCTGTGGTCGGCGCGTTCACGATCATCGGCCTCGAAAGCTACCTGGCGGACTTCGGCGAATGGGTGAAGGTCATCACCGGCGTCATCTTCGTCGTCTGCGTGCTCGCATTCCGCCGGGGCATCGTCGGCGAACTGTCGGCGTGGTGGGCGCGCCGCCAGGGTTGACGCGGAACGCGGCGGCACTCGCGCTCGCCGCGGCGCTGACGTCCACGCTCGCCACCGCGGCGCCCGCGAAGCCGGCCGCGCCTGAATCCTACGTCGTCACCGGCAGTTGCCGCGATGGCCGTCCGCATGGCGCGTACGAGCTGCGGATGGCCAACGGGCAATTGCGCGTGGCCGGCGCGTTCAACCAGGGCAAGCGCATCGGCAGCTTCATCTTCTGGTCGTCGTCGGGCGCGCGCCTCGCGTTGCTGCCGTTCGACGACGACGTCCTGAGCGGCACGGTGGCGCTCTGGTATCTGCCGGCGAACGCGAAGGCCGAGGGGAAGCCGAAGCTCGAGGCCGCGTATGCCAATGGCGTGCTCGCCGGCGCGACGCGGTCCTGGTACCCCGACGGCCGGCCGCGCGCAGAATTCCGCTACGACCAGGGCGTGCTCGCCGAAGTCCGGGCCTGGGGCGCGCGCGGCGCGCCGGTGCCGGACGCCGACGCGCGCGCGATGGCGGCAAAGGACCGGGCGGCTGACCAGCGGTACTACAATACGCTGGAGGTGGTCGTGCGCAACAATCCACCGACCTGCGACACGAACGGGAGGCAGCCATGAAATCGAGCAAGCGACGCCACCTCATGCAGACGGCGGTGCTGATGACCGCGGGAATGGGCGCGTATGCGCCGGCCAGGGCGCAGGCACAACCGGCGACGCCCTTTGCCGTCGCGCCGACGTTCATTCCCATCGCCGGCACGACCGCCGTCTTTCCTGTTCGACGCATCTATTGCATCGGCCGCAACTATGCCGCGCATTCGCGGGAAATGGGTTCGGACCCGACGCGCGAGCCGCCGTTCTTCTTCCAGAAACCCACCGACGCGGTGCAAATCGTTCCTCCGGGCGTCACCGTCGATCATCCCTATCCCGCGCTGACCAAGAACTACCACTACGAGATCGAGCTGGTCGCGGCGCTCGGACAAGGGCGGCCGCGACATTCCGGTCGACCGCGCCCTCGACTGCGTCTTCGGCTACACGGTCGGCCTCGACATGACGCGCCGCGACCTGCAGCGCGCGATGGGCGACGAAAAGAAGCCGTGGGAGATCGGCAAGAGCTTCGATCATTCGGCGCCGCTCGGACCGCTGCAGCCGGCGGCGAAGACCGGGCCGTTCACGCGAGGGCGCAATCTGGCTCAAGGTCAACGGCCAGGTCAAGCAGCAGGCGAATCTCAACCAGATGATCTGGTCGGTGGCCGAGCAGATGAGCAAGCTGTCGCAGGCATTCGAACTGATGCCCGGCGACATCATCTATTCCGGTACCCCGGAGAACGTCGGGCCCGTCGTGCCGGGCGACGTGATGACGGACACATCGACCGGCTGCCCGATATCAGCGTGAAGGTCGTTTGACGATGCTGCCTCGCCCGCGAGTGCGGCGCGGGGCGGCTGTTTTGACGCTGGAAGGGCTTTCGCGCTAGATTGCGCACCGAGTGCACGCTGGAGCAGCGAAGCGCTCCCCATGCTCCGAATCCAACCCGTTTTCCACCCGAAGGTGATTTCCATGCGCATTTCCATGCTTCGCCGCGGTGCTTGGCGCCCTGGCCGTTGGCGCGGCACTCGTCGCGGCGCCGTTCGCGGTCCAATTCGGCGACGGCGGCGGATCTCAAGATCGCCGTGGCGGCCGACGTGACGTCGATCGACCCGCACTTCTTCAACCTCTTTCCGAACAACAACGTCGCCGAGCACATCTTCGACAAGCTCGTGCAGATGGATCCCGATTCGAAGATGATCCCGGGCATCGCCACGTCGTGGAAGACGATCGACGACACGACCTGGGAATTCAAGCTGCGCAAGGGCGTCAAGTTCCACGACGGCAGCGAGCTGACCGCCGAGGACGTCGTGTTCTCGATCGATCGCGTGCCGCTCGTGCCGAACAGCCCCGGGCCGGTTCACCGCGTACACGAAGGCCATCGTCGTCGAAGCAGATCGTCGATCCGTACACGCTGCGCCTGAAGTACGCGGTGCCCTATCCGCTCGCGCCCAACGACCTGTCAACGATCTACATCGTGTCGAAGAAGGTGGCGGCCAACGCGACGACCGAGGACTTCAACAGCGGCAAGGCGGCGATCGGCAGCGGACGCTTCAAGTTCGTCCGCTACGTGAACGGCGATCGCGATCGAACTCGTCCGCAACGACAACTACTGGGGCGACAAGCCGGTCTGGGACAAGGTCACGTTCAAGATCATCAAGAGCGAGCCGGCGCGCGTCGCGGCGCTCCTGTCCGGCGACGTCGACGCCATCGAAGGCGTGCCGACGGCCGACCTGGCGCGGATCAAGGCCGATCCCAAGTTCAACGTGACGTCGAAGATCTCGCACCGCGTGATCTACTTCAATTTCGACCACCTCGACCGCGTGAGCCCGTTCATCACCGCCAAGGACGGCAAGCCGCTCGCCAAGAATCCGCTGCTCGACATTCGCGTGCGCCGCGCGATCTCCAAGGCGATCAATCGCCCGGCGATCGCCGAGCGCGTGATGGAAGGGCAGGCGATTCCGTCGGGCCAGCTGGTCTCGGAGAAGCTGTTCGGGCACGTCCCGGGCCTCAAGGCCGACGCGTACGATCCGGAAGGCGCCAAGAAGCTGCTGGCCGAGGCCGGATATCCCGACGGCTTCAACATCACGATCCACGGTACCGTCCGGGCGCTACGTCAACGACGAGAAGATCGTGCAGGCGGTGGCGCAGATGCTCGCGCGCGTCGGCATCGCGGCGAAGGTCGAGACCGCGCCGATGGGCCCGTATTCGTCGCGCGCGTCGAAGCAGGAATTCAGCTTCGAGATGGTGGGCTGGGGCGCGTCGACGGGCGAGGCGTCGCTCGCCGCTGCGCTCGCTGCTCGCGACGTACAACACCGACAAGGGCCTGGGCGCCGTCAACTGGGGCCGCTACAGCAACCCGAAGGTCGACTACCTGATCGAGCAGGCGCTGCAGCAGGTGGACGACGAGAACCGCAGGATCATGCTGCAGCGGGCGACCGAACTGGCGATGCAGGACCTGGGCATCATGCCGATCCACTTCCAGTACACGATCTGGGCGACGGCCAAGGGCGTGACCTACGTGCCGCGCACCGACGAATACACGCTCGCCTTCCAGTTCAAGCCGGTGAAGGGTTGAACACCGGTCGCTCGAAGCCAATGCCGCGAAGCGGGTGCGTGCCACATGCGCTCGGGTTGCGCTAGCCGTTGCTGCCTCGAATCGACCGGCTTTGCCGGCGATTCGAGGGTAGCTCATCACGGCCAAAAGTAGGTTTCCACTTTTGGCCGTCATAGCAGATGCTCGTCTTCATCATCCGCCGCAGCATGCAGAGCGTGGTCGTGCTGCTGGTCATGTCGCTGCTGGTGTTCGTCGGCGTCTACGCGGTCGGCAATCCGATCGACATCCTGATCAATCCGCAGGCGGACCAGGCCGAGCGCGAGCAGGCCATCGCGACGCTGGGACTCGACAAGCCGCTGTATGCGCAGTACTTGACGCTTCCTCGAGCGGCGCGCTGCACGGCGACCTCGGGCGATCGTTCGTCCATGCGACGTCCGCGCTCGGACTCATCCTCGAGCGCATGCCGGCGACGATGGAACTCGCGATCTCGGCGATGATGATCGCCGTGATCCTCGGCATTCCGCTGGGCCTGTGGGCGGGCTTGAAGCCCACACGGGATCGCCGGCCGCACGATCATGGCGGGATCGATCCTGGGCTTCTCGCTGCCGACGTTCTGGGTCGGGCTGATGCTGATCATGGTGTTCGCGGTCGAACTGCACTGGCTGCCGTCGAACGGCCGCGGGCCGACCACGCTGCTGTTCGGCACTCGTTCCCGTGTCGTTCCTGTCGTGGGACGGCCTGAAGCACCTGATCCTGCCCGCGACCAACCTCGCGCTCTTCAACCTCGCGCTGCTGATCCGCCTGACGCGCTCCGGCGACGCACGAGGCGCTGCTGCAGGACTACGTGAAATTCGCGCGCGCCAAGGGCCTCACGAATTCGCGCGTGATCGGCGTGCACGTGCTGCGCAACATCCTGATTCCGATCGTGACCGTCATCGGCCTCCAGTTCGGCTGCGCTGATCGGGTTCGCGATCGTCACCGAAACCGTCTTCGCCTGGCCGGGCATGGGCAAGCTCCTGATCGATTCGATCAACCTCCTCGACCGGCCGGTGATCGTCGCGTACCTGCTGGTCATCGTGTTCCTGTTCATCCTGATCAACCTCGTCGTGGACGTCCTCTATTCCGCGCTCGATCCCCGCGTGCGGATCACGGACAGCAAGGGATGACAGAACGTGGCGGCCGCACTCTCGTCCAGCGCCGACGCACGGGGCGTGCAAAGGCCGCTGCAGCGCATCGTCAGCGACTTTCTCGCCAATCCGGTCGCCATCTTCGGCCTCGGCCTGCTGGCGCTGGTCGTGCTGGCAGCGATCTTCGCGCCGCTCATCTCGCCGCAGAATCCCTACGACCTGGCGCAGCTCGACGTGATGGACAGCCGGCTGCCGCCGGGGTCGCCCGCGCCCGACGGCGGACACCTACTGGCTCGGCACCGACGACCAGGGCCGCGACATGCTGTCCGCGATCTTCTACGGCCTGCGCATTTCGCTCGCCGGTCGGCGTGATCAGCACCGTGTGCGCGCTGATCATCGGCCTCGCGATGGGCCTCGCCGCCGCCTACTTCGGCGGCAGGATCGAGACGCTGGTCATGCGCATCGTCGACATCCAGCTGTCGTTCCCGGCCATCCTGATCGCGCTGATCCTGATCGCGGTGCTCGGGCAGGGCACGGGCAAGGTGATCACCGCGCTGGTGACGGTGCAGTGGGCGTACTACGCGCGCACGGTGCGCGGCGCAGCGCTGGTCGAGAAGCGCAAGGAATACATGGAGGCGGCGCGCTGCCTCGCGCTGTCGCCCGCGCGCATCGTCTTCCGGCACCTGCTGCCGAACTGCCTGCCGCCGATGATCGTCGTCGCGACCGTGCAGGTCGCGGCGGCCATCGCGCTCGAGGCGACGCTGTCGTTCCTGGGTCTGGGCCTGCCGATCACCGAGCCGTCGCTGGGACTGCTGATCGCCAACGGCTACCAGTACCTGCTGTCCGGCAAGTACTGGATCAGCTTCTTCCCCGGCATCGCGCTGCTGCTCACGATCGTCAGCATCAACCTCGTCGCGGACCAGTTGCGCGACGTGCTGAATCCGCGGCTGCAAAAATGATCGCGTCCGAGCGAAGCGCTGACCGAGCCGGTCCTCGAGGTCGACGGTCTGCGCACGCATTTCTTCACCAAGGCGGGCGTGGTCAAGGCCGTCGACGACGTGTCGTTCACCGTCGGCCGCGGCGAGGTGCTGGGACTGGTCGGCGAATCCGGGTCCGGCAAGTCGATGACCGGCTATTCGCTGATGGGCCTCATCGATCCGCCCGGAAGGATCGTCGCCGGCAGCATCGTCCTCGACGGCATCGACCTGCGCGCGCTCGACGCCGAGCAGCAGCGGCACATGCGCGGCAACCGGATCGCGATGATCTTCCAGGACCCGATGATGACGCTGAACCCGGTCCTGCGCATCGACGTGCAGATGATCGAGGCGATCCTCGCGCACAACGCGTGAGCCGGACGATCGCGCGGCTCGCGCGCGCGCGAGGCGCTGGTGAAGGTCGGCATCCCGTCGCCGGACGAGCGGCTGCAGGCGTATCCGCACCAGTTCTCGGGCGGCATGCGCCAGCGCGTCGCCATCGCGATCGCGCTGCTCAACCGCCCGGACCTCATCATCGCCGACGAGCCGACGACCGCGCTCGACGTCACGATCCAGGGCCAGATCCTGTACGAGATCCAGAAGCTCACGCGCGAGACGGGCACCGCGCTCATCTGGATCACGCACGACCTCTCCGTCATCGCCGGACTCGCGGACCGCGTCTGCGTGATGTATGCCGGCCGCATCGTCGAACAGGGCTCGTGCGTGGAGGTGCTCTCGCATCCGGCGCATCCGTACACGCAGGGCCTGCTCGATTCCGTGCCGGCGAACAACGAGCGCGGGCAGCGCCTGAAGCAGATTCCCGGCATGACGCCGTCGCTGCTCGAACTGCCGCCCGGATGCCCGTTTCGCGAACGCTGCGGCTATGCGACGGCCGAATGCGAAGTGTCGCCGGAGATGCGGCCGGTGGGCGGGCCCGGCCAGAGCGTCCGCTGCTTTCATCCTCTCGTCCCGGTGCACGCATGAATATGAGCGCCGCAGGGCCGTCCCGAGGACGCCTGCACGAGCGGGGCGAAGCCCAGGCGCGTAGCGCGCGTCCGCGAGTGCTGGCGGCGGCCGACGCGCAGTTGCTCACATTTCGGGGGCGCTGCAAGGAGGCCGCACGGAATGGCGCAGCGGCCTCACTTCTCTTGGCCGCAAGCGTGGGGGTACATTGAACTCGCGCGCGGACATCGCGGCGCTCGTCGAGCTGAAGGGCGTCTCGAAGCGCTTCGTGAAGTCGCTCGACCTGGCCGCCAGGATCGGCAACAGGTTCGGCGCCGGCCTCACGGAGGAAGTCGTCCACGCGGTGGACAACGTCGACCTCGTCGTCGCGCCTGGCGAAGTGGTCGGGCTGGTCGGCGAGTCCGGATGCGGCAAGTCGACGCTCGGGCGCATGACCGTGGGGCTGCTGCCGCTGTCGGCCGGCGAGCGTTTCTGGCGGGGCGCGTCGCTGGCCGGCCTGGATGCGGCAACGGCGCGCCGGCAGCAACTCAAGATGCAGATGATCTTCCAGGATCCCTACGCGTCGCTCAATCCGCGGATGCGCGTGCTCGACATCGTCGGCGAGGCGCCGGTGGCGCACACCATGATCCGCAGCTCGCAGCAGGTCGAATACGTCGGCCTGATGCTGAACCGCGTCGGCCTCGATCCGACGCTGATGCGCCGCTATCCGCACCAGTTTTCCGGCGGCCAGCGCGCGCGCATCGGCATTGCGCGGGCGCTCGCCGTCAAGCCGCAGTTCCTGGTCTGCGACGAGTCCGTGGCGGCGCTCGACGTCTCGATCCAGGCGCAGGTGCTGAACCTGTTCATGGAACTCAAGGGCGCGCTCAACCTCACGTACCTTTTCATCAGCCACGACCTGGGCGTCGTCAAGTACATCTCGGACCGCGTCGTCGTCATGTACCTGGGCCGCGTCGTCGAGAGCGCGCCGGCGGCGGAACTCTTCGCGCAGCCCAATCATCCGTACACGCAGGCGCTGCTCGCGGAGGCGGGCAAGGTGACGCCGGCGAAGCGCACGTTCGTGCCGATCAAGGGCGAAATCCCGTCGCCGCTGGACCCGCCGACCGGCTGCCACTTCCATCCGCGCTGCCCGCACGCCATGCCGAAATGCCGCGAGACTGCGCCGCCGCTGCATCGAGATCGCGCCGGGCCGCAAGTCGGCGTGCTTCCTGAATACGCCATGAAGCCGGATCGAGCGTGAGCGACGTGTTCCTGCGCCATGATCCCGCGGGAGAGCCGATCCCGCTGGTGCTCGACTCGCCGCACTCGGGCACGACGTATCCGGACGAGTTCGACCACGCGCCGCCGCGCGACATCGTCCGCCGCGCCGAAGACACGCATGTCGCCACGCTCTGGCGCGCGGCGCCGTCGTTCGGCGCGACGTTGCTGGAGGCGCGCTTTCCGCGCGCCTACATCGACCCGAACCGCGGACTCGCCGACATCGACCCCGAATTGCTCGCCGACCGCTGGCCGGAACCGCTCGCGCCGTCGCGCAAGACCCAGCAGGGCATCGGCCTCGTCTGGCGGCTGGCGGGCGACGGCGTGCCGATGTACAAGCGCAAGCTCACGAGCGCGGAGGTGAGATCGCGGATCGACCGCTACTGGCGGCCGTATCACGCCGAACTCGACGCCGTGCTCGATGCGCATTACGGCCGCTTCGGCGCCGTGTGGCACCTGAACTGCCATTCGATGCCGGCGGTCGGCGACGCGCTGGCCGACGATCCGGGACGCGAGCGCGCCGACTTCGTGCTGGGCGACCGCGACGGCACGACGTGCGACCCGGCGTTCACGCAACTCGTCGCCGATACGCTGCGGCACCTGGGCTACTGCGTTGCGCTCAACGATCCCTACAAAGGCGTGGAAATCGTCCGCAGGCACGGCCGTCCGGCGGAGAACCGGCACAGCCTGCAGCTGGAGATCAAGCGCACGCTCTACATGGACGAGCGCACGTTCCTGCCCAATGCGGGGTTCTTTCGCCTCGAAGCCGACCTGGCGCGACTCACGGCGACGCTCGCGAGCCACCTGCGCGTGCAGGCCACCGTTCCTTCCGACGACTGACCGGGCAAGCGACTGGTCAGACCACTTGACCGGTTGGGCCGGCGCTGCTAACGTCGCCGCAGGCACCGCCTCAGAAGCGCGCAGTCGAAGGCGTCGCACCGGCGGCTGTTGGCCCGAACTTCCTAGGAGGAACCATGAAATTCATTCAACGCGCACTCGCTGCGCTGGCCGCGGTGTTGTTCGTGTCCGCCGCCGCGCTGCCTATCCCGAACGCCCGATCACGCTGATCGTGCCGTGGGGCGCGGGCGGCGGCACCGACGCGACGGCGCGGATCATCGGCACGCTCCTGGAAAAGGAACTGGGCCAGCCCGTCAATGTCGTCAACCGCACCGGCGGCAGCGGCGTCGTCGGCCACAGCGCCATCGCGCAGGCCGCGCCCGACGGATACACGATCGGCATGATCACCGTCGAGATCGGCATGATGCATTGGCAGGGCCTGACCGACCTGACCGGCGCGTCCTACACGCCGATCGGCCTCGTGAACGCCGATCCGGCGGGACTGCAAGTTGCGGCCGATGCGCCCTACAAGAACGTCAACGAACTCGTCGCGGCGATCAAGGCGAGCCCCGGCAAGTTCAAGGCGTCGGGCACCGGGCAGGGCGGCATCTGGCACCTGGCGATCGCCGGCATGCTGCAGGACATGAAGGTCGATCCCGCCAGCGTGCCGTGGGTACCCTCCAACGGCGCCGCGCCGGGATTGCAGGACTTGGTCGCGGGCGGCGTGCAGATCGCGCCCGTGTCGCTGCCGGAAGCGCGTTCGCTGATCGACGCCGGCAAGGTGAAGAGCCTCGCGGTGATGGCCGACGCGCCGTCCGCGCTGTATCCGAACGTGCCGACGCTGAAGGCAGCGACCGGCAGCAACTGGACGATGGCCGCGTGGCGCGGCATCGCTGCGCCGAAGAACCTGCCGCCCGAAGCGCGCGACAAGCTCTCCGCCGCGATCAGGAAGATCGTCGCGAGCAAGGACTACACGGACTTCATGGCGCAGCGCGGCTTCGGCGTCATCTATGCGGGGCCAGAGGACTTCGCGAAGTTCATGGCCAAGTCGGACGCCGACCTGGGCGCGACGATGAAGGCGGTCGGAATCGTCAAGTGACGAGGGCGTCGGGGGCAAGGCGGCGATGAGGCTCAACGACGCCGTCTGGGGCGTGCTGCTGCTCGTCTTCAGCGCCGTGCTGCTGATCCACGTGCAGAGCTTTCCCAAGATCCCGGGGCAGCAGGTCGGCCCGGCGCTCTTCCCCGGCTTCCTCGCGGTCGCGCTCGCCGTGTGCGGCGTGCTGCTGGTGATCAAGGGGCTCGCCGCGCGGCGCGCATGGCGAGCGCCCGCATTGGATCGCGTTCGCGGCCTGGACGCGCTCGCGGAAGCACGTGTTCGCGTTCGCGCTGACGGTCGGCGTCAACGTCCTCTACATCCTCGCGGTCAACCGGCTCGGGTTCATCCTCACCGGCGTCATCTATCTGGGTGCACTGTTCTGGGTGTACGGCGTGCGCCCGCGGTGGATCGTGCCGCTGGCCATCGTCATGACGCTCGGCATCCACTACGCGTTCTACAAGCTGCTCAAGGTGCCGCTGCCGTGGGGCCTGCTGCAGGGCATCGCATGGTGACGCCGGGACCCGCTGCCGTGGGGTTCTGCAGGGCATTGCGCGGTGACCGCGGCGATGCCGGTCCGGAGACCGCGATGAGTCCGGCCTGGGCCCAGGCGTTCGCGCTGGTCTTCGACCCCTACAACATCTGGGTGATGCTGGCGGCATCGCTCTTCGGCCTCTTCGTCGGCGCGGTGCCGGGACTCACCGCGACGATGGCCACGGCGCTGCTCGTGCCGGTCACGTTCTTCATGGCGCCCATTCCGGCGATCGCCGCGATCGTCACCGCGACGGCCATGGCGATCTTCTCCGGCGACATTCCCGGTTGCCTCATGCGCATGCCCGGCACGCCCGCGTCGGCGGCGTACACGGACGAAGCGTATGCGATGACCAAGAAGGGCCAGGCCGGAACTGGCGCTGGGCGCCGGGCTCGTCTTTTCGGCGATCGGCGGCCTCTTCGGAACGGCCGTGCTGATCCTGGCCGCGCCCACGCTGGCCGAATTCGCGCTCAAGTTCAGCTCGTTCGAATATTTCTGGCTGGTGCTGCTGGGCCTGACCTGCGCGGTGTTCATGACGTCCGACCGGCCGCTCAAGGGCTTCGTGTCGCTGCTGCTGGGCCTGCTCGTCGCCTGCGTCGGTCTGGGCAACCCGGCCGGCTTTCCGCGCTTCACGTTCGGCAGCATCGAGATGCTGGGCGGCATCGGCATGATCCCGATGATGATCGGCATGTTCGCGATCTCGGAGATCATCCGCTTCGCCGTCGACACGGACCCGCCGCTCAAGATCGTCGACAAGCCGCTGGGCAACGTCTTCAAGGGCATGTGGGGCCTCGACGAAGAAGTACCCGATCCAGATCCTGCGCGGCAGCGCACTGGGGACGCTGGTCGGTGCGCTGCCCGGCGCCGGCGCCGACATCGCCGCGTGGATGTCGTATGCGATCAGCAAGAAATTCTCGAAGGAGCCGGAGAAGTTCGGCACCGGCCACGTCGAAGGCATCGTCGAGTCGGGCTCGGCCAACAACAGCGCGCTGGCCGGCGCGTGGATTCCCGCGCTGGTCTTCGGCATCCCGGGCGACTCGATCACCGCGATCGTGATCGGCGTCCTGTACATGAAGAACATGAATCCCGGGCCGTCGCTGTTCACCAACAATCCGCAGAACATCTACGCCGTCTACCTGCTCTTCATCATCGCCAACATCATCATGATTCCGCTGGGCTGGTGGTGCATCAAGGTGTCGAAGCAGATCCTCAAGGTGCCGCGCACGGTGCTGATGCCGGTGATCATGCTGTTCTGCGTCGTCGGCTCGTTCGCGATCAACAACACGGCGTTCGACGTGACCGTGATGCTGGTCGCCGGCGTCGTCGCGTTCGTGCTCGAGGAAAACGGCTTTCCGATCGCGCCCGCGATCCTGGGCGTCGTGCTGGGCGGCATGCTCGAGGAAAATTTCATCACGTCGATGATCAAGTCCGACGGCAGCCTTGCCGCATTTTTCGATCGCCCGGTCGCCGCGACGCTCGCCGCGCTTACGCTGGCGGTCTGGTTCCTGCCGCTGCTGATCCGCCGCCTGCGCAGCCTGGCCGGCGTCTAGGGCTCCACCGCTCGCGCGCCGCGGCCGTCGCGTTGACCCCGCGTGGTGCGGTGCGGTAAAATCGCAGAGGGTTTTCGCGGTACCCGTTGCCCGAAAGCGCTGCGGGCGGTCGGCCGAATGCGCGGCAAACTCGTCGTCGGCAACTGGAAGATGAACGGCGGGTTGGAGGCGAACGCGGCGCTGCTGGGCGCCTTGTTGGCCGGCTGGAAGCGCCGGCGGCGGACCGGCGATGGCGTATGCGTGCCGTTCCCGTACCTGGGACAGGCGCGCGACGTGCTGGCGGAACGCCGATCGCCTGGGGCGCGCAGGACGTCAGCGCGCACGCTTCCGGTGCGTTATACCGGAGAAGTTTCCGCCGGCATGCTGGCGGAATTCGGTTGCCGCTTCGTGCTGGTCGGCCATTCCGAGCGGCGCCAGCTGCATGGCGAAACGGATGCGATGGTTGCGGCGAAGGCCGAGGCGGCGCTGGCGGGCGGGTTGACGCCCGTCGTCTGCGTCGGTGAAACGCTGGCCGAACGCGATGCGGGGCAGACGGAAGCCGTGGTCGGCAGGCAATTCGACGCCGTGGCGGCCGTGTTGGGCGGGCAGATGGCGCTGGCGGTGGTGGCCTACGAGCCGGTGTGGGCGATCGGCACCGGCGCACGGCGTCGCCGGAGCAGGCGCAGGAGGTGCATGCGTTCCTGCGGCGACGCTGGCAGGCGGCGGGTGCAGCGAACGTGCCGCGTGCTGTACGGTGGCAGCGTAAAGGCCGCCAATGCGGCGGCATTGTTCGCGATGCCCGATATCGACGGCGGACTGGTCGGCGGGGCATCGTTGAACGCGATGGAATTTTTGGCGATTGCGGGTGCCTGAGCAAGGCGAGCCGCAACGCCGGAGTGAAAGACATGGCATTGCTGGAAACCATTCTGTTCGTGGCGCAGGTGCTGGTGGCGATCGCGCTGTGCGGACTCGTCCTGCTGCAGCACGGCAAGGGCGCCGACATGGGCGCGGCCTTCGGCAGCGGCTCGTCGGGCAGCCTGTTCGGCGCCGCGGGGTCGGCGAACTTCCTGTCGCGCACAACGGCCATCCTCGCGGCGGTGTTCTTCCGACGAGCCTCGGCCTGACCTACCTTGGCTCCATGCATGGGAGAGAAGGACATCATGCAGCAGGGCGTCATGCAGAACGTGCCGGCGCAAAGGCCGGACGACACGCCGGCGCAGCCGGCTGCGACCCCGGCCGCCGGCGCCCGCGCCCGCGGCGGAGGATGCGTCCGGCCCAGGTTGCGTCGAAGGCGGCGAGACGTACCGAAGTAGACCGAGCAATGCCGATTCCGAATCGCCGACGTGGTGAAATTGGTAGACACGCTGTCTTGAGGGGGCAGTGGCGAAAGTCGTGGGAGTTCGAGTCTCCCCGTCGGCACCAGAGCAGCATGCGAATTCGCGCCCGGTGGTCGGCGGACGAGCCGGATTGACGCGACATGCGGAAGCGCGATTTGCCGGATCCGACGCGCGCGCACGGCGGTACAATGCACGCAAGCGGGCGCGCGTAGCGCCCTGGGGCCATTGATGCTGGAACAGTATTTTCCGATCCTCCTCTTCATCATCGTCGGCCTCGGACTCGGCGTCGTCCTCCTCTCGCTCGGCGCGATGCTGTCGCCGAACCGTCCGGATCCGGCCAAGCTTTCGCCTTACGAGTGCGGCTTCGAAGCCTTCGAGGACGCGCGGATGAAGTTCGACGTCCGCTACTACCTCATCGCCATCCTCTTCATCCTGTTCGACCTCGAAATCGCGTTCCTCTTCCCGTGGGCGGTCGTGCTGCCGGACATCGGCTTCGAGGGTTTCATCGCGATGATGGTGTTCCTGCTGATTCTCGTCGTCGGCTTCGCCTACGAGTGGAAGAAGGGCGCGCTGGAATGGGAATGAGCGCGGCGGCGAGGCAAAGCCGAGCAAGGCCCGAACGGCGCGTCGCCGCGCGATTGACTGCGGCCAACGCTCCGTGCCGGCGCGTCGCATGTCCGGTCCGTGGAGGCCGCAAGTAGCGACCGCCGGGAGTTGGGCCATGGCCATTGAAGGCGTACTGGAGAAGGGCTTCGTCACGACGTCGCTCGACAGCGTCATCAACTGGGCGCGCAACGGCTCGATGTGGCCGATGTCGTTCGGCCTCGCCTGCTGCGCCGTGGAGATGATGCACGCGGGCGCGTCGCGCTACGACCTCGACCGCTTCGGCGTCGTGTTTCGGCCAAGCCCGCGGCAGTCCGATGTGATGATCGTCGCCGGCACGCTGTGCAACAAGATGGCGCCGGCACTGCGCAAGGTGTACGACCAGATGGCCGAGCCGCGCTGGGTGATCTCGATGGGTTCCTGCGCCAACGGCGGCGGCTACTACCACTATTCCTATTCGGTCGTGCGCGGCTGCGATCGCATCGTGCCGGTCGACATCTACGTGCCCGGCTGCCCGCCGACGGCCGAAGCGCTGCTCTACGGCATCCTGCAGCTCCAGAACAAGATCTGGCGCACCAACACGATCGCGCGCTGATGGCCACGAGAATCGAGACGCTGGCCGCGGCGCTCGCTGCGGCCTTCGGCGACGCCGCTGACGAGCGTGACCAGTCGCGCTCGGCGAGGTGACCGCCGTCGTGCCGGCGGAGCGCCTGCCGGAGGTGATGCGCACGCTGCGCGACCGGCCCGAACTGCGCTTCGAGACGCTGATCGACGTCTGCGGCGTCGACTATTCGGCCTATGGCGACGGCGCGTGGGCCGGCCGCGCGCTTCGCCGCCGTCTATCACCTGCTGTCGCTCTCGAACAACCACCGGCTGCGCGTGCGCGCGTTCGCGCACGACGACGACTTTCCGATCCTGCCGAGCATCGTCGACGTGTGGCCATCGGCCAACTGGTTCGAGCGCGAGGCCTTCGACCTGTACGGCATCGTGTTCGACGGGCACCCGGACCTGCGGCGCCTCCTCACCGACTACGGCTTCGTCGGGCATCCGTTCCGCAAGGACTTTCCGCTGTCGGGTTACGTCGAGATGCGCTACGACCCGGAGCAGAAGCGCGTGATCTACCAGCCGGTGACGATCGAGCCGCGCGAGATCACGCCGCGGATCATCCGCGAAGAGCACTACGGCGAGCGAAGTGAGCCGCGGCCGCCCCACGGCGATCGCGCCCCGGCGGCAGCGGCGCGCAGCGCCGTTCGGGTGGACATGCGCGCAAGGGCGGACTCCGAACATGGCTGAAATCAGAAACTACACGATGAACTTTGGGCCGCAGCATCCGGCGGCCCACGGCGTGCTGCGCCTCGTGCTCGAACTGGACGGCGAGGTCATCGAGCGCGCCGATCCGCACATCGGGCTCCTGCACCGCGCCACGGAAAAGCTGGCCGAGAACAAGACCTACATCCAGTCGCTGCCGTACATGGACCGGCTCGACTACGTGTCGATGATGTGCAACGAGCACGCGTACTGCATGGCGATCGAGCGGCTGCTGGGCCTCGACGTGCCCGAGCGCGCGCAATACATCCGCGTGATGTTCGACGAGATCACGCGCATCCTCAATCACCTGCTCTGGCTGGGCGCGCATGCGCTGGACATCGGCGCGATGACGCCGTTCCTGTACGCGTTCCGCGAGCGCGAGGACCTGTTCGACGTCTATGAGGCCGTATCCGGCGCGCGCATGCACGCGGCCTACTATCGGCCGGGCGGCGTCTACCGCGACCTGCCCGAGCGCATGCCGCAATACCAGCCGTCGAAACTCAAGAATGCCAAGGCGATGGAGCGGCTGAACGAAAACCGCCAGGGCTCGCTGCTCGACTTCATCGACGACTTCGTCCGGCGCTTCCCGAAATGCGTCGACGAGTACGAAGAGCTGCTGACCGAAAACCGGATCTGGAAGCAGCGCACCGTCGGCATCGGCGTCGTCTCGCCGGAGCGGGCGATGGCGCTGGGCTTCACCGGGCCGATGCTGCGCGGCTCGGGCGTGCCGTGGGACCTGCGCCGCAAGCAGCCATACGAAGTCTACGATCGCATGCAGTTCGACATTCCCGTCGGCGTGAACGGCGACTGCTACGACCGCTACCTGGTGCGCATCGAGGAGATGCGGCAGTCGAACCGGATCGTCGCGCCAGTGCGTCGAATGGCTGCGCAAGAACCCGGGCCCGGTCATCGTCGACAACCACAAGGTGGCGCCGCCCGATCGCGAATCGATGAAGTCGAACATGGAAGAGCTGATCCACCACTTCAAGCTCTTCACCGAGGGCATGCACGTGCCGCCGGGCGAGGCCTATGCCGCCATCGAGCATCCCAAGGGCGAGTTCGGCGTCTACATCATCTCCGACGGCGCCAACAAGCCCTACCGAGTGAAGCTGCGCGCGCCCGATTACGTCCATCTGGCCGCGCTGGACGAGATGTCGCGCGGCCACATGATCGCCGACGTGGTGGCGATCATCGGGACGCAGGACATCGTGTTCGGCTCCATCGACCGCTAGCCATGCTGAACGCACAGATACGGCAGAAGATCGATCGCGAGATCGCCAAGTACCCGCCCGACCAGAAGCAGTCGGCGGTGATGTCGGCGCTGGCGCTCGCGCAGGACGAGCACGGCTGGCTGTCCACCGAGGTCATGGACGCTGTCGCCGTCTACCTCGGGATGCCGCCGGTGGCCGTCTACGAGGTCGCGTCGTTCTACACGATGTACAACCTGAAGCCTGTCGGGCGCTTCAAGGTGACGCTGTGCACCAACCTGCCGTGCGCGCTGCAGGGCGCCACCGCGGCCGCCGAGCACTTGAAGCAGAAGCTCGGCATCGGCTTCAACGAGACCACCGCGGACGGCACGTTCACGTTGAAGGAAGGCGAGTGCATGGGCGCCTGCGGCGACGCCCCGGTGCTCATCGTCAACGACCGCCGGATGTGCAGCTGGATGAACGCCACCAGGCTCGACGAACTGGTGGACGAACTCAAGTGGGCAGCGGCGCGTGGCGAGGGCAATCCTGGTTCCGACGGCGGCGGCAAATGAACGCGCCGTCCGAATTCCTGGACTACGGCCCCGACGCCATTCTGATGGCCGGCCTGACCGGCAAGAACTGGCGGCTCGCCGACTACGTCGAGCGCGGCGGCTACGACGCGCTCAAGAAGATCCTGCGCGAAAAGATTCCGCCCGAGCAGGTGATCGCCGAGGTCAAGCGCTCGGCGCTGCGCGGCCGCGGCGGCGCGGGTTTTCCGACCGGACTCAAGTGGAGCTTCATGCCGCGGCAGTTCCCCGGCGACAAGTACGTCGTCTGCAACTCGGACGAAGGCGAGCCGGGGACGTTCAAGGACCGTGACATCCTGCGCTACAACCCGCACGCGGTGATCGAGGGCATGGCGATCGGCGCGTACGCGATGGGTGCCACGCGCGGCTACAACTACATCCACGGCGAGATCTGGGACACGTACCTGCGCAGCGAGGAGGCCATCGACGAGGCGTACGCTGCCGGCTTCCTCGGCGACAACATCCTGGGCTCCGGATTCTCGTTCCACCTGCACAACCATCACGGCTTCGGCGCCTACATCTGCGGCGAAGAGACGGCGCTGCTCGAATCGCTCGAAGGCAAGAAGGGCCAGCCGCGCTTCAAGCCGCCGTTTCCGGCGTCGTTCGGCGTCTACGGCAAGCCGACCACGATCAACAACACGGAGACGTTCGCCGCGGTGCCGTGGATCATCAACCACGGCGGCGAAGCGTTCCTCGACCTGGGCCAGCCCAACAACGGCGGCACCAAGATCTTTTCGGTGTCCGGCGACGTCGAGCGTCCCGGCAACTACGAGGTGAAGCTCGGCACGCCGTTCGCCACGCTGCTCGAGATGGCGGGCGGCATGCGCGGCGGCCGCAAGCTCAAGGCCTGCATTCCCGGCGGCTCGTCGATGCCGGTGCTGCCGGGCGACGTGATGATGGCCACCGACATGGACTACGACTCCATCGCCAAGGCCGGCTCGATGCTGGGTTCGGGCGCCGTCATCATCATGGACGACACGCGCTGCATGGTGAGCTCGCTGCTGCGCCTGTCGTACTTCTACTACGAGGAATCGTGCGGCCAGTGCACGCCGTGCCGCGAGGGCACCGGCTGGCTGTGGCGCATGGTGAACCGCATCGAGCACGGGCAGGGGAAGCAACGAGGACCTGGACCAGCTGACGTCGGTGGCCGACAACATCGCCGGCCGCACGATCTGCGCGCTGGGCGACGCCGCGGCGCTGCCGGTGAAGAGCTTCATCAAGCATTTCCGCGACGAATTCCAGTACCACATCGACCACAAGCGCTGCTCGGTCGCGCCCTACATCTGATGAGATCCCCCCGAAACTCGCTTCGCTCGTCTCCCCCCAGGGGGCCGGCGCGCCCTTGGGGCGGCCCGGCGGGCGCGATGAGCTCCCCCCGAAACTCGCTTCGCTCGTCTCCCCCCAAGGGGCCGGCGCGCCCTTGGGGCGGCCCGGCGGGCGCGATGAGCTCCCCCCGAAACTCGCTTCGCTCGTCTCCCCCCTGGGGGCCGGCGCGCCCTTGGGGCGGCCCGGCGGGCGCACCTGTATGGCCATGCTGAACATCGAAGTCGACGGCAAGCCCGTGGAGGTCGCGCACGGCGCCACGGTGATGGACGCCGCGAACAAGCTCGGCATCTACGTGCCGCATTTCTGCTATCACAAGAAGCTGTCCATCGCGGCCAACTGCCGCATGTGCCTGGTGCAGGTCGAGAAGGCGCCCAAGCCGCTGCCGGCCTGCGCCACACCGGTGGCCGACGGCATGAAGGTGTGGACGCATTCGGAGCCAGCGGTGAAGGCGCAGCAGGGCGTGATGGAATTCCTGCTCATCAACCATCCGCTCGACTGCCCGATCTGCGATCAGGGCGGCGAGTGCCAGCTGCAGGACCTCGCGGTGGGCTACGGCGGCTCGGCATCGCGCTACAGCGAACCCAAGCGCGTCGTGTTCCACAAGGAATTGGGTCCGCTGATCTCGGCCGAGGAGATGACGCGCTGCATCCAGTGCACGCGCTGCATACGCTTCGGCCAGGAAATCGCCGGCGTGATGGAGCTGGGCATGATCGGCCGCAGCGAGCACGCGGAGATCGTCGCGTTCGTCGGCAAGACGGTCGACTCCGAGCTCTCCGGCAACTCGATCGACATCTGTCCGGTCGGCGCGCTGACGTCCAAGCCGTTCCGCTATTCGGCGCGAACCTGGGAACTGGCGCGGCGCAAGTCGGTGTCGCCGCACGACTCGCTCGGCAGCAACCTGATCGTGCAGGTGAAGGCCAATCGCGTCATGCGCGTGCTGCCGCTGGAAAACGAGGCAATCAACGAATGCTGGCTGTCGGACAAGGATCGCTTCTCCTACGAGGGCCTCAATTCCGACGAACGCCTGACCGCGCCGATGGTGAAGCAGGGCGGCGAGTGGAAGATCGTCGACTGGCAGACGGCGCTCGAGTTCGTCGCCAATGGCCTGAAGGACGTCGTCGCCAAGCACGGCCCGCAGGCGCTGGGCGCGCTCGTTTCGCCGCACGCAACGCTGGAAGAGCTGGCCCTGGCCGCGCGCCTGGTGCGCGCCTTGAAAGGCGACAACATCGACTTCCGCCTGCGGCAAAGTGATTTCCGCGGCGACGCGCCCGCGGGTACCGCGCCTTGGCTGGGGTTGCCCGTGGCCGAGATCGGCGCGCTCGACCGCGCGCTCGTCATCGGCAGTTTCCTGCGCAAGGACCACCCGCTGGTCGCGCAGCGGCTGCGGCAAGCGGCGAAGAAAGGCACGCAGGTTTCGATGCTGCACTCGGTCGACGACGACTGGCTGTTGCGCGTCGAGCACAAGGCGATCGTCCCGCCGTCGCAGCTTCCGGCGGCACTCGCGGGCATCGTGGTCGCCGCCGCGCAGGCAGCCAACAAGACCGTTCCCTCGGCGCTTGCCGGCATTGAACCTTCGGATTCGGCGAAAGCGATCGCGGCAAGCCTCCTGTCGGGCAAGAAGACCGCAATCCTCCTCGGTAACTATGCCACGCAGCACAGCGCAGCGTCGCAGCTGCATTCGCTCGCGCAATTGCTTGCGGAACTCACCGGCGCGACGCTGGGCTTCCTCACCGAGGCGGCCAATAGCGTCGGCGCGCACCTGGCGCAGGCGCGGCCGCAGGCGGGCGGCATGAACGTCCGCGCGATGCTCGAGGACCCTCGTCACGCGTACCTGCTTTTGCACGCGGAGCCGGAATTCGATTTCGCCAATGCCGTCGTGGCGCGCGCGGCGCTCGAGAAGGCCGACCTCGTCGTCGTGATGAGCCCGTTCCGCCACGGTACCGCGTACGCCGACGTCCTGCTGCCCGTGGCGCCGTTTACGGAGACTGCCGGCACGTTCGTCAGCGGCGAGGGGCGCGTGCAGAGCTTCCACGGCGTCGTGCAGCCGCTCGGCGAAACGCGTCCGGGCTGGAAGGTGCTGCGCGTGCTCGGCACGTTGCTCGGACTGCCGGGATTCGATGCCGACACGGCCGACGACGTTCGCGTGTCGGTGCTGCCGGCCGAAGGCGACATCGCGGCCAGCCTTTCAAACGCCGCGTCGCTGGCGGTCGCCAAGCCCGCGACCGCGGCGTCCGCGGTCGAACGCGTCGCGGACGTGCCGATCTATTTTGCCGATCCGCTGGTGCGCCGTGCCACGTCGCTGCAGCGCACGATGGATGCCCGCGCGCCGAAGGCGAGGATGCACCGGTCATTGTTCGATACGCTGGGGCTCTCCGCGGGCGCGCAGGTCAAGGTGACGCAGGGTAACGGCGAGGCGGTGCTGACGGCGATGATCGACGGCGCGGTGCCGCCGGGTGTGGTGCGCATCGCCGCGGCGCATGCGTCGACGTGCGGCCTGGCCGGGCTGTCCGGACCGGTGAGCGTTGAGCGGGCCTGATGGAAGCGTCCGTCCTGCACTTCTTCCAGTGGCTCTGGGGCTCGTGGTGGGAGCCGCTGTGGAACGTCTTCGGCCCCGTCTGGCCGGCCATATGGGCCCTCGCGAAGATCATCGCCATCGCCATTCCGCTGATCCTGGGTGTGGCCTATCTGACATTGGCCGAGCGCAAGGTCATCGGCTACATGCAGGTTCGCCTGGGCCCCAACCGCGTTGGTCCGTACGGGCTGCTGCAGCCATTCGCCGACGTGTTCAAGCTGCTGTTCAAGGAAGTCATCATTCCGTCGGGCGCGAACCGGTATCTCTTCTTCATCGCGCCGATGCTGGCGATCGGGCCGGCGCTCGCCGCGTGGGCCGTGATTCCGTTCGCCGACGGCGCAGTGCTTTCCAACATCAACGCCGGCCTGCTCTACATCCTGGCGATGACGTCGATGGGCGTGTACGGCATCATCCTCGCGGGTTGGGCGTCGAATTCCAAGTACGCGTTCCTGGGCGCGCTGCGTTCGGCCGCGCAGATCGTCTCGTACGAGATCGCGATGGGCTTTGCGCTCGTCGGCGTGCTGATGGTGGCAAACAGCCTGAACCTGACCGACATCGTGCGCGGCCAGGAGGGTGGCGCCGCCTACTGGTACATCTGGCCGCTGTTCCCGCTCTTCATCGTCTATTTCGTCGCCGGCCTGGCCGAGACCAACCGGCATCCGTTCGACATGGCCGAGGGCGAATCGGAGATCGTGGCCGGCTTCCACGTCGAATATTCGGGCGTGGCGTTCGCGGTGTTCTTCCTAGCCGAGTACATGAACATGATCCTGATTGCCGCGCTGTGTTCGCTCATGTTCCTGGGCGGTTGGCTCGCGCCGTGGCCATTGCTCAACGAGTGGCAGGTGGGCGGCACGGCGCCGCTCGGCGACGGATTCATCTGGCTCGCGGCGAAGATGTCCTTCGTGCTGTTCTTCTTTCTGTGGGTTCGCGCATCGTTTCCGCGCTACCGGTACGACCAGGTCATGCGGCTGGGCTGGAAGGTGTTCATTCCCGTCACGCTGGTCTGGATCGCGTTCCTGGGCGCGATGATGCAGACGCGCTGGGCCTATCTCTTCCACTGATCTTCAGAACCCCGACCATGTTCGCTCGCGTCAAAGGATTGTTCGACACCTGGCTCCTGGTGGAGCTGGTGAAGGGCCTTTGGCTGACCGGCGGCTATTTCTTCGCGCGCAAGATCACCGTGCAATTCCCCGAGGAAAAGACGCCGCAGGGTCCGCGCTTCCGCGGCCTGCATGCGCTGCGCCGCTACCCGAATGGCGAGGAGCGCTGCATCGCATGCAAGTTGTGCGAGGCGGTCTGCCCGGCACTGGCGATCACGATCGAATCGGAGCAGCGCGATGACGGCACGCGGCGCACGACGCGCTATGACATCGACCTCACCAAGTGCATCTTCTGCGGCTTCTGCGAGGAGAGCTGCCCGGTGGATTCGATCGTCGAGACGCGGATCCTCGAATATCACGGCGAGCGGCGTGGCGACCTCTACTACACGAAGGAAATGCTGCTCGCCGTCGGCGATCGCTACGAAGCGCAGATCGCGGCGGACAGGCAGGCTGATGCGAAGTTCAGGTGACCCATGACGTTCTCCACTTTCGTTTTCTATGCCTTCTCCGTGATCCTCCTGTTCGCGGCGCTGCGTGTCGTCACCACACGCAATCCGGTGCAGGCGGCGCTATGGCTCGTGCTGTGCTTCTTCACGATGGCCGGAATCTGGCTGCTGCTGAAGGCCGAGTTTCTCGCCATCGCGCTGGTCCTAGTCTATGTCGGCGCGGTGATGGTGCTGTTCCTGTTCGTCGTCATGATGCTGGACGTCAATTTCGACGGCATGCGGACCAATTTCCGCGGCTATATTCCGGTCGGCTTGACCGTGGGCGGGCTGGTTCTGCTCGAAATGACGCTGGTGATCTTCGGGGCTCGCGTCGGCGGCGTTGCCTCCGCGCCGCCGATCCCCGGCAGCAATACCAGCGCGTTGGGCCGCCTCCTCTATGTCGACTATGTATATCCGTTCGAAATCGCCGCGGTCGTGCTTCTCGTCGCCATCATTGCGGCGATTGCCCTGACCCACAGGAAGCGCAAGGAATCGAAGCACCAGGACCCGGGCGCTCAGGTGAAGGTGCGCCGCGAGGACCGCGTCCGCATGATCAGCATGCCGTCGGAAAACAGGGAATGAACACTCCGCCGGCTGGGGCCTTGGCCTTGGGGCGGCGGCAATAAGAGAGACACCGGGGAATCATCGTGCCACTCCTGACCGCGCCCGCGCTGGCGCACTACCTCGTGCTGGGCGCGTTCCTGTTCGCAATCAGCATGGCCGGCATCTTCCTCAATCGCAAGAACGTCATCATCCTGCTGATGGCGATCGAGCTGATGCTGCTGGCGGTCAACCTGAATTTCATCGCCTTCTCGTCATACATGGGCGACATGGCGGGGCAGGTCTTCGTGTTCTTCATCCTGACCGTCGCCGCCGCGGAGTCGGCCATCGGCCTCGCCATCCTTGTGCTGCTGTTCCGCAATGCCGGCTCGATCAACGTCGAGGACCTGGGCAAGTTGAAGGGATGACGGCGCGGCCATGACGATGCGACAACTCTACCTGATCGTGCCGATGGTGCCGCTGCTGGCGTCCATCGTCGTCGGCCTGTGGGGCAGCAAGATGCCGCGGGCGTGGTCGCACCGGCTCACGATCGCCGCCGTGGCCATTTCCTTCGCCGCGTCGTTCGCCATCCTGCGCGACGTCATGGCGGGGCATCTCTTCAATGGGGACATCTACACGTGGGTCGCCGTCGGCAGCCTCAAGATGACGATCGGGTTCCTGATCGACCCGCTGACGGCGCTGATGCTGATCGTCGTGACGTTCGTGTCGCTGATGGTGCACATCTACACGATCGGCTACATGGCCGACGACGATGGCTATTCGCGCTTTTTTTCCTACATCTGCCTGTTCACGTTTTCGATGTTGATGCTCGTCATGAGCAACAACTTCCTGCAGCTCTTCTTCGGCTGGGAGGCGGTCGGCTTGGTCTCGTACCTGCTGATCGGCTTCTGGTACAAGCGCCCGACGGCGATCTACGCGAATCTCAAGGCCTTCCTTGCCAATCGCGTCGGCGACTTCGGGTTCATCCTTGGCGTGGGTCTCGTCCTCGCGTATTTCGGCACGCTGGACTACGCGGCCGTGTTCGCCGCCGCACCGGCCGCAGCGGACAAGACGGTCAACCTCTGGGGCGCGTCGGCATGGTCGCTGATGACGGTCACGTGCATCTGCCTCTTTGTCGGTGCGATGGGCAAGAGCGCGCAGGTGCCGCTGCATGTCTGGCTGCCCGACTCGATGGAAGGCCCTACGCCGATCTCCGCGCTGATCCATGCCGCGACGATGGTCACCGCGGGGATCTTCATGGTCGCCCGGATGAGCCCGCTGTTCGAGCAATCGGAGACGGCGCTGTCGTTCGTCCTCGTGATCGGCGCGACCGGCGCGCTGTTCCTCGGGATCCTCGGCATCGTGGCGTACGACATCAAGCGGGTCGTCGCGTATTCGACGCTGTCGCAGCTGGGCTATATGACGGTGGCACTGGGCGTCTCGGCCTACTCGGGCGCGATATTCCACCTGATGACGCATGCGTTCTTCAAGGCGCTGCTCTTCCTGGGCGCGGGTTCGGTGATCATCGCCATGCACCACGAGCAGGACATGCGCAGCATGGGCGGGCTGCGCAAGTACATGCCGATCACCTACGTCACGATGGTCATCGGTGCCTTGGCGCTGTGCGGCATTCCCCCGTTCGCCGGATTCTTCTCCAAGGACTCGATCATCGAGGCCACGCACCTGTCGACAATCCCCGGCCACGCCTACGCCTATGTGTGCGTGCTCTCGGGCGTATTCGTCACGGCCTTCTATACGTTCCGGATGATCTTCATGACGTTCCACGGCGCGCCGCGATTCGACGTGACACCGCATGCCGGCCGCGCGGCGTCCGCGGACCACGACGAGCACCACGGCGGACCGCCGAAGGAAAGCCCGTGGGTCGTCACCGTCCCGCTGGTGGCGCTGGCAATTCCGTCCGTATGCGCTGGCTGGATCGCGATGGAGCCACTGCTCTTCGGCGGCTACTTCGGATCGTCGATCGTCGTGCTGCCGGCGCATGACGTGCTGGGCAAATTGGCCGAGGAGTGGCACGGCGTAGCGGCATACATCGAGCACGGACTCCTCACGGCCACGTTCTGGATCGCCGTGGCGGGCATCCTGTCCACCGTCTATCTCTATCTCGTCAATCCCGGAATGCCCGACCGGATCGCCGCGAGGCTCGGCATCGTCTACACGGTCCTCGTCAACAACTATTACTTCGACAAGTTCAACGAATGGTTCTTCGCCGGCGGCGCCCGCACGGTGGGCAACCTCTTCTCCAACGTCGGCGACCGCGTGCTGATCGAGGGCATCGTGAACGGCTCCGCGCGCCTGGTCGGCCGGATCTCGGCGCTGTTGCGGAGAATCCAGTCCGGCTATGTCTATCACTACGCGTTCATGATGATCATCGGGCTTTTCGCGCTGCTCATTTGGTGGGTGCCGCGATGAGTCGAGCGCAATGACGCCCTACCTGTCACTTGCGATCTGGGTGCCGATAGTCGCCGGCGTGGCGGTGCTCGCGATCGGCCGCGACCGCGACGCGATGACGGCGCGCTGGATTGCCCTGGCCGGTGCACTCGCCGGTTTCCTGGTCACCATTCCGCTGTACACGCATTTCGACCTGACCACGTCGGCGCTGCAGTTCGTCGAGCACCGCAACTGGATTCCGTATTTCGACATCTACTACTACGTCGGCGTCGACGGCATATCCGTACTGTTCATCCTGCTCAACTCGTTCATCACGCTGCTGGTGGTATGGGCGGGATGGGAAGTGATCACGGTTCGCGTCGCGCAGTACATGGCGGCATTCCTGATCATGTCCGGCGTGATCAACGGCGCATTCGCCGCGCAGGACGCGATCCTGTTCTACGTGTTCTTCGAGGCGATGCTGATCCCGATGTACCTGATCATCGGCATCTGGGGCGGTCCGAATCGTGTCTACGCGGCCGTCAAGTTCTTCCTGTACACGCTGCTGGGCTCGCTGCTCATGCTGGTCGCGTTCATCTACCTGTACCAGAAGTCCGGCAGCTTCGCGCTGCTGGACTGGTACGAGCTGCCGCTGACGCTCAAATCGCAGACGCTGATCTTCATCGCCTTCTTCGCGGCGTTCGCCGTCAAGGTGCCGATGTGGCCCGTGCACACGTGGCTGCCGGACGCCCATCCCGAGGCGCCGACCGGCGGCTCGGTCGTGCTGGCGGCCATCACACTGAAAATTGGCGCGTACGGCTTCGTGCGCTTCATCCTGCCCATTCTGCCCGATGCGTGCCGCAGCCCGCAGATCGTGGCGTTCATGGTCACGCTGTCGCTGATCGCCGTCGTCTACATCGGCTTCGTCGCGCTGGTTCAGGCGGACATGAAACGGCTGATCGCCTACTCGTCGATCTCGCACATGGGCTTCGTGACGCTCGGGTTCTTCCTCTTCAGCGTTCAGGGGATGGAAGGCGGCCTCGCGCAGATGGTCTCGCACGGCTTTGTCTCGGCCGCGATGTTCCTTTGCGTTGGCGTGCTGTACGACCGCATGCACACGCACTTGATCGCCGATTTCGGCGGCGTTGCCAACACGATGCCGAAGTTCGCGGCGTTCGTCATGCTGTTCTCGATGGCCAACGCCGGGCTTCCCGCGACGTCCGGCTTCGTCGGCGAGTTCCTGGTCATCCTGGCGGCCGTCAAGGTCAATTTCTGGATCGCGTTCCTTGCGGCCCTGTCGCTGATCCTGGGTGCCGCTTACACGCTGTGGATGTACAAGCGCGTGATCTACGGCGACGTAGCCAACCCGCAGGTCGCCGCGCTCAACGATTTGAGCCGGCGTGAATTCTGGCTCCTGGGCACGCTCGCGGCCGCCGTGCTGGTGATGGGAATCTGGCCCAAACCGTTCGTCGACGTGATGCATGTCTCGGTCACCGATCTCCTGGCGCACGTGGCCAAAAGCAAACTTTAGGCTCCTGGCGCCATGATCGCAAACTTCCTTCCCGTTCTTCCCGAGATCGTCATCGCGACGGCAGCCTCGTTGATCCTGCTGTTCGACGTCTGGATGCCGGACGACAAGCGCCATCTGGGCTACTGGCTGACGCAGTTCGCGCTGCTCGTCGCCGCGTGCGTCACGCTGCGCGGCATCCACGACGAAATCGTCCACGCGTTCCACGATGTGATGGTCGCGGACATGGTGGCCGACGTCCTGCGTCTCTTCAGCTTCGTTGCGCTGTCGCTCGTGCTGTTCTATTCGCGGACCTATCTCGCCGCCCGCGGCTTGTTCCGCGGCGAGACGTTCGTCCTGATGCTGTTCGCGCTCCTCGGCATGCAGGTGCTGATCACCGCCAACCACTTCCTTACGCTGTACCTGGGGCTCGAGCTCATGTCCTTGTCACTCTATGCGCTGGTGGCGCTGCAGCGCGACGAGGCCGCGCCCTCCGAGGCCGCGATGAAATATTTCGTCCTGGGTGCGCTGGCGTCGGGCATCCTGCTCTATGGCATGTCGATGATCTACGGTGCGACCGGCACGCTGCAGATCGACCTGGTCGCGCAGTCGCTGGTGGGCACGGGCGACAACCAGGTGTTGCTGATCTTCGGCCTCGTGTTCGTGGTCTCGGCGATCGCATTCAAGTTGGGAGCGGTCCCGTACCACATGTGGGTTCCCGACGTTTACCAGGGGGCGCCGACGGCGATCACGCTGCTCATCGGCACCGTGCCGGAGTTCGCGGCATTCGCGATGCTGTTGCGCCTGCTGGCCGGCGCGCTCGGAGGGGCGGAGATGCAGATCCAGTGGCAGGGCATGCTGGCGATCCTTTCGCTGCTGTCGGTGACGCTGGGCCACGTCGTCGCGATCGCGCAGACCAACTTGAAGCGGATGCTGGCGTACTCGACGATCGCCAACATGGGATACGTGCTGATGGGCTTCCTGGGCGCCGACGTCTACGGCTACACGGCGGCGATGTTCTACATCCTCTCGTACGTGATGACGACGCTCGTCTCGTTCGGCATGATCCTGCTCCTGTCGCGCGACGGCTTCGAGGCGGACCGGATCGACGACTTGAAGGGCCTCAACCAGCGCTCGCCCTGGTGGGCATTCATCATGCTGCTCGCGATGTTCTCGCTGGCCGGTGTGCCGCCGACGATCGGCTTTTACGGCAAGCTCCTCGTCCTGCAGTCGGCGGTCAAGGTGGGGTACCTGTGGCTGGCCGTCGTCGGCGTGCTGGCGGCGCTCATCGGGGCGTTCTACTACCTGCGCATCGTCAAGCTCATGTATTTCGACGATCCGCTCGATCACTCGCCAATCGTCGCACGCGCGGACACGCGGTGGCTCATGTCGGCCAATGGGCTGGCGCTGCTGCTCTTCGGCGTCCTGCCGCAATTGCTGATGGGTCTGTGCGCCGTGGCGCTGGCGCAGTCGGCGTACTTCTAGGGCATGCTCCATGCGCGTCGGATTCTTCGTAACGTGCCTGGTCGACCTGATGCGGCCGTCGATCGGCTTCGCCGCGTTGAAGTTACTGGAAGCGGGTGGCGCGGACGTCTTCGTACCCGACGCGCAGACGTGCTGCGGCCAGCCGGCCTATAACTCCGGCGACCGCGCCGACGCCATCGCGCTGGCGCGCAAACTCGTCGCCGAATTCGAGGATTGCGATTACCTTGTCGCGCCGTCCGGTTCGTGCAGCGGCATGATCAAGACCCACTACACCGAACTCTTCGCCGACGATCCCGAAATGGCCGTGCGCGTGCGCAAGCTGGCGGCGAAGACCCATGAACTCACGGACTTTCTCGCCAACGTGCTGAAGGCCGACACGCTGCCGGCGACGTTCGCAGGGAAGGTCACGTACCACGACTGCTGCGCCGGCTTGCGCGAAATGGGCGTCAAGGCGCAGCCGCGCGCGTTGCTGGCGAAGGTCTCCGGCGTGCATCTATCGGAAATGGCCGAGTGCGAGACGTGCTGCGGCTTCGGCGGCACATTCTCGATCAAGTTCGGCGAGATCTCGGCGCGACTCGCCGACAACAAATGCCAGAACATCGCCGATGCGGGCGTCGACGCCGTCGTCCTGGGCGACCTGGGATGCATGCTGAATATCGAGGGCCGGCTGCGCCGTCGCGGCGACACGAAGACGAAGGTGCTGCACATCGCCGAAGTGCTGGCGGGAGGGGTGGGCTAGCGATGCAAGTCGCCTCGATGCACTTCAGGGAGCGCGCGCACGACAAGCTGAACGACGCGGGGTTGCAGCGCAATCTCAAGAAGATCAAGACCAAGTTCGTCGGCAAGCGCCGGGAATCCCTGGTCGAACTCGACGACTTCGAGGCGACACGCGACGCCGCGAAAGCCATCCGCCAACGCGCGCTGGACAATCTCGACACCTGGCTCGAGATCTTCGAGCGCAACGCCACCGCACGCGGCGCGACGGTTCTCTTCGCGCAAACGCCGGCGGAGGTCAACGCGCTCCTCCTCGAGATCGCGGCGAAGCACAAGGTCTCGAAGATCATCAAGTCGAAGTCGATGGTGTCCGAGGAGTCCGCGCTCGACCACGCCATCGAGGCGGCCGGGCTGACGGTCGTCGAGACGGACCTCGGCGAATACATCCTGCAGATCAACGACTACGAGCCGCCTTCGCATCTGATCGGCCCGGCGCTGCACAAGAGCAAGGAGGAGGTCGCGGAGCTCTTCCACAGGAAACACGGCACACCATTGAAAGACGGCATCGCGGAACTGTGCCTCGAAGCGCGAGGCGTGCTGCGCGGCCACTACCTCAGTGCCGACATGGGCATTTCCGGCGGCAATTTCTTCGTCGCGGAAACAGGTTCGGTCGTGCTCGTGACCAACGAAGGCAACGCGACGCTGACGACGACGCTTCCCACAGTGCACGTCGCGATCTCCGGCATCGAGAAGATCGTGCCGACGCTGGAGGACGTCGCGACGCTGATGCGTCTGCTGCCGCGATCGGCGACCGGCCAGTCGATCTCGAATTACGTCGACGTGCTGACCGGACCCAAGGGCGCCGGCGAGTTCCACGGCGCGGAACACATGTATTTCATCATCGTCGACAGCGGCCGCACCGAGGTCCTGGGGAGCGACGTGCGCGAGGCGTTGCGCTGCATTCGCTGCGGGGCGTGCATGAACCACTGCCCGGTCTACCAGAACATCGGCGGCCACGCGTATGGTTGGGTCTACCCGGGGCCGATCGGCTCCGTCCTCACTCCCATGTACATCGGGCTCGAAAATGCGCTCGACCTGCCGCAAGCGTCCACGATGTGCAACCAATGCGGCGTCGTGTGTCCGGTCAAGATCCCGCTGCCCGACCTGCAGCGCAAGCTTCGGGAAAAGGAGTTCGAGCGCAAGCTGCGGCCATGGCACGAGCGCGCCGGACTCAGGGTATGGGCGTGGTTCGCGCTGCGCCCCGCGGTCTACGGCATAATTTCCGCCTTGGGAGTCCGCATGCTACGCCTGCTGGCGGGCGGCGATGGCATGATCAAGCGACTGCCGCTCGGCGGCGGATGGACGGACGAGCGCGACATGCCCGCGCCCGCCGGCCGCACGTTCCGTCAACTGCACCGGCAGCGCCGGAAGGAGGCCAACCGATGAATGCTCCCCATGGCGCCGCAATGACATTGCCACGCCTCTCGCGCCGGGCGGAATCGCTCGGCACCGAAAACGCGTTCGTCGTCCTGGCCGAGGTGAACGCGCTGATCCGGCAGGGCAAGGACATCATCTCGTTCTGCATCGGCCAGCCCGACTTCCCGACGCCCCCCAACGTTCAGGACGCGGCCATCGCGGCGATCCGCGGCGGCAGGCACGGCTACACGCCGAGCGCCGGCATCGACGAGTTGCGCGCAGCTGCGGCGCACGATCTCGGCTCGCGGAGGGGACTCGACATCACCGCGGACGATGTGGTCGTCGGCGCCGGCGCCAAGCCCTTCATCGCCTACACGATCGCCTCGGTCACCGACTACGGCACTGGCGACGAAGTCATCTATCCGGTGCCGGGATTTCCGATCTACGAATCGCAGATCCACGCCAACGGCGCGGTGCCCGTGCCCATCTACCTGCGCGAATCGCGCGCGTTTGCCTTCGACCCGGCCGAGCTCGAATCCAAGATCACGCCGAACACGCGGCTCCTGATCCTCAACACGCCGCAAAACCCGACCGGCGGCATCCTCGACCGTGAAAATCTGGACGCCATTGCCGAAATCCTCGCGCGCCATCCGCAAGTCTGGATATTCGCCGACGAGATCTATTCGCGCCTCGTGTACGACGGACGCTTCGATTCGCTTGCGACGCGTCCCGGCATGCTGGAGCGCACGATCATCAGCGACGGCGCGTCGAAGACGTGGGCGATGACCGGCTGGCGGATCGGGTATGTCGCCAACCGCGCGCTGGCGCCGGTGTTCACGCGATGGATCACCAATACCGAGTCCTGCGCGTCGCAGATTTCGCAGTGGGCGGCGGTGGCCGCGATCACCGGGCCGCAGGACGCGGCCGACGCGATGCGCGCAAGCTTCCTCGAACGGCGCGACCTCATCGTGCGGCTGCTGAACGACGTTCCCGGCATCGCGTGCGCTACTCCCGGCGGCGCCTTCTATGCATGGCCCAACGTGACCGAGGCGTGCAAGCGCACCGGCTGCGCGGACTCGGAGGCCTTTCGCAAGCGCCTGCTGCACGAGGCGGGCATCGCGGTGCTGGCCGACATCCACTTCGGCCGCCGCGTTCCCGGCGACGGCCAGCACATCCGCTTCTCCTATGCCGCGTCCAATGCGGCGATCGAGAGTGGCATTGCGCGCCTGGCCGATTTCGTCCGCAAGGGCGGCAAGGCGTGAGTGTGAGCGCCGCAGGGCCGCCCCAAGGCGCGAACTCCGCCCCTTTGGGGGCAGCGAACGCAGTGAGCGTGGGGGTCCTATGACGTTGCTGGCCGCCAATCGCGCGTCCCGCGACGCCATCCTGGGCCGCGTGCGGAGCGCGTTGCGCAAGACCGGCGCCAGCACGGGCAACCGGGGCGACGCGGAAGCCTATATCGCCGCGCACGTCCAGGGACCGCGCCCGGTGATGCCCGCGGACCTCGTCACCCGCTTCCTGCGGCGCGCGACGGACATGGCGAGCACGGTCGAGCGCATCGGATCCCGGACGGACATTCCCGCCGCGGTCGTGCGCTACCTGGATGCGCTGGAATTGCCACCCGAACTTGCGGCTCAGAAGTCGCACGCGGGCGTGTGCTGGCCCGAATTCGCGGACTTGGACTGGAGCGGGGCAGGGCTGCAGATCGAGGCGCGCCCCACCATCGGTCAGGACCGGCTCGGCGTCACGGGCTCGTTCTGCGCCATTGCCGAAACCGGCACGCTGGTCTTCACGACTGGCGAGGCGACTCCGACGGCCACGGCGCTGCTGCCCGACACCCACGTCGCCGTGATACGCGCGGACCGCATCGTCGCGGGCATGGAGGAGGCGTTTGCGCTGGTCCGCGCCGAATACGGTGGCATGCCGCGCGCGATGAACATGATCTCCGGACCGTCGCGCACCGGCGACATCGAGCAGACGATCGTGCTTGGCGCGCATGGACCGTTTCGCGTCCACATCCTGCTTCTTGGCTGACCCGCCGAACAGCGCGTCGCATGCGCGCGTGACCCGCTTACAATCGGCGGCATGATGTTGTTCGTCCTGGTCCTGCTGCCCTACGTCGCGGCCATCGTCTGCGCCACGTTGCCCAATACGGCGCGCAACGCCACGGCGTGGCTCGCGGGACTGACCGCACTGGCCGGATGCGCGTTGCTCGGCGTGGCGGCGCCCGCGGTCTTCGCCGGCGACATCCTGCGCGCGTCGATGCCGTGGTTCGCCGACGTGAGCTTCGGCTTCCGGATGGACGGTCTCGCGTGGACGTTCGCGCTCGTCATCTGCGCGATCGGCGCGCTGGTCGTCCTCTACGCGCGCTACTACCTGTCCGCGGCGGATCCGCCGGCGCGCTTCTTCGCGCTGCTGCTGGCGTTCATGGGCGCGATGCTGGGCGTCGTGCTGGCCGACAACCTGATCCTGCTCGTCGTGTTCTGGGAGCTGACGAGCGTGTCCTCGTTCCTGCTGATCGGCTTCTGGACGCATCGCGCGGACGCGCGGCAAGGCGCGCGCATGGCGCTCACCGTCACCGGCACTGGGCGGCCTGTGCCTGCTGGGCGGCGTGATCGTGCTGGGCCACATCGTCGGCAGCTATTCGCTCGACGTCGTGCTGGCATCCGGCGCGCTCGGTGCGCGCCGATCCGCTGTACCCGCTCGTGCTGGTGCTGATCCTGCTCGGCGCATTCACCAAGTCCGCGCAGTTCCCGTTCCATTTCTGGCTGCCGCACGCGATGGCCGCGCCGACGCCGGTGTCGGCCTACCTGCATTCGGCGACGATGGTGAAGGCGGGCGTGTTCCTGCTGGCGCGCCTCTACCCGACGCTGGGCGGCAGCGACCTCTGGTTCTACGCGGTCAGCGGCACGGGGCTCGTCACGATGACGTTCGGCGCGGCCGTCGCGATCTTCCAGCAGGACCTGAAGGGCCTGCTCGCGTACTCGACGATCAGCCACCTGGGGCTCATCACGTTCCTGTTCGGGCTCGACTCGCAGCTGGCCGTCGTGGCCGGTCTCTTCCACATCCTCAACCACGCCGTGTTCAAGGCGTCGCTGTTCATGGCGGCGGGCATCATCGACCACGAGACCGGATCGCGCGACATGCGGCAGCTGAACGGACTCTGGCAGTTCATGCCGATCACCGGGACGCTGGCGATGGTCGCCGCCGGCGCGATGGCCGGCGTGCCGCTGCTGAACGGCTTCCTGTCGAAGGAGATGTTCTTCTCCGAAACGGTCGACCTCGACGCGCACCAGCTGGTCGAGATGGACGGTGCCCGATCGTCGCCACGTTGCCGCGGCGCTCGCGGTGAGCTACAGCATGCGCTTCATCCACGACGTGTTCTTCAACGGCGAACCGGTCGGGCTCACGAAGACGCCGCACGAGCCGCCGCGCTGGCTGCGCGTGCCGGTGGAATTCCTGGTCGTCGTGTGCCTGGCGGTGGGCATCGTCCCCAACTGGACCGTCGGGACCCGTGCTCGCGGTCGATGGTCAAGGGCACGCTCGGCGACGCTGCCGCGCGTACAGCCTCGCGCTCTGGCACGGCTTCAACGCTGCCGCTGCTGATGAGCGCGATCGCGCTCGCCGCCGGCGTCGTCGTTCTATTTCGGCCTGCAGCGGACGATCAACCTGCATTCGGTCACGCGCCTGCCGGTGTCGGGAAAGCACGCGTTCGACGCCGTCGTCGGCGGCGCTCGAGACGCTTGGACGGCAGGGTCGTCGGATGGCTTCCGACGACGAGCCTGCCGCGGCATCTTGCGTGGATCGTCGTCGACGGCGATCGCGGCGATGGCGTGGCCGCTGTCGCAGTTCGGATTCGGCGTCGCGCCGCCGCCGCCGCCGTCGGCCGAGCGACCCGCCGCCGCTGATCGGTGCGCTGCTGTGGGTGCTGGCTGTCGTGGCGGCCATCGCGGTCGACCTTCAACTACCGCCAGCGGCTGACGGCGCTGATCCTGCTGGGCGCCGCCGGGCTCGCCGTGAGCCTGATGTTCGTGCTGTTTTCGCGCGCCGGACCTGGCGCTGACGCAGCTGCTGGTCGAGGTGGCGACCATCGCGCTGATGATGATCGTGCTGCACTACCTGCCGCAGACCTCGCCGGCTGAGAGCCCGGCGCGGCGCAAGTGGCGCGACGCGGCACTGGCCGGCGCGGCCGGGATCGGCATGGCTGGCGTCGCGCATCGCCATCCTCACGCGGCCGTTCGCGTCGATCTCGCCGTTCTACCTGGCCCATGCGCTGCCGGACGGCGGCGGCACGAACGTCGTCAACGTGATCCTGGTCGACTTCCGCGGCTTCGACACGCTGGGCGAAATCACCGTGCTCGGCGCCGCCGGGCTGCTGGTCTTTGCGCTGCTCGCGGGATTCCATGTGCCAGCGCAATCATCGCGATAGTGAGCGTTGCCGGACGACTGGAACCCGCTGCTGGTGCGCACGGTGACACGCGTGCTGCTGCCGCTTGCGGCGCTGGTGGCGGTGTTCCTGTTCCTGCGCGGCCACAACCTGCCCGGCGGCGGCTTCATCGCCGGGCTGGTGCTTGCCTGCGCGATCCTCGTTCTGCGCATCGGCGGCGGTGGGCGGCCGATCCTCGATCCGGCGCACCTGCCGTACCAGCCGTGGATCGCCGCGGGATTGCTGCCTCGCGGCGCTGACCGGCGTCGGCAGCCTGCTTGTCGGGCTATCCGTTCCTGACCAGCGCCTTCGTGCATCCGGTGCTGCCGATCGTGGGCGAGGTGCCGCTCGCCAGCGCCGCGTTCTTCGACCTGGGCGTCTTCATGATCGTGGTCGCCGCGACGATGCTGGCGACGATGTCGCCGGGACTGCTGCCCGAGGACATCGCGATGCGAGGGCCGACGCGATGACCGCGTGGCTTCTTCGCGTCCGCGATCGGCGTGTTCACCGCGTGCGGCGTGTGGCTGCTGCTGCGCGCGCGCACGTTCGACGTCGTGCTGGGGCTCGCGCTCTTCTCCTACGCGGTCAACCTCTTCATCTTCGCGATGGGCCGCCTGACGTTCGGTGCGCCGGTCATCGCTGCGGCACGGCGTGCCGCCAACGCTCGCGCACTACGCCGATCCGCTGCCGCAGGCGCTGGTGCTGACCGCCATCGTGATCTCGTTCGCGATGACCGCGCTGGTGCTGACGCTGGCGCTCAAGGGGCGCTTCGTCAACCACAGCGATGCGTGCGATGCCGCACGCGGGAACCGCGTCGAGGACGACGAGCGATGACGCCGCTGCCCGACCACTGGCTGATCGTGCCGATCGTGCTGCCGCTGCTCGCGGCGGCGCTGCTGCTGCTCTCGAGCACGTGCGGCCCGCATGGCAGGCGCCGGCTGTCGCTGGCGGTCACGCTGGCGCTGGCGGTCGTCGCGTTCCGGCTGGTCGGCGCGGCCGACACCGGCCGCATCGGCGTCTACCTGCTCGGCAACTGGCGCGCGCCGTTCGGCATCGTGCTGGTGCTGGACCGGCTGGCGGCGCTGATGCTGGCGCTGACCGCGGTCGTCGCGCTCGCCAGCCTGGCCGCGGCGATGGCGGCTGGCCGCGCGCGGTCCGCATTTCCACGCGTTCTTCCAGATGCAGCTGGCCGGGCTCAACGGCGCGTTCCTGACCGGCGACGTCTTCAACCTCTTCGTGTTCTTCGAAGTGCTGCTGATCGCCTCCTATGCGCTGCTGCTGCACGACGCGGGCGGGCGCGCGCTGCGCTCGGGCCTGCACTACGTCGTGATCAACCTGATCGGCGCGTCGCTGTTCCTGATCGCCGCGAGCCTGCTCTACGGCGTGGCGGGCACGCTCAACTTCGCCGACCTGGCGGTCAAGCTGCCGGCGCTGCCGGACTGGGACGCCGGGCTCGCGCGCGCGGCGGCGTTGCTGCTGCTCGTCGTGTTCGGCGTCAAGGCCGCGCTGCTGCCGCTGGGCTTCTGGCTGCCCGAAACCTACGGCTCGGCGCCCGGACCGGTCGCGGCGCTGTTCGCGATCATGACCAAGGTCGGCATCTACGCGATCGTGCGCGTGTCGCTGACGGTGTTCGGCGGTGGCAGCGGCGGGCAAGGCCTGCTCGGCGGACTGGAGCGAACCCGCGCTGTTCGCGCTGGGTCTCGCGACGATCGCGTTCGGCGCGTTCGGCGCGCTGGCCGCCAAGCGCCTGATCGCGCTGATCGCCTATCTCGTGCTGATCTCGTCCGGCACGCTGATCGCCGCTTCCACGCTCGGCCCCGCGGCACTGGGCGGCGCGCTGTACTACCTCGTGCACACCACGCTCGCCGTGGCGGCGCTGTTCCTGCTGGCGCATGCCATCGCCGACCAGCGCGGACCGCGCGCCGACCGCTTCGGCAGCGGACCGCCGGTCGCGCAGCCGACGCTGCTGGGCCTGCTGTTCCTGCTGTGCGCCGCCGGCGCGGCGGGCCTGCCGCCGCTGTCCGGATTCATCGGCAAGGTGCTGATGCTGCAGGGCTGCGGCGAGCGTGCCGCTCGCGGCGGCGCTTCTGGGCCGCCGTGCTGGGCAGCGGGCTGCTCGCGACGTTCGCGCTCGCGCGCGCGGGCGGCAGCCTCTTCTGGAAGACGCATGGTGCGGCCGTCGGGATCGCCGATGCCGGCAGGCGACCGCGTGGCGCTCGCGATCCTCGCTGCCGCGGGCCTGGTCTGGGTCGTGGCGGCCGGACGCCGCGGCGAACTACACGGACGCGGCCGCGCAGCAGCTCGCGCAGCCGCGCGCCTACATCGACGCGGTGCTGCAGCATGCGCCGGTGCCGTCGGCGGCGAGGAGCGCGCCATTGAAGCGCCTGCTGCCGCATCCGTGCTGTCGCTGGTCCTGTGGCTGGCGTGGCTCGCGCTCAACAACTCGGTGGCGCCCGCGCACGTCGCTGCTCGGCGCCGCTGCTGGCGCTGGGTGCTCCCGCTGGCCGGCATGCACCTGACCGACGGCACGTGGCCGCACCTGCATCGGCCCGTCGTCGCGCTCAAGCTCGCGCTGCGTCGTGCTCGACGACATCGTCGTGTCCAACATCGAGGTCGCGCGGCGCGTGCTGGGGCCGGAATCCGCGATCCAGCCGGGCTTCGTGCGCGTGCCGCTCGACCTCACCGACGACTGGGCGATCACCGACGCTCGCCGGCATCATCACGATGACGCCCGGCACGCTGACCGCCGACGTCGCGGAGGACCGCTCGTACCTGCTGGTCCACGCGTTCCACGTGGACGACGCCGCGGCGATCATCGCGTCGATCAAGACGCGCTACGAGGCGCCGCTGAAGGAGATCTACGGATGACCGCCGCCGTTGTTGCCCTGGGTCGAGGCCGCATTCGTGCTGGCGCTGCTGTTCGGCGCGTGGCGCCTGCTGCGCGGGCCGGGGCTGCCCGACCGCATCCTGGCGCTCGACACGCTGTACGTGAACATCGATCGCGCTGCTGGTGCTCTTCGGCATCCAGTTCGACACGCAGCTCCTGTTCGAGGCCGCGCTGGTCGTGGCGCTGCTGGGCTTCGTCGGCGACGGTGGCGCTGGCCAAGTACGTCACTCGCGGCGACATCATCGAATGAGCGCGCTCGAGCAGCTGCCGGTGTGGGCCGACGCGCTGATCGCGCCGATGCTGCTCGTGAGCGCGTTCACGGCGCTGATCGGGGTCGCTGGCGCTCGTGAAGTTCTCCGACTTCTACAAGCGGCTGCACGGCCCGACCAAGGCCACGACGCTGGGCGTGGGCGGCGTGCTGATCGCGTCGTGCGTCTACTTCACGCTGCGCGGGCCGGGCTTCTCGGTGCACGAATTCCTCATCACGCTATTCCTGTTCCTCACCGCTCCGGTGTCGGCGCATCTGCTGGTGAAGGCGGCGCTGCACGTGGCGAGGGAGGGAGACACGACGCGTGACCCATAGCCGGCTCGACCTACCGGCATGCGAGGGCCCGCCTGCTAGCAATATTCCTTGCCAATTGATTCAGGTCAACCCGCCATTCCGCACAACAATAATAATTCTTAGTCGAGGCCGGCGGTTCCCCCCATAATGGAGAAGTCGATGAGAAACCTGTCGTTAGGATTTGCAATCCTGTTCCTTGCTGGAATCGCGTGGGCGGCCGACACCACCAGCCCTGCTCCAGACGCAACCTTGATTGGGAAGGTCCTGGAAGTGAAGGACGTCGACAGCTATACCTACCTGCGCCTCAAGACGAAGGACGGCGAGACGTGGGCGGCGGTGAACAAGTCGCCGGTTAAGATCGGTTCGGACGTCACGATCGGCAACGCGATGGTCATGAACAACTTCGAGAGCAAGACGCTCAACAGGAAATTCGACCGGATCGTGTTCGGAACGCTGGTGACGGCGGACGCGAGTCCTGTGGCGGCCGCCGGCGGCAACATGGCGGCGATGCACGCGGGGATGGCGAAGCCGGTGGAGGTCAAGAGCATTAAGGTCGCCAAGGCCACCGGACCGGATGCGCGCACGGTCGCGGAGATCATTGCGAAGGGCGCGGACCTCAGGGGCAAGGCAGTTGTCGTTCGCGGACAGGTCGTGAAGTTCACGCCCGAGGTGATGGGCAAGAACTGGATCCATCTGCGCGACGGATCGGGTACAGCCACGGATGGGACCAACGACGTCGTCGTGACGACGTTGGACGAGACGAAGATCGGCGATGTCGTGCTCGTGAAGGGCGTCGTAGCGACAGACCGCGATCTCGGGTCAGGTTATACCTACAAGGTCCTGATCGAAGAAGCGAAGCTCTCGAAGTAACGACGGACCGCCTCCTGTTATCCAATCCAACTGGTCAGCGCCCCCGGGGCACCGCCCTTGCCGGAGCGCTCATCGCGGCCACGCCCGCGACGACGAAGACGAGTCCGGCCAAGGTGGTCGGAGCGAGGGTCTCTCCCAGGAACACGGCGCCGATGGCGACGCCGATCGGAACCCGCAAATACGCCTGCGATGTGGTCCCAACGGGCCCCAGCGTGTGCAGTAGGCGAAAGTAGATGGTGAACGCCAGCGCCGTCGAAAAGACGGACAGGCAGAGGAGCGCCAGCAACGAATCGCCGGAGGGCGCGAGCGTCCACGGATGGTCCACGACCAGGCTGACGGGAACGAGCAGCGCCGCGCCGCAAAGCATCGAACCGGTCGCGGGCAGCATGGGATCGTGCCCCTTGAAGCTCTGCCCGAAGATGGCCGCGCCCGCGTAGCAAACCGTGGCCGCAACAATGGCCAACTGCGCGGTGAGTTGCTCGCCGATGCCCGCCAGTGCCTGTACGCCGACGATGAGGCAAATGCCGATCATTCCGGCAGCAACGCCGACCAGCTTGGTGCCAGACGCCGATTGCCGGCGCGCCACAAACCAGGTCATGACGAAGGCGAAGATCGGCGCGGAAGAGTTGAGGATCGTCGCGAGGCCGGCGTCCACCGATTGCTCGGCCCATGCGATCAACGTGTACGGGATCACACTGTTGAGGCAGGCCTGGAACAGGAAACGGCGCCAGACTGCACCGTCCATCGGCATGGCCACGCCACGCCAGCGCAGCATGCACAGCAGCACGCCGGCCGCGATCGTCGTGCGCGCGGCAATCAACGTCACCGGCGGAATGGTTTCGACCCCTACCTTGATGAACGTGTAGGACGCGCCCCAGAGGGTCGCCAGCAGGAGGAGCAGCGCGTAGTCCGTGAGGCAACCGGGTGAACGCCATGCGCGTTCAGCCGTCATGGACGTGCCGCGAGTCGTCCGGCGCCTGCGCCCGGTCGTTCAGTCCGTAATCGCGCAGCACCTGCGCCACGCGCAGCCGGTAGTCCGCGAAGATCCGCTTGCGACCTTCCGCCTGGATGCGTCGGTGGGCGTCGACATTTCGCCAGCGCCGCACGGCCTCCTCGTCCCGCCAGAAGGAAAGCGAAAGGATCTTGCCGGGCGTGACGAGGCTCTCGAACCGCTCGATCGAGACGAAGCCCTCGATTTGCTCCAGTTGCGGCCGCAGCATCGCCGCGGCATCGAGGTAGGCGCCTTCTTTGATCCGGGTGCGGCAGCGCTTCGAAGATGACGGCGATCATGCAGGTCCTCCCGTATCGAGCGGTTCGAAGCAGAACGTTCCATCGACCGGCGTCACGAACGTGCGCTCCTCGCGCAGGATGAAGCGCTGCGCTTGCGCCGCGGCGAAGTTCGCGCGCCCCTCCGGGTCCGACTTGAGCCGCGCCCGATAGGTTTCATACGCGGCCAGGCTGTCGAACGCTGATCACGGCCCCACGCGATGTCGTTCGTGCCCTCGTGCGGCAGGAAGTAGCCGACGAGATGGCCGCCGCAGCGGGGAATGATCGTCGCCCCAGTTCGCGCGCGTATTGCTCGAAGGCGTCGCGCTGGAACGGATCGATCTGGTAGCGGATGAAGCAGGTAATGTCCATGGGCGGTCCCGTCGTGGATGAAACAGCGCCATCATAGGGCTTGCGCAGCGATAATGGTTCGTCTACGATCGAACCATGAAAGACGGCCCGAACATCGTCGGCATCGCCGCGCTCATCGGCGACCATGCGCGCGCCGACGTGCTCACCGCCCTGATGGCGGACCGGGCGCTGACGGCGACGGAGCTTGCCGATGTCGCAGGCGTGACCAAGCAGACGATCAGCGCCCATCTCGCCAAGCTGGTCGATGCCGGCCTCGTCGCGGTCGAAAGCCAGGGGCGGCATCGTTACTTTCGGCTGGCCGACCAGGACGTCGCGCACCTGCTCGAATCGCTGATGGGCGTCGCGTTCCGTACCGGCGCGGTTCGGGTGCGCGCGAGTCCGCGCGAGCCGGCATTGCGCAAGGCCCGCGTCTGCTACGACCACCTGGCGGGCGAAGTCGGCGTTTCCATCTACGAAAGCCTGCTGCGACCGGCGCGCGCTGGTGCAGGCGCGGCGACGACCTCGCGCTGACCGCGGAAGGGCAGCGCCTGTTCCGGAAGCTGCGCATCGACACCGACGAGCTCTCGCCCGGCGAAGCGCGCCTTCTGTCGTGCCTGCCTCGATTGGAGCGAACGCCGCCATCATCTGGCGGGCGCGCTGGGCGCGGCGCTGCTCGCGCGCATTGTCGAACTGGGATGGGCAAAGCGCGCCAGAGATTCGCGCGTCATATCGTTCTCGCCGCGCGGCGAGCGCTCGCTGCGCGAAATGTTTCCGCCGCGTCGCGGCGGCCATGAAAGCCGTCTAATGCGTCGCTGACCCCTGGATGTCCCGGCCGTTGACCGGTTGAACGGGACGCGCATTCATCGGGTACACCCTCCCAAATCGTGCTATCTCGTCCGCGGAGACTTGCACGGGCGTCTGCAGCACGAACCACGTCACGTCCTGCGTGCACGGCGGCGTCGTCAGCGATCCGGCGTACGTGTAATAGCCCTTGCTCTTCGGGATCAGCTCCAATGCGTTGATCGTCACCTTGTCGACAGCGTTCTCCTTGCCTTTTTCCTTTGGCAGGTTGTCCCACAGCGTCTTGATAAGTCCATTGGCCTGGCCGGCATCGAGCAGGACCGCGATGACGCCGAGCTTCCCGCCAGGACCCTGGTGGACCAGGTGGGCCACCATGTCGTGGCTCTTGCCGTCGATCTGCTCCTCGCTGGGCTTGTGGAAGTGGAACTGCACGAGCTCGTAGCGGGTGCCATTGACGGTGAAAAAGCTGCCGGGCGAGTAGTTGACCTGGATCGTGTGCCCGTTGTCAATGATGCGCAGCGGCGCGGGCTTGTAGTTGAACAGCAGCGACGGGAGATCTCCCTTGCGCGCGCTTGCACTCGAAATGTCGATCGGCGACTGGAGTTCGCCCAGCTTGCACTCGGCGAATCCCTTGTCCAGCGTTCCCCACTTGGCGGGCCCGTTCGGGCCGGTGTAGGACCACTGGGCTTCGCCGGTGGCGTGGCCGGCGCCCTGGGCGGCGACCGACGCGATTGACAGGACCGCGCCAATGACGATGGCGAAACGACGTGTGCCCCGTTGACTCATTACGTTCCTCCTTCCCGGACTCGGCTTGAGGTCGCCGGGGTGCAAAGCGTACACCAAGTTCCTGCCAACACAAATCTTCGGAGCGGGAGTGACGCGGGCCGGCCGCTCCCGTTTGACGACGCGCTTATCGAGGCGCGCGCGTGGCCGGCGGAGTAGCGCCGTCTGCGCGCAGGCCGGGCGGTTCGGGCGACGGCGCAAGCATCGCGGACAGGAGCCCGGGATCGGCCCACGGCGCATCGGAGGGCAGCGTGCGCAGCCATTCGCTGTCCATGTCGCGATACCACTCCTGCGGAAAGAGCGCGAGGCGCAGGCCCGGTCCCGGCGGCAGGTCATCCGGTCCCTTCCATTTCGCGCCGCTCACCTGCGCAAACAGCGCGGCGGCGAGATCGACGCCGACCAAGTGCCCCGCATGCGTCGCCGGCAGCATGCGCCGATTGACTTCGATGAGAAACGGAACTCGCGTGCGCGCATCGATGATGAACTGCGTCCCGACCAGTCCGTGCATGCCGACCAACTCGAAGAGTTTGCGCGTCGCCTGGGTCACGGCAGGAATTCCCGCGAACTCGACGACCGACGCGGGCCCCAGCGGGCCGGGGTGTGTCGCCAGACGCCCGCGCGTGAATCCGGCAACTTCCTTGCCGTCCCATGCGAGCGACGCGCGATTGACCACGTCGCCGTCGATCCAGCGTTGCACGACGAAGCGCCGCCCACCCCTCGGGCTCCATGCGTCGGCGCCCGCGAATCCGGCGATTGCCGCGCGCACGCCGGCGGCGGATTCGCAGCGCGCCGAGCCGCGGCCCCCCGATCCGTAGATTTGCCGCAGCATCACCGGATAGCCGATGCGCGCGGCGGCGGAGATCGCGGCATCTTCGTCGTCGGCCGCCTCGCCATCGGCCACGGCAATGCCGTTGCGCAGCGCGAGTTCGAAAAGACGCGCCTTGTCGACCGTGTCGATCCATCCCGCTGGGTTGCCCAGGGAGCGCCGGATCAGCGTGCCAAGTTCGTTGCGGATCTCCGGCCGCAATCCTGCGGGCGGATCGAGCGCGAGTTGCATCAAGGTCCGCAGCGTGACGTTGTCGCCTGGCAGCAGCATCGCCGGTTTCACAGCGCGCGCGGCGCCGGCGACGATGCCGACCCACTCGTGCAGTTTCACGTCATCGGGAAAGTAGCCGATCTGGTCGACGAATGCCGTGTGGGCCGCGAAGGCGTGGCGCGGCGCCAGCATGGCTACGCGGAATCCCGCGCGCTGGAGTTCGCACGGCATCCGCGCGGGGGCGATGTAGTCGGTGCCCATCGTAATGACGAGCATCGTCGCTCGACCGGCGCTCATGGGAGTTCCGTCACTTGCGGCCTCATCGGACGATTCGTCAATCGGCGCGCAGCGGCAAGCACCGCTCGCAACGGCCACGCGCCGTCCACGGCAAGCGCCGGCGCAGCCATGCCGAGGAGGGTTGCCAGCATTGCGACGATGCCGGGCCAGCGGAGGTGATTCACCGCCCGCATTATAGGGAGGAACTGTCGGGAGCGCCGGGCGTTGGCACGCCGCTTCGAAGGGGTGCGCGTGCTTGCGCAATGCAACCGCGGTGCGCAGAATGGGAAGCCACCATGGTTGCCAGGGCGTTCCCGCTGCTCCTGTTGTGCGCGTGCGCTTTCACGCCGCCGGCGACGATGCCTGCACAACCGGATCTGGCCCGGCTGGCGGGGCCCTACGCGCAGCAATTGCGGGCGGTCGGCATCACGCGGCTGACGGCCACTGCGGGCAACAGCCTGGTGCAGCTCGACACGCTGTCCGGTCCGGTCTACGTCCGCTACCCGAAGGACGTTCCGGCGGTCGCGTTCGAGCTCGACATCGATGCCGACGGTCTGCGCGCATTCTCATCCGGTTTCGACAAGGACCGCGACGCGGCCGTGCTCGATTCGATACTGCCGCAAGCGATCCGGGCCACCGCGACCAATAACGCGCAAGTCTGGATCCACAGCAATCCGTGGAATTGACGGCGCGCCAATCGGCTTAGCCTAGCGCTTCTTGGTGAAGACGGATTGCTTGGCCGCGGGAGGTGCCGCCGCCACCGCCGGTTCGGGCCGCTCGTTCGGATCGTGGCACATGCCGTCGCGTGGCCCCAGTTTCTGCGCGCCGGGTCCCGTGTCCTTGGGCGCCGCCAGCTTGTGCGCGATCATGGCCTTGAGGCACTGAGCCTCGGAATCCCCGGGACTTGTCGCCAGCGCCTTGTCCAGCGCGCGGCTCGCGTCCGGCAGCCGTCCCAGTTGCACATTCAGTATCCCGGCCCGCACGAGGCTTTGGATGTCCGCGTCGTTCAACGCTGCCGCTTCCTCGAACGCGCGCAGAGCTTCCTCCGGCCGATTCGCGCTGAGATTCATCTGTCCCAAGTTCCGCCAATAGAGCGAATTCCCGGGCGCGAGTTCGACGGCCTTGGTGGCGGCGTCCAGCGCATCGTCGTATTGCCGCAGTGCCTCGTATCCCATGCTCAACTGGTTCCAGGCGTCGGAATTCGTGGGCTCGCGCCGCGTCCACTCGACCGCGAAAAGGACGAGCAGCGGGAAGTTACCGGTCCCCCTCAATTCCTCGACTTTCGCCTTCAGGTCCTGCGCGGGCGCGGGCGTCGTCGCGCCATCGTTCGCGACTCTGGGCGCCGCGGCGACTTTCTTCGCGTTCGCCTGCAGAGCGTACCGGACGGCATTGGTCGCCGTCGAGGCTGCGGGATTCGGGGATGGCTCCCCGCCCACGAAGACGTAGAGCAACACCGCGCAGCCCACGACACCGGCGCCCGCCGCCGCGATAGCCGCCAGTTGGCGGGCGCTGAATCGCGCGCCGCGCCGCCTGAGGGGTTGGGCACCTTGGCGCGCATCATCCTCGGTCACCCGTTTGGTGTGCCTGTGAGCTGCCGCGCGAATCCCCGGGCCTGAGGATCGCAGGTTCCGGGTCAGGACTTGCAGCGCCGTGGCCCGCGCGCGCAAATAGATCGGAATGGCCGCTTCCCGGTCGCCACCGGCCTGCGCGATGGCCCGGTCCCAGAGCGGCATGTCGACATAGCCTCCCTCGTATTCGGTGGTCGCCGCGCTCAGCATCTTGTCGACGGCACTCGCCGCCGCGTCCGGCACGAGTTCGGGCAGCACGGGAACCGTGTCCGGGCCCCCAGAGGAACGGGCGGCGCCCGCGCTGGCCGGCGCGTCCATGGGAAGCAATTGCAGCGAAGGAGGTTTCGAATCCACGGCCTTAGACTAAGCAAACTTGATACCAGTTTGCCACGGTCGCGCGCACAACGGGCCGCCGTTCATGAGCGCCTAGCCGTCGCCTGTCGACCGACGCCGAGGACCGCCGTTGAATCGTGGCAGAATCGCCGCCATGAAGCATTGTCGTCTTCTCACAGCAATGGGCTTCGGCCTGTTGGCGGCATCCGGCGCCGGTGCCACCGACGTAACGGTCGCCGGCCTCTTCACCAACAAGGCGCTGGTGCAGATCGACGGCGGTCCGCTGCGGACGCTCGCGGTCGGTCAGAAGACGGCAGAAGGTGTCGTCCTGCTGTCGGTGGACGGTGATTCGGCAACCTTCGACGTCGACGGCCAGCGGGTGAAGCTCGGACTGGGCCACGTGCGGGCAGGGGGAAGTTCATCGCCGATCGAATCGGCGGTGCTCACCGCCGACCTGCAGGGTCATTTCTTCACCGAGGGCCAGGTGAACGGCATACCGACTCGCTTCGTCGTCGACACAGGCGCCACCTACGTCGCGATCCCCGCAGGACAGGCGCGCCGGCTGGCGCTCGACTACCGCAAAGGCGAGAAGACGGTGCTCGCCACGGCCAACGGCAACGTGCCGGCCTATTTGATCAGGCTCGACATGGTGCGCGTCGGCGGCGTCACGGTCCAGGGCGTGGATGCCGTGGTGATCGAAGGCGATGGCTTCGCGAACCCACTGCTGGGGATGAGCTTCCTCAACCGTATGAACATGAAGCGCGAGGGAAGCGTCATGACGCTGACCAAGCGCTATTGACGGCCGGCTCGCTGCGGCCACGCAGGCGGGTCGCGCCGGCGAAACGCCCGGTCAATCCTTGCGCTCGGTTGGTCACGCTCAGTTGGTGACGTATACGACGCGAGGCGCGTTCTCGTCGCCCGCCGTCGCGTCGAACGGCTTGGGCATCGATATGCCGAAGCCCTGCGCATAATCGACGCCGATCTCGCGCAGCCGCATCAGGATGCCCTCGTGCTCGACGTATTCGGCGATCGTGCGCTTGCCCATCACGTGGCCGATCTGGTTGATCGCCTCGACCATCGCGTTGTCGATCGGGTCCCCCAGCATGTCGCGCACGAAGCTACCGTCGATCTTGAGGAAGTCGACGGGCAGGTGCTTGAGGTAGCCGAACGACGACATGCCGGAGCCGAAGTCGTCCAGTGAGAAAAGGCAGCCCAGCGCCTTCAATTCGGTGATGAAGCGCGTGGCCTTGGCGAGGTTGGCGATCGCGGCGGTCTCGGTCACCTCGAAGCACACCGTTCCGTGGGGTGCCGACGTCTTGTCCAGCTCGGTGCGGATGAAATCGAGGAAGCGGTCGTCGCCGATCGAGGCGCCGGACAGGTTGATGATGCAGGTTTCGTTTACGCGGGACTTTATGCGTCGCGCGGCCATGGTGGCCAACGCCGAGCGGGTGACCCAGCGGTCGATCTGCGACATCAGGTTGTAGCGTTCCGCGGCCGGGATGAACGCCATCGGCGGCACGATTTCGCCGTGCTCGTCGATCATGCGCACCAGCAGTTCGGACATCCGCGCGGACTTCTGGCCCGCGTCGACCGGGACGATTTCCTGCGTGTACAGGCAGAACCGGCCGGCGGTGAGCGCGTCCTGGATGCGTCCCACCCATTCCATTTCGCCGTGGCGCGTCGCGAGCTCCGTGTCCTTCGGATGGTAGACCTGGACGCGGTTGCGGCCCCTCTCCTTGGCCATGTAGCACGCGGCGTCGCCGGCGGAGAGCACTTCGGTCAGCGTGAGCGAGCCGTCCGCCATGTTGACGACGCCGATGGACACGCCGACGGTGAACGTGCGCTGGTTCACGACGAAATGGAAATCCGCGATCGACTGGCGAAGCGTGTCGGCGATACGCACTGCGTGCTCGATCTGGCAGTTCTCCAGGAGCACGCCGAACTCGTCGCCGCCCAAGCGCGCGAGCGTGTCGCCTTCGCGCAGGCGCTCCTGCAGCACGACGCTGATCTGGCGCATGAACTCGTCGCCCGCCGCGTGCCCACACGTATCGTTCACGACCTTGAACTGGTCGAGGTCGAGATACATCATCGCGTGGTGCCGGCCCTCCTCGCGCGCGCTCGCCAGCGCGCGATCCAGCCGATGCTCGAACTCGCGTCGGTTGATGAGTCCGGTCAGCGTGTCGTGCGTGGCCTGGAACGACAATTGCGTCGCGAACTCGCGCTCGCGCCGCACGTCGTGCAGCACCAGCACCACGCCGGTGATCGATTCCGACGCGGTCGCGGATGGGCGCCGCGGACTGGTCGATGGCGATTTCCATGCCGTCGCGCCGCAGCAGCACGACGTTGGACGTGACGCGCACCGTGGCATCCTCGCGCAGCACGCGCGCGACGGGGTCGGCGATGGCCTGGCGCGTCGCCTCGTCCATCATCGGGCACACGGTCGACAGCGGCAGGCCGCGCGCCTCGCGCATCTTCCAGCCGGTCAGCGCCTCGGCGATCGGGTTCAGGTACTCGACGCGGCCCTCGACATTGGTCGTGATCACCGAGTCGGCGATGGACGCCAGCGTGACCTGCGCGCGCTCCTTCTCGGCGTAGATCTGCGCCTCCGCCTGCTTGCGGTCGGTGATGTCGGTGACCGATCCCGCCATGCGCACCGCCCAGCCCGACGGGTTGCGCACCGAGCGGCCGCGCGCGCGGAACCAGCGATACTCGCCGGACTTGCAGCGGCAACGGAATTCGATGTCGAACGGCGCGTTGTAGCGCAGATGCGCGGACGTCGCGGCGCGCGTGGGCGCACGGTCGTCGGGATGCAGGAGCGCCACGAATCCCATCGACGTGTTTTCCATCTCCTGTTCGGTGTAGCCGACGAGCTCGCGGCAGCGCGGCGAGAAATAGAATTCGCCGGTGAGGACATTCCAGTCCCACAGGCCGTCGTTGCTGCCGGTGACGGCGAGGTTGAAGCGCTCGTCGCTCGTGCGCAGCGCATTTTCCAGCGCGATGCTTCGGTGGAGCATGCGGCGCGAGAGGAAGATACCAAGCAGCACCAGCAGTGCGGCGCCGACCAGCGCGATGATTTTCAGCACCACCTGGGTCTTGCGCGAGGCCTCACCCAGCGTGTAGGAGAACGAGTCCTCGAGCGGCGTCAGCCGCGCATTGATGGCGAAGATCTCGTCGAGCGTGGGCCGCAACGCCGCCGGGTCGTGTGTTGCCGCCCTGGACCAGCGTGTGCAGGCGCGATGCGGCGTCCTCGAGCAAGCGGATATCGCCGTCGGCCTTGGCCCAGGTGCCGATCGCGAGCTCCATGTAGTTCACATGCCGGAAGCGCCGGAACAGCATGATCATGCCGTCGATGTCTTCCGGGTTGTTGCGCCCGTCGATGAACCCCTGGCGCGCGATGGCGTAGTTGGGCTCCGGCCGGTCGAGTTCTTCGCGCGCGCGGCGATCGCCCAGCGGCACGGCAATGGCCTGCTGGTAGCGCAGGAAGTCGCTCTCCGACTGGGTCCGGGCGTAGCGGTTGAGGGCGGCGACCGCTTCCTTTGCGCCTTCGACCACAGGCTCTCGCCGCCGACGTAGGCGCGGGTGGCCGACATGATGCTCATGCTCACGTCGGACAGCGCCACCAGCAGCACGACGACCGCCAGGAACGGCCAGACGATCTGCAGCAGCCGCCGGCTCAGGGGAACGAATTGGAAGATCGGGCGCACGATCGGGTCTTCGGTTTACCTGGAGGGGGCCCGGTCCGTGGCCGGAAGGCGTCCCGAACCACGAGGAAAGCGGTCGCCGCCTCAGTCTCCAAATTCCTCGATGATCGCCTCGACCTTGGCGCGGTCGGCCAGGAACGCGTCGACGCAGGTCGGATCGAAGTGCTTGCCGCGCTGGCCCTTGACGAAATCGATGCCCTCGTCGATCGGCCACGCATGCTTGTACGGGCGCGCGCTCACGAGCGCATCGAAGACGTCGGCCACCGCCACGACGCGCGCCACCAGCGGAATGTCCTCGCCGTGCAGCCCGTTGGGATAGCCGAAGCCGTCGAACTTCTCGTGATGGCCGAGCGCAATGATCGCGCCCATCGACAGGTATTTGGACGGGCTGCCCTTGAGGATGTCGTAGCCGATGCGCGGATGCGCCTTCATGACCTCGATCTCCTCGCGCGTCAGCGGCCCTTCCTTAAGCAGCACGGAGTCGGGGATACCGATCTTGCCGATGTCGTGCATCGGCGCCGCCACTTCCAGCACGTGCACCGTCTCGTTGCCCAATCCCAAGTGCGCGCCGATCAGCGCCGAATACTTGGCCATCCGCATCAGGTGATTGCCGGTGGTCTTGTCACGAAATTCGCCTGCCTTCGCGAGCTTGGACAGCGTCTCCAGTTCGCGCTCGTGGATCTCGGCGACCGACTTGTCCACCTGGTATTGCAGCACGCGCGCCTGGTCGGACAGCACGATCTTGTGCCGGCGCAGCTCCAGCAGGTTGGCGCAGCGCGCGCGTGTCTCGTGTTCGTCCAGCGGCTTGATCAGGAAATCGGTAGCGCCGGCTTCCAGCGCGTCGTAGCGGATCTTGCGGTCGTCGACCACGGTGATGACCACGATGGGGACGTCCACGCAGTGCGGCAGCGCGCGCAGCTGCTTGACCAGCTCGATGCCGTCGAACTCGGGCAGCTTGTAGTCGGTGAGGACGATGTCGACGCGGTTGTTGCGCGCGAATTCCAGCGCGCGCGACGGCGTGTCGAAGAGTTCGAGGTTCAGCTTGCCGTCGATCTGGCGCACGATTTCCGCCAGCAGCAGCCGGCTCGAGAACAGGTCGTCGACGATCAGCACCGTATTGCGTTGCGCGCGCGCGAACGCGAGCTCCGACACGACGCCGGATCCGGGCATGGCAGTTCTGGGCTGGGCGCTCATGGGCTCCCCCTTCCACTCATAGTTGACGCCAAGACAACCCACAAGCAAGAACAATGCCCGCAAACGGGTGAAACAGCGCGCGATTCGTTGATTTGGCCACGTTTGCGCGTCGTTGCCGCGCCGCTTCCGGACGGCACAGGTGCCGCGCCGACACGGTGTGCGCTTGGGCTTGGCGCGACAAAAAAGCCGGCCCGAGCACGCCGGACCGGCTTCCACTCACCGTTCGTTTGCCAGTGGTCGGGGCGAGAAGATTCGAACTTCCGACCCCCTGCACCCCATGCAGGTGCGCTACCAGGCTGCGCTACGCCCCGACCGAACCCGCGATTATACGCGCGAGACAGTAATCCTTCGCGCTTCGCGATCGGACTCATTGGGCACCTTAAGCCCTCGGGACGGCCCGGCGGTCCAATACGATCACCTTCACGCTCCGCGCTTCGGCTCGCTAGGCACACTCGGCCCTTGGGACGGCCCGGCGGTCGAATAGGATCACCTTCGCGCTCCGCGCTTCGGTATTCGACCTTGGGACGGCCCGGCGGTCTCATGGGGGTCAGGACGATCCCAGCAGATGCCGGATTTCCGCAAGCTCTTGCCGCAGGTCGGCAGGATCGAGGTCGCCCTCCAGCGGCGCCGCGACAACCGTCGCGGAGCTGATCGTCGCCCGCGCAGCAGCCCGCGGCTCGTTCGCCTCGGATTCCAGACGGTGCCGCGCTCCGTTGATCGTGAAGCCCTGTTCGTAGAGCAGGTCGCGGATGCGCCGGATCAGCAGGACTTCGTGATGCTGGTAGTAGCGGCGGTTGCCGCGCCGCTTGACGGGCTTCAATTGGGCGAATTCCTGCTCCCAATACCGAAGCACGTGCGGCTTCACCGCACACAGGTCGCTCACCTCGCCGATTGTGAAATAGCGCTTGGCGGGGATGGGCGGGAGATCGGAATTAACTCGGCTGGGATCCGGCATGGTTCGCGGCTTCGACCATGGCCTTCAGTTTCTGGCTGGCATGAAAGGTCACCACGCGGCGCGCAGTGATCGGGATTTCCTCGCCGGTCTTCGGGTTGCGTCCCGGGCGTTGCGGCTTTTCGCGCAGCTGGAAATTGCCGAATCCGGAGAGCTTGACCGATTCCCCGGCCTCGAGGGCGATGCGAACCTCCTCGAAGAAGCGCTCGACCATGTCCTTTGCTTCGCGCTTGTTGAGGCCCAGTTGTTCGAAGAGCAGGTCAGCGAGTTCGGCTTTGGTGAGCGTCATTGTCAACTCGGATGGCGAAGTGTCCGGCGCGGAAGTGTTGCTTGTAGGACAAACAATCTACTGGCGAAGCGTGGCGCCGAATTTATCCCGCGCAATGGCAAGCAAAAGGCTTTCCGTCGCGGCGATGTCGGCGTCCGTCAAAGTGCGGGAAGTATCCTGCATAAGCACAAGAATCGCAAGGCTTTTCTTACCTTCTGTCAGCCCGGCGCCCCGATAAACGTCGAATAGGCGAATCGCCTCTACATGAGGTGGTTTGGCCTGGTCCAACGCGTCCAGCAGCGCCTGCACGGGAACGGCTTCATCGACGATTAGCCCTAAGTCCCGCCGCACGATCGGCAGTCGGGAGACGGGCTTGCCCGCCGGCACCGGCAGCACGCTTAAGGACGCCGCGGCGAGTTCGAAGACCACGGGTGCGCGGGGCAGGCCGAATTGCCGGACCAGGCGCGGGTGCAATTCGCCCAGCCAGCCCTCGGCTATGCCGTCGATGACGACGGAGGCGCTGCGGCGAGGATGCAGTGCGGGGTGTTCGCCACGTTCGGTCCGCAAGCTGCGCGGCGCGACCAGCGTTTCCAGGTCGCCCTTGACGTCGTAGAAGTCGACGTCGCGGGGCGGCTCGCCCCATTGTTCCGGCAGGGCGCTGCCGTACGCGAGTCCGCCCAAGCGCACTGGTTGCGCGTATCCGGCCGCCGCATGGAGGAACGTGCGGCCCACCTCGAATATCCGGATCCGCGACTCCTTGCGGTTGAGATTGGTTTGCAAGGTCGCGATGAGGCCCGGGAGCAGCGACGTGCGCATGACGTCCATCTGGCTGGCGATGGGATTGAGCACGCGGACCGGCTGCGCGGCAGGCGAGAGTGCCGCTTCCATCGCCGAATCCACGAAGCTGAACGTGACGATTTCCTGCCAGTCCAGATCGACCAGCATGCGCTTCAATGCCATCGGCGAGCGCCGCGACTCGGGGTCGGCGAGCATGTGCTGGACATGCGGCGCAGGGGCAGCGGGAATCGCGTCGTAACCGTGCATCCGAGCGGCTTCCTCGACGAAGTCTTCCTCGATGGCGAGGTCGAAGCGGGAGGACGGGGGTGTCACGACGAAGTCGGCACCCTCGCGCGTGAAAGCCAATTTGAGCCGCGTGAAGGTGGAGGCGATCGCATCGGCGGGCAGCGCCACGCCGAGGAGCTTGTTCACGCGCGCAGTTCGAACGCGCACGGGATCGCGGCGCGGCAGGTCGTCGCTGGCGACAGCATCGGTGAGCGGACCCGCGCGGCCGCCGCAGATCTGCAGCATCAACTGCGTCGCGCGTTCGACGGCGCGCGCGCAGCCCCCAAAGTCGACGCCGCGTTCAAAGCGGTAGCCGGCGTCGCTGCTGAATCCCAGGCGCCGCATCTTTCCCTGTATCACCGCGGGATTCCAGAACGCGCCCTCGAGGTAGACACGCGTGGTGTCGTCTGCGATGCCGGAATGCTCGCCTCCCATGATGCCGGCAAGACCCAGCGGCTTCTTTTCGTCGGCGACGAGCAGCAGGCCGGGTTCGAGTTCCAGCACCTGGCCGTTCAGCAGCGTCAGCGTCTCGCCATCGCGCGCAAAACGCACGACGATGTCGCCGTCGAGCAGCCGGTCGTCATACGCATGCAGCGGCTGCCCCATTTCCAGCATGACGTAGTTCGTGATGTCGACGACCGCGGAGATCGCGCGGATCCCCGAGCGCTCCAGCCGCTGCTTCATCCACGCCGGCGTCGGCGCTTTCGGATCGATGCCGTCGATGAGGCGTGCGACGAAGCGCGGGCACGCCTGTTCGTCCATCACCCGCACGGCGCGCGTTCCATCGAACGCGACGGGCGTTGGCGGGACCTCGGGCACGTTCATCGGCGCATCGGTGATCGCCGCGACTTCGCGGGCGATGCCAGTGAGCGACAGGCAGTCCGCGCGGTTGGGCGTGAGCTTCAGCGTGATCAGCGTGTCGTCCAGCGCCAGCGCCTTACGCAGCGAAGCCCCGGGCGCAAGCGAAGGATCGAGCACGAGCAATCCGCTCGCGTCATCGTCGATCCCCAGCTCCTTCGCCGAGCACAGCATGCCGCGCGATTCGACGCCGCGCACCGTCGCGCGCTTGATTTCGAGTCCGCCGGGAAGCGCCGCGCCTTCCAGCGCGCACGGCACGATCATGCCCTTCGCGGCGTTGGGCGCGCCGCAGACGATCTGCAATGGTTCGCCGACGCCGGCATCGACGGTGCAAACGCGCAGCCGGTCCGCGTCCGGATGCGGTGCGACGTTGTCGATCCGCGCCACGACGACGCGCGTAAACGGCGGCGCCGCGCGCACTGTGGCCTCGACCTCCAGGCCCGACATCGTCAGCCGGTCGCACAATGCTTCCGTCGACAGCGGCGGATCGCACAGCGTGCGCAGCCAGAGTTCGGAGAATTTCATCGTCGCGGCCGGTCAAGTAGATGCTTATGCGAACTGTCGCAGGAAGCGCAGGTCGTTTTCGTAGAAGAGGCGCAGATCGTTCACGCCGTAGCGAAGCATCGCGAGGCGATCGGGCCCCATCCCGAACGCGAAGCCCTGGTATTCCTCGGGGTCGATGCCGACCGCGCGCAAAACGTTGGGATGAACCTGGCCCGCGCCGACGATCTCCAGCCAGTCAGCGTCGCCGAATGCCATGTCGACCTCTGCCGAGGGTTCGGTGAACGGGAAGAACGAGGGGCGAAAGCGGATCCGCATGTCGTCGCGCTCGAAGAACATGCGCAGGAACTCGGTCAGCGTTCCCTTCAGGTCGGCGAACGTCACGTCGCGGTCGATCCACAGGCCTTCGACCTGGTGGAACATCGGCGAGTGAGTCGCGTCGCTGTCCACGCGGTACACGCGGCCCGGCGCGATGATCTTGATCGGCGGCTTGTGCGTTTCCATGTAGCGCACCTGGATCGGCGACGTGTGCGTGCGCAGCACCATGCCGCCCTCGACGTAGAACGTATCCTGCATCGAGCGCGCCGGGTGGTTCTCCGGCGTGTTGAGCGCGGTGAAATTGTGGAAGTCGTCCTCGATTTCCGGACCGTCGGCGACGGTGAAGCCGAGCGAGCGGAAGAGCGTTTCGACGCGCTCCAGCGATCGCGTGGTCGGGTGCAGGCCGCCACGGCCGCGACCGCGGCCCGGCAGCGTCACGTCGAGCGCATCCGCCGCGAGCTGCTGCGCGAGTTTCGCGTCGGCGAGCGCGGCCCGGCGCGCGTCGAGCGCCGCCTCCAGCGCCTGCTTGGCGTCGTTGATCGCCGCGCCGGCGGCCGGCCGTTCGGCGGCCGACAATTTGCCGAGGCCCTTCAGCAGCTCGGTCAGCGCGCCGGACTTGCCCAGGTACTTCGCCTTCGCGTTCTCGAGCGCAGCCGGATCGTCGCAGCGCTCGAAGTCCGCGCGGGCCTGAGCCACGATGTCTGCGAGGTTGTTCATCGAATCGGCTTCTTCTTCGTTGTCGCGCGTTCAAAAAAAAAGGGAGGCGGTTCGCGCCTCCCTTTGTTTTGGCGGATTCGATCAGGCCAGAGAGGCTTTGGCCTGCTCCGCGATCTTGGTAAACGCCGCCTTGTCGTGCACCGCGAGATCGGCCAGCACCTTGCGGTCGATGTCGATCGACGCCTTGTTCAATCCGTTCATGAACGCACTGTAGGTCATGCCGAGTTCACGCACGGCGGCGTTGATCCGGGCAATCCACAGCGCGCGGAATTCGCGCTTCTTCTGGCGGCGGTCGCGATACTGGTACTGACCGGCCTTCATCACCGCTTCCTTGGCGATGCGGAACACGCTGCTCCGGCGGCCGCGGAAACCCTTGGCCTGGTCCAGGACCTTCTTGTGCCGCGCGCGAGCGGTTACACCACGTTTGACTCTGGGCATGGTTGGCTCCTTACGCGTACGGCATCATGGCCCTGACCGAGTCCATGTTGGTGCTATGGATGTCGGCGGTGCCACGAAGCTGACGCTTGGTCTTGGTCGACTTCTTGGTGAGGATATGGCGCTTGAACGCCTGCGAGCGCTTGATCGAACCACTTCCGCGCACGCGGAAGCGCTTCTTGGCGCCCGACTTCGTCTTCATTTTCGGCATGACTCAGTTACCTTTCCGCTTCTCTATTTGCTGCCCTCGGCGGTGCTCTCCGCGGGTTGCGGCGGAGAGGCTTTGGCGGGCTTGGCCGCACCGGCGTCAGGCTTGGTGGTGGGATGCTTGCTGCGACAACTTCCACTGCCTTCTTCGGGGCCAACAGCATCACCATTTGCCGGCCCTCCAGCCTCGGCCACGACTCGACGACGCTATGCGGCTCGAGATCGTTCCGAATGCGTTCCAGCAATCGCACACCGAACTCCTGGTGCGCCATTTCACGCCCGCGAAAACGCAACGTGATCTTGGCCTTGTCGCCTTCGCCCAGGAACCGGATCAGGTTCCGCAGCTTGATCTGGTAATCGCCTTCGTCAGTGCCGGGCCGGAATTTGACTTCCTTGACCTGGATCTGCTTCAGCTTGAGCTTGGCCTCGTGCTGTTTCTTCGCTTCCCGGTACTTGAACTTGCCGTAATCCATGATCCGGCAAACCGGGGGCTTGGCCGTCGGCGCGATCTCGACCAAGTCGAGTTCCGCCGCTTCGGCCCTTGCCCGTGCATCGGCCAGGGAAACAATTCCGAGCTGCTCACCTTCTTCACCAACCAAGCGGATTTCGGGAGAGGTGATGTCCGCGTTGATCCGCTGCTGCTTATCGAGGGCTATTGTGGATTCTCCAATGACGACAAAAAACGGCCATGCCCCGGGGAGCGCGTCGGCCCGGATCTTCGCCAAATCTTCAGGAAAATCAGGACTTTATCGACGCGCAGCGACCTCGTTTCGGAGGCGCTCGAGCAAGGCATCCAGGGCATACGCCCCGAGATCCTCGCCGCCGCGGGTACGCACGGCCACCGTTTCGGCTTGCATTTCCTTATCGCCGACGATCAGCTGGTAGGGCAGTTTTTGCAAGCTATGTTCCCGAATTTTATAGGTTATTTTCTCATTACGCAAATCGGCCGAGGCCCGGAATCCGGCGGCCTTCAGGGCCCCGACGACGCGCTCGGCGTAGGCCGCCGCGCGGTCCGTGATGTTGAGCACGACCGCCTGCTGCGGCGCCAGCCACAGCGGCAGCGCGCCGGCGTAGTGCTCGATCAGGATGCCGATGAAGCGCTCCAGCGAGCCCACGATGGCGCGGTGCAGCATCACCGGCACCTGCCGCGTGTCGTCGGCGGCGACGTATTCGGCGCCCAGCCGGCCCGGCATCTGGAAGTCGACCTGCATCGTGCCGCACTGCCACGACCGGCCGATCGAATCCTTCAGGTGGTATTCGATCTTCGGGCCGTAGAACGCGCCTTCGCCGGGCAGTTCCGTCCATTGCGCGCCGCATTCGCGCAAGCGCGTCGCGCAATGCATTCTCCGCGCGATCCCACGTCGCGTCGTCGCCCAGCCGCGGTGCCGGCCGCAGCGCGATCTTGATCGCGACGTCGTTGAAGCCGAAATCGCGGTAGACGTCCATGCGCCAGCTGGTTGAACGCGACGCACTCGGCGCGGATCTGTTCCTCCGTGCAGAAGATGTGGCCGTCGTCCTGCGTGAACGCGCGCACGCGCATGATGCCGTGCAGCGCGCCGGAAGGCTCGTTGCGATGGCAGGCGCCGAACTCGCCGTAGCGCAGCGGCAGGTCGCGGTAGCTGCGCATGTCCGAGTTGAAGATCAGGATGTGCCCGGGACAGTTCATCGGCTTGACCGCGAAGTCGTGCTTCTCCGACTCCGTCGTGAACATGTTCTCCTTGAAATTCTCCCAGTGTCCGGAGCGCTCCCACAGCGAGCGGTCGAGGATCTGCGGCGCGCGCACTTCCTGGTAGCCGTTGTCCTGGTAGACGCGGCGCATGTACTGCTCGACCTGCTGCCAGACCGTCCAGCCCTTCGGGTGCCAGAACACCATGCCGGGCGCTTCGTCCTGCTGGTGGAAGAGGTCGAGCGCGCGGCCCAGCTTGCGATGGTCGCGCTTCTCGGCTTCCTCGATGCGCGTGATGTACGCCTCGAGGTCCTCCTTCTTCGTCCACGCCGTGCCGTAGATCCGCTGCAGCATCTCGTTGCGCGAATCGCCGCGCCAGTACGCGCCGGCCAGCTTCATCAGCTTGAACACCTTGAGCTTGCCCGTCGACGGCACGTGCGGGCCGCGGCACAGGTCCGTGAAGCTGCCTTCCGCGTACAGCGAAATCGGCTCGTTCGACGGAATGGAAGCGATGATCTCGGCCTTGTAGTGCTCGCCCATGCCCCTCGAAATACTTGACCGCGTCGTCGCGCGGCATCTCCGAGCGCACGACGGGCTCGTCCTTTTTCGCGAGTTCCGCCATGCGCGCTTCGATGGCGGCCAGGTCCTCGGGCGTGAACGGGCGCTTGTACGAAAAGTCGTAGTAGAAGCCGTCCTCGATGACGGGGCCGATCGTCACCTGCGCGTCGGGGAACAGTTCCTTGACCGCGTAGGCGAGCAGGTGCGCCGTCGAGTGACGGATGACGTCGAGGCCCTCCGGATCCTTGTCCGTGACGATGGCGAGCGCCGCGTCGTGGTCGATCACGTACGACGTGTCGACGACCTTGCCGTCGACCTTGCCGGCGAGCGCGGCCTTGGCCAGGCCGGGGCCGATGCGACGCGGCCACGGCGGCGACGGAAACCGGTGCATCGAATTGACGGACGGAGCCGTCGGGTAACTTGATTGCAGGCATTTTGCTGCCACTCCAAAAACAAAAAAGTGCGGACGAGCCGCACTTTTTCACTGGGTCAGACGACGACGAACAGGCGTGCGCGCTCGCTGGGTGGTTACCGGGTCTCCCTGCACGTCAGCGGTGTCATAACCATGATGTCGAATCCTGCGTCAGTCTGCGTTGCGTCCGTTTGCAAACTGGGTAATTGGTAGGCGCGATTGGACTCGAACCAACGACCCCCACCATGTCAAGGTGGTGCTCTAACCAGCTGAGCTACGCGCCTGGAAGCGTTGAATTATATCGCCTTTCCGCGCTGGCGTGTCACACTCGAACGGCGCCGGGTGCCTCATCGGCGCCGACCACCAGATACAGGACGCCGAGCAGCAACGGCTGATGGACCATGTAGGCGGCCAGGCTGTGCCGGCCCAGCCACGCCATCCACCGCGGCCACGCCGCAGCGAAGGCGATGGTGCGGAATTGCGCGCGCACCAACGCATGGCCGGCAGCGATGCCCGAGCAGCAGCACGCCGGTCCACGGAAACAGCGGCACGTAGTCCTCGGTGCGCGGCTTCGCCGTCATGAAGCCGATCCAGTCCGAGTGCACGACTGTCGAAGACCGGATGCGCGTACAGGTTGCCGGCCGCAATGATGACCAGCGCCGATGACCAGCGCCAGCAGCGGGCGGCGCACCAGCGGTCGCGCGAGCACGAGCGAAACCGCGATCGCGTGCAGCACGCCGAACCAGATCCACGACTGCCGGAAACAGCGCATAGCTTGCGGCGCTGACCGCGACGGCGCACGCGGCGATGGTCCCGACATGGCGCCAGATAGTGCGCCGGCGGCCGGTGGCCGCGATCGGCGAGTACGAGGCTCACGCCCGCGATCAGCAGGAACGACGACAGGATCGATCGTGCGCGCGTGGAGCCAGAACGGGATCGTGGTAGAAATCCCACTGCGTCACGCGGAAATAGCGCAGGTCGAAGCAGAAGTGATAGACGACCATCGCGACGATTGCGAGTCCGCGCAATTTGTCGACGGCGACAATGCGCTCCGTCGTTTTCGCGGGCGCGGTGGCGGCGGCCGGCGGCAAGTCTTGCCGCACGGCGTGCGCTGCGGCGGCTCACGTCAGCGACTGCCGCTGCGCCACTGCACGCGCACGGCGCCGCTGGCGTCGGGCGTCCCCAGCGCGCCGAGCGCGCGCACGACGGCGGGCGGCGTGGACGGCAGCGGTGTAGATGGTCCCGTTGACATTGATGCCCGCAGTGTCCAGCGTGAACTCGCCGTCGACGCGCACGTCGCCGCCGCGGTTCTCGACGCGACCTTGCAGCCGGCCGTCGCGCGGGCTGACGTTCACGGTGACGGTGCCGAGCGCGAGCGTTCCCGCCGCTGCCGGCGATGCGGGCGCCGCTCCAGCGCGCGGTCGCGGTGCCGTCGCCACCGCGGCCGTTCCAGTTGGCGTGGGGCGCGTCGAACGGCGATGTAGCCGCCGAGCGCCATCGCCGTTGGCCCGGCGCCAGTGACGCCATTCAAAGCAGCGGCCGGCAGCGTGAACGCGACGCCGTCCAGCGCGAGCGCTCCGTCGCGCCAACCGATGGCGCCGCGTGGCATGTCGCCGCCGTCGGCAGCCTGCAGGACCACCACGGGCTCGCCGCAGCACGAGCGATGCGCGGATCGACGGTCCAGCCCACCGGCAGCGACCACGTGTTCTGCCTGTCGGTGAGCACGCCACGCCCTTTCCAGACCGTTCCGGTCGTGTCGGCCAGACGCAGGTGACCTCCGGTGGCGCTGTCGATTGGCCCGCCCAGCAACGATGCCGGCGCGAACGCACGCGGCCGCGGCCAGCAGCAGCAGGAGCGCGACGATCGCTGCGAGCCGCCTTCATCGTCGTACTCAGCGGCGCGAGCGTGATTTCGGCGCGCACGGTGCCCGGATCGACGCGCGCCGTCAGCGTTCGCCTCGACCGGACGCAGGCCGTCGGTCTTCGCCAGTGCGTCGAGCAGGCCGACCAGTGCATCGAAGTCGATCGCGGCAAATGTGACATGACTGCACGGTTGTCCTTGACCTCGAGCGACGTCAGGTTCGCCTTCAGCCCGCGCTCGGCCAGCACCCGCTCGACGGCCAGGCGCGGATCGTAACCGATGTCGGACGTCTGCGCACGCGCTGCAATCCTGCCATGTCCGTCGACCTGCGCGCGTGCTGCCGCCAGCACCACGCGGTCGCGCTGCAACTCCCGTTGCATGCGCGCCGTATCCTCGCGCATCGGCTGCCAGAGCCAGACCCATGCGGCGGCCAACGCCACCACGGAAAGCGCGGCAACGACGAGCTTGCGCTCGCGCGACGACTGCGCGGTCCCATGCGTGGATCATCGCGGGCGGCACCGGAATGCGCGCGCGCAGCGGATGCGATGCCATCACTGCGCCCCCGGCGCCAGTGCCACGCGCAACGCGCGTGCCGGAGGCGTTGGTCGCCTGCAGTGTCGTCAATCCCGCATCGTTCAACTGGCGCTCGAGGCGCGTGGCCACGGCGGCGTCCGCCTTGGCGAGGTCGATCGTCCAGTGGCCGTCGGCGTAGGTCGCGGTCTTGAGTGTGCCCGCCGGCAATGCGGCGAGCGCGGGCGCAGCGCGTGCCAGCAGCGGCAATGGCGTCGCCGGGCGCAGTGAGTCCGCGCACGGTGGCGCGCGATCGGCATAGCGTCTGGCGATTCCCGCCGCGGGATCTTCGCCGGTCGTGACGCCCGCGTCGCGCGCAAGCGACGACAGCGCCGACCGCGCGCGCCAATCGTCGACGCGAAGCGCGGCCCACTCGCCGATCGGTGGCCGCGACGTGCAGCGCGACCGCGAGCCGCGGCGACGATGGCGGCGATCGCGGAACAGCCGCGCTGGCTGCGTTGGCGACCGACTGGCATGGCGCGTGCGCGAATTCCCCTTGGCGCAGAGTCCGTCGCCGCGGCGAATGCGGCGCTGCCTGCGCGTATCCCAGCGCCAGCCTGTCGCCGGCACGATCGACGTGCCGCCGTGTTCGGCCAAGTCGGCGCGTGTTGCCGCGTCCGACGTCGAAGGCCGTTTCGACGTTCGCCGGGCGCCGTCGCCGCGCGCGCGGCGTGGTCGAGCGCAAGAGTCAATTCAGCGGGAAGGCCGCGCGGTGTCGCTCGTGGCGAACGCGGAGCCATCCGGCTTGCGCACAAAGCCGCCGCCGCTCGCCGACGGCGTACCAGCGCCAGTGGCCGACCGGCGGGCGCGGTGCCAGCGCGGGTTCGGCGAGGACGCGATCGAACTTGCGCGGCGAGCTGGGCGACCAGGCCGCGATTGGCGACGATCGCCTCGACGGTGCCGTCGCGCTGCTGCGGCGACACCGCGATGTGCTGCTCGTTCGGCGGGCCGGCGAGCTGGTCCTCGAGCGCAAAGGCCGCCGCGGCCGGCGACGCGATCCGCCGGCAGCGGCGGCAGACTGCAGGCGCGACGATGCGCACGCACGCCGCCGCGAGCACGGCTTCGCGTGCGCTCGGCCGCGGGCCACGCGTCGGGCACGCCGCGTCCTGACTGCGACGACGCGATCGTCGTCGTCGAACAGCGCCCACGCGTCGGCGCGGACGGCGTCGGGTGCGGCGTCGAGCAGAACGCGAAGAGTGGACATCGGTCGGGTGCTGAGGATCCTGGAGTCGCCTAGTTTACGCGACCCGGGCGGCACGTCGCGCGCCGCGCTTCACTCGAGCGTCTGCCAGACCACGATCGGCCAGTCGCGCCCGTCGCGTCGCAGCAGCGCGCGCGCCTGCGCCAGCGTGTCGCCCTGGCGCGCGCGCACGCTGACGAGGAAATAGCTGCTGGACACGCCCAGCGTCGTCTCGTTCGCGGACGGTCGCGCCGCCCGGCAGCCGCGCGCGAAAATCGGCGAGCGTCGTGAACGGCTTGCGTGCGCGATCGGCGACCAGTGCGGCGAGCCCGTCGGCCGACGAGCCCTGGCAGCGCCGCCGCCAGGACCTCCGGCGGTGCCGTGTTGACGTTGAGCGTCGGTCGCGCGGGCAGCGCCGCGACGAACGGCGAGATCTGCGCGACGTCGCGCGCGTCACGCCGCGCACCGCGGCGAGTTCCGCCGCGCGTACGGGCCGCAGGTTCGCCGGCAAGGCTGGCGGCGGCGGCGGCTGCGCCGATGCGTCTGCACGTCGATCGCCGTCCGCAGGCACCGGCGCCAGTGATGCGGCGATGGCTCCAGCGCGCGCGGACGCGACGCCGCGCTGCGCGAAGAGGCGCGCCAGGCGCGCGCGCTCCTCCTTGCCCAGCGCATCGTCATGCGCCAGGTTGTTGACGTTGAGCCGGCCCTGCGCATCCTCGATGCCGCCTTCGATCGAGCCGTTCTCGAGCGGCGTGCGCGGCAGCGGATAGGCCCACGCCTCGCCCAGGTAATCGATCGAGGCCGCCGCGCGCGTCGTCCTGCATGATCTGCCGCGCCCACTGCACGCCGGCCAGCGCCAGCGCCTGCGCCTGCACCTGGTCGCGGCGGTTGGCGACGTCGGAGAACCAGCGCTGCTGCTCGGCGGCCACCGCGATCGCGACGACGGCGGCCAGCGCCGCGATCAGCATCGCCAGCACCAGCGCGGCGCCGCGCGCGCGCAGCTTCAGCGCAGCACGAACCATCGCTCGATCGCCTCGCCGCTGTCGAGCGTCAAGCTCGACGCGCACGGCGCGCGGCAGGTCCGGTTCGCCCTGCAGCGGCCAGCGGTCGCGCCACGCGCCGGCGCGGTTCAGGTACTCGACGCGAAATGCCGCAACGCCGTCGACCAGCGTGTAGACGGCGGGCGCGACGTCCGTCGACATTGTCCAGCTGCGGCCAGTAGGCGATTTCCACCGCATGGCCGCGCAGCCGATAGCCGATCGCGCTGCCCGGCGCGTCCTGGATCGTCGGCGAACTCCGCGCCGGCGCGCGTGAACACCAGCGCGGCGTTGCCCGCGTTGTCCGCCGGCAGCGCGAGCCACGCGGGCTCGACGCGCGCGCCGAGCGCGCGACGCGCGCGGAACGGCCTGCCGGATGTCGGCTTCGAAGCGCGTGAACAGTGCCTCGAGCGTGCGCCAGCGCTGCGCCTCGGCGGACAACTGCGCTTCGCCGTCGGTCAGCGCGGCGGTCGCGCGATAGGCGAGAACGGCAATGACGCCGAAGATCGCCAGCGCCAGCAGCACCTCGATCAGCGTGAAGCCGGCGTTGCGCGACGCGTGCGCGTGCGCTCATTGCGGCTGCGAGTTGCCGATGAAGCCGACGAGACGCGCGACCTGGTAGTCGGGCCGGTCGGGCTCCATCACGCTGATCTCGATCTTGCGAAACGCGGGATTGGGCGTGGTCGTGACCGTTTCGCTGCCACAGGAACGTGCGCGCCGGCCTGCATCGGCGTTCGCCGCGATAGGTGCCCAGAGCCGGCCACGGCGTGGCGACCTGCGCCGCGGCGAGCCGGTTCTGCGCGACCCAGAGCGCGAGCGTGCGCGCCTTCAACGCCGTCGCGCTGTCCGCCGACTGCGCCAGCGCGCGCATGCCCGCGGTCAGCGCCACCGCGATGATCGCCAGCGCGACCAGGATCTCGATCAGCGTGAAGCCGCGGCGAGCGCGTCGTCATGGCGTGTCGGCTCCGCTGGCACCTGCAGCGTCACCCGGTTCAGCGGATCCGCGGACGAGCACGATGCGCGATGTCCTTGCCGCTCACGACGAACGCGAACGGCTCGTTGTGGCCGGACGCGCGCAGCGGCACGATCGCGTCGGGCGGCAGCGGCTTGTCCGGCGAACGAGAGCGGATGCACGATGATTCCGGTCGGGCAGCGTGTGCGCGCCCAGCACGTCGTCGTCGGTGACCGGCATCCAGCGGTTGGCATCCGCCGGGCGCCGCCAGAACCGCCAGCCGCTGCCGTCGGCGGAAACGCCCAGCGTCTCGGCGCGCCATTGCGCGCGCGCGCTGGCGTGCTCGAGCGCGCCGGCCAACCGCTTCGCCTCGTGCGCGACGGCGGTGCGGTCGTCGCCGTCCTACGCGACCACGGCGATGCCCGCGGCGATCGCGATGATGGCGACGACCACGAGAATTTCGATCAGCGTGAAACCGCGCGCGTGGCCCGCGCGCGCCCCGTGGCCGCGTGCAGGCGATGCCGTGCGCTACAGGTCCCACGAGCCGATGTCGGCGTCTTTGCCGGTGCCGCCCGGCTGCCCGTCCGCGCCGAAGCTGAAGACGTCGACTTCGCCCCGCAATCCGGGATTCAGATATTGATACGGGTTCTGCCACGGATCCTTGGGCAGCTCGCTCGAGATATCCGCCGGGCTTCCAGTTGGGCGGAACCGGCGGCGTCTCGGGCTTGGCGACCAGCGCGTTCAATCCCTGTTCGCTCGTCGGATAGCGCTGGTTGTCGAGGCGATAGAGCTTCAGCGCCTCCATGATCGTCGCGATGTCGCTCTTCGCGGCAACCGCGCGCGCGTCGTCGGGCCGCTCGAGCACCTTGGGAACCACGAGCGCCGCGAGCACGCCCAGGATCACGATGACGACCATGATCTCGATCAGCGTGAAGCCCAGGGCCGATCGACGTGCGCGGATGGCGCGAGTGACTTTCATCGGCCGATTATAATGCGTCGCTGCGCGTCGCTTGTTGGGCCGTGCGCCCCGCCCCGCCCGGCGCGCCCGAGAGCGCGCTTGTCGCTTGTATCGCTCCGAGCACGCCCTTTCACGCCTCATGACCCTGCCTCGCGCCGCCCGGTTCGTCGCCGTCGCCGTCCTGCTCTGCATGATCGGGACGGCCGGCCTCGCGTGGTGGATCGTCACGAGCCGCTGACGCTGCCGCAAACGCCGTTCGAGTTCGACGTGAAGCCGGGGGCAACGCTGTCGGCGGTCGCGCGCGAACTGCAGGCGGCCAACCTGCTGCCGCACGCGTGGCCGCTCGTCGCGCTGGCGCGCGTGCAGGGCGTGGACCGCGCGATCAAGGCCGGCAGCTACGAAATCGACTCCGCCCTCACGCTGCGCGAGTTGCTGGCGCGCTGACGCAGGGCGACGTGACGCAGACGTCGTTCGCGATCATCGAAGGCACGACGTTCGCGGATGTCCGGCGCGCGCTGCGCGCCGGCGGACAGGTGAAGAACACGGTGCTGGATCTGCCGGACGCGGAACTGATGGCGCGGCTGGGCGCGCCGGGGCAGGGTGCGGAGGGCCGGTTCTTCCCGGACACCTATTTCTTCGCGGCCGGCAGCAGCGACCTGGCGCTGCTGCGGCGCGCGCACGATGCGATGACCGCGAGGCTCGCTGCGGCCTGGGAGAAGCGCGCCCCGAACTGCCGTTCGCGTCGCCCGACGAAGCGCTGATCCTGGCGTCGATCGTCGAAAAGGAAACGGGACACGCCCGCGGATCGGCCGCTGATCGCGTCGGTGTTCATCAACCGGCTGCGCCAGGGCATGCGCCTGCAGACCGATCCGACCGTGATCTACGGCATGGGCGAGAAGTTCGACGGCAACCTGCGCCGCCGCGACCTCGACACCGACACGCCGTGGAATACCTACACGCGCGACGGCCTGCCGCCGACGCCGATCGCGCTGCCGTCGCAGGCGTCGCTCGACGCCGTGCTGCATCCGCCGTCGACGGAATACCTGTATTTCGTCGCGCGCGGCGACGGATCGTCGCAGTTCTCGACCAATCTCGCCGATCACAACCGCGCCGTGGCAAAATTCCAGAAAGGCGGCCGCTGATGAATGCAGCCGCCGATTCCCCGATCACCTCTGGGCATCCAACCGGTGACAACGCGCGGCCGCTTCATCTCGCTCGAAGGCATCGACGGCGCCGGCAAGAGCACGCACGCCGCCTGGCTCAAGGACGCGCATCGCCGCGCGCGGCCAGACGGTGGTCGCCACGCGCGAGCCCGGCGGCACGCGCGCTCGGCGAAGCGCTGCGCGCGCTGCTGCTCGCGCATCCGATGACGCACGACACCGAAGCGCTGCTGATGTTCGCCGCGCGGCGCGAGCACGTGGAGCAGGTGATCGCGCCGGCGCTCGCGCGCGGCGACTGGGTGCTGTGCGACCGCTTCACCGACGCGACGTACGCCTATCAGGGCGGCGGCCACGGCGTCGCGCGCGAGCGCATCGCCGAACTCGAGCGCTTCATTCCGGCCGATTGCCGGCCCGACCTCACGATCCTGTTCGACGTGCCGATCGCCGTGTCGCGCGAGCGCCTGCGACCGCGCGCAGGCCAGGGGCCGCGACCTCGACAAGTTCGAGCGCGAGAGCAAGCGAATTCTTCGAGCGCGTGCGCAATGTCTATCTCGAGCGCGCGGCGCAGGAGCCTGCGCGCTTTCGCGTCGTGAACTGCCGCGCGGCCGCTGCCGGACGTGCGCGCGGAACTCGCGCAGCTGCTGGCGTGCTGTGACGATGGCCGCGCGCCGAAGAAGGCGGCGGCGTCGCCGTTTGGCCGGAGCTGCTGCCGTGGCAGGTCGATGCCGCGCGCGAGGCGCTGGCCGCGCGCGCGACGTGGCCGCATGCGTGCTGCTCGACGGCCCGCGCGGCATCGGCAAGCGCACGCTCGCGCTGAACCTGGCGCGCGCGCTGCTGTGCGAGACGCCGGGTCCCGGCGGTCTCGCGTGCGGAACCTGCGCGAGCTGCCGTTACGTGGCGGCCGGGCAGCACCCGGACCTGCAATTGGTCGAGCCGTTCTCGATCGACGACGACGGCGAGGTCAAGGTGCTGGATCCGATTCCGGTCGATCGCATCCGCGCGCTGATCGAATGGGTGCAGCTGACGAGCCACCGCGGCCGCGCCAAGGTCGCGGTGATCGTTCCGGCCGAAGCGATGAACGCCGCGGCCGCCAATGCGCTGCTGAAGACGCTCGAGGAGCCGCCGCCGTCGACCTACCTCATGCTGGTCGCGCATCAACCGGGACGCGTGCCGGCCGACGCTGCGCAGTCGCTGCCGCCGCATGCCGGCGCCGCGGCCCGCGACGGCCGACGCGGCCGCATGGCTCGAGCAGCAGCGGCGTGGCGTCGCCATTGCCGCTGCTGGCGCAGGCCGGCGGCGCGCCGCTGGCGGCGCTGGCGATGGCCTCCGCCGAGTGGCAGGCCGAGCGCGCGGTGTGGATGCAGGCGCTGGCCAAGCCGGAGGCGCTGTCGCCGGTGGCGCTCGCCGCGCGCATCGAGGCGGCGCCCAAGGATCAGCGCCGCGAACGGCTGGGCCTGGCCATCGACTGGCTCGCTCGCGTGGACCGCCGACCTGGGGCGCGTGGCGGCGGGCGGGCCTCCGTCGCGCAATATCGATTTCGCCGCGGCCTTCGACCGGCTCGCGTCCGCGGTGGCGCCGATTCCGCTGTTTCGCTATCATCGGTCACTGCTGCGGCAACGCGTCTTGGTTGCGCATCCGTTGCAGCCCCGCCTCGTCGCCGAGGCGCTGCTCATCGGTTATCGCGAATTGTTTCGCTAGAAGACGGAAACGAAATCCAGCATGGCGGACCGCAAGGCACCTCCGGCAGCACCAGGCGCAGGCGTCGCCGCCCGGGCGTGCTGTCGCTCAACATCCGCGAAAAGGCGGCGCTGTATGCGGCCTACATGCCGTTCCTGAAAGGCGGCGGCATCTTCATCCCGACGTCGCGCCAATATGCGCTCGGCGAGGAAGTCTTCATGCTGCTGTCGCTGATGGACGACCCCAACCGCCTGGCGGTGCAGGGCAAGGTCGTCTGGATCACGCCAGAAGGCGTGCAGGGCAACCGCACGCAGGGCATCGGCGTGCAGTTCACGCAGGACGACACCGGCGCCGCGGCCCGGGCCACGATCGAAAGGGTCCTGGGCGAAACCCTGGCGTCGACGCGGCCCACGCACACGATGTAGTGTTCGTCGATTCCCACTGTCATCTCGATTTCCCGGAGCTTGCGGCCGAACTGCCGCAACTGCTGGCCGCGATGCGCGAGAACGACGTCACGCACGCGCTGTGCATCGGCGTCGACCTGCCGGCGTGGCCGGGCGTTGCTGGCGATCGCGCAAAGCCATGCCAATCTCTATGCGACGGTCGGCGTGCATCCCGACTACACGGACACGCCGGAGCCCTCCGTCGCCGACCTCGTCGCCATGGCGCAGACCGACAAGGTCGTCGCCATCGGCGAGACGGGACTCGACTACTACCGGCTGGAAGGCGACCTCGAATGGCAGCGCGAGCGCTTTCGCACGCACATCCGCGCGGCGCGCGAAGCGGCGAAGCCGCTCGTGATCCACACGCGCGCCGCCGCCGCGGACACGATCGCCATCATGCGCGAGGAGCGCGCGGGCGAGGCGGGCGGCGTCATGCATTGCTTCACCGAGACGTGGGACGTCGCGCAGGCGGCGCTCGACCTCGGCTTCCACATTTCATTCTCGGGCATCGTCACGTTCAAGAATGCCGTCGAGTTGCAGGACGTAGCGCGTCGCGTGCCGCTGGACCGCATGCTGATCGAGACCGACAGTCCCTACCTCGCGCCGGTGCCCGTTCCGCGGCAAGCGCAACCAGCCGGCGTGGGTGCGCCACGTCGGCGAGGCCGTCGCGCGCCTGCGTGGCGTTCCGGTCGAGGCCATCGCGGACGCCACGTCCGACAATTTCTTTCGCCTGTTCAGGATCCTCCGGAATGCCGATTCGCACACGCACTGATCGTCGCTGGTTCTTCGTTCGGTGGCTCGTTGCCGCGATCGCCGCCACAGTCTTGCGCATGTCGACGCGGCAGCGCTCGACGAGGATTTCATGATCGCCGTCGCCAACGATCGCGTCGGCGCAGGTGAAGGAATTGCTGGCGCGTGGCATGGATCCGAACGCGGTCGACGCGATCGGCGACCCGGCGCTGGTGGTCGCCGCGCGCGGCGGCAACGCCAAGACCGTCGAGGTGCTGCTGGCGGCGAAGGCCAACGTCAACGCGCGCAGCAAGTTCGGCGACACGGCGATCATGGCGGCGGCGCTGGCCGGCCAACCTGGCCATCGTGCGCACGCTGCGCGCGCGCGGCGCCGCTCTCGAGAACCCCGGCTGGACGGCGCTCATCTACGCGGCGACCGGCGGCCACGACGCGATCGTCACCTATCTGCTCGCCGAAGGCGCCAACATCAACGCGCCGTCGCCGAACGGCACGACCGCGCTGATGATGGCGGTGCGCGAAGGCAAGGGGACACCGTGGAACTGCTGATCGCCAAGGGCGCGGACGTCAATCGCCGCAACCAGAACGGCGCGTCGGCGCTGGACTGGGCGCTGCGCGGCAACGAAAAGAAGATGGCCGAGCAGCTGCGCCGCGCCGGCGCCAAGGACTAAGAAGGCTAGGGAACGTCGGCGAATTGCGGCGGGCGTACCCGCCGCGTCGCCGTCGCCCGCAACGGATGCCGCGCCTCGTCGACGGGCTAAGTCAGGTGCTTGGACGCCACGTTCGACGGCAAAAGCGTGGCGGCCACGCCGTCGGGAATCAGGGACGGCAACACGCCGACCAGTCGCCGCGCACCGTTGAAATGCGTCTGCCAGTAGGTTTCCGACAGCCGCGAAATCTCGACTTCGCTGCCCGTGGACGGCGCGTGGATGAAGCGGTTGTCGCCCAGGTAGATGCCGACGTGCGAGAACGGGAAGCGGCGGGTGTTGAAGAACACGAGATCGCCGGGGGCCAGATCCGTGCTGGCCACCTTGTTGCCGAGCCGGCTCAATTCCTTCGACGTGCGCGGCAGCGTGACGCCGGTGACCTGCTGGAACACATAGCGCACGAGGCCGCTGCAATCGACGCCGCCGTCGGGCGTATCGCCGCCAAAGCGATAATCGACGCCGATCAGTCCCAGCGCGTAGATGGCGACATCCTGCGCGCCGTTCCAGGCCGTGGTTGCGGCCGCCTTGGCCGACCGCGCAAGCGTACCGTCGGCCGACTGCCGGTCCCTTTGTTGGCAGACCGCGCAAGCGTGTTGTCACGCGCCGAAGATTGCGCGCTTGCGCCGTGCGGCAGCATGAAGGCCATCGCCAATGCGGCGGCCAGCGCGCTGTTTCGGAGACGTGCGTTTACGACAAACATCCGACCATTGTCGCGGATTTCGGCGTTTAGAGCAAAGGTTGGGTCCGTCTGACGCGACAAGATGTGGTAAACAAGTCACGGCGACGGCGCTTGCGCGGGTCGCCGGGCGCGTCGGTTTTCTGATCCGACTGGTCCGCGGCGCGCTTGCGCCGCACCCGTTTCGGATCGGCGACGAGCGGCCGCGTCAATTCGACGCGGTCGCCGTCGGCCAGCGGCGTGTCGCGTTGCACGCGCCGTCCGAAGATTGCGGCTTCGACCTGCGAGGGGTCGAGCAAGTATCGCGCGACGATGCCCGATTGCGCGATGGCATCGTCGACCGTCGCGCCGGCGGGAACCGTGACGGCGACGAGCGCCTCGACGCCGGGCGCCGCATAGGCGACGGTGACCGCAATAGTGGCGCCGGTCATTGCGGCTTCGGATAGACCGCTTCGGCGCGGCGGACGAAGGCGTCGATGAACGTGTTGGCGATATGGCTGAAGACCGGTCCCACCACCGTTTCGAGCAGATGTGTCGAGAACTCGTAGGCGAGCTCGAATTCGACCTTGCACGCGTCCTCGGCCAGCGCGCGGAAGCGCCATTCGCCGTGCAGGTGGCGAAACGGGCCGTCCTTCAGCGTGATGACGATGGACTCGGGGGCCGATTGACGTTGTCGGTGGTGAAGTGCGCCTTGACGCCGTGATAGTCGATGTCGATGCGCGCGGTCTTGCCGTCTGGAGGCTTCCCGCACTGCCTGCGCGCCGCCGCACCACGGCAGGAATTCCGGGTAGTGCTCGACGTCGTCGACCAGCTCGAACATGCGCGCGGCGCTGTAGGGCACGAGGACGGATTTCAGGACGCGCTGCATCGGTTGCTAGAATGGAGGCTCGCGCAACGAAGCGCCAAGGTGCGGAAAGCGCAATGAGCATCGTCGAAAACCGGAAGGCGTTCCACGATTATTTCATCGAGGAACGCATCGAGGCCGGATTGTCCCTCACCGGATGGGAGGTGAAGGCCATCCGCGCGGGACGCGCCCATCTCAAGGAAGCCTACGTCGTCGTCAAGAACGGCGAACTCGTGCTCATCGGCGCGCACATCACGCCGCTGACCACCGCGTCGACGCACGTCCACGCCGACCCGACGCGCACGCGCAAGCTCCTGCTGCACCGCGAGGAGATCAACCGCCTGGTCGGCAAGGTCGAGCGCGCGGGCTACACGCTGGCGCCGCTCGACCTGCATTACAAGAACGGCCGCGTCAAGATCGAGGTCGGGCTCGCCAAGGGCAAGAAGCAGCACGACAAGCGCGACACGATCAAGGACCGCGAGTGGGCCCGCGAGCAGCAGCGGCTGCTGCGCAACCGGCCCGGCAGCGCGCGCATGTAGAAGGCGTCGCGATCGCGCGATGTCCGCCGCCGTTCATCGGCCCGCGTGGCCAAGATCGTTCATCACGGCGCGCGCGGCGACGATGCCGCTGCGCACCGCCGCCTCCAGCGTCGCCGGGTAGTCGGCATCCACGTAGTCGCCGGCGAGATAGACGCCCTCGGCGAGTCGAGGGTCGGCGGGCCGCGCGCGCGCCGGCGTGCACGCATACGTCGCGCGGTTTTCGGCGATGACCTGGAACCACACGCACGGCGGGCGATCGGGCTGCAGGCGGCGCAACTGGTTGGCGACGTCGAGCGCCAGGATGCCGTGGTCGCGCGCTTCGTGCGGGCCGCTGGCGCTCAGGATCACGGCGAGCAACTGCTGCAGCGGAGGACGTGCGGCATCGGGCTGCGCCTGCGCGAGCACGTCCGGCCGGTCGACCACCCATTGGCCCGGCGCGTCGTCGAGCCGTGCGATCTGCGTCGGCAGCGGGAGCGCCGCGGCGTAGCCCAGCCACACCGTGTAGATCGGCTCGTAGGCGAGCGTGGCCAGTTGCTCCAGGAACTTCCACAGCGCCGGCTGCGCAGCCAACGCCTCGGGCGCGAACGCTCCCGCAATCTGGTGCGGTCCGACAGCGACGATCGCCGCGCGCGCCGCGTGCAGCGTCGTGCGGGTCAGCACGCTCGTTCGCCGCGCGCCGCACGCACGATGCGCGCCGGTGCCGACGTGCGGATCACGCCGCCGCGAATCTCGACGAAGCGCGCCGCGGCGTCGGGAAACATCGCCGACAGGTCGGTCGCCGGCAGCAGGAAATCGGTGGCGTCCGCCCGGCCCGCGAACGCGGCCTTGAGCACGTTGGCGAAGATCTGCGCGGACGCGGCGAAGGCGGCGTGTTGAGCGCCGCCAGGCACAGCGGCTCCCACAATCCCTTGGCCACGCGCGGCGGCAGCGGCGCGAGCATGTGCGCGACCGTCTCATAGGGGGGCCGCACGAAGCCCGTGCGCTTCAGTTTGCGCATCCACGCGATGTTGGCGATGCGTTCGCGCCATGTGAGCCCGCGCGCGGTCAAGAGTCCCGTCAGCAGGCCCGAGCGTGCCTTCGGCGCCGCCACGGACGAGCGTCAGCGCGCCGGCTTGCGCCCGTGACAGCGGTACGATGGTCAGCGGACGGCGCGCGACCACCGCGCGAGCGGCTGTCGCGCCGTGGACGAGGTCGAGCAGTGCCAGCGTCTGATCGTAGGCGCCGAGCAGCAGGTGCTGGCCGTTGTCGAGCGGCAAGCCCGCGCGCGGCGACGCGGCGCGCGCGTCCGCCGAGCACCGGCGCGGCCTCGAACAGCGTGACGGGCACGCCGGCGCGCGCCAGCGTCACCGCGGCGGCGCACCCGGCCCAGCCGCCGCCGATGACCGCGACCGGTGTCTTCCTGCGATCCGTCACGCCGAACGCCATGTCCGCCAGGCCAGCCAGAGCTTGCGCAGCGGTGTGAGCGACGTGCGCCGGTCGAGGACCTTGTAGCCGTCGCGCGCGATCTCGTCGAGCAGCGTCCGGTAGATCGCCGCCATGACGAGCCCGGCGCGCTGCGCCTTGCCGTCCTGCGCGGGCAATTGCGCGAACGCGCGGTCGTACCAGTGCTGCGCGCGCGCCACCTGGAAGCGCATCAGGTGCCGGAACTCGGACGTGTACTCGGCGCGCAGCAGCGACGACGCGTCGACGCCGAAACGCTGCAGTTCGTCCTGCGGCAGGTAGATGCGGCCGCGCCGCACGTCCTCGCCGACGTCGCGGATGATGTTGGTCAGCTGGAACGCGACGCCCAGGTCGCGCGCGTAGCCCTTGGTCGCCGGATCGGTGTAGCCGAAGATCTCCGCGGACATGAGGCCGACGACGCCCGCGACGCGATGGCAGTAGAGCTCGAGCGCCGCGAAGTCGACGTAGCGATGCTGCGCCAGGTCCATCGCCATGCCGTCGATCACCGTCTGGAAATGCGCCTCCGGCAGGTCGAACTCGCGCACGACCGGCTGCAGCGCGAGCGCGACCGGATGCGACGGCTGGCCGGCGAACACCAGCGCGATCTCGCGCCGCCACCACGCGAGCTTCGCGCTCGCGACCGTGGGGTCGCTGACCTCGTCGACGACATCGTCGACCTCGCGGCAGAAGGCGTAGAGCGCGATGATCGCGCGCCGGCGCGGCGGCGGCAGGAACAGGAAGCTGTAGTAGAAGCTCGAGCCGCTGGCGGCCGCCTTCTGCTTGCAGTACTCGTCGGGCGTCATGCGGTGGCCGCCCGTGGCGGGAAAGAGCGGCGCGCCACGCGACGGCGAACCAGTCGGCGGTCGCGAGCACCGGCCGGTGCGCGAACACGTCGCCGCCGACGGCATCGATGCGGTCGAGTATCCGCATGCCCGCCGCTGATGATCGCCGACAATTCGAGTCCGAGCCGCCACGGCAGTGCGCGCGTGAGCGGCCGTCCGGCTTCGAGCAGGCCGCGCGCGCGCGCGACCTCGAAGCGCAGCAGCGCGCGCCACGCGTCGCTCGACGCGCGCCGTCGGCGATCTGCGCCTCGCTGACGGCGAAGCGGCGCAGGTCGTCCTGCGGCAGGTAGACGCGGTTCTTGCGCCAGTCGATCGCGATGTCCTGCCAGAAATTGGTGAGCTGCAGGCCGGTGCAGATGGCGTCGCTGGCCGCGAGATTGGCGCGGCGTCTCCGCGCGATACAACGCGAGCAGCAGGCGCCCGACCGGGTTGGCGGAGCGACGGCAGTAGTCGAGGACGTCCGTCGAAATTCGCGTAGCGCGTCACGGTCACGTCCTGCCGGAAAGCGGAGACCAGGTCGTGGAACGGGGCAAAGGGCAGCCCGTGTTCGCGGATGGCGGACGCGAGCGCCGGAAAGGGCTGGCTCGGCGGTGCGTTCCCCGCGCTCGATGCGGTCGAGTTCCGCATCGAAGGCGTCGAGCGCGGCGACGCGCGCGGCCGCGGGCGCCTCGCCCTCGTCGGCCAGGTCATCGGCGGCGCGCGCGAAGCGGTAGATCGCGACGACCGCCGGCCGCAGGCGCGCCGGCACGAGCAGCGACGCGACGGGAAAATTTTCGTAATGGCCGACGGACACGCGAATTGGGCGAATCGGTTCCAAAAGGGCACGCTTGCACGCCGCGCAGTGTACGCGCGCGGCGGTTGCATTCGTGACTCGGGAGGCCGCTTTGCGCTATACTTGCCCGTTCGGCGAAAGAGGCTGTCGGATGTCTGAAACCTGCCGAAGCAGAACCCGCGTAGCAAGCTGCCGGATTGTGCCAACCGCTCAATTGCCCACCCAGGCCAACTGAGCAAACGCGAGAGTGGCGGAATTGGTAGACGCACCAGCCTTAGGAGCTGGCGGGGCAGCCCGTGGGGGTTCGAGTCCCCCCTTTCGCACCACGGAACAAAATAGCAAGGATTCAGCGCGCATGCAAACCGCGTTGGAAACCACGTGAAACTCTGGGCCAGCTCGAGCGCCGGCTCAATGTCGCCGTGCCGCGCGCGCAGATCGAAGGCGAGATCGAGAAGCGCCTCGCGAGCCTGGCCAAGACGGTCAAGCTGCCCGGATTTCGCCCGGGCAAGGTGCCGCTCAAGATGGTCGCGCAGCAATACGGTCCGTCGGTGCGCTCGGACGTCATTTCCGATGCCGTGCAGACGAGTTTCAACGACGCGGTGCGCGAGCAGAACCTGCAGGTCGCCGGCTATCCGCGCATCGAGCCCAAGCAGGGGCCGGACGCCGCGGGCGAGGCGCTCGAATTCTCCGCGATGTTCGAGGTCTACCCCGAGATCAAGCTGGGCGATCTTTCGTCGCATCGCGATCGAGCGGCCGCAGGTCGGCGGTGACGCGATGCGGACATCGACCGCACGCTCGATGTGCTGCGCAAGCAGCGCGCGGTGTTCGAGCCGGTGACGCGCGGCGCGCAGGCCGGCGACCGCGCGTCGTCGATTTCACCGGCACGATCGACGGCGTCGAGTTTCCCGGCGGACAGGCGAAGGACTTCGCGATCACGCTGGGCGAGGGCCGGATGCTGCCGGAGTTCGAGGCGGCGCTCGACGGCGCTGCGGCAGGCGACACGCGCAGCTTCCCGCTCACGTTTCCCGCCGACTATCACGGCAAGGAAGTCGCCGGAAAGACCGCGCAGTTCGCGCTGACGGTGAAGCAGGTCAGCGCGCCCAACATCCCGCCGCTCGACGGCGCGTTCGCCACCGCGTTCGGCATCAAGAGCGGCAGCGTCGACGACCTGCGCCGCGAGATCGAGGCGAACCTGAAGCTCGAGCTGAAGCGCAAGATCGATTCCGTGCTGAAGGACCAGGCGCTGAAGGGCCTGCGCGAGATCGACCCAGCTGACGCTGCCCAAGTCGCTGGTCGAGCAGGAAACGCTGCAACTCGCGAAGCGGATGGCGGCCAACCTGCAGCAGCAGGGCATGAAGGCCGAGGACATCAAGCTCTACGCCGGAGATGTTCGTCCGCAGGCCGAGGAGCGCGTTGCGCTGGGTCTGATCCTCGCCGAAATCGTGCGCGAGAAGAACCTCGAGGCGCGGCCCGAGCAGGTGCGCGCGCTCGTGCAGGAAGTCGCGCAGACCTACGAGCAGCCGGAAGCCGTGGTGCGCTGGCATTACGAAAAGCCCGAGCGGCTGAGCGAATTCGAGGCGCTCGCCGTCGAACGCAACGTGGTCGACTGGGTGCTGGGCCAGGCCAAGGTCACCGAAAAGCCGACGACGTTCGAAGCGCTGATGGGGCCCGCGAAGGCCTGATGGCGTCCTGCGGCGAACGGCCGACTCGCGTCGTCTGTCGGGACGGCTTGACGTAGGCGCCTGCCGGTCCCATCTTTGCGGGACGGGGTTTAGGAGGCGTCCTCGTGCTGTATCCCACAATCTTGCAGTCACCGCTCTAGGAAGCCCCCAGTGATGTACGAATCGCTGGCACAAAATCGGCCGCCGCACCCTCCAACCTGGGGCTGATCCCGATGGTGATCGAACAAAGCGGGCGCGGCGAGCGCGCCTACGACATCTATTCGCGCCTGCTGAAGGAGCGCATCATCTTCCTCGTGGGCCCGGTCAACGACGGCACGGCCAACCTGATCGTCGCGCAGATGCTGTTCCTCGAGTCCGAGAATCCGGACAAGGACATCAGCTTCTACATCAATTCCCCGGGCGGCTCGATGTCCGCGGGCATGGCGATCTACGACACGATGCAGTTCATCAAGCCCGACGTCTCCACGATGTGCATCGGCATGGCCGCCTCCATGGGCGCGTTCCTGCTGGCCGCCGGCGCCAAGGGCAAGCGCTTTGCGCTGCCCAATTCGACGATCATGATCCACCAGCCGTTGGGCGGCTTCCAGGGCCGGTGTCGGACGTTGAACGGCACGCGCAATACATCGTCGACTTGAAACGCCGGTTCATCACGCTGATGGCGATGTTCACCGGCCGCACGCCCGAGCAGGTCGAGCGGGACCACGACCGTGACAATTTCCTGTGGGCGGATGCCGCCAAGGAATACGGAATCGTGGACAAGGTCTTGCAGAACCGGGCCGAGAGCGCGTAGAGTTGACTCAAGGTTTCCCCACAGATTCCTGACACAGGTCCTTGAATGGCCGACAAATCTTCCGGCGACAAGCTGCTGTACTGCTCCTTCTGCGGCAAGAGCCAGCATGAGGTGCGCAAGCTCATCGCGGGCCCGTCGGTGTTCATCTGCGACGAGTGCATCGAGCTTTGCAACGACATCATCCGCGAGGAAGGTGCCGGCAGCGAAGCCGCGCGCGCCGATCGCAACAAGCTTCCCACGCCGCACGAGATCCGCCAGAGCCTCGACCAGTACGTCATCGGCCAGGAGCCCGCGAAGAAGATCCTCTCGGTCGCGGTCTACAACCACTACAAGCGGTTGGAGTCGGTCACCAAGGAAGACGACGTCGAGCTGACCAAGTCGAACATCCTGCTGATCGGGCCGACCGGCTCCGGCAAGACGCTGCTTGCCCAGACGCTGGCCCGGCTGCTCGACGTGCCGTTCGTGATCGCCGACGCCACGACGCTGACCGAAGCCGGCTACGTCGGCGAGGACGTCGAGAACATCATCCAGAAGCTGTTGCAGAAATGCGACTACGACATCGAGAAGGCGCAGCGCGGCATCGTCTACATCGACGAAATCGACAAGATCTCGCGCAAGAGCGACAACCCGTCGATCACCCGCGACGTGTCGGGCGAGGGCGTGCAGCAGGCGCTTCTGAAGCTGATCGAAGGCACGATTGCCTCGGTGCCGCCGCAGGGCGGCCGCAAGCATCCCAACCAGGAATTCGTTCAGGTCGACACGACCAACATCCTGTTCATCTGCGGTGGCGCGTTCGACGGCCTCGAAAAGATCATCCGCCAGCGCTCGACCAAGACCGGCATCGGTTTCGGCGCGGAAGTCGCGAGCCCGGACGATCGCAAGAACATCACGCTGCTGCTGCGCGGCACCGAGCCGGAAGACCTCATCAAGTTCGGCCTCATTCCCGAATTCGTCGGCCGGTTGCCCGTCGCGGCCACGCTCGACGAACTCGACGAGGCCGCGCTGATCCAGATCCTGGTCGAGCCCAAGAACGCGCTGATCAAGCAATACCAGAAGATGTTCCGCATGGAAGGTGTCGAGCTCGAAGTGCGGGAGCCCGCGCTGCGGGCCATCGCCAAGAAGGCGCTCGCCCGCAAGACCGGCGCCCGCGGACTTCGCTCCATCCTGGAGCAGGTGCTGCTCGACGTCATGTACGACCTGCCGTCGCTGTCCAACCTGGCCCGCGTGGTCGTGGACGAGTCGACCATCGCCAACGACGGCAAGCCGCTGCTGATGTTCGCCGACCCGCCCAAGATGGCGGCGGCGCACTCGTGATTTTTGCCCAAGCTTCAGAATCCAAAGGAAAAAGGGTGTTTTGCGGCGACCGGCGGCTTGACAGGCTGCCGCGGTGCCCCCATTTTCCCCTCACGAGTCCACTTCCTCTCCATTCAGTCCCCTAAGGCACGCATGGCCAACGATACGACGCTTCCCGCCGACCTGACCGCACTTCCGCTGCTTCCGCTGCGCGACGTCGTGGTCTTTCCGCACATGGTCATTCCGCTCTTCGTCGGGCGGCCCAAATCCATCAAGGCGCTCGACATGGCCATGGAGGCGGGCAAGCACATCCTGCTCGTCGCGCAAAAGCAGGCTGCGAAGGACGACCCCTCCGCCGAGGACCTGAACGAAATCGGCACGATCGCGACGGTCCTGCAGATGCTGAAGCTGCCCGACGGCACCGTGAAGGTGCTGGTCGAGGGTACGCAGCGCGCGCAGATCAGCGCCGTCGAAGACCGTGGCGAGTATCTGGTCGCCAAGGCGTTGCCGCTGCCGGGCGACCCGGGCAGCGCGAACGAAGTCGAGGCGATGCGCCGCGCCCTGCTGGCGCAGTTCGACCAGTACGTGAAGCTCAACAAGAAAATTCCGCCGGAAATCCTCACGTCGATGTCCGGCATCGACGAAGGCGGCCGCCTCGCGGACGCCATCGCCGCGCACCTGCCGCTCAAGCTCGAGCAGAAGCAGCACATCCTCGAGATGGGCGACGTCAGCAAGCGTCTCGAGCACCTGCTGGGCGTGCTCGAGGGCGAAGTCGACATCCTGCAGGTGGAAAAGCGCATCCGCGGCCGCGTCAAGCGCCAGATGGAGAAGAGCCAGCGCGAGTACTACCTGAACGAGCAGGTCAAGGCCATCCAGAAGGAATTGGGCGAGGGCGACGAGAACGCCGACGTCGACGAGATGGAAAAGAAGATCAAGGCCGCCAAGATGTCGAAGGAGGCCGAAGGCAAGGTCATGGGCGAGTTGAAGAAGCTCAAGATGATGTCGCCGATGTCGGCCGAAGCCACCGTCGTGCGCAACTACATCGACACGCTGCTGGCGCTGCCGTGGCGCAAGAAGAGCAAGATCAGCAAGGACCTGGCCAACGCGGTGAAGATCCTCGACGCCGACCACTACGGCCTCGAGAAGGTGAAGGAGCGCATCGTCGAGTACCTGGCGGTCCAGCAGCGCGTCGACAAGCTCAAGGCGCCGATCCTGTGCCTCGTCGGCCCGCCCGGCGTGGGCAAGACGTCGCTCGGCCAGTCGGTCGCCAAGGCCACCGGCCGCAAGTTCGTGCGGATGTCGCTGGGCGGCGTGCGCGACGAGGCCGAGATCCGCGGCCATCGCCGCACGTACATCGGTTCGATGCCCGGCAAGATCCTGCAGAACATGACCAAGGTCGGCGTGCGCAATCCGCTGTTCCTGCTCGACGAAGTCGACAAGATGGGCCAGGACTTCCGCGGCGACCCGAGTTCGGCGCTGCTCGAGGTGCTCGACCCGGAGCAGAACGACACGTTCGTCGACCACTACATCGAAGTCGAATACGACCTGTCCGACGTGATGTTCGTCGCGACGGCCAACTCGATGAACATCCCGGCGCCGCTGCTCGACCGCATGGAGGTCATCCGCCTGTCGGGCTACACGGAAGACGAGAAGATCGCGATCGCCAAGCAGTACCTGCTGCCGAAGCAGATCAAGAACAACGGCCTGAAGGCCGACGAGCTGCACGTCGCCGAGAGCGCGCTGCGCGACATCGTGCGCTACTACACGCGCGAGGCCGGCGTGCGCAGTCTCGAGCGCGACATCAGCAAGATCTGCCGCAAGGTCGTGAAGAGCCTGCTGCTCAAGCAAAGCGAAGGCAAGGCGCGCACGTCGAAGAGCCCCGTCGACATCAACTCGAAGAACCTCGACAAGTACCTTGGCGTGCGCCGCTTCACGTACGGCATCGCGGAAAAGAAGAACCAGGTGGGCCAGGTCACCGGCCTCGCGTGGACCGAGGTCGGCGGCGACCTGCTGACGATCGAGGCGGTGGCGCTGCCCGGCAAGGGCAAGACCACGACGACCGGCAAGCTGGGCGACGTGATGAACGAGTCGATCGCGGCCGCGCTGTCGGTTGTGCGCCATCGCTCGAAGGCGCTCGGCATCCCGGCGGACTTCTACACGAAGACGGACCTGCACATCCACCTGCCGGAAGGCGCGACGCCCAAGGATGGACCGTCGGCCGGCGGCGCGATCGTCACCGCGATCGTGTCGATCCTCACCGGCATTCCGGTGCGCTGCGATGTCGCGATGACCGGCGAGATCACGCTGCGCGGCGAAGTGCTGCCGATCGGCGGGTTGAAGGAGAAGCTGCTGGCCGCGGGCCGTGGCGGCATCAAGACGGTGCTGATCCCGGAAGAGAACGTGAAGGACCTGGCCGAGATTCCCGACGAAATCAAGAACCGTCTCGACATCCATCCGGTGCGCTGGATCGAACAGGTGCTGGAGCAGGCGCTGGAGCGGCATCCGACGCCGCTTGCCGACGATCAGGACAAGGTCGAGGCGCCGGCCGTTCCACCGGCACCCGCCGCGGACGACACGTCGCCGGCGCTGAAGCACTGACCGCCGTCCCCTCCGCGGGGACGCGGGTCTCCAGCGCGCGTGGGCACGGAAACTGCTCACGCGCGTTTTCTTTCACTTCGTTGATCTCGCGCAACTGTCCGCGCTGCACGGCATCATTCGCAATGCTTCAATCGACTGCGCGGAAATCTTCGCGCGCAACCTTGAATGCGCAGCGTCGTCCGGCAACAAGCGCGCGCAATTGGTCTTGACACTGCGAAATCGCGAGCGTTATAAAGGTTTCTCCGGAGCGCCGCTCGGCGCGCCCTTCGATTTCCCAATTGATCTTCCCTTCATCTGATTGATCAGCACCTCCCGATTCACGTCAATGTCGTCAAGGGGACGTCCTGTGAACAAATCCGAATTGATCGATGCCATCGCGCGGCATGCCGACATCTCCAAGGCGGCCGCTGGCCGCGCGCTGGACGCGACGGTGGGCGCCATCCGCGGCTCGCTGAAGAAAGGCGACATCGTCACGCTGGTGGGCTTCGGCTCGTTCTACGTCGGCAAGCGCACGGCGCGCCAGGGGCGCAATCCGCGCACCAACGAGCCGATCAAGATCCGCGCCGCCAAAGTGCCCAAGTTCCGGGCTGGAAAAGCCCTCAAGGATGCGTTAAACTAGCAGACTTCGCGGAACGGCCTGGCTTTACGCCGTGCGCGCATCGGTTTACTCGTTGCGCGTCAAGGCGACGAGGTTATCGCGTCCGACAGCATCCGGGTGCTTAGCTCAGTTGGTAGAGCGTCGCCTTTACACGGCGAATGTCGGGAGTTCGAGCCTCTCAGCACCCACCAGAGGCGCGCCGTCTTCGCTTTTGCGGCGGCGGTGACGACGTCGGTGTGCGAGAGTTTCCTGCCTGGTCTTTTGCTTGTTTAGCTGGAGTGGTAGTTCAGTTGGTTAGAATACCGGCCTGTCACGCCGGGGGTCGCGGGTTCGAGTCCCGTCCACTCCGCCAGAATCCGAAGACGAGGGCGAACGCGAGTTCGCCCTTTCTGCTGATGGCCGAATGAGGCCGCGGCAACGAAGCGACGAAGCGGGATCCATGTTCGATCTAGTCACCAAACACAAGCTTGCCGCGCAGATCATCCTGTTCCTGATGACGATCCCGTTCGCGTTCTTCGGCGTCGACTACTACTTCCGCGGCGGCAGCACGGACGACACCGTGGCCACGATCGGCAAGGACAAGATCACGCAGGCCGAGTTCGACCAGGCGCTGCGCGATCAGCAGCAGCGCGCGCGGCAGATGATGGGCGCCAACTTCGACGCGGCGATGTTCGACAATCCGGAAGTGCGCTTCGCGATCCTGGACAGGTCGTCAACGAGCACCTGCTGGCCGGCAAGGCCAAGGACGAGCGCTTCCGCGTGTCCGACGCGCAATTGCGCGAAGCGATCGCGACGATTCCCGCGTTCCAGGAGGACGGCAAGTTCTCGCAGGAACGCTACGAGCAGATGCTGGCGATGCAGAACATGAACCGCGATGCTTCGAGGAGAAGATGCGCCAGGACATGCTACTGGCCGCGGTGCAGGAACCGATTGCCGCCGCCAACATCGTCGCGCGACCGTCGACCGAGAAATTCCTGGGGCTGCTCGAGCAGCAGCGCGAAGTGGCCACTGCCGTCGTCGATGCCGAGCCGTTCGCCAAGGACGTCAAGGTCGACGACGCCGCGGTGAAGGCGTTCTACGACAAGAACCAGGCGGCGTTCCAGACGCCGGAGCAGGCGAAGATCGAATACCTGATGCTGACGCAGGATGCGCTGCTCGCCGGGGTGAACGTCGACGCGGCCGACGTGAAGAAGCAGTACGACGCCAACTCGAAGCAGTACTCGACGGCCGAAGAGCGCAGCGCCGCGCACATCCTGATCCCCGTCACGCCCGATGCCAGCGACGCCGAGAAGGCGGCCGCGAAGAAGCAGGCGGAGGATATGCTCGCCAGGGTGAAGGCCAATCCGGCGAAATTCGGCGACCTCGCGCGCGAATACTCGAAGGACCCCGGCTCGGCGCAGCAGGGCGGCGATCTCGGCAGCTTCGCCCGCGGCACGATGGTCGAAGCCCTTCGAGGACGCGGCGTTTGCCGCGAAGCCCGGACGACATCGTCGGTCCCGTGCAGACGGATTTCGGCTGGCACGTCATCAAGGTCAACGGGCGTCAAGCCGGCGCACGTGCAGCCGTTCGACGAGGTCAAGGCGCAGATCGAGGCCGACATTGAAGCGCGCGCAGGCATCGCAGAAATTCGCGGCCGCGGCGGACCAGTTCCAGAATCTGGTCTACGAGCAGGCGGACAGCCTGGCGGCGCCGCGAAAGCGCTCAATCTCAAGGTCGAGATCACGCCCTTCATCACGCGGGCGCAGGCGCAGGCGCTCGCCAAGGGCAATCCCAAATTCGTGGCAGGCGCTGTTCTCGCCGGAGTCGATCCAGAGCAAGCGCAATACCGAGGCGATGGAGATCGGGCCGAATGTGCTCATCGCCGCGCGCATCCTCGAGTACAAGCCGGCGGCGCCGCGCCCCTTCGACGACGTCAAGGACGAGGTCCGGCGCCAGCTCGTGCACAAGGCGGCGACCGAGATGGCGCAGAGCGCCGGGCGCGCCAAGCTGCGCTCGCTCGACGAAGGCAAGAGGGACAAGGAGGCCGGCGTGACGTTCGGCAAGCCGGTGCTGGTCGGCCGCAACCAGCCACAGAGCCGGATTCCCGCCGGAAGCCGTGACGCGATCTTCCAGGTCAATCCCGACAAGCTGCCGGCCTACGTCGGCGCGACGAACGAGCGCGGCGACTATTCGATCTACAAGGTGCTGTCGGTCAGTACGCCCGCGACCACCGACAAGTCCAAGATCGATGCCGCGTCCGCGCGGCTGGGTGAGCAGATTGGGCGCGAGATGTCGACGGCGTACCTCGCGACCCTGAAGGCCAAGGCCGACGTCAAGATCAACCAGGCCAATCTCGAGAAGAAGTGACGCGGAGGTGCGCGGCTTGATCCGCGCCGCCGACGCCCGGCGCAGAAGCAAACGGCGACCGCGCGGGTCGCCGTTTCGTCACCGACGCACCGTCTTCCGCGCTACGCGGGCAGTTGTTGTTGCGGACGCAGTTCTCGAGCGTCTCGCGCCGCTTGCGGCGTTCGGCGTCGTCCATGTACACCTGCTCGCCCTTCTCGTTGTACCGGTACAAGGATGACCTGATTCGCCGCCAGGCGGGTGATTTCGGCGCGCGTATCCTTGCAGGCAATCGGCGCTTGTCGGCATCGACGCGCAGCTGCGCCGATCTTCTTCGCGGTTTCCGCGGCGTCGAGCTGCTGCTTCTTGGCTCTCGGCCTCCTTCGCCGCCAATTCCTTCACCGCATTGGGATTGGCGGGCGGCGGCGGCGCGGTGAGCGTGTCCGACCTTGACGTCGCCGGGAGGGCGGCTGGTCCGAATACACGACCCGGCCGTTGGCATCGGTCCACTTGTACAGCGCCGCGTAAGCCGGACCCGCACAGAGAGCGCCGAGCACGAGCGGCGAACGGCCAGCGACCGGGCGCAATGGAGCGCGACGTCCGCCGATCGTTGCCTCAAGCCGTTGCGTGCTCCGACGCTGCAAAGGGAGCGATCCATCGCCCACCTCCACGAGTTTCATGACGCTGGCACGGTAGCGCAGCGCAGGCGCCTCCGTCAATGAATCCCTGCCGGGGCTGACCGGCGGCGCGCCTTTGTTGCGCCTGTGGCCCGCCGGCAGGCGCGCTTGGGCGAGCGGGGTCGACGCGGGTATAATCGGTTTTTGCGCATAGGAGAAATCAATGCGTGTCGTCCGCAAAGCGCTGACGTTCGACGACGTCCTGCTGGTTCCCGCGCATTCCCTCGTCGTTCCCCGCGACGTTTCCCTCAAGACCCGCCTGACCGGGTCCCGCATCGGGCCGCTCAACATCCCGCTGGTCTCCGCGGCGATGGACACGGTGACCGAAGGCCCGCCTGGCCATTGCCATCGCGCAGGAGGGCGGCCTGGGCGTCATCCACAAGAACATGACGCCGGCCAAGCAGGCCGCCGAAGTCGCGAAGGTCAAGCGCTTCGAAAGCGGCGTCGTCAAGGATCCGATCACGGTTCCGCCGACGATGTCCGTGCGCGAGGTGCTCGCGCTGACGCAGCGGCACCGCATTTCCGGGCTTGCCGGTGGTCGAGGGCAAGCGCGTCGTCGGCATCGTCACCAACCGCGACCTGCGCTTCGAGACCAATCTCGACCAGCCGGTGGCCGCGATCATGACCAAGCCCGATCGCCTGGTCACCGTGCCCGAAGGCACCGATCTCGAGACGGCGAAGTCGCTGATGCACCAGCATCGGCTGGAACGCGTGCTCGTCGTCAACGGCGACATGGAATTGCGCGGCCTCATCACCGTCAAGGACATCCTGAAGTCGACCGAGCATCCGCTGGCGTCCAAGGACGACCTCGGGCGCCTGCGCGCCGGCGCGGCCGTCGGCACCGGCGGCGACACCGAGGAGCGCGTCGACGCGCTGGTGGCCGCCGGCGTGGACGTGATCGTCGTCGACACGTCGCACGGCCATTCGCAGGGTGTGCTCGAGCGCGTGCAGTGGATCCAAGCGAAATATCCCGCAGGTGCAGGTGATCGGCGGCAACGTCGCCTCGGCGGACGGCGCGAAGGCGCTCGCCGATCACGGCGCCGACGCCGTCAAGGTCGGCGTCGGTCCGGGCTCGATCTGCACGACGCGCATCGTCGCCGGCGTGGGCGTGCCGCAGATCTCCGCCATCCAGTTCGCGATCGAAGGCGTGGCCACGGCCGGCGTTCCGGTGATCGCCGACGGCGGCATCCGCTATTCGGGCGACATCGCCAAGGCGATCGCCGCCGGCGCATCGTGCGTGATGCTGGGCAGCCTGCTCGCGGGCACCGAGGAGGCGCCCGGCGACATCGAGCTCTACCAGGGCCGCTCGTACAAGAGCTACCGCGGCATGGGGTCGCTCGGCGCGATGCGCGAAGGCAGTGCCGACCGCTACTTCCAGGACTCCGAAGGCGAGGACGCCGCGGAAAAGCTCGTGCCCGCAGGGCATCGAGGGACGCGTGCCGTACAAAGGCGTGCTGGCGTCGGTCATTCACCAGCTGATGGGCGGACTGCGCGCGGCGATGGGCTACTGCGGTTGCGCCACGATCGAGGAACTGTCGACGCGCGCGGAATTCGTCGAGATCACGTCGGCGGGCATCCGCGAGTCGCATGTCCACGACGTGCAGATCGTGAAGGAAGCACCCAACTACCGGGTGCAGTAGACGACCGCAATCATCCGGCCGGCCCTGGGCCGAGCCGGCCTTCCTCATTGACACGTTGGCCAACCGAATTGACGCGATGGCCGCTCCGTCCCATTCCCAAATCCTGATCCTCGATTTCGGCGCGCAGTACACGCAGCTGATCGCCCGCCGGCTGCGCGAGCTGAACGTCTATTGCGAAATCCATCCGTTCGACGTCGACCCGGCGTTCATCGCGGCTTCGCGCCGAAGGGCATCGTCCTGTCCGGCGGGCCGAACAGCGTGACCGAGGGCGACACGCCGCGCGCGCCCGACGCCGTCTGGGCAGCGGGTGTGCCCGGTGCTCGGCATCTGCTACGGCATGCAGGCGATGGCCGCGCAGCTGGGCGGGTCCGTCGAGGCGGGCAAGGTCCGCGAATTCGGCTATGCGCAGGTGCGCGCGCGCGACCACTCGCCACTGCTCCGCGAGATCCAGGATCGCGCCAACGCCGATGGCCACGGCCTGCTCGACGTGTGGATGAGCCACGGCGACAAGGTCACGGCCCTTCCGCCAGGCTTCAGGCTCATCGGCTCGTCGGACGCCTGTGCCATCGCGGCGATGGCGGACGAGACGCGCCGCTTCTATGGCGTGCAGTTCCATCCGGAAGTGACGCACACGAAGCAGGGAACGGCCATCCTCGCGCGCTTCGCGCACGAGATCTGCGGCTGCGGCACCGACTGGAACATGCACGACTACGTCGACGAGGCCGTCGCCGCCGTGCGGGCGCAGACCGGCGGCGAGGACGTGCTGCTCGGACTTTCCGGCGGCGTGGATTCGTCGGTGGCCGCCGCGCTCCTGCATCGCGCCGTCGGCGATCGCCTGACCTGCGTGTTCGTCGACCATGGCCTCCTGCGCCTGCACGAGGCGGAGCAGGTGATGCACACGTTCGCGCAGAACCTCGGCGTCAAGGTGATCCACGTCGACGCGAGCGCGCGAATTCCTGGCCGCGCTTGCCGGCGTGTCGGATCCGGAAACAAAGCGCAAGATCATCGGCAAGCTCTTCGTCGACGTGTTCCAGCGCGAGGCGGCGAAGCTGACCAACGTGAAGTGGCTCGCGCAGGGCACCATCTACCCGGACGTGATCGAGTCGGCGGGCGCCGCGACCAAGAAGGCGCACACGATCAAGTCGCACCACAACGTCGGCGGCCTGCCCGAATCGCTGCACCTGAAGCTGCTGGAGCCGCTGCGCGAGTTGTTCAAGGACGAGGTGCGGGTGCTGGGGCTCGAACTGGGGCTGCCGCGCGACATGGTGTTCCGGCATCCGTTCCCGGGCCCGGACTGGGCGTGCGCATCCTGGGTGACGTCACCCGCGAGCGCGCCGAACTGCTGCGCCGTGCGGACGCCATCTTCATCGACGAGCTGCGCGCCGCGCGCGACAGCGACGGCAAGTCCTGGTACGACAAGACGGCACAGGCCTTCGCGGTGTTCCTGCCGGTGCGCTCGGTCGGCGTCATGGGCGACGGCCGCACCTACGAAAACGCGGTGGCGTTGCGCGCCGTGCAGACCACCGATTTCATGACCGCGCACTGGGCGCCGCTGCCGCACGAGCTCCTGGTGACGGTCAGCAACCGCATCACCAACGAGGTGCGCGGGTTCAACCGCGTCGTGTACGACATCTCGAGCAAGCCGCCGGCGACGATCGAATGGGAGTGAGGGCACCACCGATGACCCCTGCAACGTCTGCCGTGGAGCGGTACTCCATCCTCGCCGTGCGCCGCGGCATCACGCTGGGCGCGCTCTATTCGACCAGCGTCGGCGACTTCGCGCTTGTCCTGGCCGCGGCGGCGGCGGCCGTTGCACCGGGCCGCAACTACACCGAGCGCGAAGTCAACGACATCCTTCGCGACTGGCTGGCCGGGGCCGGCGCGATGCTCGAGGTCGACCACGTCGAACTGCGGCGCTGGCTCGTCGACACCCGGCTGCTCACGCGCGACGGATTCGGCCGCGCCTACGCACGGGGTTCGCCCGCCCCCGAGGCCGCTGCGCTGGTCGCCGGCTGGAAGGTGTCGACCTGGCCGGCATCGCGCGCGACGCGCGGGCGCGCGACAATGCCGCGCGCGAAAAGCGCAAGGCGCGGTGGCAGCAAGGAAAGGGATCCGCCAATGCCTGACTCCCATCCGATACGCCGCAACATCTCCTCGGGAGCGCCGTGGGAGCCGATCGTCGGCTACTCGCGCGCCGTGCGCGTCGGCGGCCACATCTACCTGTCGGGCACGACGGCGACGGACGGCGAAGGCAACATCGTCGGCATCGGCGACGCCTACGCGCAAGCGCGGCAGATCCTCGAGAACATTGCCTTCGCGCTGGAGCGTGCCGGCGCCACGCTGAACGATGTCGTGCGCACGCGCATCTTCATCACCGACATCGCCCAATGGGAAGACGTCGGCCGCGCGCACGGCGAGGTGTTCGGCACGATCCGTCCGGCGTGCACGATGGTCGAGGTGGCGCGGCTGATCGCGCCCGAGCTGCTGGTCGAGATCGAGGACGATGCGGTCGTGTCGGAGAACCTTCCTTGACATCCCGTGCGGCATCCGTGCTGCAATCGCACCGCATCCTGCATCGCTTCCACATCGAAGATGCCGGCGCCGGCAAGTGACGAGGACTGGATGGACGAGGCGCTGGCGCTCGCGCGCGACGCGGGCGCGCGCGGCGAGGTGCCGGTGGGTGCCATCGTGGTCCGGGACGGCGTCGTCGTCGGCCGCGGAGGCAACGCGCCCATCGCGGACAACGATCCGACGGCGCACGCGGAAATCGCCGCGCTGCGCGAAGCCGCGAAGGTCGTCGGCAACTACCGACTGCCGGGCTGCGAGCTGTACGTGACGCTCGAGCCGTGCGCGATGTGCGCCGGCGCGATCCTGCATGCGCGAATCGCGCGCCTCGTGTTCGGCGCCAGCGATCCGAAGACCGGCGCATGCGGCTCGGTCATCGACCTCTTCGCGGAACCCGGCTCAACCACCACGCGACCGTGGAGCGGCGTGCGCGCCGCCGAGTGCGGCAGGCTCCTGTCCGAATTCTTCGCCGCGCGGCGTTGACCGCGCGGCCCACCATGTCCAGCTACGGCATCGGCCTCTACGCTCCTTCGGGCTTCGCGCAGGAACCCGCGGCGCTCGACCGCGCGGTCGAGCGGCTCGAGGCAATGGGCCATCGCGTCGTCGTCGACCCGACCTGCCGCCAGCGCTGGCAGCGCTTTGCGGCACCCGATGACGAGCGGCTGGCCGCGGTGCTGCGGATGGCCGACGATCCGCGCGTCGAGCTGGCGATCACGCTGCGCGGCGGCTACGGCTGGACACGCCTTCTTCCGCGTCTCGATTTCGTGCGCTGGCAGCTCCGGGAAGCGCTGGCTGGGCTACAGCGACTTCACCGCGTTCCAGTTGGCCGCGCTCGCGCGCGCCGGCATGATCACGTTCGCCGGACCGTCGGCGACGGCGATTTCGGTGCGCAGCGCCGTCCGCGTTCACGCTCGACCATTGCTTCGGTCTGCTCGGCGCGACGACGTACGAAGTCGGAGTCGCACTGGACGGGGCGCCAGACTTCGCCGCCGCGGGCACGCTCTGGGGCGGCAACCTGGCGCTGGTCGCACATCTGTGCGGGACGCCGTATTTTCCGCAAGTCGACGGCGGCATCCTGTTTCTCGAAGACGTCGGCGAACATCCGTACCGGATCGAGCGGATGCTCTACCAGTTACTGCACGCGGGCGTGCTCGCGCGGCAGCGCGCGATCCTGCTCGGCCACTTCACCGAATACGAGCTCAACGACAACGACGCCGGCTACGATCTCGACGCCGTCGTCGCGCAACTTCGTGCGCTGCTGCCGATACCGGTTCTTACCGGGCTGCCGTTCGGCCACGTCGCCGACAAGCTGACGCTGCCGGTGGGCGGACACTGCGCGCTCGACGTGACGAACGGACACGCGACGCTCACGCTGTCGAGCTATGGACGCTGACGCGCAGCGACACGCGTTCTCGATCCGCCTCGTCGACTGGGCGGGATCGGGCAGCGCAATGCGCGAGGTGCGGCGGACGGTCTTCGTCGTCGAACAGCGCATTCCCGAAAACCTCGAATGGGACGACATCGACGGAGTCTCGCGTCATGCGCTGGCCGTCGACGCGGCTGGGCGCCCGATCGGCTGCGGGCGGCTGCTGCCCGACGGCCACATCGGACGCCTGGCGGTCGCGGCCGCCTGGCGGCACCGCGGTGTCGGGTCGGCGCTGCTCGTGGCGCTGGTGGAACTTGCGCGCACGCTTGGCCACGCGCGCGTGGTGCTCAACGCGCAGACGCACGCGATGCCCTTCTATGCGCGCCATGGGTTCGCGATTTCGGCGACGAATACCTGGAGGCGGGCATTCCGCACCGCACGATGGAGCGAGCGCTGGGCTAGGCGCGCGCTCACTGGGCCAATTCGCGCGCGACTTCGAAATCGAACGCCACTTCGCCGCTGGCGCGCCCTGCGCGTCGAATGTGCGCTCGACGAAGCGGGCGTCCCCGGTTCGCGCGACGGCGAGCACCGTCGAGCAACGTGTCCCGTAACGTCGCTGACGATGAACGGCGCCGACAGCAGCCGCTCCCATTCGAGCGGCACGCCGGTCGCCGGCAACGCATCGTCCGGTCGCCTGCGTGCGGTCGGCCAGCGCGGCGAACAGCGGCGACAGGTCGCGTCTCCGCGCGCGGCCCAAGCGGCAAGCGCGTCCTGCGTGCGCGCGAGCTTCGGCCACGGTGTGTCGAGCAGTGCGTTCGACAGGCCGTGGACGCCGTCCGGCAACGTGCGCGGCTCGGCCACGGTTGGACACCCACGACGCGTCGCCGACCGTGCCTGCGAGCAGGTTGAAGCCGTTGTATCGACCGGCGTCGCGCATACGCCCGCGAGCGCCGCGGAGGTGGCGACGCATCGTTGAGCACCGCAGGCACCAGGCTTCCGCGCGAAGGTGCACCGGGATCGTGGTGGCCGCCCTCGCGCACGTTGGTGAGCAGTGCCCAGCGCCCGTCGCGACGAACGCCGAGCCAGGTGCCGCCCGCCGTGAGATCGCGCCCCGCCAGAATGCCGGCAAAGGGCGGCTCGTCGCCCCAGTGCGCGGCGAGCGAGTCGCGGGCATGGAATTCGTCGCGATTGGCGGCGACGACCAGCGTGTAGTGCGGATGCGCGTCGAGCGCGACGACGACGAGGCACATCGCGATCAGCGGGCGGCGGGGCCGGCATCGGCGCCGTGGCCACCGGCCGCGACGACAGGCGGGATCACGAGAGCTTCGGCCGATTCGGGGCAACGGGCGCCGGAATCGCGTAGGGCAGCGGCAGCGGCGCCAGCGCCGGTCCGTCCGGGCTCCCAGGTGCAGCGGCCCGTCGAGCGCGGTCACCTGCACGACCGCGAGCAGGTCGCTGCCGCCGCCGGCGCCGGGGCGGCGTCGACCACGGTGCCGCACGCCTGGTCGCCGAAGACCGCACCGTAGATTCGCGTCCCGGGCGGCGTGGGCGGCGCGTCGACGTGGAACAGGTGCAGCCGTTCCTTGAGCCTGCCCAGGTATTGCGTGCGCGCGACGATTTCCTGTCCCGGGTAGCAGCCTTTCTGGAAACTCACGCCTCCGAGCAGGTCCCAGTTGGCGGTCTGCGGCACGAAGAGGTCCTGCGTCGCGGGCGCGATCGTCGGCACGCCGGCGCGAATGCCGAGCCAGCGCCAGACGTCGCTCGACACCTGCGCCGCGTGTTCGTCCAGCGTCGCGCGCAGCCTTTCGGCGGATGCGGAAGGCGCCACGATGATCACGCGGCCGTCGGGCAAACCGACCAGCGTCGCCGTATCGCGAGCCAGGACCTGCCCTCGGTCCGGCGCATCCCCGAGCGCCGCCCGGAGCGCGCCTTTCGCACCGGCGCCGCCTAAGCCGAACAACGCATGCGCGTGCGTGACATCGGTCACGGCGACCTTGGCGCGCAGCACGTACATCGAGAGGCGCTTGCGCAGCGTATCGCCGAGATCGGTGGCGACCAATGCGCGGAATGCTTCGCCATCGTCGCGCCACAGGACGATCGTGGCCAGCATCCGCCCTTTGGCGGAGTTGTAACTCGACAGTTGCGCCGTCCGCGGCGCCAGGGCGGCGACGTCGTTCGACAGCTGTGCCTGCAGGAACGTCTCCGCGTCCTTGCCCGTGAAGGACAACAGCGCGAGCCCCGGCGCCGTACAGAGCATGGCCGAATCGGTCGCGCCGGCCGCCGGTCGGGGGGAGGGCGGGGCAAAGGCGGAATCCATGGCTAAGGGTGGGGCCGGCAGGCCTGCGGCGCAAGTCCTCCAAGCTGCCACGCAAGGGTGGCGCCCCGGGCCGAAACCGTGCTAGAATAACGAGTTAGCTCGATGCGTCTGGTGGAAGTAAGTCCGGCAGGCGGTCATCGGCTCCAATCCACACACCTGCGGTCTTTGGGGTGTCCTGCGGTGCGCGCAACGCAACACCTTCGCGCGAACGGCAGGATCACGCACCGCGGGTGGAGGGTGGTCGAAGGGTTTCTCAATCCTCCGGTCACGCCAACCCTGAAGGAGTCAGGCAATGTCGGTCACGATGCGTCAAATGCTGGAAGCCGGAGTCCACTTCGGCCACCAGACCCGTTACTGGAATCCGAAGATGGCGGACTATATCTTCGGCCAGCGCAACAAGATTCATATCGTCAATCTCGAAAAGACGATGCAGAACTACCAGGACGCGATGAAGTACCTGCGTCAACTGGCATCCAACCGCGGCACGGTCCTCTTCGTCGGCACCAAGCGCCAGGCGCGCGAAATCATCGCCGACGAGGCGAAGCGCTGCGGCATGCCGTTCGTCGACCACCGCTGGCTGGGCGGCATGCTCACGAACTTCAAGACCGTCAAGGTGTCCATCAAGCGCCTGAAGGATCTCGAGGTGATGGCCGAGGACGGCACGTTCGACAGGATGTCCAAGCGCGAGGCGCTGTCATTGAAGCGCGAGCAGGACAAGCTGACTAAGAGCCTGGGCGGCATCAAGGACATGAACGCGCTGCCGGACGCGATCTTCGTGATCGACGTTGGCTACCACAAGATCGCGGTGACCGAAGCGAAGAAGCTCGGCATCCCGCTGGTGGCCGTGGTCGACACCAACCATTCGCCGGAAGGCATCGCCCACGTGATCCCGGGCAACGACGACTCGAGTCGCGCCATCCGCCTGTATGCGCGCGGCGCGGCCGACGCGATCCTCGAGGGCAAGAGCACGGTGATCCAGGAAATCGTGCAAGGCGGCGACGAATTCGTCGAAGTAGCCGAAGAGGCCCCCGTCTGACACGGACGAAATGACGGACAACGGGGGCCCTCGGCCCCCTTGTTTTACGGATAGGAGCATTGAGCGATGGCGGAAATTTCCGCGAGCATGGTGATGGACCTGCGCCAGCGTACCGGTCTCGGGATGATGGAGTGCAAGAAGGCGTTGACCGAAAGCTCAGGCGACCTGGTCAAGGCCGAAGAATTGCTGCGCATCAAGAGCGGTGCCAAGGCGTCGAAGGCCGCCGGCCGCGTGGCCGCGGAAGGCGTCGTGGGCGCCTACCTCGCGCACGACGGCAAGCTGGCCGCGATGGTCGAAGTCAACTGCGAGACCGATTTCGTTTCGCGCAACGAGGATTTCGTGGCGTTCGCGAAGGGACTGGCTCGACTGGTCGCCGAGAAGAATCCGGCCGACGTCGCGGCGCTGGCCTCAATGCCGATGCAAGATGGCACGGTGGAGTCTGTGCGACAGGCGCTCGTGCAGAAGATCGGCGAGAACATGTCGATCCGGCGCTTCGTCCGGTTCACGACGCCTTCGCGCCTCGTGCAATACCTGCACGGCGGCGGCCGCGTCGGCGTGACGGTGGAATTCGAAGGCGGCGACGACGCGGTCGGCAAGGACGTGGCGATGCATATCGCCGCGACCACCGCTCCTGGCAACGTCCGGCCCGTCTGTGTCTCGCGGTCCGAGGTTCCTGCCGACCTGATCGAAAGGGAACGGGCTATCTTCGCCGCGCAAGTTGCGGCCGAAGGCAAGACCGGTGACATGGCGGCCAAGATCGTCGAAGGCAAGATCAACAAGTTCCTTGCCGGCGTGACGCTTAGCGGGCAAGCGTTCGTCAAGAACGACAAGGACACGGTCGAGAAGCACCTGAAGGCCAAGGGTGCAACGGTCAAGTCGTTTGCGCTTTACGTCGTCGGCGAAGGCATCGAGAAGAAGAAGGACGACTTCGCCGCGGAAGTGGCGGCGATGGCCAAGGTGTAGGAAAGGGAATGCCCGGGCGCGGCGAAGAGCCCTCGACCCGGTTGGCAGCACGAGACTACAGCCGCGTCAATCCACCTGGCATTGAAGAGGGAGATCGCATGAACCTGCCGACCGCCGCCGTGCCTCTCGCTTCGGTTCCCTCTGCCGTTCCCTCTGCCAAACCCGCCGCGGAGCCCTCGTACAAGCGCATCCTGCTCAAGCTGTCGGGCGAGGCGCTGATGGGCGACGACGCCTACGGCATCAAACGCGAGACGATTGACCGCATTGTCGCGGAGATCGCCGACGTGCAGCGGCTGGGCGTCGAGATCGCCATCGTCATCGGCGGCGGCAACATCTTCCGCGGCGTGGCGCCCGGCGCGGCGGGCATGGATCGCGCCACCGCCGACTACATGGGCATGCTGGCCACCCTGATGAACGCGCTGGCGCTGCAGGACGCACTGCGCCGCGCGGGCGTCGAGTCGCGCGTGCAATCGGCGCTGCGCATCGACCAGGTCGCCGAACCGTACATCCGCGGCCGTGCGCTCCGGCATCTGGAAGAGCACAAGGTCGTCATCTTCGCCGCCGGCACGGGCAATCCGTTCTTCACGACCGACACCGCTGCGGCTCTGCGCGGCCGCGAAATGGGCGTGGACATCGTCCTCAAGGCCACCAAGGTCGACGGCGTGTACACGGCGGACCCGCTGAAGGATGCAACCGCCACGCGCTACCTGTCGCTCACGTTCGACGAGGCCATCATCAAGAACCTGCGCGTCATGGACGCCACGGCGCTGGCGCTGTGCCGCGACCAGAACATGCTGCTCAAGGTCTTTTCGATCTTCGTCCCGGGCGCGCTGAAGCGCGTCGTCATGGGTGCGGACGAAGGTACGCTGGTGCATTGCTAGCCGCTTGAAGCGGCAGATCGGCAAGGAGGACGCATGATCAACGACGTCAAGAAATCCGCCGAGCAGAAGATGGGCAAGTCGGTGGACGCGCTGAAGGCGGACTTGGGCAAGGTCCGCACGGGCCGCGCGCACACCGGTCTGCTCGATCACATCCACGTCGACTATTACGGGACGATGATGCCGTTGGCGCAGGTCGCCAACGTCACGCTGGCGGACGCGCGCACGATCGGCGTGCAGCCGTGGGAAAAGAAGATGATCCCCGTCGTGGAAAAGGCGATTCGCGACTCGGACCTCGGATTGAATCCCGCCACCAGCGGCGATCTCATCCGCATTCCGATGCCCGCACTCACCGAGGAGCGGCGGCGCGAGCTCACCAAGGTCGTGCACAAGGAAGCCGAGGCCGCGCGCATCGCCGTGCGCAACATCCGGCGCGACGCCAACGAGCACCTGAAGAAGCTTCTGAAGGACAAGCAATGCTCGGAGGACGATGAGCGCCACGCGCAGGTCGATGTGCAGAAGCTCACCGACCGCTTCATCGCCGAAATCGACAAGATCCTGCACGCGAAGGAAGCGGACCTGATGGCGGTCTGAACGGGACTTCAAGGGGCCGCTGGAGCGGCGCTTTTGATTCCGCTCACCAACAGAGGGCCTTCGCATCTCCGCCGTGTTCAAGAGCTCCACGCGTGACATTCCCGAGACGCTCGCCGTGCCGCGGCACGTCGCGATCATCATGGACGGCAACGGACGCTGGTCGAAGCGGCGGCACCTGCCGCGCGTCGCGGGCCACCATCGTGGGGTCGAGGCCGTGCGCAGCACCGTGCGCGCGGCGATCGAGCGCGGGATCGAATTCCTGACGTTGTTCGCGTTTTCGAGCGAGAACTGGCGCCGGCCCGCCGACGAAGTGTCGATCCTGATGGAGCTCTTTCTGCGTTCTCTCGAGCAGGAAGTCGCGAAACTCCACGACAACGGCATTCGCTTCAGGACGATCGGCGATCTCACCGCGTTCGACTCGCGCATCCGCGAACTCGTCGCCGCCGGCGAGGCGATGACCGCGAACAACACGCGACTGACGCTGACCGTTGCCGCGAATTACGGCGGCCGCTGGGACATCGCGCAGGCTGCGCAGAGGTTCTTCGCCGCCAATCCCGGCCGTGCCGAGGGACCGCCGATTTCCCCGGAAGCGCTGGAGCCCTACCTTTCGCTCAGCTACGCTCCCGAGCCCGATCTGTTCATCCGCACGGGCGGCGAGCAGCGAATCTCCAATTTCATGCTCTGGCAGTTGGCCTACACCGAGCTCTATTTCACGAACCTCCTGTGGCCCGACTTCGATGCGGCGGCGCTCGACGCCGCCATTGCGTCGTATCAAAGCCGCGAGCGGCGCTACGGCCGCACCAGCGAACAAGTGCAGGCGGCGGCGACCCGATGAGGCCGCGCGCGCCGTGGACGCGATGCTGAGGACGCGGATTGCGACCGCGCTGGTGCTGGTGCCACTGGTGCTCGCGGGACTGTTCCTGCTGCCCCCACGCGGCTTCGGCGTGGCGGTTCTGCTGGTGACCGTCGTCGCCGCGAGGGAGTGGGCGCGCCTTTGCGGACTTGCGCCGTGGTGGGCGTTCGTGTTCATCGCCGGCATTGTCGTTGTCGAAGGCGGTCTCCTGTTCCTGCCCGCGGCGCGCTTCGCATCGGGCTGGCCCTTTTCGACAGTCATCGCGGTGTGCGGGGCCGCGGCGCTCTTCTGGCTGGCGGCCGCACCGTGGTGGGTGGCGCGCCGCTGGCCCACGAAGGCGCCGCTCGCCATGATCCTTTCGGGGTGGCTCGTGCTGGCCGGCGCATGGCTTGCGCTGGTCGAATTGCAGGCGCGGTCGCCGTGGCTTGTCCTGGCCGCGATGGCCGTCGTGTGGATCGCCGACACCGCCGCCTATTTTTCCGGGCGCGCGTTCGGCCGCAGAAAGCTGGCGCCCGAGGTCAGTCCCGGCAAGACGTGGGAGGGCGTCTACGGCGCGCTGGCGGCGGTCGCCGTTTATGCGCTGTGCCTGCTGCCGTTCGCAGGTGACGCCGGTTTCTCGGCGCCGCTGGATGCAGCCAGCGGTTGCCGCGTGGCTTGCGTTCATGCTGCTGGTCACGGCCATCTCGGTGATCGGCGACCTGTACGAGTCGCTGCTGAAGCGCAATGCGGGCGTGAAGGACAGCGGAAATGTGCTGCCCGGCCACGGCGGCGTCCTCGATCGCACCGACGCATTGCTGGCGGCGATGCCGTTCGCAGCGCTCGCCGCGCAATTCTTCCTGGCCAAGCCGTGATGCGCACGCTGACGATACTCGGCGCAACGGGCTCCATCGGCGCCTCGACGCTCGATATCGTGGCCCGGCATCCGGATCGCTTCCGTGTCGCGGCGCTGGCGGCCAATACGGACTGGGAAAGGCTCGCGAATCTGTGCCGGACGTTTCGGCCGCAATACGCGGCGATGCAGGATGCCAACGCGGCGCGCGCGCTGGCGCAGGCGCTTGCGGCGGACCGCCTTGCGACGCGCGTGCTGGCGGGTCCCGCGGGGCTCGCCGAAGTGGCGGCGCTGCCCGAAGTCGACTCGGTGCTCGCGGCAATCGTCGGCGCGGCGGGACTGGCGCCGACGCTTGCCGCCGCGCGCGCCGGCAAGCGCATCCTCCTCGCCAACAAGGAAGCGCTCGTCATAGGCGGCGATCTTTTCATGCGCGCCGTTGCGGAAGGCGGCGCGTCGTTGCTGCCGATCGACAGCGAACACAATGCGATTTTCCAGTGCCTGCCCGCAACCTATGAACGCAATCCCGGCCGCGCGGGCGTTCGGCGCCTGCTGCTCACCGCTTCGGGAGGGCCTTTCCGGACGCGTGCGCTCGCCGACCTCCCGCATGTGACGCCCGACGAGGCCTGCGCGCATCCCAACTGGCGGATGGGGCGCAAGATCTCGGTCGACTCGGCCACGATGATGAACAAGGGACTCGAGGTCATCGAAGCGCATTGGCTGTTCGGCATTCCCGCCGCGGCCATCTCGGTGGTGATCCATCCGCAAAGCGTCATCCATTCGCTGGTGGAATACGTTGATGGATCGGTGCTGGCCGAACTGGGACACCCCGACATGCGCACGCCAATCGCCCAGGCGCTGGCATCCCCCGACCGCGTCCTGTCCGGTGTGCCTCCGCTGGAGCTCGCCAAGCTCGGCGGCCTGTCGTTCGAGGAACCGGATCACACGCGCTTCCCTGCGTTGTCACTGGCCTTCGACGCCCTCGCCGCCGCGGGAACGGCGCCGGCGATCCTCAACGCGGCCAACGAAGTGGCGGTCGCCGCGTTCCTGGCCGGCGCAATCCGGTTTACCGACATTGCCGCAGCCTGCGCGGCGACGCTGGCGCGGCTGCCGGCACGCCCGGCCCGTTCCTTCGACGATGCGCTGGCCGCGGATGCCGACGCGCGTCGCACGGCCACGGCGTGGCTCAAGCTTCCCGCCGAAAATGCGAAAATGGTCTCATGATCGACTTTACCTACAAGGTTGCCGCATTCCTGGTCACGCTCGGCGTGCTGGTCGTGTTCCACGAACTCGGCCATTACATCGTCGCGCGCTGGTGCGGCGTGAAGGTGCTGCGCTTTTCGGTCGGGTTCGGGCGCATCATCGCGGCGCGCCGGGTCGGCCCCGACCAGACGGAGTGGGCGCTGTCGGCAATCCCGCTGGGAGGCTACCTCAAGATGGCCGATGAGCGCGAAGGCGACGTCGCGCCGGCCGACGTCGCGCGCGCGTTCAATCGCCAGAGCGTGTGGAAGCGCATGGCGATCGTCGCGGCAGGCCCCATCGCCAATCTGCTGCTCGCCGTCGTGCTCTACGCCGGCACGTACATGGCCGGCATTCCGGGGCAGCGCGCGCTGCTCGCCGAGCCGGCGCCTTCGACGGCGGCGGCCGCGGCGGGCGTGCGCGGCGGCGATCTCGTGGTGTCTCTCGATGGCGACAGCGTGCAAAGCTGGCAGGACCTGCGCTGGCGCCTGCTGCGCGCGCAAGGGCGCGACAGCGTAACGCTCTCGGTGGTGCCGCGCGACGCGCGAACGGGCGACGCTGCCGCGACGCGCATGCTGCCGCTCGACGGCGTCAAGGCCGCCGACTGGGAGGGCAATGCCACCGCGGTGCTCGGATTGCGTCCCGACCTGGGCGCGCCGCTGGTCGGCGAGGTCGTCCCCGGCAAGCCCGCCGCGCGCGCGGGATTGGTCAAGGGCGACCGCATCGTCGCCATCGACGGCGTCGCCATGCGCTCGCCGGGCGATGTCGCGCAGGTGACCAATGCAAACCCGGGCACGGCGCTCACCTTCGGCGTCCGGCGCGCCGGTACGGCTGTCGACGTCGTCGTCACACCGGAGCCTTCGGAGCAGGCGGGCAAGACGATCGGGCTCGCCGGACTGCGGCTTACCGTGGATCCGGAAGAAGCCAAACGGCTGGCCGTCACCGTGCGCTTTGGCGTCGTCGATGCGTTTGCGCAAGGCGCACGCAAGACGTGGGAGCTGTCGGTCTTCACACTGAAGATGCTGGGCCGCATCTTCACCGGCGACGCGTCGCTGCGCAACATCAGCGGTCCGCTGACGCTGGCCGATTTCGCCGGACAGTCCGCGCAGGCGGGCATGCTCGTCTTCGTCGGCTATCTGGCACTGATCAGCATCAGCCTGGGCGTGCTCAACCTGTTGCCGGTTCCGCTGTTGGATGGTGGGCATTTGCTGTATTATTTCGCCGAAGTCGTCAAAGGCAGTCCCGTCTCCGACCGCGCCTTCGAGGTCGGCCAGCGCATCGGCATGGCGATGCTCGCCGTCCTGATGGCCCTCGCACTGTTCAATGATTTTTCCCGACTGTTCTGACCGCGATTGCGCGGATGGCGTGAATATGCACGCTGAGATGCGGCGTCCTGCGGCAGCGCACTGCGCGCCGCGTGTCCGCGCACGCGCGCATCATGGCCGCATCGGTTCGCGCGCTAAGCCTGGCGCTGCTGGTGGCGGTGCCCGTCGGCCGCATGGGGGTTCGACCCCTTCACCGTCCGCGACATCCAGGTCGAAGGCGTGCAGCGCACCGAGGCCGGCACCATCTTCTCCTACCTGCCGATCAAGGTGGGCGAGCGCATCGACGACGCAGAAGGTCGCCGAGGCGGTCAAGGCGCTGTATGCCACAGGATTCTTCCGCGACGTGCGCATCGAGGCCCAGGGCGACGTGCTCATCGTCATCGTGCAGGAGCGCCCGACGATTTCGTCGCTCACGTTCGTCGGCAACAAGGAGTTCGACACCGACACGATCAAGAAGGCGCTGAAGGACGTCGGCATCGCCGAGGCGCTGATCTTCGACCGCTCCGCGCTCGAGCGCGCGGAACAGGAATTGAAGCGGCAGTACATCACGCGCGGCAAGTACGCGGCGACCGTGCAGACGACGGTGACGCCGCAGGACCGCAATCGCGTCGCGATCAACTTCACGATCGTCGAAGGCGAGACGGCCAGCATCGCGCGGATCAACATCGTCGGCAACAAGGCGTTCACCGAGAAGGCAGCTGCGCTCCGAAATGCAGCTGACGACGCCGAACTGGCTGTCGTGGTACACGAAGGACGACCAGTATTCGAAGCAGAAGCTGCACGGCCGACCTGGAGGCGCTGCGCAGCTTCTACCAGAACCGCGGCTACCTCGAGTTCAACGTCGAGTCGACGCAGGTGTCGATCTCGCCGGACAAGGAAGAGGTCTTCATCACGGTCAACGTCGTCGAGGGCCCGCGCTATACGGTGTCCGTCCGTCAACGTCCTGGGCGACCTGGTGGTCGCCGAAGCCGGAGATTCGCGCGGCTCATCCAGATCCGGCCGGGCGAGAGTTTCTCGCGCTCGAAGCTGCAGGCGTCGGTCAAGGACATCAGCGAGCGACTGGGCGTGGACGGCTACGCCTTCGCCAACGTCAACGCGGTTCCCGACATCGACCGCGACAAGGCAACCGTCGCGTTCACGTTCTACGTCGACGCCGGGCGCCGCGCCTACGTCCGCCGCATCAACATCTCCGGCAATTCGCGCACGCGCGACGAGGTGATCCGGCGCGAACTGCGGCAGCTCGAAGACGGCTGGTACGACGGCACGCGCATCGAGCGCTCGAAGGTGCGCGTGCGCCGGCTGGGCTACTTCGAGGAAGGCAGCGTCAACCTCGAAACCCCGCCGGTGCCGGGGACGCCGGACCAGGTCGACATCGACATCACCGTGGCGGAGAAGAACACCGGCAACGTCCTTGCGGGTGTCGGCTATTCCAGTTCCGACGGCGTGGTGTTCAACGCATCGATCTCGCAGCAGAACATCTTCGGATCCGGCAACGCGCTGTCGCTGGCGATCAACACGAGCAAGATCAACCGGACGATCTCGGCGACGTTCGTCGAGCCGTACTGGACCGTGGACGGCGTATCCCGGACGCTCGAAATCTACGACAAGTACACCGATCCCAGCTCGCTGGCGGTGTCGCAGTATTCGGCGTCGACGCTGGGCGCGCGCGATCAGCTTCGGGATCCCGGTGTCGGAAATCGACACGATCAACCCGGGCTTCCGGGTCGAGCACACGAACCTCACGCTGTTCCAGCAGAGCCCGCCCATCTACTACGAGTTCGTCCGCGACTTCGGCTACGTCACCAACAGCTACATCGTGTCCGGCGGCTGGGCGCGTGACACCCGCAACGACATCCTCTATCCTACGTTTGGCCGGCTGCAGAGCTTCCTGGCGGAGGTCGGCCTGCCGTTCGGCGACCTTGCGTACTACAAGCTCAACTACCTGAACCAGTCGTATCTGGCCGATCTATGGAGACCTGGTATTGATGCTGAAGGCGGATTTGGGTTACGGCGACGGATACAACCAGAAGCCGTTCCCGTTCTTCAAGGCGTTCTATGCCGGCGGCGTGGGTTCGGTGCGCGGCTACGATGCGGGCACGCTGGGTCCGCGCGACATCTACGGCAACACGCTGGGCGGCAAGCGCAAGATCGTCGGCAATGCCGAGATCTCGTATCCGGTGCTCAAGGGCGAGAAGGGCGTGCGCATCGGCGGCGTTCTTCGACGCGGGCCAGATCTACGTCAACGGCACGCAGCCGGAGTTCGAGAACTTCCGCTATTCGACGGGCGTTGCCGTCGCCTGGAATTCGCCGATCGGGCCGCTCAAGTTCAGCTACGCGTTCCCGCTCAATTCGATCCCGGCGGACCAGATCCAGCGCTTCCAATTCCAGGTGGGGCGGGCTTCTAGCGACCCGCCGCATGGCTGCAGGAGATCATCTTGAAACGCCGCCATATTCGCCGCCGCCGTGCTGCTGTATGCCGTCACGGGCGCCGCCGTCGCCGCCGACTACAAGATCGGCTTCGTCAACGCCGAACGCCTGTGGCGCGACTCCGCGCCGGCCAAGCGCGCGCAGCAGAAGCTGGAGAAGGAATTCGCGCCGCGCGAAGCCGAACTTGCAGAAGCACGAGCAAGCAGGTGCGCGACCTGCAGGCCGCGCTGGACAAGGACGGCCCGACGATGGGCGAGACCGAGCGGCGCAACAAGGAGCGCGACCTCGCCAACCAGTCGCGCGACCTGCAGCGCATGGAGCGGCAGTTCCGCGAAGACGTCAACCTGCGGCGCGCCGAGGAACTCGCGGCCGTCCAGGAGCGGGCGAACAAGATCCTGATGCAGATCGCCGAGACCGAGAAATTCGACCTGATCCTGCAGGACCCGGTCGTGTTCGCGAGCCAGAAGATCGACATCACCGAAAAAGTCATCAAGGCGCTCGCCGACAAGTAGCGCGTCCGCGCGGGCGCGGTACCGGTCGCCGGACCGCATTCGGCCACGAACTCCGACTGCGATGCCGCCGAACCCCGCGCCCTCCGGAATCCGTCTGGCCGATCTCGCGGCGCGCATCGGCGCCACGCTGGACGGCGATGGCGACGTGCGCGTCGATCGCGTGGCCACGCTCGAGAACGCCGGTCCGGGTTCGCTGGCCTTCCTCGCCAGTGCCCGGTACCGCGGACAACTCGCGACCACGCGCGCCTCCGCGGTCATCCTCGCGCCGGCGCAGGCAGGCGCACACGCCGCTGCCCAAGCTGCTGCACGCCAACCCGTACGCTGCCTACGCAAAGGCCGCGGCCATCCTGTATCCGGCGCGTCCGGCCGCGCCGAGCCGGCGTGCACCCGTCGGCGATCGTCGCCGACGTCGGCCGTCGGTCGATCCGACCGCGGCGATCGGGCCCCACGCCGTGATCGGCGCCGGCGCGCGGATCGGCGCGCGCGTGCAGATCGGCGCCGGCTGCGCGATCGGCGCCGACGTCACGCTCGCGGAGGACGTCGTGCTGCATCCGAACGTCACGATCTACGCGCGCGTGCGTCGTCGGCGCGCGCACGATCATCCACGCGCGGCGCGGTGATCGGTTCCGACGGCTTCGGCATGGCGGAGGAGGGCGGCCGCTGGCTCAAGATCCCGCAGGTGGGCCGCGTCGTGATCGGCGCCGATTGCGAGATCGGCGCGAACACGACGATCGACCGCGGCGCCATCGACGACACGGTGATCGAGGACGACGTCAAGCTCGACAACCAGATCCAGATCGGGCACAACTGCATCATCGGCGCGCACACGGCCATCGCCGGCTGCGTCGGCATCGCCGGCAGCACGCGCATCGGCCGCAACTGCAAGATCGGCGGCGCGGCGATGATCTCCGGCCACCTGCGCATCACCGACAATACCGTGATCTCCGGTTGTACGGGCGTGTTCCATTCGATCGACAAGCCGGGCGTCTACACCGGCGCGTGGCCGGCGCTGCCGCATCGCGAATGGCAATATGCGATGTCGGCAACGCCGCGGCTGCGCACGCTCGAGCGCGCGCATCGCCGCGCTGGAGCGTGTCGGCGTCTGGCGATGCGCCGACGGCAACGAAGGGGAAGGACGAACGATGAACGCGACCCATGGACCTGGCGGCAATCCTGGCGCCGCTGCCGCACCGCTATCCGCAGGCTCCTCGATCGACCGGATGACGGAGCACGAGCCGGGCCGACTCGCCCGCGGGCTCAAGAACGTCACGGTCAACGAGCCGTTCTTCCAGGGGCATTTCCCGGCTTACCCGGTGATGCCCGGCGTGCTGGTGATCGAGGCGCTGGTGCAGCTGTCGGCGGTGCTCGCGCACGACCATGGCCTGGTCGCTCGACCTGTCCGGCATCGCCGGCGCGCGCTTCAAGCGGCAGGTGTCACCGGGCGACCAATTGCATGCTGGAAGCGCGGATGGGGCCGGTGGTCGGCGGACGCCGGCACGTTCGCCGTGCAGGCCATCGGTCGACGGCGAGCTTGCCGCCGAGGCGCGGCTGCTTGCGGTGTTTGCGCCGCTCGCGCCTCGCGCTTGACGCGGCTGACGTCCGACCATGGCCAACATCCATCCGACCGCGCTCGTCGACCCGGCGGCGCGCTCGCGGCTGACGCCACGATCGGCGCCTATTCGATCGTCGGCGCCGACGTCGACGATCGGCGCTGGCACGGTCGTCGGGCCGCACCGGTCGTGATCGCCGGCCGCACGACGATCGGGCAAGCGCAACCGGATCTTCCAGTTCGCGTCGATCGGCGACATTCCGCAGGACCGCAAATACGGCGGCGAGCCGACGACGACCACCATCGGCGACGACAACGTCTTCCGCGAATTCGTGTCGATCCACGCGGGCACCGCGCAGGATCGCGGCGACACGACGATCGGCAACGGCAACCTGTTCCTCGCCTACACGCACGTCGCGCACGATTGCGTCGTCGGCAACTTCACGACGTTCTCGAACAACGCGCAGATCGCCGGCCACGTGCACATCGACGACTGGGTCGTCCTGGGCGCGTATTCCGGCGTGCACCAGTTCGGCCGCGTCGGCGCGCATGCGATGGTCGGCGCCTATCGCGGTCGTGCTGCAGGACGTGCCGCCGTTCACGACGGTCGTCCGGATACCCGGCCAAGCCGCATGGCACCAACAACGAGGGCCTGCGCCGGCGCGGCTTCTCCGACCGACGACATCCTCGAGGTGCGCCGCGCCTACAAGACGCTGTACCGCGAGAACCTGACGCTGGACGATGCAAGGGCGAAGATCGCGGCGGCGGCTGCCGGCGCGCCGGTGCTGGCGCCGCTGGTCGAGTTCCTCGCGGTCCCGGGCCGCGGCATCGTGCGCTGACCGTGGCCGCGGATCACGATCGGCATCGTCGCGGGCGAGGCGTCGGGCGACGCGCTGGCGGCGACGCTGATCCGCGCGGTGCGCGCGCGCACCCCGACATCCGCTTCGTCGGCGTCGCCGGGCCGCAGATGGAGGCGGCCGGCTGCGAGGCGTGGTACTCCGTACGGAGCGGCTGGCCGTGCGTGGATTCGTCGAGGTCATCGCACATCTGCCGCAACTGTTCCGGCTGCGCGGCGAACTGCGCAGCGCCTGCTCGCGGCCGACGCGTGCCGCTGTTCATCGGCGTCGACGCGCCGGACTTCAACTTCGGCCTCGAGAGCGAGCTGAAGCGGCGCGGCGTGCGCACGTCCACTTCGTCAGCCCGTCGGTGTGGGCGTGGCGGCGCGAGCGCCTGAAGACGATCGGCCGCGCCGTGGATCGGATGCTCGCGCTGTTTCCCGTTCGAGCCGGCGCTCTACGAGGCCCACGGCATCCCGGTCACCTACGTCGGCCATCCGATGGCCGCCGACGCGGCGACGCACTCGCACGCGCCGCGAGACGCGCGAACTGCTGAAGCTGAAGCCGGCCACGCCGGTGTTCGCGCTGCTTGCCCGGCAGCAGGCTGTCCGAAATCGAGATGCACGCCGAACTGGTGCTGGCGACGGCGGCGCGCATCCACGAGGCGCGCGACGATGCGCGCTTCCTGGTGCCGTTCGTCACGCGCGCCACGCGCGACGCGTTCGAGACGGCGATGCATCGGACGGGCCACGACGCGCTGCCGATCACGCTGCTCTACGGCCACGCGGAGGACGCGCTGCGCGCGGCCGACGTCGGCATCGTCGCCTCCGGCACCGCGACGCTCGAGGCGGCGCTGGCGCGCTGCCCGCACGTCATCTTCTACCGGGTCTCGGCGTTGACGGCGCGCATCGTCGGGCGCAAGCTGCTGCTGCCCTATGTCGGGCTGCCCAACGTGCTCGCCGGCGGCTTCGTCGTGCCCGAATTCCTGCAGGAAGATGCGACGCCGCCAATCTCGCGCAGGCCGCGCTCAACCTGTTCGACGACACGGTGACGCGGCGGCGGCTGGAGGCGCTGTTCGCGGGATTCGCGGCGGAGCTGTCCGCCGACACCGGCGCGCTGGCCGCGGCGGCGGTGATGCGGTGCCGGGCCATGGAAGCTCGCGCGACTGGCACGCGGTCGCCGCATGCTGATGCGCGGGCGTCGACGAGGCGGGCGCGGTCCGCTCGCCGGCCCGGTCTTCGCCGCCGCCGTCATCCTCGATCCCGCGCGACCGCATTCGCGGCCTGCGCGATTCGAAGCTGCTGTCCGCCGGAGCAGCGCGAGCGCTTGGCGGTCGAGATCCGCGCGCACGCGATCGCGTGGGCGGTGGCGTCCGCCGACGTGGCCGAAATCGACACGCTCAACATCCTGCAGGCGACGCTGCTGGCGATGCGCCGGGCCGTCGAGGCGCTTTCGATGCGCCGCACGAGGCGCTGGTCGACGGCAACCAGTGCCCGCAGCTTGCCTGCCCGGTGCACGCGATCGTCAAGGGCGACCGCGACGTCGCGTCGATCTCGGCGGCGTCGATCCTGGCCAAGACCGCACGCGACGCACTGCTGATCGAACTCGACGACCTGCTATCCGGTGTACGGGTTCGCGCACAACAAAGGTTACGGCACGCCGGAACACCTGGCCGCGCTCGAACGGCACGGACCGTGCGCGATCCATCGCAAGTCGTTCGCGCCGGTCGCGCAGATGCGCATCGAATTCGCATGGTAGCCGCGGCGCCCGCGCGCGACGTCCTGACCGGCGGCCGCACCTGTGCAAGAATGTAGGCATTCGAACGACTTAGGGGCTGCGATGATTCATTGCGTTCTGCACGACCCGCACGACTCGGTCGCCGTCGTCGTGGTCGAGGGCGTCACCGCGGGCATGACGCTGACCGGCCTCATCCTCGACGAAGACCGCACGCTGACGCTGCCCTGCGTGCAGGACATTCCGCTGGGGCACAAGGTCGCGCTGAAGGACATGGCGGTAGGCGACACGGTGATCAAGTACGGCGTGGACATCGGCAAGGTCGTCGCGCCGATCGGCAGGGGCAGCACGCGCACGTCCACAACATCAAGACCAAGCGCTGGTAACCCGGACATGACGATGCAAAGCACCTTCTGGGGCTATCGCCGCGAAAACGGCCGCGTCGGCGTGCGCAACCACGTGATCATCCTGCCGGTGGACGACCTGTCGAATGCGGCCTGCGAAGCGGTCGCCCACAACATCAAGGGCGCCGCTGGCGATTCCGCATCCGTATGGCCGCCTGCAATTCGGCGCCGACCTCGACCTGCACTTTCCGCACGCTGATCGGCACCGGCGCCAATCCCAACGTCGCCGCGGTCGTGGTGATCGGCATCGAGGAGCAGTGGACGAAGAAGGTCGTCGACGGCATCAAGGCCACGGGCAAGCCGGTGGTCGGGTTCGGCATCGAGCTGCACGGCGATCACGACACGATCATGCGGGCGTCGAAGGCCGCGCGTGAATACGTGCAGTGGGCGAGCGAGTTGCAGCGCGTCGAATGCGCATCTGAGCGACCTCTGGGTATCGACCAAGTGCGGCGAATCGGACACGACGTCCGGCTGCGGCGCCAATCCCACGGTCGGCGACGCGTTCGACAAGCTGCTACGCCGCGGGCTGCACGCTGGTGTTCGGCGAGACGACGGAGCTGACCGGCGGCGAAGCGATAGTCGCAGCGCGCTGCCGCGACGACCACGTGCGTGCGGACTTTCATGCGCGTCTTCGACCGCTACCAGGAAGTGATCAACCGCCACAAGACGAGCGACCTGTCCGACTCGCAGCCGACCAAGGGCAACATCGCCGGCGGGCTGACGACGATCGAGGAAAAGGCGCTGGGCAACATCCAGAAGATCGGCCGCAAGTGCATCGGTCGACGGCGTGCTGGACAAGGCGGAGGTGCCGACGGCCCCGGCCTGTGGTTCATGGACTCATCGTCGGCCGCGGCCGAAATGGTCACGCTGTGCGCAGCGGCCGGATTCGTCGTCCATTTCTTCCCGACCGGGCAGGGCAACGTGATCGGCAACCCGATCCTGCCGGTGATCAAGATCTGCGCCAATCCGCGCACGGTGCGCACGATGAGCGAGCACATCGACGTCGACACGTCCGGTCTCCTGCAGCGCGAGATCACGATGGGCGCACGCCGGCGACAAGCTGCTCGACATGATGTTCCGCACGGCCAACGGGCGCCTCACCGCCGCCGAAGCGCTGGGCCACCGCGAATTCGTGCTGACGCGGCTGTACGAAAGCGCGTGACGCGCATGTCGCCGGACCTCGCCCGCTTCCCGCGAACGTTGCGCTGCCCGACCTTGCGGCGATTCGCGCCGCGCACGCGCGCATCGCACCGTACGTGCTGCGCACGCCGGTGTTCACGTGCGCGGCGCTGGACGACGCCGTCGGCGCGCGGCTCTTCTTCAAGTGCGAGAATTTCCAGAAGGTCGGCGCGTTCAAGGCGCGCGGCGCCTGCAACGCGGTGTTCTCGCTCAACGACGAGGCCGCCGCGCGCGGCGTCGTCACGCATTCGTCGGGCAACCATGGCGCAGCGCTGGCGTATGCGGCGCAGCGGCGCGGCATTCCTGCCTTTGTCGTCATGCCGGACAACGCGGCCAAGGTGAAGCTGGCCAACGTCGCGCAGTTCGGCGCGACGATCCGCCTGTGCGCGCCGACGCAGGCGGCGCGCGAGCAGGCCTGCGCCGACGTCGCGCGCGAGACCGGCGCCACGCTCGTCCACCCCTACGACGATGCGCGCGTGATCGCGGGGCAGGGCACGGCCGCGGTCGAGTTGCTGGAGGAGATACCGGACCTCGACACCATCATCGCGCCCGTCGGCGGTGGCGGCCTGCTGTCGGGAACGGCGATCGCCGCGACGGCACTGAAGCCCGGCATCACGATCTGTGGCGCGGAGCCGGCAGGGCGCCGATGACGCGGCGCGCGGGTTCCGTCTCGGGCAAGGTCGAAGCCGCTGCCGCATCCGGCCACGATCGCCGACGGCCTGCGCGCCACGCTGTCCGTGCGCACACTGCACGCGATACGGCTGCATGTGGCCGCGATCGGCACGGCGAGCGAGGAGGCCATCGTGCGCGCGATGCGCATGACGTGGGAGCAGATGAAGATCATCATCGAACCGTCGTCCGCCGTACCGCTCGCCTGCCTGCTCGAGGGCACGCTTGCGCGTCTCGGGCAAGCGCAGTCGGCATCATCGTCAGCGGCGGCAACGTCGACCTCGACCGCCTGCCCTGGCAATGACCTCGCCGCCGCGCATCAGGACTTGCGTCATGAACCCGCACATTGCCGCCTCCGACTATCCCGCTTCCACCTGCGTTTCCGGTCACCGACTTGGCCCGCGCGCGCGACTTCTACGGCCGGTATCTGGGCCGCGCCGAAGGAAGGAGTTCGGGGGCCTGGGTCGACTTCGATTTCTTCGGCCACCAGATCGTCGCGCACAAGGTCGCGTCTGCGCAGATGTCCGACGCGACCAGCTTAGTCGACGGCGACAATGTGCCGGTGCGGCATTTCGGCGTCGTGCTGTCGCTGCCTGCGTGGGAGGCGCTGGCGGCGAAGTTCAAGGCGGCCGGGCAGGCCTTCGTCATCGAGCCGCATATCCGCTTTCGCGGCGAGCCGGGCGAGCAGGCGACGATGTTCTTCTTCGATCCTTTCGGCAATGCGCTCGAGTTCAAGGCGTTCGCCGACCCCGATCGCCTGTTCGCCAGGTAACGTCCGAACACGCGCGGTCAACGCGATCCGCCGTGCCGACCTTCACGCTGCAGCAGCTGACCGACCTCGCGCAGCGCGCGCTGCGCGCGGGCCGGCGCGCGCGACGAGGTCGCCGCCGTCACGGCGCGCGCGCTGGTGGCCGCGGAGGCGCAGGGTCTGTCGTCGCACGGCATGTCGCGCGTTCCGCAATATGCGTTGCATCTTCGCAACGGACGCGCCGACGGCCACGCGCGTGCCGACGATCGTCAGTGGCAAGGGTGCTGCATTCCTGGTCGACGCAGGATCCGGACTCGCGTTTCCGGCCTGCGCGCTCGCAGTGCGCGAGAGCGATTCGCCGCGCCCGCGAATCAGGTGTCGCATTCGCGGGCGTGACCAACAGCCATCACTTCGGCGTCGCCGCCTATCACCTGCTGCCGGTTGCGGACGCCGGCATGGTGGGCCTGGCGTTCGGCAATTCGCCGGCCGCGATGGCAGCTGCCGGTGGTCGGCGGCCCTCTGTTCGGCACCAATCCGATCGCGGCGGTATTTTCCGCGGCGCACGGCGGCCCATTGGTCCATCGACCTTTCGCTGTCGGAAGTCGCGCGCGGCAAGGTGATGGTGGCGGCGCGCAACGGCACGCCGATTCCACTGGGCTGGGCGCTCGATGGCGACGGCGCTGCCGACGACGGACGCGCGGGCCGCGCTCACCGGTTCGATGCTGCCGATGGGCGGCAACAAGGGCGCGATGCTGGCGCTGGTCGTCGAACTGCTCGCGTGCGCGCTCACCGGCGCGGCGTTCGGCTTCGAGGCCGATTCGTTCTTCGTCGACGACGGCAACCGGCCGCGCCTTGGGACAGGCGTTTCTGGTGGTCGACCCGGACGCGATGGCGGGGCGCGGAAGTCTATCTGGAGCGCATCGAGACGCTGGTGGCCGTGATGGTGCGAAGATCCGGGCGTGCGGCTTCCGGGCGCCGCCGCGACGCGCTCGCGGCCAAGGCCGAGCGCGACGGCGTCGAAATCTCGCCGACGCTCGCCGCAGAATTGGCGCGGCTCGCGGACGGTTGACGCGGGAAGCCGCCCGCGGTTCCTGGCCGTTGCTAGACCGGTTTGGCAATTCTGGCAGGCGGGCGCCGCGCCACCGCAATCGCCTCGCGCAGCGGAGTGAAGAGGCCGGGCGCCGCCGCGATCACTTCGTTGCCGCGCAGGAAGTCGGTGCCGCCGGCAAAATCGCCGACGCGGCCGCCCGCCTCGGTGACCAGCAGCGCGCCCGCGGCGACGTCCCATGACCGGAGGCTCATCACCCAGAATCCGTCGAGGCGTCCGGCGGCCAGGTGCGCCATGTCGAGCGCGCACGAGCCCGCGCGGCGCACGCCGGCGCACTTTCCGGCCAGGTAGTTGAACGTCGGCAGGTAGGCGGCGAGTCTCGGGCTCTCGCGCGTCGGAAGCATCGTTCCCAGCAGCGCGTTGGCCAGGTCGGTGCACGCGGAAACGCGCAGCGGCGCCCCGTTGCGATGCGCGCCCAGGCCCTTGACCGCCGTGAAGCACTCGTCGTGGACCGGGTCGTACACGACGGCATGCGTGGTGTCCGTTCCGTGCACCAGCGCGATGGAGATGGCGTAATACGGAAAGCCGTGGATGAAATTGACGGTGCCGTCGATCGGATCGACGATCCACTTGTAGCCGGCGCCTTCGCGGGCGCCCGCGATATGGCCGGATTCCTCGCCCAGGATCGCGTGTTCCGGAAACGCGCCGCGGATCGTCGCGACGATCGCATCTTCCGCCTCCACGTCGGCAGTGGAGACGATGTCGCCATGTTCCTTCGAAAACGTGGGCAGCCGCTTCAAGTCGCGCGCCGCGTCGGCGACGACCGACGCCGCGCTGCGCGCCGCGCGCACCGCCACCGCCAGTACCGGATCGTTCGCCGCCGTCATTAGGTCGGTCCGAATATCATCATGGCGGCCATTCTAATCCTCGTCGGCGACGCGAACGCTCAGCGCCGCCGTGGCAGGGGGCACGTACTTGCCGACAAACGCGCGGTCGATGCGGTCCTTCCAGCGCCATACCCAATCGCCCTGGAAGACGAACGGACCGCGCGACGCGATCGCATGCCGGGCACCGGTGGAGATGAGCGCGAGGGAGTGCCGCTGCGGCACGTAGGTCCGCAGCGACTCGTTGCGCAGCCGCGCGGCGCAAGTTCGCCGCGAGCGGCGGCCCCTGGCGGACCGCGAACACGCCCGACTTGGGGCGCGGATGCGCGATCTGCGTTGCGCAGTCGCCGGCCGCGAACACGAATGGGTGCGACAGCGAGCGCAGCGTGTCGTCGACCTGGACGAATCCGCGCGCGTCGCACGCGAGTCCCGACGCGCGCGGGCCAGGGCTGCGACCCCGCCGAGGTCGCCCAGACGATGCGGTCGACGGCGATGCGCCGCTGATGCGTGGCGATGACCGTACCGGGTTCGACGGCGATCGCGCCGCTGTTGAAGATGCAGCACGACATCGCGTGCGACCAGGAGTCGGCCGAAACGCGCGCGCACGGCGGGCGGCGTGCTCCGGCAGCAACTGCGGCTGGTCCGTGATGAGCGCGAAGCGCGGCGCGGCGTCGCCCAGTTCGGCGTGAAGGCGGTGCTGCATCGCGAGCAGCAGTTCGACACCGCCGGCGCCGCCGCCGACGACCGCAATGCGTGCATCAAGCCTGCCGGCGGCTGCCTCGGCGTGCAGCTTGTCCCACGCCGCGAGAAATGGCGCCACGGGCCGGACCCGCGATGGCGCTTTCGCGGGCGCCGGGCACCGCGTCGTGTCCGGCGTGGAGCCGATATCGAGCGACAGGATGTCGAACGGCTCGTATCGCCATCGGCCAGCGCGAGCGTCTTCGTGTAGAGGTCGAGTCCGACGACGCTGTCGTCGACGAAGCGCGCGCCCGCCCATTCGCCAGCCGCAAGAGGTCGATGTGCGACTCCGCCTTCGTGTAGTGGCCCGCGACCAGGCCGGGCAGCATGCCGGAGTACGGCAGCGAGTCGCGACGGCGAAATCAGCGTCACCTCCAGTTCGGGCTCCGGCTGCAGCGCGAAGCCGGCGCAGCACCTCGACGTGGCTGTGCCCGCCGCCGACCAGGACGAGGCGCGTCGGCCGCGTCCTCATGCGACGGCCACACCGAGCATCATGCCGCCGTCCTCGTGCTCGAGATTGTGGCAATGGAACAGGTACGTTTGCGCGCCCGGGAAACGGATGGGCGAAGTCGATCGCGATGCGCACCGACTCGCCCGGCCAGACCAGCACCGTGTCCTTGCGTCCCATGTCGGTGCGCAAGGCGCCCCTGCGCGTCGACCGCCGTCGCGGCGATGGCGTCCGGGCTGGTTTCGCGCGCGAGCACTTCGAAGTGGAAGCCGTGCAGGTGCATCGCGTGCGGCATGCTCGTGTGGTAGTTGCGGATGAGCCACGTCTCCACCGTGCCGCGCGGGACTTCGATCGGCGTGGCGCCCATCTCGAACACGCGGTCGTTGATCCGCCAGCGGCCCTTGGCGAAGCCCAGGCGGAACGATCGCTCGTTCGCGTTCGTCGTGTCGATGGCGGGCGAGCGTGGACAACTTCGAGGGTATCGGGCCGGTCGTAGCCGACACGCGAGCGCACGCGCAGGTCGAGCAGCGCGCGTGGCGCGCCCTCGGGCCAGCTCCGCCGCGTGCTGATGGGCGACCGCGGGCAGGGGAGTGCCGGGCATCGGATGCCCCATCGCCGCATGATCGGCCGGAGCCGCCGATCCGCTCTCCGCGTGCATCGGATCGAACGCCAGGGTTTCGAGCCGCAGGTTGTCGCCGACGCCGGCTGCGCGCAAGTCCACGAGCATGTCGATGCGCTCGGCGCGTCGCGAGCCACGCCTGTTCGCACCGGACCGGTGCCGTCAGCAGTCCGCCGTCGTTGCCGATCAGCGTGAAAGGGACGGGAGCGCCGCGACGCCGTGCGGAACGCGAGCAGTAGCGTGCGCGCGTTGGCCGCATTGAGAATCCGGAAACGGTAGATGCGCGTCGCGACGTCGAGGTACGGACAGTGCGTGCCGTTGACGAAGATTTCGTCGCCGAGGAAGCCATGCACCAGGTCTTCCGGCGACGGGTCGTATTCGGCGCCGGGGCGGCGGTCCTGCAATACCAGCGGGATTTCGGTGATGCCGGGCGTCAGGTCGAGCGCCGTGCGCAGCGCGCGCTCGTCGTCGTCCTCGACCAGGATCATCCCGAACAGGCCGCGATAGGCCTGCGCCGCGGTCCGGCCGTGCGGATGCGGGTGATACCAGTACAGGCCGGCGCGATCGCGGACCGTGAAATCGTAGTCATAACGCCCGGCCGGTGGAACCAGAAACGATCCATTGCCATCGTTGCGCGTGTCCACGCCCAAGCCGTGCCAATGGATGATCGTCGGTTCCGCGAGGGCGTTGACCAGCGTGATGCGGGCCCGCTCGCCGCGCTGCAGGACGAGAGTCGGGTTCGAATAGCGGCGTCCGCGGTGGCGCGCAGAGAGTCCCAGCGCACCGCTCGTCAACGCCGACGGCACGCCGCCGGTCGCGCCGGCCGTGAGCGTCAGCGCTTCTCCGCGGGGCGCCAAGCGGCCCAGGTAGCCGCGTCCGCCGGAATGTAGAGGCGACGCGAGCGCCCTTCGCCTTCTCGGCACAACGAATCAGCCGGGTTGAGGGCAGCGAGCGAATCCGGCCGCACGGGACGCGTCGCCGACGCCAAGCCGAGCGCGGCCAATCCTTGCAACATGCGGCGGCGGGAGATTTGGGCGGGCAATGCGGGCGATCGTCGGTGACTTGCGGTCGTCGAAGCTTAGCGGCTCCCCGCACCGCGGTCGAGCCGGAACTGGACGCCGATCCAGGCGCCGAAGGGCGCCGCGGGCGAGCGAAACGCCTCCGGCGCGGCAAGACCGGCATCGAACGTGTTGCCGGGTCCGCGGAAATAGTTGGCGCCCAGGATGCCGAAATTCTGGAATGTCCGGTTGAACAGGTTGTCGATGCGCGCGAACAGGCGCCACGCCGGCGCGGGGTTCCACGAGGCATCGATCGCGACGACCGCATAGCCGGGAACCTTGCCTGCCGGATCGGCGTTGTTCTCGTTGCCGCGCGCGTATTGCGCATCGAACGCGACGAGCGTTGCGCCTAGCGCGAAGGGACCATGCTCCCAGTCGGCGCGCAGTCGGAACGCGTTGCGGGGCAGTGCGGGCAGCCGATCGCCTGGCTGCACGTAGATCAGGCCCTGCGCGTTGGCCGTCGAATTGTTCGGGACTGCTCTCCGCAAATCCCGTCTGGAACGTGGCGTCTAGCAGGCTGTAGCGCGCGACCAGGTGAACCTCGCCCAACGTCGTGCCGCCGGTGAGCTCGAGCCCCTGCCGCCGCGTATTGCCGACGTTCTGGAAGTAGCCCGCGTTCACCGCGCCGTTGCCCGCGCCGATGAACTGGATGTCATCGTCGAGATCGGTGCGATAGAGCGCCGCGCTGTAGAAGCTGTCCGCGCCGGCGCGCCCGCGCACGCCGGCCTCGAACGTGGTCGCGACCACCTGCTTGAGCGGCGGGTCGGCGACGAAGATGTTGGGCAGCGTGCAGGGCGCCGACGGATCCGCGCACGTGAGCTCGACGGCCGTCGGGACGCGCGTCCCCTGGTTGACGCCTCCGAAGACGTTGGCCAGCGGGCTCGCCGTCCACGTCACGCCCACGGCGGGATTGAAGCGTCGGTACGTGTTGCTTCCGTTGATCGCCGGTGTGTCGCCCGTGAGGTCCTCCGTCGCGACGCGCGCCCCGTTGTAGCGGCCGGCGACCAGAAGGTTCCACTGCGAATCGAGCGACATCGTGTCGGACGCATAGAATCCTGCCGACCGGTTCTTGGTGGCCACGTTCGTCTGCAGGGCATAGTCACCGGTGCCGATCGTGTCGCGGTCCGGCGTGAACGTCGCCGGTTGCCCGCTCTGCGCGAAGCCGGTGTTGCCGGCGTCGTACGCGGCGCCGACGACGAACTGGTGCGCGATGCCGGAAAGCGCGCGTTGCAGCGTCAGCTGGATCGACGCGCCCCAGGCGCGGGTCGTCGCGGCCGTGTAGAGATTGAACGCCTCGTTCGGTTGGTCGGGCGGCGCGTAATCGCCGTTGACGTTGCTGTTGACGCCACTCGTGCTGATGCGCCGGTAATAGGCGTTGCTCGCGACGATGGAACCGGCGTCGATCGCATGCTGCCAGTTGCCGTCGACGAAGTCGAGTCGGTTGTCCGTGGTATCGGGCCACGTGTAGGCCTGCCTGGGATTGTCGAGCATCGACACGGGCAGCGCCTGCGTGCCCTCGAGATGGTTGTCCGCCGACGGTGACGGCCAGGTTGAACTGGTCGCGCGCCGTGCGCGCATCGGCGCGCGCGTAGAGGCGCTGGATCCGCGTCGACGCGTGTTCGCGCCAGCCGTCGTCGTGGATGCCCTCGCCGGCGACAAACAACGCCAATGTCCCGTCGTTGGTGCCGGCTTCCGCGGAGACCTCCGTGCGCGAGAACGAGCCGGCGGACACCGACGCTTGCGCGCCGGGATACGCGAAGCCATCCTTCATGTTGATGGTCAGCGCACCACCCAGCGTGTTCAAGCCGAAGACCGGATTGGAACCGGGCAACAACTGCATCGACGCGATGGCGTTCTTCGGGATCAGGTCCCAGTTGACGACGTCGGCGAAGGCCTCGTTGATGCGCACGCCGTCCTGGAACACCGACAGTCCCTGCGGCGTTCCCAGCGAGCGACGACGCGGTGAAGCCGCGGAAGCTCACGTCGGGCTGGAACGAATTGCCGGTGGGAGAGTTGAGCGAGACGCTGTTCGCGTTGAGGTTCAGGAACTCGGCCACACCGCCGGTGCGCTGGCGCTCGATGTCGCGGCGATCCGAACGTCTGCACGTTCGACGGCACCTGCGACAGCGGCGTGCCAGGATTCCCGGCAGCGGCGCCGTGCCGATGACCTCGATTCTCCCCAGGTCGACAGGCTCGTCGGCGGCCGCCGTGACGGCGTGGAGGGCGACGACGAATGCGGCAAGCGCTCTGCCTCCCGTGCGGAGCGGAAATCTCACCGGATCGCCACACCCCAGGGCAGTTCGCCCACCGGAATCTCGGCGATCTTCCTGTAGCTGTCGGTGTCGACGACGGCGACGGCGTTCGAGCGGCCGCACGCGACGTAGAGCTTCTTGCCGTCCGGCGTCAGCGCCATGTTCCACGGACGCTTGCCGACCGGAATTTCGGCGACGATCGCGTTGGTGGCCGTGTCGATCACCTGCACGGTGCCCTTGCCGCCGGACGTCACGAACACCCGCTTGCCGTCCGGATGCACGAGCACGCCGTTGGAGCGGCTGCCGGCCTTGATGCGCGCGATGACGTCGTGCGTCGCCGTGTCGAAGACGTTGACGGTGTCGGCATTCTCGGCGGCGACGTAGGCGCGGCTGCCGTCGGGCAGGAAGCCGATGCCGCGCGGGCGGTCGCCGACCTTCACCGACTTGACGACTGCATTCTTCGCGACGTCGACGATGTCCACGCTGTCCGCCTCCTCGGCGCTGACATAGAGCCATTTGCCGTCGGGACTCCAGACCGCGTGCTCCGGATTCTTGCCTTTCATCGTGATGCGGCGGTCGACCTTCAGCGTCGCCAGGTCGACGATGAGGACCTGGTCGTTTTCCTCGATGGCGGCCGACAGCCACTTGCCGTCCGGGCGACAGGTAGATGGCTTCCGGAGAATCGCCCAGCGGGACCGTCGCCATCACCTCGCGCTTGGCGGTGTCGACGACGACCAGCGCGTTGGCTGTCTGGTCGGACAGATAGAGCCGGGAACCGTCCCGCGCGATGGCGATGCCGCGCGGCTTCTTGGCGAAAGCGGCCGTGGCCGTGACCTTGTCGGTCGTCGTGTCGATGATGCTGACGGTGCCGCTCCCTTCGTTGGATACATAGGCGGTCGCCGCCCAGAGCGGACGAGGCGAGCGACGCAGGACGGCAAGCGCCGCGGCGCCACGCAGTCGCAAAGACATCGTGTTCTTTCCTCGCGACAGGATTTGGGTGAAACTCGGGGCCGTCCGCTTGGGATCGGCGCCGGTTTCTTTTATGCTACACGACGCCGCGCTACCCTCCCTACCGCACCGCCTCCCCGACATGCCCACTTCCACCGCCAGGGATTGCTGCGGCGCCTTCGCGCTGGTCGTTCGCCGCCGCGCTTGATCGGCGTGGACCGCTGTGGGCGCAGACGCCTCCGGCCCCGCGCCCGTCGGCGACCCGGACGTGACGCTCGACCCGGTCACCGTAACCGCCACGCGCGGTGCGCCGAGCGGCATGTTCGATGTTCCGGCCTCCGTCGACGTCATCGTCGGTTCGACGATTCGCGACGGCGCAGCCCGCCATCAACCTGTCCGAATCGCTGGTCGCGTGTGCCCGGTGTGTTCGCGGCCAACCGCAACAACTACGCGCAGGACCTGCAGATGAGTTCGCGCGGCTACGGCGCCCGCGCGACATTCGGCGTGCGCGGCGTGCGGCTGTACCAGGACGACATTCCGGCGACGATGCCGGACGGACAGGGGCAGACCGGGAGCTTCAGCCTGCTTTCGGCGCGAGCGCATCGAAGTGCTGCGCGGGCCGTTCTCCACGCTGTATGGCAATGCGTCCGGCGGCGTGGTGTCCGTGTACACCGAAAACGGAACGCCGGTGCCGGTCGTCGAATTTCACCGGCAGCGTCGGCAGCTACGGCACGTCGAATGTCGGCGTCAAGGCCACCGGCATCCAGGACGGCGTGGGCTACGTCGCGGCCTTCAGCAACTTCGACACCGACGGCTATCGCGAACACTCGTCCGCGCTGCGCCAGATCGCCAACGCCAAGCTCACGTTCAACGCGACCGACTCGACGCACGTCACGCTGATCGCCAACTCGCAATACCAGCCGCAGACGCAGGATCCGCTCGGCCTGACGTACGCGCAGTGGCAGGCCGACCCGCGCCAGGCCGATCCGGTGGCGACGCTGTTCAACACCAGCAAGACGATCAACCAGGTGCAGGGCGGCGTGGCGGTCGACCAGGTGCATCAATGCCGACACGAGCCTTCGCGTGACCGGCGTACGGCGGAGAGCGGCAGATTCGGCAGTACCTGGCGCTCTACCGGCGTCGGCGCGACGTCGTCGGGCGGCGTGGTCGATCTCGACCGCAATTACGAGGGCGTCGGCGTGCGCCTGATCTATCGACGGCAGCCTGCTCGATCGGCCGCTGACGCTCAACGTCGGCGTGGACGCCGATCGCCTGCACGAACTGCGCCAGGGATTCGTCAACAACAACGGCGCGATGGGTGCGCTGCGGCGCAACGAGGACGACACCGTCACCAGCGGCGACGTCTACGCCGAGGCGCGGTGGAACGCGCTGCCTGCGCTTTCGGTGACGCTCGGCGTCCGCTCGAGCCACGTCCACTACGAGTCGGTCGACCACTACATCGTCGGCGCCAATCCGGATGACAGCGGCTCGCGCGACGTACTACAACACGAGTCCCGATCGCCGGCATCGTCTGGCATGCCACCGACGATCTCAACCTCTACGTGAGCTACGGGCAGGGATTCGAGACGCCGACATTCGCCGAAATCGCCTACCGGCCCGATCGGCACGGGGCTCAACCTGGCGCTCGATCCGGCGACGTCCACGTCGTGCGAAATCGGCGTGAAGTGGTTTCCGGCGGCGAACCAGCGCATCAACCTCGCGGCATTCACGGCCACGACCGACCAGGAAATCGTGATCAATACGGCGACCGGCGGGCGCACGACGTATCGCAACGCGAGCAAGACGCAACCGCCGCGGCTTCGAGGCCGAATGGGATGCCGACCTGGGCACGGCGGATTCGTCGCGCACGTCAACTACACGTACCTGCTCGCCGAATTCGCCGATCCCTACGCGTCGGGCGTTCCGCCCGTCGTCACGACGCCGGCCGGTTCGCGGCTGCCCGGCGTGCCGCCGCAGCAGGCGTTCGGCGTGCTGGAGTGGACGCCCGGCGGGTACGGCGGATTCAGCGCCGCCGGCGAGGTGCAGTACGTCGGGCGCATCTACGTCAACGACGTGAACTCCGCGTTTGCGCCGGCGTACACGCTGGGCAATGTCCGCGTCGGCTTCGCGCAGGACGGTCGGACCGCTTCAGGTTCTCGGAATACGTCCGCTGCAACAACATCGCCAACGTCAACTACGTGGGCTCGGTCATCGTCGGCGACACCAACGGCCGCTATTACGAGCCTGTCGCCCGGCCGCAACTGGTATCGCGGGAGTGAGCGTCAGTGCCGCCTTCTGACCGCTACACGCGAACGGCCATCGCGCTGCACTGGCTGATCGCGGTCGCGGTCATCGCGCAGTTCGCGTGGGGCTGGTGGATGCAGTCGATTCCCGAAGCAGCCGCCGGGCCTGCGCGTCGACGCGTTCAACCTGCACAAGTCCGTCGGGCTCACGATTCTGGCGCTGATGACGCTGCGCCTCCTGTGGCGCTGGCGGCATCCGCCGCCGGCGCTTCCCGCGATGCCGCGCTGGCAGGCGCGTGCTGCGCGCATGCCAACCACGCGCTGCTCTACGTTGCGCTGTTCGTCGATGCCGCTGGCGGGGTATCTCGGATCGGTGTTCAGCGGCTACCCGGTCAAGCTCTTCGGCATGACGCTGCCCGGCTGGGGCTGCGAAGGATCCGGCGCTGAAGGACTTGTGTCAGCGCCGTGCACTACGTGGACAGCTGGGTGCTCGCCGCCGCGGTCGACTCTGCACGTCGCGGCGGCGCTCAAGCATGCGCTGGTCGACCGCGACGGACTTCTGGCGCGGATGGGCGTCGGAGCGCGGCGACGAAGCGTATGGCGCCTCGCGGCGCGGTGCGCTCGATGCAGCGTACGGTGTCGAGCACCGCCGCGGTTTCGTCGAAATGTTCGTCGCGCGCCATGTCGGCGGCGGTCTTGCCGCGATTGTCCTTGAGTCGCGGGTTCGCGCCGGCGGCGAGCAGCGCCTTCACCGTGGCGGTCTTGCCGAAGCCCGCCGCCCACATCAGCGCCGTCAGGTCGTTGCTGTAGACCGCGTTCGGGTCGACGCCCTTGCCCAGCAGCAGCACGACGATCTCCGTGCTGGCCGGCGCCGGCGGCATAGGTCATCGCGTTCTTCTGCAGCCGATCGAGCGGCGGCGACGTCGGCGCCCTTGGCGAGCAGCTGCGCGACCATCGCGGTCTGGCCGTTGAACGCCGCGGCCATCAGCGGCGTGATGCCGTTGACCGCCGCCTGATTCACGTCGGCGCCGGCCGTCGAGCAATCTTCTGCGCGAGGTCGACCTTGTTGTTCTTGAGCACGATGACGAGCGCGGTTTCGCCCAGCCGATTGCGCGAATTGACCGAGGCGCCCTGCGGCCAGCGCGCGCTCGAGGCCGGCGGCGTCGGCATTGCGGGCGGCCACGAGGAAGCGCGCGTTGACGGAGAGGTTCTCGCTCGGCGCCGATTGCGCTGCCGCGCCAGCCGATGCAGCACAGGCGGACCAGCAGGAGGAGCGACAGGAATCGCAGGAGCACGGTCTATCCCTATTCTCGTGCAAGCGATATGATGCGCCGCACAATGGATCTGTTCGTTGCGGCGAGTCGGCGAAAAGTACTATAAACGCGACGTTCGCAAAGCGGTCTGACCTGCTGGCCAGATCGCAGCGGCCGCGGTCAGCGATATCCGGTCCGACAAAAATACCAGAATGGAGAGAACGCATGAGTAATCCATTGAAACTTGCCGGCCTTTGCGGTCGCCGCCGCGTTTGCTTTCGGCTGTGTTGCCACGGCTCGCGGCGCACAGGAAATTTCCGGCGGCGCGACGACGACCGCCAAGCCGATGGCGAAGGGCCCGACGTCACGCAGGCCGCGCTCGACAACGGCGCCAAGGAGACGAACAACTGGCTGCACTCGAACGGCAGCTACGAGCAGACGCGCTACTACCCGGGCAGCCAGATCAATGCCGCCAACGTCGGCAAGCTGAAGCCGGCGTTCGTGTTCCAGACGGCCGTGCTCGAGTCGATGGAAACCGCGCCGCATCGTCGTCGACGGCGTGATGTTCCTCACGACGTCGTTCAACCACGTCTACGCGATCGACGCGGTCGACCGGCGAGGAATACTGGCACTACAAGCACAAGCTGGGTCCGATCGTGACCGTCTGCTGCGGCAACAACAACCGCGGCGTCGCGATCGAGGGCGGCCGGCTCTTCATGGGCACGATCGACGCCAAGCTCGTCGCGCTCGACGCCAAGACCGGCAAGCTGCTGTGGGAAACGCAGATCGCCGATCCCGAAAAGGGCTACTCCGAAACGATGGCGCCCGCGGTCGTCGACGGCAAGGTGCTGATCGGCACCAACGGCGGCGAGTACGGCGTGCGCGGCTTCGTCAAGGCGTTCGACGCGGCCGACGGCAAGCTGCTGTGGACGTTCTACACGATTCCGGACAAGGGTCACGAAGGCGTGTGGGCGGTCAACGACGCGACCGGCCGCGACATGCACCGCGACATCGCGGCCGAGAAGAAGATGCTGGCCGAGAAGGGCAGCGATTTCTATCAGACGCTCGGCGGCGGCGTGTGGATGACGCCGGCGATCGACAAGAAGACGCGCACCGTGTTCTTCGTCGTCGGCAATCCGTCGCCGGACCTCTACGGCGCGATCCGTCCGGGCGACAACCTGTACACCGACTCGATGGTCGCGATCGACCTCGACAAGGGCACGTACAAGTGGCACTTCCAGTACATCGCGCATGACGTGTGGGACCTCGACGCCGTCAGCCCGACGATCCTGACCGCAGGCGAAGGACGCGTCCGGCAAGATGGTCGACGTCGTGATCCACGGCGGCAAGACCGGCCACATCTACGTGCACGAGCGCAACACCGGCAAGCTCATCCGCTTCTCCGAGGCGATGATCCCGCAGGAAAACATGTGGGTGCTGCCGACCAAGGACGGGCGCGCGCATGCTGCCGGGCGCCAACGGCGGCGTCGAATGGTCGCCGATGGCGGTCAATCCGAAGCTGCGCCTGGCCTATGCGGCCAACCTGCATCAGCCGATGACCTACCACGTCGAGGAGTCGCCGTATCCGGGCGGCAAGCTGTGGCTGGGCGGCGCGTTCAAGACCATCCCGAGCGAAGAGCAATGGGGACGTCTGGTCGCGGTCAACCTCGACACCGGCAAGGTGGCGTGGGGCGTCAAGACGCCGCAGCCGCTGATCGGCGGCGTGCTGGCCACCGCCGGCGACCTCGTGTTCAACGGCGAAGCCAACGGCTGGTTCAAGGCGTTCGACGCGAAGACGCGGCAAGGAACTGTGGAAGTACAACTGCCGGCGCCGGCGTCAACGCGCCCGCGGTGTCGTACATGGTCGGCGGCAAGCAGTACGTCGCCGTCGCCGCCGGCGGCAACAACCAGATCGACGCCAAGCGCGGCAACAGCGTCTTCGTGTTCGCGCTGCCCTGATCCGCGCACGTTTCGTACCGCGCGGCCACTCCGTCGCGCGGGGTGGCCGTTTTTCTGTCCCACGTAGAATGACCCGATGATCCTCCGTCTCTTCCTCCGCGCCGCCGCGGCGCTTGCCGCTTTGCTCGTCCTGTCCTTGCCGTCCGCGCCTGCCTTCGCGCAGGCGCCGCCGGCAAAGCCGCCGCAAGCCGAGATCTGCGACGCCTGCCACGGGCCGAACGGCAACGCGGTGATCCCTGCGAATCCAAGTCTCGCCGGGCAGAGCTGGCGTTACATCTACATCGAGCTCAAGGACTTCAACGAAGGCCGGCGCACGGATCCGGTCATGACCCCGATCTCCAAGGTGCTGTCCCGCGACGAGATGATCGCGCTCGGTAACTGGTACGCGGCACAGAAGCCCGCGGTCAACCAGTTCAAGGCGGATTCCGCCAAGGTCGCGGCGGGCCAGAAGGTCACCGACGCAGTCCTGTGCCCGATGTGTCACCGGGGCGGCTTCTCCGGCCAGAACGAGATTCCGCGCGTGGCCGGGCAGAACTACGAGTACGTGGTGAAGCAGCTCCAGGACTTCAAGGACAAGCGCCGCACCAACGACGCCGGCAACATGACCAGCGTGGCGCACACGCTGTCCGACGAGGACATCGAAAACCTCGCGCAGTACATCACCACGCTGAACTGAAAGCGGGCCGCGGCGGCGCGCGTCACATTGCCGCCGCATCAGGCGCGCAGTATGCTTGCGGTTCCGGAGCAATTCCCAGTTCCCCTCGCCAAGCAGAGCGTCCACGCTCCTTAGAGCGCCAACCCAATGGAGGAGTGCCATGTCCGTCAAGCTATCGCTGACCGTCAACGGCAAGGCCGTGAGCTGCGGACGTCGATCCGCGCACGCTGCTCGTCGAATTCCTGCGCAACGCACCTGGCCCTCACCGGCACGCACGTCGGCTGCGACACCGGCCAGTGCGGCGCCTGCACCGTCCATCTCGACGGCCGCGCCGTCAAGTCCTGCAACATGCTCGCCGCGCAGGCCAACGGCGCCGACCGTCACCACCATCGAGGGCCTCGCGGCCGCGGACGGCACGATGCATCCGATGCAGGCGGCGTTCAAGGACTGCCACGGCCTGCAATGCGGCTTCTGCACGCCGGGCATGGTGATGAGCGCCATCGACCTCGTGCGCGCGGCATCCGAACGCCGACGAGCAGACGATCCGCGAGGAGCTCGAAGGCAACCTCTGCCGCTGCACGGGCTACCACAACATCGTCCGCGCCGTGCAGCAGGGCGCCGCGGCGATGGGCGAAGTGAAGGAGAGCGACCATGGGTGCCACGAATCCGGGATCATCGGCCAATCGGTCCGCCGCAAGGAGGACGTGCGCTTCCTGACGGGCGCCGGGCAGTACACCGACGACGTCGCGTTTGCCGCACCAGTCGCTACGGCTATTTCCTGCGCTCGCCGCACGCGCACGCGAAGATCCGCAACATCGACACCGCGCAAGGCGAAGGCCGCGCCGGGCGTCGTCGCGATCTTCACCGGCGACGACCTGACCGGCGTCAACGGCCTGCCGTGCGGCTGGCTCATCACCGGCACCGACGGCAAGCCGATGAACGAGCCGCCGCATCCGGTGCTCGCGCAGGGCAAGGTGCGCCACGTCGGCGACCAGGTCGCGCTGGTGATCGCGGAGACGCGCACCAGGCGAAGGACGCGGCCGAGCTGATCGACGTCGACTACGAAATCCTGCCGGCCGTCGTGAACTGCGTCGACGCGCTGAAGCCCGGCGCGCCGCAGATCCACGAGCAGGCGCCGGGCAACAAGTGCTACACGTGGGCGCTGGGCGACAAGGCGGCGGTCGACGCCGCGTTCGCCAAGGCGGCGCATGTCACCAAGCTCGACATCGTCAACAACCGGCTCATCCCCAACGCGATCGAGCCGCGCGCGGCGGTCGCGTCGTACAGCCGCGCCGACGATTCGTACACGCTGTACGTCGCCAACCAGAATCCGCACGTCGAGCGGCTGCTGATGACGGCGTTCGTGCTCGGCCTGCCGGAAACGAAGGTGCGCGTGATCGCGCCCGACGTCGGCGGCGGCTTCGGCTCCAAGATCTACCTGTACGCGGAGGAGACCGCGCTGGTCTGGGCGTCGAAGAAGGTCAACCGGCCGATCAAGTGGGCGGCCGATCGCAGCGAGGCGTTCGTGTCCGATGCGCATGGCCGCGACCACGTCACGCACGCCGAGCTCGCGCTGCGACAAGGACGGCAAGTTCCTCGCGATGCGCGTGCACACGACGGCCAACATGGGCGCGTACCTGTCGACGTTCGCGTCGTGCATCCCGACGATCCTGTACGCGACGCTGCTGGCGGGTCAGTACACGACGCCGGCGATCTATTGCGAAGTGACCGCGTCGTTCACCAACACCGCGCCGGTCGACGCGTACCGCGGCGCCGGCCGTCCCGAGGCGACGTTCGTCGTCGAGCGCCTCGTGCACCAGGCGGCCGTCGATACCGGCATCGCGCAGGACGAGATTCGCCGCCGCAACTTCATCCGCAAGTTCCCGTACGCGACGCCCGTGGCGCTCACCTACGACACCGGCAACTACGACGCGACGCTCGACGAGGCGATGAAGATGGCCGACGTCGCCGGATTCCCGGCGCGCAAGGCCGAGGCCGCGAAGCGCGGCAAGCTGCGGGGCCTGGGCTATGCGTCGTACATCGAGGCCTGCGGGCTCGCGCCGTCGAACGTCGCCGGCGCGCTCGGCGCGCGCGCCGGCCTGTTCGAGTCGGGCCAGGTGCGCGTCAACCCGACCGGGCGGCGTCACGGTGTTCACGGGATCGCACAGCCACGGCCAGGGCCACGAGACGACGTTCGCGCAGATCGTCGCGTCGAAGCTCGGCATCGACATCGGCAACGTCGAAGTCGTGCACGGCGACACCGGCCGCGTCCCGTTCGGCATGGGCACCTACGGCTCGCGCTCGCTCGCGGTCGGCGGCACCGCCATCGTCAAGGCGCTCGACAAGGTGATCGCGAAGGGCAAGAAGATCGCGGCGCACCTGCTCGAGGCCGCCGAGACCGACATCGAGTTCAAGGACGGCAAGTTCACCGTCGCCGGCACCGACCGCAGCAAGGCGTTCGCCGAAGTCTCGCTCGCGGCGTACGTGCCGCACAACTATCCGCTCGACAAGCTGGAGCCGGGCCTCGACGAAACCGCGTTCTACGACCCGACCAATTTCACGTATCCGGCCGGGCACGCACATCTGCGAGGTCGAGATCGATCCGGAAACCGGCGCGGTGACGGTCGTCAGCTTCACCGCGTGCGACGACTTCGGCAACATCATCAATCCGATGATCGTCGAAGGCCAGGTGCACGGCGGCGTGACGCAGGGCATCGGCCAGGCGCTGCTCGAGCACTGCGTCTACGACCCGGACAGCGGCCAGTTGCTGACCGGCAGCTACATGGACTACGCGATGCCGCGTGCCGACGATGTGCCGTCGTTCAAGGTGTCGACGAAGGTCACGCCGTGCACGCACAATCCGCTCGGCGCCAAGGGCTGCGGCGAGGCCGGGGCCATCGGCGCGCCGGCGGCGATGATGAACGCCGTGCACGATGCGCTGTCGGTCGTCGGGGTCAAGCGAATCGACATGCCCGCGTCGCCGCACCGCGTGTGGCAGGCCATCCAATCGGCGCGCGCGTAAAGGAGACCGACCATGTACGCATTCGAACTGCACAAGGCCGACTCCCTCGCCAACGCCGCTGCGCTACTGGCAAAGTCGGGCGGCAAGCCGCTCGCCGGCGGGCAGAGCCTCGTCGCCGCGATGAAAATGCGCCTGGCCGTCCCGGGCGCGCTGGTCGACCTGTCCGGTGTGCCGGAGTTGAACGGCATCCGCAAGGAGGGCGACGCGCTCGTCATCGGCGCGATGACGCGCCATGCGGACGTCGCGGCGTCCGCTGTGGTCAAGGGGGCGATTCCCGCGCTCGCGGCGCTCGCGGAAGGCATCGGCGACCGGCAGGTGCGCAACATGGGCACGCTCGGCGGCTCGATCGCCAACAACGATCCGGCGGCGGACTATCCCGCCGCGGTGGTTGCGCTGGGCGCGACCGTCAACACCAACAAGCGCAAGATCGCCGCCGACGATTTCTTCAAGGGCATGTACGAGACGGCGCTGGCCGACGGCGAGATCATCACGTCGGTCAGCTTCCCGATCCCGAAGAAGGCGGCGTACGTGAAGTTTCCGCAGCCGGCGTCACGCTTCGCGCTGGTCGGCGTGTTCGTCGCGCAAGGCGCGGGCGGCGTGCGCGTTGCCGTGACCGGAGCGTCGTCGTCGGTGTACCGCGCGAAAGCGCTCGAGGATGCGCTGGCAAAGAGCTTCACTGCCGACGCCGCGAAGGCGGTCAAGATCGACGCCAAGAACCTCAACAGCGACCTGCACGGATCGGCCGCCTACCGGGCACATCTCGTATCGGTCCTGGCCGCGAGGGCCGTCGCCGCGATGGCCTGAACGAGGTGCGCTCGCTCTCGCACCTTTTCGACAACAACCGGGCCTGGTCCGAGCGCATTCGCCGCAGCCATCCGGACTTCTTCGCCGACCTGTCGCGGCAGCAGCGGCCCAGGTACCTGTGGATCGGCTGCGCCGACAGCCGCGTGCCGGCCAACGAGATCGTCGGGTTGCTGCCGGGCGAACTGTTCGTCCATCGCAACATCGCCAACGTCGTCGTGCACAGCGACTTGAACTGCCTTTCCGTCATGCAATTCGCCGTGCAGGTGCTGCAGGTCGAGCACATCATCGTCTGCGGACATTACGGCTGCAGCGGCGTTTCCGCCGCATTGCAGGACCAGCGCGTCGGCTTGGCCGACAACTGGCTTCGCCACGTGCAGGATGTACATTCGAAACACGACGGCAAGGTGGCGGCGGTGGCGGAGCTCCCGGGCCGTGTGGACCGGCTGTGCGAACTCAACGTGATCGAACAGGTGGCCAACGTGTGCCAGACGACCGTCGTCCGGGACGCCTGGGACCGCGGCCAGGAGCTTGCCGTGCACGGCTGGGTGTACGGACTGAAGGACGGCCTGGTCCGTGACCTCAACACGACGGCGGCGCAACTCGCCGATGTTCCCGGCGCCTACCGTGCGGCGTTGGCTGCGCTGTGACGCTCCTGTGGGGCGCGCCCTTGGTATCCTAATGAACTCTCCCGACCAGGCACCGATCTGACGCTCATGTCCCACGTCCCGTCCGCGTTTCCCGCCACCGTCGACGCGACGCTCGACCTGCTGACGGCGCACGACTACGTCGCGGAGCGGCGCCTGGCCACGGCGGTCTTCCTGGCGCTCAAGCTCTCGCGGCCGCTCTTCCTCGAGGGCGAGGCGGGTGTCGGCAAGACGGAAATCGCCAAGGTGCTCGCCGCGGGCCTTTCGGCCGTCCGCTCGTTCGCCTGCAGTGTTACGAAGGCCTCGACACGGCCAACGCCGTGTACGAGTGGAACTATCCGCGCCAGATGATCGAGATCCGGCTGGCGGAGGCTGCGGGCGCTGTCGCCCGCGACGACCTGTCGCACGACATCTTCACGCGCCGCTTCCTGCTGAAGCGGCCGCTGCTGCAGGCGATCGACCCGGACGACGGCGTCGCGCCCGGTGCTGCTGATCGACGAACTGGACCGCACCGACGAGCCGTTCGAAGCCTACCTGCTCGAAGTGCTCTCGGACTTCCAGGTGTCGATTCCGGAGCTGGGTCCGATCGTCGCCAGGACACCGCCGATCGTCGTCATCACGTCGAACCGCACGCGCGAAATCCACGACGCGATCAAGCGCCGCTGCCTCTACCACTGGGTCGACTATCCGGATGCGCTGCGCGAACTCGCGATCCTGCGCCGCAAGTGTCCGCGCGCGCCGGAGAAGCTGGCGCGCGAGATCGTCGCGTTCACGCAGCGGCTGCGCACGATGGACCTCTTCAAGGCGCCGGGCATCGCCGAGACGCTCGACTGGGCCGAGGCGCTGATGGCGCTCGACCGCATCGCGCTCGACCCGCACACGGTCGCCGACACGCTCGGCGTGCTGCTCAAGTACCAGGACGACATCGGCGCCATTTCGCCGGAAGTCGCCGCGCGGCTCGTCGCCGAGGTCCAGGCGGAGGGCATCGCGCTTTGACGCTGCCGGCCGCTCGCACCGGTGCCGACGTCGCTGCCGCGAGGCTACCTCGCCGACAACGTCCTGCACTTCGTGCGCGTGCTGCGCGCTGCCGGACTGCCGGTGGGGCCGGCCAAGGTGATCGACGCGATCGCCGCCGTCGAGGCGGTCGGCGTGGCCAACAAGACCGATTTTCGCGAAGCGCTGGCGGCGGTGCTGGTGTCGCGGCACGAACAACTCGTCGCTGTTCGAGCAGGCGTTCGACCTCTTCTGGCGCAATCCGAAGCTGCTCGAGAAGATGGTGGCCGCGCTGCTGCCGCGCGTCTATCGGCCGCACCGGCGAGCACGCCCGACGCCGGAGCTGCCGGCGCGTCTGGCGCAGGCGATGCTGCCGCCGAAGGTTCCCGGAGGCCCGCCCTGACGACGAGGACGAGGTCGAGCTGGACGCCGCGTTCACGTTCTCGCCGCGCGAGGTGCTGCAGAGCAAGGATTTCGCGACGATGACCGCCGACGAACTGGCGCAGGTGCAGGACGATGCTGGCGCGCCTGAAGCTGCCGCTGCCCGAACTGCCGGTGCGGCGCACGCGCGCCGCGGCGCGCGGCCACCGGATCGACCTGCGGGCGACGTTGCGCGGCATGACCGGCGCCGCCGGGCGCCGTCGCGCCGCTCGCGTTTCGCGCGCGCGATCCGGCGCACGCCGCCGCTGGTCGTGCTGTGCGACATCTCGGGCTCGATGGACCGCTACGCGCGGATGCTGCTGCACTTCCTGCACGCGATCACCAACGACCGCCATCGCGTGCACACGTTCGTGTTCGGCACGCGGCTCACGAACATCACGCGGCACTTGAGGCACCGCGATGTCGACGTCGCGCTGGCACGCGTGACGGCATCGGTCGCGGACTGGGCCGGCGGCACGCGCATCGGCGCCTGCCTGGCCGAGTTCAACCGGCGCTGGTCGCGCCGCGTGCTGGGACAGAACGCCGTGGTGCTGCTGATCAGCGACGGCCTCGATGCCGAAGCCGGCGAAGGACTTGGAATTCGAAATCGAACGCCTGGCCAAGTCCTGCGCGCGGCTGGTCTGGCTCAATCCGCTGCTGCGCTACGCCCGATTCGAGGCGCGGCCCGCGGGCATTCGCGCGATGCTGCCGCACGTCGACGATTTCCTGCCGGTGCACAACCTGGCCAGTCTGACGGCGCTGGCTGCGGCACTGTCGCGGCCGCGACACGCGCGATGGTCGGACGCCGCGTGATGCAAAGGAACCCGCGATGGAAATGACCAATAGCCGCGTCGTGCCGGCGCCCGTCGCGGACGGTGTGGGAGGCGCTCAACGATCCGGCGGCGCTCAAGGCCTGCATTCCGGGCTGCGAATCGATGGAGCGGATCGGCGACGACGAATGGCGGGCGACGGTGGCCGCGAAGGTCGGTCCGGTCTCGGCGAAGTTCAGCGGCAAGATGCGGCTGACCGACATCGTGCCGCCCACGAGCTACACGCTGAAATTCGAGGGGCAGGGCGGCGCGGCAGGCTTCGCCAACGGCGAGGCGCGCGTGACGTTGGTGCCGGCACCCGACGATCAGACGACGTTGACCTACAGCGCCCGTGCGCAGGTCGGCGGCAAGCTCGCGCAGATCGGATCGCGGCTGATCGACGGTGCGGCGGCAAAGCTCGCCGACGATTTCTTCGCGCAAATTCAGCGCGCAATTCGCGCCGGCCGCGGCAGATGGCGCACCTGCGACGGCCGCCCCCGTGCAGGACGCGAGCACATTCTCCGGTGCGCCCTGGATCCGCTACGTCGCGCTGGCGCTGATCCTGGCCATCATGGTCTGGTTGTATGCGCGGGGCGGCGTCAGGTTCTAGCAGCGCCTGTCACCGTCCGCAAGAGAGGACATTCATGGACAGCGTCGATCTCGAAGTCCTGAAGCGCAGCGCCGAATGGCTCGACGAGGGCCGCCGCGTGCTGCTCGTCACCGTCGTCAAGACGTGGGGCAGCTCGCCGCGTCCGGAGGGCGCGATGCTCGCGGTGCGCGACGACGGCCTCGTCGTCGGCTCGGTGTCGGGCGGCTGCATCGAGGACGACATCATCGACCGCACGCGGCGGCTGGGCATGACGCAGACGAAGTGCGAGGCGGTGACCTACGGCGTGTCCGCCGACGAGGCGCGGCGCTTCGGCCTGCCCTGCGGCGGCACGATCCAGCTCGTGCTCGAGCCGCTGACGCAGCGACTCGGGCATGCGCGCGCTGCTGCGCGAGATCGAGGCCGGCCACCTCGTCGCGCGCCGGCTCGACCTGCTGACCGGCGAGGCGACGCTGCATCCGGCGCAGGCGGTCGACGGCCTCACCTTCGACGGCAAGACGCTGACGACGATCCACGGTCCGCGCTACCGGATGCTCGTGATCGGCGCGTCGCAGCTGTCGAAGTACCTGGCGCAGATCGCCGTGGGCCTCGACTACCAGGTGACGATCTGCGACCCGCGCGAGGAATACACGGAGACGTGGGACATTCCCGGCGTCGACGCTCGTGCGCACGATGCCCGACGACACGGTGAAGGCGATGCAGCTCGACGAGCGCTGCGCGGTCGTCGCGCTGACGCACGATCCCAAGCTCGACGACCTGGCGCTGATGGAGGCGCTCAAGTCGCCGGCGTTCTACGTGGGCGCGCTGGGCTCGCGCGCGAACAACGCGAAGCGGCGCGAACGGCTGCGCGAGTTCGACGTCACCGACGACGAGATCGCGCGGCTGCACGGGCCCATCGGCCTTTACATCGGCAGCCGGACGCCGCCGGAGATCGCGATCTCGATCCTGGCCGAAATCACGGCGGTGAAGAACGGCGTCGAGCTGCCGGACGTCGCAACCGTCGCCGCCGCCAAGGAGAAGCTCGCGGCATCGGCTGCCTGCCCCGTCAGTTGATCGGATCACGCGGGCAGGTGCACAACATCCGGTCCGCATGCCCTGGGCAGGACATGCCCGGTGGCGCCGTGGTAAGGTTCGCAAAATTCCGCGCTTTGAGGTGGCATGCCCGTCCATTCCGTAGCATCCCGCGATCTCGCTGTTCCTTCGCTGTCGCTTCTTCTCTCGCATCGATGTCCCCGCCCGCGCCATGGCCGGTGTCGGACGCAATGTGCGTGGGCTGGTCGTGCTTGCCACGTTGGCGCTGGCGTTGCGCCCATTGGCGCAGCCTGGCGCAGACGCCCTCGGGACCGTTGAACTTCGCTCGGTCAAGGCCCCCGCGGGCGACCGAGCGCAGCCTCGCCGTGGGCGGCGCCCGAGCCGTGGCGCACCGACCAGTGGTACTTCCAGTTCGCGTACTACACGTGGCACTTCCACTACGACCCCGATCATCAGCAGTCGTACCTGTCGACGCGAGTACCACTTCGACGAGCGCTGGCTCGACGGGCAATGGATCGTGGGGCTGTGCTCTGTTCCAGAACTCGTTCGGCCAGTTCTCGCAATACCTGTACGGCGGGCTGCAGTGGCGGCCCATCCCGGATCACCAGCCGTTCTACGTCAAGCTGTCCGCGGGCGTGCTGCACGGGTATACGAGGCCAATACCAGGACAAGATTCCGTTCAACTTCCGGGCGTTGCACCGGCCATCATGCCCGTCCGTCGGCTACTGCTGGGTGCGCTACTGCGCGCGAGTTCGTCCTTCTCGGCGCGAACGCGGCGATGTTCACGGTCGGCATGACGATGCCCTAGGGCTGTCCCGCGCAGCGCGTCCCAGCGCGCGAGGTCGGCGGTCGTCGACATCCCAGCATATCGGCGCCAGCGCAGCGACGCCCCCGCGTCCAAGCAGTCGCGCGTATCCGCAGCGTGTGCCCGGTGCTCCAGCGCACGCCGTCGAAGCGGATCGGCACGCGTGCACCGACGAGCACGTAGCCGCCATCCTCGGCAGGGATCAGCACGGCGTCGTGCACGGCGAGCGCCGCGCTGCGGCGGCCAACCGGCGACGCCAAGCAACGGGGCAATCGGTGCCGATCAGCAGCGCCGCGGGCGAGCGCGCGAGCGCGTCGGTCAAGCGCCGCGCGACATGCGCTCGCCCAGGTCGCCGTCGCCTGGCGCGTGGCGGAGGCGCCGAAGCGGCGCGGCCAGCGACGAAGAACGGCGGCCATGGTCCGGGTGCACCACAGCTCGAGGCGCGGACGATCCGCCGCCGCGCCGCGACGGCATACGCGAACGTCGCGCGAGGAGGTCGCGGTACACGGGCGCGGCGGCTTCGGCGCCGATGGCGCCGCGAGGCGCGTCTTGACCTCGCCGGCGATCGGCTCGCGCGCGAACAGCAGCAGCGCGGGAGCGCGCGTCGGCGGCGCTCATCGCGTCATAGCGACGCGCGAGGTCGCCGGGTCGGCGCCGAGCGCAAACGCGAGCCGCAGCCGCCACATCGTGACGATCGTGCGCCACGGTCCGTGCGGCTCCCAGCGGCGTCCCGACGTGACGATGCGCGAGCGAGGCAGGCGGGTCGGCCGGCGCGGCGCTTCAAGGCCTTCGACAGCGCGACGTCCTCCATCAGCGGGATGTCCGGAAATCCGCCGACTTCCGCGAACAGGCTTGTCGACGAAGATTCCCTGATCGCCCGTCGCGATGCCGGTCAGGCGCGAGCGCAAGTTCATCATGAAGGCGACGAGCGGCAATATCGCGGGGCGGCCGCGATCGTGACGTCGAAGCGGCCCCACCGGTGCCCTCGGCGCAGGCGCCCGCGATTGCTGTGGTCCGCGCGGCGGCAGCAGCGAGTCGGCGTGCAGGAACAGCAGCACGTCGCCGCGCGCGATGCGGGCGCCGGCGTTCATCTGCGCGCGCGTCCGCGCGGCGCGCAGACGCGCGATCGGCCAGCGGGCGCGCGAGGTCGAGCGTGGCGTCCGGCTGCCGCCGTCGACGACGATGACCTCGTGGCCGCGCGCGCGCAGCGGCTGCAGCGCGGACAGCGTGGCCACGATGCCCGCGGGCTTCGTCGAGCGCAGGAATGACGATCGACAGACGCATCCGCGGCCGCTCAGCCATCGGTTTTGCGTGCGGCGTCGCGGCGCTTCCACGCCACCGGCAACAGCGCGAGAAGACCCAGCAGCGCGAACGCACCGAGCGTCTCCCAGGAGACGAGACCGTGCAGCGAATCGATGCGCGCCCAGCGTCTCGCCCAGGTTCACGAACACGAACGTGCCGGGAATGATTCCGATGAACGTCGCCAGCACGAACGTGCGCAGCGGGATCGACGTGAACGCGGGCGCCAGGTTCACGAGGAAGAACGGAAAGAGCCGGGACCAGCCGCAGGAACAGCATGTAGCTGAACGCGTTGTCGGTGAAGCCCGCGTTGATCTTCTCGCCGAGCGCGCCCAGGCGCTTGCGCGCGGCGTCGGCGAAGATGTAGCGCGCGGCGAGGAACACGATCGTCGCGCCGATGGTCGCGGCCGCGACGACCAGCACGGTGCCGACCCAGCGGCCGAAGAGGAAGCCCATCGTCGAGCGACAGGACGAGGCCGCCGGGAAGGCTGAACGCCACGGCGCCCGCATAGACGAGGAACGCGATCGCCAGCGCTGCGGCGATAGTGCTCCTGCGTGAACGCGAGCAGGGCGTCGCGGTTGGCCTTGATCGTGTCGAGCGTCAGGTAGTGCTGGCCGCCGAGCGCGAAGAACGCGACGACGACGCCGACGAACACCGCGAGAAGCGACCAGCGTGAGCCAGCGTGCGCGCGTTTGCGACGCGCGAGGTCGGACCGTTATCGGCGGCCATCTTCATCGTCCGCGCAGGCCGAAGATGCGCTTGATCCAGCGCCGGCGGACTGGGCGTCAGGCCCTCCTTCAGCCGCTGGTCCGCCACGCGGCGGTTGATCGACGCCAGCGTCGGGATACGTGTGGATCGCCGCCGGACGATGTCCTTGCGCGTCATGCCCTGCGACAGCGCCAGACCCATACTCGGCGATCAGCTCGCCGGCGTGGGGGCCGACGATCGCGGCGCCGAGCAGCTTGCCCTTGGGATCGGTGACGAGCTTGGCGAAGCCCTCGGTCTCGCCTTCGGCGCGCGCGCGGTCGATGTCGTCGAAGCGGAAAGCGGTACACGCGGTGCTCGATGCCGCGTTGCCTGTGCTTCGGTCTCGGAGAGGCCGACGCGCGCGAGCTCGGGATCGGTGTACGTGCACCACGGCACGACCGGCGACGGCTTCGCCCACTTGAGCCTGAAGATCGCGTGGCGCAGGACGATCGCCGGCATGGTGCTCGGCGAGGTGCGTGAACTGGTAGCCTCCGGCGACGTCGCCGACGACGTAGATGTGCGGGTTGGTCGTGCGCAGCCGGGCGTCGACGACGATGCTGGCCCTGTCCGCGACGCGACGCCGGCCGCGTCGAGGCCGAGGCCTTCGATGTTGAGCTCGCGGCCGGCCGCGATCAGCAGGTGCGTGGCGCGCAGCGTGTCCTGCGCTCGCCGTCCTTGCCCGTCACCGTGACCGCGATGGCGCCGTCGCGTCCCGTCGACCTGCGCGATCGTCGTGTCGAAGCGAAAGCGGATGCCCTCGGCGCGCATCTGCTGGTGGACGACGGCGGCGAGATCGGGATCCTCGCGCGGCAGGATGCGCGGCGCGATGTCGACGACCGTCACTTCGCTGCCGAGCCGCCGGAACGCCTGCGCCAGCTCGCTGCCGATCGGGCCGCTGCCGATCGACGATCAGCGAAGGCACCTGCTCGCGCAGGTCGAACACCGTTTCGTTGGTGAGGATAGGGGACGCCGTCGAGGCCCGGAATCGGCGGGATCGCGGGGCGCGAGCCGGTCGCGACGACGAACGTCTTCGCCGTCAGCGTGCGGCCCGTCGACCTCGAACGCATCGGGCGCGACGAAGTGTCCCTCGCCGACGATCACGTCGACGCCGAGGCCGCGAAAGCGCTCGGGGCTGTCGTTCGGCTCGATTGCGCGATGACGTCGCGCACGCGCTCCATGACCTGCGCGAGGTGCGGCTGCGGATCGGCCGGTGCGCAGCGCCCAGCGATCCGCGTTGCGCATCTCGTACGCGACGCGCGCCGACTTGATGAGCGTCTTCGACGGCACGCAGCCGTACCAGAGGCAGTCGCCGCCGAGCCGGTGCGTCTCGACCAGCGCGACCTTGGCGCCGAGCGTGCTGCCGCCGGCGGCGACGACCAGGCCGCCGGACGCCGCCGCCGATGACGACGATGTCGAATTCGGGAGCCTCGATGTCTCAGCGCGAGTCATGCCCTCGCCGGTCCCGGCGCGTCGCGGGCATCGACGCAGGTCCGCGATCGAGTACGAGCGCGACAGGTCGCCGAGGAGCGGGCTCCAGATGTTCGTCCTCGAGCAACTGCGCGCACGCGCTAGTGCGCTTCGGCGATGCGCAACGTCGATGCCCTGTCGCGCACGCGGCGCGCCACGTCGGCGAGCATCCGAACCGTCGACAGATCGATGTCCGTGGTGAACGACAGGTCGAGGATGATGCGCCGCACCGGCGCCTTCGCGGCGATCGAGCATCGCGATCATGTGATCCGCACGGTGTCGACGTTGAAGTAGAGCAGGGCCGCGTTCGCGCGGAAGACGAGCACGCCCGGCACGGGCTGCGCGTCGGGATGGCGCGCGAGCGACGCGAAATGGTCGGCTGCCCGGAAAGCGGCCGAGCAGCACGCACTCGGGCTGCGCCAGCCGGCGGATCAGCATCGCCAGCGAGAACACGGCGGCGACCAGCACGCCCTTCAGGATGCCGAGGCCGAGCACGGCGACGATCGTCACGCAGCGCGATCACGAACTCGCCCTTGCTCACGCGGCGCAGCTGGCGCAGCTCGTCGAACTTGAACATGCTCTGCACCGACGCGAGCACCAGTGCCGCGAGCAGCGGCTGCGGCAGGCGGTGAACAGTCCGGTGAGGAACAGCAGCACGATCGCCATCCACGCCGAGCAGACGACGATCGCGAAGGGCGTGCGCGCGCCTGCCTGGTCGTTGACGAGCGACTGCGACAGTCCGCCGCCGGACGGGAAGCCGTGGCCCACCGCGATCGCGATGTTGGCGCCGCCCAGCCCCAGCAACTCGCGGTTGGGATCGATCGTGTAGTCGTGGCGCGAGGCGAGCAGTCGCGCCGTCGCGATCGCCTCGTTGTAGGCGATCAGGAAGCACGCGAGCGACAGCGGCAGCAGCGTGTCGAGATTCTGCGAGTCGAGCTGGGGCAGCGTCAGGCGCGGGCAGACCGCGGAATGGCGCCGACCGTCGCGATGCCGAGGCGCGTCCGACGCCCGGCACGTACATGAACGCCATCGCGAGCGGCAACCGACGATCAGCGGCACGGGCCAGCGCGGGCGCTGCATCTGGCCCGTGACGAGCAGCGCGAGCGCAACCAGGCCGAGCGCGAGCGACGGCACGTGCGGTGCGGCAGATTGCGCGCGATGTGCGCAAGCGTGCCCGCGAAGTCGTGCCGCTGCCCGGCGAGTCCGAGCAGCAGCGGCAGCTGGCTCACGGCGATGACGATGCCCGCGCCGATCTTGAAGCCGGTGAGCACGGTTTCCGAGATGAAGTGCACGATGCCGCCCCAGCGCATCGCCCACGCGCCCAGCGCGAACAGGCCGACGAACAGCGCCGTGGTGCCGGCGAGCTCCGTGTAGCGCGCGGAATCGCCGGCGGCGAGCCCGCCGAGCGTCATCGCGAGCGTCAGCGCGATCGACGACGTCGGACCGACCGCCAGCTGGCGCGACGTCCCGAACAGTGCGTAGGCGATGCCGGCGAAGAGGTAGCAGTAGAGCCCGGTCTGCACCGGCATGCCGGCGAGTTGCGCGTAGGCGATCGAGCTCGGCACCGCATAGGCGGCGAGCGTCGTGCCGGCGATGACGTCGTCGCGAACGGCATCGCGCTGCCACGCGGAACGCCACGGAAGCAGCAGGCTGCGGCGAGCGATGTCGCCGGAAGGATCGGAGGAGGGCATGCGAGGGACGGGCCGGTTGCCCGCGTCCATGCTAGCCGGGATGGACCGGGATGTCATGTCTGCCCAAGTCAACGGCAGGTCGCGCGAGCGCCGTGCGGCTGCAGAGTGCGCGCGGCCATCACTGGCGCCGGCGGTGGAGCTTGCTTTCGGAGAGCAGCGCAGGCCGGTCGTTACCGGGGAAGCGTGAACGTGAATGTCGAGCCGGCGCCGACGCGGCTCGTCACCCAGATCCGGCCGCCATGCAGTTCGATGAACTTGCGCGAGATCGCGAGACCGAGCCCGGTGCCTTCGATCTTCTTCGACGTCGATCCGACCTGGCGGAATTCCTCGAATACCGCTTCCTGGTCTTCGGGCGCGATGCCCACGCCGGTGTCCGTCACGGCGATTTCGATCCGGTCGTCGTGCGCGACCGCCACGACGTCGATGGCACCGCCCTCCGGCGTGAACTTGAGTGCATTGGACAAAAGATTCAGCAGGACCTGCTTCACCTTGCGCTCGTCGGCGCGGATCGCCAGCCGTCTCGCCGACGGCGCACTGCAGCGCGATGCCGCGTCGCTGCGCGCGCTCGCGCACCAGCGCCAGCGTGTTGTCGATGGCCGTTGCGACGTCGAACTCGGCGACGTCGAGTTCCATCCGTCCCGGCCTCGATCTTCGACAGGTCGAGGATGTCGTTGATGAGGAGCAGCAGGTGCCGCCCGGATTCCGTGATGTCGTGCACGTACTCGGCCTGCTTGTCGTTCATGTCGCCGAACAGGCGCTCGGACAGAACCTCCGAAAATCCGATGATTGCGTTGAGCGGCGTGCGCAGCTCGTGCGACATGTTGGCCAGGAATTCGCTCTTGTGCTGGCTCGCGATCTCGAGCTGCCGGCCCTTCACCTCGATTTCGCGGAAGAGCCGCGCGTTCTGGATCGCCAGCGCCGACTGTGTCGCGAATGTCTTCAAGAGGTCGATCACCTCCGGCGCGAATTCGCCGGCGCTCTTCCGGTTTACCACCAGGCCGCCCAGAAGATGATTCTCGCGAAGCAGCGGCACGGCCAGCAATGAGCGATACCCATGCTTGATCAAGATCTTCTTGACCCGGCTCTGGTACACGCGTTCGTCCACGATGTCGCGGACTTGCGTGGGCTCTCCGGTCACCGCCAGCGCGCCGAGCGCGCCTTCGCCCTTTTGGATGGGAGAGGCGCGCAGTGCGGCGACCAGCTCGTCGGGAAGGCTGTCGGCCGTGTGCAGGTAGAACTCTCCGCGCGCCTCGTCGTATTCGTAGATGGCGCATCCGTCCATGCCTGAAAGCTCGTTGGCGCGCGAGACGATCGTCGAGAGCACGGTTTCCAGGTCGAGCGTCGAACTCACCGCCTGTCCGACGTCGCCCAATGCCTTGAGTTCGCCCACTGACCGTGTGAGGTCCTTGGTTCGGGCCTGGAGCTCCTTGAAAAGCCGCACGTTCTCGATCGCGATCACTGCCTGATCAGCGAAGGTCTGAAGCAGCACAATCTGCTTGTCCGGAAATGGCCCTGGCTGGGAGCGGCCAACGGCGATGGCGCCAATCGGTTCACTGTCGTGGATGAGCGGAACGGCCAGCACGCTGCGAAAGCCGGCGGCAAGCGCCGTATCCCGGATCCCGAACTCCGGGTCCTCAAGCACGTCGGGGATGGCGACGACACTGCGAGTCAGCACCGCCCGGCTGCCCGCAATGTCGCGGGCGAGAGGCCTCGGGTATGCGCGCCGCACGATCTCGATCGCCTCTGGATTTGATAGCACGATGGCGGCCAGCCGGATCAACGTCCCGTCAAGAGTGAAGACATTGGCCGAGGTGGCGCCGCAGAGTTCCTGTGCGGCCCTTGCGATGGTGTCGAACACCGGCTGCACGTCGGTCCTCGACTGGCTGATGACGCGCAGGATTTCGCTCGTGGCAGTCTGCTGTTCGAGCGCCTCGGTGAGATCCCGGTTTCGCGCCTGCAGCTCGGTGAACAGGCGCACATTCTCGATGGCGATGACGGCCTGGTCGGCGAAGGTCTGGAGAAGCGCGACCTGCTGCGCGGGGAACTCGCCCGGTACCATGCGGCCGACACTCATCACGCCGATGAGTTCGCCATGGCGTAGCATCGGCACCGCGAGCACGCTGCGCCAGTTCCCGGCCATGGCAAAATCCTGCGAATACAGCGGGTCCGCCAGTACATCGGGAACATTGTTGACGGTCTTGTTGAGCGCTGCCCTTCCCAGCATGGTCTCCGGGCTCGGTCGCATCGGGAACATCGATTCGACGAGTTTCCGCGCTTCGGGTGGAAAACCGTGATGGGCGAGCGGGTAGAGCAACTCGCCGTCGAACCGGCCGGCGAAGCCGAAATCCGTGCCGCACAGCCTAACCGCGCTGCGGACGATCGCATCGAAGACGGGCTGCACATCGGTCCGGGCGCTGCTGATGACGCGCAGTATCTCGCTGGTGGCGGTTTGCTGATCCAGCGCGATGGTGAGATCGCGATTGCGGTCCTGAAGCTCGGAGAAGAGTCGTACGTTCTCGATCGCGATAACCGCTTGGTCGGCGAACGTCTTCAATAGCTCGACTTGCCGGTCCGGAAACAGGCTCGCAATGTCCCGGTATATGGTGATCGTTCCGATGGGTTGTCCGTCGCGCAGCATCGGCACGGAAAGCACGCTGCGGAAATCGGCGACCTGGGCGACGTTCTGGTGGCTGTATTCAGGGTCGGCCCGAACGTCGGGAATATGGACAGTGCTCGCAGTGAGAATCGCTCGGCGAGTGGGGGTACCACGGCTCGGTGGCGCGGGATAGGCGGCGCGCAGCGCCTCGTCGCCTTCGGGATTCAGGTTCAGAGCCGCGGCGATGTGGATCAGCTTGCCATCGAACCTGAAGATGGCCGCGCGCCGCGCGTCACACAAGCGCAGCGCGCTGGCAGCGATGGTGTCGAATACCGGTTGCACATCCGTTGGCGAACTGCTGATGACTCGAAGTATTTCGCTTGTGGCCGTCTGCTGCTCGAGCGCCTCGATGAGTTCGCGATTGCGTTCCTGCACCTCGGTGAACAGGCGCACGTTCTCGATGGCGATGACCGCCTGGTCGGCAAAGGCCGATACCAGCGCGATCTGGCGATCGGTGAACGGCCTGACATCTGATCGCGTCAATGCCAGGACGCCTATGGGTATGCCCTCGCGCATCATCGGAACGCCGAGGATGCTGCGGAATTCCGCCAATTTCTGCGCCTCGACGAACGTGTACTCGGGATCGGCCCGCACATCGGGTATATGGATCACCCGCCCCTCGAGCAACGCCCGTCCCGTGGCCGACCCGCGCTCAGGCTCGATCGGGATGGTCTTGACGTAATCCATGAACTCGCTGGGATAACCGTGGAACTCCGCGCGGTAGAAGTGCTTGCCCTTCTGGCGCGTGATGGAGCCGTGGTCTGCCTCGCAAAGACGGGTGGCGGATTCAATCAGCGTCTGCAGCACGGTCCCCAGGTCGAACGTCGAGCGGCTGATGGCCTTCAGCACTTCGTTCGTCGCCGTCTGCTGCTTCAACGACTCCGCGAGTTCCCGCGACCGTGTTTCGGTCTCGTCGGAAAGGCGCACGGTCTCGATCGCGAGGGCGGCTTGGGTGGCAAAGGTCTCGACCAGCGCGACCTGGTCGGGCGCGAACAGCCCGGGCTCGCGGCGCCACAGGAAGATGGCGCCGTACGCGTCGAACTTGCCCATGAGCGGAACGGCAAGGACGGCCCGGAATCCTGCCCCTCTCGCGTTTGCCCGCGCACCCGGGAATTCACTGTCGACGAGAGGAACGATGTCGGCATGATGGACGGTTGCACGGTCGAGCGCGGCGCGACCGCTGACAGAGGTCCGGTCCAAGGGGACCGCATCCATGGAAAGCGTTGGTGCGCCTTCGTCCGAATATTGGGCCAGCGGGCGCATGACGTCGCCCTGGGCAAGCAGGACGCGCGCGTAGGGCGCGTGGCACAGGCGCGCAGCGAGACGCGCGACCGCGTCCAGCACCGGCTGGACGTCGGTCGGCGATGTGCTCATCACCCGCAGAATTTCGCTGGTAGCGGCCTGCTGCGCCAGTGCATCCGCCAGCCGCTGCTCGACCGTACGGTTGTCGGGGGCCGGCCGCGTGCGCGTCCGCGGGGCGGCGGCTCGCTTCGCGCCTGCTCCGGTCCTGGCGGCTTTCGCTTGCCGGTCCATTGCGTCTCCCTGACTGCGGCAGGCTTCGTCGAGCCGCACACGGACGACAGGCTAGGGCAATGCGCGCGGCGGAGCAAGCGCGACCGGCGGCGCCCCAAGCTTTCAGCGAAAATCGCATCCGAACAGACCGTCCGCGGGATTCAGCCCAATCGGGCCTCAAGTCCGGGCGCCGTTGATTCGGCGGAAACTTGGCTTCCGGCAACCGAGGCTATGCAGCCTTCGGCCGCCGCCGTGCAGGCGGCGGGAGCGCGAGCAATCGGGACAGCTCACTCCGGTTTCGTGCGATGTCTTCGAGCGTATAGCGATCGAGTACGGCGTAGAACGCTCGCATCGAGTCATTGAGCACGCGTCGCAGAATGCAAGCGGGCGTTATGCAGCAGGTGTTGGTGGCATCGAAGCATTCGGCCAGGCGCGGCGCGCCTTCGGTGAGGCGAACGACGTATCCGACATTTATCGCGTTCGGCGCCATCGCGAGCTCGAGGCCGCCACCTTTGCCTCGCACGTTCGCCAACACACCGGCCTTGCCCAGGACGTGGGACACCTTCATCAGGTGATTTTCGGAAATGCCGAATACGCCCGCTATTTCGGCGATCGTCGTGCGTCGCTGTGGCGTTGCCGCGAGGAAGATCAGGACTCGCAGGCTGTAATCGGTGAAGTTCGTCAGGCGCATGACCTTGATGCCTCAATGGCGCAATAAGCCCCGCTCGTCGCGGCGATTGGCCGCCGCGTTTCTATAGATGGATTATCAATCAATCTTATGTTCTGCCGTTGATTTAGATCAACAGAGGGGGGGACTACTAGCGATTAAGCTCGAAACTCCAATGCCAGGGGAGGTGCAGAGACGATGGGCAAGCGAGGCCAGGCGCTATCTGTGTTGATCGTCAGCACGGTGTCCTTCACGGTGTGCTTCATGGTATGGATGATGTTTGGCATCATCGGCATCCCCATTCGCAAGGCGTTGAACCTCAACGCCACCGAGTTCGGACTGTTGACCGCGACCCCGGTGCTCACCGGGTCACTGATCCGCGTGCCCCTGGGGATGTGGACCGACAAGTTTGGTGGCCGGATCGTCCTCTTCGTCTTGATGTTGGCCTGCGTCGTGCCGATCTATCTCATCGCGCACGCAACCGAATACTGGCAATACCTCGTGCTCGGCCTTTTCGTGGGGCTGGCCGGCGGCTCATTCTCCGTTGGTACGCCCTATGTTGCGCGCTGGTTTCCGAGGAACCGACAAGGCTTTGCGATGGGAGTCTTCGGTGCCGGCAATTCGGGCGCGGCTGTCAACAAGTTCGTCGCGCCAGCGCTGATCGTGGCCTTCGGCTGGACGGTCGTACCGCAGGTCTATGCGGCCATCATGCTCGGCGCGGCAATCCTGTTCTGGTTCTTCAGCTATTCCGATCCTGCCCACGTGGTCGGCGCGAGGGTCACCTGGCGCGAGCAGTTGCTTGCTTTGAAAGATCCCAAGGTATGGAAGCTCTGCCAGTACTACTCCATCGTATTTGGCGGCTACGTGGCGATGAGCCTTTGGATGGTTCAGTACTACATTGGCGAATTTGGTCTCGACATACGCGTTGCGGCGTTGCTGGCCGCATGTTTCTCGCTTCCTGGCGGAGTGCTGCGCGCCCTCGGCGGGTGGATTTCCGACAAGTATGGAGCGCACAGCGTTACATGGTGGGTGCTTTGGGTCAGTTGGGTCTGTTTGTTCCTGCTCTCCTATCCGCAGACCGACATGACGATCCTTACGACGAGCGGTCCGAAGACGTTCCACATCGGTCTCAACGTCTGGCTATTCACGATACTCATGTTCGTGCTTGGAATCGCGTGGGCGTTCGGCAAGGCGTCGGTGTTCAAGTACATCTCTGACGATTATCCGACCAACATTGGAGTCATTTCCGGTGTCGTCGGACTTGCCGGGGGGATGGGGGGGTTTGTGTTGCCGATCATGTTTGGGGCGCTGATGGATTTCACCGAGGTTCGCTCCTCGGCCTTCATGCTGCTGTATGGGGTGGTCTGGGTGTCGTTGATCTGGATGTACTGGACCGAAGTGCGCAGCACCACGCTTCTTGGACAGCAGGCAGGGCAGTTCCACCTCGGCGGGCGGCCGATCAAAGTCAACGAAGGAAGGCAATGAACGCGACCAATTCAACAGCCGATATGAGCGCGCCGACCCCGAGCGGCCGCGGTGATATCGTCGAGTGGCGCCCCGAGGACAACACGTTCTGGGAGAGCACCGGCAAGAAGATCGCCTACCGCAACCTCTGGATATCGGTCCCCGCGCTGCTATGCGGATTCGCCGTCTGGGGAATGTGGGGAATCATCACCGTGCAGATGCTCAACCTTGGCTTCCCATTCAGCCAGGCCGAGCTATTCACGCTGACTGCGATTGCCGGAATCTCCGGCGCCACGATGCGGATTCCGGCATCGTTTCTGATTCGCCTGGCGGGTGGCCGCAACACGATCTTTCTGACGACTGCGATGCTGCTCGCACCGGCCATCGGTACCGGCATCGTGTTGCAGCACAAGGAGTGGCCTCTGTGGTCCTTCCAGCTTATGGCGCTGTGGTCGGGCGTGGGCGGCGGCAACTTCGCGAGTTCGATGTCCAACATCAGCACCTTCTTCCCGAAGCGCCTGCAGGGAACGGCGCTGGGGCTGAACGCGGGCCTCGGCAATTTCGGGGTGACGACAATGCAGATCGTGATTCCGCTCGTGATGACCGCCGGCATCTTCGGAGCGTTCGGTGGCGAGCCGATGACCTTGGTGAAGGACAGCGGGTGGATCTTCGGCAAGATCGTTGCGGGCACACCGACGTACATTCAGAACGCGGGCTTCGCCTGGCTGCTGTCGCTGGTGCCCCTCTCCGTGCTGTGCTGGTTCGGCATGAACAACCTGAAGACCATCTCCCCGGCCACGGGCAACCCGATCGTCGCGTTCGCCAAGATTACCTACCTGTACACGCTGGCTTTCATCCCTTCGATCATCGGGATGTACCTCTACCTGCCGGCGCCCACTGGTCTTGGCGTGATCAGCATGTGGGTGGCCATTCCGCTGGACATCGTCAGCGCGTTGCTGATGATGAAACTCGCGGCGTTCGGTCCGATGAAGGAGGGTGTCGCCAAGCAGTTCCAGATTTTCCGCAACAAGCACACCTGGTCGATGACGGCGCTATACATCGTGACGTTCGGCTCGTTCATCGGCTTCTCGATGGCCCTGCCATTGTCAATGAAAGTCATCTTCGGGGTCAGTCATTTGCCCGACGCAAATGGCGTGATGCGGCACACGCTGAACAATCCGAACGCTCCGGCCATCCTGGCCTATGCCTGGATCGGCCCGTTCGTCGGCGCTGCGGTCCGACCGTTCGGCGGCTGGATCTCCGACAAGGTCGGCGGCTCCATTGTCACGCAGATCATCTCGGTGGTGATGGTGATCGCTTCGGCAGCGGTGGGCTACGTCATGCAACAAGCGTACAACTCGGCGACGCCCGAGGACTACTTCCTTGCGTTCCTTGCCCTCTTCGTCGTGCTGTTTTTCGCCAGCGGTATCGGTAACGGCTCGACATTCCGGACCATCGGTGTGATCTTCGACCGCCAGCAGGCGGGCCCTGTCTTGGGCTGGACGTCGGCGATCGCCGCATACGGCGCCTTCATTGCGCCGATAGTCATTGGCGACCAAATCAAGGCCGGCACGCCGCAAATGGCGATGTACGGCTTCGCCGTGTTCTACGCGATATGCCTGTTGCTGAACTGGTGGTTCTATCTGCGAACCAATGCATACGTAAAGAATCCTTGAGCGAAACCCGACGCAACTGCCGCGGAGATCGAAAGACATGAGCCATTTCCTCGATCGACTCAACTATTTCAGGAGTCCCAGAGAGTCTTTTTCCGGTGATCACGGCGTGACGACCGGTGAGGACCGCACCTGGGAGGATGCGTATCGCAACCGCTGGGCGCACGACAAGATCGTGCGCTCGACGCACGGCGTGAACTGCACCGGCTCGTGCTCCTGGAAGATCTACGTCAAGGGCGGCATCGTCACGTGGGAGACGCAGCAGACCGACTACCCGCGTACTCGCTGGGACATGCCCAATCACGAGCCGCGCGGGTGCGCCCGTGGCGCCAGCTACAGCTGGTATTTGTACAGCGCCAACCGCGTCAAGTATCCGATGGTGCGAGGTCGGCTGCTGAAGAGCTGGCGCCAGGCGCGCCTTGCGCTCGGCCCGGTTGAGGCCTGGGCGTCCATCGTCGAAGACGACGCGAAGCGGCGCGACTATCAGCAGGTCAGGGGCCTTGGGGGATTCGTTCGTTCGAGCTGGGAAGAGGTCAACGAGATCGTCGCTGCCGCGAATGTCTATACGATCAAGAAGCATGGCCCGGACCGCATCATCGGCTTCTCGCCGATTCCGGCGATGTCGATGGTGAGCTATGCCGCCGGTTCGCGCTACTTGAGCCTGCTCGGTGGCGTCTGCATGAGCTTTTACGACTGGTACTGCGACCTGCCTCCCAGCAGTCCGCAGGTCTGGGGGGAGCAGACCGACGTGCCGGAGTCGGCCGACTGGTTCAATTCGAGCTTCATCATCGCCTGGGGCTCCAACGTGCCGCAAACGCGGACGCCCGACGCGCACTTCTTTACCGAGGTGCGTTACAAGGGGACGAAGACGGTCGCGGTGACACCGGACTATTCTGAGGTCGCCAAACTCGCCGACATCTGGATGAATCCGAAGCAGGGCACCGACGCTGCGGTGGCCATGGCGATGGGTCACGTAATTCTCAAGGAATTCTACTTCCCCGGCGAAGGCAAGGAACGCAGCGCCTATTTCGACGATTACGTGCGTCGGTACACCGACATGCCGATGCTGGTGCTGCTCAAGGAGCACACGTTGCCGACCGGCGAAGTCATCACGGTGCCCGACCGATATGTGCGCGCCTCGGATTTCAACGGGAAGCTCGGACAAGCCAACAACCCTGAATGGAAGACGGTCGCCTTCGACGAGGCGGGGAAGGTCGTCCTCCCGCACGGCGCCATCGGCTTTCGTTGGGGTCCGGACGGGCGTGCGGACCAAGGACAGTGGAATCTCGAGGCGAAGGAGGCGCGTCATGGCGCCGAAGTAAAGCTCAAGCTTTCGCTGCTGGAGGGCGAACATCCGACCGCCGAAACGGCCAAGGTGGGCTTCCCCTATTTCGGCGGCATCGTAAGCGAGCATTTCGCCAATAACCTGCAAACGGACGTGTTGGTCCGTACCGTTCCCGTCCAACGGATCGCGCTCGGCAAGGCGGGCGAGAAGCGCGAGGCCCTGGTGGCCACGGTGTTCGACTTGCAGGTGGCGAATTACGGCGTTGCGCGCGGCCTCGCGGGCGAGATGGCGGCAAAGAATTTCGATGACGACACCCCCTACACGCCCGCCTGGCAGGAGCGAATCACCGGCACGCCACGGGCCCAATTGATCGCCGTGGCCCGCCAGTTCGCCGACAACGCTCACAAGACCCACGGCCGGTCGATGGTGATCATCGGCGCCGCGATGAACCACTGGTATCACAGCGACATGAACTATCGCGGGATCATCAACATGCTGATGATGTGCGGCTGCATCGGCAAGAGCGGAGGGGGTTGGGCCCATTACGTTGGCCAGGAGAAACTGCGCCCGCAGACGGGTTGGACGGCGTTGGCCTTCGCGCTCGACTGGATTCGCCCTCCACGCCAGATGAACAGCACGAGCTTCTTCTACGCGCACACCGACCAGTGGCGCTACGAAAAGCTGGGCATGGAAGAGGTGATCTCGCCGCTTGCGGACAAGACGCGCTATGGCGGCAGCATGATCGACTACAACGTCCGCGCCGAACGCATGGGTTGGCTGCCTTCCGCTCCCCAATTGCAGACGAACCCGTTGCAGGTTGTGCGCGATGCCGCAGCGGCCGGCATGGAGCCCAAGGACTACGCGGTCAGAGGACTCAAGGACGGCTCGCTCAAGATGAGCTGCACCGATCCGGACCACCCGGATAACTGGCCGCGGAACATGTTCGTCTGGCGCTCCAACATACTTGGCTCCAGCGGCAAGGGACACGAGTATTTCCTCAAGCATCTGCTGGGGACCAGCAACGGCGTCCAGGGCAAGGACCTTGGAGCCGAGGAAGCCAAGCCCGTCGAGGTTGCCTGGCGCGAACAGGCGCCTGAAGGCAAACTCGACTTGCTGGTCACTCTCGACTTCCGCATGAGCACGACGTGCCTGTATTCGGACATCGTGCTGCCCACGGCCACCTGGTACGAGAAGAACGATCTCAACACCAGTGACATGCATCCGTTTATCCATCCGCTATCGACCGCGGTGGACCCGGCATGGCAGTCGCGCAGCGACTGGGACATCTACAAGGGCTTCGCGCGGAAATTCAGCGAGGTTTGCGTGGGCCACTTAGGCGTCGAGCGCGAACTGGTGCTCACGCCACTCATGCACGACAGCCCCTCGGAGCTGGCGCAGCCTTTCGAAGTCAAGGACTGGAAGCGGGGCGAATGCGAACTGATCCCCGGGAAGACCGCGCCCAACATGCAAGTAGTCGACCGCGATTACCCCAATGTGTTCAGGCGCTTCACGGCGCTGGGGCCGCTGATGAGCAAGGTGGGCAACGGCGGCAAGGGCATCAGCTGGAATACGCAGACGGAGGTGAAGCAACTGGGCGAACTCAGTGGCCTGGTCACTGCCGCCGGCGTTACGTGCGGCATGCCGAAGATCGAGACGGACATCGACGCCGCCGAAGTGGTGCTGATGCTGGCGCCCGAGACGAACGGCCATGTGGCGGTCAAGGCGTGGCAGGCGCTGGGCAAACAAACGGGGCGGGACCATACCCATCTTGCCATCCACCGCGAGGACGAAAAGATACGTTTCCGCGACATCCAGGCCCAGCCGCGCAAGATCATCAGCTCTCCCACCTGGAGCGGGATCGAAAGTGAAACGGTGTCGTACAACGCCGGCTATACCAACGTGCATGAGCTCATTCCCTGGCGCACGCTGACCGGCCGCCAGCAGTTCTACATGGACCATCCGTGGATGATCGCCTTCGGCGAAGGCTTTTCCAGCTACCGTCCCCCGGTCGACCTGAAGACCACAGCCGGCGTCCATGGCATCAAGCCCAATGGCAACCCCGAAATCGCGCTGAACTTCATAACACCGCACCAGAAGTGGGGCATTCACTCCACGTACACCGACAACCTGCTGATGCTCACGCTGAGCCGCGGCGGTCCGTGCGTGTGGCTGAGCGAAGACGATGCAAAGCGCGCCGGCATCATCGACAACGACTGGATTGAATTGTTCAACGTCAATGGCGCCATTGCGGCGCGCGCGGTTGTCAGCCAGCGCGTCATGCCGGGCATGGTCATGATGTATCACGCGCAGGAAAAGATCGTGAATACGCCGGGATCGGAGATCACCGGGGCGCGCGGCGGAATCCACAATTCGGTGACGCGCATCGTGTTGAAGCCGACCCACATGATCGGAGGCTATGCCCAGTTCAGTTACGGCTTCAACTACTACGGAACCATCGGAACGAACCGCGACGAATTTGTCCTGGTGCGCAAGATGAACAAGGTCGACTGGCTTGACACCCCGGTTGCCGACGAGCTGATCAAGCCAGTGCAGGCCGAAGGAGAGGTCGCATGAACCCCCACGCTCACATTCGTTCGCTGCCCCCAGAGGGGGCGTACGCCTCCCTTGGGGCGGCCCTGCGGGAGGCAGCATGAAGATCCGCGCGCAGATCGGCATGGTGCTCAATCTCGACAAGTGCATCGGGTGTCATACCTGCTCCGTGACGTGCAAGAACGTCTGGACGAGCAGGCCGGGCATGGAATACGCGTGGTTCAACAACGTCGAGACCAAGCCGGGAATCGGCTATCCCAAGGAGTGGGAGAACCAGGACAAGTGGAACGGTGGTTGGGTGCGCAAGGCCGACGGCAGCATCGAGCCGCGCCAGGGTGCGAAATGGAAGCTGCTGATGCGCATCTTCGCCAACCCGAATCTTCCCGAGATCGACGATTACTACGAACCTTTCACGTTCGACTACGGTCACCTGCAGTCGGCGCCCGAGATGAAGGCCACGCCCACCGCGCGACCGCGCAGCCTGATCACCGGCAAGCAGATGGACAAGATCGTCTGGGGCCCGAATTGGGAAGAAATCCTGGGCGGTGAGTTCGCCGGTCGGAGCAAGGACCGCAATTTCGACGACATCCAGAAGGACATCTACGGCCAGTTTGAAAACACCTTCATGATGTACCTGCCGAGGTTGTGCGAACACTGCCTCAACCCGGCTTGCGTCGCCAGTTGCCCCTCCGGATCGATCTACAAGCGCGAGGAAGACGGCATCGTGCTGATCGACCAGGACAAGTGCCGCGGCTGGCGGATGTGTGTCAGCGGCTGCCCCTACAAGAAGATCTACTACAACTGGAAAAGCGGCAAGGCGGAGAAGTGCATCTTCTGCTATCCGCGCATCGAAGCCGGTCAGCCGACCGTGTGCAGCGAGACGTGCGTTGGCCGCATCCGCTACCTTGGCGTCCTGCTCTACGACGCGGACCGCATCCAGGAGGCGGCGAGCGTCGAGCACGACCGCGATTTGTACCGGGCGCAGCTCGACATTTTCCTCGACCCCTTTGACCCGAAGATCATCGAGCAGGCGCGACTCGACGGAATTCCGGACAACTGGATGGACGCGGCGCGTAACAGCCCCGTCTACAAGATGGCGGTGCAGTGGAAGGTGGCGCTGCCGCTGCATCCGGAATACCGCACGTTGCCGATGGTCTGGTACGTGCCGCCGCTGTCGCCTATCAGTGCCGCCGCGAATGCGGGGCACGTCGGCAACAACGGTGAAATTCCCGACGTGAATCAGTTGCGCATCCCGGTCAAGTACCTCGCCAACCTGCTGACCGCCGGGGACACGGCACCGGTCGTGCGGGCGCTGGAGCGCATGCTGGCGATGCGTGCCTACCAGCGAGCGAAGCACGTCGACAACCACATCAACGAGGCAGTGTTGAACCAGGTCGGAATCAGCCAGGCCGAAGTCGAGGAGATGTACCACGTGATGGCCATCGCAAACTACGAAGACCGCTTCGTGATTCCCACGACACACCGGGAATACGCCGAGAATGCGTTCAACGTGCGCGGAGGCTGCGGCTTCAGCTTCGGCAACGGCTGTTCCGAAGGGACGGGCTCGACAAGCCTGTTCGGCAGCGAGAAGAGGCGCACCATACCCATCAAGGTGGAGGTCTGAAGATGTTCGCGCTAAACCCACCCCGCCCGATAAGCCGCAGCGTCCGCGTGCTGGCGGCACTCCTGACGTACCCGGATGCGCGGATGCGCGAATATCTCGACGAAATGCGTGACCTTCTGGTCGAAGAGGATGCGCTCGCCCCGTCGCGCCGCCTCGAACTCGACGCACTCATCGAGACCCTTAGCTGTGCCGATCCGCTGGAGAGCGAGAGCGCATACGTCGAGCTGTTCGACCGCAGCCGGTCCACCTCGCTGCATCTATTCGAACATGTGCACGGTGACTCGCGGGAGCGCGGGCCGGCGATGATCGACCTTTGCAAGACGTACGAGGCGGCCGGGCTGATGCTCGCCTCCTCGGAGCTTCCCGACTATTTGCCGGTGGTTCTCGAATTCGTGTCCACGCAGCCGTCGCGTGAGGCAAGGGCCTTCCTCGCCGAAATCAGCCATATCCTCAACTCGATCTTTGGAGCGCTGTGCAAGCGCGGAAGCCCCTATGCGAGCGTACTGGGCGCGCTGATCGAGCTTGCCGGTGAGAAAGCGAAAGGCCTGGAGCCGGTGGCGGACGACCCGCTGGACGAGAGTTGGTCCGAGCCGCCGGTGTTCGACGGCTGTTCGAGCAAGGGTCAAGCCAAACCAGACCAGGCGCAGCCGATGCACTTTGTGCCCGCTGCGCGCGGAGTGAAAACGAACGACAAGTTGCAAACGGGAGCGGCCTCATGAACCCTGTCCTTGCCTACCTCCACTACTTCTTCTTCACCGTCTACCCGTACATCTGCATGGCGGTGTTCCTGATGGGCAGCCTTGCCCGCTTCGACCGCGACCAATACACGTGGAAGAGCGACTCGTCGCAAATGCTGCGGACGGGCACTCTGCGGTGGGGCAGCAATCTCTTCCACATCGGCATCCTGTTCCTTTTTTTCGGCCATCTAATCGGCTTGCTCACCCCGCATTGGCTCTACGAAGGCTTCATCAGCGCGGCCGCCAAGCAGCGCTTCGCCGTCTATTCCGGGGGCGCCGCGGGACTGGTTTGTTTCGTCGGCTTGAGCTTGCTGCTCTACCGCCGGATCTTCGATCCCCGCATCCGGCTGACCAGCCATCGGACGGACATCGCGATTCTCGTGATCCTCTGGGTGCAACTGGTGCTGGGCCTGATCACGCTTCCGTTCTCCTATGGCCATGCAGATGCCAGCGCCATGCTGATACTGGCCGATTGGTGTCAGCACATCGTCACTTTCCGTCCCAATGCCGATGCGCTCGTCACGCTTGATTGGCCATACATGATCCACCTGATTCTGGGTATGACGATCTTCTTGCTGTTCCCTTTCAGCCGGCTGGTGCACGTATGGAGCGGCTTCGCGAGCATCGGCTATCTGTTTCGACCCTATCAGGTAGTCCGCAGTCGCCGACTCAATCTTCCGCCTGGACATAATCTTCCGCGCCAACCAGGCGCAGGTGTCTAAAGGAACAGAGATGATGAATGCGAGTACTGCCGCCACCGACATCGCGAATGTCAATGGAGTGCCGCTGCACTTACGGGACGTTTCGCTACCGCCAGACGAATTGCGCCAGCGTGCCTGCACGGAACTCCTGCGACAAGCCGCGATGCGGGCCGGATTGCTGGCGAAGGATGACGCCGCGCCCTCCGATGGTGTCATCAGCGAGGAGGCCTCAAGGGCGATCGAGTTGCTGCTGGAACACGCTATCCATGTTCCCGAACCCTCGGAGGAAGCATGCAGGCGCCACTACGATGCGCACGAAACGACATACCGGACCGGTGAGCGCGTCCGCGCCCGTCACATCCTCTTCGCCGTAACCCCGGGCGTCGATGTGGTTGCGCTGCGCAAACGCGCCGAGGTGGTCCTGCTTGATGTTCGCTGCCACGACGGCAAGGGTGACGACCGATTCGGTAATGCGGCCCGCACCTCATCCAATTGCCCAACGGGTGCGGAGGGTGGCGACCTCGGCTGGCTTTGCGCGACCGATTGCGCACCGGAGTTCGCGCGGGAGCTGTTCGGCCACATGGAGGTGGGAGTGTTGCCGCGACTTGTACATAGCCGCTTCGGGCTGCACGTGGTCGAGGTGCTGGCGCGCGAACCCGGGCTCGCGCAGGCGTACGAATCCGTTCAAGGCGCTGTAGCCATGTCGCTTCGCCAACTGTCGTACGTAACCGCGTTGCGGCAATATCTTCGGCTGCTCGCCGCTGAAATCGGCGTAACGGGTGTCGACCTCGACGCTGCCGACAGCCCGCTCGTGCAGTAGCGTGTGATCAAGATAGAAACCATTTCAGCTCGTGGGGCGCCGGTTCCGGAGGGCTTCGCGCTGTGGAATCTTGGATTTCGGCCGTTCTACCTGCTTGCCAGCACATTCGCGGCGTTGTCGATCCTGCTTTGGATCTGCCAGTATTCGGGCCACCTTCCTGCCGCATACCTCCAGAGCCCCGCGTGGCATGGCCACGAAATGCTTTTCGGCTACACGATGGCGGTCGTCGCGGGATTTCTGCTGACCGCCGTCGGCAACTGGACCGGCAAGCCCACACCGACCGGCGGCGCGCTGATGGCGCTCGCGGCGCTTTGGGTCGCCGGTCGCGTGCTTGTCCTGACTCCATTTTCGCTCGCTGCGGCGATCGTCAACGTCGCGTTCCCCTTGGCGCTGGCCATCGGCATCGGCGGCGCGGTCGTGCAGAGCAAAAACCGGCGGAATTACTTCTTCCTGGCGCTGCTTGTGCTGCTTGCGATCGCTGTACTTGCCTTTCACCTCTCGCACATGGACGTCCTTCCGTGGCCGGAGCGGGCTAGTCTTCAGGTCGGCCTCGACATCGTCCTGTTCATCATGGCCGTCATCGGCGGCCGGGTCATTCCGATGTTCACCAACAACGGCATCCCGGGCGCGCAGGCGACCCGAAACTCGCTGGTCGAGAAATTTGCGTTGATCGGAGCACTCGTTCTGATTGGCGTCGACATCCTGCCGGTGCCTGGACTAGTCGTTGCCGGCGTCGCGTTCGCAGTTGCATTCGCGCATGGCGTGCGGCTCTACCTGTGGAGACCGCAGCGGACGGGAAGCGTCCCATTGGTATGGGTACTCCACGTGGCCTATGGCTGGATCGTCGTCTATCTTGTACTCCGCGGTCTGGCGGAACTGGGCCTTGTCGCCCAACTGTTCGCCGTCCACGCATTGACGGTCGGTGCGATAGGCGGCATGACCATGGGCATGATGTCTCGAACCGCACGCGGGCACACGGGACGGCCGCTGAAGGCCGACGGCTTCGAGGTCGCGAGTTTCACGCTCATCGCATTGGCCGCGTTCATCCGGGTATTTGGCGGCATGTGGCTGCCGGGCGCCTATCTCCTCTCCGTCATCGTCTCGGGCACGTGCTGGTCCGCCGCCTTCGCGATCTATGCGATTCGCTATTGGCCGATATTGTCGCGACCGCGCCTCGACGGGAAGGCGGGGTAGGCGAGAGGTGCGCATCGTTTGCCCCCGGCAGGTTGTCGCTCATGCTGCCAAGGGGCCCCAGGCGGATTTGATCACTGCCGTGCAGACGATGTAGCCGAGGACCAGGAGCGCTGCAAGCGCGGCGGTGATTCGCACCCGCCGCGTATATCCCTGACGGAGGGCCACCATGCCAAGCGCGATGTAGAGCGCCAGACCGATGAGCTTGGCCGGCAGCCAGCCTCGCAAACCGGGAAGACCTATTTGCACGGCAAGGGCGACTCCAGTCACGAGCAGCAGCGTGTCCACCACGTGAGGGACGACCTTCACCCAGCGCCGCGAAAGGAATTGCGGCTTGCGAACGATCCAGTACGCCCGGAGCGCAAACAGGCAGCCGGTGGTCGACGCGAGGACAACATGCAGGCTCTTGACGGTTGAATATTGAAGATCCACGACACGCAACCGCAGGAGTTTGGATAGACCATTCTAGCGTTCAGTTGACGGTGAAGCGGGCGTGGCTAGTGAAAATCGCGCGAGTGCGTCTGCAGCGATCCCAGCAGCGGAGAGAGGTCCACCAGCCGTCCCGCGAGCAGGTGGACGACCATGCCTTCGCGTTCGACGCGGCCGTACACGCCCATCAGCTTCGATCCCAACAGTTCGCGGCGCTGACGGTCGGAGAGGTCGCGCCAGACGATGACGTTGGTGGCGCCCGTTTCGTCCTCCAGCGTGACGAATATCACGCCGCTTGCCGTGTCGGGCCGCTGCCGGCCGATGACGATGCCCGCCGTACGCACGCTGCGGCCGTGCGGCGAGTCGCGGACTTCGGCCGACGTCAAAAGGCGCCGCGCGCGCAACTGGCCGCGCAAGAGCGCCAGCGGATGTCGGCCCAGGGTGAGGCCGAGCGCGCGATAGTCGGCGACGATGTCCTGTCCTTCCGTGGGCGCGGGAAGCTGTGGCGAGGCTTCGTCGAACGCGGCGCCTGCCAGCAGCGGCGGCAGCCTTTCCACGCCGGCCACGTCCCACGCCGCCGCATGCCGGTGGCCGGCGAGCGCTGCCAGCGCGCCGGCCGCGGCCAGCGCACCGAGGTCGTGGCGATTGAGTTGCGCGCGGTGCGCGAGGTCGGCCACATCGGCGAACGGCGCGGCGTTGCGCGCCGCGACGATCCGCTGCGCGCTGGCTTCGGACATTCCCGCGATCATCCGCAGGCCAAGGCGCAGCGCATCCTGTTCCAGCGTGCAGTCCCAGTCGCTTATCGTGACGTCGACATTGCGCACGTCGACGCCGTGCCGGCGCGCGTCCTGCACGAGTTGCGCGGGCGCGTAGAAGCCCATCGGCTGCGAATTGAGCAGCGCGCCGCAGAACGCCGCCGGCTCGTAGTGCTTCAACCACGCCGACACGTAGACCAGCAGCGCGAACGACGCCGAATGCGATTCCGGGAAGCCGTACTCGCCGAAGCCCAGGATCTGCTGGTAGATCTGCCGCGCGAAGGATTCGGCATAGCCGCGTGCGCCCATGCCGTCGACCAGGCGCTGCTCGAACTTCTCGAGGCCGCCCTTGCGCCGCCACGCCGCCATCGAGCGGCGCAGGTGGTCGGCCTCGCCCGGCGTGAAACCGGCGGCGACGATCGCCAGCTGCATCACCTGCTCCTGGAAGATCGGCACGCCCAGCGTGCGCTCGAGCACGCCCTTTACGGCGGCGCTGGGGTAGGTGACAGGCTCCTTGCCCTGCCGCCGCTTGAGATAGGGATGCACCATGCCGCCCTGGATCGGGCCCGGGCGCACGATCGCGACTTCGATGACGAGGTCGTAGAAATTCGCGGGCTTCAAGCGCGGCAGCATCGACTGCTGCGCGCGTGATTCGATCTGGAACACGCCGATCGTGTCGGCGCGCTGGCACATTGCGTAGACCGCCGGATCCTCGGCCGGGATGTCCTGCATGCGCAATTCGCTGCCGCGGCGTTGCGAGACCATCGCCAGCGCGCGCCGGATCGCCGAGAGCATTCCGAGCGCCAGGCAATCGACCTTGAGCAAGCCCAGCGCGTCCAGGTCGTCCTTGTCCCACTGGATGACGGTGCGGTTCTCCATCGCGGCGTTTTCGACCGGCACCATCCGCTCCAGCAGGTCGCGTGCGATGACGAAGCCGCCGACGTGCTGCGACAGGTGGCGCGGGAAGCCCTGCAGCTCACCGCTAAGCGCCACGAGCCGCGCGATCAGCGGGTTGTCCGGGTCGAAGCCGGCCTCGCGCATGCGCACCGGATCGACCTTGCGGCCGTCCCACCAGGCGAACACGCCGGTCAGCCGGTCGACCTGCGCGAGATCGAGGCCCAGCGCCTTGCCGACGTCGCGCACGGCGCTCTTCGGCCGGTAGGTGATGAGCGTTGCGGCCAGCGCGGCGCGGTCGCGGCCGTACTTGCCGTAGACGTACTGCATCACCTCTTCGCGCCGCTGGTGCTCGAAGTCGACGTCGATGTCCGGCGGCTCGTTGCGCTCGCGGCTGATGAAGCGCTCGAACAGCACGCTCATCCGCGACGGATCGACCTCGGTGATGCCCAGCGCGTAGCACACGGCGGAATTGGCGGCCGAGCCGCGGCCCTGGCACAGGATGCCTTCCCCGCGCGCGAACGCGACGATGTCGTGAACGGTGAGGAAGTACGGCTCGTATTTCAGTTCGGCGATCAGAGCCAGCTCGTAGTCGATGAGCTCGCGGACTTCAGGTTTGACGGGCGCCTCGCCGAACCGCCGCCGCAGCCCCGCTTCGACCAGTTTGCGCAGGTGCGTGGCCGGCGTGGTCCCCGCGGGCACGAGCTCCTCCGGATATTCGTAGCGCAATTCGTCGAGCGAGAACGTGCAGCGCTCGGCCAAATCGAGCGTCGCGTCGGTCAGCTCACGCGGGTAGAGCGTGGCCAGGCGCGCGCGCGAGCGCAGGTGCCGTTCGCCATTGGGAAAGAGCGCGTAGCCGCACTCGGTGAGCGGCGTGCGCAGGCGGATGGCGGTGAGCGTGTCCTGCAGCGCGCGCCGCGCGCGCGCGTGCATGTGGACGTCGCCGGCGGCGGCCAGTGGCACGCCGGTCTCGCGCGAGAGTGCCTGCAGCCGCGCAAGGCGCGCGCGATCGCCTGCGCGCGCGAGCAGTTCCGCCGCGATCCACGCGCGGCCCGCGAAACACCTCCGCGAACCAGCGCGCATCGGCGGCCGGCACCGGGTTGGGCGAGCGTCCTTCCGCCGGCGGCGGAATCCACAACGCGGGACAGCGGGGCGCCAGTGCGACGACATCGTCCCGCGTGAGCGCGTAGCTGCCCTTCGTCGCGTTGCGCCGTCCGCGCGTGATCAATTGCGCGAGGTCGCCGTAGCTCGCGCGGTCGGTGGCGTACAGCACGAGCTTCAAGCCGTCGGCCAGCGTGAACTCGCTGCCGATGATGAACTTCAAGCCGGCCTCCTTGGCGGCCAGGTGTCCGCGCACGACACCCGCGACCGAGCATTCGTCGGTCAGCGCGAGGCCGGCATACCCCAGCGCCTGCGCGCGTTCGACCAGTTCCTCCGGGTGCGACGCGCCGCGCAGGAACGAGAAGTTGGAGAGGCAGTGCAGTTCGGCGTAGGGGGGAAGCATCGCGGCCTCGCAACGGGCGGGGCAGCACAGTATACCGTATGTTTATACGGTAGTGGTAAGAGCACCGCGCGCCGCACCGAACGACCGAAAAACGCCTCCGGTAAACTCCGGTCCTTCGCCTGGCCGAACCACTCCCGCCGAAAGTCCCGCAATGCCCGCGCTTGCCTTCGACCACTTCTACCGCTACGCCGAACTGACCGAATGGCTCCAGGCGCTCGCCCGCGAATATCCTGACCTCGTCGCCATCGAGTCCATCGGCAAGAGCTTCGAGGCCCGCGACATCTGGGTGGCGACCGTCACCAACCGCAAGACCGGACCGGCCGCGGACAAGCCTGCATTCTGGGTGGACGGCAACATCCACGCGACCGAAGTCGCCGCCTCCGCCGCCAACCTGTATCTGCTGCACACGCTGGTCACGCAATACGGCACCGACGCTGACGTGACGCGCGCGCTCGACACCCGCGCGTTCTACGTCTGCCCGCGCATCAATCCGGACGGCGCCGAATGGGCGCTGGCGGACAAGCCGAAGTGGATCCGCTCCAGCACGCGTCCCTATCCGTACGACGAGGAGGACATCGAAGGTCTGACGGTCGAGGACATCAATGGCGACGGACGCATCCTGCAGATGCGGTTGCCGGACGCGAACGGGCTGTGGAAGGCGCATCCGGACGAGCCTCGCCTGCTGATTCGCCGCGATCCCGCGGAGACCGGCGGCACGTATTACCGGCTGCTGCCGGAGGGCCACATCGACGGCTATGACGGATTCACGCTCCGTGTGAAGAAGCGACCCCAGGGGCTTGATCTCAATCGCAATTTCCCGGCCTCTTGGCGGCAGGAATTCGAGCAGCAGGGTGCCGGCCCCTATCCGACGTCGGAGCCTGAAGTGCGCGCCGTCGTCGACTTCATCGCCCGCCATACCAACCTCACCGGCGGCACGACGTTCCACACGTGGAGCGGCGTGCTCTTGCGCCCGTTCGAGCACCTGCCGGACGAGGAGATGCATGCGGAGGACCTGTGGGTGTACCAGGCGGTCGGCAGAAAGGGAACGGCGCTCACCGGCTATCCGGCTATCTCGGTCTATCACGAGTTTCGCTACCACCCGAAGGCGGTGATCGGCGGCACGTTCGACTGGATCTACGAGCATCTGGGACTCTTCAGCTGGGTGATTGAAATCTGGTCGCCGATGCGCGAGGCGGGCGTCGAAGGCTACAAGTACATCGACTGGTTTCGCGACCATCCGGTCGAGCACGACCTGCAGCTCATCCGCTGGAGCGACACCGCACTCGACGGACTCGCGCACGCCGGTTGGCAACCTTACGACCACCCGCAGCTCGGCAAGGTCGACATCGGCGGCTGGGACCGCTTTCACGCGCTCTCGAACCCGCCGCCCAAATTCCTCGAACGCGAATTGAAGCGCTTCCCGCAGTGGCTCATCTGGCAGGCGCTGATTTCGCCCAAGCTCGAGCTCGTCCACGCCGGCGCGGAAAGCGAAGGCGGCGGCAACTACAAGGTGACGCTCGTCGTGCAGAACACCGGCTGGCTGCCGTCGTACGTGTCGAAGCGCGCGCTCGAGCGCAAGGTGGTGCGCGGCCTGATCGCGGAAATCGCGTTGCCGGATGGCGCTACGCTGGTCCATGGCAAGCGCCGCGTCGACGCCGGGCAGCTCGAGGGCAAGGCCTACAAGCACACCGGCGTGTCGTTCTGGCCGGACTTGAACGTGACCGACGATCGCGTGAAGGTCGAGTGGGTCGTCAAGGGCCGCGCGGGCGACTCCGTCGACATCGTGGCGCGGCACGAGCGCTCAGGCACCCTGCGCGTTGCTGTCCAATTGAGGTAGATACGATGCTCCATTCACGCATTCGCATGCAGGTCGGCGCCGTGGTCGTGCTGGTCGGCCTGGTTACGGGATGCACCGCGCCCGAACCGGCGCGGCGCAAGGCGGGACTCGCCGGCATCGACCACATCGTCGTCATCTACGCGGAGAACCGGAGCTTCGACAATCTGTACGGATTGTTTCCCGGTGCGAATGGCCTCGCCAATGCCTCACCCGCAGCCTATCGGCAGGTCGATCGCGACGGCCGCGAATTGCCGCGGCTGCCACCCGTATGGAAGGGCAAGGAACCCGACTCCGCCTTCCCGAAGGATTTTCCGAACCAGCCATTCCGCATCGACGCAGCGCCGGTCAATCTTCCGCTTTCGGTTCCCACACGCGACGTCATCCACAAGTTCTACCAGAATCAGGAACAGATCAACGGCGGTCGCAATGACCGCTTCGCTGCCGCGTCGGATGCCGGCGGACTTGTGATGGGCTATTACGACGGCTCGACGCTGCCGCTGTGGGCATGGGCGAGAGAATATGTTCTGGCCGACAATTTTTTCATGGGGGCGTTCGGGGGTTCCTACCTCAACCACTTCTGGCTGATCTGCGCGTGCACGCCCGAAGACAGGAATGCGCCCGCGGCGCTGCATGCGCAGATCGACGAACGCGGCTGGCTCAGGACGAAGCCGGAATCGCCGGCATCCGTGTTGAGCGGTCCGCCTGCGTTTCTGGACGGCGACGTCACGCCTGACGGATATTCGGTGAACACGACGCAGCCGCCATGGCAGCCGTCACGCGTACCACCCGCCAAGGATGGCGACCCGCGCGGAACCGATCCCAGGCAGCACACGTTGCCGCCCCAGACGATGATGACGATCGGCGATACGCTCACCGCCAAGGGCGTGACGTGGGCATGGTATGCCGGTGCGTGGAATGCCGCGGTGAAGGACGGCATGCAGCCGCCGGACGCGCCACGCAAGGTCATGGCGACGCTGGCCAACGGCGCGCCTTACTTCGTCACGCACCACCAGCCGTTCAACTATTTCGCGCGATTCGCGCCTGGGACGGCGGATCGCGAACGCCATCTCAAGGACTACGACGACCTCGCTGCCGGCATCGCGGAAGGGTCGCTGCCGCAGGTCGTGTTCTATAAGCCGCAGGGCACGCTGAACGAGCATCCGGGCTACGCGGATGTCCTTTCGGGAGACCGGCACATTGCGGACGTCGTCGCAAGAGTCAAGGCGAGCCCGCTGTGGGAATCGACGGCGATCATCATCACCTACGACGAGAACGGTGGCTTCTGGGACCACGTTGCGCCGCCGGCGGGCGGGCGCTGGGGACCGGGCACGCGCATTCCCACGATCGTGATTTCGCCGCATGCGAAACGCGGCTTCGTCGACCACACGGCCTATGACACGACGTCCATCCTCAAGCTCATCACGCTTCGCTTCGGACTCGCGCCGCTGCCGGGCGTGCGTCCGGGCGCGGGCGACCTGACCGCAGCGTTCGAATAAGCGCTCTCGCTTCGTGACCGGCTCTCATTTGAGGCGCGGCGTTGCCGCGGTCCCGCGAGGCGTGTGGGTGCTGGGTCTCGTCAGCATGTGCATGGACCTGTCGTCGGAACTCGTCCATTCGCTGCTGCCGCTCTACATGGCCACGGCGCTCGGCGCCAGCGTCTTCGTGATCGGCATGATCGAGGGGGTCGCCGAGGCGCTCGCGCTCATCATCAAGCTCTTTTCCGGCGCCTTGTCCGATCTCTTCCGCAAGCGCAAGCCGCTCGTTCTGCTCGGATACGGCATCGCCGCGGTTTCCAAGTTCGCGTTTCCGCTGGCGCCGACGCTGGACTGGATCATTGGTGCGCGGCTTGCCGACCGCGTCGGCAAGGGCATTCGCGGCGCGCCGCGCGACGCGCTGATCGCCGACATCTCCGCGGCCGATTCGCGCGGTCGCAGCTTCGGGCTGCGCCAGGCGCTGGACACGGTGGGCGCCGTCGGCGGCCCGCTGCTGGCACTGAGTGCGATGGCATATTTCGCGGGAAACTTCCACGCCGCCTTCTGGGTGGCTGTCGTGCCGGCAATGTTGTGCGTGGCGCTGATCATCTTCGGCGTCGACGAGCCCGACCGTCCGAAGACGTCGAATGAAAAGGAATCCCGGCTGCGCTTTTCCGATGTCCGGCGCCTGCCGCGTATATACGTGGCGATCGTCGCGATCGCGGGTGTGCTGACGCTTGCGCGTTTCTCGGAGGCGTTTCTTGTGCTCCGTGCGCACAATGTCGGATTGTCGAACGCCATGGCGCCGCTGGTGATGGTCGTGATGTCCTTCGTTTACGCGGCGACGTCGTATCCGGCGGGAGCCGCCGCCGATCGAGGTCAGGGCGCGCGTCTTTTGTCCTTCGGCCTGGTGACGCTCGTCGTGGCGGATCTCGTTCTGGCGCACGCGCAAGCGTGGCCCCTGGTGCTGGCCGGCGCCGCGCTCTGGGGACTGCACATGGGACTCACGCAGGGCCTGCTGTCCGCGCTCGTCGCAGCGTCGGCGCCGGCGGACCTGCGCGGGACCGCGTTCGGCATTTTCAATCTCGTGTGCGGCGTCGCGCTCCTCGTCGGCAGCAGTCTCGCGGGATGGCTGTGGGATGCGGTCGGACCACGTTTCACGTTCTACGCGGGCGCCACGTTCACGGTCATCGCGTGGGTCGGCTTCCTGCGTTATGGCCGCCAGGCGGCGGTGTTGCCCAAGGCGTAAGTTGGGCTCAGCACGCCAGCGGCGGCTCGTCCATCGCGGCGATTTGCTCGCGCAATTCCAGGATGCGGTCCTGCCAATAGCGCGGTGTGTTGAACCACGGGAAGGCCGCGGGAAACGCTGGGTCATTCCAGCGCCGCGCGATCCACGCGGCGTAGTGGATGAGCCGCAGCGTGCGCAGTGCTTCGACCAGGTGGAGCTCGCGCGGGTCGAAATCATGGAAGTCCTCGTAGCCTGACAACACGTCGGACAACTGGCGCGTCATCGCCGCGCGGTCGCCCGACAGCAGCATCCACAGGTCCTGCACGGCCGGGCCCGTCCGCGCATCGTCGAAGTCGACGAAGTGGGGCCCGTCCCGCGTCCACAGCACGTTGCCCGCATGGCAGTCGCCGTGCAGGCGCAGCGCCTTCACGTCGCCCGCGCGGTCGAAGCAGTAGCGGACGCCGGCCAGCGCCATCTCCGACACGCTGCGGTAGGCGTCCAGCAGGTCCGGCGGCACGAAGTCATGCGCCAGCAGGAACGCGCGGGGCTCATCGCCGAACGTTGCGATGTCGAGCGCGGGACGCGTGGCAAAGGGCGCCAGTGCGCCGACCGCGTGCAGGCGTCCGATAAAGCGGCCCATCCATTCCAGCGTCGCAGGGTCGTCCAGCTCGGGCGTGCGGCCACCGCACTTGGGATAGACGGCGAAGCGGAAGCCATCGAAGCGGTGCAGCGCCCGTCCATCGTGGACGAGCGGCGCAACGGCGGGAATCTCGCGCTCGGCGAGTTCCGCGACAAACGCGTGCTCCTCCTCGATCTGCGCGTCGGTCCAGCGTAAGGGCCGGTAGAATTTTGCGACTACTGACGTGGAGTCCTCGAGGTTGACGAGGTAGACGCGGTTCTCGTAGCTGTTGAGGGCGAGCAGGCGGCCATCGCCCAGCAATCCGACGGTTTCCAGCGCGTCGAGGATCCGGTCCGGCGTGAGGTTCGCATAGGGCGGCGCGGCGGAATCGGACATGATGCATTGTACGTGCCGCGCGAGGCGCGAGCCCGGAATGCCTTGCCATCCAGGCGCCAATTGGCAAAGATGGAAGCCGCGCAGCAAAGGGCCCCAAAGGAGATCGGCAATGCCGCAAGACGCGCAACCCGCTGCACCGGCTGGCAGCTATCTCTATTATCGCCATACGCTGCCGGTGCGGGTCATGCACTGGATCAACGTCATCGCGCTGACGATCATGTTCATGAGCGGATTGCGTATCTTCAACTCCCATGCGGAGCTCAACTGGGGCAAGTCGTCGTACGACGGCACGCCGCCAGTGCTCACGATCAGCTCGCGCGCGAGCCCGAACGGGGAGATTACCGGCTATACGCGCATATTCGGCCACGAATTCGACACGACCGGCGTGCTGGGCGTATCCAAGGCGGCCAATGGCCGGCCGGATCGGGCAGCATTCCCCTCGTGGCTGACGATCCCGGGTTACAAATTTCTGTCGATGGCGCGCGCCTGGCATTTCTTCTTCGCCTGGGTGTTTGTCGTGAACGGCATCGCGTTCGTCCTCTATGCGCATTTCAGCCGACACCTGCAGCGCGACTTGGCGCCGACGGGCGCCGACTTGAAGGGCATCGGCGCGTCGATTAAGGACCACCTGATGTTCCGGCACCCGTCCGGCGAGGCGGCCAGGCGCTACAACGTGCTGCAGAAATTCGCATATCTCATCGTGATCTTCGTCCTGTTGCCGCTCATCATCCTGATGGGATTCGCGATGTCGCCGTGGCTCGATTCGCTGTTCGCCGGCTGGGTCGACCTCTTCGGCGGCCGGCAGGCGGCACGGACGATTCATTTCATCGTTGCCTGGCTGCTCGTCGCGTTCGTGTTGATCCACGTGTTCGAAGTCGTCATCACGGGGCTCTGGAACAACCTGCGGTCGATGATCACCGGCCGGTACCGCGTCGCGAAGGAGTCGAGACATGAATAGGATCGGCAGAACGCGCCGGCATTTTCTCGGGCGCGCCGCCGCCGCGGCATCGGCGTTGTTCCTGGCGGGGTGCGACCGCCTATCGCAGACGACGTGGTTTCCCCGCGTGCTCGCCGTGGCGGAGCAATGGAACTACAACGTTGCGCGCGCCGTGACGCCGCGCAAGGCGATGGCGCAGGAATTCCCCGAGTCCGCGCGCTCGCCTCAATTTCGCAGCAACGGCACGGCGGACCCCGGCACCGACGAGTACGAGGCGATGGTGCGGAACGGCTTCGCCGACTACCGATTGGCTGTCGCGGGAATGGTCGCGCAGCCCATGAGCTTCTCGCTCGCCGAGTTGCGTGCGCTGCCAAGCCGCACGCAGGTCACGCGGCACGATTGCGTCGAAGGCTGGAGCGCCATCGCCAAATGGAAGGGCGTGAAGCTCTCCGCGATCCTCGACGCCGTCAAACCCGCGGGCGGCGCGCGCTACGTGATGTTCTACTGCGCCGACCCGATGGAGGAGGACGGCACCGACTTCTACTACGAGAGCATCGACTTGGACGATGCCTACCATCCACAGACGATCCTGGCCTACGAGTTGAACGACGCGCCGTTGCCGGTCCCCAACGGCGCGCCGCTGCGGCTGCGCGTGGAGCGGCAACTGGGCTACAAGCACGCGAAGTACGTGACGGCCATTGCGATCGTCGACGGCTTTGGGAACATAGCCGGCGGCAAGGGCGGCTACTGGGAGGACAATGGCTACCAGTGGTACGCGGGAATCTGACGCGCGCCACTGCGTGGGCGCCGGACGGGCGGCCGGCCCCGGTCCGTGAATGGGATACGGGCGCCCTACCCGTGAGTTTGGGGATGGAGTAGAGTTGGGAATCAGGGCAGTTCCACGTATGACTGCCATGGGCTTCGAGGAAGGAGACGCCAGATGAACAAATGGGCGGTCCTGCTGCTCTCCACGTTGCTTGCGGCTTGCGCTTCGGCGCCGGCACCTCCGCCGAACGATCCGCTGTTCAGGGACGCGCTGTTCGCCGCGCCGTCCCAGGGTATCGATGCGCGCGACGTCTTCGCGATGAGCCCGGAAATGAAGGACTACCTGGCGGTCCGGATCGCTCCCCAGTTGCGCATCCATGGCCGCCAGCGCGGACTGATCGACGCGCTCTACAACAAGACGCAGCTCAAGCTGGAGTTCGATTCGGCGACGACGCGCACCGCCGCGCAGGCCTTCGCGGCGCGCTCCGGCAACTGCCTGTCGCTGGTGATCATGACCGCGGCCTTCGCCAAGGAGCTGGGACTGTCGGTCCGCTACCAGAAGGTCTACGTCGACGAGACGTGGAGCCGCAGTGGCGACAATTACCTGTTCATCGAGCACGTCAACCTGACCCTCTCCGAGCGGATGCCTGAGGTCGGCTTCGGCCACGTCGACGTCGACCCGATGATCATCGACTTCCTGCCGCCGCAGGATGTGCGCGGCCTGCGTGTCCGCGCGATCGGCGAGGAAACCATCCTTGCCATGTACATGAACAATCGGGCCGTCGAGTCGATGACGCGCGGGCAGCTCGACGACGCTTACTGGTGGGCGCGCGAGGCGATCAAGCAGGACCCGCAGTTCCTGAGTGCCTACAACACGCTGGGCGCCACCTATCGGCGGCACGGCAATCTTCCCGAGGCGGAGCGCGCGTTCAATTACGCGCTCGCGCGCGACCCGAACAACACGCACGTCATGGCAAACCTGGCGACGGTCCTCAACGACACGGGACGGGTCGCGGAAGCGCGGGAGCTTAATCGCAGGCTGGAGCAGCTCGAACCCAACCCCGCGTTCAGTTACTTCAAGCGCGGCCTGGCGGCGATGGAGGCCAAGGACTACAACACGGCGAGCGAGATGTTCGCGAAGGAGGTCGAGCGCGCGCCGTACTACCACGAGTTCCATTTCTGGCTCGCGCTGTCCTACTTGGGGCTGGGAGACTACGACAAGGCGCGCAAGCAGCTGACCATCGCGATGGAGAACAGCACGACGCGCAGCGATCACGATCTCTACGCGGCGAAGCTCGACCGCCTGACTTCGTATATGCACAGCAAGTCGTACTGATCGGGACGCCGGTCACGCGACCTCGGTCTCCGTGAAGTGTGGCTTGCGTGTCGGCCTCGCTTTGCGATTGGTGATTGTGCGCTCCCCCTGCGCGCTTCGCGCGGTGGGGACCCCGGCGCACCACTCACGCAAAGACCCCATGCAGGAACCACTCGCCGTCATCGACGCCATAGCGGTGGTCGCGGTAGATCCACATGACCTCGCCGTGCGGCGTTTCCGCGACGAAATAATCGCGGCGGACATCGGCGCCGTCCCACCAGCCGGATTCGATGCGCTCGGGGCCGTCCCTCAGTTTCCATTCCGGGATCCATGGCTGTGCTTCCAGGCAATGCGCGAGCGGCTGCGGTTGCGCCAGCAGCCATAGCGGGCGCGCCGCTTCGGGCAGGGTGCCGGCAGTTGCTGCGGGAGTTTTCGCGGGCCGCGTCCTGGCGGGATGCTGGATGGCGCGCGCGGTGCTTGCCGATACCGCGATGTCGTGCGCAGCCTGCTCCGGCCGGTGCTCGGCGCGCGGCGCCACGCGCACCACGGCGTCTTCGCCCAGGCGCGCGCGCAGCCGATCGACGAGCGGAACCTCGACCGCGGCGGCTTCGTCGCCCGGCAGCAGCCCCAAGTTGCGGCCCGGCAGCGGCGAGGTTGCCTCGCTCGCGAGCAGGATCGCCTCGACCGGCGCAGGCAGCGCAACGCGCGACAAGCGTTCGCGCAGCACGCCGAGCAGATGCGCGGGCATGCGCGCAGGCGCGCCGAGGGCAAAGGGCACGATGGTCGCCGGCACGCCGCGCTGGCGCACGTGACGCTCGTGCGTGAGCGTAAGCGTGAGGCGCGTGACGCCTAAGCCCCGCGCGGTGAGCCACGTCGCGAGTTCCTGCACGAGGCGGTTGACGCCGAACCCGAGCGCTTCCGCGTCGTGCACGGGAGCGGGCAGGTCGAGCTTGGCTCCGAAGCGCGGCGGCGGCACGAATGGCGGGCGCGGATCGGCGGCGCGGCCCAGCGCGCGATCGAGCGCAAGCAGAAGATCGGCGCCGCCGCGGCGCGCAAGTCCGTCGCGCGGCAGTGCCGCCGCTTGTGCGAACGTCGTGACGCCGGCGTCGGCCAGTGTCGTACGCAACGCGTCGTCCATGTCGAGCAGCGTCAACGGCAGTGGCGCCAGCAGTTCCGGCAATTGCGCAGCGGCGATGACGGGCTGCGTGCGGCCGGCGCGGGCGAAAAGCAGCGCGGCACCGGGCGTGGGCGCCAATCCCAGCCGTGCGGCGTAGCCCAGCGTCCCGGTACCGCCGGCAAGTTGCGCCGCGAGCCGCGGCAATCCGCTGAAAAGGCGCAGGCTGCCGCCGATCTCGGCGACGACGGCGTTCGGCGGCGCCAAACCGGCGCTGGGCGTGAACGTGAGCGCCCATGTTGCAAGCTGCGCGAGCGCGCGCGCTTCGGCGTCGGCATCGCGGTCGCGGGAACGAAGCTCCGGCGCGAACGCGAGCGCCGCGGAAATGAGCTGGCCGGCGCGGATGCCGGCCGCGGTGGCCGCCGCATTGGCCGCGACGACGCGCGGATAGTGGCCGCCGCTGCTGACGACGAACGGATGCGCGGCGTCAGAAGGCGACTGCGCGCGCGTGAAGACGTCGAGCGGCAGCGACGGGAAGAGAAGGCAGGCCCACAACATGATGGCCACGAGGAGCGTCGAGTTGCTGCCCCATCAGGTTCGGGATTGCACACCCCAGATCCCCGCCTCCGAATAGCCCAGTTCCGCAAGTTCCGGTGCGCGCAGGTGGGCCTCGTTGGCGCAGAAGAACTCGTCCAGCTGGGGCGGCTTGACGCGGGTTCCGGCGAGCATCGCATGCGCCTGCCCGCGATGATGGATCTGGTGCTGGAAGAGATGCGCGAGGACCCGGGTGACCGTCTCGTGCATGACGCCCTTGCTGCGCTGGACGGCAACGGGCAGCTCGAGTTGTGCCTCGGTAAGTGCCAGGCACGCATCGACCAGGCGGCGATCGACGTCCCGCTGCGCGGCGTGCAGTTCGCGGCACACGGCGAATGGTTCCTCCGGTTCGAAGAATCGATTCGGCTCGCTGTTCACCGGCTGGCCTCGGACGAAGCGCTCCAGCGCATCGACGTAGTACCAGTCGACGGTAAGGTTGTGGTTGAGCGTGGCCTTGAGCGAAGGAAAGAAGCTCGTGCGCGGTGCGACGAACTCTTCCTGCGACAATTGCGCACACGCGGCCAGCAGCCGTTGGTTGGCCCACGCGTTGTTGTACGCCATCGTTGCGAAATGGTGCGAAAGAGGGTTCGTCACCATCGTGTTGCTCCCTGGTTACTGCGTGCCGGACGCGAAGCGCGGCGAAAGACATTGGCAACTGCGCGGCGGCAGCGCGATAGCGGCGAAGTTGCCACCGGGCCGGCCGATGTCGATCAACACCGGCTGCGGCAATGTGGCACCGCGGCGCTTCAGCACATGCACCGCTAAACTCCAATGAGGATCCACGTGCGGTGCCGCGGGCGCCAGGGCCAGGCGCAGCGGCGCGGCAGACGCATTGCCGCACTGGCCCGGCCGCCGCCACAGCACGCCCCACGTGCGGCCCTCGCGCGCCGCGACCTGCAGCCGGCGCAACGCGCGCTCGTCGTGCGTGGGCAGCCATGCGAACGCCGCGCCGCATTCGGGCGCGCGCAGCGCCTGGTCGAAGGCCCACAGCGCATCCTTGGACTCGCGGCACTGCACGACATAAAGCCGCGCGAGGTCCAGGCCGGCCGCGGCGAGCGCGGGCGCATAGGGCTTGTGCGGCGGCGCGATCCACACGACATCGCGTCCTTGCGCCTGCACGCGCGCGAGCGCGGGAAGCGTGAGGCGGATCTCGCCGATGCCTTCGCGCTCAAGCAGTATCTCGGTCAGCGCTCCCTGCGGCCAGCCGCGTCCGGGCAGCGCGGCATCGAGCGCCGGGAAGCCGGAGGCCAAGGCGGAAGGCTCCGGCGCGCAATCGCCGCCGCGCCAGATCGCCGGATGCGACAGCAGCGCAGCGAGGGAGGCGGGTGTGGCCACGGAGAAGGCAGCTGAGGAGGCAGACATGGCAACTGAGGCCATCGCGAGCAACGGGACGTCAGGCCGCTTGCGGCCAATGCCGCGCAAAGATCGGCGTCACGCGCGGTTCACCTTCGATGCGCGCCAGCAGCGCGCTGAATTCCGGACGCGCGTCGGCGAGATGCTTGCGCGACCCCGACCATTTCGACACGACCGCGGCCAGCAGGTCGAGTGCGCTCAAGTGCGGGCCACCCAGGAACGGCCGCGCGGGAAAGGTGTCGGCAAAAACCTCCCACAGATGGTGCAGTCGTTGTGTGGTCCCGGCCTTGATGCGCTTGTTCGTGGCCTCGTCGGGGTCCGCGCACCAGCGTTCAGGATAGTCGATGATGCCGATCGCGGCGTAGCAGTTGGCCACGATGTACACGAGGCCGCGAATGGCTTGCGCACGCGCCGAAACGTCCGCGGGAAGCAATCCGCTGGCGGGATGCGCGAGGCCGAGATGGATGAGGATGGCGGCGCTTTCGGTCAGCACCGAACCGTCCGGAAGCTGGAGTGTCGGGATCTGACACAGCGGATTGACGCGGCGGAATTCGTCGAGTCCTGGACCCGGTGGTGACATCCATGACGCCGCATCGACGCTGCGGAACTCGATGGCGGCCAGCGTGAGCGCGGCTTCGACGGATGCCGATCCCGATCCCTTGGCGCCGAACAGTGTGTACATGCGTCCTCCTGTGCCTGCCTTGGCCGAAAGTGATCAGGCGTTGGCCGCCGCGGGTTTCATCATTTCCTTGAAGCGGCGGTCGATTTCCTCCGGCGCCACGTCCTCGACGTGCGTACCGATCGACCACACGTGGCCGAACGGATCGGCCAGCGTGCCGGTGCGATCGCCGTAGAACTGGTCGGCCACCGGACGCTTGACCGTGGCGCCCGCGGCGAGCGCGCGCGCGAACGCGGCGTCGACGTCGGGCACATAGACCATGAAGCTCACCGCCGAGCCGCCCAGCGTCAGCGGATCGGAATAGCCTTCCATGCCGCCGTCGGCCAGCATGACCGGCGAATTGCCGATCTTGATCTCCGCGTGGCCGATCGACCCGTCCGGGCCTTCGAGGCGGAACAGTTCGACGGCGCCGAACGCGCGTTTGTAGAAGTCGATGGCCTTGGCAGCGCCGCGGATGATGAGATACGGCGTGACGCTGGCATAGCCTGGGGGAATCGGTGCAACGGCCATGGGAAACCTCCTCGAGGCGAATGCAGGGGATGGGTGTCGAACGTCAAAAAGATCCGGACGCCCGCAGTGCGGGGGAGGAGAACGGGCGTCCGGCAAGTCTCCGACAGGAATTCATTCGTTCAGCGCACGGTGTCAGCGAACTGAGGCTGCCTTGAAATGCGGGTTCTCGATGATCGCGAACGTGTTGCCGAACGGATCGGTCACCGACGCGACCTTGATGCCTTCGCCGACATCGTGCAGCGCTTCGCGCACGGTAGCGCCCAATGATTGCAATCGTGCGAATTCCGCCGCGGCGTCCGGCACGCCCCAGTACGCGGTGGCGCCACCGGCGCCCGGCGTGCCGTCGGGAATGAGGCCCAGCTCGAACCCGCCGACCGCGAAGCCGACGTAGAACGGCTGGTCGAAGTAGGGCGCGACGCCCAGCACGCCGGCGTACCACGCCTTGCCGCGCGCCAAGTCGGTGACGGGGTAGATCACGGTGCGCAAGCCGAGAATCATTCAGGACTCCTTCACGGTTTCTTGCCCGGCAGCCAGTACGGCGTGCCGTCCTTGTGCGCCGGAAACGAACCGTCCTCGCGGTCGACCCACATGAGGTCGTCGTCGGGGTAATAGCAGCCGTCGCCGGGAATGCGCGAACCCAGGATCAGATAGCGCGCCGGCCGATCGGAGCGATTGACGAAATGGTGCCCATCGCGCGTGCCGGCCTTGAAACCGACGCACATGCCAGGTGTCACCTTCGTTTCGCCCGCGTTCATGCGCAGCACGAGCTCGCCTTCGAGCAGGTAGAGGAATTCGTCGCACAGCGTGTGCCAGTGGCGCAGCGCCGACTGCCCGCCGGGCTGCAGCGTCTCCAGGCTGAGGCCGAACTGCGTCAGGCCGAACGGGTCGCCCAGGCGCTTCCATTCGCACTGGCCCATCCTTGATTGAAGCGGCTCGGGATAGCCGCCGCCGGATTCGGCCGGCAGCGAATCGACGTGGACAGGCGCGGTTCTGGTTTCAGCCATGCGCTTTCTCCTTGCGTTCTGCGAGCGCCGCCAGCGTGCGCTTGCGTTGCGCGGTGTATTTCCACCATGGGCGCGCGGGGGCGCCCTCGACATAGCGCACCGCCGCGATGAAGGTGTCGAGCACGCACGGATCGTGGCGCGTGCCAGTCGTGCGATTCAGTGCGTCGTAGAGCGCATAGGGATCGCGGCCCTTCAAGTCGTACGGTGTGCGGATGCCGATACTCCGCAGATCGGTGGCGATGGCGCGGCCGACATTCGGCAGGTCTTCGAGGTTGGGGCTGTCGCGGCGCGCCGTCTTGATCACCGGGTTCCGAACCGGGTTGAGAACTGGCTTGGAAGCAGGGTTGCGCGCTGAGTTGAACACGGAGTCGGGCATAGGGGTCTCCTCTCAATCGCTTTGGGGTTGAAACAATTCGACCGGATTGCCGGACGGGTCCTCGACTAGGATCTGCCGTCCGCCGGGGCCGCTCACGACGTCGTTGCGGAAATGCGCACCCGCGGTGCGCAGCGCGGCAACGGTCGCATCGAGTTCGTCCACTTCGAGCACCAGACGGTTCCAGCCGCCGGGCACCGGTTGCGCGCCATCCGGCATGGGCCGCGCCGCCGACGTTCCCGGCCCGGAGAGCCAGAGCGTGAGATCGCCGCGCCGGACCATCGCGAACGGCGGCCCCCAGCGCTCGACCAGTTCGAAGCCCAGCCGGCCGACGTAGAAATCGAGCGCGGCGTCGACATCGTTGACCAGATAGCGAACGTTGGCCATGCAAGGGACTCCTGAGAACGCTTCAGAACGAACGGCTGGCGCGAATCAGGCCCACGGCAATGCCCTCGATCGCGAAAGGCGTGGCTTTCGGGTCGACGACGATGGGCGGGAACGCCGAATTTTCCGCCACCAGCGTGATTTCACGCCCGCGGCGTTTCAGCCGTTTGACCGTCACTTCCTCGCCTAAGCGCGCGACGACGATCTGCCCGCTGCGCGCCTCGGCGCTTTTGTGCACGACGAGGAGGTCGCCGTCCAGGATGCCGATATCCTGCATGCTGGAGCCGCGCACGCGCAGCAGGTAGTCGGCGTGCGGCTCGAACAGCGTGGCGTCGATGCGGTATTGCGCCTCGATGTGTTCGGCGGCGAGGATGGGGCGCCCGCCGCCACCCGGCCGACCAGCGGCAAGGTTCCCTGAACGGCACGCCGGGGATGTCCTTCAGGCGCAGGCCGCGCGCCGCGCCGGGCGTGATTTCCAGCGCGCCCTTCTTCGCCAGCGCCTGCAGGTGGTCCTCGGCCGAGCTGGCCGTGGAGAAGCCCAGTCCCGTCGCGATTTCCGCGCGCGTGGGTGGCATGCCAAGCGCTTCGATGTGGCCGCGGATCCAGTCCAGGATTTGCTGCTGCCGGGCCGTGAGGCGCGGCGGCGCGACGGGTGCATCGGCCGGCAGGGGCAGGTGGGCGTTCATCTTTCGAAACACGGGGCGGGGAGGCATCGGAATACCGTATGTATATGCGGTACACGGATTATAGACGGTGGAATGGCGGCGTCAAGGGGTGCGGCATCAGCCGTCGATTTTGACCCGCGCGCGGCGCTCTCCTATAGTGTCCGGATGGATGAGGCCGGTAAACTGGTCACCGCCGCTTGACGGCCCCAAAGCGCACATGAAACCCCTGCTGATCCTCCTCGTGTTGCCGGTCGTCATCGGATTCGCGTCCGAAATGATCTTTCGCGACACGAGAAAGGCCTCGTTCACCGCGGCGCTCGGCTCGGCGCTGGCCGTGTTCCTCGGCGTCTTCCTCTTCGACCCCGCGGGAACGTGGAACTGGGTCGCCGCGCTGATGGTGTCGCCGCTGCCGATTGCCTTCGGCGTCGTCACCGTCCTGTTCTGCTACGGCCGCCTGCAGATGCGCGGGCACGGCCGCCACGGTCCGAAAGCGCGAGCCTGATGCGCGGCCGGCCGGGCGCGTCGCCGGCGAACGTTCTCGAAACGGACCGCCTGACCGTTCGCAGGCTTGACGTCGGCGACGCGGCGTTCATCCTGCAGCTGCTGAACGATCCGCTGTGGCTGCGCTTCATCGGCGACAAGGGCGTGCGGACGCTGGACGACGCCCGCAATTACCTTCGCAAGGGACCGCTTGCGATGTACGAGCGCGAAGGCTTCGGGTTGTTCCTCACCGCACGCAAGGAGGATGGCGCGGCGATCGGAATGTGCGGCCTCATCAAGCGCGACTCGCTCGACGATGTCGACATCGGGTTTGCCTTCCTGCCGGAATTCCGCGCGCAGGGCTATGCGCTGGAGTCGGCATCGGCCATGCTGGCGTACGGGAAGGATGTGTTCGGGCTGAAGCGCATCGTGGCGATCGTGTCTCCCGACAACGAGCGCTCGGCGCGGCTCCTCATGAAGCTCGGGATGACGTTCGAGAAATCCGTCAAGCTGACCGTCGACGACGAGGTCAGCCTGTACGCATTGGAATTCTGACGCTGTCGGGTTTGCAAAGGCGGCCACCGCATGAACGACGAGAAAATCAGAATCCGCGTCACCGAGAGCGGGCAGTTTTTGGATGTCGTCGTCCTCAACAAGCGCGCCGACAGGATCGAGGTGGTGCTGGGTGAGGGCGTCCACAGCGTCCGGTGCGCGCTGACGCCCACGCGAACGGCGCAGGCCTATGTCGGCAACGCGCTGGGCCGCGAGATCGTCTACGAACGAAGCCGCGCTTCGGTCCAGGCCGATATCGACCGGGTCAACCCGGCGCTGCGCCATTCGGACCGGCGCTAGGCTTTCCTCGGATACTCCACCATCTTGGCAGCCTTGCGCTCGAACGCGTCGCGCGGCGACAGCAGCCGTAACTGGCGGGAGGAGATAAGCGGGTAGTGCCGAAGAGCGGCGAGGCGGCTGTTGACCTCGCCGCACTCTTGTTCGCGCGTCACCCACAGCGCCGGATCGATCCGGCGCAGGTCGAATGCGGCCGAATGGCTGCGCAGCGTCTTTCGTCCGCGCCGGTCGCTGTATTCGTGGAAGTACGACATTGCGAGCTCCCGCAGGCTGCGGTAGACCGGATCGCGAAAGCGCAGCACGGCGCCGTTGGTTTTGGAGATCGCACCCCATGCGCCACCGCGGCGGAACAGCGCCAGGACGTGCGGATAGTCGCTGGCGGCACAGTCGAGATGCATGACGAGCGGCCGATCGCCGTGGATCCACAGCGCGCATGCGGCGACGAACGCTCCTTCGATGCAATGCGCACGCCGCTGGCGCAGCACTTCGCGCACCGAAAGTATCGTCTCGCCTTCGGTCTCGTGATTGGTGGGGATGGCGTTCAGGAACGCCTGGATCTTGGCTGGCGTGGACAAGCGTCGCAACACGGCGAATTCGCGCCGGTCCAAATTGAGCTCCTCGCGCCGGGCCGGGCGAATCGCGCGGTCCGCGGCGCGCCGAAGCATTGGTTTGACATTTGCCATGCGGGTTACTGCGGCAGCGGCTACGTCGGCATCTTCGCCACGTGGACCCAGGTTCCTTTCGCCTGCGACGCGACGCATGCCTCGATGAACGCCATCGTGTGCGCGCCGTCTTCGATCCGCGGATAGGGAAAGTCGGGGACGGTCTCGCCCAGCGCCCGCGCCATGCGCTCCTGCGCGAGCTCCGCATAGACGTTGGCAAACGCCTCGCGCAAGCCCTCGGGATGTCCGCGCGGCGTGCGCCCGGTGGCAATGATGTCGGGCGGCAGGAATGCGTCGCCGCGACCGACGATTTTCGCGGCTTCGCCCTGCAGCGCCACGCGCAGGTAACTCAACTCGCGATGCGACCAGTCGAGCATGCCCTTTTCGCCGTAGATGCGCAGTCGGATGTCGTTCTCGCCGCCGGCCGCGGCCTGCGTCACCGTGAACGTCCCGCGGGCACCGCCGTCGAAGCCGATCAGCGCGGAGACGTAGTCGACGACGTTGCGCCCCGGCATCAGCGCGCCGACATCGGCAACGACGCGCGCGACGGACAACCCGGACGCGAAACAGCCAAGATGCTGCGCGTGGCAGCCGATCGCGCTCATGACAAGCGCCAGACCGCTGCGCTGCGGGTCCAGGACCCAGCGAAAGCGGTTGTTCAGCGTGCCTTCCTCGACGCGCGTCGCGAGTCCACTCTGGATGTACTCGACCTGCACCAGGCGGATAGCGCCCAGCGCGCCGTCACGCACCAGAGTCCGCGCATAGCGGGTCATCGGGTATGCCGAATAGCCGTGCGCGATGGCGAACAGCCGCCCGTTCTTGCGTGCGCGCGCCACGAGGTCGCACGCCTGCGCAAAATCGTGGGTGACGGGCTTGTCGCCAATGACGTCGAGCCCGGCATCCAGCGCCGCGGCGGCAAACGGATAGTGCGTGTCGTTGGGCGTCATGATGGCGACGGCGTCGATGCCGTCCGGCCGCACCTTCTCCTTGGCCAGCATCTCGGCCACATCGCCGTAGCTGCGCGCCGTGTCGAACCCAAGCGTCACACCGGCCGCGCGCGAGCGCGCCGGGTCGCTCGAGAAGACGCCGGCGACGCAGCGCCACCAGCCGTCCATTTCCGCCGCGCCACGATGCATGCGGCCGATCCACGCGTCCGGGCCGCCGCCGATGATCCCCAGCCGCAACGGACGGCCAAAACGCTCTTTCAAGCCCGACATGTCATCCCCCAATGTGCGGTTCCGCAATCCGCAACGCGGGGAAATCGTAGCACGTGCCTATCTAGGGTTTGCGCCAGCGCAACCGCCGCCGGAATCGCTCTTGACGATCCGCGTCATCAGGAGTCTCATGGGCTTTGGATTCTTTCGTTCAAGGAGTACGACCATGGCCGCGAAAGCCAAAGCAAAAGCGAAACCCGCAGCAAAGAAGCGCGCCGCGAAGAAACCGGCCGCCAAGGCCGCCCCTAAAGCCGCGCCGAAGGCTGCGCCGCGCGCGGCGGCGTTCGCCGGATACTCGCCCGCGGCGATGCCCGGCATGGGTGACATGTCCAAGATGCCGAAGATGATGACACCCGAGCAGGCGATCGACTTGTACAAGGCGAACACCAAGCTCGCGCTCGACATCATCAACGCGGCGCTGGAGGGCACGGCAAGAGTGCGCAAGCTCCAGTTCGAAGGCGAGGAGCAGGCGCGCGCGATGGGCCGCAAGGCCGCGCGCCAGGCCGCGGAAGCCGGCAGCCCCAACGCGCTGATGGCCGCCGGGCAAAGCGTGTCGCAGGAAGCCGTCGAAAACGCGATGCGCTACTGGGGACAGATGTTCGAGCTGGTCAGCGAAGTCCAGAAGCGTCTGTTCACGCTGATCGAAGATCAGATGACCGGCGTTCCCGGCGTCAAGGAAGCCAAGGCGGCGATGGCGATGATGCCGGACATGCGACAGGCGCAGAACGTGATCAACGCGCTGCAGGGTGTGGTGTCGTCCGGCGGCAACGCGTTCGAGTCGATGCAGAAGGTGATGGGCGACTTCGCGAAGTTCATGCCCGGCCAGCGGCGCTGACGGCCGCTTACGCGAAATAGCTGGTGCCCGGGGCCGGACTCGAACCGGCAGGGCCTTGCGGCCGAGGGATTTTAAGTCCCTTGTGTTTACCAGTTTCACCACCCGGGCTTGGGAGGGATTGTACGCATCCGGCGCGCGATCCGCTCCCGGTCGGGAAGCGCGGATAGGTCGCGGCGAGCGTGCCGGCGAGCGCTGCCAGATTCCGATCAGCGAGCCGATCTGGTTGAGGCTATTTTTCGCTCTTGGAGGATGGGTCGGGAGGCGGCTTCGATTCTGTGATCTTCTCCATGACGGTCGTCGGGTCGTCGTCGGTGCGCATCTGCGATCGCTTGGTCCCGAGAGGGACGAAGCTCTTGGGTCCTGGCCGCCCGCCGCGCCCGCGGCGGGCCTTCTGGCGGCGAAGCGCGCTGCGCTGGATGGCGCGACGCACCGCGTAGAGCGCCAGGATCAGCGCCAGCAGCAGGGGGATCGCGTAGATAAGTTCCATGGCCCGCGAGTTTGCCTTCGTGCTTGGGTTCGGCGCAAGGACTGCGTCGCGCTGCGGCGCAACACGGCGATGATCGGCGCGGGGAAAAATTCAACGCCGTCCCGCCCGCCGACTCAGTGGAACACTTTAGTGGCGAACGCACCCGTTCGCAACTGGAGGATTGCGGTAATCTGCGGCCTCGAACTCACTCCCGCGATCGGAATGCCATGAGCAAAGTCGCCAGCAAGATCAAGGAAGAATTCCTGGCGGTGATCCCGCCGACGGTCTTTTTTTTCGTCGCCCTGCACGTTGTCGCGATCGTTCGCGTGCTTATGACCAAGGGAACGGGGCTCGCGCCAATGTCGACGATCTCGATCGCCGTCGCGGCGCTGATCCTCGGCAAGTCGGTGTTGATTGCCGACATGTTGCCGATCATCAATCGCTTTCCGGAACGGCCGCTCATTTACAACGTCGTCTGGAAGACGCTGATCTATCTCGTGGTCTCCGCGATCATCCATTACCTGGAGCGGCTGTACGATTTCTGGAAGGAGGCCGGGAGCTTTGCCGCGGCCAATGAAAAGCTGCTCTCGGAAATGATATGGCCGCATTTCTGGGCGATTCAGATCATCCTGTTCGTCCTCATCCTGATGTACTGCTTGGGGCACGAATTGATCCGCGTGATCGGCAAGGACAAGGTGATGCACATATTCTTCGGGCCGCCGCCGATGCCCGCCATTTGACGCCGGGCAATCGCGGTGTTGGTTGGTCGTCAACTACCATATTCCGCTGAAGTAGGTCAGCCCCATGGCAGGGGTGACGTCAGTCCTCTAGGCCGGTGCGGCAGCGCTGCGATGAATCGCCGCGTACTTCGCCGGGTTCTGCCGGAATGTCGCCAGGCAGCCGTCACAGCAGAAGTAGTAGGCAACGCCCTCGTAGTTCTCGACGTGCTTCGGCGCGGCGATGTCGACGGCAATGCCGCAGACCGGGTTGATGAACTTGCCGCCCGGCGCGGCCGCGCCAGCCAGCCGACCCGCCGGATGGTGCTGCGAAGATTCGGCTGGCGCGTCGCCGGATGACGCGCTGGCCCCGGAATTTGCCGACTGCCGGGCCCGGCCGCGCAGCAGTGCGAGCACGCCGACAATGGCTACCAGCGCGATCTCCTGAGGCGTCTTCGCGCCTGCATCCGGGCCCGCCGGAGAAACTAGACGCGCGAGCTGTGCGTCGCTGATGCCGCGCATGCGCATCACGTCGCGCAGCCGTTCGGCCTTTCGCCGGCTCGCAATCATCAGGATGTGCGCCGCCGGGCTCCGCAGTGCGCTTTCGAGCGCGTCTTCATCGCCCTGGCCCTGCGTGGCGACCAGCACGATGGGCGCGTCGCCGGGAATTTCGGCAAGCCGGATCCTGAGCCGCTCTGCGAGGAAGCGCGCCTCATCGGCGGCGGGTGTGCTGCCGAGCACGCACAGGCCGCTTAGCGGACTGTAGGGCTGGATGAACAATTCGATGGTGCCATTGCTGGCGCAGGACATCGCGTGCTGTTCCACATCCACATCGGGCTGAATCCTGTCGTTCGAGATCCTGACCAGCTTGGGCTCGCCCCTGCTGATCGCCTCTTGCGCAGCGCCGATGACCACGTCCTTTGCGCAGCCTCCGCCGATCCAGCCGTGCAGCGTGCCGTCCGCAAGCACGATCGCCTGCGCGCCCAAGTAGGCCGATGTTGGCGCGATCGCGCGCACCACGGTCACGAGCGCATAGGGCACGCGCCGGTCGTTCAGTCCGCGCGCCAGGTCGAGGAGTTCGTCGTTGGTCATCGCAGCGCCTCGATGAGATTGGGCAGTATATGCTCGATGCTCGCAAGGTCGGCGCCGGCGGCGAGGAGGTCGAGGTGGGGCATCGCCGCCTGCATGCCCCGGCTTTCGGGGCGGAAGCCCGGCTGATTCAGCAGCGGATTGAGCCAGACGATGCGCCGCGCCCGTCGCCGCAGTGTGCGCAGAGCTTGCGCCAGAACCTCGGGTTCGCCGGTGTCGTAGCCGTCGCTGACGATGATGACTCCGGTGCGCGCATGCACGAGGCGCGAACCGTCACGGCGATTGAAATCGACAAGGCATTCGCCGATGCGCGTGCCGCCGCCCCATCCGGCGGCGAGCAGGTGCAATCGTTCCTGCGAGCGCCACGGGTCCGGGTCCCGCAGCGCCTCGCCCACGCCCGTGATCCGCGTGTGGAAGATGTAGCAATGCACATCGGCGAGTTCGGCGCAAAGCGCACGCGCCAGGCGGAGGAAGAAGAAGCTGTACGGGCTCATCGAGCGGCTCACGTCGAGCAGCAGGACGAGTCGCGGGCGCACCCGGCGGCGGTCCTTCCAGGCCAGCCGGAACGGCGTCCCTCCGCTCGCGACACTGCGCCGTATCGTCCCCTGCAGGTCGAGGCGGCGGCCGAGGTCGAAGCGCGACTCGCGGCGCAGGCGCAGATGGTGCAGGCGGCGGGCGAACCGCCGCATCAGCGCCTCGATGTCGCGGACTTGGTCGGCGCGACCGAGGTCGCGAAAATCGGTCAAGGCGAGCGCTTCTTCGCGGCTCGCGCCATGCCTCTGCGCGCGGCCGTCGTCGGTGGCAGCCGTCCCTTGACCCGGCGCGCCGACCGGCAGCGGCCGACTCGCGGGGTCCGCGGCTCCGCGGGCCTCGGGCTGTCCATGGATCGCGGACGGCTCTCGGCGAACGCCTTCCTGTTCGGCGGCAGGAAATACGCGTCGAAAAGCGTATCGAAGCGCCGCCATTCATCTCCGCGGCCGCACAACAGCGCTTTCAGGCTCCAGCGCAGCACGTCGCCATCGAAAATGCCGACCTGCTCGGCCGTGGCGAGCACGCGGGCGGTATCGCCGCCGCCCACGCCGAATCCGTTGGCGTGCAGGAATCCGGCGAATCCCGTCAGGCGGGTGCGCAGCGCGGTTCCATGGGAATCGGAGGGTGATGGCGCGACGATCAGCATGCGGCTGCGATGCGGGCGACGACCTCGCGCGTGAAGCCCTCGCGGTCGGCGCGAGTCTTGATGAGCGCGCTCAGCGTTTCCAGGATGCGCTCGGCCCCGTCGTCGTCGATCACGGAGATGCCCAGCCGCAGCAGCGCCGCCGTCCAGTCGAGCGTCTCGGCGATGCCGGGCTTCTTCTGCAGGTCCATCCGGCGCACGCTTTGCACGAACTCGACTAACTGGCGCGCGAACTGGCCCGCCGCTTCCGGCGCGCGGATCTCGACGATCGCGACCTCCTTCTCGAAGTCCGGATAGTCGATGTACTGGTAGAGGCAGCGCCGGCGCAGCGCGTCGGAGAGTTCGCGCGTGCCATTGGACGTGATGACCACCAGCGGGCGTGAAACAGCCCGCACGGTGCCCAGCTCCGGTATCGACATCTGGAAATCGGACAGCAGTTCCAGCAGATAGGCCTCGAACGCCGCATCGGCGCGGTCGACCTCGTCGATCAGCAGCACCGGTGCTTCCGTGCAACTGATGGCCTCGAGCAGCGGGCGCTTGAGCAGGTAGCGCTCGGAGAATATGTCCTGCTCTTTCGCGGCGACCGGGCGCTCGTCGTGCTCGAACAACTTGATGGCCAGCAGTTGCCGCTGGTAGTTCCACTCGTACATCGCCGCGTGCACGTCGAGACCTTCGTAGCACTGCAGGCGGATGAGCCTTGCGCTTTGCGCACGGTCGCGAGCGCCTTGGCGACCTCGGTCTTGCCCACGCCGGCGTCACCTTCCAGCAGCAGCGGCCGGCCCAAATCCAGCATCAGCAGCAGCGCTGCGGCGAGCGGCCGCTCTGCGACGTAGCCGGCATCCAGCAACTGGCGCTGCAGGTCGATCAATTCGGCCATCCGCTGCAGCGGGACGCGCTCACGCCGCCTTCTTCTTCCGAAGAGCCCGCGCAGCCAATCCTTGATTACCGCCCACGCCAGCGCGAGCCCATTGAGTTCGTGGATGACCGGTTGCGCCGCTGGCGGAGGCGCGGCCGCGCCGGCAACGGGCGCACCGCCGCAGATGCTGTGCTTGCGGCCGCCTCTTGTTGCATGGCGAGCGCTGCCACCTGCGCGGCGAAATTCTCCGCGAACTGCTTCAGGACCTGGTCCGCGACCGAAGTCATCATCCTGCCGCCGAATGCTGCTGCCTTGCCGCTCATCGAAACCTCGCTTCTGCCGACGAGGGTGCTCGAGGCCGAGTCGACCGCCTCGACGCGCGCCACGAGATCCATCGCCGCACCGGAGGTGCCCGTGCTGTCAGTCCCTTTGCCCAGGAGGCGCAACGAATGCGCGGCGGGGTCGATGTCGCTGACCTCGACTTCGCCGCGAAAGGACATCGTCGCCGGCCCGACGCGCACGGTGACGGTTCCCTTGTAGCCGCCCCCTGCCGTGCGCTCGGTGATTGCGGCGCCGGGCATGCAACCGGCCACCGCCTCGATGTTCTGCAGGAACGCCCAGGCGACGTCGGCCGAGCCCGGCATCGGAAACGATTTCTCGAGCTCGACCTTCATGCCGACCTTTCTACGTCGTGCGCTACCTCTTGTTGAGGCCGAGCGCCTTGCACTTTTGCCACACGCGATACGACGTATGCGGCATGTCCATGTGCGTCACGCCCAGGTGCGCGAACGCATCGACCACGGCGTTGCTGAAACAGGGAATGCCGCCGACATGCGGCGATTCGGCCACGCCTTTCGCGCCGATCGGATGGTGCGGCGACGGCGTGACCGTGTGGTCTGTTTCCCAATGGGGCGTTTCCACCGCGGTGGGCAGGAAATAGTCCATCAGGCTGTTGCCGAGGTGATTGCCATTCTCGTCGAACGGGATCGCCTGGCCAAAGGCCACGGCAAACGCCTCGGTGAGGCCGCCATGAATCTGGCCCTCGATGATCATCGGGTTGATGCGCGTGCCGCAGTCGTCCAGCGCGTAGAAGCGCCGGACTTTGCTTTCGCCGGTGAAGCGGTCGATGTCGACCACGCAGACATAAGCGCCGAACGGGAAGGTCATGTTGGGCGGGTCGTAGTATTCGGATGCGTCGAGACCCTTTTCCATGCCGTCCGGGAGGTTGCTCGTATGGGCGGCCATGGCGATTTCCTTCATCGTCTTGGCCTGGCTCGGGTTGCCCTTGACTTTGAACCGGTCGACCTCCCATTCGAGGTCGCCTTCGCCCACTTCGAGAAGGTGTGCAGCGATCTTCTGCGCCTTCGCACGGATCTTGCGCGAGGCCATTGCCGCAGCCGCACCGCCGACTGGCGTCGAGCGCGAGCCCCACGTCCCCGCGCCGTACGGTGCCTTGTCGGTGTCGCCTTCCTCGATCTGGATCTCCTCCGACGAGAGACCCAATTCCGTGGCGATGATCTGCGCGTAGGTCGTGGCGTGTCCCTGGCCCTGGCTCATCGTGCCCAGGCGCGCAATGGCGCTGCCGGTCGGATTGACGCGGATGTCGCAGCTGTCGAAAAGGCCGATGCCCAGGATGTCGCAGACCTTCGTTGGGCCGGCGCCCACGATTTCGGTGAACGTGGAGATACCGATGCCCATCAACTCGCCCTTCTTGCGCTTTTCCGCCTGCTCGCGGCGCAGCCCGTCGTAGTCGACGGCCTTCAACACTTTTTCCAGCGCGGCATGGTAGTTGCCGCTGTCGAGCGTCCAGCCGAATGCCGTCGTGTACGGGAACTGCTCGGCCTTCACGAAATTGCGGCGACGGATCTCGGCCTTGTCGAGTCCGAGTTTTTGCGCCAGCACGTCGATCATCCGCTCGATCAGGTATATCGCCTCGGTGACGCGGAGCGAGCATCGGTAGGCGACGCCGCCCGGCGCCTTGTTGGTGTACACGGCGTCGACGCGGCAGTACGCCTTGGGAATTGCATAGGAACCGGTGCAGATGCTGAACAGCCCCGCGGGGAATTTGGTGGCGGAAACATGCGAGTTGAACGCGCCGTGGTCGGCCAGCGCGGTGAAGCGCAGCGCCTTGATGCGCCCGTCCTTGTCGGCCGCGAGTTCACCGATGCCGTGATAGTCGCGCGCGAAGCCGGTCGTCGAGATGTTGTCGATCCGCGATTCGATCCATTTGATCGGCACGCCGGTGACGATCGACGCCACGATCGCGACGACATAACCGGGGTACACGGGGACCTTGTTGCCGAAGCCGCCGCCGATGTCGCCGCCGACGATGCGGATCTTGCTCTCGGGAATGCCGGAGAGCATCGCGACCACCGTCCGGACCAGGTGCGGCGCCTGCGACGTCATGTACACGGTCAACTGACCGGTCGGCTTGTCGAACGAAGCGACGCAACCGCACGTCTCCAGCGGACACGGATGCACGCGCGGATTGAGGATTTCTTCGCGGACGGTCACCTCGGCGTTCTTGAATACCGCGTCCACGGCGGGCTTGTCGCCGGCTTCCCACGTGAAGATGTGGTTGGGATGCGTGCGCGGGCCGTGGCCGACGTTGTCCTTGTCCTTGATGTCCTCGCGGATGATCGGGGCGTCCTTCGCCATCGACTTGTGCGGGTCGACGATCGCCGGCAGTTCCTCGTAGTCGACCTCGACCTTTTCCGCGCCGTCGGCCGCGGCGTAGCGGTCGCTGGCGATCACCATCGCGACTTCCTGCATCTGGAAGCAGACCTTCTGGTCGGCCAGCACCGCCTGCACGTCGCCGCCCAGCGTCGGCATCCAGTGAAGCTTCACCGGCTTCAGATCGTCCGCGGTCAGCACCGCGACGACACCGGGAACGGCCAGCGCCTTGGCCTTGTTGATCGACTTGATCCGCGCGTGCGCGTACGGGCTGCGCACCATCGCGCCGAACAGCATGCCCGGGAGCTTGATGTCGTCGACGTACGTGCCGCGGCCGCGGATGAAGCGGGCATCCTCCTTGCGCAACCTGGACGCGCCCATTCCTTGCAGGCTGGTTTCGCGCTCGAGCGTGCTCTTGTCGTCGGGCATGGCAGATTCTCCGGTTCGGTCGTAATCAGGCAGCTCAGTTGGCAGCTGCGGTGGCGAGTTTCTTCGCCGCGTGCTGCACTGCCTTGACGATGTTCTGGTAGCCCGTGCAGCGGCAGAGATTGCCGGCCATCCAGTAGCGGATTTCCTCTTCCGACGGGTTGGGGTTCTCCTTCAGCAGCCGGTACGCGCGCGTGATCATCCCCGGCGTGCAGTAGCCGCATTGCAGGCCGTGTTGCTCGTGGAAGCCTTCCTGCAGCGCATGCAGCGCGCCGCCCTGCTCGAAGCCTTCGATGGTCAGAACGTCGGCGTCCTGGCATTGCACGGTGAGCACCGTGCACGACTTGACCGACATCCCATCGAGATCGACCGTGCATGCGCCGCAATGCGAGGTCTCGCAGCCGATGTGCGGCCCGGTGTGCGCAAGCTTCTCGCGCAGCGTGTGGATGAGCAATTCACGCGGCTCGACGACAACGTCTACCACCTTGCCGTTGAGCTTGAACGATACCGCCTGCTTGGTTGCCATGGGGTCCCCCGTCTCACTTGCCTGCGCGACCGAGGGCCGTGCGCAGCGCTCGCTGCGTCATTTCTCCGGCCATGGCGGTCTTGTATTCCGCGTCGCCGCGCTGATCGGCGGCCGGATCGCAGATCTTCATAGCGAGCACGGCGGCGGCGTTGATCGACGCATCGTTCAGTGCCTTGCCGCGCAGCGAATCCTCGGCTGCGCGCGCCTTGAGCGGGGTGGCGCCGACGTTGGTCAGTGCGATGGCGACCTCCTTGACGGTGTCGCCGCTCATCCGCAACGTGACGGCGGCGGCGGCAGTGGCGAAGTCTCCGACCTTGCGCTTCAGCTTGGCATAGGCGTAGCCGGTGCCGGGTGCGGGAACCGGAATGCGTATCTCGGTCATGATCTCGTCGGGCGTCATCAGCGTCGCGTAGGTACCGACGAAGAAGCCGTCGGCCGGGACGACGCGCTCGCCCTTGGGCGACCGCAGCACGAACGACGCGCCCAGCGCGAGCATCAGCGCCGGATGGTCGTTGCCCGGATCACCGTGCGAAATGTCGCCGCCGATCGTTCCCTTGTAGCGCACCTGGGGATCGGAAATGAGCCGGGCGCCCTCGACCAGCAGCGGGCATTTCTGCTGCAGGAGCTTCGACCAGATGAGCTCGTTCTCGGTGGTCATCGCGCCGATTCGGATCGTCCCGGCCTCCTCGCGCACACCCTTGAGGTCCGGAATCCTGCCGAGGTCGATCAGATGGCCGGGTTGCGCGAAGCGCATCTTCATCATCGGCAGCAGGCTGTGACCGCCCGCGAGGAGCTTGGCCTCGTCGCCGAATTTCGTCAGCAGGCCAAGCGCGTCAGGAAGGGTTTTGGGGGCGTGGTACTCGAATTCGCCGGGAATCATTGGTCGCTCCTCCAATGTTCTTGCTCGAGCGCAGATACTCCCCCAACGCACCGCAACATTACAAGGCCCGGAGAGTGGCTGGACGAGTCCGGCGAACAAGCAATCGCCGCGGGCAGCTGCCCGTACGGCTACTGAGTGACTTCGAGCGCCGGAAGTTCCAGCCGCCAGCCGGTGCGCCGGGCGAGCTGCTCGACGTCTTCGACGGTGTCGAGATCGGTGACGAAGCGGGCGTTGGCGGTCACGTGCATGTGGACCAGTTCGGGCCGTCGCTCGATGAGATGGCGGCATCCCAGATTCACATCGCTGGCGAGAATCTCGGCCAGGGCCACGTCGTCCAGGATGACGGGATTGCCACGCTGGCCGTCCACCATCGGGACGACGACATGACCGGCAGGGCGCTTCTTGAATGCCGAGATCAGCTCCGTCAAGTCGCTGGCGCCTATCAACGGTTGGTCGGCCGGCATGATGATGACGGCATCGAAGGCACCGCTCAGCGCCGCCAGGCCGACACGTACCGAACCTTGCTGCCCCTCGGCATGGGAGGCATTGTGGGCAAGCGTCACGATGAAGCTTCGGCAGTGCTCCTCGATGGCGTGGCGGGCATGGCCCGTCACGACGACCACCTCGTCGACGCCGGCGCCGCTCAAGGCAACCAAATGCCGGCTGATCAGCGGCACGCCCTGCAGGCGGATCAGCGGCTTGGACACGCCACCCATGCGCCGGCCTTCGCCGGCCGCCAGCAGCACCGCGCCGATGCGCAGCCGCGCATACAATCCGCTGCCTTGCTTGAACGGACATCCCATGATTCCGATCTCCGAACGCCGCGCGTCGAATGAACGCTGACGGCCGCCTGTAGCGAGAATTATAGAACAAGGGAGGACGGCGGCCGTCCGGGACGCCTTGGCGTCCATTGTCGGATGGGAATATACGGCGGTATATTACGCCCCCGTCCCCGTCGTGCGAGGTTCCAGGTGTCACGCGTCCATTGCGCGCTGTCGTTCGCTGTCATGGCGCTATCCCTTCTGTTCGCGCCCCCCACGGTTGCGGCCGCGGACGTGACGGTGTTTGCGGCGGCGAGCTTGAGGGAATCGCTGGACGACGTGACCAGGCAGTTCCAGACGACCACCGGCAGCCGGGTGATCGTCGCGTACGGCGCCAGTAACGCGCTGGCCAGGCAGATCGACGCCGGCGCGCCGGCGGACGTGTTCATCTCCGCGGACCTCGAATGGATGGACTTCCTGGACCAGCGGCACCTGCTGGCACCCCACACACGCTTCAATCTGCTGCGCAACACGCTTGTGCTGGTGGCGCCTGTTTCGAGCACGGCGACGCTCAAGATCGCGCCGAACTTCGGCCTTGCGGCTGCGCTCGGAACGGACAAGCTCGCGATGGCCAATCCCGACAGCGTGCCCGCCGGCAAGTATGGCAAGAGCGCGCTTGAGGCGCTGGGAGTCTGGGCCGGCGTCGAACGACAGGTTGCGCGCGCGGAAAATGTGCGCGCCGCGTTGGCGCTGGTGTCCCGCGGCGAAGCGCCGTTCGGCATCGTCTACCGGACAGACGCGCTGGCGGACAAAGGCGTGAGAATCGTCGACACATTTCCGCAGGCGAGCTACCCACCCATCGTCTATCCCGCCGCGGTGCTCGCGGCCAGCACGTCGCCGTCGGCCCGGACGCTGCTGGAATTCCTGCGATCCGCGCCTGCGCGCGCGGCGTGGGAGAAGTATGGCTTCGGTCTCGCCCAATGAGCATGCTCGAATTGAGCCCCGACGAGTGGGGCATCCTCACGCTGAGCCTGCGCGTCGCGTTGGTCAGTGTCATTTGCAGCCTGCCGCTGGCGATCGGCGTGGCCTATGGCCTTGCCCGACTTTCGTTTCCCGGCAAGACGCTGGTCGATGCGATCGTCCATTTGCCGCTGGTGCTGCCGCCTGTGGTCGTCGGCTTTGCGCTCCTCGTGCTGTTCGGCAAGCGGGGCGCCATCGGGAGCCTCCTCGACGAATGGTTTGGCATCGTGTTCGCGTTCCGTTGGACCGGCGCGGCGTTGGCGTCCGCGCTCATGGGCTTTCCGCTCATGGTGCGCGCGATCCGGCTGTCGATCGAGGCCATCGACCACAGGCTCGAGGTGGCCGCGCGGACGCTCGGTGGTTCGCGTCTCTGGGTATTTGCGTCGATCACGTTGCCGCTGGCGCTCCCGGGGATCATCACCGGAACGCTGCTCTCGTTCGCGCGCGGGCTGGGCGAGTTCGGCGCCACGATCACCTTCGTCTCCAACATTCCGGGTGAAACACAGACATTGCCGCTTGCCATCTACACGTTCACGCAGGTGCCTGGCGGCGAAAGCCAGGCGATACGCTTGAGCATCATCGCCGTGCTGCTGTCGATCGCCGCGCTGGCGATGTCCGAATGGCTCACCCGTCGCTCGCGCGAACTGCACGCCGATGATCGACGTTGACATCGAGCAGCAGCTGGGCGCGTTCCGCCTCGACGTCAAGTTCGCGGCCGACGCGCCGATCGTGGGCTTGTTCGGCCGCTCCGGCGCCGGCAAGACCAGCGTGATCAATGCGATCGCGGGAATCACCACACCCGCGCGCGGCTCCATTCAGATCAACGGATCGTGCCTGTTCGATTCCGCAAAGGGCATCGACGTTCCAGTGGCGCAACGCCGAATCGGCTATGTGTTCCAGGATCCGCTGCTGTTTCCGCACATGGACGTGGAATCGAACCTCCTTTACGGGCAGCGGCTGCGCCGCGGCGACGAGCGCCGCATCGACGAGGCTCGCGTCATCGAACTGCTGGGCCTCCAAGCGTTGCTGCGCAGAAAGCCCCGGGCGCTGTCGGGTGGAGAGAAGCAGCGCGTCGCGATCGGCCGCGCGTTGCTCGCTCAACCGCGCATCCTGCTCATGGACGAGCCATTGGCGTCGCTGGACATGCCACGCAAGACGGAGATCCTCGACTACGTCGAACGACTGCGTGACGAGCTCTCCATTCCGATCGTGTATGTGAGCCACTCGGTGACCGAGATCACCCGTCTCGCCGACACCGTCGTCGTGCTGGCGGACGGAAAATGCCTCGCGGTGGGCCCCGTCGACGACGTGATGGGCCGCATCGACCTCAAGCCGGCGACGGGCCGCTATGAGGCAGGATCGATCCTCGACACGCATGTCGCGGCACACGATCCGGGCGACCAGCTCACGACACTCACGTTCGATGGCGGCGAACTCGTCGTGCCGCACATCGACGCTCCGATCGGCGAGCGCGTGCGCGCGCGGATCCGCGCGCGCGACGTGTCACTGGCACTTCATCGGCCCGCCGGTATCAGCATCCTCAACGTTCTGCAGGGTCGCGTGACGCTGACCAACGCCGAGGCCGGACCCATTGTCGAGGTCCAGTTGGCCGTGGGCCATGCGACGCTCACCGCCCGCATCACGCGCCGGTCGTTCCGGCAGCTTGGCATTCACGCCGGGCAGGAACTCTATGCGCTGGTCAAGGCCGTATCGTTCGACCAGCGGAGTGTGGGCTACTCGAAGGTCCGCGAGCCGGTCGCGTCGCAGCCGCCACCGACCTCGTAAGCGTTGTCGCGCCGCCCTGCAGCTGGATGGGGGCCGTCAAGCGTTGGTGGCGTCCGCGGACTTCGCATCGGTGTTGGCGCGACTGCGCTCGATGATTTCGAATGCGCCCATGCCGAACAACATGGCCAGCGCGAAGACGGCTGCCTTGGCGTAACCGGCTCCGAGCGCGACGATCGCGGGGCCCGGGCAAAAGCCGGCGAGACCCCAGCCGATGCCGAACAGCAGGCCTCGTCGCCACCGGCACCCGGATCGGGACCGTCAGGCGTTGGTCGCGTCCGCGGACTCCGTATGGGCTGGTCATGTCGACGAATGTGCTTCCGGCAATTACAACACAGCGTCCGATGACGCGACCTCGATCAGATGGTTGTTGAGTGTCGCGCGGACGTGGGTCGACACCGCCTCGACGGCGATATCCTCGTTCGCGCGCCAATCGATGACCGCGGCGCCGACGACCCAGGCGAGCACGGTCGCGGCGCAACCGGCAAAGGCGCCCTCGATCAGCCACCGCCAACGACCGCGCTCGGGGCGCGGAGGAACAGGGGGCGCAACTTCGTGCTCATTGGCGAGCAGCGCACCGCACCCGCTCGCGCAGTGCGGGCGTGGCCGCGAAGTAGGGCACCTCGGCGCGGATCTGTGCCCGCAGCGCGAGCATGTCGTCGTGTTTTGCCGCGCATGCCGCGCAGGTGCGCAAATGCTGTTCGATGGACCGCGCTTGAATGTTGTCGACCTCGCCGTCGACATATCGGGCGACCAGTGTTCCGGCTTCGTGGCAATTCATCGCTCACCTCCAGCTCGGTCGCGGATCGCGTGCAGCAGCGGTGAACGCTGCAGCATGGCGCGGGTTGTTCGACTGTCGCTTTCTTGCTGTGTCTGTACCGATAATCCAGTCTTATTTATTCCCGAACGGGGTCCGGTTAAACTGTCAGCCCTATCCACGCGTTGACCTGGACATCAGGCGAAACATGCTGACCACGGATGACGTCCGGGCGATTCCGCTGTTCTCGACACTGGCGGACGCCGACCTCGAGCGTTTGGTGCGAACGTCTGCCGACATACATCTCGCGCGCCGGAGAGTTCGCGGTACCCGAAGGCGGGGAGCGTGCGCTCTTCGCCGTTCTGTCCGGAAAGATCGAAGTCGTGAAGCTGTTCGACGGCATCGAGCGCAGGTTGGGCTGGCGGCTTCCTGGCGCGATATTCGGCGAAGTCCCGCTTGCCTTTGGCACGCCGTTTCCGGGCGGCTACCGGGCGGCCGAGCCCTCGCGCGTCATGCGCGTGGAACCTCGGCAGTATTACGCGATCGCGGCTTCGTCCGCCGGAGGTCGCGGTGAAGGTCGGCGCGCTCGCCCGCGAGCGCATCGGTGGCCTGCAGAACCTCACGGCGGAGCCGCCCAAGACGCAGGTGACGATGTTCGGACCGCGCTGGGACCCCGCGTGCGTCGAGATGCGGCGGTTCCTCGCGCGCAACCAGATCACCCACGACTGGGTAACGCCTGACATGTCCGACGCCGGGTCGCTGTGGGCCGGGAGTCCGCCTGCAGACGCCGACTGTCCGACGCTGCGGCTGATGAATGGGACGACGATCAGCAAGCCGCAGCTCCGTGACGTTGCTGGTTTGCTCGGCCTGCAAACGAATGCACGCCTTCCCGAATACGACACGTTGATCATCGGCGGCGGGCCGGCCGGCCTTGCCGCTGCCGTGTATGGCGCGTCGGAAGGGCTGCGCACGCTCGTCGTCGAGCGCGAAGCACCGGGCGGCCAGGCCGGGACGTCGTCGCGGATCGAGAATTATCTCGGGTTCCCCAATGGCGTATCCGGCGACGAACTTGCCAGCCGTGCGCTCCAGCAGGCCAGGCGCCTCGGAACGGAGATTCTCGTGACGCGCCGTGTCGAGGGGATGAATACGACGACGCGAGAGGTCTACCTGGACGGCGGCGACGTCGTGCGCGCTCGCACCGTGATCGTTGCCACCGGCGTTTCCTGGCGGCGTCTCGCGATCGATGGCTTCGATCGGCTCATCGGCAAGGGCATCTACTACGGAGCCGCCCGCAGCGAAGCGAGTTCCACCCATGGCCTCGACGTCCACCTCATCGGCGCGGGGAACTCGGCGGGCCAGGCGGCCCTGTATTTTTCCAGCCACGCACGAAAGGTGACGCTCGTTGTCCGGGGTGATGTTCTGGAGAAAAGCATGTCGCACTACCTTGTCGAGCAGCTCCGGGGGAAATCGAACATCGCCGTTCTGCTGCGTTCGGAAGTCCGTGCCGCGTACGGCGACGCGCATCTGACGGCGATCGACGTTCACGACGGAGCAGACCAGTCGGTGCGCCGCCATGACTGCGGCGGATTGTTCATCTTCATCGGCGCCGATGCCGATACCGGCTGGCTGCCTCCCGAAATCGCACGCGATGCCCGCGGCTACGTATTGACCGGCGACGACGTCGTGAAGGCAGGGCGGTGGTCGCGGAATCGCGATCCCTTGCTGCTCGAATCGAGCGTCCCGGGTGTCTTCGCCTGCGGCGACGTGCGCTTGAGTCCGATCAAGCGCGTGGCGTCCGCAGTCGGCGAGGGCAGCATGGCGATTGCCTTTGTCCACCAGTATCTGCAGCAGGAAGGCGCTCCTTCACGCCGGTGACAGGCCGCGCCAATGCGGCGCCGAAGGCTATTTGTAAGGTTCGGGATTTACGATAGGGGCAGCCACCCGTGACCCCTTTCTCCTTGCGTCGTGGCTAGGCGGGCAGGGCGCGCCCCCTGCGCCTTGTCCCGCCGACTCCGATTCGTGATCGGCAATGCGCAAGAAAACTCAATACCTGCTGGCATTGGCGGCCTTCGCCGCCCTTGCCGCCACCTTCGATGGCTTCGGCATCGCTGCGGTCTACGATGCGGGCTTTGAAGGCGTGCCGCGCGCGTTTCTTCTCGCCACGATCTGCGTCATCGTCGGCACTGTGACCGCCTTTGCGCTTACGGCTCCGTTGATACGCAGGATCACAAGGGGGAGGAACCTTGGCACCTCGCAGTAACTCCCTTTGGAGGAGACTCGCTTCGCTTGTTGCGCTTCTTGGCGCCGCAACCGCGTGGGCGCAGAACATTTCGATTTCGGTGGGACCGGATCAGGCGTTGACCTATCCCGCCAACATGACAATCCTTCCCGACGAGCACACGACGTTCTTCCCGCCTGCGGCCGGTTCGAATTCGTACACCGTCTTCGCCGCGGCCAACGTCGGAGCTCTCAAGGGAACGGTGGTCCTGCAAACGACGGACTTGACTACCTTTACGCTTGCATCCGGCTACACCAGCCCGGTGATGTCGCCGCCGGTCGCGTTCACGTCGTGCAATCCGATCTACGACGCGGAGTTCGACGAAAATTATTCGGACCCGGGATCCGTGCTGCAGGATCCGACACTGCCACCCGGCAACCTCATGATGTTCTACGAGGCGGAGAATCATTGCCCCGGCGGCGTCTGGCAGCAGCCGTTCTACGCGTCGATCGGCTTTGCCCGGTCCTCCGACAACGGCGTCACATGGCCGAAGCCGGAGAGCGGCGCGCTGGGCGGGCCGAATCGCTACCCCGTGCTCAAGCTGGCGACACCGGAGCCCGCCTCCGAGTCGGTGCCGACGCCCATGGGCAATGCGATCCCCGCTGCATTCGTCGACGGAAACTATGTCTACGTGACTTACACCGCTCCCCCGGGGCCGGGCCTCACGCCCGACGGCAAACAGCGCGTGGCGCGCGCCCAGCTCGGCGGCGCCGGCCAACTTGCGTTTTCCAAGTGGTACAACGGCTCATTCACTCAGCCGGGCATCGGGGGCCTGGACAACGGTGTCCTGCCGGCGGGCGGCTGCATCGGCGGCCAGGGCATGGGCGCGATCAACTACATCGATCCGTTGGGACTGTATCTGATGACGTTCGTGTGCAGGTCGGCGACCGCCGTTCCACCCCATGCCGCCTGGTATTTTTCGCTCGCCACGAGTCTGGAGCTGCAGGACTGGACGGTCCCCAAGATAATCGAGAATTCGCAGTACCCGCTCTATGAGCCGTGTCCCGGCAGCGCTGCGCAGGGCGGATCGTTCGATGGCTGGTATCCGTCCTTCATGTCGCCGAACTCGGCCCCGGGGCCCTTGCTTGCGGATCAGGTCTTCTCGCCACCTCGGCTTGACCGGGTCGGTGTTCTTTCTCGACGGCTGCGACACGTCGTCGGCTCGGAAATTCACGTCGCGCACTTTTTCCATTACCTCCAACGCGGTGGAGTATTACTACCCTGCCTGGAACATGTATTTCGTGACGGCAATTCCCGATGAAATCAGCAAACTCGATGCCGGTGTGTTCGTGGGCTGGCAGCGGACGGGGTATCAATTCAATGTCTATTCGACAACCGGAGCTCCGGCATCCGCTGCCCCTGTTTACCGATTCTTCAGCACAACCTTTGCGCCAAAGAGCTCGCATTTCTATACGGCGAATATTCCGGAGTACAACGATCTTCTGGCGAATCCGAATTGGCAGCTTGAGGGGCAGGTATTCAACACACCGTTGCCCGCGGGCGACGGATCATGTCCTGCCGGCTCCATTCCCATTTACCGGATGTACAACAACGGAATGGGCGGCGCACCAAACCATCGATTTACCACCGACGCAGGCGTGCGCGCGCAGATGATCGGGGCAGGCTGGATTGCCGAAGGTGCGGGCATTGGCGTGGAATTCTGCTCGCCACAATAATCCATTCCAACGGGTCGCCGTCGTGTCGGCTAAAAGGCTACTTGAGCTTCTTCTCAGCGATGATGGCGCTTTGCGTTTTGTTTAGAGCGTCTTCGGCGGCGCGCTTTGCCGCGAGCGAAAAATCGGATTTGAACTCCGAGAACTCGGCAGCTCCATTACCCGTTACCAACGTTTCCGCAATCGTGGTCCCGCTGATGTCCGCAAACGTGCAGGAGAGCTGCACCTGGAACATGGTCGGGGGCCACGTAAGGGCGCTGCCGGACGACGACTGCGTGATGATCTGGGGTCGAGCCACCACAGAAACGCCGCCCTTTGCCAGTGCCTCGACATCCGAGGGCGACGACACCACGATGACCCGCTCGTAGATGTTGCCGAGAATTTTGTAGATGCCCGATTGAAGATCCCTGTATGGATAGTAGGAAACCTTGTCGCCGCCACCACCCGGGGTGGTTATCTCGCGCCCCCTGTCCTCTGCCGACATGTAAAGCCCGACCGTGCCCGGCCTCGCCGAAACTGCAGGTCTTTCGAGCTTCGTCAGGTCCGGAGCGATCGTGATGGGGTGCGCGCATGCGGTCAAGAACAACATGCACAGCAACCACACCCAACGAGTCAGTCGAGCCATGAACGTCTCCCTTGTTTGTGTATGAGAATGCTCACTTAAGCGCGGTGACAAAGTCCGGATCGGAGAACAACTTCGCCACCAATGTCTGCACCAATCTGGCGTACTCCCGCTGGGCCCGCGGAATCGCTATCGCACCGAAATAATTCGTGTCCCACTCAATGTTTGCCTGTTTCGTCTTGTCGAATCGAACTACGCCGTCACGTCGCACGATGAATTTCGCCTCGATCACCCCTTCTCCGGTCACGGCGAGGCCGGTATTCATGTCGTTCTTCGTCAGCACGCCCGATATTTCGGTTGTCGAGCCAGGTGAGTAGAGCTTCACCAAGTCCAGCTCATTCTTGATGGCGTCGGCCAGATACTTCGAGTAGGTTCCCTGCGCGGGTTCCATCGTGCTGGCGCGAAGCGTGATGCTCGTATTGGAAACGCCTTTCTCCGCGGTGAAATCACCGACCTTGACGGGCTGCACCTTGGCAGCTTGAAGTCCCTGAGTGCTTTCGGGACTCGTACTGTAGTTGGGCGCCACTGACGCGCAACCTGCAATAGCTGCAACCAACAGCATCGCGATCAGGAAGTTCAATGCTCTCATTTGTGTCCCCTGGTTTGAAATTTCCGGTCCATTCGATTCCCTGCTTCCTATCGCATTCGACGAACATGTCTGCGATCCGACGAAAATACCGCGTTGGACAGCTCACCATCGTTGGACGACGTGCATATCGATCAAGTTGCTATGTTCCACTGATCTTCGCGAGCAGCCTCCTCTGCTCGATCTCGGCTAGCTTCGCCGCTCGTCCGGCCTCCGCGGCCTGCAATTGCCGCGCGCAGTCGTCGGGGTGGCATGAGGCCTTGATTCGACCGAGGACGATCCCGTAGTCGACAAGGAATGCTTGCGAGAGCTCAGCAAAGAACGCCTCGCGGTCCTCCGCGCTTCGGAATTCCTGCGGGACCAGGAGAAAGGTCACGGCATCCGGATACTTTGTCATCGCACCGGAGGAGGCGTCGATCACGACTCCAACGAGTCCGCCCAAAATGATGTTGCCGAAAGTCATTGGCTGGAACTCGGAGCCAACGGTACCTGCGGTATCTTGATAGCCGTCCTTGCGGCAAAGCACCGATATGCTCCCCGAGTCCTTTCCGATTAGGATCGGGCCCGGAGTCGGATTCACGCGGGCCACCACATTGCCGCCCCGCGAGAATCGGCAATCCGCCCCTTCGGGGTCTGTCTTGATGCTGATCGACTGAAAGCCCCCCGTGGTGAGGGTCGCGCACCCCGCGGTGATCAGTAAGATCAAAAGCTGGACGACCACCGCGCGTGTTCGAATCACGTGAGCCTTGCGCTTTCTTATTCGTGCCCGGTGTTGCGGCGCCTGTGACGCAGCCGGCCATGCGTCCGCTGCGGACCACACAATAGCCGGTCTCCCTGCCTCGCAAGATACGCCTCGGGACCGGGGTAGCACCCGCTCGAGTCTTGATCTGGAGCAAATCGAACTGCGAATCGTGCACGATAACGCCGCGAACCGTTGGATCGGGACGGGTGATGCATTGCGACCGTCTGCGATTGGCCGATCTCGGACGCCGGCGACTGGCTGAAATCGACCCTGACCGGTCGCACGCGCCAGATGACACGTGGTGGCTATTGTCCTCCCGGGTTGCCCCCCGGTTCAAGGAATCGGCAGGTAGGTCGATGCCGGCTTGGTGGTACTTCGCATGGTTCAACATGGCGTCTGTCCGCTCGGGTGGCGCGTCCCTGTGAACGCGATACGCGAATCGTCGCCGGGGCGGCATTACAACTGACTTACACTTGGCCTACAAATCGGGACAGCAGCCCGCGTGCTGGGTATGATTGGAGCAGTCAGCGAACGCTGCTCTCCCTGGCCCGATGTGGGCGCGAACCATGATGAGACTGCAACACGCTAGGCGTCTTCGAGCAAAGTGCGGGATGCGCGCACGGCTTTACGCGTCGCTCATCACGCTCACTGGCGCGCTATTCGCGGCTGCAGCCATGGCTGCGCCAGCATGGGTTCCGCAAACCGCTGACGAAGGTACGCTCGCGCGCCGCGGTGGCGTGCACGCGATCGCCGTCGACCCGGCATGGCCGGATCGCCTCTACGTCTCGTCCGACAACAATGTGTTTCTAAGCCTCGATGGCGGAGCGAACTTCGCGGCGCTGCCGCCCGTGCCGACGTTCCGCCCCATCCACTCGCTGGCAGTGTCGCGCTCCGCGGCCGCATCACGCGATGCGAGCCCCGGTTTGCTCGTCGGCAGCGAGGATGGTCTTTACGCGAGCCTCGACGGCGGCCTGACGTATTCGCCCGGGATCTTCGAAGTGCCGTCGCCCAATCCTACGGTTTGGGACATCCGCGCCGTGTCAGGCGACGGTCGGGTCGCCTATCTCGTCACGATCCAGGATTTTCACCGCACCGACGACGGCGGCCTGCATTGGCGCCATCTCGATACGCCAGCGGCGCAGGGCGTCAACGCCGTCGCATGGCCCGCGCCTGACGGCAAGCTGGTCTATCTCGTGCCGCAAGGATCGAATGCCACGACGCAGGATCCATCAGTCCGCGTCCAGGTGACGCACGGCCTGCCCGCGCCTACGCAGACTTCGTACTTCGACCTCGATGTCGTCGGCATCGATCCGGTGACGCCGACGTCCTGGTTCCTGATCTCCTCGTCGGGGACGTACCACTCCGTGGATGGCGGCGTGAACTGGGTGCCCTCAGGCGCTGCGCCGTTCCAATGCTGCTTCGAATCGCTTACGGTCCACGGCGAAACACTGTACGCGCTGGTCAATGGGTTTCCGCAACGCAGTCTCGACGCCGGCACGACCTGGAGCTCGCTCCTGCCCGCCGGCGATCACCGCATGCTCGTGCGCGACCCGCAATCGGGCTCGCTCTACTCGGGATCGCTGACGATCGTCGACGGCGTGGCCACCCTCTCGCGCAGCCGCGATGACGGCAACAGCTGGCTATCGGACTCCCAAGGACTTGTGGGCGGCTCGATTGCCTCACTACTCGTCGATCCGGGCAACGCGCTATATGCGAACACAGGGGATCGCCTGCATGGGTTGCTGCAGGCGTTCACGCCCTGGCGCGACGTCAATCCGTTCGGTAAGTACCCATTCCTACAGACGGTCCTGCAGGGCGCGCAAACGACCATCCTGGCCGGACCGGGGCGGCTGCAGACGTCTGCATCGTCCGGGTATGCGCGAAGCATCGACGGAGGCGTTACCTGGACGCAAGGGCCGCCAAGCCAGAGCGTGCCGATCGACGTGCTCACCGCCGAGCCGGGGAACGCGGCCCTGCTCTTTGGTCGCTACAACTTGCTCACCGGCCGCGACTTCGCCGTCGTCGGCGCGTCGCTGCGCCGCAGCCCCGACGGCGGCGCATCGTGGACCCTGATCGAGATCGCGTCCAATCCGGTCACACCGCACCTGCTCGCCACCGGCAACAACCGGCTGCTCGCGGACACGACGTCGGGTCTCTGGTTTAGCGTCAACGGCGGGGATGCGTGGACGTTGCGCAACGACGTTCCGGGCACGATCGTCGACGTCCGCGCGCGAGCGGATCGCCCGGCCACCGTCTTCATTGTCGCATCGAGCGGCATCTATCGCAGCGACGACGGCGGAGCGACGTTCGTACGCGCCGGCGATCGACCGTCGCCGGACGCGTCGTTGCTGGCGGTCGATTTCCACACGTCCAACGACTTGTACCTGCTCGAGCCCAGCGGCAAGACGTTCGCGAGTCACGACGCCGGGGCCACATGGTCGTCGGTCGTCGGTCCGCCCACTTACGGTCCGTATTTCGCGGACGTCGCCGTATCGCCATGGTCGGCCGGCGTACTGTACGCGGCGACCGACCACGGCCTCCGCAAGCTCGTCGCCCGCAGCGACGTCACGCTCGCCCGCGAGTTCTATCACAGCGACTTCGATCACTATTTCATGACGGCCGACGACGCCGAGGCTGCCATGCTGTCGATCGGCACGTTGCCGCCGTGGCGTCCGACGGGCCGAACGTTCTCGGTCTGGGAGACGGCCGCAGCCGACCGGGATCCGGTCTGCCGCTTCTTCAGCGCGACGTTCGCCCCGAAGAGCTCGCACTTCTACACACCGTATCCTACGGAATGCGCGTACCTGCAAGCGCAGGATGTGTGGACATACGAAGGCACGGCGTTCCACCTCCAGCTGCCGCAAGGCCCGCAAGGTTCCGGCAGGTGCGCCGCTCCCGGCACCCAACCGCTCTATCGCGCATACAACAACTACATGGGCGCTGCGCCGAACCACCGCTACACGACGTCGCCACTCGTCCTCGATACGATGATCGGCCTGGGTTGGATCATGGAGGGGGAAGTGGCCACCCGCGTCTTTGCGTGCTTGCCAGCACAGGACTGAATTCGCGGCTGCTTATATTTCGCGAACCAGAGGTTTCCAGGAAGCAGACTGTCGCAAGCATGCGGCCAATTGGGATGCGACAAGGTTTCGTGAAATGGGCTCTCCCGTCCTTGTCCGGTCCCCTAGTCTCGTCACCCTAGGCGCGCGGCGCCGCGGTACTGACACGGCGCGCGCGCGCCTATAGTTCGTCGCATTTTCTGCGTGTGGCGACGGGCATCGACTACGGGGCGATACCAAGGGCAGCAAAACACATGGTCGGTCCGGTCTTACGCGGCACTCTCATCAACGAACTACCAAGTAGCGCGCTTCGATGTGCCAGCCGCTCCCCGTTCGATCCGTCATCACGATGTCGTACTTATAGAGGCCGTGCACCGTCGCACCTGGCGGGCCAAAGTCGGAGTTGTCCGCGTAATAGACGGGGAAATGGCTATGGCCGTCCACGTTGAAGGAAGGGGTCAGACTCGGATCGTTTAACGCTGGCTCGTCGAACGTTCCGACGAAGGGGTCGTACGGCTCCCCGTTCTGCAGCAATGTTGCGGCGATGTGGATCGGAAACAGCGCATTCGGAATGATCCGACCGGAGGCGAAATCGGGAGAAGAGCCCCTCGTCCCTGGTGCCGCAACATTCATCCACACTAGGTACACGCCTTTGCCGTTGGAGAACTGGGCCTCGCGGAAGACCACGCGATCGTGGAATCCAGCGTCCTCGATGCCGTCTTCGATCTCGCTGTCATATGGCGGCGCATGCGGCGCGCCTGGGCCAATCCCCAATTGCGGGTGCGGCAGGTGATTCGGGGGCGGCAACACGGCTCTCTGCGTTTCCCCAAATTCCACGTAGCCGGATGCGGCCGTGCCGATGGGTGCGGAAAAAACGTGGAAATCGACGGGTTTCCAAATCGGGTGTCCGATTCGCGTCAGCTTGACGCTTTCATTGCCCTCGTCGTGGTCGGACGAAAATGCAACCAGAGGCAGCACGGCCGTAGATACGCCAACACCGAATATCAACGCCGATCGCAAAAGTCTCGAAATAGTCATGACATTCCCCTTTCCTGTAGACGGGTACGGCGAGTTGGCCGCGTACGCCTCACTTTCCACCTCGCCGCTCTGCGGAAAGTGACAAACAGCTTCTTGATTTCATACCGCGCTCCATTCCGAAAACGTGCCTGCGGGTGCAACGGAGTTTGTTGTTGATTGCTCGCACTATGCGCAAGTGTGTCTGCTCTGTCCTGATGGAAAGCTGATGGTTTCGTGGAGGAACGGGAGCCGATAGCATCGGCAAACGAGACGCATTCCATATCCGACGCGTGAACAGAGCCAGCGCCACACTGCGGAGTGGCGTTGCGCTATGATCGAACAGTCACCGAAGCCTGACGGTTTTCCGGGCATTCGATACCCGATGTTGCTTTGATCTTGCCTGCGAACTTGGCGTTAGTCCTGATGAAAAGCTGAGGATTGGCCGACGTGTGTGCGGGGACCGTCGGTTAGGACCGCAAATGGGGGCTTCTGATGAACGATCCTTTTGCCAACGGCTTTCGTATTGGCGATCACGCTATTCAGCCGACCCGTGGCCGCATCGTTTCGCTCGCCGGCGAAGCGCGTGTCGAACCGCGGGCGATGGATGTGTTGGTCGCGCTGGCACGTCGCGCTGGCGACACGGTCAGCCGCGACGACCTCATCGACGCGGTCTGGAAACATCCGTACGTCAGCGACGAAGCGCTGTCGCGTTGCATCTCGATGCTGCGTCACGCGCTGAGCGATGACCGCTCGCAGCCGCGCTATCTCGAGACCATTCCGAAGCGAGGGTATCGGCTGATGGTGCCCGTGGAGATCGCGGCAACTGAGCGCGCGCCGGCGGCGTCGGACGTGCCCCCGAATGGTTCGAACCGCAATATTCCGCGGGCGCTGCCCGAATCCGACGACATCGGAATACCGGATTGGAGCAGGACCAATCTCGGACTGCAGCCGACGCCCATCATCGGCCGTGAGTCCGAGCTTGCCGAGGTGCGCGACCTGCTGGGTGCCCATCGGTTGGTTACGCTCACCGGAAGCGGCGGAGTCGGCAAGACCCGGCTCGCTCTCGAGGTAGGATCGCAATCGGTGCACGATTTTGCCGACGGCGTGTGGCTGGTTGAACTCGCTCCGGTCTCGGACCCCGAGCTGATCACCGGCATGATTGCGGCGGTACTGGGAATCGAGTTGGGCCATGCCCAGCCGTTGAAGGCTCTGGTGCAGGGAATTTCGCGGCGCAACGTCCTTCTGATTCTGGACAACTGCGAGCATCTGATCGATGCCGCGGCGGCACTTGCCGAGGTCATACTCGGCGCGGCGCCGGGGGTGCACCTGCTCACCACTTCGCAAATGCTGGTCGGCATTGCCGGCGAGCAGGCCTACCCGGTCCCGTCGCTATCCGTCCCGGACGAAGATCGATTTGCCGCCGCTCAGGTCATCCGCGCTGCGGCGGTGCAGCTGTTCGTGGAGCGCGCCAAGCTGGCCGACCCGCACTTCCGCCTGGTCGACCGCAATGCGGCTGCGGTGGCGGCGATCTGCCGCCGGCTGGAAGGCATTCCGTTGGCGATCGAGATGGCGGCGGCGCGTGCCCCGATGCTCGGGGTGGAGCAACTCGCTCACCTGCTCGATGAACGCTTCCGGGTGCTGACCGGCGGACGGCGCACGGCACTGCCGCGTCACCAGACACTCCGCGCAACGCTGGACTGGAGCTATGGCCTGCTCGCGGAGCACGAGCGCGCCGTTTTCAATCGACTCGCGATCTTCGCCGGCGGGTTCACGCTCGAAGCGGCGTCGGCAGTTGCATCGGATGACGTAATCGACAAGACCGAGGTCATTGAACTACTCACCCACTTGATTGCGCGCTCGCTGGTAGTCGCCGATACGAACGCTGCCGGCAAGCGCTACCGGCTGCTCGAGACCACGCGCGCCTATGCGCTGGAGCGGCTGAACGAATCAAGTGATGGAGATCGTGCCCGTACGCAGCATCTTGCTTTTTATCTCGCCCTCGCGGAAGAGGTGTGGCCGAAACTTCTCGGGGCGGATACGGCGGACTGGTTCAGGCTACTCGATCTCGATCGGGAAAATTTCCTTGTCGCTCACGCCTGGTGCGGTCGCATGGCGGGCGGGGCGGAGCTGGGGTTGAGGCTGGTTTTCGCGCTGGCTGACTACTGGCTCCCTTTTGGCCGTCTCGAGCTGGGGCATCGACTGACGGTGGAGGCCGTCCGACGCGCGGAGGCGCAACAGCGAACCCTCGAGCGCTCCCGGGGGCTTTCTGCTGCCGCCCAACTCGCATATCTCGCGGGCCGTTACGCGGAAGCGCAGGGGTTTCTGGAGGAGAGCCTTCCGATTAACCGCCAGCTCGGGAACGAGTCGCAGATCACGTATGACCTCCGATTTTTGGGTATGCTGGCCACTGCACAGGGGAGGTTCACTGAAGCCCGCGGGTACATCGAAGAGGCGCTCGCCATGGCGCGGCCAATGGGGAGCAAGCTCCAGCTCGGCGCCGCCCTAACAGCACTGGCCGACCTCAATCGTCTGGAAGGGGACTTTGAAGCGGCGGAGCCGCTCTACCAGGAAAGCCTCGCGCTTGGGCGCGCGCTCGCAGATCCTCGCGACATCATCGTCAGTCTTCTCAACCTCGCAAGCGTGTCGATCGCGCGCGGATCGAGCGAGCGGCCGCGGGGGCTGCTACTCGAGGCGCTTGCGATCGTCGTGGAGCCTGGCTTAAAGCCCGAGGGCGGATTCGTGCTGGAAACTGCAGCGGGCCTGGCGGCGTTCCTCGAGGAGTGGGAACGCGCGGCGCATCTATCTGGCGCCGCGGACGCGCAATACAAGCGTCTGGGGATTCAGAGCGAACCTGTGAACGAGGCATTCCTTGCGCCGCTGATCGCAAAGGCACGCGAGGCGCTAGGTGCGGCGGCGTTCGCGTCGGCGGATGCGGCGGGGCGTGCGCTTTCCTACGATGCGGCGTTGGCCGAGGCACGCGCGTGGCTGCAGGAAAGTAGGACCACGCCGGCAAACGATTGCGTGGAAGCTTCGCGCAGCGAGTTGTAGCCGGTCATCCCACGGCCTCTGCGCACTCTTGTTGCGATTGGCTCTAATCGCGGCTTGATTGGAGGCGGAGGTCGGAATCGAACCGGCGTAGACGGCTTTGCAGGCCGCTGCATGACCACTCTGCCACCCCGCCGGGGCGACGGCCGGCGACTAGCGCCAAGCCGGGCGAACGAAAAGGGAGAGCCGCCAATGCCTACAACGGCTCTCCCTCGAGAAATCTGGAGCGGGAAACGAGTCTCGAACTCGCGACCTCAACCTTGGCAAGGTTGCGCTCTACCAACTGAGCTATTCCCGCGTCGAACAGCGTTGAATTATATCGGAAAAGTCCGATATGTCAAAGCGTGGCGGCGACGCACTAGGCGATGACCGTCGCGATGGCCTTGGCAACGTAATCGATGTTGCGGGAATTGAGCGCGGCGACGCAGATCCGGCCCGTGTCGAGCGCGTAGATCGAGAAGTCCTCGCGCAGCCCACGCACTTGCTCCTTGGTCAGGCCGGAGTACGAGAACATCCCGCGCTGCTGCAACACGAACTGGAAATCCGCTTTCGGCGCGTATTGCTGCAACCTCTCGACAAGCTTGCGACGCACGGCCTGGATGCGCTCGCGCATCGTGGCGAGTTCGGCTTCCCACAGTGCGCGCAATTCCGGCGATTGCAGCACCATCGCCACCATCTGGCCGCCGTGCGTCGGAGGCGTCGAGTAGTTGGCGCGCACCACGCGCTTCAACTGCGACAGGATGCGCGCGGCTTCGTCGCGGTCGCCGGCGACCACACTCAACGCGCCGACGCGCTCGCCATAGAGCGAAAACGACTTCGAGAATGAGCTCGACACCAGCAGAGGCCCCGGTGTGGCCGCAAACCGGCGCACGACACTGCCGTCCTGTTCGATGCCGTCGGCAAGACCTTGGTAAGCCAGGTCGAGAAACGGCAGCAGGCCGCGCGCGCGCACGACGTCGATGATCTCGCTCCATTGCGCATCCGTCGGGTCCACGCCCGTGGGATTGTGGCAACAGGCATGCAGCACGACGATCGACCCGCGCGGCATCCGCTGCAGCGACGCCAGCATCTCCGCGAACAGAAGGCCATGCGTCGCCGCGCCGTAGTACGCGTACTCGTGGACCACGAATCCGGCGCCTTCGAACAGCGCACGATGGTTCTCCCAGCTCGGGTCGCTGATGTAGACATCGGCGCCGGGCGCGAATTTGCGCAGGAAATCGGCGCCGATCTTGAGTCCGCCGGTGCCCCCCAACGCCTGCACCGTCACCGCGCGGCCGGACGTCACGATTTCGCTGTCGGCGCCGAAGAGCAGCGCCTTGACGGCGGCGTCGTAGGCCGCAATGCCGTCGATCGGCAGGTAACCGCGTGGTGCGCCCTTGTCGGCCATCTCGCGCTCGGCACGCTTCACGCATTCGAGCAGCGGCAGCTTGCCGTTGTCGTCGTAATACACGCCGACGCCGAGATTGACCTTGTTCGGGTTCGGGTCGGCGTCGAACGCCTCGGTGACGCCGAGGATCGGATCGCGCGGCGCCAGTTCGACGGCGGAGAAGAGCGAAGGCGTGTGCGGGGCGTTCATGGCAGTTTGTCCGTACGGCAGGCGTTCATTTTACCTGAGCGCCCGTTCGCCTGCGGAGGTGCCTGCGCGGACTACTCGATGGCCAGCGCGCGGATGACGCCGATCAGTGCACCGATCCAGACCGCGACGAGCGCAAACACCGTGATCGCGAATCCCGGCGTGCGCTTCTTCGCATCCTGCCAATAGCCGACGGCATAGATGATCCGCCCCACGATCCAGACGGCGCAGGCGATGGCGGCCCATCGCGGATTGCCGAACCACGCATAGATCCACATGGCGGGCAGAAACGCCACGAGCTGCTCCAGCGTATTCATCTGCACGCGATACGAGCGCTCGAACGCCGGATCGCCGATCATCGACGGGCACCGCACCTTGAATTTGCCGTGAGCGAACGCCACATGGACTATCGTGAAGAAATACCAGAGCACGGCAAGCAGCGTCATCAGGGCGGGCAGGGCCAAGCGGCATGGTGTTCTCCTCAAGGATTGCGTTCGGGCTCGACTTTCGCCGGGCGCAAGGCTAACGTGATCGTGCCTCCCGTGCAATTGCGTTTCATTCCGACAAAGACTTCATGGCCCGCTCCAACGCCGCAATACCCATCGACGCTCCGAAGCTGCCTCCGGTCACCGCGCTGAAGATGCTGGCGCGCGTCGGCCGCTTCCTGCGCCCCTACAAGCGCAGGTGGTGTTCGCCGCCATCGCGCTCGTGTTCGCCGCGGCGTCGGTGCTGGCGATCGGGCAGGGGCTGAAGTTCGTCATCGATCGCGGCTTCGCCGCCGGCAATGCGGCCGAACTGGACCGCACGCTGGCGCTGATGCTGGCGGTGATCGTCGTGCTGGCGCTGGCCACGTACACGCGCTTCTATTTCGTGTCGTGGCTGGGCGAGCGCGTCACCGCCGACCTGCGGCGCGCGGTGTTCGACCACCTGCTGGCGCTGCCGCCGGGCTACTTCGAGATCATGCGCACCGGCGAGGTCATCTCGCGCCTGACCAACGACACGACGATGCTCGAGACGGTGATCGGTTCGAGCGCGTCGATGGCGATGCGCAACTGCTGCTGATGATCGGCGGCCTGGTGATGCTGGCGCTGACCAGCGCCAAGCTGACGCTGATGGTGCTGGTCGGCGTGCCGCTGACGGTCGTGCCGATCATCCTGTTCGGCCGCCGCGTGCGCAAGCTGGCGCGCGCGAGCCAGGACCGCGTCGGCGACGTCGGCGCCTACGTCGACGAGGCGCTGCACGAAATCCGCACCGTGCAGGCGTACGGCCACGAGGACGAGGACCGCCGCCAGTTCGGCGCGCGGGTCGAAAGCGCCTTCGCCACGGCGCTGCAGCGCATCCGGCAGCGCGCGTTCCTGGTGGCGACCGTCATCCTGCTGGTGTTCGGCGCGGTGGGCGTCATCCTGTGGATCGGCGGCCACGACGTCGTCGCCGGCCGGATCAGCGCCGGCCAGCTGTCGGCGTTCGTGTTCTACGCGGTGATCGTCGCCAGCGCGGTCGGCACGATCAGCGAGGTCATCGGCGACCTGCAGCGCGCGGCCGGCGCCACCGAGCGGCTGTTCGAATTGCTGGAGGTCGACGCGGCGATTCGCGCGCCGGCCGATCCGACGCCGCTGCCGGTGCCGGCGCGCGGCACGGTCGCGTTCCGCGACGTCACGTTCCACTATCCGTCGCGGCCGGACACGGCGGCGCTCAGGGATTTTTCGCTCGACGTCGCCGCCGGCGAAAAGGTGGCGCTGGTCGGTCCGTCGGGCGCGGGCAAGACCACGGTGTTCCAGCTGCTGCTGCGCTTCTACGATCCGCAGCGCGGCGCCGTCACGATCGACGGCGTCGACCTGCGCGCTGCCGATCCGGCGGACGTTGCGCGGCGCCTGGCGGTCGTGCCGCAGGACCCGGTGATCTTCGCCGCCAGCGTCCTGGACAACGTCCGCTACGGCCGGCCCGACGCGACGGAAGAGGAAGTGCGCGCCGCCTGCGACGCCGCGTACGCGACCGAATTCATCGAGCGCATTCCCGAGGGCTTTGACAGCTATCTCGGCGAACGCGGCGTGCGCCTGTCCGGCGGCCAGCGGCAGCGGATCGCGATCGCGCGCGCCATCCTCGCCGACCGGCCGGTGCTGCTGCTGGACGAGGCGACCAGCGCGCTCGACGCGGAAAGCGAGCGCATGGTGCAGCTGGCGCTGGAGCGGCTGATGGCCGGCCGCACGGTGCTGATCATCGCGCATCGGCTGGCCACGGTGCGCCACGCCGACCGCATCGCCGTCATGGAGCACGGCCGGATCATCGCCACCGGGCACGCACGACGCGCTCACGCAGTCCAATCCGCTCTATGCGCGGCTGGCGGCGCTGCAATTCGGTGCAGCGTCCGGCGGGCCGGCCAACGAGGAGGTCGCGCCGGACGGGCCCGCGGCGGTACAATGATCGGTTCGCCGCCGCTCCATACATCCTGTCCCAAGTCAATGACCACGATTCTCACCTTTCCCAACAGCCCCTACGAACTGCACCAGCCCTTCGAACCCGCCGGCGACCAGCCGGAAGCGATCGACAAGCTGGTCGAAGGCCTCGACCGACGGACTGTCGTTCCAGACGCTGCTCGGTGTCACCGGATCGGGCAAGACGTTCACGATGGCCAACGTCATCGCGCGCACCGGCCGCCCGGCGATCGTGATCGCGCCGAACAAGACGCTCGCCGCGCAGCTCTACTCCGAATTCCGCGAGTTCTTCCCGCACAACGCGGTCGAGTACTTCGTCTCGTACTACGACTACTACCAGCCGGAAGCGTACGTCCCGTCGCGCGATCTCTACATCGAGAAGGATTCGTCGATCAACGAGCACATCGAGCAGATGCGGCTGTCGGCGACCAAGGCGATCCTCGAGCGGCCGGACTGCGTGATCGTGGCCACGGTATCGGCGATCTACGGCATCGGCGATCCGTCCGAGTACCACAGCATGATCCTGCACCTGAAGCAGGGCGACAAGCTGTCGCAGCGCGACGCGATCAAGCGCCTGACCGAGATGCAATACACGCGCAACGACGTCGACTTCAAGCGCGGCGTGTTCCGCGTGCGCGGCGACGTGCTCGACATCTTTCCGGCGGAGAACGCCGAGAACGCGATCCGCGTCTCGCTGTTCGACGACGAGGTCGAGACGCTGCAGACTGTTCGATCCGCTGACCGGGCACCTGAAGCAGAAGCTGGCGCGCTTCACCGTGTTTCCGTCGTCGCACTACGTGACCGGGCGGGCGAAGGTGCTGGGCGCCATCGACCAGATCAAGGTCGAGCTGCACGAGCAGAAGGAGTTCTTCGTCGGCCAGATGAAGCTGATCGAGGCGCAGCGCATCGAGCAGCGCACGCGCTTCGACCTCGAGATGATGACCGAGATCGGCTACTGCAAGGGCATCGAGAACTACTCGCGCTACCTGTCCGGGCGCAAGGCCGGCGAGCCGCCGCCCACGCTGATCGACTACCTGCCGCCCAACACGCTGATGTTCGTCGACGAAAGCCACGTGACGATTCCGCAGGTCGGCGGCATGTACAAGGGCGACCGCGCGCGCAAGGAAAATCTCGTCAACTACGGCTTCCGGCTGCCGTCCGCGCTCGACAACCGTCCGCTGCGCTTCGACGAGTTCGAGAGGCTGCTGCCGCAGACGATCTTCGTGTCGGCCACGCCGGCCGACTACGAGAACAAGCACACGGGGCAGGTGGTCGAGCAGCTGGTGCGGCCGACCGGCCTGGTCGATCCGATGCTCGACGTGCGCCCGGCGGCGACGCAGGTCGACGACCTGCTGTCGGAGATCCGGCTGCGCGTCGAGCGCAACGAGCGCGTGCTGGTGACGACGCTGACCAAGCGCATGGCCGAGGACCTGACCGACTACCTCGCCGAGCACGGCGTCAAGGTGCGCTACCTGCACTCGGACATCGACACGGTCGAGCGCGTCGAGATCATCCGCGACCTGCGGCTGGGCGAATTCGACGTCGTCGTCGGCATCAACCTGCTGCGCGAGGGCCTCGACATTCCCGAGGTGTCGCTGGTGGCGATCCTCGACGCGGACAAGGAAGGCTTCCTGCGCTCCGGCCGCTCGCTGATCCAGACGATCGGCCGCGCGGCGCGCCACATCAACGGCATGGCGATCCTCTACGCGGACGTGATGACCGATTCGATGAAGGCCGCGATCGGCGAGACCGACCGGCGCCGCACGAAGCAGCTCGCATGGAACGAGAAGATGGGCATTACGCCGATCGGCGTGCAGAAGCGCATCAAGGACATCATCGAGGGCGCCTACGATCCGGACGAGGCGAAGAAGGAGCAGCGCGCCGCGCAGGCCAAGGCCAAGTACGAGGCGATGCCGGAAAAGGACATGGAGAAGGAACTGAAGGCGCTGGAAAAGCAGATGCTCGACGCCGCGAGGAACCTCGAGTTCGAGAAGGCGGCCGAACTGCGCGACCGCCTGTACGCACTGAAGGAGCAGATGTTCGGCGTGGCGCTGCCGGTCGAGCCCTAGCCGCTGCGACAGCACGCATTCGATGGCCAAGACCGGCATCCTGTTCGTCTGCATGGGCAACATCTGCCGCTCGCCGACGGCCGAGGGCGTATTTCGCGCGCGGCGGCGCGCGCGGGACTGATCGGCCGCATCCGCGTCGACTCGGCCGGCACGCACGACTACCACACCGGGTCGCCACCGGACTGGCGCGCGACGCAAGCGGCGCGGCTGCGGGGTTACGACATCGCGCCGCTGCGCGCGCGGCAGGTCGAGATCGAGGACTTCGCCCGCTTCGACCGCATCTACGCGATGGACCGCATGAACCTCACCGTGCTCGTGGACATGCGGCCGAAGGATTACCGCGGCGATCTCGCTCTGTTCCTCGACTTGGCGCCCGAGCTGGGCTTGAGCGAAGTGCCCGACCCCTACAACTTCGGGCCCGAGGCATTCGAACGCGCGCTTGACCTGATTGAGCACGCGAGCACCGCGCTGGTCCGGAAGATCGCCAGCGAGCGCCTGTAGCGGCAAGGACCCGTCGACATGGCGCCCCGGCACGAGAAAAAGGGGCGGACGCGAACGTCCACCCCTTGCCAATGCGGCCGGCGGTGCCGCCTTCGTCAAGTCGTGGGCGGCGAAGACTCCTTGCGCGTTTCGATGATCTCGAGCGGCTCGCTCGGGATCTCCACGCGCGGCGGCCGCACGCGCTTCGGACGCGGCGCTTCGATTTCGTCCGCGGGTGGCGGCGCGCCGAAGCGCGTTTCCACGAGTTCCAGACCTGAGTCCGGCGGCAACGTCGACGTAATGACCGGCAGCGGCGGAGCAGGTGGAACGGGCGGAGCCCGCAGGACCTCGGTCGGCTTGATGGCGATCGGAATCGACTCGACGGGCACGTCCTCGACCAGCGGCGGGGCGGTGTAAGCCGTCATCTCGAGCTGTGCGGGAACCGGTTCGGGTGCGGGCGACTCGGGCTGCTCGCGTGGGGGACGTGGTTCGCGCTGCTCGCGGGCTTCACGCGGCGCGCGCGGCTCGCGTGGCGGCACGCGGTTCGCGTGGTGCACGCGCTTCCTGCATCGGCGCCTGCGGCGCGCCCTCCGCGGTCATTGCATCGCCTGCGGCGACCATCGACAGCGCGTCGACGACGCTCGGCGCGTGTTCGTCCGTCGCCATGCGAATTGTCGCCGGGAGCGGCACCTTGATCGGGACGATCGCCGCCACGACCGCGACGGCCACGACGCCGGCGATTGCCGTCGCGCACCTCGTCACCCGGGCTGCCTTGCGGCGGTGTCCGGGAGCCGATCCGGTGCGCATCGGCGGTGTCCGCGACCAGCGCAGGCCGCCGCGCGGTTCACGCGGCGGCTTTCCACCGGTCGCGCGGCTCGCGCGGCGGACGATTGCCGTCGCGGCGCGCATCGCCGGCGGGCTTGCCGTCACGTTGCTGGCCTTGCCGCGCGCCGTCGGCGCGCGGCTCGTTGCGCTTGTCGCCGCGCTGCTCGTTGCGCTCATTTCGGTCACCCGCACGCGCCGTCGCGACGATTGCGCGAATCGCCGCGATTGCCGTCGCGCGTGTCGTCGCGGCGTTGTTCGCCGCCGCGGCGCCCTCGTTGCGGCCGTCTCCGCGCTTGCGATCGCGGTTGTCGCCGCCGCGCGCATCGCGCCGGCCGTCCCGCGGCGGTCGTCGCCGCGATCGCCTCGGTTGTCACTTCGGCCGGTGCCGAAGCACGGCGGGCGTTTCCGGCTTCGTCGTGAACCAGCTCATCATCTTCGAGAACCACGAGCCCTCGCTGGCGGTGGACGTCGCGGCTTCGCGAACATCGGCCGGCCGTTCGACCGGGACGGGCGCCGGCTGCGCCGGCGTGATGCCCTTGACCATCGCTTCCTGGCGCGGCGCCGCCGTGGCCTCTTCCTTCTTCTGCTGCGCGAGGTCGACCTGCTCGGGCTGCTTCACCATGTCGAACGACAGCGGCAGCGGCTCGCCCTGGTTCAGGTCGTCGTGACGCAGCCGCTCGATGCTGTAGTTGGGCGTTTCGAGATGACGGTTCGGCACGAGCAGCACGTTGACCTTGAAGCGCGTCTCGATCGTCAGCACGTCCTGTGCGCTTTTCGTTCAGCAGGAACGTGGCGACGTCGACCGGCATCTGCGCGACGACCTGCGCCGTGTTGTCCTTCATCGCCTCCTCCTGGATGATGCGGAGGATGTGCAGCGCGGTCGACTCGGTGCCGCGGATGTGGCCGATGCCGTGGCAGCGCGGACAGGCGATGTGCGCCGATTCCGCCAGCGCCGGGCGCAGCCGCTGGCGCGACAGTTCCATCAGGCCGAAGCGCGAGATCTTGCCCAGCTGCACGCGGGCGCGGTCGTACTTGAGCGCGTCGCGCAGGCGGTTCTCGACTTCACGCTGGTTCTTGGTGCTCTCCATGTCGATGAAGTCGATCACGATGAGGCCGCCCAAGTCGCGCAGCCGCAACTGGCGCGCGATTTCGTCGGCGGCTTCGAGATTCGTGTTGAACGCCGTCGTCTCGATGTCGCCGCCCTTGGTCGCGCGCGCCGAGTTGACGTCGACGGCGACCAGCGCTTCGGTGTGGTCGATCACGATCGCGCCGCCCGCGGGCAGCGGCACCTGCCGCGCGTACGCGGTCTCGATCTGGTGCTCGATCTGGAAGCGCGAGAAGAGCGGAACGTCGTCCTTGTACAGCTTGACGCGGTTCACGTTGGCCGGCATCACGTGGCCCATGAACTGCTGCGCCTGCTCGAAGATCGCTTCCGTGTCGATCAGCAGTTCGCCGATGTCCGGGTGGAAGTAGTCGCGGATCGCGCGGATCACCAGGCTCGATTCCTGGTAGATGAGGTACGCGCCGGACTGCATCTTGGCGGCATCCTCGACGGCGTGCCACAGCTGCATCAGGTAGTTCAGGTCCCACTGCAGTTCTTCGGTGTTGCGGCCGATGCCCGCGGTGCGGGCGATGACGCTCATGCCCTGCGGCACGTCGAGGCCGTTGATCGCGTCGCGCAGTTCGTTGCGCTCTTCGCCCTCGACACGGCGCGACACGCCGCCGCCGCGCGGATTGTTCGGCATCAGGACCAGGTAGCGTCCGGCCAGCGAGATGTAGGTCGTCAGCGCCGCGCCCTTGTTGCCGCGCTCGTCCTTGTCGACCTGGACGATCAGCTCCTGGCCTTCCTTGATCTGGTCCTGGATGCGCGCCTTGCCCGGGTCGGCATCGCGCTCGCGGAAGTACTGGCGGGAGATTTCCTTGAACGGCAGGAAGCCGTGGCGCTCGGTGCCGTAGTCGACGAAGCAGGCCTCGAGCGACGGCTCGACGCGGGTGACGACCGCCTTGTAGATGTTGCTCTTGCGTTGTTCCTTGGCGGCGGATTCGATGTCGAGGTCGACCAGCTTCTGGCCGTCGACGATCGCCACCCGGAGTTCCTCCGCCTGGGTGGCATTGAACAGCATGCGTTTCATGGGCTTTCCTCGGCGCAGTTCGCCGCGGGCAAGCGGGTGGTACGAAGCAACAGCGCCGCGAACTTCGCGCGGCGCCTGGGGCGCTAGCTAACGGCGGTCGCGGGCGAAGACACTGCTGCAGGCAGCGTGGCTGCCGGCGGGCGAGAGCGGTGCGCGAGGTGGGTGATGCGGTCGGCATCTGCTGTGAGGCCCCGTGGATGACGGGGCAGGACGTCTCTCGTCGTGTTCCGTCTTTGTCTTCTGTCGCAAACAAGCGGTGGCTTTCGGTCGCCCGGTCCGGTGTCGCTTGCGCGCTGCGGAGGGGCGGCCGGAAACACAAATTCTCGCTTCGGGCGCCGCGCAATACGCCGCTTCGAACCGGCCGCTGCCGGGTGCGGAGACTGCGCTCTTCCTTTACCATCGCTACTTCTTCGGGGCTCATTTTGAATAGACCCCGGCCGGTGAGCGACTGAAGCCGGCTTGTTCCCGCCACGGATTGGCACTACGATTGCAACTGGGCGGCGGGCCCGCGCGATGCGCCGCGAATTCCTTGCGGCAGGCCCATCAGGGGGCCGCGGCAGGACTCGGAGCGCCAAACGCGCGGTACGGCGACAATTATAAGCGAATGAATGAGTTAAGCAAGGATGCTGTCAGCTGGCTCACGGTCGGCGAGGACGCGGCCGGCCAGCGCGTGGACAACTTCCTGGCCAAAGTCCTGAAGGGCGTCCCGAAGAGCCACATCTACCGGATCCTGCGCAGCGGCGAGGTCCGCGTCAACAAGGGCCGGGTCGGGCCCGGACGCCCGGCTGGCGCTGGGCGACGTCGTGCGCGTGCCGCCGGTGCGGACTGCCGCGCCGGCGCGGCTCGGCCGGCGGCGCGAGCCCTGCGCGCGCCGGTCCGACGCTGCCGATCCTGTTCGAGGACGACGCGCTGATCGCGCTGGACAAGCCGTCCGGCCTGGCGGTCCACGGCGGCAGCGGCATCGCGCAGGGCCTGATCGAGCAGTTGCGCGCGGCGCGCCCGGACGCCAAATTCCTGGAACTGGTGCACCGGCTCGACCGCGAGACGTCCGGCGTCCTGCTGGTCGCCAAGAAGCGCGCGGCGCTGGTCGGCGCTGCACGACCAGTTGCGCGAAGGCGCGCTTCGACAAGCGCTACCTGGTGCTGGTGCGCGGCCGCTGGCGCGACGAGAAGCGCCGCGTGCGGCTGTCGCTGCACAAGTTCGCGACGCAGGAAGGCGAGCGGCGCGTGCGCGTCGAGGAGGACGGCGCAGGAGGCGCGAGACCATCTTCCGCCGCCGCCGCACGTGGTTCGACCACGATCCGCCGCTGGCGCTGCTCGAGGCGGAACTGAAGACCGGGCGCACGCACCAGATCCGCGTCCACCTCACGCATCTCGGATTTCCGCTGGCCGGCGACGACAAGTACGGCGACTTCGCGTGGAACAAGGTGCTGGCCAAGCAGGGCCTGAAGCGGATGTTCCTGCATTCGCATCACGCTGGGGTTCGTGCATCCGCTGACCGGCGAGCGCGATGGCGTTCGAGTCGCCGCTGCCCGCGGACCTCGCGCGCGTTCGTGGCGCAAGCTCGATGCGGTCGCCGACGGACACGCCGATGCGTGACGCCGCGTCGCGCCGCTTCGAGCTCATCGTCTTCGACTGGGACGGCACGCTGGCCGATTCGACGACGCTCATCGCCGAAGCGCTGCAGCACGCGTGCCGCGACCTCGGGCTAGCCGGTTCCCGACGACGCGGCCGCGCGCTACGTGATCGGGCTGGGACTGGCCGATGCGCTGAAGCGCGTCGCGCCGGGACTGCCGCCGGATCGGCTATCCGGAACTCGGCGCGCACTATCGGCAGCACTATCTGGCGCGCGAAGCCGAGATCCCGCTGTTCGACGGCGCGCGCGAGCTGCTGGCCGAACTCGACGCGGCCGGCTATCTGCTGGCCGTCGCGACCGGCAAGACCCGCGCGCGGCCTCGACCGCGCGCTGGCGAAGAACGGCACTGGCCACGGCGTGTTCCATGCGACGCGCTGCGCCGACGAGGGCTTTCCCAAGCCGCATCCGGACATGCTGCTGCACCTCATGGATCGGCTCGCCGTCGAGTCCGCGCGAGACGCTGATGATCGGCGACACGACGCACGATCTCGACCTTGCGCGGAATGCCGGCGCGGCGGGCCTGGCGGTCGCCTACGGCGCGCATCCCGCCGGAGGACCTCGACGCCAGCGCGCGCCGCTGGCGCCACCGTGCAATTCGGTTGTCGCGAACTGCGCGTGTGGCTCGCCAGCGCCACGCTTGAACGCGAGTGAGCGCCGAGCGTGCGGGGTCCGACAACTAGTCGCAGCGTCACGAAGTCCCATGCGAGACGCCCTTGGCGATGGCCTCGGGGCGGTTGAGCGCGCCCGAGCTTTCGGCGCAGATCTGCCGAAGTGGAAATTGACCGTGCGTTCGGTCAGCGACAGCTTGTTGCCGATGTCGGCGCTGGTCATTCCGCGCGCGGCGAACTTGAGGCAGTCGCGTTCGCGGCTGCGTCAGGCGGCGGGTCGGCGCGCTTGCGAGCGCCGACTTCGCGACGCGCCAGGAAAGCACGCCTTCGTGCAGCGCCATGGCGATCAGCGTGAGGTCGCCCAGGTGCGCCGAGACCGCCTGGCGGCGCGCGGCGGCGCACCGGGGAATTCGTCGGAATCGAACGTGAGCGCGACGTGTCCGGACGCGCCGTCGTGCAGACGAAATGACGACGCCGCTGCGAATGCCGAAGTGTCGCGGCGTCGCGAATGAAGCGCTGCGCGTAGCCGTCTGCCGGCGCGAATTCGGCCGCGTCCCACAGATAGGGCGTCACGCGGTGCCGCGTGTGTGCGCGAGCCGCGGATCGACGGCCGCGTAGCCGCCGCGTGCGGTACAGCGCTGTCCACGACTGCGGGTGCGTCGACCAGGCGATCTCGCCGGTCGGCGCTGCGCCCTTCAGTTGCGCACGACGATGTAGCTGAGGCCGTCGAATCCGTAACGCTCGCAGCAGCGGCCGGATGACCGTGGCCGGGTAGGGCGTGCGTGCGGCGGCCAATATGGGGTGCGCCAGATGGACGGGCAATGCAAACCCGTCGGTTGGCACGCTCTCGTTTTGTGCGCGAAGGCCCATGGAGTGCACTCCTGCGACAAGTTATTTTTTATTGGTTTGTGGGGTGGATGACCAGACCCAAAGAGCACTCCAAGTTGCAAAAAATATAATCGCGAACAGTTTGTAGCGCACAGGCAGACGACGGGCGGTCGGTGCGGGTGGCGTGTCAATTTCGTTCCGCGGCGCGCCGTTATGACAACTGAATGCGGCTGCGCCAGCGACTCGGGGACACTTGCTGTTTCGATGCGCGAAGTGTGATCGCGAACCGGGCACGCCGATACTGGCAGTTTTTACAGGGTGGCGACATTCAACCAATGGCTGATTGACGAGTCATCAGCCTGCCGGGGGCCACTCACGTCGGGAGCCACGGGTTCGTCGACCTGTAACTCCCTGCAGCTTGGGCGACGACTATTTGCGGGGCACCTTGGCCAGGCCCTCGACGCGATCGCCGGCGGCAATCCCGCGCTCCGCGAACCAGCCCTTCTTCATTTCCAGCGCGTAAAGCGCGGCGCCTTTCGACCAATGAGGGTCGTCGGTTTGCGGCTGCATGTCCTCGATGTTGAGGATGCGGCCGTCGGCCCCGATGAACGCGATCGACAGCGGAACGTAGGTGTTGTGCATCCAGAACGCCAGAGGCTCGCGGCGCTCGAACACGAACAGCATGCCGTGTCGGGCTTCAGGCTGAATCGGTTCATGAGGCCGGTCTCGCGCTGTGCGGGCGTAGTGGCGACTTCCGCCGTCAGCTTGTGGGTGCCGATCGTGAGTGTCGTCGTCGGAAGTTCTGCCGCGAAGCGGCCGCGACAGCGCGACGAACGCAACGGAAAAAAAGCGCAACAAGGCCGATCTCATGGTCGCCAATCCTTCAAGGTTGGGCGCGCGCGCCGCTGGTAGATGAGCCAGGAGACAAAGCTTGCCACGGTGAACGCTGCCATGCCCCACGCCAGCGCCGTCAGCGAACGCGCGAGCAGCGGCGCAACGGTGCCGGCGACGACGGCGGCGAACGAGAACTGCACGAATCCCTGCAGCGACGACGCCAGTCCGCGCATCGTCGGAAACATGTCGAGCAGCATCATCACGGTCGGCGCCACGAGGCTGCTCCCCGCGGAGTAGATCATGATGGGCGCGACGTTCCACGCGACATAGGGCGGCACGAACTGGCAGATCAGGACGTTGGCGATGGTGCCCACGGCGATGAACGTATAGCCGAGCCGAATGGTCTGCTGCGGCGAATGGCGTCCGGCGATGCGCCCGGAGATCGTGGCGCCGATGATGATGCCGGCGATCATCGGCACGAACAGCCACGCGAAGCCCCACGTCGAGACGCCGAGCAGGTCGACCAGGAACGCCGGCGCAGAGGCGATGTAGATGAAGAACGCCGCGAAATTGAGCGTCGGAATCAGCGACAGCAACAGGAATTCGGTTTGGCCAGCACGCTTGCGTAATTGCGCCAGAGCACGCGCGGACGCAGCGCGTGGCGATGCGCGGCGGCAACGTTTCGGGCAGGTAGCGCACGGACCACGCCAGCACGAGCAGACCCACAGAAGCAGCACCCAGAAGATCGAGCGCCAGCCCAGCGTGTTGAGCAGCACGCCGCCGATGATCGGCGCAACCGCCGGCGCGATGCTGAACATCAGCGTGACCTGCGACATGAGCCGCTGCGCGTCGGCGCCGTGGAAGCGGTCGCGGATGATCGCGCGGCCGACGACCAGGCCGGTTCCCGCGGAGACGCCCTGCGCCGCGCGAAACAGCCACAGCGTCTCGATGTTGCCGGCGATGGCGCAGCCGAGCGTCGCGAACGCGTAGATGGCGAGACCGGCGATGACGATGGGCCGGCGGCCAAGCGCGTCGGACAGCGCGCCGTGCCACAGCATCATGAACGCGTAGGCGAACAGATAGGCCGACAGCGTCTGCTGCATGGCGATTGCCGATGCCGAAAATTCGGCTGCGATCGCGGGAAACGCCGGCAGGTAGAGGTCGATCGAGAACGGACCGAGCATCGACAGCGAGGCGATCAGCGCCGCCAAACGCCAGAGCGCTGGTGCACGTGCGGCGCCGGCGAGGGCGCCGCGTCCCGCGGGACGCTCATTCGCGGCGTGGCCCTCCAGCGCGGCGTCGATCGCCGCGCGGCCGTATTTCGGCGCGAACATCGTGATGAACGCGTACACGAAGCCGCGCAGGAACACGCCGCGGCGCAAGCCAAGGCGCGTCGTCGATGGCGCGAACAGATGCGCAGCGTCGAGCTTCTCGAACGCGGTGTCGCGCGCCGGGTCGTAGGCCATCTGCGCGACGATGCCGACACCCATGCCGAGTTCGACGTACGTCTTGATGACGTCGGCGTCGAGTGCGGTCAGCACGACGTTGGGCTCGAGTCCCCGCGCCGCGAACGCCGCGTTGATCGCCGAGCGTCCGGTGAAGCTGAAGTCGTACGTGACGATCGGAAACTTCGCCAGCGCTTCGAGCGTCAGCGGCTTGATCTTGGCGAGCGGATGCCGCTTGGGCACGAGCACGACGCGGTTCCACTCGTAGCAGGGCAGCGTGACCAGCTCGGGATAGTCGGCCAGCGCCTCGGTGGCGATGCCGATGTCGACGTCGCCCTTGGCCGTCTGCTCGGCGACCTGCAGCGGATTGCCCTGGTGCAGGACGACCTTGACCTTCGGATAGCGCGTCGCGAACTCGCGCAGCACTTGCGGCAGGACGTAGCGCGCCTGCGTATGGGTCGTCGCGATCGACAGCGTTCCGGTGTCCTCGCCGCGGTATTCGTCGGCAACACGCTTCAGGTTGGCGAGTTCGCGCAGCGCGCGGCGCGCGGTGGCGACGACGATTTCGCCGGCTGGCGTCAGCGACGCCAGGCGCTTGCCCTGGCGCACGAAAATCGACAGGCCGAGCTCGTCCTCGAGCTGCCGGATCTGCTTGCTGATGCCCGGCTGGGACGTGAACAGCGCTTCGGCGGCGACGGAAACGTTGAGGCCGTGGTCGACGACGGCGCAGAGGTATTTGATCTGCTGCAGGTTCATGGGTGCATCGCGGCGTTATAACCGGGAGGGCCAATAGAGTCATTATTATATAGCCAAACGCGCTGTTGCGCCCCCCGGGTACGCTTGATCATTCCCGATGGCCCAGTTTTTCAGCGTTCACCCGACGCACCCGCAGCCGCGCCTGATCCGGCAGGCGGCGGTCATCCTGCGCGAGGGTGGCGTCATTGCCTATCCGACGGACTCGAGCTACGCGCTCGGCTGCCAGCTGGGCGACGTCGGCGCGGCCAAGCGCATCCGCGACATTCGCGGCGTCGACGACGCGCATCACCTGACGCTCGTGTGCCGCGACCTGGCGGACGCGGGCCGCTTCACGCGGCTCGACAACTGGCAGTTCCGCATCGTCCGGCAGGGCATTCCCGGGCGCGTTCACGTTCCTGCTGCCCGGGACGCGCGAGGTGCCGCGGCGATTGCTGCATCCCAAGCGCCACACGATCGGCTTGCGCGTGCCGGACCACCCGGTCGTGCACGCGCTGCTGGCCGAATTGGGCGAGCCGATCCTGTCGTCGACGCTGATCCTGCCGGGAGAGATCGCGCCGCTGAACGATCCGGAGACCATTCGCGATCGTCTCGAACACGCGATCGATGTGGTCATCGACGCCGGGCCCTGCACGGCCGACACCGACGACGGTCGTCGACCTCGCCGTCCAGCCGCCGGTGGTCGTGCGTCAGGGTGTGGGCGATCTGGCGCGCCTTGGGATCCCGCGGCATGAGGGCGACGGCGGACCGGCGCGCGGATCGCGGACTCGGGTAAAATAGTCCGCAATATGGATTTGTCGCTCGAGACCGTCGTGCTCGTGGCCGTGCCGGTGGTCTTCGCGATTACCTTGCACGAAGCCGCCCACGGCTACGTCGCCCGGCTGTTCGGCGACCAGACGGCCTGGATGCTGGGCCGCGTGACGCTCAACCCGCTGAAGCACATCGACCTCGCTCGGGACGATCGTGGTGCCCGGCGTGCTGCTTGCTGACCGGCGCCCCGTTTCTGTTCGGTTGGGCCAAGCCGGTGCCGGTCAATTTCGGCAATTTGCGCCATCCGAAGCGCGACATGATCTGGGTCGCCGCGGCAGGTCCAGCGGCCAATTTCATCATGGCGCTGCTCTGGGTGCTGCTGCTTGGGATCGCGGCGCCGGGCGGCGCGTTCGCGAGCGACGGGCTGCAGCGAATCGCGCAATATGGGATCATCGTGAACCTGGTGCTGATGGCACTGAACCTGTTGCCGATTCCGCCGCTCGACGGCGGCCGCATCGCGGTGGGCCTGCTGCCGGGACGCGCGTCGTACGCGCTGGCGCGCGTCGAGCCTTACGGGTTCTTCATCATTTTGCTGCTGCTCATGATTCCCGGCGCGCTGAATCGGATCCTGGCACCGATCGTCGGTGCGGCCCTCTCGTTGATTGGCTTGCTCACCGGCAGTTGAGTTGGCGTGGCCGCTTGGCGGGCCTAAAGAAAAGAAAAACCGCATATGTTTGCTGACCGCGTGTTGTCGGGCATGCGTCCCACGGGCCGCATGCACATCGGCCACTACCACGGCGCCCTCAAGAACTGGGTGCGCCTGCAGGAGGAGCACGAGTGCCTGTTCTTCGCGGCCGACTGGCACGCGCTGACGACGCACTACGAAACGCCCGAGGACATCGCCGCATCGGTATGGGAGATGTTCATCGACTGGCTGGCGGCGGGCCTCGATCCGACGCGCTCGACGATCTTCATCCAGTCGCGGGTGATGGAGCACGCCGAGCTCGCGCTGCTGCTCGGCATGATGACGCCGATCGGCTGGCTCGAGCGCGTGCCGACGTACAAGGACCAGCAGCAGAAATTGTCCGACCGTGATCTCTCGACTTTCGGCTTCCTGGGCTATCCGCTGATGCAGGCCGCGGACATCCTGATCTATCGCGCGAACATGGTGCCGGTCGGCGAGGACCAGGTGTCGCACGTCGAAATCGTCCGCGAAATCGCGCGGCGCTTCAACCACATCTACGGCCGCGAGCCCGGCTTCGAGGACAAGGCGAAGGCGGCGGTGAAGAAGCTCGGCAGCAAGAAGGCGCGCCGCTACGACGAACTGCGCACGGCGTTCCAGGAGAAGGGCGACGAGGCGGCGCTGGAAGCCGCGCGCGACCTGCTGAACGACACGCAGAACCTGGCGCTGGGCGACCGCGAGCGGCTCTTCGGCTATCTCGAAGGCTCGCGCCGCGTGATCCTGCCCGAACCCGCAGGCGTTGCTGACCGACAACCCGAAGGTGCCGGGGCTCGACGGCCAGAAGATGTCGAAGTCCTACGGCAACGCGATCCTGATGCGCGAGGAGCCGGCCGAGGTCACGAAGAAGATCCGCACGATGCAGACGGACCCGGCGCGCGTGCGCCGCACCGACCCGGGCAATCCCGAGAATTGTCCGGTCTGGCCGCTGCACCAGATCTACTCGAACCAGGCGACGCGCGACTGGGTGGTCAAGGGCTGCACGACGGCGGGCATCGGCTGCCTCGAGTGCAAGCAGCCGGTGATCGACGCGATCATCAAGGAGCAGGCGCCGCTGCACGAGCGCGCGCAGAAATACATCGACGACCCCACGCTGGTGCGCAACATCGTCGCCGACGGCTGCGAGCGCGCGCGCAAGCTGGCCGAGGAAACGATGCGCGACGTGCGCGAGGCGATGGGACTCTCCTATGACTGACGTGGCGCTCGACCTCGAGCATCCGTCGCCGAGGCGAAGCCGCTCGCGCGCGTCTACGGCGAGGCGTTCAACGACCTGCCGTTCGACCTCTACATCCCGCCGGATGCGCTGGAAGTCTTCCTCGAGTCGTTCGAGGGCCCGCTCGATCTCCTGCTCTACCTCATCCGCAAGCAGAACATCAACGTGCTCGACATTCCGATGGCCGAGCTGACGAAGCAGTACCTGGGCTACGTCGAGATGATGCGGCGCACGCAACTGGAACTCGCCGCCGAATACCTGCTGATGGCGGCGGTGCTGATCGAGATCAAGTCGCGGCTGCTGCTGCCCAAGCCGCCGGCGATCCCGGGCGAGGAAGCGGAAGACCCGCGCGCCGAGCTCGTGCGCCGGCTGCTCGAATACGAGCGGATGAAGCAGGCCGCGCGCGAGATCGACGCGATGCCGCTGGCCGATCGCGATTTCGCGACGGTGCGCATCTGGTTCGACCACGCCGTCGCCGTGCGGCTGCCGGACGTCGCGCCCGAGGATCTGCAAGACCGCCTGGGCGGGGCTCATCCAGCGCGCCCGCGTCAACCGCCATCACCTCGTCACGCGCGAGCAGCTGTCGGTGCGCAGCGAGATGAGCCGGATCCTGAAGGTGCTCGCGCCGTCGCGCTACGCGGAATTCACCGCGCTCTTCGCCGAGCACGCGGACATCGCGCACCTCGTCGTGACATTCCTGGCGATGCTCGAACTCGCGCGGGAGCAGCTGGTGAACATCGCGCAGGCCGAACCCTACGCACCCATCTACGTGCAACTGCAAGGCCGAGCCGGCCTTTTCCCTGGCGGCGGACGAATGAACGACGATCACAACCTGCCCGGCGACGCGCGCCGACGCGCTCGCGCCCGACCAGCTCGCGGAAATCAAGGGCATCCTCGAAGCCGCACTGCTGGTCGCGGGCGAACCCGTGCCGGTGGCGCAGCTGTCGAAGCTCTTCGACCCGCCGCTGCCGGCCGACACCGTGCGCAAGCTGCTCGACCAACTGAAGGGCGAGTGGTCCGGCCGCAAGGTCGAACTCGTGCAGGTCGCGAGCGGCTGGCGCTTCCAGGGCAGGCCCTCCGTGCAATCCTATCTCAACCGGCTGTCGCCGGAAAAGCCGCCGCGGTACTCGCGCGCGGTGATGGAAACACTGGCGATCATCGCCTACCAGCAACCCGTGACCCGCGGCGATATCGAAGCCATCCGCGGCGTGGCCGTGTCCACGAACGTCATCAAGACGCTCGAGGACCGGCAATGGGTGGAGGCCGTCGGCCATCGCGAGACTCCGGGACGACCGGCGCTCTTCGCGACGACGAAGGCCTTCCTTGACGACCTCGGCCTCAGATCCTTAGCGGAACTGCCTCCTCTCGCCGAGCTCGATTCCTCCCACCTCCTGGAGATGCCTGATGCCCCCACCAAGGCCGCCGAGACGGCATTCGCACACGCGAGTCCGCTCCTCGGAAACGACGATGCAGCAGCCGAGCCTGGCGCTGCACGCGATAGCCGAGAGCCTCCCGCCGGCGAAGCACAAACGTTCCACTGACGAAATCTTCAACGAACCGCAGCGGCTGCACAAGGTCCTGGCCTCGTGCGGATTCGGCTCGCGCCGCGCGATGGAGGACATGATCATCGCCGGGCGCATCACGGTAAACCGGCTGCCGGCGGAAGTCGGGCAGAAAGTCGGCCCGGGCGACGAGGTGCGCATCAACGGCGAACTGGTGAAGGTTCGTTTCACCGAACCACGCCCGCGCGTCCTCATGTATCACAAGCCGGCCGGCGAAATCGTCACGCGCGACGACCCGGAAGGCCGCCCCACGGTGTTCGAGAAGCTGCCCAACATCGGCAACGGCAAGTGGATCAACGTCGGCCGCCTGGACTACAACACGGAAGGGTTGATGCTGTTCACCAATTCCGGCGAGCTCGCCAACCGGCTCATGCATCCGCGCTACGAAGTCGAGCGCGAATACGCGGTGCGCATCATGGGTCGCTTGAGCGACGAGCAAACGCATGCGCTCACGACGGGCGTGGAACTCGACGACGGTCCGGCCAAGTGCGAGAAGGTGGAAGATGGTGGCGGCGAAGACGAAGGCGCCAACCACTGGTACCACGTGGTGCTGAAGGAAGGCCGCAACCGCGAAGTGCGGCGGCTCTTCGAGGCGCTGGGGCTCACCGTATCGCGATTGATCCGCACGCGGTACGGAACGTTGGCGATGCCATCGGTCATGAAGCGCGGCGACACGCTCGAGCTCGAGGCGGCGGAAGTCGCCGCCGTGATGGATACCGCCGGACTGAAAAGCCAGGGCGGTCCACCGGGACAAGTGCGCGGCGGCAAGGGCAATCGCGGCCGACATCAGAATGGCCGGCCACAAGGACAACACGGGCAAGGACAACCCGGCCAGCCTCCTGGCCAGCCAGGGCAGCCGCGGCCGCATGGCCAGCAGCGCCATCAGGGCCAGCAGCGCCGCCACGGCCAGCAAGGACAGCAAGGACAGCAGGCGCAGCAACCGGGCGCGCAACTGCCGGATCCGAACGCGCCGCCCGCGGTCATCGACGGCAACGGTGCAGCGTCCAGCTAACCAACCGGGGCCGCGTCCTCACGGCAAGCACGGCGGGCGGCGCGGCAAGGGTGGTCCGCGGCCCGAGGGTTTTGGTGGCCAGGGGCAAGGACAGGGGCAAGGGCAGGGCGGTGGCGCCCGCCCACCACGGCAGCGCACCGATTTCGACAACCAGCAGCCGCAGAGCAACGCCAATGCTTCGCCGTTCGCGGCGAATCGGTTGGGCGTGCCGGGCGGACCTCGCCATGGCCAGCGCGGCGGCCCGCCGGGGCAAGGCGGCTTCGCCAATCGAGGCAACCGCAGCGGCCCGCGCGGTCGCCCGGGCGGCGGCCAGGGCAACGGGCAGTTTCGCGCGAAAGGTAACAATCAGGGCGGCGGCAATGGACCGCGCCGCGGCGGCCCGCGCGGCGAGGCGGACGGCAATGTCGCGCCGCCGGAGGCCGACGGCAATCGCGCGCCGCGCGAAGAGGCGAATGGCAACATCGCGCCGCGCAATCCGGTCGTGCCGCGCGACGACGACGAGTAATCGAGGAACGGCGACGATGTTCGTCTACGGGAAGAACCTTGAAGTCGAGGATCTTGGCGCGGGGGTTTCGCGCAAGATCCTGGCGCACGGCGGCGGTCTCATGGCGGTGGAGGTCGCGTTCGCGGAAGGTGCCGTCGGCCCCATGCATTCGCATCCGCACGAGCAGCTGACGTACGTGCTCTCCGGCGAATTCGAGTTCACGATCGGCGACGAGACGAAGGTCGTTCGTGCCGGCGACACGCTGTACAAGAAGTCGGGCGTCATGCACGGCTGCCGGTGCCTGAAGCAGGGCGTGCTGCTCGACACGTTCACGCCGCAGCGGATGGACTACCTCGAGAGGTAGCGCGCATCCGCCGCGCCGGCAAGGGCGCGGTGCGCGCCTACATTCCCAGCATGCGCGGCAGCCAGAGCGAGATCGCCGGGATGTAGGTGACCAGCATCAGCACGGCGAACATGACGCCATAGAACGGCCAGATGCCGCGCATCACTTCCTGCATCGACACCTTGCCGACGGCGCATCCGACGAACAACGTGGCGCCGACCGGAGGCGTCAGCAAGCCGATGCCCAGGTTCAGCAGCATGATCATCCCGAAGTGGACCGGGTCGACGCCGAACGTGCTCACCACCGGCAGCAGTATCGGCGTGCAGATCAGCAGCAACGGCGCGAGATCCATGAGGCAGCCCAGCACCAGCAGCATGATGTTGATCAGCATCAGGATCACTTCGCGGTTGTGCGACAGCGTCAGGAAGAACGCGGTGATCTTGGCCGGCAGCTGCATCAGCGCCATCACGTAGCCGAAAGCCGACGCGCACGCGATCAGCGTCATCACCATGGCCACGGTCTTCAGCGTCCGGTGGACGAGCGCCGGCAGATCGCGCCAGCGGTAGTCGCGGTAGATGAACATCGTGACGAAGAACGCCCACAGCGTGGCGACGGCGCCGGCCTCGATCGCGGTGAATATGCCGCCCAGGATGCCGCCGATGATGATCAGGATCGTGATCAGTCCCCACATCGCGTCGAGCGAGATCCTGAGCGCCGCGCGCAACGGCACCGCTTCGCCGCGCGGATGTCCGTCCCGATACCCGATGTAGATCACCAGCGCGATCAGTGCGGCGCCCAGCAGCAGGCCGGGAACGATGCCGGCCATGAACAGGCTGGTGATCGAGATGAGCCCGCCGGTGGCGAGCGAATAGATCACCGCGTTGTGGCGAAGGCGGCACCAGGATCGCCTGCACCGATGCGCTGATGGTGACGTTGGTCGCGAACGCGCGCGGGTAGCCGATCTTTTCCATCTGCGGAATCATCACCGAGCCGATCGCCGACACGTCCGCGACCGACGATCCGGATATGCCGCTCAGGAACGTCGTGGCGACGATGTTCACCGCGGACAGTCCTCCGCGCACGCGGACCATGCCGACCAGCACGTTCGCGAACGCGACCAGGCGCTTCGCCATGCCGCCCTCGGCCATGATCGCGCCCGCCAGCACGAAGAACGGAATCGTCAGCATCGCGACCTTGCTGACGCCGTCGGAGATCTTGAGCATCACCGCCTCGAGCGGGACGCCGATCCACATCGCACCCGCGATCGCGGCCAGTCCCAGCGAATAGGCGATCGGCACGCCGATCGCGAACAGCGCAAACAGACAGCCCAGCAGCACCAGCGATATCCATGAGTCGATGCTCCGTCCGGTTCAGTCGAACGCGGCGGTGGAGTGGGCGTCGCCCACCGTGTCCACCGGGCGGCCCGATGGTCAGGTGCTCGATGACGAACAGCAGCAGGATGACGCCGCCGATCGGAATCGGCAGGTAGGTGACGCCGACCGACAGCGACGGGAAAATCGGCGATCGTGTTCGACCACGTGGCCTCGACAGAGCGCGGTGCCCTTGACGGCCATGAACACCGCCATCGACGCCCATCAGCAGCTCGACCAGCACGTCGGTGACGCGCCGCAGCGCCTTCGGCAGCAGGTCGACGGCGAGCGTCACGTTCATGTGCAGGCCGCAGCCGGTAGCAGGCGGCCGCGCCGAAGAACGTGAGCACGATGGTCAGCAGCACGGCCGTCGGTTCCGGCCACGACGCCGCGCGGTTGATCACGTAGCGCGTATAGACCGCCCACGGAATCACCGCCGAGATCAGCACCAGCGCGGTGCCCGCGATGACGACGCACAGCCAGATACAAGGCGTCCATCGCCTTGCGATAGAGAATGCGACATCGTTTCCCCCTTGTCCGCCGATGCCGGGCCGGCCTGCCGGATGGCGGGCCGGCCGCGATCGGTCGCTGATGGCGGGCGCGAGCGCCCGCGTCAGGTCTGCCGACTTACTGGACGGCCTGGACGCGCTTGATCATGTCGGCGTACTTCGGGCCGTACTTGTCCCACACCGGCTTGACCGCGTCCTGGAACGGCTTCTTGTCGGCGATCTCGGTGATCGTGATGCCGGCGGCCCTGGCCTTGTCCATCGCTTCCTTCTCGTACTTGGCCCACAGCACGCGCTCCTCCTGCTGCGCTTCCCTGCCGAACTTGACCAGCAGCGCCTGGTCTTCCTTCGACAGCGTGTCCCAGGTCTTCTTCGAGAACACGACCATCTCGGGAACGATCAGATGCTCGTCGAGCGTGTAGAACTTGGCGACCTGATAGTGGTTGTCGAAGACGAAGCTCGGCGGATTGTTCTCCGCGCCGTCGACCACGCCGGTCTGCAGCGCGTTGAACACCTGGTCGTAGCCCATCGACACGCCGTTGCCGCCCAGCGAATTCATCATGTCGACGAACATCGGGTTGCCCATGACGCGGAACTTCATGCCCTTGAGGTCGTCGAGGTTCTTGATCGGCCTTCTTCGTGTCGTAGAGGCTGCGCGCACCGGCGTCCATCCAGGCCAGCGCCACCAGGCCGGCCTTCGGATTGTTGGTGACCTTGTCCATCAGCTCCTGGCCGATCGGCCCGTCGATCACCTTCTGCATGTGCGCCGTGCTGCGGAACAGGTACGGCATGTTGAAGACGTTGAGCTCGTCGATGACCGGACCGAGCGCGCCGACGCTGACGCGCGCGAACTGGATCGCGCCGACCTGCGCCTGCTCGATGGCCTCCTTCTCGCCGCCGAGCTGCATCGACGGGTACATCTGGATGCTCAAGCCGTCCGTTGGTCGCCTTTTCGAGCTTCTTGCCCATGTCCTCGACGGCGACGACCGTCGGATAGCCCGCCGGATGCACGTCGGATGCCTTCATCACCAGTCTTCTGTTGCGCGAGCGCCGAGCCGAACGGCACCGCCGCGACAACGGTGAACAGCGCGGCGGCGATCGCACCCCGCAATACCTTACGCCTTGGATTCATTTCATCTCCTCCTCGGTTGGACTTCCGACTTCTGCGGGCGGCGGGTGGTGCCGCTGCCCTGCAATCCTGTCAGTTATTGATCGGACCGATCGCTTCCGAATGTGTTTGTCGAGCGACCCAGCATGCTGGCCGGGCTCCGGGTTCGCCGTCAGGCCATCAGATGCTCCTCGGCATGGATGTCCTCGTAGAAGAAGTCGGGATTCATCCGCCGGATGTCTTCCATGCTGATCCGGAGCTCGGTCGAGGTGATCCTCCATCGCGGCGGCGGCCCGATCGGCGTCGTGACGGTCGATCGCGGTGACCACCGCCGCGTGCTCGCTGATGACGCGCGCCATCCGTCCGGGCTGCGGAAGCGTCAGCAGCCGGTAGCGGTCGATCTGCGTCTTCACGTTCTGCACGAACGACCAGATCCCCGGATAGCCGCCGATGGTGGCGATCGCGGCGTGAAACGCTTCGTCGGCCTTGTGGAATTCCGCGCGGTTGCCCAGGGCCTCGGCCTCGCGCTGGCGTTCGAGAATCGCGCGAAGCGCGGTGACGTCGCTGCGCCGCGCGCGCGCCGCAGCGGCGCCTGCCGTGACCTGCTCGAGCGCCTTGCGCACGACGATAGCCTCGGGAAGCTTCGTCAACGGAATGCGCGCGACCGTCGTCCCGGATTTCGGGATGGTGTCGACCAAGCCTTCGGCGGCGAGCCGCAGCAGGGCCTCTCGCACCGGCGTGCGGCTCACGTGCTGGGCGAGCGCGATGTCCTTTTCGATGATGGGCTCGCCGGGCTTGCGCTGGAGCCAGAGGATTTCCTGGCGCAGGATGCGATAGACGGCCGCGGAGGCAGTCTCGTTGCGCCGGGGCCCGTCGGGTGATCCGGACGCGACAGGGGGCGCGGCAGTCGGGCTTTTGGCGTGCACGGCGGCATTCATCGCTTGTTCGAATCTAGTATATCTAATATATTAGTTCGCGCAAGCTTGGGCAACCGGAATGACTTTCGAATCCGTGTCGCTCCCGCGGCATCAAAGCGGGACGGAACACGCCACGCCTGGAGGAAAGCATGCATACAGTTCTGCGGTCGATGTTGGTCGTCGTCGCCGGCTCGCTCGCGCTTGCGGCGACACCGGCGAACGCGCAGGTCACGCTGCGCCTCGCGCACTACAACCCGGAATCGCACGCGATGCACGCGGCCTCGGTGCAATTCGCGACACGCGTGGAGGAGCGCACGAAGGGACAGGTCAAGGTCAGCATCTTCCCCAACAATACGCTGGGAAGCCCTCCCGAGGTGCTGGAGCAGACCAAGCTCGGCGTCATCGACATGGCGCTGCCCACGCCGGGTCAGCTCGACAAGTACGAAAAGGCGTTCGCCGCGCTGGCGATGCCGTTCGCCTTCGATGACTTCGACCACGCGCGGCGAACGATGGACGGGCCGATGATGAAGTGGCTGACGCCTCTTGCCGAAAAGTCCAATTTCGTGATCCTGGGCAACTGGGAGTACGGCTTCCGGCAATTCACCAACAGCAAGCGACCGATCAATACGCCGGACGACATCAAGGGCCTCAAGGTGCGCGTGCCGCCGGAGATCCAGCTCGAGGCGTGCATGGCGGCCCTGGGCGGCAACGTGCAGAAGATCGCGTTCCCCGAGCTCTATCTCGCGCTGTCGCAGGGCGTGGTGGACGCCGAGGAAAATCCGATCGCCACGATTTACAGCAACAAGTTCTACGAAACCCAGAAGTATCTGGCGATCACCAAGCATCTCTATCAGCCGATTTTCCACGTGATCAACTCCAGGAGCTGGGCGAAGCTCACGCCGGAGCAGCAGGCGATCCTCCGCGAGGAATCGGTGGCCGCCGGCTGGACGATGCGCCGGCAGCTGCAGGCCGAAGAGGAGGGCCAGATCGCCAAGATGCAGGCCGCCGGCATGCAGGTCACGCGTCCCGATCTTGCCCCGTTCCGCGCTGCGATGGGCCCCGCTTACGCCAAGATCGGCGCCTACGCGGGCGAGGACAACGTCAAGACCTTCCAGAAGTACGTGGAGGAAGCCCGGAAGAAGTGACCGGCAGCGCGCGAGGCGTTCGCCGTGCTGGTGTTCTCGATCTTCGCCGTCCTGGTGCTCTTGATCCTGGCGGGTCTGCCCATCGCCATCGCGATGGGCTTGACTGCGCTGGGGTTCTTCATCGGCTTGGGCGAGACGCAGATGCTGGGCGCGATGGCGCAGCGGATGTATTCGGCGTCGACGTCGTTCACGCTGCTGGCGATCCCGTTCTTCATCCTCGCCGGCAACCTGATGAACACCGGCGGCATGACCGCGCGGATCTTCACGTTTGCGCGCGCCGTCGTCGGCCACGTGCGTGGCGGGCTCGCCCATGTCGCGGTGCTGGCGTCGATGATCTTCGCCGGCGTGTCGGGCGCGGCGCTCGCCGAGGCGATGGGCCTGGGCAAGATCGAGATCAAGGCGATGGAGGACGCCGGGTTCGACCGCAGTTTCGCCGCGGCCGTGGCCGCCGCGTCGTCGACGATCGGCCCGGTGATTCCGCCGTCCATTCCGATGGTGATCTACGGTGCGATGGCCGAGGTCTCGGTCGGCGCGCTGTTCCTGGGCGGCGTGGTGCCCGGCGTGATGATGGGCGTCGCGATCATGGTCATCATCTACATTCTCGCCCGGCGGCGCGGCTATCCGGCCGAGGCGCGCGCTTCGTTCGCCAGCCGTGATGCACTCGTTCATCCACGGGCTGGCCGGATTGCTGGCGCCCGGCATCATCATGGGCGGCATCCTGGGCGGAATCTTCACGCCGACCGAGGCGGCCGTGGCGGCCGCGATCTACGCGCTGGTCATCGGCGCGGCGGTGTACCGGGAGATCAGTTGGCCGCAGTTCGTGCACATGCTCTGGGACACCGTCGACCAGACGGTACGGGTCATGTTCATCATCGCCGCGGCCGGACTCTTCGGTTGGCTCCTCATCTACCTGCGCGCGCCGGAGGCCATCGTGCAGTCGATGACGGCGATTTCGGACCGCCCGTGGGTGATCCTGCTCATCATCAACGCGATCCTGCTGGTGCTGGGCTGCTTCATGGAGGGCATCGCGATCATGCTGCTGACGATCCCAATCTTCATGCCGGTACTGCACAAGTACGGCATCAGCCCGACGCACTTCGGCGTCGTGATGACGTTGAACCTGATGATCGGCCTGCTGACACCGCCCGTCGGCATGGTGCTCTACGCCATTTCCACGATCGGCAATGTGCGGATCGTCGACCTGATCCGTGAACTCTGGCCGTTCATCATCGCCATCACCGTCGTGCTGTTCATGATCACGTACATTCCGAGCCTCGTGCTGTGGCTGCCGATACACGTGATGGGGAGCGTGCGGTGACGAACTGGGCGAAGCGCCTGGGCCGCGTGCTCAGGATCTTCACACTGTTGACGTTCGGCGCCATCTGCTGCCTCGTGTCCATCGGCGTGGCCAACCGCTTCGTTGCGTTGGGCAGCATGGGCTGGTCCGACGAGATCGTGGAATTGCTGCTGGTGTGGACATTGTTCATCGGCATCGCCGAGATCTGGCGCCAGGGATTGCATTTCCGCGTCGACGTCGTCCCCAACCTGCTGCGCGGCCGGACCTCGGGCAAAGTGCTCGACGTCGTCCTGCTGTGCCTGTCGCTCGTCTTCCTGGTTGCATTCACCTACCAGGCATGGGAGCTCATGCTGCAGGCGTCGGACAGCTCCCCGATATTCTCGTTGTCGCGCCGCTTCTGGTATGCGCCGATGTCGATCGCCGGTGCGATCATGTGCGCCGTCACGGTGGGCGACCTCGTCGTACGCCTGCGCACGCCCGTCACGAAAGGCGCCCCATGAATCCCGATGCTTCGTTCGACTATGGAAGATTGTTCGACCTCACCGGACGCGTCGCGCTGGTCGTCGGCGGCGGCTCCGGTATCGGCCAGGCGAGCGCGGAGGCGCTGGCCGCATTCGGCGCGCACGTGGTCTGCGCCGACGTCAATGCGGCGGATGCCGAAGGCGTGGCGACGCGCATTCGCAGCGCCGGCGGCAAGGCATCGCACGCGACGGTCGACGCGCGCAGCACGGATAGCGTCGAGGCGCTGGTCGGCGGTGTCGAGCGGGAATTCGCCCGGCTGGATGTGCTGCTCACCACGCCCGCCGTCAACCTGCGCAAGCGGTTGCTCGACTACTCCGACGAGGAATTCGACCGCGTCATCGAGTTGAACCTCAAGGGCACGTTCCGCGTGGCGCGCGCCGCCGCGCGCGTGATGGTCAAGCACAAACGCGGCAGCATCATCCTCATGTCGTCGATGCGCGCCGTCAATGTCGAGCCGGGGCAGAGCATCTACGCCGCGACCAAGGCCGGCATCGGACAGATGACGCGCGGGCTCGCCGTGGAGTTGGGGCCACTCGGCATTCGCGTCAACGCGCTGGCGCCCGGCATCGTGGCCACGCCGCTGACGCGGCCGATCACCGGCAATCCCGAGTGGAACGCCGCCTATGCGCGGCACAGCGCCCTCGGCCGCTGGGCGCAGCCGGAGGAGATGGCGGGGCCCGTGGTGTTCCTGGCGTCGGATGCGAGCAGCTACGTGACGGCGACGACCCTTTTCGCCGATGCCGGCTGGACCGCGATGGACGGCCGCTTCGAGCCCACGCTCGCGCCGCCCGCCAGATGACGCCGCCGATCGCCTAGAGAAAGAGGTCGGGCAAAAGCGGCGTGCCAGGCTTCACAGCGTAGATTCCGAAGTCGGTGACGCCGGCCTCGCGGAGCACGTCGTCGTCGATGAAGAAGTTGCCGGTCGTCGTCCGCGCGTCGCGAGTCAGGACCGCATGCGCCGCATCGGCCATGATCGCCGGCTTGCGCGTCCGGTCGAGTTGTTCGCGCGCGCCGGGAATCATCGCAAGGGCGGCCGTCGCGATCACTGTGCGCGGCCACAGCGCGTTGACGGCGATGCCTTCGCCGCGAAACTCCTCGGCCATGCCAAGCACGCACATGCTCATCCCGTATTTCGCGATCGTGTAGGCGACATGGCCGCGGAACCACTTGGGGTCGAGGTTGAGCGGCGGCGACAGCGTGAGGATGTGCGGATTGCGTCCGGCGGCGGCCGAGCGCTTGAGGTGCGGAAGGCACGCCTGCGAGCACAGGAACGTGCCGCGGACGTCGACGGCGAACATGAGATCGAAGCGCTTCATCGGCGTTTCCAGCGTGCCGGTCAGGCTGATCGCGCTTGCGTTGTTGACGAGGATGTCGATGCCGCCGAATTGCCGGACCGTCGCGTCCACGGCCGCGTGCACGCTCGCCTCGTCGCGAATGTCGCAGACGATCGGCAGCGCGTGACCGCCTGCCGCCTCGATCTCCTCCGCGGCGGAGTGGATGGTTCCGGGAAGCTTCGGATTGGACTCGGACGTCTTGGCCGCGATGGCCACGTTGGCGCCGTCGCGAGCCGCCCGGACGGCGATGGCGAGCCCGATGCCGCGTGAACCGCCGGTCACGAACAGCGTCTTGCCCCTGAGGTCGGCCACGCTGTTGCTCGCGAGTGTCAGGCGCGAAACCGCGCCGGGCGCTTTTCGAGGAACGCCGTGATGCCCTCGACGAAGTCGTCCGTCCCTGCGCACGCCCCGAAACTGACGGCTTCGGCGTCGAGTTGCGCCGACAGCGTGCGGCCGAGCGATTCGCGCAGCAGGCGCTTGGCATTGCGAATCGCCATTGCCGGCCCGGTGGCGAGCGAATTCACGACGGCTGCGACCGCGCTTTCCAGTTCGGCGGCGGGCACGACGCGATTCACGAGGCCGATCGCAAGCGCCTTCTGCGCATCGAAGCGCTCGCCCAGCAGCAGGATTTCCATCGCCCGGCGCATGCCGACGATGCGCGGCAGCGACCACGAGCCGCCGCCGTCGGGCGTCAGCGCGATGTTGCGATAGGCGGAGGCGAAATAGGTGTCGTCCGCCGCGATCACGAGATCGCATGCATTCATGAGCGACAGTCCGAAGCCGGCGACCGCGCCATGGACCTGGCCGATGACGGGATGCGGCATCCGGTGAAACGTCTCGATGGTCGAATGCAGCCGGCCGATCATGCGCCGGAAGTCGGCGTTGCGCTGATCCGGCGGCTTGGCGAGTTCGCCGGCGAACGTACGCAGGTCGCCGCCGGCCATGAAGTGCCGGCCGGCGCCGCGCAACACGACGACCCGCAACGCGTCGTCGGCCGCGACATCGGCTGCCGCCGCGACCAGCGCGTCCATCAGCGCGAAGTCGAGCGTGTTGAGCGCATCGGGGCGATTGAGCGTCAGCGTCGCGACAGGGCCGTTGCGTTCGACGAGAAGCGGGGAACTCATGGTGGCCGGCGTCAAGTGGGATCGAGCGGAGGGCGCGGACGAGTCTAGCACTCAGGGTTTGGGCGCCTTGAACGGGGACGCCGCTTCCAGTTCGTCGGCGGTATGCGCGACGTCGACGCGCTCGCGCGCGCAGTAGTCCGCGATGGCGGCCGCGAAGTCGCGGTCGCCGATGGCGTGCAGCGAGTGCGTCGCCACCGGCAACAGGCCGCGCGCCAGCTTGTGCACGCCCTGCGCGCCGCCTTCGAAGCGCGCGAGCCGCTGCTCGATGCAGAACTCGATCGACTGGTAGTAGCAGGCCTCGAAGTGCAGGCCGGACACGAATTCGGTGGTTCCCCAATAGCGTCCCCACAGCGCCTCGCCGTCGTGCAGGCCGAGCGCGGCGCAGATCCTTCGCCCGTGGCGCGAGCCGACGACGAGCAGGATGTTCTCCGGCAGCGCCGCGCCGATGCGCTCGAAGAATTCGAGGGTCAGGTAGGGCGTCGAGTGATGCTCGCGATAGGTGTGCTCGTAGCGGCGATAGAAGAAGTCCAGTCGGCCGCGGTGATGTCGGGTCCGCGAATGCGCTCGAACGTGACGCCGGCCTCGGCGACCTTGCGCCGCTCCTGCTTCACCTTCTTGCGCTTGTCGTGCGAGAACGTCGCCAGGAAATCCGCGAAGTCGCGATAGCCCGGATTGGTCCAGTGGAACTGCAGTCCCGCGCGCGCGATCATGCCCATCGCCTCGCCTTCGGCGGCTTCCGGCGGCGTCGGAAACAGCACGTGCAGCGACGAGTAGCTGTCGCTCGACGCGCCGCGATCGCATGCTCGAGCAACGCACGGCGCGTTGCGGCGTCCGGCGCCAGCACGCGCGGACCGGGCACCGGCGTGAACGGGACCGCGACGACCCACTTGGGGTAATAGCGACGGCCATGGCGGCGATACGCGTCGGCCCAGCCCCAGTCGAACACGTATTCGCCGTAGCTGTGCGCCTTGGCGTAGAGCGGCAGCGCGCCGACCAGCGCGTCGTCCCGCCAGGCGGTCAGGTAGTGCGGCGACCAGCCGGTCGCCGGCGACGCGCAACCGGTGTCGTGCAGCGCGGTGAGGAACGCGTGCGACAGAAACGGCTGGGAGCCCGCGAGCGCATTCCAGGACGCGGCGGCGATGTCGTCCAGCGGAACGTCGTCGCGGATGACGCGGCGAGGCGACGACGGGCAGCGGCGGTGGCGTGAAGGGAACCGGAGAGCGCATGGGCGGAGCACTCGATTCTCCGGGTATTGGCCGCGATGCTCAAGGACTTCGACAGGTAGCGCGTTGGCCGGACGCAGGACCGCGCGGGTGTAAAATTTGCGGATGAGGTTGGCGATCGCGCAACTCAACCAGACGGTCGGCGATCTCCCGGCCAATGCCCGCCGCATCCTCGATGCCGCCGCGCAAGGCCGCGCGGCCGGTGCGTCGCTCGTCGTCACGCCCGAACTGTCGCTGTGCGGCTATCCGCCGGAGGACCTGGTCCTGCGTCCGGCATTCCTCGACGCCTGCGCGCGCGAACTCGCGGCGCTGGCGGCGCAGGTCACCGAGGGCGTGCTGCTGGTCGGCTTTCCCGAGCGAAACGAGGGCAGCGCCACAACGCGATGGCCGTCATTCGCGACGGCCGGGTCGCGCAGGTGTATCGCAAGCAATGCCTGCCGAACTACACGGTGTTCGACGAGGAGCGCTATTTCACGCCCGGCAATGCGCCGTGCGTGTTCGACGTCGACGGCGTGCGCGTGCGGCCTCGTCATCTGCGAGGACATCTGGTTTCCACCGCCCGCCGCGCACGCGCAAGTCGCCGGCGCGCAGGTGCTGGTGGTCGCGAACGGCTCGCCCTATCACACGCGGCAGCAGGCGCTGCGGCGCGAGCAGGTCGCCGCGCGCGCCTCGCGAAACGGGATTGCCCGTCGTCTATGTCAATCGCGTCGGCGGCCAGGACGAGCTCGTGTTCGACGGCGCGTCGTTCGTCCTCGACGCCGACGGCTCGCTGGCGCAGCAGCTGCCGGCGTGGCACGAGACGGTCGCGATCGTCGACTTCGACGGCGCGCGGCCCAAGCACGTCCGCGGCGCGCTCGATCCGCGGCTCGAGCCGCATGTCTACGATGCGCTGGTCATGGGCGTGCGCGACTACGTGCACAAGAACCGCTTCCCCGGCGTGCTGCTGGGATTGTCCGGCGGCGTCGATTCGGCGCTGACGCTGGCGGTGGCGGTGGATGCGCTGGGCCGCGACAAGGTGCGCGCGCTGATGCTGCCGTCGCCGTACAACGCGTCGATCAGCCTCGACGACGCGCGCGAAATGGCCGGCATCCTGGGCGTCCGCTACGACGAGATCCCGATCGAGCCGGTGTTCTCGGCGTTCCTCGACACGCTCGCGCAGAGTTCCGCGACCTGCCGCCGGACGCCGCCGAGGAAAACATCCAGGCGCGCATTCGCGGCACGCTGCTGATGGCGCTGTCCAACAAGTTCGGCTCGATCGTGCTGACGACCGGCAACAAGTCGGAGATGGCGGTCGGGTACGCGACGCTCTACGGCGACATGGCCGGCGGCTTCGCGGTGCTGAAGGACATTCCCAAGACACTCGTGTACCGGCTGTCGAACTACCGCAACAGCCTGGGACGGGTGATTCCCGAGCGGATCATCACGCGCGCGCCGTCGGCGGAATTGCGTCCCGACCAGACCGACCAGGACTCGCTGCCGCCCTACGACATTCTCGACGGCATCCTCGAAGCCTACGTCGAGCACGACATGAGTCCTGCCGACATCGTGGCCACGGGCTTTCCCGCGGATGCCGTCGCCAAGGTCGTGCGCCTCATCAAGGTCAGCGAATACAAGCGCCGGCAGTCCGCGGTCGGCATCCGCATCACGGCGCGCGGCTTCGGCAAGGACTGGCGCTATCCGATCACGTCGGCGTGGAACGACTGGGACGCGCTTCCAGCCGCGCCGGGCGGGTAGAAGCGACCATGTCGTTCGTGTAAGCTATCCGGACAGCGTGCCGCAGCCCAAACGCGCCGGAGAAGTCATGAAAAAAATCGAAGCGATCGTCAAGCCGTTCAAGCTCGACGAAGTCCGCGAAGCGCTGTCGGAATTGGGCGCCACCGGCCTCACGGTCACCGAAGTCAAGGGCTTCGGCCGGCAGAAGGGGCACACCGAGCTCTATCGCGGCGCGGAATACGTCGTCGATTTCCTGCCCAAGGTGAAAGTCGAGGTCGTCCTTCCCGACGCGATGGTCGAGCGCGCCGTCGAGGCGATCGTCAAGGCGGCGCACACCGGCAAGATCGGCGACGGCAAGATATTCGTGACCACGGTCGAACAGGTGGTGCGCATCCGCACGGGCGAATCCGGCGAAGCGGCCATCTGAACACTTCGGAGGCGCGCCGTGTCGATGCTCAAGGACTTCCGCGATTTCGCCGTCAAGGGCAACGTGATCGACCTGGCCGTGGCCGTGATCATCGGCGCGGCGTTCGGCAAGATCGTCGATTCGCTGGTCAAGGACATCATCATGCCGGTCATCGGCCGCGTGTTCGGCGGCCTCGATTTCCAGAACTACTTCATCGTGCTCGGCAGTCCCCCGGCCGGCTACAGCGGACCGATGACGTACGAAGCGCTCACCAAGGCCGGCGTGCCGCTGCTGGCCTACGGCAATTTCATTACCATCGTGATCAATTTCGTCATCCTGGCGTTCGTGATCTTCATCATGGTGAAGCAGTTCGCCGCGGCTAAGGCGCGTCTTGACGCCGCGCCTGCGCCGCCGGCCGCACCCGCCGAGGACGTCCTGCTGCTGCGCGAAATACGCGACGCCCTGAAGAAATAGCGTTCGCACATTCCGCGGCTTCGGGGGGAGCGTCGCCGTGGAGACGCCTCCATGCCCGCTCCCATCCCCCGCCCGCACATCGTCCTGCCGATTCTCGCCCTCGCGGCCGCGCTCGTCGCTTCTCCCGCGGTCGCCGCGACCATCTGGAACAAGGTCTACTCCGGCTTTTCGTTGCCGGTCGAGGTCACGCAGGCGCACGACGGCAGCCAGCGCCTTTTCGTCGTCCAGCAAGGCGGGCAAATCCGCATCATCAGGAACGGCGCCGTGATGGCCACGCCGTTCATCGACCTGGGCGGGCCGAGTGGCGTGACCGTCGCGAACGGCGAGCAGGGCCTGCTGGGACTCGCGTTCCATCCGCAGTTCGCGACCAACCGTCAGTTCTACGTCGACTACACGCGCCGGAGCGACGGCGCCACGGTCATCGCCCGCTACACGGCGAACGCAGGCAACCCCGACGTCGCGGATCCGGCATCGGTGTCGTCCTGCTGACCATCGCGCAGCCGGAGTCCAATCACAACGGCGGCGCCATCATGTTCGGCCCCGACGGTCTCTTGTACGTCGGCATGGGCGACGGCGGCGGCGCCGACGATCAGCACGGCACGATCGGCAACGCGCAGGACACGACGTCGCTCCTGGGAAAGATCCTGCGCATCGACGTCGACGGCGGCAGTCCGTACGCCATTCCCCCCGGCAATCCGTTTGCGACCGGCGTGGGCGGCCGCGAGGAGATCTTTGCGCTCGGCGTGCGCAATCCGTGGCGATTGTCGTTCGACCGCATGACCGGCGACTTCTGGATCGGCGACGTCGGCCAGGGCGCGGTGGAGGAGGTGGACCGCCTTGCGGCCGGAACCGGCGCCGGCACCAATCTCGGCTGGCGGATCATGGAGGGGAATTCATGCACCGGGCTCCCCGGACCGTATCCGTGCAGCGATCCGGCGTTGACGCCGCCTGTCCTCACGTACTCGCACAGCTTCGGCTGTTCGATCACGGGCGGATTCGTGTATCGCGGGACCGCCGTGCCCGCGTTGGTCGGACAATACCTGTACGCCGATTTCTGCTCCGGGCGCATCTGGGCCGCCCAACGCGCCGGCGCCGGACCTTGGGTGCCGGCCGAACTGGGCGCAACCGGCTATGCGATCACAACGTTCGGCGAGGACGAGGCCGGCGAACTCTACTTCGCCAATTACGCGACGGGCGACATCTACCGGTTCGCGACCGATAGCCCCACCGTCGACGTCATCGAGTTCTACCACGCCGGTCTCGATCACTATTTCATCAGTTCGCTGGCGGCGGACATCGCCGCGCTGGATTCGGGCAGGTTCAACGGCTGGACGCGGACCGCAGGACGTTCAAGGCGTATGCGTCGCTGCAGGCCGGAACGAGCCCGGTGTGCCGCTTCTACCTTCCCCCGGCGTTCGGCGACTCGCATTTCTTTTCGGCGAGCCCGGCCGAGTGCGGCGACGTGCTCGCGAGGTTTCCGGCTTTCGTCTGCGAGTCGCCCGCCGTGATGTACGAATTCCTGCCCGACCTCCCACCGGCGCCTGCCCGCAGGGAACGGCGCCGATCTATCGCGTCTGGAACCGCAGCGCGGATTCGAACCATCGCTACACGACCGACGGGCACTGCGCGACGCGATGGTTGCCCAAGGCTATGTTGCGGAGGGCTACGGTCCCGATGCCGTCGTGATGTGCGCGCCGCTGTAGCCGCTCGCAGGGGTAGCGGCTGATTCGGCACAGGCGCCGGCAAGTTCCCTTTTTCGCAATTTTGAACGATCATTGGCCATCGCCGGGGCGCTTGGCCCTTGTCCCGGCAGCATCGTCCACGGCGGACGACCAAAGAATCCGCCGATACGAAGCTCTTGATTCCATAGCGCAATCCAATCGGAGGAAGTCCATGAAACGCGTTTCGTTCCTGCCCGCGCTTGGCGCGGCGCTGGCGATTGTCTTGCCGGTCCGGCGGCGGCCGACATCAACATCGGCGTGACGCATTTCCACGACGGGTCCCGCGGCATCGCTCGGCATTCCGCAAAAGAACACGATCGACCTGCTGCCCACGTCGATCGGCGGCGAGAAGATCAACTGGATCGTGCTGGACGACGGCTCGGACACGACCAAGGCCGTGACCAATGCGCGCAAGCTGGTCAGCGAAGACAAGGTCGACGTCATCGTCGGCTCGTCGACCACGCCCAACTCGCTGGCGATGCGCGAAGTCGCCGCCGACTCCGGCACGCCGATGATCTCGCTGGCGGCGTCCGCCGCGATCATCAACCCGCTGGATCCGAAGACGCGCTGGATCTTCAAGACGCCGCAGAACGACGCGCTGATGGCCGACGCCGTCGCCGTCAGCATGAAGGCCAACGGCGTCAAGACGATGGGCTACATCGGCTTCGCCGATGCGTACGGCGACGGCTGGCTGGCCGAGATCAAGCGTTCGGCGCAGACGGCCGGCATCAAGGTCGTTGCCGAGGAGAAGTACAACCGCAACGATCCTTCGGTCACCGGCCAGGTGCTGAAGCTCATCTCGGCCAATCCGGACGCGATCCTCATCGGCGCCGCGGGCACGCCCGGTGCCACACCCGCGAAGGAACTGGTCGCGCGGAACTACAAGGGCAAGATCTACCAGACGCACGGTGTGGCCAATCCCGACTTCCTGCGTGTCGTCGGCAAGGACGGCAACGGCGAAATCCTGCCCGCCGGTCCCATGCTCGTCTATTCGAGCAGCTGCCGGATTCGAACGAAGTGAAGAAGACGGCGGCGGACTACGTGACGAAGTACGAGCAGAAATTCGGCACGCGCTCGACGTTCGGCGGCCACATGTGGGATGCGTACCTGCTGCTCGCGAAGGCGATCCCGGAGGCGCTGAAGAAGGCGAAGCCGGGCACGAAGGAGTTCCGCGTGGCGTTGCGCGATGCGCTGGAAAACTCCAATGTCGTCGGAACGCACGGCGTGTTCGTGATGAACGCCAACGACCACAACGGCCTCGACAACCGTGCCCGCGTGATGGTGCAAGGTCGACAACGGCAAGTGGGTGCTGGTCAACGCTGATGGTCAGCGCACCCGCCGCCGCATCGCGCCAGCCTGTCGATCGCCGCGCTGCTGGCGCAGGATGGCATCACGAACGGCGCCATCTACGCGCTGCTCGCGCTGGCGCTGGTGCTGGTGTTCACCGTCACGCGAGTCGTCTGGATTCCCTCCGGCGAGTTCGTCGCGTGGGGCACGCTGACGCTCGCCGGACTGCAGCTGGGCAAGGCGCCCGGCACCGTTCCCCTTCTGATCGGTGTCGCGGCGATCGCCGGGCTGATGGAAACGTGGGAATGCGTGAAGCGGAAGCAGGCGCACCGGCTGCCGCGACGTGCTTTGCTGTGGACCGGCGTGCCCGTCATCATCGCAGCGCTGGTCTGGTGGCTGGCGCCGCTGCAACTGCCGTTTCCGGTGCAGGTGCTGCTGACGCTCGCGACGGTGACGGCGCTGGGGCCGCTGCTGTATCGCATCGCCTACCAGCCGCTGGCCGACGCGAGCGTGCTCGTGCTGCTGATCGTTTCCGTCGCGCTGCATTTCACGATGGTGGGCTTGGGCCTGTGGTTTTTCGGCGCCGAGGGCTCGCGCACGCCGGCGTTCTCGTCGGCGTCGTTCACGGTCGGCCGGCGTGAACATCAGCGTGCAGAGCCTGCTGGTCGTGGCGTCGAGCTTGGGCCTGATCGGCGCGCTGGCGCTCTTCTTCGGCCGGACGCTGTACGGCAAGGCGCTGCGCGCCACCGCGGTCAATCGCGCGGGCGCGCGGCTGGTCGGCATCTCGCCGGACTTCGCCGGTGCGCTGACCTTCACGCTGGCCGCGCTGCTGTGCGCGTTCTCGGGCGTGCTGATCGGTCCGATCACGACCATCTACTACGACTCCGGATTCCTGGTCGGCCTGAAGGGTTTCGTCGGCGCGATCATCGGCGGCCTGTCCAGCTATCCGATCGCGGCCGCGGGCGCGCTGCTGGTCGGCCTCATCGAATCGTTCTCGTCGTTCTGGGCCAGCGCGTTCAAGGAAGTCATCGTCTTCACGCTGATCATCCCGGTGCTGCTGTGGCGCAGCCTGACCACGACGCACCACGAGGAAGACGAATGAGGCTGCGCTGGTCCGCCGTCGCGTTTGGCGCGTTCGTCGCGGTGCTTGCCGTCGTGCCGCTCGTCGCCCCGGAATTCTGGGTCACGCTCGGCAACTACATCGGCCTCTACAGCATCGTTGCGCTGGGTCTCGTGCTGCTGACGGGCGTCGCCGGGCAGACGTCGTTCGGGCAGGCGGCGTTCGTGGGCCTCGGCGCCTACACGACGGCCTACCTGACGACCAAATACGGGACGTCGCCGTGGTTCACGCTCGTCATCGGCATCGTGATCACGGCGGCGGTCGCGCTCTTCCTGGGCTTCATCACGCTGCGGATGAAGGGGCATTACCTGCCGCTCGCGACCATCGCGTGGGGCATGAGCCTCTTCTACGTGTTCGGCAACCTCGAGATGCTGGGCGGACACACCGGGATGAGCGGCATTCCCGCGCTGTCGATGTTCGGCTTCGAACTGAAAAGCGAGCACCGCTATTTCTACCTGATCTGGGGCATCGCGCTCGCGTCGCTGTGGGCGACCAACAACCTGCTCGATTCGCGTCCCGGACGCGCGATCCGCGCGCTGAAGGGCGGGCTCGAAATGGCCGAGGCCTTCGGCGTCGACGCCGCGCGGCTCAAGATCGTGACCTTCGTCTACGCGGCGCTGCTCGCCTGCATTTCCGGCTGGCTGTATGCGCACCTGCAGCGCTTCGTCAATCCGACGCCGTTCTTCATCACGCAGGGCATCGAGTACCTGTTCATGGCCGTGGTCGGCGGCGCGGGCAGCGTCTGGGGCGCCGTGCTGGGCGCGACACTGATCACGCTGCTGAAGCAAGTGCTGCAGGACCTGCTGCCGTGCGCTGCTCGGCCGCTCGGGCAATTTCGAGCTGATCGTGTTCGGCATCCTGATGATCCTGCTGCTGCAGTTCGCGCGCGACGGCCTGTGGCCGTGGATCGCGCGCCTGCTGCCGCGGCGCACGCCGCCGCCGGTGCCGCCGGCCGAGCCGCTGCCGGCGCGCGACCACACGGCGCGCGCCGGCCCGTTGCTCGACGTGCAGAAGGTGCGCAAGCAGTTCGGCGGGCTGGTGGCCGTCAACGACCTGTCGTTCGCGATCCGGCCGGGCGAAATCCTGGGGCTGATCGGCCCCAACGGCGCGGGCAAGAGCACGACGTTCAGCCTCATCTCCGGCGCGCTGTCGCTGACCTCCGGCGACGTCGTCTTCCGCGGCGAGTCGATCGGCGGCGCGCCGCCCTACGAAATCGCGCGCCGCGGCATCGGCCGCACGTTCCAGCACGTGCAAGCTGATCCCGCAGATGACGGTGCTCGACAACGTGGCGCTTGGCGCCTACCTGCGCGGCGAAACCGGGTATCGTGCGCGCGGCGCTGGCGCTCGACGGCGCCGAAGAGGCGCGTACCCGCGCCGAGGCGGCGCGCGCCATCGCGCGCGTCGGCCTGGCCGACCACACGTTCGACGCGGCAGGCAGCCTGCCGCTCGGCAAGCAGCGCATCGTCGAGATCGCGCGCGCGCTCGCCGCGGACCCGATGCTGCTGCTGCTCGACGAGCCGGCCGCCGGACTGCGCTACCTGGAAAAGCAGGAACTCGCGAAGCTGCTGCGCTCGCTGAAGGCGGAAGGCATGACCGTGCTGCTGGTCGAGCACGACATGGACTTCGTGATGGGGCTCACCGACCGTCTGGTGGTGATGGACTTCGGCGAGAAACTCGCCGAAGGCCGCCCTGCGCGAAATCCAGAAGAACGCGGCGGTGCTCGAGGCCTATCTCGGCGGAGTGGTCTGACATGGCCGCGCTCCTCGAAGTCCGCGACCTGTGCGTGTCCTACGGCAAGGTGGAGGCCGTGCACAAGGTGTCGCTCAAGGTCGAGCGAGGGCAGCATCGTCACGGTCATCGGCCCGAACGGCGCGGGCAAGACGACGCTGCTCGCGGCGATCATGGGCACGCTCGCCGCGAAGGGCGACATCCGCTATCGCGGCGAAGCGGTCGGGTCGCTGTCGGTCGAGCAGCGCGTCGGCAACGGCCTCGTGCTGGTCCCGGAGAAGCGCGACCTCTTCGCGTCGATGACGGTGGCCGACAATCTCGAACTCGGCGCCTTCGCGCGCGCGCGCCGCGGCGATCGCGACATCGCAGCGACACGCTGCGACGATGTCTACGCGCGCTTTCCGCGTCTGCAGGAGCGGCGCGCGCAGCTGGCCGGCACGCTGTCCGGCGGCGAGCGGCAGATGCTCGCGCTGGGTCGCGCGTTGATGAGCAAGCCCGCGCTCCTCATGCTGGACGAGCCGTCCCTGGGCCTGGCGCCGCTGGTCGTGCGCGAGATCTTCAACATCGTGTCGGCGCTGAAGGCGACCGGCGTGTCGATCCTGCTGGTCGAGCAGAACGCGCGCGCCGCGCTGCAGGTCGCCGACTACGGCTACGTGCTGGAAACCGGCGAACTGGCGCTCGAAGGGCCAGAGCGGCGACCTGGCGTCGAATCCGCGGTCGCGGCGACCTATCTGGGGCAGGCGTCGCGCGACGTGACCGCGCGTGCCTGAAGGCGGGTTGAATGGCGGCGCCGGTTCGCCCCCAGAGTAGCAATCTACGCTCAGGGCCGCTCTTCGAGGCGCGCCCACTCTCTCCCGAGAGCCGCAACCTTGACCGACCTCTCCGTACCTCCCGTTTCCGCGGTCTCTGCTGGCCGACGCGGAACGCCTGCTGCTGGCGCCCGTCCGGCCTCGACCAGGCGCAGCTGTCGCGCGTGCTGGCCGACATCCACGCGCACGACGTCGACGTTCGCCGATCTCTACTTCCAGCATTCGCGCTTCGAAAGCTGGAGCCTGGAGGAGGGCATCGTCAAGTCCGGCACGTTCAACATCGATCGCGGCGTCGGCGTGCGCGCGGTGAGCGGCGACAAGCAGGCGTACGCGTATTCGGACGACATCTCGCTGGCGGCGCTCGAACGAGGCCGACGGTCGCCGTGCGCGCCATCGCGCGGCAGGGCAACTCCGCCGTCGCGCCGTTGTCGCGACGCGGTTCGGCGCGCGCGCTGTATTCGCTGGCGGACCCGGTCGGCAGCCTGGCGGAAGCCGACAAGGTGGCACTGCTCGAGCGCCTCGAACGCCGGGCGCGTGCGCGCGACCGCGCGTGTCACGCAGGTGATGGCGTCGCTTGCCGGCGAGCACGAAACCATCCTGATCGCGCGCAGCGACGGGCTCGTCGCCGCCGACGTGCGGCCGCTGGTGCGCGTGTCGCTGACCGTCATCGTCGAGGAAAACGGCCGGCGCGAGCAAGGCTATTCCGGCGGCGGTGGCCGCTTCGACTACGCGTATTTCACCGACGAGGTGCTCGATCGCTACGCGCAGGAGGCGGTCGACCAGGCGCTGCTCAATCTGTCGGCGCGCGCGGCGCCCGCCGGCAACATGACCGTCGTGCTGGGCAGCGGCTGGCCCGGCATCCTGCTGCACGAGGCGATCGGCCACGGCCTCGAAGGCGATTTCAATCGCAAGGGCACGAGCGCGTTCTCCGGGCGCGTCGGCAAGCGCGTCGCCGCGAAGGGCGTCACCGTCGTCGACGACGGCACGCTCGCGCGCCGGCGCGGGTCGCTCAACATCGACGACGAAGGCAACCCGACGCAGCGCACGGTGCTGATCGAGGACGGCATCCTGCAGGGCTACATGCAGGACCGGCTCAACTCGGGCCTGATGAGCGTCGCGCCCACCGGCAACGGCCGCCGCGAGTCGTTCGCGCACCTGCCGATGCCGCGGATGACGAACACGATGATGCTGGCCGGCGACCGCGATCCGGCGGAGATCATCGCGTCGGTCAAGCGACGGACTCTACGCGGCCAATTTCGGCGGCGGGCAGGTCGACATCACCAGCGGCAAGTTCGTGTTCTCGGCGGTCGAGGCGTGGATGATCAAGGACGGCAAGCTCGCGTATCCGGTCAAGGGCGCGACGCTGATCGGCAACGGTCCCGAGGCGCTGACGCGCGTGTCGATGATCGGCAACGATCTCGCGCTCGACGCGCGGCGTGGGCACGTGCGGCAAGGAAGGGCAGAGCGTGCCGGTGGGCGTGGGGCAGCCGACGCTGAAGATCGACGGCCTGACGGTCGGCGGAACCGCGTAGATTTGCCGCAGGCTAGTGCAGCGGGCCGCTCGGCGCAGGGATCGCGACTGGCGGCCAACGGCGACGCGTGATGGCACACCATCCGCCAGCCCGACGGCGTGCGCAGGAAGACGTTGGTGGCCACCGCGGCGCCGCGCGCGGTGCCGTCGGCCGTGGCCACGTGCTCGATCGCGCTTTGCATCGCGAGTCCCACCGTCTCGAGCACGACGATCTGGTCCAGTCGGAACGAGAGCTTGGCGTCGCCGGAGAAGAGCTGCTCCCACGCGCTGCGCACGGCGTCGTAGCCCACCATGCGCGAGCCGCCGGGATGCACGCAGACGATGTCCTCGTCGTCGGCCCACGCCGCCATCATCGCGTCGAGGTCGCGCGCCTCGAACGCCTGGTAGAACGCGAGCGCCGCGTCCTGCGGCGACGTGTAGATCGGCGTCGTGCGAGCCTTGGCCATGGTCGGTGGCTCGTCAGCTACGACCGCGGGGCTCGGCGGAATGTAGGCGGGCAGCGCGCTGCGCGCGAGATTGTAGACCATGTCCGGCTTCAGTTCGCGCATGCACTTGAAGTGGCCGAGCGGACATTCGCGCTTGAAGCAGGGGCTGCAGGCGATGTCGATCTTGGCGATGTGCGCGACCGGCGACATCGGCGGCGTGTACACCGGCGACGACGATCCGAACAGCGCGACCAGCGGCACGCCGACCGCGGCGGCGGCGTGCATCAGGCCCGAGTCGTTGCTGACGACGAGCGACGCCGACGACAGCATGTCGATCGTCGTGCCGAGGTCGGTGCGGCCGGTCAGGTCGCGCACGCGGCCGCGTTGTCGCCCATCGCCATCAGCACCGCTTCGGAGGAGATCTTGTCGTTGGGCGAGCCGACGATCCACACCTGCAGGCCGTCGCGCAGGAACAGCCCGGCGAGGTCGGCGAACTGGTTCGGCGGCCAGCGCTTGGCCGCGCCGAATTCGGCGCCGGGGCACAGGATGATCGACCGGCCGGTCGGTCTTGAGGTTGAGCGCGCGCATCGCGCGCCGCGCGATTGGTCGGCGTCGGGCACCAGCACCGGCGCCGGCGACAGCGGCACCAGCGTCGCCGGGCGATGCGGCGAGCGCGGCGAAGCGGTCGACCAGTCGCGGCATGGCCTTCTTGTCGAGCTTGCGCGCGTCGGTCAGCAAGCCGATAGCGCGCTTCGCCGCGATAGCCGATGCGCTTCGGAATGCGCGCGAGATAGGGCACCAGCGCCGACTTCCAGGAATTGGGCAGCACGAACGCGCGCGTATAGCCTTCGGCCTTGAATTCGCGCGCGAGCTTGCGCCGGCTGGCCAGGTCGAACTTGCCGTGGCCGAACGGCGTCTCGACGATCCGGCGGATGCCGCGCATGCGCGCGTACACCGGCGCGCACCACGACGGCGCCAGGACGTCGACGATCGGATCCTCGTACGGATCGCGCAGCATCGCGACCAGCGGCTCCGACAGGATGGCGTCGCCGACCCACGACGGCGCGACGATCAGGATGCGCTCGCCGGCCATGTCAGCATTGCGTCGGCGCGAGTGCGCCGCGGCAGTGGCCTTGCCCGCGGGGCGGGCATGCGGTGCCCGCCGCGCACGTCGTCAGTGGCCGCCCTTGGGCGGCCCTCCTTCGAGCAGGTAGCGGGTTCCGCAGTAGGGGCACATCGCCTCGCCGGTGTCGGCGATGTCGAGAAAGACGCGCGGATGCGACGACCACAGCGGCATCGCCGGGTTGGGGCAGAACACCGGCAGGTCGGCGGCTTGACCACGACCGGACGCATGTCGTTGGCCTCGCTCATCGTCACACCTTCGTCAGCCAGGCCTTCTTCGACGGCATGCGGCCGTTGACCGCGTCGAAGAACATCGCCTGCAGCTTGGTCGTGATCGGGCCGCGCGTGCCGGCGCCGATCGTCCGGTTGTCGAGTTCGCGGATCGGCGTGACTTCGGCGGCGGTGCCGGTGAAGAAGCCTCGTCGGCGATGTAGATCTCGTCGCGCGTGATGCGGCGCTCGGTCACCGGGATGCCGAGTTCGCTTCGCGAACGTCATGATCGTGTCGCGCGTGATGCCGTTCAGCGCGCCGCCGGACAGATCCGGCGTGTGCAGCTTGCCGTCGCGGACGATGAACACGTTTTCGCCCGAGCCCTGGCAGATGAATCCCTGCGGATCGAGCAGCATCGCCTCCTCGTAGCCGTCGTGCAGCGCCTCCTGGTTGGAGAGGATCGACACCGTGTAGTTGCCGACGGCCTTGGCGTTGCACATCGTGATGTTCGGATGGTGGTGCGTGAACGACGACGTCTTCACGCGGATGCCCTTTTCCATGCCCTCGGCGCCGAGGTAGCTGCCCCACGGCCACGCCGCGATGCAGACGCGCACCGGGTTGGACTGCGCGGCCACGCCCATCGCCTGCGAGCCGTAGAACACGAGCGGGCGCAGGTAGCAGGAGTCGAGCTTGTTGTCGCGCACGCAGGCCAGTTGCGCGGCGTCGATCTCGTCCTTCGTGAACGGGATCTTCATGCCGAAGATGTGCGCCGAGCGGAACAGCCGATCGGTGTGGTCGCGCAGGCGGAAGATCGCGGGACCGTCGGCGGTCTTGTAGCAGCGCACGCCCTCGAACACGCCCATGCCGTAGTGCAGCGTGTGCGTCAGCACGTGCGTGGTGGCATCGCGCCACGGCACCATCTTGCCGTCGTACCAGATCCATCCATCGCGGTCGGCCATCGACATGGCGGGTTCTCCCTGTGCCTCGCGGCGGTGACAATACCGCGATTTTAGCCGATTTCCCCTGGCGCCGGCCCCGCCGCGGCGGCCGTCGGCCTGGCCGGCTCCGCCAGCGCGCCGCCGAACACGTGCGTCCCAAAGCGCCGCGACGACCGCGGCGCGTGCGCTGCGTGCGCCGCCGGCTCGACGCGCGCATGCGGCGCGCCGGTCAGGCGGATCTCGTGCTGCAGCCGGCGATAGTCGCGATAGGCATCGGCGACGTCGTCGCGCGAGTGCCGGCGGAAGCAGGCCGAGTTCGGCCGCCATGCGCAAGCAGCGCGATGTTGCCGGCATTGCGCGTCAGCGCCGGGTGCGGTGCGCATGCGCCAGCACCAGGTACTGCACGATGAACTCGATGTCGACCATGCCGCCCGGGTCGTGCTTCAGGTCGAAGAGCGCGGTGCGGATTGGGATGCCCGGCGGGCATCTGGCGGCGCATGTCGACGACGTCGGCCGCGAGCTTGCGCGGTCGCGCGGCAGGCGCAGGATCGCCTCGCGCTCCGCTTCGAATGCCGCGCCGAGCGCGGCGTCGCCGGCGACGAAGCGCGCGCGCGTCAGCGCCTGGTGCTCCCACGTCCACGCGTTCTCGCGCTGGTACTTGCGAAACGCAGCGAGGCTCGACACCAACAGGCCGGCTGCGCCATCGGGGCGCAGGCGCAGATCGGTGTCGTAGAGCTGGCCGGCCGCCGTGTTGCTCGTGAGCCACGTGATGAGCCGCTGCGCGAGGCGCGCATAGCGTTCCGGGCCGCGCGTCGGCTTCGGGGTCGTCGGCGGTCGATGTCGTACAGGAACACGAGATCGAGGTCCGACGCGTAGCCCAGTTCCTTGCCGCCCAGCTTGCCGTAGCCGATGATCGCGAAGCGCGGCGGCGGCGCGTCGCGCGCCGGCCATCTGCGCCCAGCAAGCGTCGAGCGTGGCCGTCGAGCACGACGTCGGCGAGCGCGGACAGGTGGTCGGCGAGGCGCTCGACGGTGAGGCGCCCGCCGAGGTCCTGCGCCAGCAGGCGAAAGGTCTGCGCGTGCTGGAAATGGCGCAGCGTGTCCATCTGGCGCTCGGCGTCGCCGGCGTGCTCGCCATCTGCCGCGCGAGTTCCGTCGCGCCACGCGTCCCAGTCCGGCTCGGCCAGCAGCACGCGCGCGTCGAGCAATTCGTCGAGCAGCAGCGGATGCCGCGTCAGGTACTCCGCCGCCCACGCCGGAGGCGCCATCAGGTTGCGCGATGCGCGGCAACAGCGGCGGATGCTCGATGACCAGCGCCAGATAGGCGCTGCGCCGGCTGACCGCCTCCAGCAGCGCCAGCAGGCGCGCGAAGACCACCTGCGCGCCGGCCGTGCCGGGATGGCGCGGCCGCGACGGCGAGCAGCTGCGGCACCAGCGCATCGAAGCGCTGCCGCGACAGCGCGGGCAACTGCAGGTAGCGGCTGCTGGCGCGCACGCGGGCGAGGCGTCGCGAGCAGCGCGTCGGGATCGGCGAATCCGGCGGCCGCCAGTTGCTCGCGCGACGGCGGCGGTGGGCGCCGGCTCCTCCCAGATCGCCGTGAACGCGTCGGCCGCTTGCCGGCGCTGGCCGCTCGCGATCGCCGAAGACCTGCGCGAACTGCTCGCCGACCTGCGCGCGATGGCGCGCGAGCACGGCGTCGAATCGCGCCAGCGAGGCGCAGCCCATCGCCTCGGCCAGCAGTGCGCGCTCGTCGGCATCGCGCGGGCAGCTGGTGCGTCTGCTGGTCGTCGCGATACTGCAGCCGGTGCTCGATGCGGCGCAGGAACTCGTAGGCGTCGCGCAATGCGGCGGCGGCCGCACCGCGGCAGGAGGCCGCGCGCGTCCAGCGCCGCCAGCGCCGGCAGCGTGCCCCGCACCCGCAGCGCGGGCTCGCGTCCGCCGCGCACGATCTGCAGCGCCTGCACGATGAACTCGATCTCGCGGATGCCGCCTTCGCCCAGCTTGACGTTCGCCAGGTAATCGCGCCGCAGTCCCTGGTCGCGGATCTGGCGATGGACGTCGCGCAGGCCCTCGTAGGCGTCGTAGTCGAGGTACTTGCGGTAGACGAACGGGGTCGACCAGCGCCTCGAGTTCGCCGTGCGCGGTCGCCGGTCAGCGCGCGCGCCTTGAGCCACGCGTAGCGCTCCCAGGCGCGGCCCTGCGTCACGAGGTACGTCTCGAGTCCGGCGAACGTCGTGGTCAGCGGTCCGCTCTCGCCGTAGGGCCGCAGCCGCATGTCGACGCGAAACACGTAGCCGTCGCGGCGTGACGTCGTGCAGCGCGGCGATGACGCGCTGTCCCAGGCGGTCGAAGAACTCGCGGTTGGCGAGTCTGCGCGGCCCCGTGGTTTCGCCTTCGTCCGGATAGACGAAGATGAGGTCGATGTCCGACGAGACGTTGAGCTCGCCGCCGCCCAGCTTGCCCATGCCGATGGCGATCAGCTGCTGCGCGCAGCCGTCGGCCGCGCCGACGGGCTCGCCATGGCTGTCGGCCAGCAGTCCGCGCGTGCAGGCCACGGCGGCGTCGCAGCGCGAGTTCCGCCAGCTGCGTCATCGCGCCGCAGACCTCGGTCAGCGGCGCCCTGCCCGCGAGGTCGCGCACGAGCGTGTGCAGGAACACGCGCCGGCGCAGGACGCGCAGCGCCGCGGCCAGCGCATCGGCATCATCGCGGCGCGACGGCGAGCGAGATCGCGCGGATCTCGTCCCAGGCGAACGGCCGGTCGCAGGTGTCCGCGCAGGAATTCGCGCGAGCCCGGGCTCGGCGGCCAGCGCGCGGGTGGCGTAGCGGCTGAACGCCAGGGCGAAGGTGAGGTCCATGGAGGGCGGCTGCTCGTGGCGCGAAGGGCCGTAGCCGATCGAACGGATGCAGGGCCTACGCGCCGGCCGGTGGGCGTCGTTCGGCTACAATTCGCTTCTCGGCCGCCCATTATGCCCGTCGGGCGCGACCTCCACTCCGGTTCCGTCTTGGTCAGCCCGCGCGCCGCCCGTATTCTTCGCCTTCTCGGTGCCGCCGCCGTCGCCGCATTCTCGCTTTTCTGCGTCGCTGCTGCTGGTCATCCGCTGGTCGTCTTTCCGCGGATCGACGACTACCGCGAGCGCATCGTCGCCACGCTGTCCGCCGAACTGGGACAGCCGCGTGGCGATCGACGCCATCGAGACCGGCTGGGACGGCTGGAATCCGCGGCTGTCGATCGTCGGACTTGCAGATCCGCGACCGCGAGCATCCGGCTGCCGAGCCGCTGGTCGACCTGCCACGCGTCGATCTCGTCGTGTCGTGGACGTCGTTGCCGTTCCTGGACCTGCGCCTGAAGGAGCTGACCATCGACCGGCCGCAGCTTGTCGGTGCGCCGCGACGAGCGCGGGCGGCTGCATTTGGCCGGCATCGAGATCGATCCCGAACGGCAAGGCGACGACGCCCCGCGTCACCGAATGGCTGCTGCGGCAGCCGTCAGATCGTCGTCACCGACGCGCTGGTGACCTGGACCGACGAATTGCGCCACGCGCCGCAGCTGGTCCTCGACCACGTCAACTTCCGCCTCGAGCACAGCTTCGGCCACCATCGCTTCGGACTGGTGGGCACGCCGCCGTCCGAGCCTCGCGTCGCCGCTCGATTTTCGCGGCGACGTGACCGACGCCTCGCTCAAGGACTGGCGCGACGCGCGCGGGCGCTTCTACGTGCGCCTCGACTACGCCGACATCGCGTTGTGGCGCGAATGGATTCCGCTGCCCATCGCCGTCGACAACGGCAAGGGCGCATTGCGCGCCTGGTTCGACTTTGCCGGCGGCGCGCGCGACCGGCATGGTGGCGGACTTCGAACTGGCCGACGTGCGCACGCGGCTCGCGCGGACCTGCCGCAGCTCGACCTCGCGCACATCGCGCGGCCACCTCGACTGGAAAAGCGACGCGGACACGCGTGTGCTGACTGCCAGGAACCTCACGTTCACGACGCACGCGGGCGCGGCGCTCGCCGCCGACGAATTTCAATCTTCGCGCTGACGGAATCGGCGCCGACGGCGCGATCACCGGCGGGCGCTTCGCATTCGACCGCATCGAGGTCGGAGCCGCTGACGATGCTGGCCACCCACCTGCCGCTGCCGCGAAGGCTGGCGGCGGGAGCCTGCTGCGCTTGGCGCTGCGCGGCAGCGTCGCCAACGGCAAGCTTCAGCTGGTCGGGCACGGCCGACGTGCCCGAGCGCTACGCGGCGAGCGGCGTGCTGCAGCGCTTCGGCATCGCGGCGCAGGAGGACATCCCCGGTGCGACCGGCGTTTCCGGCACCTTCGACTTGACCAGACGCATGGCGACGGCCAGCTCGACAGCCGCGACCTGAAGATCGACGTGCCGCAGGCTCTGGACCGAGCCGCTGGTGTTCACGTCGCGGACGGCGCCGTCAAATGGGACAAGCGCGACGGGCCGTGGCGCGTCGTGTCTCGGCAATCTGCGGTTCGCCGGCGCGCCGCTGACGGGCGCCGCGAACGCGACGTGGACGGCGAAAGCGAGCGGTCCGGGCGTCGTGGACTTGCGCGCACAGCTGGCAGCGATCGACGTGCAGCGAGTCACGCGCTACCTGCCGCTGCGGCTGGATGCCGGTCTGCGCGACTGGCTGCGCGCGAGCCTGAAGCAGGGAACGGCCAGCGATGTGCGCGTCAACGTGGCCGGCGATCTCGCCGGATTTTCCGTTCGCCGACAATCGCAGCGGGCAAGTTCCTGCTCACCCTCAAGGTCAAGGACGCGACGCTCGAATTCCTGCCCGACTGGCCGCCGATCGAGGGGCTCAACGCCGACCTGCAGATCGAAGGCGCGCGGATGACGATCGACGCCGCGCGCGGACAGCGTCGCTCGGTGCGCAATTGGGTCCGACCAAGGCCGAGATCGCCGAACCTGCCTGCTGCCGGTTCCCGTGCTCACCGTGACGGGAGACGCGACGGGTCCGACGTCGGAATTCCTGCGATTCATCGCGCAAAGCCCGGTGGCGGGCTGGATCGGCCACGCGACCGAAGACGCGCAGGCGGCCGGCAACGGCAAGCTCTCGCTCAAGCTGACGCATGCCGCTCGGGCCAGGGACGGCACGAAGGTCACCGGCGAATATCAGTTCAACGGGAACGAGCTGCGCTTTCCCGGCAGTTCCGATCCTGGCGCAGGTCAACGGCCGCGCTTGCGTTCACCGAACAGGACGTGCGCGCGCAGGACCTCGCGCTCGACGCGCTGGGCGGGCACGGCGAAGATCGCCATCTCGAATGTCGACGGCGACGTGCGCATCTGCGGGCTCGGGCACCGCGAACCTCGCCACTGTTGCGGCAGCGAGCTCGACGTGCCGCTGCTGGCGCGGCTGTCCGGCAGCACCGACTGGCAGTTCGAGTTCGCAGCTCGCGCCGATGCGTGCCGACTGGACGCTGGAAAGCTACGATGAAGGGCGCGGCTGTCGACCTGCCGGCGCCGGTCGGCAAGATCGGCGGCGGAAATGGCGCCGCTGAAGATCGAGCGCCGCGAAGTCGCTGGCCGGCCGGCGAGGATCTCGTCACCACCGACTACCGCGGCGTCGTCCGACGTCGATCGAGCACCGTGCAGCGGCCGCGGGCGGCACGACCCGATCGCGTCCTGGTGCTGCTGGGTGCGGCGCCTCGCGCGCGGCGGCAGTGCCGACCGCCCGGGCATCGTCGTGCGCGGGCAGCTTGCCGGAACTCGACCTGGACGAGTGGCTGGCGCTGTATGCGAAGGAAAAGCCGCGCAGCGCCTTCCGGCGACACGGCTCGCGGCGGGCCATGCGCTCGCGATGAATGGCGTGGACCTCGACGTGGGCAAGCTCGACGTCTTCGGACGCGTGCTGCACGACTTGAAGGTGGCGGCGCAGCGCGCGGCGACGACTGGCAGCTGGCGCTGCATGGACGCGAAATCGACGGCAACGCGACGTGGCGCGGCGCGTCGGCCGCGCTGCCCAACGGACGCGTGACTGCCGCGGCTCGACGAGATTCGTGCCGCCCGGTCCGGGCGAATTGCATCCGCTGCGCGCCGAACTCGACACGTCGCGGAACGCGGATAATCCGTGGCCGGAGCTCGACATCGTGGCGGACACGTTCGTGTACAAGGGTGGCACGACCTGGGCAAACTCGAACTCGTCGCGCAAGCCGGTCGGCGCCGACTGGCGCATCCAGCAGCTCGCGCTTTCGAATGCCGACGGCCGCATCGATGCGAACGGCTGGTGGCGGGTGCAGCGGCAACCGGCAGCGGACGCAAATCGACGCGACGGTGAACGTCGAGGACGCCGGCGCCTATCTCGCGCATTTCGGCTACGGCGACGCCGTGCGCAACGCGCCGACCAAGATCACCGGGCAGTTGAGCTGGACCGGCGCGCCCGAACGACTTCGACTATCCGACGCTGACGGGCAGCTTCAAGATGCAATCCGGGCGCCGGCCAATTCACGAAGATCGATCCGGGCATCGGCAAGCTGCTGGGCGTGCTGTCGCTGCAGGCGCTGCCGCGGCGCATCACGCTCGACTTCCGCGATGTGTTCAGCGAGGGGTTCGCGTTCGACGACATCGTCGGCGATTTCCGCATCGAGAATGGCCAGATGCACACCGACAACCTCAAGCTCGCCGGACCGGCGGCGGCGGTGTCGATCACGGGCGACATCGATCTCGCGCAGGAGACGCAGCGGCTCGACGTGCGCGTGCAGCCGGCGTTGAGCTCGAGCGTGTCCGCCGGCGCCGCCGTGCTGTTCCTCGCCAATCCGATCGTCGGCGCGGCCGTCGGCGCGGGCGCGCTGCTCGCGCAGAAGATCATGAACAATCCGATCGACCAGATGTTCAGCTACGACTACCGGACGTCACGGGTTCGTGGGCCGATCCCGGTGGTCGACGCGGGTGAGCGGCCGCGTCGCCGCGGCGCCTGACCACGGCGCCGCACCGGGAAGCGAGGCGAGCGCGAAATGAGCGAATCGAATGCGGGTGGCGGCGGTGCAGACGGTCGCGGGCGGCGACGTCGCCGAGAATCTCGCGCAGGCGGGCGCGCTGGTGGCGGCGGCGGCCGGCGGAAGGAGCGCGGCTCATCCTGCTGCCGGAGTATTTCGGCATCCTCGGCGTCGCGCGCGACCGACAAGCTGGCGGCGAAGGAAGCGCGACGGCGCGGGACCGCAGCAGGACTTCCTCGCCGCGCATGGCGCGTGAGCATGGCGCGTTTGTCGTCGGCGGCAGCGTGCCGATGGCGACCGACGACCCGGCACGTGTGCGCAGCGCGTGCCTGGTCTACGGGCCCGACGGCGCGCGCGTCGCGCGCTACGACAAGATGCACCTGTTCCGCTTCACGCACGGGCGCGGAGGACTACGACGAGACGCGCACGATCGTGCCGGGCGCGAATCGCCGGTCGTTCGACGCGCCGTGCGGCGCGTGGGGCTGTCGATCTGCTACGACGTGCGCTTTCCGGAGCTCTATCGCGCGCTCGGCGACTGCGCATTGCTGCTGGTGCCCGCGGCGTTCACCGCGACGACCGGCGCCGCGCACTGGGAGCTGCTGCTGCGCACGCGCGCCGTCGAAAACCAGTGCTATGTTCTGGCGGCCGCGCAGGGCGGGCTGCATCCGAACGGCCGGCGCACATGGGGGCATTCGATGCTCGTCGATCCCTGGGGCGTGATCGTCGCGGCGAAGGCGACGACGGGCCGGGCGTCGTCGTCGGCGACGTGGATCCCGCGCGCATCGCGGAAGTTCGCTCGCAGCTGCCGGCGCTCAACCACCGTGTGATGTAGTCGGGGGCTGGATCGACGGCAGAGTCATGGTGTCGGAAAGGGGCGTATATTGGTCTCTACGGAGGAAACGCATGTCAATTGCATCGCGAACCATCGCTTGCTCGCTGCTGGCCGTCATCGCCGGAGCGTGCTCGAAGGACGCACCGGTCGTCCAGGTAAAGGGACCGTGTGCAGACGTTTACAAGTCGCCCGTGTGCACGTGGGCCAAGACCCAGGGCGACACCCTGCTGGAAGTGGGCGCCGTGGTTCCCATCGCCAGTATCGAGAATTCCCCCGCGCAGGTGCCGATGGTATGGCCGCCTGTTCCGGTAGCGGTGCTTGACATTCCGGAAGCGGCTCGCCAGAAAAGCGGCCTCGTGCATTTCACCATGTACTGGGAAGCCGGCGGACATCCACCCGGTGCGTACATGACTCCGCACTTCGACTTTCACTTCAACACGATCGCGTCCGCGGAGCGCGGCGCCATCGACTGTGCCGATCTCAGCAAGCCGGCTGCGTTGCCGACGGCGTACGCATTGCCGGATATCCCGTTGCCACCGGAGATGGCGCAGATGATGGGCGTCCCCGCCTTGATCGGGCTGTGCGTGCCGCAAATGGGAATGCACGCCGTCCCTGCGTCTGACATGGACAGCAAGGAGCCGTTCCGCGCCGCCATGGTTATCGGGTACGCGCACGGCAAACCGATCTTCGTCGAGCCGATGGTGGCGAAGGCGATGCTGATGGAGAAAAAATCGTTCGATCTCGTGATTCCGCAAATTCCGGGGCTCGCAGGCGTGCATCCGACGAAGTTTCGCGCGGACTATGATGCGACGAAGCAGGAGTACCGCATGATCATGTCAGGATTTGCGACGGGCACCTGAGCGACGAAGCATCCGGCCGCCGCCCTGGTCAGATAACCTACCTGCCCCTCAACAGCACCAGTACGGCTCCGCCGCCGCCCGCATGCTGCGGCGCCTCGGCATAGGCGAGAACGTCATCCCAGTGCGCGAGCCAACCGCGCACCTTGCCCTTCAGCACGGGCTCGCGGTTGGGCGAAGTCAGGCCTTTGCCGTGGATGACGCGAACGCAGCGCAAGCCGCGGCCGCGCGCCTCGACCAGAAAGTCGGCGAGCGAATCGTGCGCCTCGACGGTTGTCATTCCGTGCAGGTCGTGTTCGGCCTGGACCGACCAATGGCCACGGCGCAGCTTGCCGACCACATCGGTGGGAAGGCCCCGGCGGACGAACGTCTGCTCGTGTTCGAATTCCTGGCCGGCGTCCCATGTCTGTGGCGCGGGCCGCTCGCCGTACTTGGCGTCGGCCAGCACATCGCGCTCGTCGGCCAATGTATGGCGCGCAACGGGTTCGGGACGCGCGTGTTCGATGCGGGCGCGATTCGACGCCGGCAACTTTTGCACGTCGGCGAATGCGCGCGCAAGGTCGATGTCGGCGTCCGCATGCTTGGTTGCGGCCAGCGCGCGCTTGGGCGCCGGTTCGGGCTTCGCCCGGGTGGCGGCGGGTGCGGGCTTTCGCGAACCGCCAGCCGGAGCGGCGGCCGCAGGCGCGGCCTTGCGTCCCGCCGCGTCGAGCAGCGACTTCAAATCGGAGAGTTTTGCCATGCCGTTCGCAGCCGCCGTCCGCGTCGTCGCGTCAATGCCCTTCGAGATACGCCTCGGCGTCGAGCGCCGCCATGCAACCGGTGCCGGCCGATGTCACCGCCTGCCGATACACGTGGTCGGCGACGTCGCCCGCGGCGAACACTCCCGGCACCGAGGTCGCCGTCGCATTGCCTTCGCTGCCGCCCTTGACCTTGATATAACCGCCGGCCATGTTCAGCTGACCTTCGAAGATTTGCGTGTTCGGCGTATGGCCGATGGCAATGAAGACGCCATGGACGTTGACATTCTGCGTCGCGCCGCTCTTCACGTCCTTCAGGCGCACGCCGGTGACGCCCGAGTTGTCGCCCAGGACATCGTCGAGCGTGTGATTCCACAGGACGCGCACGTTGCCGCCGTCTTTCGTCTTGGCCATCAGCCGGTCGATGAGGATCGCCTCGGCGCGGAACTTGTCGCGGCGATGAACCACGGTGACCTTGTTGGCAATGTTGGACAGGTAGAGCGCTTCCTCGACCGCCGTGTTGCCGCCGCCCACGACGACGACTTCCTGGCCCTTGTAGAAAAAGCCATCGCACGTCGCGCACGCGGAGACGCCCTTGCCCATGAACATTTCCTCGGACGGCAGGCCAAGGTAGCGCGCCGACGCGCCGGTGGCGATGACCAGCGCGTCGCACGTGTACTCGCCCGCGTCGCCGATCATGCGCAACGGTCGTTCATCCAGCTTGACCGTGTGGACATGATCGAAGATCAATTCCGTCTCGAAGCGCTCGGCATGCTTCTGGAATCGTGCCATGAGATCGGGGCCCATGACGCCATCGGCATCGGCGGGCCAGTTGTCGACGTCGGTCGTCGTCATCAGCTGGCCGCCTTGCGCGAGCCCGGTGATGAGCACCGGCGAGAGATTGGCGCGCGCAGCATATACGGCGGCCGTGTAGCCGGCCGGACCGGAGCCTAGGATGATAAGGCGGGCGTGCTTTGTGGGCATGGCGATACGCGTCTTGTATTTGAAGGATGTCGAGGATATCGTACCGGCGCTTTTGGCGCGTCGGCGTGGGGACCGCGGCCTCCCTCGGTCAGAGTGATGTAGATGGGGCCTGCCATCGGGCTACACAATACATCGGTCGGCCGGCCGGCGTCGGTAATGGAACCGGCGCCGGCCACGATAGATTACTGCGCATCCGGCGGACGACGCGCAAAGCTTCGCTAACTGGGACTGGCTTCCGGATTTCCTCGAATACAACGTCGTCGCAGTGGCTGCTGCCGTGCTCCTCGTCCTGGCGCTGGACGAATCGGCACCGCGACGCCGCAACCGGCGCCGCGCTGGCGCCTGCGAATTGATGTTGCGCGGGTGCAACGCCCGTGCCGCCAGGAACACCGAGCTTCATGCGGCCCCCGCTCTTGGCGAAAGTGGCCAAGTATCCTCTTACCGCCGCGTCCGTCGAATTCCCGTTGGCCACGAGCGAAGAGGAATGCACACAATGAAAAAGAAAAACCATCCGATGCGCATTGTCGGGATTCTGCTGGGACTGCTGCTGGGCGTCGTTCCGCTGGCGCACGCAGGGGTAGGTGTCAACGGGACCTTCACCAGCAAGATCTTCGGCCCGTCGAGGATTGCGCCGAGCGGATCGTCGACGCTGACCATTACGATCACGAATAACACGGCCGCGCAGATCAACACCACGTTCACCGACACGTTTCCCACAGGCGTGACCTTTGTGACCTTCGCGGCCCCCCCGTTCGGTGGCGGGTGCGCCGGCGGCAGCACCATGACGGGATTTGCGGCGAGCCTGTCCGCCAGTCTGAATGTCGCCGCCAACACTTCCTGCACGGTGAACATCGTGGTGTCCGCAAGCGCGGCAGGGGTCGCATACGCCAATGGTCCATCGAATATCAGCGGATGGAATGGCAACGCGCTGGCGTTTGCCCCGGCCGTGCTGGCGGTGGCGGCCAATCCGATACCGGCGCTATCCGATTTCGCTCTGATCCTGCTGGCGTCGGGACTCGCGCTTCTGACCTTACGAATCCGCTTCGGGCGGGCGCGTTCCGGCGCTGACCCGCCGGCGTAGAATCGCCTTCGTGCGCGCGAACCGACGTCCCGCGAAACGGGCGGCGGTCCGGAGGCGTTCCCGTGCACCCTTTGCGCCGGCCTCGTGGCCGGCGTATCATATTGGGAAATCGGTCGAGGATCGGTTTATATCCCCATGATTTTTAAATCAAAAGAGCGGCGAATTGCAGGTCGACGCATACGATCGGCCGTGCCCTCGGACGAGGCATCCGCGTTGTCGCCGCGATTTGCGCGGCTGGTTCGCGAATCATGGTGGCTCCTGGTGGTTGCCGCGTTCCTTTACCTCGGCCTCATCCTCGCCACGTACACGAAGACGGACCCGGGTTGGTCGTTTTCGGGGACTGGCGCACCGCTCCAGAATCGTGGCGGCGTTGCAGGCGCGTGGCTCGCGGACCTGCTGCTCTATCTCTTCGGAATGTCCGCGTGGTGGTGGGTGGCAGGCGGCGTGGTACTGGTCGTCGCCGGCTATCGCCGCGTCGTGCGGCCCGAGGACGAGACCGACCATCCGTTGGGCTTGGGTGTCCTGGGCTTTGCGTTCGTACTGTCGTCGAGCGCCGCGCTCGAGGCGATCCGGATGTGGAAGCTGCCGGCCTCGCTGCCGCTGGCGCCGGGCGGCGCGTTGGGCGACGCAATCGGCCAAGGGTTGTCGCGCGCGATCGGATTCAACGGCGCGACGCTCCTCTTGCTGGCGCTGTTTGCCGTCGGGTCGTCTCTTCTTTTCGGCATCTCCTGGCTCAAGGTGATGGAGCGCATCGGCGGCGGCATCGAGGCCCTTGTCCTGTGGATTCGCCGCAGGCGCGAGGCGGCGGTCGACCGCAAGATCGGCGACGAGGCGACGTTCGAGCGTGAGCAGATCGTCCTGCACATGCGCGAGGAAGAGGAGGACCGTACGCCCGTGCTCGTCGTGCCGGCGGCGGTTGCCGTGCAGAAGTCGGAGCGCGTCGTGAAGGAGAAGCAGCGCCCGCTTTTCACCGACATGCCAGACTCACCCTTGCCGCCGCTGGCGCTGCTCGAGGATGCGCCGTCGACGCAGGAATCGGTCAGCAACGAAACGCTCGAATATACGTCACGCCTCATCGAGCGCAAGCTCGCGGACTTCGGCGTCAGCGCGAAGGTCCTCGCCGCCTATCCGGGACCGGTGATCACGCGCTACGAAATCGAGCCCGCGGTCGGCGTCAAGGGCGCGCAGATCGTCAACCTCATCAAAGATATCGCCCGCGCGCTGTCGGTGGTCTCGATTCGGGTTGTGGAGACCATTCCCGGCAAGTCGTGCATGGGCCTCGAACTGCCCAATCCGCGCCGGCAGGTCGTGAAGCTGGTCGAGATCCTGTCGTCGACGACGTATAACGACACGCCGGGCGCGCTCACGCTGGCGCTCGGCAAGGACATCGCCGGCAAGCCCGTCGTCGCCGACCTGGCGCGCATGCCCCATCTGCTTGTCGCCGGCACCACCGGCTCCGGCAAGTCCGTCGCCGTCAACGCGATGATCCTGTCGCTGCTCTACAAGGCCGAGCCGAAGCAAGTCCGCCTCATCCTCATCGATCCCAAGATGCTCGAACTGTCGATGTACGAAGGCATCCCGCATCTGCTGGCGCCCGTCGTCACCAACATGAAGCTGGCGCCCAACGCGCTTGCCTGGTGCGTCGGCGAAATGGAGCGGCGCTACAAGCTGATGTCGATGCTCGGCGTGCGCAACCTGGCCGGCTACAACGCGAAGATCGTCGAGGGAAGGAAGGCAGGCAGGAAGGAACTGAATCCACTGTCGCTGACGCCGGAGGCGCCCGAGCCGCTGGAAGAAATGCCGCTGATCGTCGTCGTCGTCGACGAGCTGGCCGACCTCATGATGGTGACCGGCAAGAAGATCGAGGAGCTGATCGCGCGCATCGCGCAAAAGGCGCGCGCAGCGGGCATCCACCTGATTCTCGCCACCCAGCGGCCGTCGGTCGATGTGATTACCGGGCTCATCAAGGCCAACATCCCGTCGCGCATCGCCTTCCAGGTCGCGAGCAAGATCGATTCGCGGACGATCCTCGACCAGATGGGCGCCGAAGCGCTGCTGGGCCAGGGCGACATGCTCTACATGCCGCCGGGCAGCGGCTATCCGTTGCGCGTGCACGGGGCGTTCGTGTCGGACGGCGAAGTGCATCGTGTCGTCGAATACCTGAAGCAATTGGGCGAGCCGCAGTACGTCGAAGGCCTGCTCGAAGGCGGCGCGGCCGGCGCGAACGGCGACGACAGCGTGTCCGTCGATAGCGGCAACGCGGAATCGGATCCGATGTACGACCAGGCGGTCGCGGTCGTGCTGAAAACGCGGCGGCCGTCGATCTCGCTGGTGCAGCGGCACCTGCGGATCGGCTACAACCGCGCGGCGCGCCTGATCGAGCAGATGGAACAGGCGGGGCTCGTGTCGCCGATGCAGACGAACGGCAACCGGGAAGTGCTGGTGCCGGCAGGCAAGGGCGAAGGCTAGCGTGAAGCGCATCGCCGTGACTGCGCTGGTGGCGGTCGGCGCAGCGCTCGCGCATGCCGGCCCCGTCGAGGTCTACCGCGAAGGTCCGCAATTGTGTCCGCGCAACGTTCCCAAGACCGCCCCGGTGCTGACCGAGGCACAGGCCATCGAACGCTCGCGCACGATGCTTCCAGCGGACTTTTGCGGCCCCAGCCTGTTCGTCTCCGGATGCGAAGCCGATCCGGAATTCGAGCTCGGCGCGTGGCGAATCTATTTTCACCAGTATTACGACCGCGGGGGCCGCAGGGACCGGGGCGGACTCACGCATACGTATATCATTCTCGATCCCGTCGGCAATTGCATGGCCAATATTCCCGGAACCGAACCCGGCGCTCCCCACTGATGAGACTTTGCCTGTTTGCGGCCAGCCATCGAATTGCGGCGGCCACCGCGCTGTCATTCTTCGCTTACTTCTCGCAGGCGGACGCGGCGACGATCGACCGCCTGCGCGCGTTCGTGCGCGAGACGCAAACGGCGCGCGCGCAGTTCAAGCAGACGGTCGTCGACAAGAACGGCCGCGCGATGCAAAGCGCGAACGGCACGTTCGAACTTGTCGCGCCCGGGCAAGTTCCGGTGGGTGGTCGAGAAGCCCTACAAGCAGTTGCTGGTCGGCGATGGCGATCGTGTATGGGTCTACGACGAAGACTTGAACCAGGTGATCGTGCGCAAGGTCGGCGACGCACTGGGAGGAACGCCGGCGGCGCTCCTGTCCGGCAACCAGGATGTAGAGAAAGCGTTCGCCTGGAAGGACCTTCCCGAAGCCGGCGGGCTCGACTGGCTCGGCGCAACCCCGCTCGCGAAGGATGCAGCATTCGCCGAAATCCGGATCGGCTTCGACGCCCGTGGCCTTGCGGCCCTGGAAGTCGTCGATGCGTTCGGCCAGAAGAGTGTTGTGCGCTTCACCAATGTCGAGCGCAATCCGAAGTTCGCGCCGGACGCCTTCCGCTTCTCTCCGCCCGCGGGCGCCGACGTCATCGGCGACACGAAGTAGCTATTTCGGAGGCTTGGGCGGAACGTTCGAATCGTACGCGACCTGCATCCGTTTCAGCTTGAGAATGCCGTAGAGCACGGTCATCGCCATCGTCACGACGAGCAGCCCCACGAGGACTCGCTCTTCGGGATAGGCGGCCTCGCGATTGGCGACGTAGCTCGCGATGATCAAGCCGAGGATGGCCAGGTTGATGATCCAGTTCACGGACTTCGGCACGAGGTAGTGCAGCGTGCCGAATCCCGCGAGCTGGTAGAGCATGAACGGAAGGATGGCCATCGCGGGCAGCAACTCCGAGGCTCCGAGTTGAATGTTGACGGTGGTTGGCGCGATGGCGTGAAGCAGCCGGCTGTCCGCCAGCTGATGAAACAGCGGCGGCACCGCGCACAGGAACGGCACGGTGGCCAGGAGCTCCAGGACCAATGCGCCGCTCCACGTGCCGATCCTGGAGGCATTGTCGGCGCCGGCGCCCGTCGACTGCGTGCCGATGTATAGGCCGGCGACGATGGCCGCCGCGCTGGAGAGCATCAGCAGTTCCACCGTGATGCCGAAGCTGGCCGGTTCCCCGGCCTTGATCAGCAGGAGCGCCAGGAAGCCCGGCGTGTAGAACATGACGCGCACCAACCGGGCCCAGACGCGCGCGTCGCGTTCCGGGGGCAGGACCGGCAGCGCGCGCCCGTCGATTCCAATCGTCGGTCTATCTTTTGACATTTGATCCTCGCATCATGTTGCCCGCATCGGGACCGCGCCCGCAACCGTATCACAATCGCCGGCGTCCGTGAGCGCGGCCTCGAGCACCCGCGCCGCAATCCGCGACCAGTCGTGCGCGGCAACCTCCGCGGGATCGGGCAGCGGACGTTCCGCCAGCAGCGCATCGAGCGAACGTTCCGGGTCCGCGGGGTCGACGAAGCGCACGAATGGCGTAGCCCGCCGGGCAAGTTCCTCGGTCCGTGTCGCCAGCACCGGCAGTCGGGCGGCGCCGTATTCGTAGAGCTTCATCGGGCTGCGCCCGGCGTTTGCCGGATGATCGTTCAACGGCAACAGCGCCACCGTGGCGTGCTGCAGGTAGCCTGGCAGCGACGCATAGGGCCGTGCACCAAGCAGCCGGAGGTTGCGCGGCGGCCGACGACGCCATCGCGGCGACGTGCGTGCCGCTGCCGATGATGACGAACTCGATATCGGGTCGTGCATGCGGCGAGGTGCAGCACCAGCGCAGCATCGAAGCGGAAGTCGATCGCTCCCGCGTAGACTGCCCGGATCGTGCTCGCCGCGCCGTACTCAGGCGGACGCGCGGCGGGGCGGCTGAAATGCGCGACTTCGGCGCCGTTCTCGATCACGACCGGATGCGCCGCACCCAGCTCGTGCAGCCGCTTCGCCACCGGCTGCGACGTCGCGATCACGCTGTCGGCGCGGGCGATCAGTCGGCGCTCCAGGTCGTCGACCATTCGCCGGCCGTGCATTTCGCGATAGAGATCGGTGGCGCGGTAGGCAAAGCGCTTCGCAGCCACAACCCGGTCGAGATTGCAGAACAGCGGATGGTCGATGACGAGCAGGTCGGGCGCGGCGAAGCCGGTCTGCCGCAGCGTACCCGGTATCCCCACGGCAAAGCTCGGCAGCCATCGCCCCAGCCGCGATCCAAGACGGGCACCCAAGACCCAATGCATGAGCGCGGTCGGCGCCCACTCCCACAATCGCGGCTCGACCTCGCGGGGACCTGCCGTGTGGCGCGGCGATCGGTCGCCCGGCGAGAAACCCCGCGCGCGCAGTGCGTGCCAAGGCGCGACCGGCGCCGACAGGAAAAGGACGAGGTGTCCGGCGCGCGACCATTCGCGCGCGAGATGATGGCTGCCGACGACCCACGTACCTCCGCGGCGCGTGTGGCAGGCGACGACGATCCTCAAGGCGGCTGTGGGTTGCATTCGAGTCATACGGGGCCGGCATTCCCGGGCAGCGAGGGACACGGCGGAGAGCGAAGTCGATACTATGCCGGCGTGGCCACCGGGCAGGGCGCAATGTTACCTAATTCTTCCGTCCAGGCGGGTTCCCCATCGATGCGGTCGCTCCGCGGCCAAGTCGAACTCTTCGTCAACCTGCTGCGGACCAGGCCCCCGCTCGACGTGACATCCGCCTACGTTGCCACGCTGGCGGTAAAGCTCGCGCGGAGCGTTTTCGCCGGGGGCGAGAAAGGCGAACTCCAACGCGATCTTGACCGCGAGGGCGTGTACACGACGCGGTGGTTCGACGGTCATGTCGACGAATGGATGCGGATCTTTCGCTCGCAACGCCTGCAGGATCGCCCGGTACGCGTGCTCGAGATTGGCTCGTGGGAAGGACGCTCGACGGTGTTTCTGCTGCGTCACTTGCCGATGGCGAGCGTGACGGCGGTCGACACCTGGGAGGGCAGCCGCGAGCACATCGGCGACCCGCGACTCACGCGCATCGAGGAGTTGTTCGATGCCAATGTCGCCCGGTACGGCGCGCGGCTCATCAAGGTCAAGTCGACGTCGGCCGACTTCTTTCGCCTTCACGCAGCGTGCGCGCCTTTCGATTTCATCTACGTGGATGGTTCCCATGACGCCGACGACGTCATGGCGGATGCGCTGGGCGCCTTCGCCCTTCTGGTCCCTGGCGGGATCCTGGTCTTCGACGACTATGTGTGGAATCGTCACCCGGACCCGAGCAGGAGGCCCGCCGCGGCTATCAACGCGTTCCTGACCACCGTTCGAGACAGATACCGGATCCTGAGCGTGACGACGCAGGTTATGGTGAAGAAACTGGCGTGAGTTGGCAGACCCGCGAGGCCGCTACACGGGGGGCGGCGCGAGCCACGCCCGCACCCGCGGGTGCGCGAGGACCTCGGAATTGACGACGAATTCCGGCCGCCGTCCACTCGCCACGTCGGCGATGCTGCGCAATCCTGTCGTCGCCATGTTGTGGAAGCATTCGTCGGTCCAGCACAGCGAATGCGGCGTCACGATGACGTTGTCCATCGCGAGCAGCGGATTGGCCGGGTCGACCGGTTCCTGCTCGAAGACGTCCAGCGCGGCGCCGGCCAGTCGGTTCGCGCGCAGCGCGTCGATCAGCGCGGGCTCGTCGACGATCGGTCCGCGGGCGACGTTGATGAAGTAGGCGGTGGGCTTCATCAACGCGAATTGCGCGGCGCCGACCAAGTGCCGCGTCTGGTCGTTGAGGAGGCAACAGACGACGATGAAGTCCGATTCGCGCAGCAGCGTGGCAAGGTCGACCTTGCGCGCGCCGATGTAGCTCAATTCGATGTCGTTGGCGACCGGGTCCGCAGCGAGCAGATCGAGGTCGAACGCGCGCGCCATCCGCAGCAGCTCGCGCCCGATGCCTCCGGCGCCGATCACGCCCAGCTTGCGCCCCGTCAGCCCCATGCCCATGTGGTCCATCCGCTCGCGCCAGCGGCCGGTGCGGGTCAAGCGGTCCTTCAGCATCAGCCGGCCGGCGAGCGCCAGGATGAACGTGAGGGCGATGGTCGCGACCGGGCGCGGCATCGACGTCGGCGTGTTGGTGACGAGCACACCGGCCTTCGTCATGGCGGCGACGTCGACGGAGTCGTAACCCACGCCGTGCCTTGCCACCACCCGCATCCGACAGTCCGCACGGGACACGGCGGCAGCCGGGACGCGCGGACTGTTGACGTAGATCGCGTCGTAGCGGGAGCAAAGGTCGGCGTCGACTTCGGTTACGGCCTGCGCCAGGTATTCCCAGGTGAGATTCGGTGCGTCGTCGAGGATCTTGAGCGCCTGCCGGCCGAATGCAGGCTCGCCGCGCGTGTCGAGAACGTCGCGGGTGATGCCGACGCGAAACGGTGTTGGCATGCCGGTCCCTGTCACTTCGCCGCGGCGCGCATGATGTCGAGGCCGTGCCGCAATGCGCCTTGCAGCATCAGCTGGTCGATGCCATAGGCCATGAGGCGGAATCCCTTGGCCACGTAGTCGCGGGCCCAGTCGTCGTCCATGGCGATGAATGCCGCCGCCTTGCGGTGGGCGTCGCAGGCCGCGACGATGCGCGCCACGGCCGCAAGATAATCCGGGTGCTGGAACTGGCCGGGTATGCCCATGAAATTGGTCAGGTCGAAGTGTCCCAGCCACAGCGCATCGACGCCGGGCACGGCGGCGATCGCCTCGACGTTGCGCAGGCCCTCGTCGGTCTCGATCTGCGGGATCACCATCGTGCGTTCGTGCAATGCAGCCATCTTCGCGGTGACGTCTCCACCCTGATAGTCGTCGTGCGCGAAGGCGAACGCCGCGCCGCGGCGTCCGGCGGGCGGATATCGCGTGCAGGAGACGATGTGCGCGGCTTCCTCCGCCGTTCCGACCATCGGCACCATGACGCCCATCGCCCCCACGTCGAGCGCACGGGCGATGAAGTGGTACTCGCCGCGGGGCACGCGCACCATCGGCACGATATCGAGGCCGCGGCACAACGCAAACTGCATTTTCAGCGTCTCGAACGAGAGTCCCGTATGTTCCATGTCGAACAGGACGAATTCGGCGCCGGCGTTGCGGCAGATCTGGGGCAGGCCGGGCGAGAAGAATTCGAAGATCATCGCACCATATGCGCGGCCGCCAGCCGCGAGCCGGGCTTTTACCGGATTCGGGCGCACGCTCACGCCGCCTCCAGCATCTCGCGCGCCTCGCGGATGGTGCCGGGATTGGCGAGCTGCGGGTGCACGCGCTGCGCCGACGCCGCGGCGCCGGTCAGCGCCATCAGCCGACGCAGGAATTCGCGCCGCCGCAGGTGTTGTCGAGCATGAGGATCGCGCATCGCCGTCTCCACTGCGGAGTGTATCCCACGGTGCTCAAGCTCGCGTGCAATCGGCGACTCTACGCCGCATAATCCTGTCCTTCAATGCCTTGCTCATGAACGATCTCTTCGCCTCCACCAGGAAAGCGAGCGCGGTGGTGCCGCTCGCCGAACGACTGCGTCCCAAGACCATCGCCGAGGTCATCGGCCAGCGGCACCTGCTCGCGCCGGGCAAGCCGATCGCTGTCGCGTTCGCGTCGGGCAAGATGCATTCGATGATCCTGTGGGGGCCGCCCGGCGTCGGCAAGACCACGTTGGCGCGGCTGATGGCGGACGCGTTCAACGCCGAGTTCATCGCGATCTCAGCCGTGCTCGCCGGCGTCAAGGAGATCCGCGACGCCGTGGCGCGCGCCGAGGCGGTTCTGGCGCAATCGGGCCGCCCGACGATCCTGTTCGTCGACGAGGTGCACCGCTTCAACAAGGCGCAACAGGATGCGTTCCTGCCTTTCGTCGAGAAAGGCGTTCTGACGTTCATCGGCGCGACCACCGAGAATCCGTCGTTCGAGGTGAACAGCGCGTTGCTGTCGCGCGCCACCGTCTATGTGCTGGAGCCCTTGTCGGCGGATGATCTCGCCATCCTGCTCGACCGCGCTGTCGCGGTGGCGATGCCCGGTGTCGCGTTCGACGGCCCGGCGCGCGATGCGCTGATCGCGTACGCCGACGGCGACGGGCGGCGGCTCATCAACCTGGTCGAGCAACTGGCGGTCGCAGCGAGCGAAGCCGGCCGCGCATCGGTCGACATCGCGTTCCTTGAGGCGACGATCACGCGCAGCCTGCGTCGCTTCGACAAGGGCGGCGAGGCGTTCTACGACCAGATTTCCGCGCTGCATAAATCGGTGCGCGGCTCGGATCCCGACGCGTCGCTCTACTGGATGTGCCGGATGCTCGACGGCGGCGCCGACCCGCTCTACGTCGCGCGCCGCCTCATCCGGATGGCCAGCGAGGACATCGGACTCGCGGACCCGCGCGCACTGCGGCTCGCGCTCGACGCCGCCGAAACCTACGAGCGGCTCGGGACGCCCGAAGGCGAACTGGCGCTGGCGCAATGCGTTCTCTACCTGGCCGCCGCACCGAAATCCAACGCGGCCTACGTCGCCTTTAACGCAGCGCGCGCGTTCATTGCCGAGGACGGTTCGCGGCCGGTACCGCTGCGCCTGCGCAACGCGCCCACCAAGTTGATGAAGGGACTGGGCTACGGCAAGGGCTATCGCTATGCGCACGACGAGGAGGGCGCGTATGCCGCTGGCGAGCATTACCTGCCCGACGACATGACGCCGCAGCAGTTCTACACGCCGACCGATCGCGGCCTCGAAGCGCAGATCCGCGACAAGCTCGCGCGTCTGCGTTTGCGCGACCGGGAGGCAGGTGGCGACGACCCGGTCGGATCGTGATGCGGCCTCCGATATAATCGACCGATGCTCGACATCAATCTCTTTCGTAACGAACTCCCGGCCGTTGCCGCCGGCCTGGCCAAGCGCGGCGTCGTCGTCGACACGGCGCGCTTCGAAACGCTCGAGGCGCAGCGCAAGGACATCCAGACGCGCACGCAGGACCTGCAGGCGAAGCGCAACGCGTTGTCGAAGCAGATCGGCATCGCCAAGGGCAAGGGCAGCGATTCGACTGCGCTGATGGTTGAAGTCGCCGGGCTGGCCGATGAACTGAAGCGACAGGAGGAAGGACTCGAGCGCGTGCAGGCCGAATTGCGCGAGTTCCTGCTCAATCTTCCCAACCTGACGCATTCGTCGACGCCCGTCGGCAAATCGGCCGACGACAACGTCGAGATCAGGCGCTGGGGAACCCCTCCGGAATTCAACTTTCCCGCGAAGGACCACACGGACCTGGGCGAGGCGCTGGGGCAGCTCGACTTCGCCACCGCCGCAAAGATGTCCGGCGCGCGCTTTTCCTTCCTGCGCGGCGACCTGGCGCGGCTGCATCGCGCGCTTGCGCAGTTCATGCTCGACACGCACACGCGCGAGCACGGCTACACCGAGTGCTACACGCCGTACATCGTCAACGCCGAGACGCTGGTGGGCACGACGCAGCTGCCCAAGTTCGAGGCCGACATGTTCGCGGTCCGGAAAGGCGGCGGCGACGGCGAGACGCAGTACCTCATCTCCACGTCCGAGATCACGCTGACCAATACGGTGCGCGAGGAAATCCTGCCGCTGGCCGCGCTGCCGATCAAGCTGACCGCGCACACGCCGTGCTTTCGCTCCGAGGCCGGCAGCTACGGCAAGGACACGCGCGGCATGATCCGCCAGCACCAGTTCGACAAGGTCGAGATGGTGCAGATCGTCCAGCCTGACCGTTCCTACGAAGCGCTCGAGGAGCTGACCGGCCACGCCGAGGTGATCCTGCAGCGGTTGGGGTTGCCGTATCGCGTGATGGCGTTATGCACGGCGGACATAGGATTCGCCGCGACGAAGACCTACGACCTCGAAGTCTGGCTGCCGTCGCAACGGACGCTATCGCGAGATCTCGTCGTGCTCGAACTGCGAGGCGTTCCAGGCGCGACGGATGCAGGCGCGCTTTCGCAACGCGCAGGGCAAGACGGAATTCGTGCACACGCTGAACGGCTCGGGCCTGGCCGTCGGCCGCACGCTCGTCGCCGTGCTCGAGAACTACCAGCGCGGCGACGGCTCGATCGAAGTGCCCGAGGCGCTGCGCCCCTACATGGGCGGCAAGGCGCACATCTTCCGCCTGCCCTGAAGCTCCGCTCGTTCATCGCCGTCGCCGGCCCTAGAGGCGTGGCAACTGCGGACTTCGCTGGATCATCGCAGTGGTCGGGGCTACGCCAGACGCGCGGAGGTCGCAACCGTCGGCCTGCGGGTTCCCGGCGCGACGGCGCTCGTCAACACAAGACTTCGCTTGCCGCGCCACCCGCGACGGCCGGCGCGACCTACGCGCGCTGTGCGTAGCCCCGCCACTGCGATGCAGCGTGACGCGGCGCGACCGCAGCGCGGGGCAGTGCACGCTCCGCTCGCACGTGGCACGCGCGGTTGGCGTGCACCTGCAGCCGCGTAGGCGTAGAGTGCCTGCCCCCCGCTGCTTGCCGAATCAGCGAAGATTGCCGGTGTGGCCGAGCGAATAGCGGCCCGGCTGCGGCCACACGGTGAGTCCGTGCGGCTCACGTCCCACCGGGATGATCTTCACGTCGCCGCTTGCCGTGTCGAACGCGTAGACCACGTTGTCGTAGCGGCCCGACAGCCACAGCCACTTGCCGTCGGCGCTGACGTTGCCCATGTCCGGGCTGCCGCCGCCCGGGATCGGCCAGTTGGCGACGACCTTGCGCGTCGCGAAGTCGATCACCGATACGCTGCCCGGGCCCTTGCGGCGTGCCGTGGATCTTGTTCGAACCGCGGTTGGCCACGTAGAGCATCTTCCCGTCGCGGCTGGGGTAGAGGCCGTGCGTGCCCTTGCCGGTCTCGATGAAGCCGACCTGCTTGAACGTCTCGCCGTCGACCACGTGCACGCCGTCGGCCATCATGTCGGCGACGAAATAGAGCTTGCCGTCGGGAGAGGCGCGGATGTCCTGCGGCATGCCTTTCCACACCGTGCAGATGACCTCGTCCTTGCCATCCGGGCCCTTGACGATCTTGGTCGGACGGCCGGGCTGGATCACCTGCGTGTAGCCGACGACCTTGCGCTCGACCAGGTCGATCTTGGCGACGGTGCCGCTGAATTCGCACGTGAAGATCGCGTACCGGCCGTCGATCGCGAAGTCGGCGTGATTGATGCCGGCGCATTGCGGCACGGCGATCGAATACTGGAGTCGCATCGTCTTCGGATCGCGGAAATCCAGACGCTTCATCGCCTCGGCGACGACGATCGCCGACTTGCCGTCCGGCGTGAAATACATGTTGTACGGGTCGTCGACGGCGATCGGCTTGCCGGGCTTGCCCGTCGCGGGATTGATCGGCGTCAGGCTGCCGCGCTTCGTGTTCTCCGCGTTGTTCGCGACCCACAGCGTGCGCAGATCGTACGACGGGACCACGTGCTGCGGATTGAGCCCCACCTTGAACTTGTCGACGACCGTGAACGTCGCGGGATCGATGACCCAGACGTCGTTGGACTGGAGGTTCGGCACATAGACGCGCGTGCAGGTCGCCGGCAAGCGCCGGGCTCACCTTGTTCGCCGTCGTCTCGCTGTACAGGTTGGCGGGGTCCGCGCACGGGCGGCATGCCGGGGACGGTCGCAATCTTGGGCGCGACGGGAACCGCGGTCTGCGCGAGCATGGCGTCGCGGCAACCCGGCGATGAAGAACGTAACGGCGACCAGAGTCGCGAGCTTGCGACGAACACGATTTTGCTTCACGAACTATCCTGAAGAGAGATAGACGATTTGGAGTGCTGCTGACACGGACGGGTTCAGTTCGACATCAGCGGCGGGCGGTGGCTTTGCGGATCGCGGCGACGGTCGCTGTGACGATAGCGTCGACACCCAATTGTCCCGCCTCGCGCATTGGCGCGGCGCGGATCACCGTAAACGCCGTCGGCGGCCGGCGGGCTTCGCCGCGCTTGCGCAAGGACATCGGCGCGGACCATGCCCGGCGCGAGCGCCAGCGTCAGCGAGGTATCGGCGAGGCCCGCGTGCGTGCCGATCTCGTCGGCGGATAGCCCCGCGCCCTTGAGGGCGTCGACGTAGGCGGTGGTCGTCGCGCGGTAGTACTCGACGATGGCGTGGGCGCGGACGGGTGTTGCCGCCCACTCGCGATTCAGCCGGTCGGCGACGGCCTGCTCGTCCTTCTGGTAGCCGCCGTGGTCGCCGAGGAACACGACGTCGCGAAAGCCGTGCAGCTTGAAGCTGCGCGCGGCGGATTCCAGCACCTGCTCGAACGTCTTGTCCGGGATCGTGATGGTTCCCGGAAAGCGCATGTGCGCGGTCAGGGCGGATCGACGCTGCCTTCGGGCACGTAGGCTGATGACCGGCGCGACCAGCGCGTTGCCCAGTTCGCGCGCGATCTTCTCGGCCAGCGCCCGCACGCGCGCATTGTGCTTGCCCAGCGCCATGTGCGGGCCGTTCTGCTCGGTGCCGCCGATCGGGAACGATGATCGTCGTCTTGCCCGATGCGATCTCGCGCTTGCAACTCCGGTCCACGTCAGGTCCTCGACGAACACGTGGCCGGCGCCTGCGGCGACGCACCCGTGGCCAGCGCGAGCAGGCAGCACGCGACGACGTGCGATGGACTTGGCGTCATGGGCGCATCTTAGGGGATGCGGCGGCACTCGGCCAATCGATCGACCGCAACGTTGACGTTCAAGTCAAGCGATCGCGTCATTGCGACATCGCGAACGGAAACGCGCGCAGCGGCGGCTGGTACGCGGGCTTCCTGCCGCACCAGGATGTCGTAGTACGAGCGCACGCGGTCGACGAACGCGACCGGCATGCCGCCGCGCGCATAGCCGAACTTGGCGTCCGCGTAGTATTCGGGCAGCGCGAGCAGCGGCAGCACCTTCTTCACGTCGCTCCACAGGTCCGGGTTGAGCTTCTGCTTCTGCGCGAGGATCCGCGCGTCCTCGAGGTGCGCGAAGCCGATGTTGAAGGCCGCCAGCGCGAGCCACGTGCGGTCGGGCTCGGCGATGCGCGCGGGCATCTTGCCCTTCAGGTCCGCACGTACTGCGCGGCGCCCAGCACGGCGGCCGTCGGATTGAGGCGGTCGCCCACGCCCAGGTGCTTCGCCGTGTCCTCGGTGATCTGCATGAGGCCGCGCACGCCCGTCTCGCTGGTCGCGAAGGGGTCCCACTGCGACTCCTGGTAGGCGATGGCCGCGAGCAGCCGCCATTCCACGCCGGTGGCGACCTGCGCGCGCTGGAACGTGCTCCGGTACTCGGGCAGGAGCGCTCTTGATCCGCTCCTGGAACACGCCGGCGTCGATGCGCTCGACCTGTCGCGTGTTGGAAAAGTAGCGCTCGGCCAGGCGCCGGATGTAGTTCGTCCCGCGTCACCTCGGCGAAGAACGCATCGAGTTCGTCCCGCAACTCCTGCTGCAGCGGCGCGACCGCCCACGCGAGGTCGCGCTTGGTGCCGACGCGTGAAGCCGACGTCGTAGTCGAGGAAGATGTTGCGCGACGCGGCGGCGTCGATGGACGGTACGATCGCGTAGTCGAGATTGCCGTCCGACACCTGCGCGATCAGCGCATCCGCCGAAGGCAGCGCCATCGGCTTCCATTGGACCTCAGGGTGCTCGCTTGCGGATCTTCGCCAGCGACGACTCGATGCCCGTGCCTTCGACGTAGCCGACGTTCCGCCCCCGCCAGGTCCTTCCAGTTGCGCGGGCCGAAGTCGTCGGTCGTGTAGATGAGGACTGGCTCGACCGCATAGAAGCCGACGGTCCAGAGCACGCGGGGTCCGTCGCTCAGCTCGGGCGTTCCACGGCACGCCGGCCGGCGGGCGATACAGGCCCCCCATGCCGATGTGGACTTCGCCGGCGGCCACCTTGGCGAGCAGCGCGGCTGCGCTGCCGACCTCGACGACTTCGAGCTTGAGCTTGTGCTCCTCGGCGAAGCGGACGATGAGGTCGTGATCGAAGCCCGCCGGCTGGCCATCGGGACCCGGATACCACGACGTCGGGGCCGGAGCGGACGGCGACCACGAGCTTCTCGTCCTGGGATGGCGGCGGCAGCGATTCGCGCTGGCAGCCGGTGAGACACGCCGCCGCAAGCGCCGGAATCGCCAACAGCGCGGACAAGGAACGCGGCTTCCTGCGGACGGGCGTCGGTGCGGGCAACGGATGTGCGATACGAAGATGCCGCGTGGGAGGACTCGCCGACGATTATAGCCATCAGATTTGCCCGGCGCTTTTCCGGCGCCGACCTGCGGCGGCAATCGCGGCTATAATGTGGGTTCTGCGCAACGCGCACCCGATCAACGGCGGGTCGCCCCGCATTGCAGTGTCGTGAATCTGGTCAGGTCCGGAAGGAAGCAGCCACAGCGAACCCCTGCTAGTGCCGGGATCACGGCTCGCCACCTCTTGCTTTTCCGCCATATCGGCGTGATGCTTCGTTGCTCCGTCGACCGCGGCCGCTTATGTACGTTCATGTACACGGCGCGTCCGCGGTCTTCGGTCGCGCCTCGCCTGAACGCCGATCTGACGCGGCCCATAAGCCCGCGCTCCGCCCCAGGTTACCGCGCTCCAGCGTCTTCCAAAACCCGGCGATAATTTGCGCATGAGTTACCAGGTTCTCGCCCGCAAGTGGCGGCCGAAGACGTTCGCGGAATTGTCCGGGCAGGAACACGTGGTCACGGCGCTGTCGAACGCGCTGTCGCGCGGCCAGCTGCACCACGCCTACCTTTTGACCGGCACGCGCGGCGTCGGCAAGACGACCATCGCGCGCATTCTCGCCAAGAGCCTCAACTGCATCACCAACGGCGTCACCGCGACGCCCTGCGGCGTGTGCGCGGCATGCGTCGACATCGACGCCGGCCGCTTCGTCGACCTGCTGGAACTCGACGCCGCGTCGAACACCGGCATCGACAACATGCGCGAGATCCTCGACAACGCGCGCTATGCGCCGACCGTCGGGCGCTACAAGGTCTACCTGATCGACGAAGTGCACATGCTGTCGAAGGCGGCCTTCAATTCGATGCTGAAGACGCTGGAGGAGCCGCCGGAGCACGTCAAGTTCGTGCTTGCGACGACCGACCCGCAGAAGATTCCGGTGACGGTGCTCTCGCGCTGCCTGCAGTTCAACCTGAAGCCTTTGTCCGCCGCAATTGATCGGCGAGCGCATCGCGCACATCCTCGACCGCGGAGGGCATTGCCTTCGAGGCGGGCGGCGTGGCGCTCATCGCGCGCGCCGCGAGCGGCTCGCTGCGCGACGGCCTGTCGCTGCTCGACCAGGCCATCGCGTACGGCGGCGGCGACGTCAAGGAAGCCGTCGTCCGCACGATGCTGGGTGCCGTCGACCGCGAATACGTCTACCGGATCGCCGATGCGCTCGCTGCCGGCGACGGTCCCGCGCTGCTGGCCGAAAGCGATGCGCTGGCGCAGCGCGGACTGGCGGCCGCGTCGGCGCTCGAGGAACTGGCATCGCTGTTCCATCGTATCGCCGTCGTGCAGGCGGTGCCGGCGGCCGCGGCCAACTTCGACGATGCGGAGCGCGTGACGGCCTATGCGTCGCAGTTTTCGGCCGAAATCGTGCAGCTCGCCTACCAGATCTGCGCGCAGGGCCGGGCCGACCTGGCGCTCGCGCCGGACGAGGCGACCGGATTCACGATGACGCTGCTGCGTCTGCTGGCCTTCGAGCCCGCGACGGCGCTTCGCCAACTGCTGCCTCCGCGCGGCGAGCGCGCCGCCGCGGCTGCGCCCGCGTCGCGACAGGCGGCGCCCGTGCGCGAGTGCGGCAGGCGGCCAACATTGCGGCCGTGATGCCGTTGCCGGCGCCCGCGGCACCACCCAGGACCGACGCGCCACCCGGTCCGGTGGTCGCGCTGCCGGCGGACCCGGCCGCGTGGCCCGGATTCGTCGCGTCGCTCAAGCTGACCGGCATGGCCGCGCAACTGGCCGCGCAGACCGAACTGAAGGCGATCAACAACAATGCGCTGACGCTGGCGCTGCCGGTCGCGCACAAGCACCTGGCCGACAAGGTCTACGCGGACAAGCTGAAGCTGGCGCTGGAGCAGGCGACCGGCCGCCGGGTGCTGCTGGCGTTCGAAGTCGGCGCCGCCGCCGAGTCGTCGCTGGCGGCAACGGAGACGGCGCGAACGCGCCGAAGCCAAGGCCAAGGGCGAGGCGGCATTCCGCGACGAGCCGTTCGTGCGCGACCTGCTGGCCACGTTCGACGGTCAGGTGAAGACGCGACTCGATCACGCCGCTTTCGCCCGACGGTGGCAAATGATCCACAACTGAGCGGCAACAAATAACGGAGCGGATGCGATGATGAAAAACCAGCTCGCGGGCCTCATGAAACAGGCGCAGCAGATGCAGGACAACATGAAGCGCGCGCAGGACGAACTCGCGCTGACCGAGGTCGAGGGCCAGTCCGGTGCCGGGCTGGTCAAGGTCGTGATGACCTGCCGCCACGACGTCAAGCGCGTGACGATCGACCCGTCGCTGCTGGCCGAGGACCGCGACATGCTGGAGGACCTGGTCGCGGCCGCGATGAACGACGCCGTGCGCCGCGTCGAGACCACGACGCAGGAAAAGATGGCGGGCCTGACGACCGGCATGCCGCTGCCGCCGGGCTTCAAGCTGCCGTTCTGATGACCGGCGCTGCGCGCCCGTGCGTCTGCCGCGGAGAATGTCCGCGATGAATGAGCGCACCGCCGAGCCGCGGCCCGTTCCCGCGCAGGAGCCGCTGTCGAGCCTGGACGAACTGGCCAAGGCGCTGCGCTGCCTGCCCGGCGTCGGTCCCGAAGGCTGCGCAGCGGATGGCGCTGCACCTCATGCAGCACGACCGCGACGGCGCGCGCGCGCTGGCCGCCGCGTTGCAGCACGCGGCGCAGTCGATCCGCCATTGCGAGCGCTGCAACACGTTCACCGAAGACGAGATCTGCTCGCTGTGCCGATCGCCGAAGCGCGACCCCGCGCAGCTGTGCGTCGTCGAGACGCCCGCCGACCTGCTGATGGTCGAGCACACGCAGGCATACAGCGGGCTGTACTTCGTGCTGATGGGCCGGCTGTCGCCGCTCGACGGCATCGGGCCCAAGGAGATCCGCCTCGACCGGCTCCTCAAGCGCGCGGCCGACGGCGTCGTCCGCGAGGTGATCCTCGCCACCAACTTCACCAACGAAGGCGAGGCCACCGCGCACTACATCGGGGAACTGCTCGGTGCCACGCGGTCTTGAAGTGAGCCGCCTTGCGCGCGGCGTGCCGGTGGGCGGCGAACTCGAATACGTCGACGCCGGAACGCTGGCGCAGGCGCTGCGCGAGCGGCGTCCGCTCGGTGCCTGATCCGGAAGATTTGGTCTCCGAAACCTGTTCGCCAGGACCGTTATCGGGCAGGCGCGCTCGGATGATCTAGGTCATGGACGATTCCAAGCAGGCGGGTATAGACTGCGCGCACGGTGGGGCTATCGCGACCGCAAGGTGCGACAGTTCGCCACGAGCAAACTCGGGGTCCATTACAACCGCCATCCCCGGCACGGCGTAACGACGCCGACTTCTAGGAGGAAGCATGAAACGCAAATCGATCGATCCCGGCGTTGCCGGAAACCCGCAAGCCCAGATCCCGCCGCAAGTTCCTCAAGGCCGCCACCGGCGTGACGGCTGGCACGGCGGCGCTCGGCTTTCCGATGATCGCAAAGTCCCAGGCGCCGATCACCTGGCGCTTCCAGAGCACGTGGCCAGCGAAGGACATTTTCCACGAGTACGCGCAGGACTATGCGCGGCGCGTCAACGAAATGGCCAGCGGCAAGCTGAAGCTCGAAGTACTGCCGGCCGGCGCGGTGGTGGGCGCGTTCGGAATGCAGGACGCCGTCAGCACCGGTGTGCTCGACGGCGGCCATGGCGTGTGCGCGTACTGGTACGGCAAGAACAAGGCATTTTCGCTGTTCGGCACTGCGCCATCGTTCGGCTGGCAAGCCAACGACCTGCTTGGCTGGTTCTATTACGGCGACGGCGAAAAGATGTACAACGAGCTGCTGAACGATATTCTCAAGGTCAACGTCGTCGGCTGGCTCACGGGCCCGATGCCCACGCAGCCGCTGGGATGGTTCAAGAAACCGATCACCGACGCCGCGCAGTTCCAGAAGCTCAAGTACCGGACGGTCGGGCTCGCCGCCGACCTCATGAACGAGATGGGCGCGGCCGTCACGATCATCGGCGGCCCCGATATCGTTCCCTCGATGGACCGGGGCGTTCTCGATGCGGCCGAGTTCAACAATCCGTCGTCCGATCTGGCGCTGGGGTTCCCCGACGTCTCGAAGGTCTACATGGTGCAGAGCTTCCACCAGGACATGGAATGCTTCGAGATCATCTTCAACAAGAACAAGTACAACGCGCTGCCCAAGGAGTTGCAGGCGATCCTCAAATACTCGGCCGAAGCCGCGTCCGCCGACATGTCGTGGAAATGGCAAAAGCGCTATCCCGAAGACCTGGTCAAGATCGAGAAGATGGGCGTCAAGGTCTACGAAACGCCCAAGTCTGTCCTCGACGCCCAGCTCGCGGCGTGGGACAAGATTCTGGCGAGGCTCTCCCAGGAGAACAAGTTCTTCGGGCGGGTGATCGACTCACAGAAGGCATGGGCGAAGACTGTTGTTGCCTATCGCGCGCAGTTCGAGTCGCCGCGAGGCATTGCGTCGAAACACTTCTTCAACATCGACAAGGCCTGACGTCGCAAGCGTATCCAGCCTTCGGTACCGGCAAGGTAATCGCTGACGTCCTGCGCTTGCCCTGCCGGCCGAAGGTTTTTTTGCGCCAGTCGAGTCGTCTGAGGTAGGGGACTTCAACCACGTCCGCGCGCGCCCGTGCGTGAACTGGACGCCGGAACGCTGAAGGGGAAGGTATGCAACGGTACCTGCTGTTCATCGATGACCTCAGCACCTGGGTCGGCAAGACCTTCTCGTGGTGCATCATCTTGCTCACGCTGGCCACTTGCTACGACGTCGTCATGCGCTATGTGTTCAGCGCGCCCACCGGCTGGGCCTACGACACGGAGTACATCCTCTACGGCACGCTGTTCATGATGGCCGGGGCCTACACGCTGTCGCAGGACGGGCATGTTCGCGGAGACTTCATCTCGCGCATGCTGCCCTTCAAGGTTCAGTTCTCCATCGAGTTGGCCTGCCTGATCCTGTTCTTCTTCCCGGCAATGCTCGCGCTCCTGTATTCCGGATACGTCTTCTTCGACCTCTCCTGGCGAATCGACGAGCACAGCGCGTCGAGCCCGACGGGACCGCCGATCTGGCCGTTCAAGGGGATCATTCCGTTGGCGGCGGTCTTCATGCTGCTGCAGGGGACCGTCGAGACGATCCGCTGCGTCATCGCGCTGCGGACCGGCAAGGAACCGCAGCGCAGGCGCGACGTGGAAGAGCTGGAAAAGCTCATCCTCGAGGAGGCCAAGGAGGGCAAGACTGTCGCCCAGATATTGAGCGACGTCGAACATCACGGAGAATCGAAATGACCGATCCCCAAGTCGGCGTCCTGATGATGTGCATGTTCATCGTCACAATCTTTCTGGGCTTTCCTATCGCCTTTACGCTGATCGCGCTGGCCGTGTTCTTCGGCTACTACGCGATGGGCGACAACATCTTCCAGTTGCTCGTCCAGCGCGCGTTCGGTGTGATGTCCAACGATGTGCTGATCGCCGTTCCGCTGTTCCTGTTCATGGGTTACATGGTCGAGCGCTCGAACATCCTCGACCGGCTGTTCCGCAGCCTGCAGGTGTCGGCGAAGCACGTTCCGGCGTCGCTTGCCGTCGCCACGCTCGCTACCTGTGCGCTATTCGCGACCGCCACGGGAATCGTCGGCGCCGTCGTCACGTTGATGGGGCTGCTTGCGTTTCCGGCGATGTTGAAGGCCGGATACGACATCAAGCTGTCCGCGGGCGTCGTGGCCGCCGGCGGCTGCCTCGGCATCCTGATTCCGCCGAGCATCATGCTGATCCTGTATGGCGCAATGGCCAGTGTTTCCGTGGTGCGCCTCTACGCCGGGGCCTTCCTGCCCGGCTTCCTGTTGGCCAGCCTGTACATGTTGTACGTGATCGTTCGCGCGATGCTCAATCCCAAGCTAGCGCCGAAGCTGCCAAAGGAGGAAACCGACATCCCGATGCGCCAGATGGTGATGTTGCTGATGACTTCCTTTTTCCCGCTGGCTTTCCTGATCCTGTCGGTTCTGGGCGCGATCCTGTTCGGATTGGCTACCCCCAACGAAGCCGCGGCATTCGGGGCGTTTGGCTCGATCCTGCTCGCGATCGGCTACGGCCAGTTCACACTGCAGCGATTGAAGGAGGCCGTGTTCCTGACCGCGCGAACCGCGGCGATGGTGTGCTGGCTCTTCGTCGGCTCGTGGTCGTTCTCGTCGGTGTTCTCCTACCTGGGCGGGCAGTCCGTCGTCGAGAACTTCATCCTCAGCCTCAACATGACGCCGGTCACGTTCATGCTGCTCACCCAGTTCATCATCTTCCTGCTGGGCTGGCCGCTCGAATGGACCGAGATCATCATCATCTTCGTGCCGATCTTCCTGCCGTTGCTGCACCACTTCAACATCGACCCTGTCTTTTTCGGCGTGCTGGTGGCGCTCAACATCCAGACGTCGTTCCTGACGCCGCCGATGGCGATGGCCTGCTACTACCTGAAGGGTGTCGCGCCGAAGCATGTCACGCTCAACCAGATCTTCGCGGGCGCGCTGCCCTTCCTGTTCATGGTGTTTGTGACGATGTTCCTGGTCTATGTCTTCCCGCAGATCGCGATGTGGCTGCCGGATCACATCTACAACAACTGACTCACGGCCCCGGCCGTGGCGCCAATAAGCATTGCGGCGCCGCTATTGCGCGTTGCGCGGCGGCGGGAGTAACCTCGCAGTAGCCGGCCGCCAACCCGTTGCGGCAAAGGCGGCGCGGTAGTCAGGCAAGGAGACCGCCATGCTCGTCAGCGAAATACTGCGGATCAAGGGCAATACGCTGTACACGACGACGCCCGACGGCGCGGTCATGGACGCCGTCAAGGTCATGGCCGACAACGACATCGGATCGCTGGTCGTCATGGAAGGCGGCAGGCTCGTCGGCATGCTCACCTTCCGCGAAGTCCTGGCGGCGATGGCTAAGCGCGAGGGCTCGCTCGCCGGCGTGCGCGTCGCCGACATCTACGAGCACGATCCCCTCACCGCGGCGCCCGTGCTCGACGTCATGGAGCTCCGCCGGACGATGCTCGAGCGCCATGCGCGCTACGTGCCGGTGATGGATGGGCTCACGTTGCAGGGCGTCGTGTCGTTCCACGACGTGGCCAAGGCCGTGTACGACGAGCAGAATTTCGAGAACCGGATGCTCAAGTCCTACATCAAGGACTGGCCGGACGAAGCCAGTCCCTGACCGCCCGCGTCAAGCCTGCAGGACGAACAGCGCCGGACGCTTCGCAAATCGCGCGCGGTCGCGCCGCTTCCAGTCGCGCGCGCTGGCCCGTTCTATCGTCTCCGACGGCAGCGTCAGGTCGGCGGCGATGCACACCTCCGTGGCCGGCTGCAGCGCTGTGGCGATGGCGTCGAGCATCGCCTCGTTGCGATAGGGTGTCTCGATGAAGAGCTGCGTCTCGCGGCGCGCGCGCGATTCGCCCTCCAGCCGCTGCAACGCCGCGACGCGCTCGTCGGCCTTGACCGGCAGGTAGCCGTGAAACGCGAAGTTCTGGCCGTTCATGCCCGACGCCATCAGCGCGAGCAGGATGGCCGAGGGTCCCACGAGCGGAACCACGCGATGGCCGGCCGCATGCGCGGCGGCGACCAGCGCCGCGCCGGGGTCCGCCACGCCAGGGCAGCCGGCGTCCGACAGCAGACCCACGTCGGCGCCGCTTCGCAGCGGCGCGAGCAGCGCGGCCAGATGGCTCGCCGTGGGCGTGGCTCCCAACTCGCGAATGGCCAGCGTCGCGATCGACTGCGGCGGGTCGAGCGTCTTGATGAATGCACGCGCGGCCTTCGGCGTCTCGACGGCCCAATGGATGAGGCCTCGCGCCACGTCGATCGTGCGCGCGGGCAGCACATTGGCCGGCGGGACGGCGCCGAGCAGGTTGGGAACGAGGAACAGCGTGCCGGCCATGCGGACGATCGCTTCAGGCGGTGAGCGACGGAGCGGGAGAGAGCACGTCGACACCCTCGTCGCGCAAGAGCCGCGTCAGCGCGATAAGCGGAAGCCCGATCAAGGCTGTCGGATCGTCGCTTTCGATCCGGTCGAAGAGCGCGATGCCCAACCCTTCCGACTTGACGGATCCGGCGCAGTCGTACGGTTCCTCCCGGTCCAGGTAGGCACCGATTTCGTGGAGGCTCAGCGTCCGGAACGTGCTGCGGACATCGACCAGCGCGGTACGGCAGCGGCCGCTGGCGGCGTCCACCAGCGCGATGGCGGTGTGGAACGTCACCGTCTTGCCGGATAGCGCCTGCAGTTGTTCGACCGCACGGTCGCGGGTGCCGGGTTTGCCGACGGCGCGGCCGGCGCAATCGGCAACCTGGTCGGAGCCTATGACCAGCGCGTCGGGGTAGCGGGCAGCGACCGAGCGCGCCTTGTCCTCGGCCAGCCGCAACGCAGTGCTGGCTGGTGTCTCCGCAGGAAGCGGCGCCTCGTCGATGTCCGGCGCGGCCACGACAAAGGGCAGGCCAAGGCGCTCGAGCAGCGCGCGCCGGTAGCGGGACGTCGATCCCAGCACGAGCCGCCGCGAGCTCTTCGCCGTTGTTTTTGTGGGCATTTTTTGACAGCGGAAGCGAAATGCGCTATTATCTCTCGTTTGCGCTGACGGCCCCAAGGACAGCAGAAAACCTTGGAGCCGCGGGCGCTTGAATCGGGACGTCGAAAGCGGCGAATGACCACGGGGCCCAAGCCGGGAACGCTGAAGGCGGGTATGTTCGACGCCTTTCGCCTTGCCCGGGAACACGGGTCGTTGCGGGGAAATTTCGATGCGGCGGCCTCGGAACGGCTCTACGACTGGCTTGCGCCGGGGGAAGCGCCGGTGGCCTGGAGCATCACCGGCACTACCGATACGCTCGGGCGTCCGGCCATCGCGATCGAGCTTGACGGTTCGGTGTCGATGGAGTGTCAACGATGCCTCGCGCCGCTCCAATGGCCCGTCCGCCAGCGGACCGTCGCGCTGCTGGCGGCGAGCGACGCCGAAGGCGATGCGCTCGACGAGGGCACCGACGACGAAGTGCTGGTCGCCACGGCGCCGCTCGATGCGTTGACGCTGGTCGAGGATGAATTGCTTTTGTCGCTGCCTTATGCGCCTACGCATGCGGACGGCGAGTGTGCGGCGCCCGAGTAGGGCGGCGCGCAGGGTTGCGGGCATGGGCGCAAAATGCCGCCGGCGCGTGAAGAATTGATTGAGCAAAGGAGAAACACATGGCTGTCCAGCAGAACAAGAAGTCGCCGTCGAAGCGCGGCATGCATCGCGCGCACGACTTTCTCGCCACACCCGCGCTCGCCGTCGAGCCGGTCAGCGGCGAAGTCCACTTGCGCCACCACATCAGCCCGAACGGCTATTACCGCGGCAAGAAGGTCGTCAAGACCAAGGCCGACGAGTAATGAAGTAAATGAGGGCCCGTCGTCCCCGGCTCATTCGCGGGGCCGAATTTCGCTGAATCGCGCAGGCGGGTAAAATCCGGCCTGCGCGTTTTGTTTTGCGTTCGCACCGATTCGCGTCATCCCCATTTTCCCGCCGGCCCCATCCCTACCTAACCATGCCCGTCACGGTCGCCGTTGATGCGATGGGAGGCGACCACGGCCTCTCGGTCACGGTCGCGGCATCGCTCAGGTTCCTCGAGGACACGCCGGACGCGCGCGTGATCCTGGTCGGGCTGCAAGCGCCGCTCGCGCAGGCGCTCGCGAAATCGCGCTCACCTGCACGCGATCGCGTTACGTTGCGCGCCGCCAGCGAAGTCGTGGCGATGGACGAGCCTCCCGCCGACGCTCTGCGCAGGAAGAAGGATTCGTCGATGCGCGTCGCGATCAACCTGGTCAAGGACGGCACCGCGCAGGCCTGCGTTTCGGCCGGCAACACGGGCGCGCTGATGGCCATCGCGCGGTTCGTGCTGAAGACGCTGCCGGGGATCGATCGGCCCGCCATCGCGTCGCAGCTGCCGTCGAAGAATGGCGAAACGACCGTTCTGGATCTGGGCGCCAACGTCAACTGCACGGCGGAGCAGCTCGTGCAATTCGCCGCGATGGGCAGCGCACTGGTGACGGCGGTCCAGGACATCGAGCGCCCGACGATCGGCCTCCTCAACATCGGCGAGGAGGCGATCAAGGGCAACGACGTCGTCAAGCAGACTGCCGAGCTGCTGAAGTCGTCGGGGCTGAACTTCGTCGGCAACGTCGAGGGCAACGACATCTTCAAGGGAACGACCGACGTCGTCGTCTGCGACGGTTTCGTCGGCAACGTGATGCTCAAGGCCTGCGAGGGCATCGTCACGATGCTCTACGATTACCTGAGGGCGGAATTCACGCGTAATCCACTGACCAAGCTCGCCGCGGCAATCGCGTACCCGGTGCTGTCCGCGTTCAAGCGCCGCATCGATCCGCGGCGCCACAACGGCGCCACGCTGGTCGGCCTCAAAGGCGTGGTCGTGAAGAGCCACGGCGGCGCCGATGCGCTCGCGTTCCGCTATGCGCTGCAGAAGGCGTACGCCGAAGTCACCCACGGCGTCCTCGACCGCATCGCCCAGCAGATTGCCGCCATGCCGGCGATCACCGCACCGCAGCCGGTTGCCGAAACGGCCGACGATGCATAGCCGCATCGCCGGCACGGGTCGCTATCTGCCCGCGCGGGTCCTCACCAACGAGGAACTCGCCCGGCGCGTCGACACGAGCGACGAGTGGATCCGGACGCGTACCGGCATACGGCAACGGCACATCGCGGCGCCGGAGGAAACGACATCGGACCTGGCGTTGCATGCGTCGCGCGCCGCGCTGGAGGCGGCAGGCATCGCGCCGGCCGACGTCGACGTCATTATCGTGGCCACGACGACGCCGGACATGGTGTTTCCGTCGACGGCGTGCATCCTGCAGGCAAAGCTCGGCGCGCGCGGGGGCGCCGCGTTCGACGTGCAGGCCGTGTGCTCGGGTTTCGTTTACGGGCTGGCGCTCGCGGACCTGATGATCGGCCGCGGCATGGCCCGCAATGTATTGGTGGTTGGCGCGGAAATCTATTCGCGCATCCTCGATTGGTCGGATCGCGGGACGTGCGTGCTGTTCGGCGACGGCGCCGGCGCGGTCGTTGTCGTGCCGTCAGCGGCACCGGGCATCCTGACATCGCACCTGCACGCAGACGGGCACTATGCGCAGATCCTGTGCGTGCCCGGACAGGTGCGCGATGGCGCAACGACCGGCACGCCGTTCGTGCACATGGACGGCGGTGCCGTGTTCAAGTTCGCCGTGAAGGTGTTGGCCGACGTGGCCGACGAGGCGCTGCGCGCCACGGCCAAGTCGGCGTCCGACATCGACTGGGTCATCCCCCACCAGGCGAACATCCGGATCATGGACGCGACGATGAAGAAGCTGCACCTGCCGCACGAGCGATTGATCGTGACGGTCGACCAGCATGGCAACACATCGGCTGCGTCGATTCCGCTGGCGCTCGACATCGCCGTGCGCGACGGCCGCATCGTCGCCGGCCAGTACGTGATGCTGCTCGGCGTCGGCGGCGGATTCACCTGGGGCTCGGTCTTTCTCAAATGGTAGGATGGGATGAACGACCCCCACGCTCGCTTCGCTCGCTGCCCCCGGCGGGGGCGCAGTCAATTCCTTGGGGCGGCCCTACGGAATTGACATGACGACATGAAACTCGCGTTCGTATTTCCGGGGCAGGGATCGCAGGCGGTCGGCATGATGAACGGCTTCACCGCGCATCCCATCGTGCGCGAGACGTTCGCCGAAGCATCGGCCGCATTGGGCGATGACTTGTGGACGCTGGTCGGGGCCGGTCCGGCGGAAGCGCTCAACCTGACCACGAATACGCAGCCCGTGATGCTGACGGCCGGAGTCGCCGTGTATCGCGCGTGGTTGGCGGCGGGCGGCGCCAAACCGGCGATCGTCGCCGGACACAGCCTGGGCGAGTACACGGCGCTCGTCGCCGCCGGCTCGCTGGCATTCGCTGACGCCGTGCCGCTGGTGCGCTTTCGCGCGCAGGCGATGCAGGATGCGGTGCCGGCAGGTGTGGGCGCGATGGCGGCGATCATGGGTGGCGACGACGCCGCCGTGGCCGCGGCGTGCGCCGAGGCGGCACAGGGACAGATCGTCGAGCCCGTGAACTTCAACGCGCCGGGACAGATCGTCATCGCCGGACATCGCGAGGCGGTCGAACGCGCGATGGCGCTGGCGAAGCAGAAGGGTGCCAAGCGTGGGGTGCTGCTGCCGGTATCGGCGCCCTTCCACAGCTCGCTTCTGAAACCCGCGGCGGACAAGCTCGCTGCACGACTCGCGCAGGTTGCGTTCACCGCGCCCGCCATCCCGGTCATTCACAATGTGGATGTGGCCGAACACGCGGAGCCGGACGCCATCCGCAACGCGCTGGCGCGGCAGGCGGCGAGCCCCGTACGCTGGACCGCGACGGTGCAGCGAATGGCCGAACAGGGCGTCACGCACATCGTCGAATGCGGACCGGGCAGGGTGCTGGCAGGAACGACCCGGCGGATCGCGGAGAACATCGAGGCGTTCGCGCTGATCGACGGCGATGCGATCGACGAGACGTTCGCCGCACTCAAGGACGCCTGACGGAGAATCGACATGGCGGACATGCAGCTTTCCGGACAAACGGCACTGGTCACTGGCGCCACGCGAGGCCTGGGGCGCGCCATCGCGCTCGAGCTTGCCGCGAACGGCGCGACGGTCGTCGGCACGGCCACGACGGACGAAGGCGCCGCGAAGATTGCCGCCTACCTCAGCGAAGCGGGTAATGCGGGCACGGGATTGAAACTCGACGTCACCGATGCCGCGGCAACGGAGGCCGTGCTGGCCGACATCGAAGCCAAGCATGGCGCGATCACCATCCTCGTCAACAACGCCGGCATCACGCGCGACAACCTGCTGCTGCGCATGAAGGACGACGAGTGGGACACGATCATGGCGACGAACCTGAAACCCGCCTATCGGCTCGCCAAGGCCGTGCTGCGCGGCATGATGAAGGCCCGCCACGGCCGGATCATCCAGATCGGCTCCGTCGTGGGCTCGAGCGGCAATGCGGGACAGGTCAACTATTCGGCGGCGAAGGCCGCGCTGGTCGGCTTCACGAAGTCGCTGGCGCAGGAAGTCGGCAGCCGCAATATCACCGTCAACTGCGTCGCACCGGGATTCATCGACACCGACATGACCAAGAGCCTGACCGATGCGCAGCGCGACGCGCTGCTGGCGAAGATCCCGCTGGGGCGCCTGGGCGCGCCCGAGGACGTCGCGCACGCGGTTGCCTTCCTGGCGGGCCCCGGCGCCGCTTACGTCACCGGGACGACGCTGCACGTGAATGGCGGCATGTACATGGCTTGAGCCGTGCGAAATTTGGGGGCTTCCGGTCCGCGGGACCGGCGGTCCGATCTGGTAGAATTCACCGGTTTGCTATTAAGGGGCCCCAACAGGGGGAAACACGCATGGAAAACGTGGAACAACGCGTCAAGAAGATCGTCGCCGAGCAGCTGGGCGTCAATGAAGCCGAAATCAAGAACGAGTCGTCGTTCGTCGACGACCTGGGGGCGGATTCCCTCGACACCGTCGAACTCGTAATGGCGCTCGAAGAGGAATTCGAGACCGAGATTCCGGACGAAGAAGCCGAGAAGATCACGACGGTGCAGCAAGCCATCGACTACGTCGGCGGCCACCTCAAGAAGTAGGCAACGGCGGCGCGGGTGGCGCAGGTCGCCGCCCGCAGCGCGCACGAAGGCTCGCGATTCCCGCGGACGCCATGCGCGGCCGCGTTTCGCTTCCTTCGCGAACTCCCGGATCCCACCGCTCACGCCAGAAACATGTCCCGCCGCATCGTCGTCACAGGATTGGGCATCGTCTCGCCCGTCGGCATCGGCCTGACGGCGTCGTGGTCGAACATCCTCGCCGGCCACTCCGGCATCGCGCGGATCACGCGCTTCGACACGTCGCACTTTCCGGTGCACATCGCCGGCGAAGTGAAGGGCTTCGACGTCGGCCAGTATCTGTCCGCGAAGGAAGCGCGCCGCTACGACACGTTCGTCCATTACGGCCTCGTCAGCACGATGGAGGCGATCAAGGACGCGGGCCTCGAAGGCTACGCCGGTAACAAGGAACGCGTCGGCGTGTGTGTCGGCTCAGGGATAGGCGGCCTGCCGATGATCGAAGACACGCAGAAGGCGTACTCCCACGGCGGCGTGCGCAAGATCTCGCCGTTCTTCGTCCCCGGCTCGATCATCAACATGATTTCCGGGGCTGGTGTCGATCCAGTACGGCTACAAGGGACCCAACCTCGCCACCGTCAGCGCCTGCTCGACCGCCAACCACAGCATCGGCGAGGCGGCGCGCCTGATCGAATACGGCGACGCCGACATCATGGTCGCCGGTGGCGCCGAAGCGACGATCTCGCCGCTCGGCATCGGCGGTTTTTGCGCGTCGCGTGCGCTGTCGATGCGCAACGACGATCCGGCCACGGCCAGCCGTCCGTGGGACGTCGGCCGCGACGGCTTCGTGCTGGGCGAGGGCGCCGGCATCCTCGTTCTGGAAGAGCTGGAGCACGCGAAGGCCCGCGGTGCGCGCATCTATTGCGAACTCGCCGGCTACGGGATGAGCGCCGATGCCACCACATCACCGCGCCGCCGGAAGATGGCGACGGCGCGGCGCGCAGCATGCTGAACGCGCTGCAGCAATGCGCGGCATGGCCACCGACCGAAATCGACTACATCAACGCGCACGGCACGTCGACGCCGCTGGGCGACGTTGCCGAGTGCACGGGCGTGAAGCGCGCGTTCGGCGAGCACGCGTACAAGCTGGCGGTGTCATCGACCAAGTCGATGACCGGGCACCTGCTGGGCGCGGCCGGCGGCATCGAGGCGGTGTTCACCGTGCTCGCGATGCGCGACCAGATCGCGCCGCCGACGGCCAACCTCGTCAACGTCGACCCGAAGTGCGACCTCGACTTCGTTCCGCAATGCCGCGCGCAAGATGCGCATCCGCGCGGCGCTGTCCAATTCGTTCGGATTCGGCGGAACCAACGCGACGCTGGTGTTCCGGCAGTTCGCCTGAAGGGCGCGACCGCGCTGCTGCAGCGCTGCGACATCCCAAGCAATGGCATCTGATCGTCCAGAAATACGGCGGAACCTCCGTCGGCAGCATCGAACGGATCAGGAACGTCGCGCGCCGCGTCGCGCATTTCCACGGGCAGGGCCACCAGCTGGTCGTTGTGCCGTCGGCGATGGCCGGCGAGACCAACCGTCTGCTGGGGCTGGCGCCGCGATATCGAACGGACCCCAATCCGCGCGAACTCGACGTCGTCGCCGCCACCGGCGAGCAGGTCACCATCGGCCTGCTGGCGATCGCGCTGCAGGCTCTTGGATTGCGGGCGCGCAGCTACACGGGCGGGCAGGTGCGCATTCTGACCGACAACGCGTTCACCAAGGCGCGCATCCTCGACATCGACGAGGCCAACATGCGCCGCGACTTGGGCGCTGGAACCATCGTCATCGTGGCCGGTTTCCAGGGTGTTGACGCGGACGGCAACATCACCACGCTGGGCCGCGGCGGATCGGACACGTCGGGCGTGGCGCTCGCCGCTGCGCTCAAGGCCGACGAATGCCAGATCTACACGGACGTCGACGGCGTCGTACACGACTGACCCGCGCATCGTGCCCGAAGCGCGGCGACTGGACACCGTCACGTTCGAGGAAATGCTCGAGATGGCGAGCCTCGGGTCGAAGATATTGCAGATTCGCTCGGTGGAATTCGCGGGCAAATACAAGGTCAAGCTGCGCGTGCTGTCCGCGTTCGAGGACCCGGAATCCGCGGGCAACGGCACGCTGATCACCTTCGAGGAAGACGACACCATGGAACAGGCGATCATTTCCGCCATCGCGTTCAATCGCGACGAGGCCGAAGATTTCGGTGATGGGCGTGGAAGACAAGCCCGGCATCGCGCACAGCATCGTCGGACCGGTGGCCGCCGCCAACCTCGACGTCGACATGATCGTGCAGAACATCGGCGCGTCAGGTCACACGGACTTCTCGTTCACCGTCAGCCGCGGCGAATACCTGAAGACGATGGAAGTGCTGGCCGGCGAACGCGGCAAGGGCTTCACCGCGCGCGAGATCATCGGCGACAACAAGGTCTGCAAGGTATCGGTCGTCGGCATCGGCATGCGTTCGCACGTCGGCATCGCGTCGAAGATGTTCAAGGCGCTGGCGGACGAGGGCATCAACATCCAGATGATCTCGACCTCCGAGATCAAGATCTCCGTCGTCATCGACGAGAAGTACCTGGAACTGGCCGTGCGCGTGCTGCACAAGGCCTTTGACCTGGACAAGGCGCCGGCCTAAGGCGTCAATCCTGCCGGCCCCTAACACGCGGATTTTTCGACGGAAATTACCGTCTGCGCTGGACGCCGCGGTGCCGCGGCGCCGGTAGAATGCGCACCTGACCGGAGACGTGGCCGAGTGGTCGAAGGCACTCCCCTGCTAAGGGAGCATACGGGCCAAAACCTGTATCCAGGGTTCGAATCCCTGCGTCTCCGCCAGACACCCGGTCTGAATGCGGTTCTCAGCGGGGTGATTGGGCGTCGCCGCGACGCTGTAATTGGCCGGCATCGGGACGACTTCTTCGTGCCGCTTAGTGGCGATAACCTTTCACACGAACCTTGAAGCTCATCGCCGGGCCAGGCGTGGGCGCGGTCTTGGTCTTGAGCACGTAGTCGGGTGATTCCAATTCCAGATCGAGCTTGTGGAACACACGGGCCATCGACAGTGCCATCTGCACTTCGGCCAGGCTCTTGCCCAGGCAGGTGTGCGGGCCGCGGCCGTAAGGTGAGTACACGCCGGGCTGCAGATGCTCAGCGCGTGGCTTCTGATAACGGTCGATGTCGAAGGTCTTGGCCTTGGGCCAGTATTCCTCCATGAAGTGCGGCACGCTGGTGCCGACGTAGATCATCTCGCCTTCATGAATCTGATGGCCTTCGAACACGAAGTCTTTGTTGGCGGTGCGCATCTGTGCGACGGCGATCGGGTAGAGACGCATCGTTTCCATGATTGCGCCGTTGAGTGCGGGCAGCTTCTTGAGCAGACCTTCTTCATCCAGGTCGCCAGCTGCGAACAGCTCATCCACTTCCTTTAGCACGCGCGCTTTGACTTCCGGATGCTTGAGCACGGAGTAAACGACGGCGGAGGTGGTGTTGGCGACGGTGTCGAGGCCTGCAACGTAGGGGCCAGTCAGAGACACGATCAGATCGCTCTCAGGCATCTTCTCCGGCGTTTCGATGTGCGCCGCCATGATGTCGTCGATCAGGTTGCGATCTTCCGGCTTGGTCGTGGCATACCGCGCTTTGGCGTCCTTGATCATCTGGTAGCCCAGCTCCATGACCTTGCCCTTGGCTTTCTTGTATTCAGGACGCTTGAGCAAAATCCTGGGGCGTTGACGCGTGACCAATACGTTGAGGATGTAGATGATCGCGGTGCGGATGTCCTTCACATATTCCAGCGGCGCCGCGCCGGTGAGAATGGTGCCGAGCTGATCGACGACCATGTACTGCATGGCTTCAACAACCGGCACTTCCTTGCCTACGGGCCAGTCGCGCGTGAGCGAGCCGTCGGTGATCGCGACGAGTTCGTTGTAGCGGCCCTTGATCGATTCCTTGGAATAGCCATTGCGCATGATGTCGCGCAGTTCTTTGTGGCTGTCGCCGTCTTCGCCGGTGAGCATGCGCTTGGCGCCGTACTCGCCCAGCAGGCCTTCCCAGAATTCCTTTGAGCGCAGGCAATCCTTGCCAGCGCGCGTGCCCATGAAGTTGGCGGCTTCAACGCCGGAGATCAGGACGTATTTCTCGCCGAGAATGCTGAGGCGACACACCGGACCGTAAGTGCGGTAGCAGTGAACGAAAAAGTCCGCAGGTCCTTTGACCATGCCGAAAAGGCTGCCCAGAAACGGCAGTCCGGGTACTTGAGGCGTCTTTTTCAGCGCAATGGGTCCTGGAGTAGCACTCACGGCGAGTCCCCCGATTTTGGATGCCCCGGACGGAGGACGATCATACGGCTTCAAAATGAAAACGGGTGATGCGTTCGCGTCACCCGTTTACTTCCGTCACACGAATGCGACGGCGATTGCAGAGAAGGATTACGTCTTCTTGGCCTTCCTGACGGCCTTGCGCCTGACGGCTTTCTTGACGGCCTTGCGCTTGACGGCCTTCTTGACGACTCTGCGCTTGACGGCCTTGCGCTTGACGGCCTTCTTGACGGCTCTGCGCTTGACGGCCTTCTTGACGACTCTGCGCTTAACGGCCTTGCGCTTGATGGCCTTCTTGACGACTCTGCGCTTGATGGCCTTGCGCTTGATGGCCTTCTTGACGACTCTGCGCTTGACGGCCTTGCGCTTGATGGCCTTCTTGACGACTCTGCGCTTGACGGCCTTGCGCTTGACGGCCTTCTTGACCAAGGCCCTCTTGACGGCCTTGCGCTTGATGGCCTTTTTGACCATGGCCTTCTTGACGGCGCGACGCACTAAAGCCTTCTTGACGAGCGCCTTCTTTGCCGCGTCGTTAGGCGCGGATCCCATCATCGACATCAGGTCTTCCATCATCGTTTCATTCTCCTGTCTGAGCTATCGAGCGATTATGTTGCTTCTCGTTGCAGCAGGAGCGGCGGATTCGAGCGATTGCCTCTTGACAAATCCACCGCCATCTGCTGATTCGCATTGTAGCCAGAATTCAACCGATTGCAAGACTGCGTCAAGAGGAAGCAACGGCCACGGGGTCGACTGTGGTAACGATGGCACGTGCGTGTGGCTGCGCGCCGAGCGTGCGAACCACGTTCTGCGGCGATGCGCGCATTCTGCCGCACCGTCTCCGTCGACAACCGGCCGCCTAGCTCCTCCAGCGCAAACAGGATGAACCGCACCGCTCAGATTTTCCCCGCGGCATCGGTTTTCGGGGGAGAGGCCGCTGCGCTTCTGGGTTGCCGCGACCCAACCCGTGAAGATCTGGTAGCCGAGCGCGAGCAGGGTGGCGCCGACGAACATGCCGAGAATGCCCGCGGTCGCCATTCCGCCGAGCGCCCCGAGCAGGATGACCGGCATCGGCGCATCGACGCCCCGGCCGAGCATCAGGGGCTTGAGCACGTTGTCCGTCATTCCGGCGGCAAAGAGCAGCACGGTATCGACGACGGCCGCGACGGTACCGTAGTCACCGCTCCACCAGATGTAGCCAATGGCGGGCAAGGTCACGATGAGCGCCGGCACCTGGGCGATGCCGAGCACGAGCACGATCAGGACAAGGACGCCGGCCCACGGTATGCCGGCGATGAGCAGGCACACGCCGATGACGATCGCCTGGATGAAGGCAACGCCGATGACACCCTGGGCCACGGCACGAATGGTCGCCGTGGACAGCTTCGCGAACTCTTCGCCCTGCTCCTTGCCGGCCAGTCGATCGAAGATGGCATGAGCGCCACGGTTTCCCGCCTCCCCGAAGGCCATGATAATGCCGGCGATGATGAAGGAGGCCAGGAACTGCAGCAGGCCGACCCCGATACCGGCGACGAAGGCGAGAGCCGACTTGGCGATGTCACCGATCTTCGGCTGCATGCTTCGGACGAGCGCAGGAAGATCGTCGTACGCCCGCGACCATAGCGCATGCACCTTCGGGCCGACCACGGGCCAACCCGCAACGGATTCGGGCGGGGCCGGAATCTCGAGCGTGTCGTTCTGCACGTCGTTGACCAACGTCGTGAATCGAGTCGCCCAGCGAACTCATGAGGACAGCGGTCGGGACCACGATCACCACGATCCCCAGCAAGACCAGCAAGGTCGCGGCGCGGCCCTGCTTCCCCCCCAACTTTGCGGCAATGAACTGCTGCGCCGGATAGAGCGTAACCGCGAGTATGAGCGCCCACATCATCAACGTCAGGAACGGCGAAAAGACCTGGAAGCAGAGTATCGCCAGGCCGAGAATGAGCCCGGCACGGATCAGGACGTCCAGGAGGCTGGAGTAGTTCTGGGGCTGGACTTCGACCGGTAGCTTATCGTTGGGATTCATGCGTCGCTCCTTGGGTGCGCAGGCCGGATAGGCCTCCTTCGTGTCGCGTGTGCTCCGGCAGATCGAGTTTCGAGTCGGCGGGTGCGGACGAGCGCGACTACGCTAGCGCGGAGCGGGGTCGCGCCTCGTTATAGTACTCGCGCCATGCGATGATTTATGCGCTGGGTCCCGCTCCGCCCAGTTCGCTTCCCAGTCCAGGACACTATAATCGAACGGCGGTCATGCAGACAATTTTCCCCGGCGAGAGACCAGTCGATTCAGGACAAGGTATGTGGAGCCTGAATCGATGAATGCCCACTCAAGAGTCGCCAGCCGGGCTCTCGCGGTTGCGACGGCGCTTACGATTCTGGCGACGCATTGTCCCCGGTTGCACGCGCAACCGGTACCGGTCGCGCCACCCTCGATGGGTCCGCGCATCGGCCTCGCGCTGTCGGGCGGCGGGGCACGCGGCATTGCGCACGTGGGCGTGCTCAAGGTTCTCGACGAATTGCGCGTGCCGATCTCGTGCGTGACGGGAACCAGCATGGGCGCCATCGTGGGCGCGACGTTCGCGGCGGGCAGGACGCCTGCGGAGATGGAGAAGATCGTCCTAGAGGCCAACTGGGACGAAATCTTTCGGGACAAGCCCCCACGCGGGGAAATCGCGGTCCGGCGCAAGATCGACGACTACAAGTCGCTGTTCGCGCCCGAGTTGGGCATCAATGAGGGCGGGCTGGCACTGCCCAAGGGAGTGCTCGCCGGGATCGCGATCGAGTCGTTCTTCCGCTCGATGGCGACGCCGGCCTTCGGCATCACCGACTTTCAGCGGCTTCCGATCCCGTTTCGCGCGATAGCCACGGACATCGAGACGGGCCAGGAAGTCGTGCTCGGCAGCGGCAGCCTGGCGCAGGCGATGCGCGCGAGCATGTCGGTGCCGGGGGCGATGTCGCCGGTCGAGATCGACGGGCGACTGCTCGTCGACGGCGGCATCGCCGACAATCTGCCGATCGACCAGGCGCGCAAGCTCTGCGCCGACGTGATCATCGCGGTCAACATATCGACGCCCCCGTTGACGCGCAGCGAGATCACCTCGGCGCTTTCGGTCGTGAGCCAGCTCATCAACTTTCTCGGCAAGCAGACGGTCGACGACCAGCTGAAGAGCCTCACGGACAAGGACGTGCTGATCACGCCGGACTTGGGCGATGTTTCTTCGGTCAAGTTCGACCGCTCGAAGGACGCCATCCGGATCGGCGAGGAGGCCACGCGCGCGCTCGCCGACAAGCTCAGGCGCTACAGCCTTCCGCCCGAACAGTACGCGGCGGTGCGGGCACGCCAAGTGGCCGAAGCGAAGGCCCTGGGCTCCGTCGACGAGATCCGCGTCGAGGGATTGGCAAAGACGAACCCGGCGGTCGTGCGTGAGCTGGTCGAGAGCAAGCCAGGCGAGCCGCTGTCCGAGGAGAAGATCAGTGCCGACATGCGCCGCATCTTCGGCACCCGCGATTACGAGAACATCGACTACCGGATCGTCGGTGGGGACGTCGGTCCTCGCGCGATGCTCATTGAGCCGAAGGAGAAGGCGTGGGGGCCTGATTACCTGCGCTTCGGACTTGCCCTCGCCAGCGATTTTCAGGGCGACAACCAGTTCAACGCGCTCGTCCAGTACCGGAAGACCTGGATCAACCGGCTGGGAGGCGAATGGACGACCGAGGCGCAGATCGGCCAGAACACGCACGTGTTCACCGAGTTCTACCAGCCGCTCAACGAGGAGGGACACTGGTTCATCGCGCCCAACGCCATGATCGGACAGCAGACGCGCGGCGCGTTCGTCGGACAGGACAAAGTTGCCAACTATCTGATCAGCGTAGGGGAAGCCGGCGTCGACGTCGGCACGAGCATGGGGACCTGGGGCCAGCTGCGTGGCGGCGCCGTCTGGTCGAAGGTGTTCGCAAGGGTCGACACGGGTTCGCCCGTCCTGCCTAATGTTCGACAGACGACCGCGGGACTCCGCGCGGCGCTCTTCGTCGACCAGACCAACACGGCATGGTTCCCGTCCGACGGTTACGGATTCACCGGGACGGCCTACGCCGCAATGACGTCGTTCGGATCAGCGCTTAGTTATCAGCGTCTCGAAGGGACTGCGCGCGGCATCCGCAGCTGGGGAGACAACGTGTTCAACGTCGCCGTCAGCGGCGGCACGGCGCTCGGGTCAGACATGCCGGCCTACGAGTCCTTCACGCTCGGAGGACCACTGCGGCTGTCGGGCTACCGCGTCAACGAATTCTCCGGCCGCGAATATGCATTTGGCCGCCTTATGTATTACCACCGGCTCTATTCGCTGCCGGACATCCTCGGGTCAGGGCTCTACATCGGCGGATCCGGGGAAGTCGGCTACATCGCCAATCGCTTCGATAACTCGCCGTCGCTGGGAACGCTATGGTCCGGATCGGCTTTCCTCGGTGCGGATACGTTCCTCGGGCCGGCGTACTTGGGCCTCGGCTACGGCGGAGCCGGCAACTGGAGCCTCTACCTGCTGCTCGGCGCGCCGTAGTCTTGTCTTAGCGCAAAGAACCTCGTTGAGGAACCTGCGTAGATTGCCGTAGAGTCCTACATCGGTCCCGTACCTTGGATCCGGGCAGGCTAACGGATAAACAGGACTCGTGATGAATCGCAGCCGTACTGACGGCTTGCTCGGCGGCGTCTCATTCGCCGCGTCGCAATCAGCGGGCAAGGGTGTGGCCGTGGTCTCCGGAAGTGCATCGCACCCTAAGCCGCGGCTCCGCGGATTGCCCACCATCGCTCTCGCCTCACTCTTGGCCCTGGCAGCGTGCGGGCCGGCCACGCCGCCGCCGGAAACGCCTGCCGCAGGAGACGCGTGGCTGGAGTTTCAGGGAACGTGGACCGCCGCGGGCAGCCGCCACAGAATCACCCTAGGCAGCGATCGGCGGGCATCCATCGTGGGTCTCGATGGAACCGTGCTGCTCACCGGGGCCTCGCGGCCGGCGGTCGGGTTCCGAGCGGAAGCCATCGTGCTCAACGACAGTGCCACCGGCATGGTGGGGCGTGCGGTCTGGACCGACGAGCACGGGGATGAGGCGTACAGCGAACTGAAAGGCCAGGGAACGAATACGGGGAACACCATCGTCGGGACCTTTCTCGGCGGCACGGGACGCTACAGGGGCGCGACCGGCACCTACGAATTCTCGTGGCGATTTGTCCTCGAGTCGGAAGACGGGACCGTGCAAGGCCAATCCGCCGGGCTCAAGGGGCGGGTCCGATTCGACGTGGCGCAGGCGACGCCCGGCTCGGGAGCGACACGGCCGTGACCAGTCCCGCGCTGCTGCTGAAACGCGCCGTACCGTTCGCGCTGGCGCTCGGGATCTGGTTCGCGCCAATCCCGGCCGGCCTCACTGCACCTGCGTGGCACCTCTTCGCGGTGTTCGTCGCGGCGATCGCGTCGGTTCTAGTGGGCGCGTTTCCGCTGCTCACGTCCACCATGCTGGCCGTGGCGGCCGTGGTGCTCACCGGCACGATCACGCCAGCCAAGGCGTTCGGGGGATTCGCCAACGCGAGCGTGCTGCTCGTCGTGATCGCGTTCCTCGTCGCGCAGGCGGTCGTGAAATCCGGCCTGGGCCGGCGCATCAGCCTGTTCATGGTGAGCCGGTTCGGCCGATCATCGCTGGGGCTCGCCTACAGCATCGTGCTCACGGATGCGTTCATCGCGCCAGCGTTTCCGAGCAACACGGCGCGTGGTGGTGTTCTCTTTCCGATCGTGCTGTCGGTCGCGCAGGGATCCGGGTCGCGACCCGACGATCCCGAGGGGCGTAGGCTCGGCGGCTACCTGATGTTCTGCACGATGGCGAGTCTTGCGGTCTCGTCGGCCCTCTGGATGACGGCCACGTCGGCCAATCCGATCGGCATCCAGGTCGCGAAGGAGTTCGGACTGGAGATCGGCTTCGGCAAGTGGCTTGTCGCAGCCTCGGTGCCGGCGCTGACCGCGATCCTGGTGCTGCCATGGGTCGTCGCGCGGCTCTTTCCGCCGGGCGTCGGCGAGACGCCCAATGCACCGGTCGCCGCCCGGAAGGACCTCGCCGCATTGGGACCCCTGTCGCGCAACGAGTGGATCACCGCGGTGGCGTTCGTGCTGATGGTCTCGGGCTGGATCTTCGCCGACGCGCTGCAGCTCAACGTGACCAGCATCGCCTTTGCCGGCCTCGGCGTCCTGCTGATGACGAACGTGCTCACGCTCGACGACATCGCGATGATGGGCGACACGCTCACAACGTTCCTCTGGCTCGCGGTCCTGTTCGCGTTGAGCGGGCAGCTGAACGAGCTGGGCTTCATGGGCTACGCGGGCCAGCGGCTGGCGTCCCACCTGGGCGGCCTCTCGTGGCCGGTGACCTACGTGACGCTGATCGTGATTTATGTCGCCATCCACTACATGTTCGTCAGTCAGTCGTCGCAGGTCCTCGCGCTGCTGGGCGTATTCCTCGACGTCGGGATGCGGGGCGGCGTCCCCGCACCGCTGATGGCGTTCGGGCTGTTGTTCGCGAGCAGCTATTTTTCGGTGATCACGCCACAGGGCGGCAGCCAGAACGTCATCTTCGTGGGGAGCGGCTACCTCACGCAGCGCGAGCTTTACCGGCTCGGTCTGTTGATGACGCTCTTCTTCCTCGCCGTGTTCCTCGTGATCGGAACGGCCTGGATTCTCCTGATCACCGGGTGACGGGGCCCTGCGAAGAGCAGCACGCTGCCGGATGATTGGAGCGATCGCCGGACACCAGCAGGTCGTAGCGCCTTCGTCGCCAGCTTCCCGGCGCTGCCGGAGAAACATGCCTGCGCCGCCACCGCCATAGCCGACTGCGGGCTCGGTGACTGACTGCAAGGGGCAGCAGACAAGGTAGTATGCCTTCCGACAACAGTTGGCATTGCGATCGTTCGCAGTTTGGATCCTTTCGGTGCGGCAGCGTGGTCCGGGGAGAGACCTGACGATGACAATATCCTGTTCCATGCCACGTTCCCCGCTCATCGCGAGTGCCCTGTTCGCGCTTTCCATCTTTTCCGGCGGCGCCCACGCTGACGACGCCGCGCCTCCCCAGCCGCATTGGTCGGGATTGCCGATCTGGGGCGTGGAAGCGGAGGCAAAGGGCTATCAAATTCCGTACCCGTTTGGAATCGGGATCAACGCCTATTCGGCCCGGCAGCCGGTGAACATCCAGGACCTGCAGTTGGCACGCCATGGGCCCCCGAGGTCGGTCACGAACTTCCTGCAGATCAATACGGTCGACACGTCCCAGCAGAACGTCTCGGCAAAGTTCGACGTCCTGGTCTTCCCGTTCCTGGACGTCTACGTCCTCGGCGGATACACGACGGGAACCACCAAGGGACTGATCCAGATCCCCGAAGATCCCATCCTCGGCATCATTGAGCCGCAGGTACTGCAGCTCAATGCCAAGTTCAGCGGCCCGACCTACGGCGCAGGCATAACCCTCCAAGGGGGCGGCAAGGTCAGCGACTGGCACGACCTGACGGCCATCGGGGTGATCGACTGGAACCGCACGCAGACGACGCTGACATTCGAAAACGAATCGGTGATCGCCGACACGAAGCCGGTGGCGTCAGTCTTCTCGGCCAGGGTGGGTCTGCACGGCACCGTCGGCAACTCCAATGGCGCGGCCATCTGGGTCGGCGCGATGTACCAGAACATCCAGCAGGAGGTCGCGGGTAGCGTTGCCAATACCGACCTTCAGTTCATCGTGATCCAGTCGCCGCAAAAACCGTGGAACACGCTGCTCGGCGGCCTGTTCGAGTTCGGCAAGGACGGCTATGTCCTCTTCGAAGGCGGTGTCGGCGCCCGCAAATCGATCCTCGCGGCAGCGGTATATCGGTTCTGATCGGGCTGCGGCGGACACCGATGCGCTCCGCTGTCGGCACCGCAGAGCGGGCCCAGCGCGGTAAGATGTTGGTATGAATCGCATCAAGTCCGTGTTGTCCGTGGCGGGAGTGGTGCGGGGATAGGTGGGTCGCTGGCACCAAGGGGGGCACCTTGGCATTAACATCGGATCCCAGGAACCGGCGCTGGTCGCAGCCGCTCAACCAGCAGCTGCCCGCTACGGCAAAGTGGGCAGCCAGCCTTCCGGCGGAAATCCAACCCTTGGCCCTGCTCCAAGGCATTCCGAGAGTCGCGAACGCCATCGCTCGCCTATGGAACGACGACGTCGGACTGCAGCTTTATCTGGACGATCTCTTGATAGATCGCCGCGGGGGCCGTCTCGGATTCCCGCCCCAAATTCACCACGAGCTCGTTCAGCTTCGCGCGTACGCCGAGAGTCGATTCCGGAAGGGAACCTCTAAGCCCTCGGGCTAGGCGCGATCCAGCGTCCGGATGGCGTCCGCAATTTCCTGGCTCATGCGCGCAAGCGCCCGGCTGTGCGCCGCGGCCAGCGCGTCATAACCTGCCGCCGCCGTGGGCTCGCTGACGGTCGTCCGTCCGGTCACCGACTTGCCGTCCTTGGTTCGGCGCACGATCCAGACCGCGTTGAGCGTCGCCGCGGTGCCCGGTGCCGAATCGAAGCTTTGCACCTCGATGGCCACGCGATAGTTGGCATCCAGGTTGAGCGACTGCTGGAATTGCGCGACGCGCGGCGTCCCCAACAACATGGTGAGATTTTCCGCGACGACGCGCGAGATGTTGCTCTGCAACGGCGATGCCCAGCGGTTGAACTCGTCGATTGTTACCTGGTTCGCACCCGTACTCACGACGATCTGCGGAAGATCGACGATGGCGGGGATCGAGATCGGTCCCACGACGATGGAAACGTTCAGAGGCACGGCGGCGGCAGGGGGCGTCGCATTCGGGTTCAACGTGTAAAGGTGACTCGGCGGCGTCGAGCATCCGGCCGCGACGATGGCGATGGCGCACAGCGCGCCCAGCGAAGCAAACTGGCGCATCAGGGCTTCTCCTCTGACTTGCCCCGGATCAGGATTTCGGGGTGGCGTTCGAGATAGTCGACGAGGACGCGCACCGAGCGCGCCGTGCGCGTGAGTTCCTGCAGCATGTCGCGCAGGTCCTGCGGCGCGGGCGAATCCTTGCCGAAGAGCGTCGAATCGGTGTTCTTGAGCACCCGGTCGGCGCTGCCCAGCGTGGTGCGCAGGTCCTCCAGCGTCTTGGCTCCTTCGGGCACGAGCTTCGCGTCGACGCCCTTCACCAGCACGTCGGCATCCTTGAGCGTCTGGGTGAGCGAAACGAGCGTCTCCCTGACCTCGAGGCCGATGGCATCGAGCGGCATGTTGTCGACCTTGGTGAGGATGCTCGTGAGCTTGGCCTCGATCTGGGCGAAACCGCCGGAGATGACGGGAAGCTCCAGCGGATCCTGGCTCCAGTCGAGCTTCACCTTCGGCGCGTTCTGCACGTATTCGAACGCCACGTACAGCTCGCCGGTCAGGTAGCTGCCGATCTTCAGTTGCGCGCGCAGACCGCGTTCATCGACCATCTGCCGCATCAGCTTGAGCCGCGCCTCGGTAGTGAATTCCTGGAACGCCTTGCCGGTGTTCGCCTGCTGCCTGGCGCTCATGCGCGCGATGAGCTGGTCGGGGAAGAACGTGATCAGCACGCGCGGACGGAAGACGCGCTTCGCGGCATCGTAATGCAGGCCGACTTGCGTGACCTCACCCACGCGCAGTCCGTAGAGCGTGACCGGCGCGCCAACCGACAACCCGCGCACCGACTCGTCGAAATAGAGCACGAAGCGCCGCTCGACGGGGTCGGGCTGCTTCATCGCGATGGTCTGGTTGCGGTACAGCTGGAACGTTGCATTTTCGTTGGCCGGCGGCACCTTGGGCAGGAAGTCCGGCGTGTCGAAGGCGACGCCTCCCGCCAACAGTGAGGCGAGAGACTCGGTGCGCACGTCCACGCCATCGGCGCCGACGGTGACGTCGATGCCGCTCGCGTTCCAGAAACGCGTCTCGGGATTGACGTATTTGTCGTAAGGCGCGTTGATGAAAATGGTAATCTCGACCGACTTGCCGTCGGCGACCAGTGTGCAGGCCGCTACCTGGCCGACCTGCAATCCCTTGAAATAGACCGGGTCGCCCACGCCCAGCGACCCCAGGTCGCGAGCCTTCAGCACGAAGCGCTTGCCGGGCTGGTCCGTGATCGTGGGGGGCTCATCCAGCCCGATGAACGTCCGCTGATCCTCGGTCGACTTGCCGGCCTGGAAGCCGATGTAATTCCCCGAGAGCAACGTGTTGAGCCCGGATACGCCGCTCAGTGATATGCGGGGTTCCACGATCCAGAATTTCGCGTCCTCGACCATGAGTCCCGCCGAGTGCTTGGCGATCTTCGCCTTCACGAGCACCTTGGAGTAGTCCTCGGAGAGCTGCACGGCGGACACGAGGCCGATGCGCACGTCCTTGTACTTGATGAACGTCTTGCCGGCTTCGATGCCGCTGGCCGACTTGAACACGATGGTGATGACGGGACCTTCGCTGACGATGCGCTGGACCGCGATGCCGATGGCGACCAGCGCGGCGAGGATCGGGATGATCCATACGACGGAGAAGCGCAAACGCTTCTTGCGCACGACGGTCGCCTGCGGCAGCTTGTCGAGATCGGATTCTTCAGTCATGGCGAGCGCGGTGCGGATTGGCTGAATCCCAGATGAGGCGCGGGTCGAACGTCTCGGCGGCAAGCATCGTCAACACGACGACGGCCGCGAAGAACAGCACGCCGGGACCGGGCGCGACCGACATGAGCGGCTGCAACTGGACCATGGCCACGGTGAAGGTATCGACGAACACGTCGAGCATCGACCAGCGGCCTATCAACTCGACGATCCGGTAGAGGCGCGTGCGCTCGTGGTTGCTCTTGACCGAGCCGCGCTGCACGGTGATCAGCAGGTAGACGAGCGCGACGATCTTTCCAAGCGGGATCATCACGCTGGCGATCAACACGACGAGCGCCAGCGGCCACGAGCCGGAGGTGTAGAGGAAGGCGACACCGCCCAGGATCGTGTCGAACTCCGATCCACCCAGCGTCGTCGTGCTGAGCACTGGCAGGACATTCGCCGGGATGTAGCAGATGGCGGCGGCGAAGACGAGCGCCCAGGTCTTCTGGATGGAATTGTGGTGACGGAACTCCAGCGGCTGGCCGCAGCGCCGGCAGTATTCCGGCTCATCGGTGCCTGCCGGCCGCGACAGGAGCTGGCAGGCATCGCACGACATGAGGCCGACTTGCGCGGCCGTCGTCGTCGCGGTGGTCATCGCTGCGGCTCCGCGGACGCGGCCTCGGCGGCGGCGAGCGGCGGCAATTCACCGTCGTCCCATTCCAGCCGGCGCCAGAGTTCGCGCGCGTCGAAGGTGACAACGATCGCCGGAAACAGCAGGATCAGCGCGCCGACCGCGTACATGCCGATTCCGGCCTCGACTGTCGCCAGCTCCGCGATCTTGATCAGCGCGACCAGGATGCCGAGCATCATCACCTCGAGCATCGACCACATCTCGAAATGGTGGACCGTGCGCAACATGAGGCCGACCCAGCCCGGAACGGGCGAGCGCCGCGCGCCCAGCAGCAGCGTCAGCATGAACAGGATGTAGCCCGCGGGGGCGATCACCGCGCAGAACGCGACCAGGATCCCGGTGAGCTGCTCGCCTTCCAAGAACATCTGATGGCGCCGCCGACGATCGTCGTGCTCGCCGAGCGCCCGACGACCGAAAGGTCCATCAAAGGCGACGTATTGGCGATGATGAAGACAATGGCCGCTGCGAAGGCGAGCGCCAGCGGCAGATCGGGCGGGACGTCCGGATTTTTGGCGAGCAGCGAGCCGCACCGCAAGCACCGCGCCTTGCCTCCGGGAGGCAGTGTCGGAATGTGCTGAAGCAGGTCGCAATCGGGACACGCTACCGACGACGTCAACAAGCGATCATCCAATGTCGTGCTCCGAGTCACGCAATGTCGGTCATGGCCACGCTGCCCGTCGGATTCTTACCGAAATGCGCGCGGCTGGCAAATCCGCCGGGCCGGGCACGCGAGTCGGCGCGCACGGCTGGTCAGAGCGTGAAGCCGTGCGGCAGCAGGTCGGAAGCGCCGAATTGCAGCCGCTGCGCCCCCGCGCAGATCGACACGACCTCCGCATCGCGGCCGAATTCGAGCAGCACCTGGCGGCATGCGCCGCAGGGCGTCACCGGCGCATCGGTCGGTGTGTAGATGACAAGCGCGGCGATTTGCTGCGCACCGGCACCCACGGCGTTGAATATCGCATTGCGCTCGGCGCAGACCGTCAAGCCGAACGAGGCGTTCTCGACATTGCATCCGGCAAACACGCGTCCGTCGGCGGTGCGGACGGCGGCGCCGACCGGGAACCGGCTGTAGGGGCAGTACGCGCGCGTGCTGGCATCCTTGGCCGCGGTGGCGAGTTCCTGCAGGGCGGAGTCGGAGAGCATCGGAAATGGCGCACGTGCGACGGCGGAAGACGCTACTCCCGCGCGGCCCGCCGCGCTTGCTCCAGATCCTGGTCGCGCACGATGACGCTCCCATCGCGTTCGAAGTAGCCCAACTCGATGCGGCGCGCCGCGACGTCCTCGACAAAATCGATGTAGCGGTTCCAGAGCTCCTGGGTGGTTTCCTTGCCGGTGATGTCCCGGTCGGCTTCGTGCAGCGTCGCGTGGCTGACCTTGCACAGTATCCTGCGCTTCCTCTCCACGGCATAGAATTCGATCGGATCGGACAACCGGGCGCGCTTCTCATCGCGCGGAAACGTGATTCTCATGACGGCACCTCGTGGACCATCCGGCATTGTCCGGCGATATGCAGTGCGGGGCAACCGGAAGGCGCCGGTGGCGGCGATAACGCCGGCGCCGCGGTGCGGTAGAATCCGAAACGCAGGCGCCGCGCCGTGACGATCGCGCGTGGTGACGCGCCGCCAACTTAGTCCCACCGATTTCACGAGGCCCGCCATGGTAGATGCAGCTGCCGCCAAGAGTTCCGGCGCGCGCGATGTGCCGCCCTTTCGCGCCGATCATGTGGGCAGCTTCCTGCGCCCCAAGGCGCTGCTCGATGCGCGCGATCAGCACAAGGCGGGCACGCTCGACGCGGCGACATTGCGCCGTGTCGAGGACGAGGCCATTCGCCGCATCGTCAAGTTCCAGGAGGACCTGGGCTTGCGCGGGATCACGGACGGCGAGTTCCGGCGAACGTATTTCCATATCGACTTCCTGACGCAGCTCCAAGGAGTGGAAACCAAGGGCGGCATCGCGGTGAGCTTCCACAGCGCGGCGGGCAACGTCGATTTCGCCCCGCCGGTGATGCACGTGACGCAGAAGGTCCGGCACGTCAAGCCGATCCAGGTTGCCGATTTCGAATTCCTGAAGTCGGTGACGAAGCGCACGCCCAAGGTGACGATTCCTTCGCCGACGATGCTGCACTTCCGCGGCGGCCGCAACGCGATCAGCCGCGACGCGTATCCGGACCTCGAGGAATTCTATGCCGATGTCGCCCAGGCCTATGGCGAGGAGCTGCGCGCGCTGGGCGCAGCGGGCTGCACGTACGTGCAACTCGACGACACCAACCTCGCTTATCTCTGCGACGAAAAAATGCGCGAGGGCGCGCGGCAGCGCGGCGACGATCCGAACGAGCTGCCCCGGCGTTACGCGAAGCTCATCAACGCTGCCATAGCGGGCAGGCCGGCGGGCATGCGCGTCTGCGTGCATCTGTGCCGCGGCAATTTCAAGAGCGCGTGGGCGGCCGAAGGCGGCTACGAGCCGGTGGCCGAGGTGTTGTTCAACGAACTGGCCGTCGACGGCTACTTTCTCGAGTACGACGACGCACGTTCCGGCGACTTCGCGCCGCTGCGCCACGTGCCCAAGGGCAAGATCGTCGTGTTGGGATTGGTCAGCACCAAGCTCGACCAGCTCGAGTCTTCCGACGATCTCAAGCGGCGCATCGCCGCCGCCGCGCGAATCATGCCCCTCGACCAGATGTGCCTGTCGCCACAGTGCGGATTCTCGAGCACCGTCCACGGCAACGCGATCCACGTCGAAGCGCAAGCGGCGAAGCTGCGCCTCGTCGTCGAGACTGCGCGCGAGGTCTGGGGCGGCGTCTGATATCCGGCCCGGTCAGCCCGGGTCCTTCACGTTGTCGACCTTGTCGAATTCGATGTTCCAGAGCTTGCCGTCCACCGTCTCGACCTTGCGGATGTAGACGGTCTGCACGACATCGCGGGTCGTCGGGTCGATCGACATCGGGCCGCGCGGGCTCACCCACGCCATGCCCTTCATCGCCGCGAGTAGCTTCTCTCCGTCGGTATCGCCGCCCGTCTTCTTCAGCGCCTCGTAGATGAGGTGCATGCCGTCATAGCCGCCGACCGAATGGAAGTTGGGCCGCATGCCGTTGTTGGCCTTCATGAACTCGGTGACATACGCCTTGTTTTCCGGTGACGGATGCGCGGCGGAATAGTGGAAGGACGTCACGACGCCCAGCGCCGGGGTGCCCATGCTGTCGAGGATATCGTCGTCGGTCACGTCGCCGGTGCCGATCAGCCGGATGCCCGCCTCCGCGAGCCCGCGTTCGGCGAACTGTTTCATGACGGCGGTGCCCTGGCCCGCTGGCACAAAGACGAACAGTGCGTCCGGCTTGGCGTCCTTGGCGCGCTGCAGGAATGGCGCAAAGTCGGGATTGCTCAAGGGAGTGCGGATCGACTCGACGACCGTGCCGCCGGCGTCGGTGAAGCGTTTCACGAACGTTTTCTCCGCGTCGAGCCCGGGGCCGTAGTCGGCGACCATCGTCACGACCCGGTTGATCTTGTTTTTGCGCGCCCAGTCGGCGATCGGTCCGGTGATCTGTGGCAATGTGAATCCGGTGCGGACGATGAACGGAGAACGCTGCGGGATCACCGACGTGGCGGCCGCCATCACGATCATCGGCACCTTGGCCTCGGTGGCCACCGGGGCTGCGGCAAAGGCCAGCGGCGTCAGGCCGAAACCCGCGAGGATATTCACCTTCTGCTGGACGATCAGCTCCTGCGCGATGCGCTTGGTGGTCTCGGGCGCGGTGCCCGTGTCGTCCCTGACGATGAGCTCGATTTTCTTGCCGGCGACCGTCGTCCCGTTCCGCTGCATGTACAGTCGCGCGGCCGCCTCGATTTGCTTGCCGGTCGAGGCAAACGGCCCTGTCAGCGGCAGGATCATGCCGATCTTGACGGTCTCCTGGGCGAGCACAGGCGCGCATAGCGCCATGCCCAGCACGCCCGCCGCGAGCGCGCGGAGAAGATTTCGGTAGAGCATGGGTTTCCTCCTGATTTTGCTCACAAGCGCATTGCCGCGTCGCGCAACGTGTGTCGGTTGCGCGTGGTCACGGCGGTGCGGTCATCGCACCGGCAATCGTATAACACAGAATCGTTCCGCTCGGCGCTAGTGCGCGCCGCCCGCGGCGTCCGCGCCGGCCACCTTCTTCGATCGGGTGAGCCATCCGAGCGGAATCGGAAGCAACAGGAAGAAAATGACCGCCGACGCGTAGAAGATGTCGTCGGCGGATAGCACGTAGGCCTGCGCGTTGATCATGCGGTCGATCGTCGCGAGGCTTTGCGTGGCGTCGAGGCCGGAGCCCTGCAGCTGGTTGCAGCGCCTGCGTGGCGGCGAGGCTGCCGGAGTTGATCGATTCGGTGAGGTGCGCATGGTGCATCGTCGCCCGGTCTTCCCAGAGCGTGGTCGCGATCGACGTGCCGAACGCGCCGGCCGTGATCCGCGCAAAGTTGGTCAGGCCCGACGCGCTGGGAATCTTCTCCGGCGGCAGGCCCGACAGGATGATCGAGATCAGCGGGATGAAGAAGCACGCCATCGCCGCGCCCTGCAGGACCGTCGGCACCATCAGCGTCGCCATGTCGACCTGCACGTTGAAGTGCGCGCGCATGGCAGCTGATCGAGCGCGAACATCAGGAACGCGAACGTCGCGATGGGGCGCGGGTCCGTCTTGGCCAGCGCGCGCCCGACCACCGGCGACAGGATGATGGCGAGGATTCCGACCGGCGCCAGCACGAACCCCGCGTCGGTCGCGGTATAGCCCATCTGCGTCTGCAGCCACAGCGGCAGCAGCACGACATTGCCGAAGAACACGCCGTAGGCGACCGCCATCGTCAGCGTGCCCATCGTGAAATTGCGGCCGGCGAAGAGCCGCAGGTCGACGACCGGATGCTCGTCGGTCAGCTCCCAGATGACGAACAGCACGAAGCCGACGACCGCGACGACGGCCAGCGTCACGATCTGCGTGCTGTTGAACCAGTCGAGTTCCTTGCCCTTGTCGAGCATGATCTGCAGCGCGGCGATCCATACGACCAGGAGCGCCCAAGCCGATGGTGTCGATGGGCAGCTTGCGCGTCGCCGACTCGCGCGTGCGGTAGATGACCCACGTCGCGTACGTTGAGATGATGCCGACCGGAATGTTGATGAAGAAGATCCACGGCCAGGAAAAATCGTCGGAGATCCAGCCGCCGAGCAGCGGACCCGCGACGGGCGCCACCAGCGTGGTCATCGACCACATCGCCAGCGCCATGCCCGCCTTGGCGCGCGGATAGCTCGACAGCAGCAGCGACTGCGACAGCGGAATCAGCGGTCCGGCGCACAGGCCCTGCAGGATGCGGAACACGATCAGCGATTCGAGGTTGGGCGCGAGGCCGCACAGCCACGACGCGATGACGAACAGCAGCGTCGACGTCGTGAAGAGGCGCACCGCGCCGAAGCGCTGCGTCAGCCAGCCGGTCAGCGGGACGGCGATGGCGTTGGCGACGGCGAACGACGTGATGACCCACGTGCCCTGGCTGGAACTCACGCCCAGGTCGCCCGAGATCGCGGGGATGGACACGTTCGCGATCGACGTGTCGAGCACGACCATGAACGTCGCCGTCGACAGCGCGATCGTGCCGGCGACGAGCTCCATGCCGCGCAGCGGCGGCGGCGCTGCGCGGGCGCGGCCGGTGGCAGCGCGATGAAGGCGGCGAGGGCGGCGTCGCGGCGTCGGCGGTCGTGCTGGTGGCCATCGGCAGGTGGCTAAGGCGTGAGCGCTAGGTCGACGAATCAGCCGATCAAAGCGGCGGCGCGGTCGCGGCCTTGGCCGAGATCTTCGGACCGTGTCCGCGCGCGGCGGCCGCCGGGCGCCTGCGGATTCGGCGATTCGGCGACCGCCGAGTCCGCCGCGTTGCTCGATTGCGACGGCTGGCCCAGGTTGGCGGCGATGGTCTTGCGCACCAGCGCGTCGGCGTCCTCCGTGTCGTGATTGAACGCGGCGGTGGTGTAGGGCGCGGCGGTCCGCGGTCGCGGCGGCGAGCGTCTTGCCGTCCGTGTTGGCGACGTCGACCGCCACTTCCATCGACAGGCCGACGCGCAGCGGATGGTCGGCGAGTTCCTTGGGGTCGAGCGCGATGCGCACCGGGACGCGCTGCACGACCTTGATCCAGTTGCCGGTCGCATTTTGCGCCGGCAGCAACGCGAAGGCGCTGCCGGTTCCGACGCCCAGTCCGGCCAGCGTGCCGTGATATTCGACGCGCGCTGCCGTACGCGTCGGCGGTCAGCGTCACCGGCTGGCCGATGCGCATCTTGCGCAGCTGCACTTCCTTGAAGTTGGCGTCGACCCAGACCTGGTCGAGCGGAATGATGGACATCAGCGGCGCGCCGGGGGCGACGCGCTGGCCGACCTGCACCGTGCGCTTGGCCACATAGCCGGTGACCGGCGCCGGCAGGATGGCGCGCGCATAGGCGAGATACGCTTCGCGCACCTTGGCGGCGGCGCGCTCGACGTTGGGGTGCTTCTCGACCGTCGTGCCTTCGGTGAGCGACTGGTTGGTCGCGAGCTGTTGCTTCGCCGCGGTCAGCGCGGCCTGCGCCGCGGAGAGCGCGGCCGCGCGTTGCTGACTGCGCCCTCCGCGTGGTTCAGCTCCTCGCCGCTGACGGCGCCGGTGCTGGTCAGCGACTTGCGCCGCGCGAGGTCGTCCTCGGTGCGGCCCACATCCGACTGCGCGCGCACGATGTCCGCCTCGCGCTGCGCGATGTTGGCCGACCACGTCGAATTCGCCGTGTACGAGCGAGCGCACTTCGCGCACCGTCTGCGCGAGCGCCGCCTGCGCCTGCGCGAGCGCCACTTCCGCGTCGGCGCGGTCGAGCGTGACGAGCGTCTGTCCGGCCTTCACGAAATCGGTGTCGTCGGCGTTGACCGACACGACGGTGCCGGCGACCTGCGGCGTGATCTGCACGAGGTTGCCCTGCACGTACGCGTCGTCGGTCTTTTCGTAGTGGCGCGAATAGACGAACCACCATGCGCCATAGGCGGCGGCGATGGTCAGCGAACACGCCGCCGGCGATCAGCAGCAGCGGCGGCGATTCTTGCCGTTGGCTCTGGCGGTGGATTGCGGCTTCGGCCATGCAATGCTCCTTCGAATGCGTGACGCGCGGTGTCAGCGCGGCGTGGTGGCGGCCGGCGCGGCGGAAAGGTTCACGGCGGAGTTGTCGACGAAGCCGCCGCCCAACGCTCGCGCAAGATTCACGTCGAGTTCGAATGCGCGCGCCTTCAAGTCGGCGTCGAGGCGGTCCTGCACCAGTTGCTGCGTCTGCGCCGTGAGCACGGAAAGATAGTTGCCGAGTCCCGCCTTGTAGCGGATCACGGCGACGTCGTAGGCTTCGGTCGTCGCCTGCTTCGCGCGCGCCTGTTCGGTGGCGACGTGCGAGAGTCCCGCGATCGACGCCACCGCGTCGGCGACGTCGTGCACGGCGTCGATCACCGCCTGGTTGTACGTGCTGACCGCAAGGTCGGCTTCGGCGTCGCGACCGCGCAGGTTGGCGTTGAGCCGGCCGCCCTCGAAGATCGGCAGGTGGATGGCCGGGCCGGCGCCGCGCGATCGTGCTGCTCGGACAGCAGAAACTTGGAAAGGCCGATCGACGAGAAGCCGGCAAACGCGACGATGTTCACGTTCGGATAGAAGAGCGCCTTGGCGACGTCGATGTCGTGCTGCGACGCCTCGACGCGCCAGCGCGACGCGACGATATCCGGCCGGCGCGCGAGGAGATCGAGCGGAATCGCCGACGGCGGCGTGCTCGCGGGTGGAGCGGACGCCTTCACCGCGACGATCGATGCGCCGCGTTCGGGGCCGGCGCCGGCGAGCGCAGCCAACTGGTTGCGCGCGATGGCGATCTGCCTCGTCGTACTGCGCGAGTTCGGTGCGCACCGTCGCGAGCGCGGCCTCGGCCTGCTTCACTTCGACCTTGGTGTCCAGTCCCGCGCCGAAGCGCTGGTCGGTGATCCTGACGACTTCGTCGCGCTGCACGATCGCGGCGCGCGACACGTCGCGCTGCGCGAACAGCCGCTGCAGATTGAAATACGCGCGCGCGATGCCGGTCGTCACCACGACGCGCGCCGCCTGCGCATCGGCGCCGGCGGCCTGCGCCTGCGACAGCGCGGCGTCGAGCGCGGCGCCATTCTTGTTCCAGAAGTCGATCTCGTAGACGAAGTCGAGCGTCAGCCGGTTGTCGGTCTGCCAGTTGCCGGCGAGCGGCGGCGGGTAGATGTAGTTCTCGGAATACTTCTGGTACGTCGACGGCTCCATTCCCCGAGATCTGCGGCAGCAGCGCGGCGCGGGCGACGCCGGCTGCGGCGTTTGCGCGCGCGACGCGGGCGCGCGCGGCGTCGAGCGACGGATTGGCCGCGAGTCCATCGGCGATCAGCTGGTCGAGTTGCGGGTCGCCGTAGCGGCGCCACCAGTCGTCCTTCGGCCAGTCGACCGCCGCGTTCGTGCCGCCCAGTGCCGCGACGTCCACCTGGCGCGTGGCGCACGGGCGCGTGATCCATGCTCGCGCACGCGGCGAGCAACGCGGCGGCGAGCACGGCAACGGCACGGGAAGCAAGGGTGCGATTCATTCCGGACTCCAGCATGCGCGGCGACATGCGAAGGTCAGCGCGCGCTCCGCGTTGGCGAGCATCCGCCGCGCGAACGACTTGAACGTGGCCAGTTCCGCTTCCGTGAAGCCGCGCAGCATCGAATTGAGCACGCGCGACGAGCCCGTAGGGGATCTTGCGGCAGAGTTCGCTGCCCTGGCTTCGGTCAGTTCGAGTTGCACGACGCGACGATCCTTGGGGCAGGGCGTCCGGCGCAACAGCCCCTTGGCTTCGAGGCGGTCGAGCATGCGCGTCATCGCGCCGGTGTCGACGCAGCCGATGCGCGCGAGTTCGGCGGCGGTGCGTGCCCATGCCGTGGTCGATGATCAGCAGTGGTCCCCACTGGACGCCGGTCAAGTCGTGCTCGGCCATTTCGTCGTCGATGGCCGCGGTCCATGGCGTTGCGCACCTGCCTCAACAGGTAGCCGATGCTCTCGTTGATCTGATAGTTGTCGCCGCGGTAGAACTCCGGGTCGCCGGGGCGCGCGGAGGAGGGCGGGGAAACCCTTTTTGGGGCGGGGGAATTAGCTGTCATGGCAGCAATATTACTGCCTAGACAGTTATTGTCAAGTCCCCCAAATCGGAATCTCGCGTAGGCCGCGTCGGGAAGGTTCCGGCGCGTGCGCCGCCCCAAGTCCGCGATAATCGCCCTTATGTCCGTTATCAACTCCCCGGCCGAAGCCGTTGTTCCCCCGTCGATTCGGGCGTCTGCGCAGGACCAGGATTCGCAGCGCTGGGACCGCGCCTTCGCGCGCGCGGCAGGCGCGGCGCCGTCCGACAACCAACGCGGTGCGGCTGCTGCTCGATGCCGGCGAGAACTTTCCGGCGTGGCTGGACGCGATCGCCAAGGCCGAGCGCTACATCCTGTTCGAGAGCTACCTGATCCTCGACGACCCGGTCGGCCGGGAGTTCGCCGAGGCGCTGGCGGCCAAGGCGCGCGCGGGGCTCCGCGTGTGCGTGGTCTACGACTGGCTGGGCTCGCGCGGCGGCGCGCCGCTGTGGGCTCCGTTGCGCGCCGCGGGCGTCGAGGTCCGCGCCTTCAATCCGCCGCGATTCGACAGTCCGCTGGCGTGGCTTGTCGCGCGATCATCGCAAGTCGATCGTCGTCGATGGCGATGTCGGATTCGTCAGCGGCCTTTGCGTCGAGCCGGCGTGGGAAGGCAATCCCGCGAAACGGCTCGAGCCGTGGCGCGACACCGGCGTCGAAATTCGCGGTCCCGCCGGTCGCCGAACTCCAGCATGCATTCGCGGAAGTCTGGAGCGCCTGCGGCGGACCGCCGCTGGGTGCATCTTCCGGGGCACACACGGGACCGCGAGCCCCATGGCGGGCGTCCGCGTCCGTGTCGTCGCCGGCGTCCCCGGCGCGGCGGGCACCTATCGTCTCGACCTGCTGGTCGCGTCGGTGGCGCGCCAGCACGCTGTGGCTGACCGACGCGTATTTCGTCGGCACGTCCGCCTACACGCAGGCGCTGCGCGCGGCGGCAGTCGACGGCGTCGACGTGCGCCTGCTCGTGCCCGGCGCATCGGACATTCCCGCGCTGTCGCCGCTGTCGCGCGCCGGCTATCGGCCGCTGCTCGAAGCCGGTGTGCGCGTGTTCGAATGGAACGGCACGATGCTGCACGCGAAGACGGCGGTCGCCGATGGCACGTGGGCGCGCGTGGGCTCGACCAACCTCAATCTCGCGAGCTGGATGTCCAACTACGAACTGGACGTCGCGATCGAGGACGCGGCGTTTGCGCAGGCGATGGCCACGCAATACGAAAAGGACCTCGGGCGCGCGACGGAGATCGTGCTGACGCCGCGCAATCGCGTGCGGCGAGCCGAGCCGCGCGCGGCCGCGGCCAAGGAAGCTGGCGCGCCGGTGGCCCAGCGCGCGCCGTCAGGCAGCGCAGGTCGCGCGGCCGCCGGCGCAGTCAGCGTCGGTAGCGCGCTGGGCGCCGCACTGACCAACCGGCGCACGTTGGGTCCGGCTGAAGCGGGCCTGCTCGCGACGATGGCGATGTTCGTGCTCGGTGTCGTCGTCGTGGCGGCGCTGTGGCCGCGCGTGCATCGCGTGGCCGCTCGCGTTTTTCTGTGCCTGGGTGGCGATTTCCTGGCTGCTGAAGAGCCTGTCGCTGTGGCGCAGTGCGCAGCGCCAGCACGACGTCGAGGTGGCGCCGCAGCCTGCGTCCCGCGAGCGGGTCGAGGGGAGGCGGCGGCGAGGGCTGACCTGATATAATTGAAGATTAGCGCCCGTAGCTCAGTTGGATAGAGTACCTGGCTACGAACCAGGGGGTCGTGGGTTCGAATCCTGCCGGGCGCGCCAGTAAATCAAGGGGTTAGGTCCTTTGGCCTAGCCCCTTTCCATTTTGGGGTAACGCCTATCCGGCGCAAGCAGTCCGCTCGGGTCGGGTTATCGAGAGAGCGCAGGTCGCCAACGTGGGCAAGAGAATGGCGGAAAGGACTTGGGCGCGCCAACTATTGCTGATGCAATGATGGCGGATGCCCAAAGTATGGCGTTTGCGATTTTTCGTCATTGGAGTCTTCCGATGTAGAAAAATGTGATGCTCATTTGTCATTGAAATAGTGGAATACGCTTTCGAGCGGTCTGCCGAACACGGCGGAGATTCGGAATGCCGCTTCTAGTGATGGCGAGTACTTTCCCAGTTCGATCGCGTTCACCGTTTGGCGAGTGACGCCGATTTTTTCCGCCAACTCCTGTTGCGTCATTTCTCCATGCTCGAAGCGCAGTCGTCTGATTTCGTTGCTGATCGCGCCCATGTCAGGCGCTACGACGGTATTGGACGATCTGGCAGGCCGAGCGCAGGATCTCAGCCGTAACAAGAATGAACAGCAAGGCGTTTGTGTTGAACAGAATCGGCGGATTGAAAGCGCCAAAGAAACAGGCGAGCGCGACGCTTGTCGCGAGTCCAGCATAGGCGACCCGCATGGCCTTGAGCTCGATCAGCTTCTCGCGCTCGTCGCGCGGCGCCTGCGCTTCCTTCGGCTTGGAGATGGCAATCGCGACGATCAACACGGTCTGCACAACCACGAGTGCGATGATAGTTTCCAGCAGACCACCGAAGTGGGAGCCGCCGGCTTGCGGCCCGGGGTGAATGACCGACCAGAAGTAGAAACCACAAATTACGAGCATCGATAGCATGGAAATCCAGGCGCTCTTTTCGCGGAAGGACATGGCAAAACTCCCTTCATTTGTCTATGTTACACGACATAGAGTATAACAAGAGATACATGGTGTCAAGTATTATTTACTTCAAGAAATGGCATCGGCGACACGGAGGCGAGAGGACATGTCCAAGATAATCGCGACGGCGGCGCCTTTGGCCGGCGAGGCGGCTCGTAGCGTGAGCTTCACGAATGGGAATGCAATTGCGAGACTGAGCGGACTGGCCGCCGTGGTCGTGATGATGCTCATTTGCGACGGCTGTGCCGCCCCACCGTCGCGTTATGCCGCGACCGTCAAGGAAGTCGACGCCAAGCAAGTACAGGGTTGCGCTCTGCTGAGCACGGTTCTCGGCAGAAGCCTGATGGTGGGCGTCGGCTCGATCGGTGTCACCAATGCTATCAACGACGCAAGGGACAACGCGGCCGGATTGGGCGCGAACCGCATCGTGGTCGACAGCGTGGACAGTGGAAACGCGTACACGCCTGCCACGGTGACAGTGAAGGCCTACAAGTGTAGTTAAGGCGCTGGCTCCGCGCCGCCGAATCGCCACGCGCGAACGGCGGTAACGGTCTCGGAAGTCACGATTGGCAACCGAGTTACGTCGATGCACCTGCCGGGAATTGACGCTCCCATCGCCCGACAAAGCTCCTCGCATCTTCGAGCGTAGGTTGAAAGCAACCTGAATTCCCGTCGGCAAATTGCAGCAGTCGGTGGATCTCCTCGATGTTGCACGTGCGAACCGCTCGAATCAGACCTCCCTCGATGACGAGCGCTGCTCGTTCCAATTTGTCGATCGGGGCGCTGCCAAGGGCGTCGCGCCAGGAAGATGCGACGGAACTGTCCATCCAATTCGGCGCTTCGATTGGATCGCGCGCGTGTTGCGTGTGTTCGTCGCCAGTCCCGACGCGAATATCATGAGTCGGTGCGCGCGCCGCGAGCGCCGCGCTGAGCAATCCGGCGGCCCACAGCGCGTGATAGTGATGGCGCAGCCAGTAGCATCGCGCGTCGTGCCCGCCAAGTTCGTCTTGCACGGCTGGAACATATCCGGGACAGGGCAGGTGGCCCGCGTCATCCCATAGCGCAGTCAAAACCGTCCAGCCGAATGTGCACGCCGGCGTCCAGCGAGTTCCCGGTCCGGCGCTCGCAAGCAGCAGTTCAGCGAGGAGATCGAGGTCGCAATCGACAATCTGCGCTGCGATTGCCGACCGGATGACTGATGCACATCTCTTGGTATCGAGCAAATCCGGCGGTTTGCAGAATCCCCAATCGGTCATGTGGAAGAGGATGTGGGTAAAGTCATAAAGATCGGCGCGCCCGACCCAAAGTGGATTCGGCGCCGAAGTTTGCAGCGAGGCGTTGAAAGAGGAACTCCAACCTGCAGAATGCGGTCGACCTTGAAGCTCCGCTCTGAGCCAGCGAATGCCGGACGCCTGCGCGACAGTCGTGTCGAAGCGATTGAGGTCGGGGCCAAGGATGATCTCGCGCGCAAGAGTGCCCAGCGAACCTGAATGGTGCCCGCGCTTCTCCAGTGCCAGCACCACGCTTCCCGCGGGCAGCGCATAGAGCGCGGGCGCGCGCAGCAAACTTTCGGTCAGGCGGACCTTTGTCGACTCTGCGGCTAACCAATCGCCCAGGGTCTCCAGCAGTGCGAAACCGGGCGAACTCGCCCGCACCACCCGGGATGCAACGAACACGAGCAACGCAGTTTCCGACAGCAGCTGCGGGCCCGGCGCTAGAGCTTCACGATTCGTTTGGTCGTAAGGTGACCGATATAACGGCGCCGGGCGCTCCACCAGCGTGGAAAGGCATGGCAGATGGTCGACCGCGATCGCGAGAACCGACAGCAAGCGGCTTGATGCTTCGGAGGGATCGGGCTTCGCGGCCTCGCTGCACAAAGCCTGGTCGTGCTGACCGCGCCGGTCGCTATTCGGTCGCCGGCGCGCCCAACGCATTCACTGCCCTCAAGATTTCGCGTGCTTGTTCAGGAAAGTCACGAATTTGCGTTTGACCGCAGCATCCTTGAGTCCGGCCAATGCGTAGCGTGACGACAGCCAAAGCAGGCCGCGTCTCTCGTCCCCGGCAAAGGTGCACAGCAGCGCAACCGTTGCGCCTGCGTTGCGGCCGAGGCCATCAGGTTCGAGTTCCTCCATCATCAAGGCTTTTTCGCTGCTGGTAAGCCTCAAATCCGAGAGCTTCCCGAAATCGCCGGACGCTACCGCAAGTCGCACCTTTGGGTTGTCCAGCCGCATGATTGCCTGAGCCACGCTTTCCGCACTCATACATCGCCTCCGTTCCGTGTGCCGTGGGAACTACGATTCGCCGCGCTTGAAATCAATCTAATCCGACTTCGGGCAAGAATCAACGGTCACGTGCGCATGGACTCCACGCGTCCGACGCGTCAACCCGGCAGCTTCACGATCCAGGCTTCCGTCTGGCCTTGCGGGTTCGTTCCGTAACCGGCCACCGTGTGGCCATCCGCGGAAATGGCTGTCGCTCGAATGAGCCTCCAGCCGTCGATCTGCAGCAGGTAATCGGCCATCAGCGCCACGTCGAGCGGGCGCAAACCGTGGTCGGCGTCCCAGATCAGCGCGACTTCGCCGGTGGCTACCGTGCCCCACCCTACGACAATGCGACCGTCGCCCGAAACCGAGGTAGCAACGCTTCCGAGAATTCCGCCGACGTCCTTCCCGAGGTTGACCATGCCCGTCTGTTCGGTCCAGCGAAACGCGCGGTAGTTCCCCGCGTCGTCGGTCGATGAGCCGACAACGACGGATCCGTCCCTCGACACGGCCGTGGCGGTGGCTGCGGCATCGCCTGGCAGTTTGCCAAGAATAGTTGCGCTGCCGTCCGCGCGCCAAATGACTGCCCCGGTCAACGACGGATGGCCTGCGCCGGCGATCACCGCTCCGTTCGAGGAAATGGCAGCGGCGGAGCTTTGCTGGTTGGATCCCCCGCCGAATCGGCTGAGGGCGACCGGCCCCGTGCTCGCCATCCAGCGAAACGCCGTGTTGTTGAACTGCAGGCATGTCCCTGCGACCACCGCGCCGTCACCGGACACGCCTCCGCCAGAGCAGAGATAGGACCCTGGCAGCGAATCGATGTGCTTCATTCCCGCGTCGGCGACCCATCGGAATGCCGCCGAGGGCGTTGCAGGGTCGCTGTCGGTCGTGTCGCCGGTACCGACGATCACCGCCCCGTCGCCGGAAATGCCGCTTGCACTGCTGCGGGTGCCTCCGGGCATGTATGCAAGCCCGACGATGCCCTGCTGGGCGTTCCAGCGAAATGCCTGGCGATTGCCTGCGAACGTGGCCGCCGTTCCCGCGACGACCGTTCCATCCGACGAAACGGCGTCAGCCTCGCTCGACGCATAGCCTTGGAGGAAACCCAGGTTTTGAAATGTCGCCAGCGGCATCGATGAACCGTTACCGCCGCCACCGAGGCAGGCCGCAAGCGAAAGCACGCCCCCGATCGACCACACGAACTTCCAGAGCTTACAAAGCAGGGTGCCGCGCAGAATATTCATAGAGTAGATGCTGGCAATTTGCCAATGCGTCCGACTTCCGGATTGGAATTACCTATAGCGCAGAACTCGGCGAACCTCGTTGATTGTTGTCAAGCGCCATCGATATCGCGGCGATCCACCGTCTCACGTGCCAAGTCTATGAATCAATGGGTTAGGCCGGGCCGCCCAGCCCATTTTTCTTCCCGGGTAGCGCCGGGGTAGCATGAAGCGATGGTTGGCGGGACATGACCGCCGCAGCCGCCAGGCTGAGGACACGGAGGAGCGATGCGCAAGTCGATAGCCACCGTTTCGATGAGTGGAACCTTGCGAGAGAAGCTCGAAGCCATCGCGGCGGCGCGCTTCGACGGATACGAGCTCTTCGAGAATGATCTCATTCATTTCAACGGCTCGCCGACCGCTGCCGGTGCCATGGCCGCCGACCTCGGACTGACCTGCGAGCTCTACCAACCGTTCCGGGATTTCGAAGGGGCGCCGGACGCCACCTTCCGGCGCAGTCTCGACAGGGCCGAGCGGAAGTTCGACGTCATGCAGGCGGTGGGCGCAGAACTGATGCTGGTGTGTTCGAACACGTCGGTCGACGTCGCAACCGATGAGGAACGTGCGGCAGCCCAGCTTTGCGAACTCGCGGAGAGGGCCGCGAAGCGTGGCCTGCGCATTGGATACGAGGCGCTTGCCTGGGGCAGGGCCGTCAATCGGTATGGCCAGGCGTGGTCGATCGTCAAACGGGCGAACCATTCGCACCTCGGCCTGATACTTGACAGCTTTCACACGCTCTCGCTGCGCGATGACCCCGCCGGCATCGCATTGCTTCCGGGCAAGAAGATCTTTTTCGTGCAACTTGCAGATGCGCATCTCATGGACATGAGCGTCCTGCAATGGGCGCGACATTTTCGCAGCTTCCCGGGACAAGGTCAGTTCGATCTCGTGAATTTCGTCACGCAAGTGCTCTTCGCCGGCTACACGGGGCCCATGTCGCTCGAGATCTTCAACGATATCTTTCGAGAGACGCCGAACCAGCGCACCGCCAAGGACGCGATGCGTTCGCTGTTGTACCTCGAATCCCAAGTGCGTTTCCATCTCGGTCAGGCGGCAAAGCAGGCCGGCGAATCCGCGACGGCGAGCTCGCGGGCGCTCGGGCGGTTCGAGTTGTTCGATCCGCCCGCGGCGACAAAGCTCCTCGGCATCGCGTTTCTCGAGTTTGGCGTCGACGACGTGTCGGGAGCGGCTCTTGGCGCGTTGCTCCAGCGGCTGGGGTTTCGCCGAGTCGGAAAACACCGCAGCAAGGACATCAACCTGTACCGCCAGGGAAGCATCAACTTCATCCTCAACGCGGATCCGCACTCGTTTGCGCGCGACCATTTCAGCGATTACGGCCCGTCGGTCTGCGCGATCGGCCTTGCCACCGACGACCCGGACCGGGCGATGAATCGCGCCACCGCCTTGCAGGCGGCCAGATTCGACGCTCCGATGGGGCCGGAAGCGGTGCCGGATCCGGCGATTACCGCACCGGATGGCAGCTTGATTTACTTCGTTGACGAGGCGCTCGGCGCAAACGGGTTGTTCGAGAGCGGATTCGATCCTGTCCCGGACGAGTCCGCCATGAGCGCGGGTGCCGGACTGCTAACGATCGATCACATCGCGCTCGGATTGCCCACCGACGCACTCGATTCGTGGGTCCTGTTCTGCCGTGCGGTGCTTGGCCTGCGGCCGGGAGATAGCCTCGAATTGTCCGATCCGAACGGTCTCATTCGAAGCGCGGGTATGGCGAGCCCGGACCGCGGAGTCCGCTTTGTCCTCAATGTATCGCTGAGCCAGCGGACCCACACGGCACGCACTATCGACACCCTCGGCGGAAGAAGCGTCCAGCACATTGGCATCGGCTGCTCGGATATCGTCGAGTCGGTATCGCAACTGACTGCAGCAGGTGTCGAGTTCGTCGCGATCTCGCCCAATTACTATGACGATCTTCTCGCCCGCCTCGATCTCGATCCTGTGTTGGTGGCTCGAATGCGCAAACTTGGAATCGTCTACGACCGCTCGGCCGATGGCGAATATTTTCACGCCTATGGAACCAGCTTCGCGGATCGCTTCTTCTTCGAGATTGTGCAGCGCGTCGGACCTTACGACGGCTACGGCGCGTTGAACGCCCCCGCGCGCATGGCGTCGCAAGCCCAGCAAATGCGGCCGATGCCACCGGAAACGGCCTGAGACCCGAGCCGGGCGCATCAATCCTTGGCCGTGCCTCGCAAACGCTCGATATTGGGCACGGGCAGCGCCCGTCGCAGCACGGTTTCCTCGAGCCACTCGGCGGCGCGCCGCGCCCGACCGACGACGGCATCCGGGGGCATTTGCTGATAGTCGTCGTTGTAGACGTCGAAACTGTAGACGCCGCCATAGCCCAGCGTGTCGAGCCTGCTGACGAATGCGGCGAGCTCATCGCTGTGGGCGCCTTCGCCCGGGAAAGACGCGAAATCGCGCTCTTGGTCGCTGCGCTTTCCGCGATCGAGCGAACCGTCTGCCACGTGAAGTCGGACAACTGGACCACGAAGATCTGTTCCGGGTCGATCGCATCGAGATCCTCGAGCGGTATCTGCGCCGCAACGATGTCGAAGGCATCGATCGCGAGTCCCAGGTTCCGGCAGTTGGCCCGAAGCACGAACTCGCCGGCCAGAGCGAAATTGCTGGCTGTCCGACTCCATGAAACGCCCTTGAACGCGATGCGCACACCCTTCGGAATCGCCAGGATCGCCAGCGTGCGCAAGTCACGGATTATTTCGTCGGCAGTCGTGTTGGCGTGACTCGACGTCGAGGCGTCGACGATGAGCAGGCGCCCACCGAGCTCCTGGCAGAGCTCCAGCATGGACTTGGCCACGTCCACCTTGTAGTCGCGCAACCGACCGTCGAGGCCCTCGAAATCGCGCAGCGTTTCCAGCCCCGTTACGGCGAGGCCGCTGTCGCGCACGGCGCGAACCCCGGCGGCTACGCCACCGGGATGTCCGACGATTTCGCTGGCCGAGATCATCACCTGCGAGAAGCCGGCGCGCCGTATCGCTTCGAGCTTGGCTTCCAAAGGACCCGCCAGCGAAGCGGTGTCCATCCCGAAGTCGCGGATGATCATTGGCGTGCTGTGTGGATACCGGGTTCGTCATGCACGAGCTCGAACATGACGCTGCCAAGGCTGGGTTTCGTGAGCGCGCCACGGTCGTTCGGCCGGACCCTCTCCGAAGTGAGGAATTCGATGCCGCGCTTCTCGAGCATCGCCACCGTTGCCATTACATCCGGCGTTCCGAAGCCGATGCGCTGCAGGTGTTCGTCCGTGGCAGCATATCGTGCGTTGTCGTCGGGTTCGATCAGCTGGAGGAAAAAGCTGCGGCAGGGACTCTGCAGGAGCAAGCCCTTGGGCATGATGCCGAAACGGACGCTATCCGGAAGCGGTGTGAAGCCGAAGAGCTGCGAATAGAACTGTACCCAGTCGGCGGTCCGGTCGGCGCCGATGTATTGAACGATTCCGAAAAAATGCAGGTCGCCGATCGCGGCAGGCTTCGTTTCGACCGATGGGATGGCGCGAAAGTCGATGTCGTAGATCGAGAATTCGTCATAGCGATCGACAAAATAGATGAGGCTCTCGCCGACGCCATGAATTGCCGGGATGTTGAGCTCCATGGCTCGCGCACGCACGGGGATCTCCCACGCACCCATGTCCCGAACCCGCTGGAACGCGGCCTCCGCGTCGCGTACGCGAAGAGCGAACGCGCTCAGGACCGGCGTTTCCGCCGGATGCACGGTGTGGGGCAGATCGGCCGGCTGGCGAGTTGACGATGATGTTCATCGACCCCTGCCGGTAGAGTTCGACTTCCCGGGATCGGTGCCGTGCGATCGGTCGGAACCCCAGTTTCTCGAGCAGGCCGCCGAGCGCCTGCGGCTTGGAAGTGGCGAACTCGATGAATTCGATGCCGCTGATGCCAAGGGGGTTCTGCGCCTCGTCGGGGACCGCTTCGTGTTCCAACGCGTTGGTCATTGTGGATCCTCGTCGTCTGTCGTCGATGGCCGACTCAAATGCGAATCATCGGCGACACTTTGCCAAAGAATCGTTCGCATGATAGCCGAATCCGCCGCGCGGCGGACTTCGCCAGCGACGCGATTGATCAGGGCAGCAGCAGCGAACCGAGTTCCAGGGAGGCCTCGTGCAATGGCCGGTAGAAACGCTCCGCCATTTCCTTGCGGTCGACCAATCGTCCCTGCAGGATGACGTTGATCCCCGCGACGTAATGTCCGCCCGCGTCGCGGACGGGAACTGCCAGCGTGCACAGGCGCGGTTCCATCAACTGGCTCGCGAACGCGAACCCTGACTCGCGAACCGCGGTCAGCAGCGGGAGCAACTGCTCTGCGGAGGTAGGGGTGTAATCCGTATAGCGATGGAACCTCGCCTGCGCCAGGTAATCGTTCAACTCGGTTTGCGGCATGTGCGCCAGCATGACGTGCCCGATCGACGTGCAGTAGGCCGGGAAGGCGACGCCCGACATTGAGGGCGGGCGACATGATGCGCGACGACGACGAGCGCGCGATATAGACGATCTCTTCGCCGTCCAGCATCGCGAGCGAGCATGCCTCGCGCAACGAATCGCTGAGGCGATCGAGAATGGGCTGCGCGAGCACGGCGATCGGCGAGGCCGACAAGTAGCCGTGGCTGAAAGACAGCACACGCGGCCGCAGGTAGAACCGGCGCGCGTCGTCCGCCGCCACGAATCCCAGCTTCTCGAGCGTATGCAGGCTGCGGCGCGCCGCAGCACGCGGAATCCCGGTGCGATGGCTGACCTGCGCGATCGACATGCGCCGCTTCTTGTCCGAAAGCGTCAGCAAGATGCCCAATCCCCGGGCCAACGCGGTGACGAAGTCGGGATCATCGCCAAACGCCGCGATCTTGTCCGCCACCAGCGCGCTCGGGTCGGGAAATGCGGGTCGAGCCGGATTTGCGTTGGCGGAATTCTCTCGAGGGTCCGCGGGTTGTTGCATTGCCCGGGCGCGGATGCGCATTTTCACCTTTCCTGGCGGCATGTCGACTTGGGTCCGATCGCCGGCCATCGTGGCGCGTACCCCGTAGCGGTGCTGGCGCCTTCTGCTTCTCACAGGGGCGCAGAGCGCCCACACGCTATTGGATTCGCCCAGCATATGCCATATGGCGACAAAAGCGAAGAATTGTGGGCGTCTAGCGCACACTTCGCCGCTATACGCCCTTGCCCATCGCGGCGCTCTGTCCTATCGTCGAATGGATTCGAGCCGGTTCGCCGCCGCGGAATCGGCTGTACCAAGATCGCTTCGCGCAGGTTCCGGCGTGCAAGGGAATATCCACCCAATTCCAATTTCAACCGGCCAGCGCAAGATGGCGCGGCCGATTTCCGGCATCTCACCAGGAGTGCAACCGATGGCCGCGACCGAGATGAAGAAGCCGATTACCGAGGAACAGCAGCAGGAGCTCGACGCAGTCTTCGAGCGTGCCCGCAAAGCCCTCGCGATCATCGAGACCTACGATCAAGCGCGCGTCGACCGCCTTTGCCAGGCGGTTGCCTGGGCCGTCGCCAACAAGCAGACGTTCACGCGGCTGGTCGACATGGGCATCAAGGAGAGCGGCCTGGGCGACGCTGTCAGCCGCATGGGCAAGCGCATGAAGATTCGCGGCGTGTTGCGCGACGCGCTTCGCCAGAAGAGCGTGGGCATCATCGAGGAGCTGCCGGAGAAGGGCATCGTCAAGTACGGCAAGCCGGCCGGCATAGTCGCATGCATCGTTCCCACGACGAACCCGGACCTCACCCCTGCCGGCAACGCGATCTACGGGATCAAGGCGCGCGACGTGGTCATCTTCTCACCGCATCCGCGGTCAAAGAAGACGTCCTTCGAAACGGTGCGCCTGATGCGCGAAGCACTGGAGCGAGAAGGCGCGCCCGCCGACATCCTGCAGTGCCTGACGAAGGTCAACATCCCGATGTCGCAGGCGCTGATGGGGCGGGCCGATCTGATTGTAGCTACCGGCGGCCAGCCAATGGTTCGCGCCGCGTACAGCTCGGGCACGCCCGCGTACGGCGTCGGAGCCGGCAACTCGACGATGATCATCGACGAGACTGCGAACCTCGCGGAAGCCGCACACAACACTCGCCTGTCCAAGACATCGGATTTCGGCTCGGGCTGTTCGGCCGACGGCAACCTGATCATCGAAGCGTCGATCTTCGACAAGTTTCTGGAACAGCTTCAGAAAGAGGGCGGATACCTCGCCAACGACCAGGAGAAGGCGCAGTTGCGCCGTGTCATGTGGGACGACGAGCAGCACCGCACGGCGGACACGGTGGCCATCGCGCCGCAGCAGCTTGCCAAGGCGGCTGGTTTCACGATCCCCGCCGACCGCACGTTCATCATCGTGCACGGGGACGGCATCGGCAAGGAGCATCCGTTCTCCGGCGAGAAGCTGACCACGCTGCTCGCCCTATACAAGTACAAGGGCTTCGATCAGGCGCTCGCGATGATGCGCGGCATCTACGAAGTGGGCGGCAAGGGTCATTCCTGCGGGATCTACTCGTTCGATCAGGACCACATCAATCGCCTCGCACTCGCTGCGCCGGTGTCACGGATCATGGTGCGACAGCCGCAATCGAAGGCCAATGCCGGCGCGTTCAACAACGGGATGCCCATGACTTCCAGTCTCGGCTGCGGCACTTGGGGCGGCAACATCGTGTCCGAAAACGTGCACTTGAAACACTACATGAACACCACATGGGTGTCGGTGCCGATCAAGGAGGACAAACCTTCGGACGAGGAACTGTTCGGCACATTCTACGACCCGTCGATGGAAGCCGAAGTCGAATTCATCACCACCTGAGCCATCGAGACACGACACGCAACGCGGCCTTCGACGAGACTCCCATGACGACAAAAACACCGGAAGAGCTGATTGCCGAATGCGGTGCCTGGTGGGACACGTCGATCATCGACATTCATCCGGGCAAGATTGCCGTTCGCGGTTACCCGATCGAGGAGCTGATCGGACGGGTACGCTTTCCCGACATGATCTGGCTGATGCTGCGCGGCGAGCTGCCGACTCGCGGCCAGTCCGACCTGCTGGAGGCCGCGCTGGTGCCGGGGGTCGATCACGGGCCGCACGCGCCGTCCATTGCGATCGCGCGCATGGCGGTGACCTGCGGACTGCCGGTCAACGGCGCGATGGCCTCGGCGATCAACGTGCTCGACGACGTGCACGGCGGCGCCGGCCAGCAGTGCATGGAGTTTTACCGCGAGATCGCAGCGGAAGCCGGTGAGGCAGGCGATGTTGTCCGGGCCGCGACTGCCGTCATCCGGCGCCACCGGGACGCAGGCGAGAAGATCGTGCCCGGCTTCGGCCACCGCTTCCATCCGATCGATCCGCGGACCGCGCCGCTGTTCGCCCTTGTCGCCAAGGCCGAGGCCGCGGGCGTGGTGAGCGGGCAGTGGGCCGCGATCGGACGCGCCGTCGAGGTGGCGCTCGAGGACATCGCCAAGCGCCACATCCCGATGAACATCGACGGCATCACGGCCGTCATCTTCTGCGAACTGGGCTTCGAGCCGGAGCTCGGCCGCGGCCTGTTCGTCCTGTCGCGCTCGGTCGGCATTCTCGCCCACGCGTGGGAGCAGAAGCAACGCGGCCGCCGGATCATGGGGCCGATGCCGAAGGAAATTCCGTATCGCTACAGCGGACCGGCGCGGCGCGCGGTGCCGATGCCCGCCGACGCTGCGCCTGCTCCAGGCAACGACTGAACGACCACTCGCCACGCATCGAGCCGCGGGCGGAAAGGGACTTCAGGGAACACGCCATGAAAGACACGATCGCGAACCAGCTGGTGAAGTATCTCGAGGCGCGCGGCATCGAGCACATCTTCGGCCTGTGCGGTCATACGAACATCGCCGTGCTGGCGGCGCTGTCGAAGAGCAAGAAGATCAAGTTCATCAACACGCGGCACGAGCAGATCGCCGCGCACGCGGCCGACGGCTACGCGCGGGCGACCAAGAAGGCCTCCGTCGTGCTGTCGCACCTGTCGCCGGGGCTGACCAACGCCGCGACCGGCGTGGCCAACGCGGCGCTTGACTCGATCCCGATGGTGGTGATCGCGGGCGACGTGCCGACCCATTATTTCGGCAAGCATCCGCACCAGGAAGTGAACCTGCACGCCGACGCGTCGCAGTACGAGATCTACCGGCCGTTCGTCAAGCGCGCGTGGCGCGTGGATTCGGCGCACCTGTTTCCGGAGATCATCGAAAGGGCATTCACGCTCGCCGAAAGTGGCCGGCCCGGCCCGGTGCTGGTCGATGTGCCGATGGACATCTTCTCGAAGGAAGTCGACGTCAGCCTGTTCGAGCGCGTGCTGGCGAACACCAAATCGCTGCACAAGCCCTCGCTGGACGACGTGGCGGCGGAGGAGATCATCGGCGCGTTGCTGAAGGCCAAGACGCCCGTTGCTCTATGCCGGTGGCGGCGTCCTGCTGGCCGACGCGGCCGAGGAGATGCGCAAACTGGCCGAGCACCTGTCGCTGCCGGTCGCGCACACGCTGATGGGCAAGGGCGCGCTGCCGGACGACCATCCGCTGATCCTCGGAATGACCGGCTTCTGGGGCACCAAGTTCATCAACGACAAGTGCAAGGGCGCCGACTGGATTCTCGGGCTGGGCACACGCTTCTCGGAGGCCGACTGCAGCTCCTGGGAGCCCGAGTACACGTTCAATTTTCCGCCGACGAAGCTGATCCACATCGACATCGATCCGGCCGAGATCGGCCGCAACTTTCCGGTCGCGATCGGAGCGGTGGCAGATCTCAAGGCAGGCGCTGAAGGTGCTCAACCGCGTCGCGCGCAAGCTGGCGCCCGAAGGCGTGCAGAGACCGGACCTCGTGGCCGCGTTGTCGGCCAACCGCAAACAATTCGTTGCCGGCAACCGGAAGGCCATGGAGAGCAATGCCTGGCCGATGCGGCCCGAACGCATCCTCGCCGACCTGCGTGCTGCAGCGCCCCGAGACTCGATCCTCTGCACCGACGTCGGCTGGAACAAGAATGGCATGGCCCAGCAATATCCCGATCTACATCCCTGGCAGCGTGTTCACGCCGGGTGGGTTCGCGACGATGGGCTTCGGCGCCCCGGCGGCGCTTGGCGCTAAGGTGGCCCTGCCCGACAAGGTCGTGGTGGCGCTGGTGGGCGACGGCGGCTTCGGCCAGAACCCGGCGATGCTGGCCACCGCATTCGAGGAAGACATCGCGGTGGTCTGGGTGATCATGAACAACCATGCGTTCGGGACCATCGCGGGCCTCGAAAAGGCGCACTACGGGACGACGTTCGGCACGGTATTCGAAAAGGGCGGCAAGACGTGGTCGCCCGATTACGCCGCCATCGCCAAGGCTTACGGCGTCGACGGCACCAAGGTCGAATCCGCCGCCGGGTTCAAGCCGGCGCTGGAGAAGGCGATCAAGGCCGGGCGTCCGTGCGTGATCGACGTCTACATGCAGAACGAGCCGGTGCCGACCGATGGGCACTGGAACATCATGGACATCTACTCGCCCGGAAAGAAGGTGCATCACGCGAGCACCGGCACCGTCGCGGCGGACTGATGGTTGCAGACAGGAGGAGCGCGATCATGCGACACGATTATTCGCTGGCTCACCTCACCGTGTTCCGCTGACGCCGCCACAGGTCGTGGAGGTGGCCGCGCGCGCCGGGTACCGGTACGTGGGCCTGCGCCTGACGCGGGTCACGTCGGCTGAGCCTCTATACGACCTGGCTCACGACCGGGCGCTGATGAAGGAGACAAAGGCGCGGCTCGCCGACACCGGGATCGAAGTGCTCGACGTCGAACTCTTTCGCATGGATCCGTCCCTTGATGCAGAGAGTTTCATCCCGGTCCTCGAAGCGACCGCCGAACTTGGTGCGAAGAACATCATCGCGCAGTTGCCCGATCCTGACCGCAATCGAGCCACCGAGCGGTTTGCCAAGCTTTGCGATTTCGCGAAGCCGCTGGGAATCTTCGTCAACCTCGAGTTTCCGCATTGGACCGAGACTGGCAATCTTGCGGCTGCGGCAAAAGTAGTGCGGGCCGTCAAACGGCGCAACGCCGGCATCCTGGTCGACATGCTCCACTTCGGTCGCTCCGATTCGCGTCTGGACGCGCTCGCCAAGCTGCCACGCGAGTGGTTCCGTTTCGCCCATGTTTGCGACGCGGCCAAGGAGGTACCCCGACGCTGGACGGCATCATCCACACGGCCCGCGATGAGCGCCAGTTTCCAGGCGAGGGGGGGATCGACGTCCGTGGCATCCTCGGCTGCTTGCCGCAGGATATTCCCTATGCGCTGGAAATCCCTCGCGTTGCGCTGACCAAGGCAGTCGGCCCGGAAGAGGTTGCCCTGCTGGCGCTACGCGTCGGCCCGGAGCCATCTCGACCGCGCGACGGGGGAGCGGCCGTCGGCTGTCGCGCACCGGCCGAGGGTTTCTCGAAGGCTGTCGGCCGCCATGGAATCACGCGCGTGACATACACAACGGAACGCTACATGGAATGAAATGGCCATGAAGAAGATCCTGATGCTCCATGGTATCAACCTCAACATGTTCGGCAAGCGCGATCCGAAGCAATACGGCAAAGTCACTCTGGCCGAGATCGACGCCAAGCTGCGTTCGCTGGGGAAGGAACTCGATGTCGAGGTCGAGTGCTTCCAGACCAACAGCGAGGCGGCGATGGTCGAACGGATTCATCAGGCCTTTGCCGAGGGCGAGGATGCCGTGCTGATCAACGCCGGTGCGTCGACGCACTACAGCTACGGCATTCGCGACGCGCTCGCCATCCTGACGGTGCCGATCGTCGAGCTTCACATGTCGAACGTCCACGCGCGCGAGGCCTTCCGCCACGTGTCGGTCTTTGCCGAAGTCGTCCGGGGCCAGATCTGCGGCTTCGGCGTCGACAGTTACCTGCTGGGCCTCCGCGCCGCGGTCAGTGCAATCGGGGGGAGGCCGGCTTGAGGTTGCTGCGTTGTTCGCTGGTATTTTCAATGACTCAACAAGGAGGAAGCTCATGAGTTCCCGCATAACTCGACGTTCCATCCTCGCCGCGGGCGCTTCCGCGCTGGCGCTGGGGGCGATTCCCGGAGCTGCTTACGCCCAAGCGAAGACGAAGTTGCGTTTCAGCTGTGCGTTCACCGAGCAGGATTTGCGCGCCGATGCATACAAATCGTTTGCCACCGCGATCAAGGACGGCTACGACTTCGAGCCTTATTGGGGCAATACGCTGTTCAAGCAGGGCACCGAGCTCATCGCGCTGCAGCGTGGCAATCTGGAGATGGTCAATCTCGCGCCCGCCGATATATCGAAGCAGATTCCCGCGTGGTCGCTGATGACGTCGGCTTACCTGTTCCGCGACGCAGCCCACCTCAAGAAGACTTTTAAGAGCGACGTGGGACGCGAGTTCATCAAGATGGCCCGCGACCAGCTTGGCGTCCAGGTCGTCACACCCGTCTACTTCGGATCGCGCAACGTCAATCTGAAGCCGGATCGCGTGATCAAGACTCCCGCGGACATGGCGGGAATCAAGCTGCGGATGCCGCCGGGCGAGTTCTGGCAGTTTCTCGGCGAATCCATCGGCGCCAATCCAACGCCCGTCGCGTACGCCGAGGTCTACACGGCGCTGCAATCGGGCGCAATCGACGGCCAGGACAATCCGCTGGTTGCGAGCAAGCTCATGAAGTTCTATGAAGTGACGACTCAATTCGTCATGACCGGCCATGTCATCGGGTACGACGTAATGGCCATCAGCAGCAAGATCTGGGATGCCATGCCCGCCGCCCAACAGGCGACATTCCAGGCAGCCGCCGACAAGGCGATCGACGACTACGTCGTGAAGTTCAGCGCGCAGGAAAAAAGAGGTCCTGGACTTCTTCAAGGCCGAGGGCAAGAAGGTCTACACGCCTGACCTCGTTGCATTCCGGACGTTCGCCCAGAAGAAGTACCTCGACAAGTACGGCCAGGAATGGCCCAAGGGCGCGCTCGAGCGCATTAACGCGCTGTAGACAGGGCGCAAGGCACCCAGGGTAGTGACCGGCATAACCAGCCATTGTTCGCAATGGCTGGTTGGCCGGCCGTTAGTTGTCTGCAAGAATGCGCCTTCGCGGGAGTCGATGGCCCCATGGAACCTACGAAGTCGAGCAATCCACCGAGCGCCGGATCCTGGCTGAGAAAGCGGGCCGAGAACGTGATCGTTGCGCTGATCGCGATCATGTTCACCTCCTTCCTTCTGCAAATTGCCTTTCGCTATCTGCTGAACCGGCCGCTTGGCTGGACCGATGAAGTCACGGTCCTCTGCTGGGTGTGGCTGGTGCTTTGGGGAGCGGCCTTCATTCTGTCGGACCATGACGAGATTCGGTTCGACATCATCTATGAAAAGGTTTCCCCGCGAACCCAGCGCGCGTTCACGGTGATTTCCAGCCTGGCGTTGATCGTCCTGTTCGCCGTCTCGCTGCCCGCCACCTGGAACTACGTGCTCTTCATGAAGCGCGAGAAATCTGCCTATCTGGGAATGCGGTTCGACTACCTGTACTCGATTTACGTCATTTTCTCCCTCGCATGTATTGTCAGGCATGGCTGCATCGCCTGGGACGCTTTCCGTGGCAAAAGCTCGCCGGAAGCAGACGTGCTCGAAAACGGGGAACGGACCTGATGCCCAGCCATTTCACGCTGTGCATCGTCGTCCTGGTCGCGCTGGCGCTGTTCGGGCTGCCGATCGGCCTGTCGATGATTTGCGCGTCGGTGTTCTACCTGCTGGTGGCAGGTCTCGACCTTGGCACTGCGGGGGAGCAAATTCTCAACGGTCTGTTCAACAGCTATGTTCTGTTGGCAGTGCCGCTGTTCATCCTTGCCGCGGATTTGATGAATAGCGGGAGCCTGACGGATCGACTCCTGAAATTCTGCCTCGTGCTCGTAGGTCGATTTCGCGGCGGGCTTGGTCACGTCAACGTCGTGGCGAACATCATCTTTGCGGGCATGTCGGGATCCGCCATTGCTGACGCTGTCGGCATCGGCCGCATCATCATCGGAATGATGACGCGCAATGGAAAGTATCCCATCGAGTACGCGGCCGCGATCACCGCTTCAGCCGCCATCATCGGTCCGATAATTCCACCCTCAATCCCGATGGTCGTTTATTCACTCGTTTCCGACACCTCGATCGGGTATCTCTTCCTCGGTGGCGTCATGCCCGGCCTGCTGCTCGGCGTTGCGTTCATGATCATGAACACGATGATCGCCCGGCGCAGAAACTATCCCGTTGAGCCACCGGTTCCGATGCGCGAGATTCCGCGCATCACACTTGATGCTTTCCCTGCATTGATGCTTCCGGTGGTGCTTCTGTTCGGCATCTACGGCGGAGTGATGACGCCGACAGAGGGGGCGGCGGCAGCAGCAGCCTACGCGTTGCTTGCATCGTCGCTCATATACCGCTCGATCTCGTTCAAGCAGTTGTACACGATCCTGCTCTCGAGCGCGAAATCAACCACTGCGGTGGGAATGTTGATTGCGGGCGCATTGGTCTTCAACTACGTGGTGACAATCGAGAATGTTCCGCTGTCGGTACAACATTTCATCGCCACATTTCACCTGAATGCCCTCGGGTATTTTCTTCTCGTCAACGTGATACTCCTTGTGCTGGGGTGTCTGCTCGAGGGAACCACGATTCTCCTCGTGATTGTTCCGATTCTCATTCCAACGGCAAAGGCGCTCGGCATCGATCTCGTGCATTTCGGGGTCGTGGTAGTCGTCAACATCATGATCGGGCTTGTTACGCCCCCGTTCGGGCTGTTGCTGTTCGTCGTCGCAAACATGACGAAGAAGCCGCTGACGTCGATTGTCCGCGAAGCAACCCCATTCATCATTGTCGCGGTCATCGTTCTTGCGATCATCACCCTCGTCCCGCAGACAGTGCTGTGGCTGCCCAGAGTCATGGGCTACAAGGGGTAACCAGCCCGGCATGTCGGCCAATGCGGTTTTCGCAAGGAGAGCCAATGGCTCTGCTCGGTAGCGCAGCAATGCTGCTCTGGTTCGACATCGTCGCGGAGCGCGTTGCGGAATTCGACGACTGGATCACGCGCCAGCATTTCCCCGAAAGAGTTGGCATCCCCGGATTCATTCGGGCTCAGCGGTGGGTCGCCTCGTCGTCAGGTGAAAGAAATTTCGTCGTCTATGAAGTCACCGGCATCGACATACTCTCGTCGCCGCCGTACCTGGAACGGCTCAACAACCCAACACCCTGGACGCGCCGGATGATGCCGAGTTTCAGGGGCATGGTCCGGGGCTTTTGCGGAGTCGAAAGCAGTCACGGATCCGTACTTGGAACGACCTGCGTGACATTGCGATACTCTGCCGCGCCAGGCATGGAGGAGCGCCTGCGAAGGTGGCTGGATGGCGAACTGATTCCGGACTTGATGCAGACGAAGGGGTTTACAAGCGCCTCCCTGCTCCGATCCGACCGTGCGCCGGAGATGACTGCTGAACAGCGAATCCGCGGTCGCGATGCGAGCGTGGATCTGGTGTTGCTCGCAACCGGCTACTCGCCTGAACTGATGGAAGGCTTGGCGCAAAACGACCTTTGTGCAAACAATCTCGAAACCCGCGGAGCGCTGCCAGGTGCGGCAGCGGGCGTATACCGGCTTGTTTGCCTATCCAGCGCTCCCCGGGCGGGCTCCTGAGTTCGCCGGAGCGAGCGTCATCGCAGGACTCGGCGACGTGCGCACTAAGGCAGCATCACTCCGTCGTAGACCAGCTTGACGCCGATGCGCGAGCAACGCCCAGTAGCTGATCTGGTAGAACACGCGCTCGTTGAGCTTGCCCTGAATGAGCACGCCGAGCCTAGACGCCCACCGGCACCAGAGGCAGCAGCACGAGCGCCGTGACAAAGTTGGTCGTGTCCAGCTGTCCCAGGAAGGCATACGGGATGATCTTCGCGTAATTCGACGCGAAGAAGAACCACACCATCGTTCCGACGTAGACCCGCTTGTCGAGGCGCAGCGGCAGCAGGTACGCCATCATCGGTGCCGCGCCGGCGTGCGCGAGAAAGCTGGTGAGCCCCGAAAGCGCCGACCAGAACACGCCGCGCGGCCACGAGGCTTTGGCCGGCGGCCGGTTCTTTGCCCAGCCGAAGAGATTGTTGAGCGCGAACGCGATCGCAATGGCCGCCGATCGACCAGGCGCAGCACATCCTGCCGCACCAGGCCGAATATCAAGCTGCCCACCACGACGCCGATCGCGAGGCCGGTGAGCAGGATCGGCATGTTGCGCCGGTCGTAGACGCCCCGGAAGGCGCGCAGGCCGAACAGGTCGATGAAGCACAGGATCGGCAGCATGATCGCCGCGGCCTGGAGCGGCGAGATGACCAGCGAGAGCAGCGGCACGGCCATGCCACCGAAGAGGCCCGGGAATTCCGGTCTTGGAAATGCCGGTCAGGAGGACGACCGGGATCGCGATGAGGTAGAACAGCGGATCGGTGATGAGCATCATCGCATCGCGTCAGGGGCCATGTTGCACTTGCGCGACGGCCTGTGCAGGCTCCATGCCCTGGGCGCGTTTCACGGCGTCGGCTTCCGGTGAAGCAAGGAAGGCAAGCAGTGCACGAGCGGCCGCGCCACGCTTGGATACGGTGCATGCCGCCGCGGAAAATACCGTGGCCACCTGGATTTCCGGCGGCAGCGGGCCGACGACGTCGATGCCCGCCACGTGCATCAATTCGCTCAGCTGCTGGAAGCCCAGCTCGACATCGCCGCGTGCCACGAGCATGCCGACGGGAGCGCCGGGTGGCGCCTGGACGAAGCGCGGCGCAATCACGTTGGCGATTCCCCAGCGCTGGAACAGGCTGACCACGTGAGCACCGCTCGGACCCGTCGAATAGCCGATGCTGCGGGCGCGCAGGACGGCGTCTCGAAGCGCCGCTTCGCTGCCGACGTCGGGTCGTGGCGCCCCGGCGGCCACTGCTATCGCCACGCCCGAACGCGCGAGATCGGTTCGGCTTTCCGGATCGACGTAGCCGCCGGCTGCCAATCGCTCGATCGCATCGGCCGAGAGCACGACGAAGTCGAACGCTTCACCGTCAGCGATGCGCCGCGCGGCATCGACGCCACCCACGGCAACGACTGCGACCTGCTGTCCCGATTTCCGTTCGTAAGCATCGCAGAGCTCACCCAACACGGCACGCATCGCCATCGAAGAGATGCCCGTGATGGCATCAACGTTGCGTGACTCGGGGGTCATGTCGCTTGAAAGTGCTTGGTCAATCGATGTATTTCAATCCCGCCTTCTGCAGCGGCTCGCGCATGTTGTACATGTCCAGCCCCAGCACGCCGGCGGCCAGCTTTGCGCGCTTTTCGCCTTCATTCGCTTCGCGCGCAACCGCAGCCTCCAGCGTTTTCTGCGCGATCGCCGCTGGCACTACGACCACACCGTCGTGGTCGGCCACGATGACGTCGCCCGGGGTGACCAGCGCGCCGGCACACACGATCGGGATATTCACGGAGCCCAGCGTGGCCTTCACCGTGCCTTTGGCAGAGATCGCCTTGCTCCACACGGGGAATCTCATTTCGGTGAGCACGCTCACGTCGCGAACGCCGGCATCGATGACGAGTCCTTGCGCGCCGCGCGCCTTGAAGCTGGTTGCGAGAAGGTCGCCGAAGTAACCGTCGGCGCAGTCGGCCGTGACCGCGGCAACGACGATGTCGCCCGGGCGAATCTGTTCTGCCGCGACGTGGAGCATCCAGTTGTCGCCGGGGTGCAGCAGGACCGTCACGGCGGTACCCGAGCCTTTCGCGCCGGCATAAACGGGCCGCATATACGGCTTCATCAAGCCCATACGGCCCATCGCTTCGTGCACGGTCGCGGTGCCCAGGGCGCCCAGCTTCGCTGCGACGTCACCTTCGGCACGGTGGATGTTGCGATAGACGACTCCGAGTTCTTGCATGGTCAACGTCCTTTCGCTTTCAGCGCGACATCGAGCCGAGGATAGACGCGCCGCGCGTTGGCCTCAAAGATCATGTGCCGCTGCCTGGGATCGACGTGGGCGGCCTCGATGTAGCGTTTGGTGTCGTCGAAATAGTGCCCGGTCTCGGGATCGATTCCGCGCACCGCGCCGATCATCTCGCTCGCGAAGAGGATGTTGTCTACGGGAATCACGCGTGTCAGTAGATCAATGCCGGGCTGGTGATAGACGCAGGTGTCGAAAAAGATGTTGTGGAGCAAGTGATCCTTGAGCAGCGGCTTCTTCATTTCCTGCGCCAGCCCGCGGAAGCGGCCCCAGTGGTAGGGCACCGCGCCCCCGCCGTGCGGAATCACGAAGCGCAGCCCCGGAAAATCCTTGAACAGGTCCGACGTCAGGCACTGCATGAAGGCCGTGGTGTCGGCGTTCAGGTAGTGCGCGCCGGTGGTGTGGAAGCACGCGTTGCAGCTCGTGCTCACATGGATCATCGCCGGGATGTCGTACTCGATCATCTTCTCGTAGATCGGATACCAGTGGCGATCGGACAGCGGCGGGGAGTTCCAATGTCCGCCAGAGGGGTCGGGATTGAGATTGATGGCGACGTTGCCGTACTCCTCCACGCACCTGGCAAGTTCCGGAATGCACATCGCCGGGTCCACGCCCGGACTCTGCGGCAGCATCGCCGCAGGAATGAAGTGCTCGGGGAACAGGCGGCTGACCCGATAGCAGAGTTCATTGCAGATCGCGGCCCACGTGCTGGAGACCTGGAAATCGCCTATGTGATGCGCCATGAAGCTGGCGCGCGGACTGAAGACGGTGAGGTCGAGCCCGCGCTCGCGCATCAGCCGCAACTGGTTGCTCTCGATCGACTCGCGCAGCTCGTCGTCGCTGATGCGCAGGTCGGATGGTTTTGGCATCTCCGCGGGATTCGTGATGCCGGCGATCTGGCGATTGCGCCACGTCTCCAGCGCCTTGGGGGCTGTCGTGTAGTGGCCGTGGATGTCGATGATCATCGAGGCTTGTCCCAGGCAAGGTTGCCGGCCCCTTTGCCCGCTACCGAGTAGAGCGCACCTGGAGCATTGCGGGTTTTCTGGAAAGCCTCGAGCGTTTCGCCGCGCATCGCCGCGTAGATATGAAGGTTCGACACGCCACTGACGGCACCAAGCTTCTCGAGCATGAAGAAGATGGCGCCGTAGTGCATGAGGCCACGCCAATCGCGCCGGCGAATCAGGTCTCGCTCTTCCTCGGTCAACCCGGCAGCCTCGAAACTTGCCTCAGGATCGCGAAGGAATGCCGCCCGATGGTCGGGTTCGACCATCCGGTGCAGGTAGTCGTTGATGCGGAATGCCCTGACGCTGCGCTCGAGCGTGAAGGGGTACGTGCCTTCGAGTCGTTCGACGCCGCTCAACTCCCTTGCCACGTGGTCGCGATGGCGCAGGACGACGGCCGGATTGGGCGCGTCGGTGCCTTCGTAGATCGCGGTCGCGATGCCGGCCATCGACGGCAGGTAATAGCTGCGGAACTTGCATTCGACGGTCGCCGAAAGCGCGCCGCGCATGGTGAGCCACATGACGACTTCCGCCCCCTCGAAGCCGCCGAGCTCCGCGTATTCGGCGATGGTCATCGCGGCCAGCTGCTCCGGATCGTTCTCGAACAGGTCGAGGAAGCGCTGGTCCCAGGCGGGATTGTTGAAGCCCGCGCGCTCGCCATGCACCTGGTGCGAAAGCCCGCCCGTGGCGGCAATTACGACGCGCAGATCCTCCGGATAGCTTTCGATCGCGCGCCTTAACGCCTGTCCCAACTTGTAGAAGCGCCGTGCGGAAGGAATCGGGAACTGCAGGACACCCATCTGCAGCGGAATGAGGCTGACCGGCCATTGCGGTTCGTGCGGGCAGAGCACCGAGAGCGGCGAGAAGCAGCCATGGTCCAGTGCCCGGTGCTGAAAGAACGACATGTCGAACTCGTCGGCCATCAGCGAGTGTCCGATGTGCGAGGCGAGTTGCGGATGACCCTTGATCGGAGGCAAGTCGCGTGCGCCGGCGCCTTCATCCGCTACCGGCCACTCGGATCCCACTCCAAGAGCGAACGCCGAGTAGTGGTCGAAGAAGAACGAGGTGACGTGGTCGTTGTAGATCATCACCAGGACGTCGGGCCGCTTCTCGGCAAGCCAGTTGGCCAGCGGCGCGAAGTTCTCGAAGATCGGCGCCCACACCGGGTCGTCGCGCTTGTTGCGGTCGTACGCGAAGCCGATGGTCGGCGTATGCGAGGCGGCGATGCCGCCGATGATGCGTGCCATGCATATTCCTCGATGCCGTTATTCGGAAGGACGAACTGTGGGTTACCGAGCCACGCCTGCTATAGTTTGAAGCAGACTGCCACAGGTGTCACGAAACACGAAGCCGAGGTGATTCAGTGAAAGCACAACTCGACGCGCTGCTCCTGGCGCTTCCCGGCGTCGGCGCGAGAACGATCAACGGCCTCGACGCATACTTCATCGCCGACAAGATGTTTGCCTGCATCAGCGGCAAGGGGGTGGGGCTGCGCCTCCCCATCGCCATGGCGACCGAGCTGCAGTTTTCGCGGGAAGACGTCGTTCCTTTCCAGCCCGGCGGCTTGGCGAGCACGCGGGAGTGGATTCAGATCAACCGCGCCGACCCCGCCGATTATGCAAAGGACCTGGTCCTGTTCGAGGCATCGGCGGATTTCGTGAGGACGGGCCGGACTCGCTAGCGTCGCCGTGCCTAGCAAAGGTCCCACGACGAATCACGAGGCGGCGTTCGTCGTGTCAGAGCGGCTATAGCCCCGGCCGGCGGCTTTCGCGGCGACGACAGGAGCGCTAGAATTTCCTGGCGCGCAACTTCACATGGAAGGGGGCACAGGCAATGGAACGGCGAAAGGCTGGCGATTATCCTCCCGAGGTTCTCAAGCTCTTCGATGGTTACGTGCACGGGATGATCAGCCGTCGCGATTTCCTGAATCGCGCGGGAAAGTATGCGGTTGGCGGCTTCACAGCGGCAGCCATGCTGGAAAGTCTGCGGCCCAATTACGCGTTCGCGCAGCAGGTCGCCAAGGACGATCCTCGCATCAAGACCGAATACTTGGCCTATCTGTCGCCACAAGGCTCGGGCGCCATGCGCGGATATTTCGCACGGCCCGCCAATTCCGCCGGCAAATTACCCGGCGTGGTCGTGATTCACGAGAACCGCGGCCTCAATCCGTACATCGAAGACGTTGCCCGGCGGCTGGCGGTAGCCAACTTCCTGGCCTTTGCGCCCGACGCGCTGACACCGCTCGGCGGCTACTCCGGAGACGAGGAAAAGGCGGCGCAGCTCTTCGGCCAGCTCGACCCGGCCAAGCGCAGTGAGGATTTGCTGGCGGCCTATGCGGTCCTGAAGGCGCGGCCCGAATGCACGGGAAAAGTCGCCGCCGTAGGTTTCTGCTTTGGCGGGACCATCGTCAACATGTTCGCGGTGCGCCTGCCGGATCTCGCGGCGGCCGTGCCATTCTATGGCGGCCAGCCAAATGCAGCAGACGTGGCCAAGATCAAGGCGCCGCTGATGCTCCACTACGCTGGCCTCGACGAGCGGACCAATGCGGGTTGGCCGGCCTACGAGGCGGCGCTGAAGGCGAATGGCCTCAAGTATGAGATGTTCATGTACGCCAACACGAATCATGGCTTCCACAACGACACGACACCGCGTTACGATGAGGCGGCGGCCAAGCTGGCGTGGTCGCGCACGATCGATTTCCTCAACAAGAATCTGCGCACCTGAGTGTCCATCGCAGACCTGCAACGGAGAACTAATGAGTCACACCTACAAGGGAAGCTGCTTCTGCGGTGCTGTCGAAATCACCGTAACCGGTGAGCCGGTCGGTGCGGGTTACTGCCATTGCGGCTCGTGCCGGAGCTGGTCGGCGTCCCCGATCAACGCCTTCAGTCTGTGGAAGCCCGAAGCCGTGAAAATTACCAAGGGCGCGGACAAGATCGGCACGTACCACAAGACCGAAAAGAGCCATCGCAAATTCTGCGCCGTATGCGGCGGGCACCTGATGACCGAGCACCCGATGTGGTCGCTGGTCGACGTCTACGCGGCGACGATCCCGACGTACCGCCACGAGCCGAAGGTTCACGTCAACTACCAGGAGACGGTTCTCCCGATCAAGGATGGCCTGCCCAAGATGAGGGACTTGCCCGAGGAGATGGGTGGTTCGGGCGAGGTCGTCCCCGAATAGGGCGGATTCCGACGGCAAGTCTGACGGGGCTCTTCTTCAGCATGGAAAAGATGGCCGGCTCCAAATACGACGAAGGCCTGGCAAATCTCAAGGCCATTGCGGAAAAGTAGACCCTTCGTCGCCCCGCCATGGAAGAGAATCCCAAACCCGATCTTCGCGCCGGCATCGCGCTTCGCGATCTGCCCGACGACAGCGTCTTCGCCGGATGTGTCGATGACGAAGACGCGATCCTCGTTCGCCGTGGGGCGTCGCTGTTCGCGGTCGGCGCATTCTGCACGCACTACCACGGGCCGCTCGCCGAAGGGCTCGTCGTCGGCGACACCGTACGGTGTCCGTGGCATCACGCGTGCTTCAGCCTGCGCACGGGCGAGGCGCTGCGCGCACCCGCGCTGGATCCGATTCCATGCTGGCGGGTCGAGAAGGTCGGCGACAGCGTCTTTGTCCGCGAGAAGCTGCCCGAGCCGCGTCCGCGCAGTGTTCCCCAACCAGCAAGTCCTCCAGCCTCCGTGGTGATCGTCGGCGGTGGTGCGGCCGGGCTGGCCGCCGCGGACGTTCTCCGCCGGGAGGGCTATGCGGGTCCCGTCACGATGATCAGTGCCGACGCATCGCCGCCGTGCGATCGGCCGAACCTGTCGAAGGATTTCCTGGCGGGAACCGCGCAGGACGATTGGATACCGCTGCGCCCGCCCGAGTATTACGCCGAGCGACAGATCGAGCTCGTACTCGATTCCCGCGCGTCCTCGATCGACGTCGAACGAAGCCGGCTGCAACTGGAAAACGGCGAGCAGTACGAGTTCGGGGCGCTGCTGATCGCGACTGGCGCCGACCCCGTGCACCTCGAAATCCCGGGCGCGGCGGATTCGCAGATCCACTACCTGCGGACGTTCGCCGACAGCCGCGCCATCGTCGCCAGGGCGGCGACGGCGAAGCGGGCGATGGTCGTCGGCGCGAGCTTCATCGGTCTCGAAGTCGCGGCGTCGCTACGTGCGCGCGGGCTCGACGTGCACGTCGTCGGGCCGGAGAGCGTCCCGCTTGAACGCGTGATGGGGCCGGAAGTCGGCCGCTTCATTCGCGAACTTCACGAGTCGCGCGGCGTCATGTTCCACCTGGGGAAGTCGGTCAGCCGCGTCGACGGCGACCGGATAACGTTGAGCGACGGTACGACGCTCGAAGCGGACCTGGTCGTGCTGGGCGTGGGCGTGCGTCCGTCGATCGGGCTGGCGGAGGAGGCGGGGCTGGCCATCGACCGCGGCATTGCGGTCGATGAATATCTGGAAACCAGTGCTCACAGGATTTTCGCGGCTGGCGATGTCGCACGCTGGCCTGATCCGCATTCCGGCGAACGAATTCGCGTCGAGCACTGGGTGGTCGCGCAACGCCAGGGCCAGACGGCTGCGCGCAACATCCTTGGCCGCCGCGAACCGTTCGATGCGGTTCCGTTCTTCTGGAGCCAGCACTACGATGTCGCGATCAACTACGTCGGCCACGCAGAGCGCTGGGACGCCATCGCTATCGAAGGCTCGCTGGCCGCGCGTGATTGCGTGGTGACGTACAAGCGCGGCGGCCGCACGCTCGCCACGGCGACGATCGGCCGCGACGTCGAGAATCTACGCGCCGAACAGGCGATGGAGCAGGTGGCGAGCTAGGATGGGTGGCTCGCATCTTGCCGTGGGACGGAAATGACGATGCAGGGAACCATTGCGCGCAACCTGGCATGGCCCGCGCTGCCTCTCGACGCGTGGCGCGATACATACGCGACGCTGCACATGTGGACACAAGTCGTCGGCAAGGTCTGCCTGGCGATGACGCCGCGGATGAATCACTTCTGGAACATTGCCTTCCAGGTGACGTCGCGCGGCCTGGCCACGCCGACGTTGGCGGCAGGCGATCGTGCGTTACCATCACGTTCGATTTCGTCGGTCACCAGTTAGTGCTCCAATGCTCGGACGGCGGCGTCGAAACCATCGCGCTCGAGCCGGGGTCGGTCGCAGACTTCTACAGAGGGTGATGGGCGCGTTGCATCGATTGGGCATCGATGTGCACATCTGGACCATGCCTGTCGAAGTTCCGGAGCCGATCCGCTTCGAAGCAGACACTGTGCACGGCGCCTATGATCCAGCGTACGCAAATGCCTTTTGGCGTTCGCTCGTTTCGATGAAGCCGGTTTTCGAGAAGCTTTCGATGCCGATTCGTCGGCAAGTGCAGCCCGGTCCATTTCTTCTGGGGAAGCTTCGACCTGGCGGTGACGCGCTTCTCCGGGCGCCGCGCGCTGGAGCGGCCGGGTGCTGATCCGATCACACGCGAGGCATATTCGCACGAGGTCATCAGCCATGGCTTCTGGCCGGGCGGTGGCGTGATTCGCGAGGCGGCCTTCTACGCGTACGCGGCGCCGGAGCCGCAAGGCTTCCGGAGTGTTCCGGTGTTGCCGTCCGCCGCGTTCTACAGCACCGACCTGTCAGAATTCATCTTGCCGTACGATGCCGTGCGAAGCGCGACCTCGCCGGAGGATGCGCTGACCGCTTTCCTCGAGAGCACCTACAGTGGCGCCGCGGACCTCGCGTCGTGGGACCGCGCGCAACTGGAGCGAAACTGAGGCAAAGCGACGGCGGGAAACTGGCGACCAGGCGGCCGGACGACGAATGAGCGGAGGCGATGTGGGAGAAGGATTCGCAGGGCAGGTGGTGTTGGTGGCCGGCGGCACCGGCGGACTCGGGCGCGCGGTGAGCCTTGCCTTCCTGGGCGAGGGCGCCATCGTGATCGTCACGTATCGAACGCAGGCGGAGTTCGACGCGCTGGTGCCGGCTGCGGGAGCCGGCGCGCACCTCGAAGGCGCGCTGATCGACGTGACGGACGAGGCGGCGTTGCGCCGGCTAATCGAAGGAATCGTCACTAAGCATGGGCGCCTGGATGCCCTCGTCAACACGGTCGGCGGCTACACGGGCGGTACCAAGCTGTGGGACCTCGACACGAAGGACTTCGACCGCATGCTGGCGATGAACCTGCGGTCGGGCTACGCGTTGGCGCGAGCCGCCGTGCCGGTCATGCGGAAGCAGGGACGAGGTTCCATCGTGAACATCGCCTCCAAGGCGGGCATCGATCACCCGGCGGGCGCCGCCGCCTACGCCGCCTCGAAAGCCGCCGCGCTGGCGATGATGGATTCGCTGGCCGCCGAGCTGGCCGGAACCGGCGTGCGCGTGAATTCCGTCCTCCCGAGCATCATCGACACCGACGCCAACCGCAAGGCGATGCCCAAAGCCGATTTCGCCAAGTGGCCCAAGCCCGAAGACATCGCGCGCGTGATCCTGTTCCTGAGCAGTGCCGACGCCAAGGTGATCCACGGTGCGTCAATTCCGGTCTACGGCGATGCCTGACACGAAACTGCGCGCCAGGTGCGGATACAACTCACCCTACCGAAATGCCAAGCCACAGGAGCACACTGAATGACCCCATCTTCTCCAAAGCGTTTGCGCATCGGCATCCTGGGCGCTGCGAAGATTGCGCGCCTGTTCATCGAAGGCGTGCGCCCGTCGCAAAAGATCGTGGTAACGGCGGTCGCCAGCCGCGACTTGGAGAGGGCGAAGGCCTTTGCTCGTGAAACCGGCATCGGAAAGGTTCATCCTACGTACGAGGCGCTGCTGGCCGACCCGGATGTCGATGCGATCTATAATCCGCTGCCCAATAACTTACATGCCGCGTGGTCGATCCGCGCAGTCGACGCCGGGAAGCACGTGCTGTGCGAGAAGCCGCTGGCCACATCTGCCGCCGACGCGCGCGCCATGTTCGACGCCGCGAGCCGGAACAATGTGTACCTGGTCGAGGCGTATCCGTACCGGGCGCAGCCGCAGACACTGAAGATGCGTGAACTTCTCACGGCAAAGGCGATCGGCCGCCTGCAAAGCGTCCAGGCGTCCTTTGGCTTCCTGCTGGAGGACGCGTCGAATATCCGCATGAATCCTGCGCTGGCGGGCGGCGCATTGATGGACGCCGGCTGCTATCCGATCAGCCTGGTCCGCGGAGTCGCCGGCGAGCGGCCCGTGCGCGTTTCCGCGTTGGCGCGCTGGTCCGAGAGCGGCGTTGACGTCTCCATGGTCGCGTCCCTGGAATTCGCGAGCGGCCTGCTGGCCCAAATCTCCTGCAGTTTCGCGACGGCGAGGCATCGGTACGCATTCATTGCCGGTGACGCGGGGTCGATCCGAACAACCTACCTCAATGACACGTCCACCGCGTTTCCACCGGTGCTGGAAGTCAAGCGCGGAACAGGATGGGACGCGCAACCGGAATTTGTGGAGAGCGCGGCGACCAATGGGTTCCTTGCCGAAGCCGACGCCTTCCACGACCTTGTAATGCACGGCTGGCGGCAGTGGTCGGGGGCGTCGCCGGAAGAGTCGATCGACATCGCGGTGACGCTGGAGGCACTCGCGGCCAGCGCGCGGCAGCACAGCGTCGTCGAGATCGCTCCGTAGCGACACCCAGCCTCGACACGCGTTCAGGACGAGCGACCGTTGGCGAGTCGTAGGCGCAACGTGCGTTAAACTTGCCATTTTTGGCCGCCAGTTCACGTTCTCGCTGCGCGCCACCTCGCCTTGCCGCCGTCATGCCACCGATCATTTCCGTCTCCAACCTCTCCAAGACATACGCCACCGGTTTCCAAGCGCTCAGGAACATCAACCTGGAAATTCGCCGGGGTGAGATCTTTGCGTTGCTTGGCCCGAACGGCGCCGGAAAGACGACGCTGATCGGCACCATCTGCGGCATCGTCAATCCGACGCGAGGGACCGTGACCGTCGACGGCCACGACATCGTCACCGACTACCGGGCCGCGCGCTCCATGATCGGCCTCGTGCCGCAGGAACTGACGACGGACGCGTTCGAATCGGTGTGGGGCACGGTGTCGTTCAGCCGCGGCTTGTTCGGCAGGCGTCCCAACCCCGCCCACATCGAAAAGGTGCTCAAGGACCTTTCGCTGTGGGACAAGAAGGACAACAAGATCATTACGCTCTCCGGCGGCATGAAGCGCCGGCTGCTGATCGCGAAGGCGCTGTCGCACGAGCCACAGATCCTGTTCCTCGACGAGCCCACCGCCGGCGTTGACGTGAACCTGCGTCAGGACATGTGGCAACTGGTGCGTGGCCTGCAGGCGAACGGCGTGACGATCATCCTCACAACCCATTACATCGACGAGGCGGAGCAAATGGCCGATCGCGTGGGCGTGATCAGCAAGGGCGAGATCATCCTGGTCGAGGACAAGGCCGAACTCATGCACAAGCTCGGCAAGAAGCAGCTGACGCTGCACCTGCAGGAGATTCTGGCGGGCGTTCCATCTGTTCTCGACGCGTATCAGCTCGAGTTGTCCGACGATGGCAGGGAATTGATCTACACCTACGATACGGAGGGAGAGCGGCCGAGCATCGCGGCACTGCTGGAGGACCTGGACCGTGCCGGTGTCCGATTTAAGGATCTGCAGACGACGCAGAGCTCGCTCGAAGACATCTTCGTCAGCCTGGTGAGGGAAGAACAGTGAACGTCTGGGCGATGCGTGCGATCTACAAGTTCGAGATGGCTCGGACGCGGCGCACGCTGATGCAGAGCATCATCTCGCCGGTGATCTCGACGTCGCTGTATTTCGTCGTGTTCGGCGCCGCGATCGGCTCGCGCATCCAGGAGGTCGGCGGGATCAGCTACGGCGCGTTCATCGTTCCCGGGCTGATCATGCTGTCGCTGCTGACGCAGAGCATCGCCAACGCGTCGTTCGGCATCTACTTTCCAAAGTTCACCGGGACGATCTACGAATTGCTGTCGGCGCCGGTCTCCTACCTCGAGATCGTCGTCAGCTACGTGGGGGCGGCGGCGACCAAGTCGATCATCCTGGGTCTCATCATCCTGGCGACGGCCGCCTTGTTCGTGCCGCTCAAGATCGTCCATCCGCTGTGGATGATCGTGTTCCTGTTGCTGACCGCCGTGACGTTCAGCCTCGTGGGCTTCATCATCGGCATCTGGGCGGACGGCTTCGAGAAACTCCAGCTCGTGCCGCTCCTGATCATTACGCCGCTGACGTTTCTGGGCGGCAGCTTCTACTCGATCGACATGTTGCCGCCGTTCTGGCAAACGGTCAGCCTGTTCAATCCGGTGGTCTACCTGATCAGCGGCTTCCGCTGGAGTTTCTACGGCATTGCCGATGTCGGCGTGGGCGTCAGCCTCGCGATGACCGCGGCATTCATGGCGATATCGCTCGCGATCGTCGCGTGGATTTTCAAGACGGGGTACCGTCTGAAGACATAGGGATCGTCGGTTTCGCTGCCTACGGCTTGACGAAGCGCACCGCGAACTTGTCGGTGGGAATCTTGGCGTCGCCGGAGGATTCCTCGCGCTTGTCGGCGGAGTCGCGCAGGAAGTTGCCTTCGGCCTCGAGGACGAAGCCCGCCTGGCGCACCTCGTCGAGGACGATGGCCTCGTCGATCCGATGCAGCGACTTGCCGACGGAAATGTCGGCGCCGGACTTGGCCGAATGGTCGATGACGACGAAGTGGCCGCCGGGTTTCAATGCGGCGAACAGGCTCCGATTCATCTTGGCGCGGTCGACCGGCAGGTACGTGATGTCGTGGTAGTTGAGGACGAGCGTGATCAGGTCGAGCTTCGGTGCGTCAGCGGGGACCGGATCCTCGAAGGGTCGGATCACGACGACGAGGTTGGCCTGCGGATGCTCGGCCAGGCGCTTGGCGAGCGCCTCGCCGGGCTGCTGCCGCTGCGCCCATACCGTGCCGCCCGGACTCACGGCGAGCGCCAATAGCTGCGACGTGTAGCCGGCGCCCGCGGAAACGTCCAGCACTTGCATGCCGGATTTCGCCTGCGTGAACGCCAGGAATTCGGCGGGGTGGCGCGCCGCGTCCATCCGCCGGTCTTGATCGGTGCGGATCGAGCTGTCGATCACGGTTCGGCTCTGCGCGGTGTCCGCGGGCGAGGTGCCGCACCCGGCAAGAATGGACAGGAATCCAGCGGCCAGGACGGCCAGGCTTCGGGCGACCGTGAAATGACGCAGTTGGCGGGGCATAGTCGTCTTTCAGTGAGAAAATGCGAACGGGGCTGGATAGTACCCCAGGGCGGGCGGCGCCGCATTTTTCCGAACGAACGGGGAGCATGACATGCAGGACAGCGTTCGCGACAAGCTAAAGACGGTCAGCGTGGCGACGCTGACCACGGCGCTCTACAAGCGCGGCCTGCGCAACCAGTTCATCCAGGACGTCCACCCGCTCAATCCGGCCGCCGGCAACATGGTCGGCGAGGCCTACACGCTGCGCTACATGCCCGCGCGCGAGGACTTGAACCCCATCACGGTGTTCAAGGATCGCGCGCACCCGCAGCGCAAGGCCGTGGAAGAGTGCCCTGCCGGCGCCGTGCTGGTGATCGACAGCCGCAAGGATGCGCGTGCCGCGTCCGCGGGATCGATCCTCGTCGCGCGCCTCATGAAGCGCGGTGTGGCCGGTGTCGTGACCGACGGCGGTTTCCGCGATTCGCAGGAGATCGCGAAGCTCGCGATTCCCGCCTACCATCACAGGCCCGCGTCGCCCACCAACCTCACGGTGCATCAGGCGATCGACATCAACGTGCCGATCGGTTGCGGCGATGCACCGGTTTTTCCCGGCGACGTGATCGTCGGCGATGCGGAGGGGGTGGTCGTGCTGCCGGCGCATCTCGCAGCGGAGCTTGCGGACGAGGCGGTGGAAATGACTGCCTTCGAGGATTTCGTGACCGAGGAAGTGATGAAGGGCCGCTCGATACTGGGTCTCTATCCGGCCACCGACGAGCGCACAGTCAGCGATTTCGCCGCATGGCGCGCGGCGAAGGGGCGGTGATGAGCGACACCAGCCGCTCCCGTCGTCATCCGCGAAGTGGGCCTGCGCGACGGGCTGCAGAGCATCGCCGCGATCCTCCCGACCGCGAGAAAGATCGAGTGGATCCGCGACGCCTACGTCGCCGGCCAGCGCGAGATCGAGGTCGGCTCGTTCGTACCGGCGAAGTTGCTGCCGCAGCTCGCGGACACCGATCAACTGGTCGCGTATGCCAAGACACTGCCCGGCCTCACCGTGTCGGTGCTGGTGCCCAATCTCAAGGGTGCGCAGAGGGCGCTCGAGTGCGGCGCCGACGTGATGCTGCTGCCGCTGTCGGCGAGCCGCGCGCACAGTCTCGCCAACCTGCGCAAGCCGCCCGACGACGTCGTCGCCGAAATCGCGCGCATTCGCGCCGCGCGCGACGCCGCGGGCTCGCCGTGCGTGATCGAAGTGGGCTTGAGCACGGCCTTCGGCTGCACGATCCAGGGCCGCGTCGAGCCGGACGAAGTGCTGCGGCTGCTGCAGGCGGCGCTCGATGCCGGCGCCGACCGCGTGGGCCTCGCCGACACCGTGGGCTATGCCGATCCGGCGATGGTGCGCTCGATCTTTTCGAACAGGCGCTGCGACATCGCCGGCGAGCGTGTCGCGTGCGGCCACTTCCACGACACGCGCGGTCTCGGCCTCGCCAACGTGTATTCGGCGTGGCAGGTCGGCATCTCGCGCTTCGACGCGTGCCTGGCCGGGCATCGGCGGCTGTCCGCACGCGCCGGGCGCGAGCGGCAACGTCACCACCGAAGACGTCGCCTACATGTTCGCCAGCATGGGCGTGCCGACAGGCCAGGACTTCGACCGGCTGCTCGCGCTGCGGGAGCAAGGTGGCGGGCTGGCTCGACGGCGAAGCGCTGCACGGCACGCTGTGGCGCGCCGGCCTGCCGAAGACGATGGCGGACGCCGGCGATCCGTGATCATGCACGGCATGCCATGCAGCGCTGCGCCGCGAAGAACCAGCGCCGCCGCTGCCGCTGGCGGGCCTGCGCGTCGTCGAGTTCACGCACATGGTGATGGGCCCGACGTGCGGCATGATGCTCGCCGACATGGGCGCCGAAGTCATCAAGGTCGAGCCGATCGACGGCGACCGCACGCGCGGGCTGCTGGGCGCCGGCGCGGGCTTCTTCCCGATGTTCAACCGCAACAAGAAGAGCATCGCGATCGACCTGCGCAAGCCGCGAAGGGGCGACCATCGCGCGCAGGCTTGCCGCGAGCGCCGACGTCGTCGCCGAGAACTTCAAGCCCGGCACGATGGACAAGTACGGCCTCGACTACGCGGCGCTGGCGCAGGTCAATCCGCGCCTCATCTACGTGAGCCACAAGGGCTTTCTGCCCGGACCGTACGAACACCGCACGGCGCTGGACGAGGTCGTGCAGATGATGGGCGGCCTGGCCTACATGACCGGCCGTCCCGGCGATCCGCTGCGCGCCGGCACGAGCGTCAACGACATCATGGGCGGCATGTTCGGCGCGATCGGCGTGCTGGGCGCGCTGATCCAGCGCGGCGTCACCGGCCGCGGCATGGAAGTGCAGTCGGCGCTGTTCGAGAACAACGTGTTCCTGATGGGCCAGCACATGCTGCAGTTCGCGATGACCGGCAAGGCATCCGGCGCCGATGCCCGCGCGCGACAAGTCCGTGGGCGATCTACGACGTGTTCACCGTCCGCGACGGCGAGCAGATCTTCCTGGCCGCGGTCAGCGACGCGCAGTGGCTGACCTTCTGCGATGCGCTGGGCTTCGCCGATCTCAAGGCCGATGCGACGCTCGCGACGAACAACCAGCGCGTCGAGAAGCGACCGGCGTTGCTTGCCGACATCCGCGCGCCGCCTCGCGAATCGCTCGGCCGACGAGCTCGCCGCGCTGTTCGAGAAGGTCGGACTGCCCTTCGCGCCGATCCGGAGGCCCGAGGACCTGTACGACGACCCGCACCTCATCGCGACCGGCGGCCTCGCCGACGTCCGCCTGCCCGACGGCCCGAAGGCAGGGCAGACGGTGAAGACGACGCTGTTCCCGATCACGATGGCAGGGGCAGCGGCTCGGCGTGCGCATCGACCCGCCGACGATGGGCGAGCACACGCGGGAGTTGCTGGGCGGCATCGGCTACGGCGCCGGCCGAGATCGACGCGCTGATGGCGCAGACAGCGTCGTGGCATGACGGCCGCGCCGTACGCGCTTCGAATCGGAGGAACGATGACCCGAACCTGATCGACGCCTCGGCCCGCCTCGATGACGCTCTCGCGCGACCGTCGCTTGGCCGGCGTTGCGCATCGCGGCCATGGCACTTGGCGGCTGCGGCGCTCGCGCACGCGCAAGTCGGGCGACCGCGCGATCAAGTTCATCCTGCCCGTGGCCACGGCGTCGGGCGTGGACACGATCACGCGCGCGGCATCACCGGCGCTCGCCAAGGCGCTCGGCCATCCGGTCGTCGTCGACAACCAGCCGGGTGCGGGCGGCATCGTCGGGACGCAGGCGCTCGTGCGCTCACCGCCCGACGGCTTCACGCTCAGCATCGTGTCCAACAACCACGTGATCTATCCCAGCGTCTACAAGTCGCTGCCGTTCGATCCGATTCGCGACATCACGCCGATCGCCATCATCGGCACCACGCCGATCGTGCTGGTCGTCAATCCGGCGCAAGGATCTCCGCGAAGAACGCGCAGGAGCTGATCGCGCTGCTCAAGGCCAAGCCCGGCGCGTACAACTACGGCTCGTCGGGCAACGGCACCATCCTGCACCTGGCCGCGGAGATGTTCCTGGACGAGGCCGGCGTCAAGGCGACGCACGTTCCCTACAAGGGCGTGGGCCCGATGCTGACCGACCTCATCGGCGGGCAGGTCGACTTCGGCACGCTGTCGCTGCCGTCGGTCCAGCAGCACCTGAAGAGCGGCGCGCTGCGCGCCATCGGCGTCGGCGCGGAGAAGCGCGCTGGCCGCCGCGCCGGAGATCCCGACCTTCGTCGAGCAGGGCCTGCCGGGCTATGTCGTCGAGGGGTGGTTCGCCGTGATCGGTCCCGCCAGGATGCCGGCCGCCGACGTGGCGCGCATCAACGCGGCGTTCGTCGAAGCCTTCGCGTCGCCGGACGTGAAGGAGGCGATGGCGAAGCAGGGCAACACGATCAGCGTCAGCACGCCCGACTATGCGGCAAAGTTCTTTCCCAGCGAGATGGCGAAATACGCGAAGCTCGTGCAAGAAGGTCCGGTATCGAAATACAGTAACGCGGTTGGTCACCGTAACGACACGGCCTTCCGGAGCCGGGGAACGAACTACTTGTCCGCCTGCATGTTCGCCTTCTTGGCGAGCGCGCGCAGGCGTTCGCGCTCGGCGTTGATGAACACGACGAAGTTCGCCGTGGTGCCCGGCTCGGGCTCGATGCCCGACGGCACCATCTTGTCGCGGAAGTCGGCCGAGCGCACGGCTGCCTCCAGTTCCTTGCTCATCTTGTCGACGATGGCCGGCGGCGTGCCCTTCGGCGCGAACAATCCGGCCCAATGGCCGATGAGGACGCCCGGAAAACCCTGCTCCTGCGCGGTGGGCAGCGTGTCATAGGCGCTGATGCGCTTGCTGTAGGTTGTCGCGACGGCCTTGAGCTTTCCGGCCTTGACCTGCGGCAGCACGACAATGCTCGCCTCGGATGTCGCGTGCACGTTGTTCGCGAGCACGGCGGTCATGCCCTCCGAGCCGCTCTTGTACGGGATGATCGTGATGTTCACGCCCGCTTCGCGCAGCATCTCGGCGACGAAGTGTGGCGTGCTGCCGCCACCGGCCGTCGACCAGTTGATGCCGCCGCTCTGCGTCTTCGACCATGCGACGAATTCCTTGAGATTGTTCGCCGGCACGCTGGGATTGACGACGATCACCGACGGTGCCACGGCGATCATGCCGACCGGCACCAGGTCGCTGTCGGCGTAGGGCATGTCTGCGCGCAGGAGGCTGTTCGTCACCACACCTGCGGCGCCGACGAGCCACGTGTAGCCGTCGGGCTTCGACTTGGCGACGACGTCGGCGCCGATGATCGCGCCCGCGCCGGGCCGGTTGTCGATGACGACGGGCTGCCCGAGCCGCTTCGACAGCGCGTCAGCCGCCGCGCGCGCAATGAGATCGTTGGCGCCGCCGGGACCGAAGGGCACGACCCATTTGATCGCGTGGTCGGGCCACTCGGCGCGTGCGCCGGCGGATCCGAAGAGGGCCGTCGCGGCGACGAACGCCGTCGCCGCGATCAGTAGGGACTTTTTTGCATTCATGGCGTTCTCCGGCGGTCGGATCGACGAAAAAACGGGCCGCCCGGAGGCGGCCCGATATTCAAGAGCCCATCAGTCGATAAGCTGGCGCTAAAGCGTCAGCCCCTCCGACGCGCGGCTGCATAGCCCGCGGAACCGACGACCAGCAGGGCCAGCAGCGCCAGCATCCATTCGTTCAATGTCGGAATCGGTTGCGCCGAACCTCCCGCCAGCGCGACGACCGACCCGGCGCTCGCGATTCCGGTCGTCCCCGGGCCCGGGTCGGCAAGCGCCAGCGTCGCGGTGTTGCTGATTACCGACCCGGCGACGGCCGAGCCGCTCACCTGCGCGACGATCGTGAACGTTGCCGTGCTGCCGGCGGCCATCGACGCTATCGAGCACGTCACAGTACCGTTGGCGCCGACCGCTGGATTGACGCAGGCGAACACCGGACCCGTGTTCTGGGTTTCGGAGACGAATGTCGTGCCGGCCGGGAGCGCATCGCTCATGGCCAGGCCTTGAGCATCGCTCGGGCCGGCGTTCGTTACCGTGATGTTGTAGGCCGCGTTGCCTCCCGGTGCCACATTCGCCGGTCCCACCTTCGCGACCGACATTTGAGCCAACGCGTTGATCGTGGTCGACGCGGTCGACGCGTTGTTGCCCGCGTTGGAGTCTGCCGATGACGTCGCGACCGTCGCCGTGTTGCTGACCACCGTGGCGTTGGCGACCGATGAGGCCACGTGGACGACCAGCGTGAAGTTCGCCGTCGCACCGGCCGTGAGCAGCGCGATCGTGCTGGTGACCGTTCCCGTGGCGCCCACCGGCCGGCGTCACGTTCGCCCAGCCCCCCGGCGACGTGAACGACACGAACGTGGTTCCCGCGGGAAGCACGTCGGTCAGCGTGACGTTCGCTGCGTCGGCCCCGCCGACGTTCTGGACGCCGATGGTGTACGTAACGTTGGTTCCCGCCGAGGCGCTGGCAGGACCGATCTTGGTCACCGCGAGATCAGCGGCGGCGATCGTGCTCACGACGGTCGACGAATTGTTCCCGGGGTGGGATCCGGTGCCGACGACCCGACCGTGGCCGTGTTCGTGATCGTGCCTCCAGCCGGTGCGGCCGGATTGACGTGGACGACGAGCGTAAACGTCGCCGTCCCGCCCACGGGCAACGTGCCCGGCAGCGCCGGCCCGGTGTTCTGCACGAGCGACACGAACGATGTATTCGCCGGCGTCGGATCGGACAGTGTCGTGGCTGCTGCGTCGCTCGGTCCGTTGTTGGTGATCGTGATGGCGTATGTAACGTCCGTCCCGGCGACGACGCCTGCAGGACCAGTCTTCACGATCGACACGTCCGCCGACGTAGTGACGGAGGTCGTGGCGGTCGCCGAGTTATTCCCCGGGTTCGAGTCCGCACCGCTCGTCGTCGCCGTTGCCGTGTTGGAGATGACCGTGGCGCTGGCAACCGACGCGTTCACCGCAACGACCAGCGAGAAGTTTGCCGTGGCGCCGGCCGCGAGGAGCGCATTGGTGGCCGTCACGGTTCCCGTGCCGCCGACCGGTGGCGTCACGCTTGCCCATCCTGCCTGCGGGGTGAAGGAGACGAATGTCGTTCCCGCCGGCAGCGTGTCCGTCACCGATACGTTGGCCGCATCGCCTCCGTTGTTGGTGACGCTGTACGTGTACGTCATCTGCGTCCCGGCCACGACGGTGGCGGGAGCCGACTTCGTCATCGCCAGATCGGGCGCCACGGACGAAAGGCCGCACAAACCGCCGATGGTCAGCGTATACGGATCGGAGCCCGCGTTGGCGCCGACTTCGTTGACGGTGATCGTCACCGCGGTGTTTGCCGGCACCGTGAACGAATAGCTCTGTGTGGTGAAGCTCGGGCCCGAATCGTCGACGTAATTGGTCACGAGACTGGCCGGATTGAAGGCGCCGATATACCCGCGTCGACTGAACCTGGAATGTTGCGCCGTCGTAATTCGGGTAATCGAGCGTGACGTTGACGCAATAACTCGGGCTCGCGTTGCCGGTCGTGAACGTGTACGCGTCGTAGCGGCGCGTCAGCACGCCACCGGCCGTTCCGGGGAAGGCCTTCGGCGCGGCGCACGTGCCCGCGAAATTGCGGGACAGGCGCGTCGATTGCGTGCCGGTGCTGTAAGCATATCCACCCGGCACAACTGGCGTCGAATTGAAGTCGCCGTTGATGACCACGGGTGGCGGACCGGTCACGTACTGGAAGTTGATGACGGACGAGCCGCCGGCAAATGTGACCGTCAGCGTGAAGTTGATCGTCACCGGACATACGCACGCCGGTGAAAGCGAGAACGCGAAAGGTGTCGTGTTCGTATTGCTTGCGCCCACCGCGGTGTCCGGATAGGCCGACGTGTTGCCGGTGATGGTGATGCACGGCGTGGACGTCGTCAGCACCGCGCTCACGCCGGTGCCCGTGGACGCGCCGTTGTTCGTGATCTGGACCAGCATCGTGGCGCTGTCGCCCGGGAAGAGCGGACCCGCAGACGGCACGCGCGTCACGGTGATCGTGCCGGGATCGAACACCGGGAGACCGACGCCGCCCTTGGCCGCGCTGACGGCCTGGAACGCCTGCAGGATGCCCACGCCCGATCCAGCGTCGGATCCCGGCGCCATGATGTCGAGCGCCGTCGACGTGAGGAACGTCGCGATTTGCGCGTTGGTCGCCACCGGCGCCGCCTGCTTGACCAGCGCCGCGATGGCGCCGGCATGTGGCGCTGCGGCCGACGTTCCGTAGAACGGATTCAGCCCGGTGGAACCCGGCAGAGTCGTGCCCACGCCATCCGCGGCCGTGAAGTCCGGCTTCTGGCGAATGGTGCCGCCGGTGTGCAGAAAGTTGCCCGGCGTGTACGGGTTGCCGGCGGCATCGAAGAACGATTGCCGCGGGCCGTCCGAACTGAATTCCTCGATTTCATTGGTCGAGACGAACGGACCGGGGAACGGGCCATCCGGCGTCGGCGGCCCGAATGCGGCCGCGGCCGGCGTTGCCGCGACGCCAAAGCCCGTCGCCGGCGCGTTGTGGCCGCGCGTGGCGCCGGCCGTGTTGAACGTGGTCTGGCCGCGCTGCGTGCTCATGCTCAGGAACCGTGGGGAACCGGAGAAGAGCACCACCACGATGTTGCTGCCGGCGGGGAAAGTCGCGCCGGTGAATATTTCCTCGAACGGATCCTGCCCTGGCGTGCAATCCTGTGTGTTGACGGAGAACGCTCCCGCCACGAGCGCCGTGCCTGCCGCGTTCAGCAGGAACATGTCGTAATCGTTGCAGGTATTCCCGCTCGGGTCCGACCACTGCATCGTGATGTCGTTGGTCGCTGCCGTCAGCGGGTTGAGGATGGCGGCGCCGCTCCAGATGTGCACGTTGCCGGTCTCACCCCCTGCGGCAATCGGTGGCGGAAGCATCGTACCGCCATCGACGAAGTCGCCTTCCCACGTGCCGGACGTGCCGTCGACCTTGTTGCCGGAGTTCGCCGCCGACGAGAAGTAAAGGACCCCCGCCGCCGCGACGTCGTTGACCGCCTGCACGATCCCGGCGATGTTCGCCACCGAGGGCGCAGGCTGGCCGTCGTGCAGGCCGCTTTCGTTGCTGTACGAAACGTCGTCGATGATGATGTTGACGCCACCCGCCACGATGCCATTGGGCGGCGCGGCAACGGGCAGGCCGCCGAGGGCGCGGATATTGTTGGCGAAGTCCGTGTCGCTGTTGAACGCCGTCGCGTAATAAAGAAGGGCGCCGGGCGCGAGATCGTGGACGATCTGCAGCATCGCGCGGCCTTCGTCGACCCAGCAGGGCGGCAGGAGTCACCGGATCCGACCAGCGTTCACCGGCGTAAGGAAGCCATCGGGATTGCCGGGTCCGGGCAGATCGCCGCTTGCGACGTCGGCCGCCGCGCCACCGGCCAAGAGTTGTTGAAGCTGTCGGACAGCACGCCGATCTTGATGCCGGCGCCGTTGACGCCGAACGCCGCGCGGGCGTTGTTGGCGCGATGGGCGACGTCGCCCTGCGAATTCACCGAACCACTGTTCAAGATGATGCCGGCGCCACAGCAGTTCTGCGCGTCGAATCCGGCCAGCGCACGCTTCACGCGTGGCCTTGAAACGCTGCAGCGCGCGGCGACAGCGGTTGTTGCGTGGCGCCGGGCGCCGACGGGTCGGCGACCACCTTGGCGGCGCGATTGGTCGTCGCGTGGCTCGGTGACTTGATGAACCGGACACGCGGGTCCGCGGCGATCTGCTCGACCTTGTCGGGAGGAACGAGCGCCTGGATGGAGTCGGACTTGGGATAGCTGCCGAGCACCGTGCCGCCGTTGTCGGTGACCAGCGCGAGCGTCGAGCTGTCGACCGTGACGCGGATATCCACCGGGATGCGGCCATTTGCATCCGGAACGACGGTCGGCCGCCAACGGCACGCCGCCGTACATCGCGGTGTTGCCGGTCGCGATGCGCATCGACATCAGCAACTGCGAATCGATCTTCTTCTGGGCCGGCGTGCGCGACGCCTTTTCGATCTGGAGCGTCTGGATTTGCGTCAGCACCGTGTTCGGCAACGGCGCGTCCACCGCGAACGCCGACGAGACGGCGAAGAGCGCAAGGACCGAGACGACTAGGGTTGCTGGAAGGGAGGTTGTGCGCTCAGACGAAATGCACGCGGCGGCCCAACGGATGAATCGATTCATTCCAGTCCCCTAACCGGCAATTGACGGACAATCATTGGGATGCGGGCAGTCCGCACGCACCACCCGCGAAGACAAGACTTGCCGCACCGCGCTCCCTCGACAACGAAATGCCACGCGGTACGTGTTCGGAAAGTGGACGTAAGTTAATCGCTAATGGACTGAATGGCAATAGTTCAATGTCATATGTCGCACTGCACCAATTTGTGTCGAAATGTTTGCTACAGGCGCAAATGGCCGGAATGAAGGGCTAAAGGGTCGAGTTGCGCCGAATTCGACCAGCATCGCCGTTCGTCGCCCGACGTTTCAGGAGCCGAACGCCCGGTGCGGCTAAGATGTCGCCACCGCCCATTTCCACCGCACCTTCACCGTGTCCGATCATCTGCATCATCTCGAGCAGCACTCGATCCACCTGATCCGCGAGGCCTTCGCGCGGCTGAAACCGCTCGCGATGCTGTGGTCGCTGGGCAAGGACTCGAACACGCTGCTGTGGATGGTGCGCAAGGCGTTCCTGGGCCGCGTCCCGTTCCCGGTGATCCTGCTCGATACCGGCAACGAATTCGCCGAGGTGTATGCATTCCGCGACCGCTACGTGCGCGAGTGGAATCTCGACTACATCAACGCCCCGTGTCCGCCCGATCGAGGCGACCGACCCGGCGCTGCCGCCCAAGGCGCGCGCCGCCGCGCGCAAGACGCTGGGCCTGAAAGAGTTGATCGCCGCGCGCGGCTTTGCCGGCATCCTGCTCGGTATTCGCCGCGACGAGCAGCCGATTCGCGCCAAGGAGCGCGGCATGAGCCCGCGCGATGCGCAGGGCGGCTGGCACGTGCGCGACCAGCCGACCGAACTGTGGGGCCATTACGCGAGCGCGGTTCCGCCAGGCGGACACGTGCGCGTGCATCCGCTGCTCGAGTGGACCGAACTCGACGTGTGGCGCTATGTCGAGCGCGAAGGGATCCCGGTCTGCGAGCTCTACTTCGCGCGCAACGGCAAGCGTTACCGCTCGCTGGGCGAATCCGACATCACGTTTCCGGTGGCATCGCATGCGGCGTCGCTCGCCGAGATCATCCGCGAGCTCGAGACGACGCGCGAGGAAGAGCGCGCCGGCCGCGCGATGGACCATGAGCGCGAAGACGCGTTCGAACGGCTGCGCGCCGCGGGCTACATGTGACCGCGCCTCCGCTCGCCGTTTGCTTGGCCGGCCATGTCGATCACGGCAAGTCGTCGCTGCTGGGGCGCCTGCTGCACGAACTCGACCTGCTGCCCGAAGGCAAGGTCGCCAAGATGGAGGCGGCAAGCGCCAGCCGCGGCGTGCCGCTGGAATGGTCGTTCGCGCTCGACGCGCTGCAGCTCGAGCGCGACCAGGCGGTCACCCTCGATACCACCCGCGTGCATGTCCGCCTGCCTGGCCGGCATCTGATCGTCATCGATTGCCCGGGCCATCGCGAACTCGTCCGCAATCTCGTCACCGGCGCCGCCGGAACGACCTCGGCATTGCTTGTCGTCGATGCGCAGGCAGGAGCGGAAGCGCAGACCCGCGCCCACGCGGCATTGCTGCGCCTGCTCGGCATCGGCGATTTCGTCGTCGCCGTGAACAAGATGGATGCGCTGGGCTGGAGCGAGGAGAAATTCAATGCGCGACGCGACGAGATCGCGGCCACGCTGGCGCAACTGCGCGTCGCCGTGCACGCCATCGTGCCGACGTCGGCGCGCGACGGCGGCAACATCGTCGCTCCGCCGCCGTGTGCGTGGTGGCGCGGTCCGACACTCGCGGGCGCGCTGCAGCTCCTGCCCGAAGCACGTGTCGCCGCGACGGACCGCCCGCTGCGCCTGCCGGTCCAGGATGTCTATCGCAACGGGACGCAGCGCGTTGTTGCGGGCCGGGTCGCGCAGGGAACGCTGCGGCCCGGCGACGAAGTGATGGTGCTGCCGTCGGGCGAACGTGCGCACGTCGCGACACTCGAAGGCTGGCCGCGGCCGCCTGCGCTGGTCGCGGCCGGTGACAACGCGGCGCTGACGTTTGCCGAGCCGGTGATCGTCGAGCGCGGCGACCTGTTGTGCTCTCCCGAGTCGCCGTCGCGCTTGACCCCGGTGTTCGACGCAGACCTGTTCTGGCTCGGACGCGAACCACTGGCGGCCGGCCGGCGGCTGGAATTGCGGGTCGGCACCCGTGCGGTGGCGGTCCGCGTCGCGGCCATCGTGCACGCACTCGACGTCGACCGGCTGGAGCACAAGGCGGCAGACGCCATCGCGACCAACGGATTGGGGCGCGCGACACTGCGCTGCGACGTACCGGTCGCGCTCGACGACGCGACCGAATGCATCGAGACCGGGCGTTTCGTCCTGGCGGAGGCGGGAGCGATCGTCGGCGGCGGCCTGGCCGATGCCAGCCGCTATCCGGACCAGCGTCATTCACTGCGCGTGACCAGCCGCAACCTGGTCCGCGTCGATCACCATATCTCCGCGGCCGAGCGCGGCGCGCGTGCCGGCCACGTCGGCGCCATCCTGTGGCTGACGGGCTTGTCCGGCGCCGGCAAGTCCACGCTGGCGATGGCCCTCGAGCGTGCGCTGTTCGATCGCGGCTGGGTGGCTTATACGATCGACGGCGACAACGTGCGCCGCGGACTCAATGCGGACCTCGGGTTCTCGCCGGAGGACCGGCAGGAGAACATCCGGCGCGTCGGCGAAGTGGCGGCACTGTTCGCCGATGCGGGCCTCGTCTGCATCACGGCGTTCATCTCCCCGTTCCATGACGATCGCGCGCGGGCGCGGGCCACGGCCGGTTCGCGCCGCTTCTTCGAGGTGTACGTGAAATCGGGGCTCGCCGCCTGCGAAGCGCGCGATCCCAAGGGCCTCTACGGCAAGGCACGGCGCGGCGAGATCAAGGGTTTCACCGGCATCGACAGCCCGTACGAAGAGCCCGAGGCGCCGGACCTGGTGATCGACACGCAGAACGTCGACGAGGTCGCTTGCATCGCGCAGCTAGTAGAATTTGCCGTCACGCATTGCCGCGCGTGAAGGAGCGGCCGTAATATGAACGGTGCGCGGCGCCCCCGGCACCGCAGGCCGCGACAATGATTCCGCCGCCCAACGCACGACGGACGCAGGAGGAGGACGAGGATGGCAGGGTCCGCACCCGATTCACCGCGCCGGAAGGGCACGACGGCCGTGCACTCGCTGCATCGGTTCGTCTTCTCCGTCCCCGACCTCAAGGCGGCGGCCGATTTCTACGGCGCCTTCGGACTGGATGCGCGCGAATCGGACGGCCGCGTCGATCTCTACACGTTTGGCCATCCGCACCGCTGGGCGTCGATTTATCAGCGGCCGGGCCCCAAGCAACTTGAGTACGTGAGCTTCGGCGCCTATGCCGACGACTTCGATGCCGTGGCCAAGCGGATTGCCACGTCGGGTGCCGCGACCACGGCTGCGCATCCGCTGGCGGACGAGCCCGGAATCTGGACGCGCGACCCGGACGGCACGCCGGTGCAGATCGTCGTCGCGTCCAAGGTTTCCCCGGCAGCCAAGGAGGTGGCGAGCACGCCGCCCGTCGCGCCGGGCCGGGGCGCCGCGCCCATTCGCTCGGCGGCTGGCGTCGTCCATCCGCGGCGCCTGTCGCACATCCTGCTTTTCAGCTCCGACGTGCTGCGCTCGGTTCGCTTTTACACAGGCGCGCTCGGCCTGCGCCTGTCGGATCGTTCCGGCGACCTGATCGCGTTCCTACACGGCGCGCACGCCAGCGACCACCACATGCTGGCCTTCGCGAAGTCCGACGGTCCGGGTCTCCACCATTCGAGCTGGGACGTCGCGACCATCGACGACGTCGGGCTCGGCATGCAGCAGATGGCCGACCGCGGCCATACGCACGGTTGGGGGGTGGGCCGGCACGTGATCGGCTCGAATTATTTCCGCTACGTGCGCGATCCGTGGGGCAGCTTCGCCGAGTACTCGTACGACATCGACTTCATTCCTGCGGACGTGGAATGGCACGCAGGTCGACTTCGCGCCGGAAGACTCGTTCTACGTCTGGGGACCGCCGGTGCCCGACGATTTCATCATCAATCACGAAAGCGCAGCGCGCCGAAAGAGCGCGTGACGCACTGCCTGCTCGTTTCGAAGAGGCGGCTATCGCGCCGCCCACCATGGAGGAAGCACCTTGAAGAACATCGTCAGGCACGGCGCAGCGGGCATTGTCACGCTTGCTTGCGCGTTCATCGTCGGCCTATCCGCGGCCGCCGCAGCGCCGAGCCGCCCATCCGCATCGGCAGCACGCTGGCGCTGACGGGCCCGCTCGCGTCGACGGCACTCGTTCACCAGCTCGTCGGGGACATCTACGTCGAGCAGCTCAACAAGCCGCGGTGGCCTGCTCGGGCGGCCGGTCGAGTGGATCGTCAAGGACGACCAGTCCAAGCCCGAACTCGCGCGCACGCTCTACGAGCAGCTCATCACCGTCGACAAGGTCGACCTGCTGCTGGGGCCCTATGCGACCGGCGCCATCCTGTCGGCGATGGGCGTCGCGCAGCGCTACAACAAGGTGCTCGTCCATCACACGTTCGGCATTCCCAGCCTCGCCAAATACGACGCGCAGTTTCCGACCTGGTCGCTCGGGCCCGATCCGGCAGACGACGTTTCCGAACACGCTGTTCGACGCGCTGGCTGCCACATCCGAACCGCCGAAGACCATCGCGATCGTCACCAGCAAATTTCCCTCCGTGCACTTCATGTCGCTGGGCGCGCGCGAAGTCGCCAAGAAGCGCGGGCTGCAGGAAGTGATCTTCCTCGAATGGGAATTCGGCAACCGCGACTTCGGCCCCATCGCCGCGCGGATCAAGGACGCCAATCCCGACGTCATCTGGGTCGGCGCCATCGGCCTCGAGGGCAACCAGCTGCTCGACGCGATGAAGAAGATCGACTACGCGCCGCAAGTTCCACTTCTACATGTATCCGGCGCCCGGGCCGATGGTGCAGGCGCCGGAGGCGAAGAACGCGCTCGCCGCGACGATCTTCGAGCAGGACCCGCCGTTCACCAACAATCCGGGTGCGGCGGAATTCGTGAAGGTCTTCAACGAGCGCGCGGCCAAGGCCGGGCTGCCGTACACCGGCGTGGAGACGCAGGCCGCGGCGTCGTATTCGGCCTGGCAGGTGCTCGATGCGGCGGTCACCGCGACCAAGAGCCTGGACGACAAGGTGCTGGCCGACTGGCTGCGCAAGAACCGCGTGGACACCGATCCAGGGCAAGCTGCGCTTCGACGGGCCGAACAACTACGGCGACGATCTGATGCGCGTGAAGCAGGTGCAGAACGGACGCTGGGTGACGGTCTGGCCCAAGTCGGCCGCGGCGCCCGGCGCCACCTGATGCTGCCCTAGCAGCGGCTGGCGCATGGCGTTGCCGAGCGCTCACGCTGCTCGCGCAGTCGCTCCTGTCGGGAATCTTCATCGGGGCGCTGTACGGGCTGCTGGGCCTGGGCTTGAGCCTGTCGTGGGGACTGCTGCGCCAGATCAACCTCGCGCACTTCGCGCTGGCGTTTCTCGGCGCCTATCTTTGCTATCAGCTCTCCGCGGTGGGCGGCATGAACCCGCTCGCGACGCTGCTGGTGATCGTGCCGTGCTTTTTCGCCATCGGCGTCGCGCTGCAATGGCTGTTCGCGCGGTTCGCGATCAGCGCCTTCAATTCGCTGCTGGTGACGTTCGGCCTGACGGTGATCATCGAGAGCCGTGATCCAGTCGATCTGGACCGCCGACTTCCGGCGGCTCGGGTCGGTCTATGGCGACACGACGTTCCGCGTCGGTGCGCTGTACGTGCCGATGCCCGAGCTGCTGACGCTGCTGCTGTCGCTGACGCTGTCGCTCGCGATCTGGGCGGTGCTGCGCTATCACCGACCTCGGCCGCGCGATGCGTGCCGCGGCGGAAGACGGCGGCATCGCCGCGGCATTCGGCGTGAACCAGACGGCGCTCGCGCTGCTGCTCTCCGGCGTGTGCGCGGCGTTGGCGGGCGTCGCGGGCGTCTGCATCGCATTGAGCTACACGCTGGCGCCGTCGCAGATCTACGCCTGGATCGGCGTCGTCTTCGCCGCGGTGATGCTGGGCGGCCTGGGCACGGGCGCTGGGGCCGCTCATCGCCGGCATCGTCATCGGCGTCAGCGAAGCGCTCACCATGGCGATCACCGCGCCGTCGTGGGCGCCGCTGGTCTCGTTCTCGCTCCTGATCGTCGTGCTGCTTGTCCGCCCCGGCCAAACCCTAGCCGCGTGACTGGCCGCGATCGTCGATCTGCGGGAGCGCGCGCTGGCGCTGATCCCGCTTGCTGGCCTGCCGCTCTTCTACGAGTCGTTCCTGTACCTCGTCTTCCTCTGGGTCGTGCTCGCGACGTCGTGGAACATCCTGTCCGGATACTCCGGCTATTTCTCGTTCGGCCACGGCGCGTTCTTCGGCGCGGGGATGTACACGACCGCCGTCGCTCGCCGCAGCGCTTCGACGTGCCGTTCCTGTGGACGCTGCCGGCGGCGGCGGCGTCGCCGCAGTTGCTGGGCGCGACGATTGGGCGCCGTCGTGTTTCGCGTCCGCGAGATTCGCGGCGAGCTTTTCGCGCTGGTGACGCTGGCCTTCACGTTCGTCGTCGGCACCATCGTGCTGAACACGCCGATCGACGGCGGTCCCGGGATCTATCTGAGCGGCGTCGCCGTTGCCGGCGATCGGACGCATCCGGCGCGTCGTCGTTCTACTACATGGGGCTCGCGCTGGCGCTCGCCACGCGTGTTGATCGCGTTCGCCATCTTCCACGCGAAATTCGGCGCCGGACTGTTCGCCATCCACGACGACGAGGACGTGGCAGAGGTCCTGGGCGTGCCGACGTACCGCTACAAGATCGCTGGCATTCTGCAGTGTCCTGCGGGCTGGCCGGCATCGCCGGCGGCATCCACGCGCTGTTCGTCTCCTACGTGACCGCCGGCGAGACGTTCTCGATCATCGTTCCGCTGACCGTCGTGCTGATGTCCGTGCTCGGCGGAACGCGCTACTGGGTCGGGCCGGCCGTCGGCGCGGCCGTCATCACCAGCCTGCTCTACGCGTTCACCGCGGGCGATCACGCCGTCGCCGGGCAAGGCCGTCTTCGGCGCCGTGCTGATCGTCGTCATCCTGTTCATGCCGGAAGGCGTGCTGGGCTGGGCTTCGGCCGCACCTTCAGCGCAGGCGGCAGCGACGGGACCGCCATGCCGGTCGTGGCCTCTCCTCCTGGCGTGCCACCTGCGCTGCACGCGGCATCGATGTGGCGGACGGGCCATGCTGGTCGCACGCGGCCTGCGCAAGGCCTTTCGCGGCGTGCAGGCGCTCGACGGCGTCGACATGGAAGTCCGCCGCGGCGAAATCCTCGGCCTGTCTTGGGCCCAACGGTTCGGGGAAGTCGACCTTCATCAACCTGGTGAGCGGACACTACCGGCCCGACGCCGGGGAAATCCTGTTCGAAGGGCGCGATCTCGCGCATGCCGACGCGCACGCGATTGCGCGCGGCGGCATCGCGCGCACGTACCAGATCCCGCGGCCGTTCGCGCATCTCACCGTTCGCGAGAACGTCGCGATGGCGGCGATGTTCGGCGGCGCCAATCTGTCGCGCGCCGCGGCCGAGCGCGAAGCGCGGCACTGGCTCGAATTCACGGGGCTCGCCGCGAAGGCCGATGCGCTGCCGGACGATCTCAACCTGCATCAGCGCAAGTTCCTCGAACTCGCGCGCGCGCTGGCGTCGCGGCCGCGCCTGGTGCTGCTCGACGAGGTCCTGTCGGGGCTGACGCCGACCGAAATCAACGAGCGCGGTCGACCTGATCCGCGCGATTCGCGACCAGGGCGCGACCATCGTCTTCGTCGAGCACGTCATGCGCGCGGTCAAGGCGCTGGCCGATCGCATCGTCGTGCTCAACCACGGGCAGGTCATCGCCGAAGGCCGCGTCGCCGATGTCATGGCGCGGCCCGAAGTCGTCACCGCGTACCTCGGGGCGCCGCCATGCTTGAGGCTCGACGCCATCGAAGGCGCGATACGGCGGCGCCGCCGCGCTGTGGGACGTCTCGCTCACGCTCGAGGCCGGCCGAACTCGTCTGCGTCGTCGGACCGAACGGCGCCGGCAAGTCGACGCTCATCAACGTCATCGCCGGCCTGCACCGGATCAGCCGGCGGGATCGATGCTGGATTGGCGACTGCGATCTCGCGCGATTGCCGGCGCACCGCTTCTGCGCCGAGGGCATCGCCATCGTACCCGAGGGCCGCCGCCTCTTTGCAGCGATGACGGTACGCGAAAATCTGGAACTGGGCAGCTATCGCGCGGCTGCGCGAGCAGCGGCGCAAGGATTCGCTCGAGCGCGTCTGTGCGATGTTTCCGATGCTTGACGGCCAAGCTGGAGCAGCGGGCCGAGACGCTGTCAGGCGGTCAGCAGCAGATGGTGGCGATCGCGCGCGCACTGATGGCATGCCCGCGGCTCTTGCTGCTGGACGAGCCGTCGCTGGGACTGGCACCGACCGATCGTCGTCGAGGTCTTCGCAGTCCATTCGCCGCATCAATGCCGACGGGGTCGCCGTGTCTGCTGGTCGAGCAGAACGTCGCGATGGCACTCGACCTGGCCGCGAACGCCTACGTGCTGGAGGAGGGCCGCATCGTGGCGCGAGGGCAGTCCGGACGACCTTGTCGCGCAGCCGCACATTCGGCGCGCGTACCTCGGCTTTGACTCGGCGGACGACGGCGATTGACGCTCCTTTGCGTCAGGCGGCCTGGCCAGGCGCGGCACCGCCGCCAGCAGCGTGCGCGTGTAGTCGTGCTGCGGATGCGACAAGCAGCATCTCCGCGGGTCCGGCCTCGACCAGCTTCCCGTTCTTCATGACCGCGATCTCGTGCGCCAGGTATTCGACGACGCCGAAATTGTGCGTGATGAACAGATACGAGACGCCCAGTTCCTGCTGCAACTGCTTCAGAAGGTTGAGGATCTGCGCCTGCACCGAGACGTCCAGCGCCGACGTGGGCTCGTCGGCGACGATCAGCCGAGGCTCGACCGCCAGCGCGCGCGCGATGGCCAGCCGCTGGCGCTGTCCTCCGGAGAACTCGTGCGGATAGCGGAGCATGGCGTCGCGGCGCAAGCCGACCTTTTCGAGCAGTGCGGCGACGCGCTCCGTGCGCTGCGCTGGCGTCACGTCCGGGACGCAGTGACGCGACACCTTCCTCGAGAATCTCGCTGACGCGCATGCGCGGATTGAGTGACGCGAACGGATCCTGGAACACGATCTGCGCGAGCGCGGCGCGCCGTGCGCAGCGCCTCGCCGTGCAACGGTTCGAGCGGCTGGCCCATCAGCAGTGCCGTGCCGCTGATCTCGGCGCTATTGCGTAGCAACTGGAGAATCGCCTTGCCGACCGTGGTCTTGCCGCTGCCGGACTCGCCGACGAGCGCCAGCGTGCGGCCGGCGGGAATGCGGAACGAAACGCCGTCGACGGCCTTCACGTAGCCGACCGTGCGCTTGAGCAGTCCCTTGCGAATGGGGAACCAGACCTTGTAGTCGCGAACCTCGAACACCGTGTCGCCCGCCGGCGGATCGGCGGGAAGCTTCGGGTCCTTGCCCCAGACGCGGGTCGCGCGTTCGGTCGCACTCGGCGCCGTCGTACGAGAAAGCAGCGCACCTGGTGCCCGTGCCGGAATTCGATCAGTTGCGGCGGTGTCACGCGGCAGCGGTCCATGACGTCGGCACAACGGTCGGCAAAACGGCAGCCGGCGAACTCCTGGTTGAGCGGCGGCACCGAGCCTGTGATCGACGCCAACCGGCGTCCGCGCTTCGCTGTATCGGGCAGCGCTTCGAACAGGTTGACCGCATAGGGGTGCAGCGGGCGGTCGAAGAATTCCTTCGCCTCGGCCACTTCGACGATCTGTCCCGCGTACATGAGCGCGACGCGATGCGCCATCTGCGCCACGATGGCGAGGTCGTGCGTGATCAGCAGCATGGCCATCTTCTGCGAGCGCTGCAGTTCGCGCAAGCAGATCGAGGATCTGCGCCTGGATCGTGACGTCGAGTGCCGTGGTCGGCTCATCGGCGATGACGACATCGGGCTCCGCAGCCAACGCGATGGCGATCATCACGCGCTGTTTCTGGCCGCCTGACATCTGGAACGGATAGTCGTTGACGCGCCGCGCAGGCTCAGGAATGCCGACGCGTTTCAGCCAGTCGATGGCCTTGGCCAGCGCGGCGTCGCCGCGAATGGCGGTATGGCGCTCGATGACCTCGGTGATTTGCCGGCCAACCGTCATCACCGGATTGAGACTCGTCGACGGTTCCTGGAAGATGATGCTGATCCGGCGGCCGCGGATGTCGCGCATCTTGGCTTCCGGCAATTGCGCGATGTCGGTGCCGTCGACGTCGACGCTGCCGGAGCTGACCCGGCCGCTGTCGGGCAGAAGCCGCAGGATCGACAGCGCGGTCATCGACTTGCCGCAGCCGGATTCGCCGACCAGCGCGAACGTCTCGCCGCGCTCGATCGTGAGCGTCAGCGCGTCGACCGCGCGGACGAGGCCGCTGTCGGAGTCGATCTCCGTCGTCAGGTTTTCGATGTTGAGCATGGGATTTCTAGTTGGCGGCGGCCGGCGCGACCACGGGCGTGGCGCCGGGCTTGGCCGGGACGACCGGCTTGGCGCGCTTGACGCGGAAGGCGCGGGCGCGCGGATCGAAGGCTTCGCGCACGGCGCTGGCGAAGAGCGTCATCGACAGCACGAGGGTCACCATGAAGCTGAATGCTGCCAGCAGCGTCCACCAGACGACCGGATCGCGCGACATCTCGTTGCGCGCGCTGTTGATCATCGTGCCGAAGCTGTTGGTGGAGGGATCGACACCGACGCCGACATACGAGAGGACCGCCTCGTACAGCACCAGCCCCGAGAAGTCCAATACGGCGACGATCACGACGATGTGCGTGACGTTGGGCAGGATGTGGCGGCGCATGATGCCGGCATCCGAGACGCCGAACGCGCGTGCCGCCTGCACATAGTCGAGTTCGCCCAGCTTCAGCGTTTCGGCGCGGAGCAGGCGCGCGAGCCCCGCCCAGCCGGTGATCCCCAGGATGACCGACAGCAGGAACAGCCGGATGTCGGCGCGTTCGAGTCCGGTGTCGAAGAGCTGCGGATTCTTGTCGATGAAGACCTGGATCATCAGCACGAAAGCCGCGATCAGCAGCACCGACGGAATGGACGACAGCACCGTGTACAGATACTGGATCGCGTCGTCGACGCGTCCCTTGTAATAGCCGGCCAGGATGCCGAAGGTGATCGCGAAAGGCAGCGTGGCGATCGTCGCCAGCGAGCCAATGACGACAGCCGTACGTATCGACTTGATCGCCTGGAACAGCACGTCGTTGCCGGTCTGGTCCGTGCCGAACACGTGGTAGTACGGCCACAGCGCCGTCACCCATCCGGCGAACAGCGCCACGAACGACGCCATGATGAGCATCGCGCGCCACGGCACCTCGGTGGTGCGCCGCCAGATGGCGCGCAGCGAAGCGACGGCGCTGGTGCCGACCGACCGCGCGCGCAGCCACGCGACGGCGAGCCACAGAATGGCGGCGCCCAGCGCGCCGCCGATGAGGCCGGCGACTGTGCGTCCAGCGACATCGCCCAGCCAGTCGGCGTCGGTATTCGCAAGGTGCCGTCCGCCGAAATTGAGCCTCGGATAGTCACGCACCGACTTGCCGTCGACCAGCATCGACTCCTTGGAATACTGATGGGTTCCGAGCGGCACCGAGTAGGTCTTCTCCCTCGAGTCGCGCGGCCCGGACAGCAGCGCGTCGAGCACCGACAGCGTCCGCGTGGAATAAGCCGGCGCCGCGTCCGCGGCAGCACCTTGTGCCGGCGGCAGCAGCGGCCGGAAGTGGACCGAGTCCAGCAGCGCGATCACAAGGAAGATCGCCAGCACGACGCCCGCCGACATCGCGGCCGCGTCGTGCAGCACGCTGCGCCACGTCTGCCGCAGCGTCGGCGTGCGCAGCGCGTTCCACACATACAGCGCGATGACCACGAGCAATCCATACAGCGCGAGATCGGTGGCTAAGAAGACGAACTTGGGCATGGCGTTTCGCCTAACTCAACCGGATTCGCGGATCGGCCACGGTGTAGGAGATATCCGTGAGGATGAGGCCGACGATGTAGAGTGCGGACCCGACGAACACCATCGAGCGCACGACGGCGAAATCCTGCGCGTTGATGGCGTCGATCGTGTAGCTGCCGAGGCCCGGGATGCCGAAGAACGACTCCATGATCAGCGCGCCCAGGAAGAGCAGCGGCAGCACGGCGACGGTGCTGGTCAGGATCGGCAGCATCGCGTTGCGCAGCACATGGCGAAACAGGACGACGGTCTCGGACAGCCCCTTCGAGCGCGCTGTGCGCACGTAATCCTTGCCGACCTCCTCCAGGAACATCGTCCGGTAGAAAAGCGCCTCGCCGCCTAACCGCGCGACGATGCCGATGATGATGGGCAGCGCCAGGAAGATGAACACGTCCCAGCCGCCGCTGAAGCCCGAGATGGGTACGAGCTTCAGGACCTTGCTGAAGAAGAACTGCCCGACGATGATGTAGAAGAGTCCCGAGATCGACAGCAGGAACACGGCCAGTGTCACCCCCCAGAACTCGAGATACGTGTTTCGAAAGAACACCATCAGCAGCGAAAACACGATCACGACGAAGATGCCGAGGATGAACGTGGGAATGGCCAGTGCGACGGACGGCCCGACGCGCTTGCGCAGTTCGTAGCCGATGTCGCGGCCGCTGTCCGACGCGCCGAAGCGGAAGGCGAAGAGCTGCACCGAGCGCTCGTAGAAGATCGTGTCGGTCACCTTGTCGAGGCCGGGCTTCTCGGCGTTCCAGAAGAGCGGCTTGTTGTAGCCGCGCTCGACCTTCCACTTTTCGATGGCGTCTTGCGTCACGCGCTTGCCGCCGATGTTCATCCGCGCCATGTCGTCGGGCGTGTTCACGGCGAAGAACAGCATGAACGTGAATATGTTCACGCCGATCAGGATCAATACGCCGTAGCCGATACGGCGGACGATGTAGTTGATCATTTGTGGACGCTCAAATCGTCGCGCCGGCCGATGCCAGCGTGCGCGCGGCGGTCTCGCGCTCGCGCCGGCGCCAGGCAAACCACGCCGGGACGATGGCGGCGATCAGTGCGAATAGGATGAGCGGCACCGGCCACCAGACCGGTTTGTTCCACTCGGCGAGCCTTTGCGCGCGAAGCTCGGGGTCGAGCCGCAGGTAGCCGATGTGGTTGCGGATGATCTGCGTAGGCTTGCCGTTGCTGATCCACTGCTGGTAGGCCGCGGCCGATGTCGGAAAGTATCCCATGCTCCACACGGCGTCGTTCTGGACGATTTCGATCATCTGGTCGATGAGCTTCTGCTTCTGTGGGCCATCGTCCAGGAATTTCATCTGGTCGTAGAGCTGGTCGAACTCGGCGTTGCTGTAGTTCGCCGAATTTTCGCCGTTGCCGTTGGTGAGCGCCTTCGAGTTGGGCCCGTAGAGCATGAACAGGAAATTCTCCGCATCCGGGTAATCGGCCAGCCAGCCGGCGAAGGCGATCTGGAACGAGCCCTTGTTCATCTTGTCCTGGAAGCGGTTGTAGTCGGTGGCGCGAATTTCCAGCTGCACGCCGATCTTCGCGAACTGCTTCGTGTACCAGTCGAGAACCGCTTTGGTGTCCGGCGACGCGGCGGACAGGTAGTCGAAGTTGAGCACCAGCGGCTTGCCCGTCTTGGCGTCGCGACCGTCGGGGTAGCCGGCCTCGGCCAGCAGCTTCTTCGCCTCGTCGAGCGGGCGCCGCACGGGCTTGCCGTCCGGCCCCTTCCGGTAGACCACGGGATTGAACGCCGACGGTCCGTCGTTCCGGAAACCGAACAGCGACGGCGGAAGCGGTCCCTGCGCGGCGACGCCCTGCCCACGCTCGAAGATGGCGATGTGTTCCTCCCAGTCGATCGCGATCGACAGCGCCTGCCGCAGCTTGCGGGCGCGTTCAGCTTGCTCAGGTGTCGCGCCCTTGCCGACCACCGGGTCCAGCCAGTTGAATGCGAGGTACCAGTTGTTGGCCTCGACCGTGGTCGGGAGCTTGATGCCCTTTTCCTTGAACTCCTTCGCCTTCCTGGCGTCGTCGCCAATCTCGACCAAGTAGCTGGTGCCGTAGTCGAGCCGCTCGATCGCCGGCGAGTCGTAGTAACCCTGCAGGAACTTGGCCTTCAGCGGCACCGCCTCCTTTTCTATATCGAAGACGATCTTGTCGATGAAGGGAATGGGCTTGCCGCAGTCGGCCAGGTAACCCTTTTCCCGGTCGCCGGGTTCGCCTTCGCACGGATAGGTGTCGCCGTGGAAGTTGGGATTGCGCTCGAGAACGTGACGCCGGTTCTCGACGTAATCGGTGAGCATGTACGGCCCGGTGCCGACGGGCCAATAGTTGAGCGTCAGGTTCTTCTCGGCCATGCCCGGCTGCGAGTAGAACTTCTCGGCCTCCCACGGGATCGGCGAGAAGAACGTCATCGACAGCCAGTACTTGAACTGCGGGTACTTGCCCTTGACGCGAATGCGCAGCGTGTACTTGTCCAGCGCCTCGGCCCCGGCGAACGAATATTTGCGGAAGTCGAGGAACGGCAGGTCGCGGTCTGTAGGCGCCATGCCCGCGCGAATGGCCTTGTCGGTCTCGACGATCTTGTCGCCATATTCCTTCAGGCCGACGATGTAGTCGGACATCGTGGAAAACGACGGCGACTTTATCCGCGGTGTCGCCAGGCGGCGAATGCCATAGACGTAGTCGTCGGCGGTCAGCTCGCGGGTGCCCGTCTGCTTGAAGTCGGTGACCTTGTATTTGTCGGCGACATCCTCCCGCTTCATGTCGTGATAGACGTAGTCGCCCTTCGCGTCCTTGGCGAACGCCGGGTGGGGCGCAAACATGATGCCCGGCTTGATCTTGATGTCGAGCACCGTTTCGGCGATCAGCTCGCCCGGCGCGTCGTCCGGCAGCGGCTTGCCGTCCTTGTCGAAATAGCGCGGGCGGGCAATCTCCTCAGCCGTGCGACCCTTGAGTTCGTAGGGGCGCTTGAGATAGTGATAGCCGTAAAGCGGCTCGTAGACCTGGTACGTGTACGGCGTCTCGTCGTTCGAATAGGAACTGGTCGGGTCGAGGTACTTGGGCGAGCGCTGGGTGAAAGGCACGAACATCGTGTTCGTCTTCTCGGACCCGGGAGGATGCGGATTGTTGGTGACTTCGCTGCATCCGGAAAGGACGGCCGTCAGCGTGAGCGCCACAGGACAGCAAAGCGCAATGAGTGCTGCGCGAAACACACGGATGGCGAAGGTGGAATGGTTCATGGAATCTGCTCCCGTCGGCGGGGCGGTTTCCGCAATGATACGTCGCGCGTGCGCCCCCAATCGTGTCGGGAGGCCGTCTTCGACGCTCTTTGGGCCGCGAAGGCCGCGATTGTATAGGCAAACGTATGAACTCCGCCTTATGGGCCGAAGATAGGGATCCCGGCCGGACAGGCGGCCTGCGCCGGATGGCGAACCGCATGGGAAGGGCAGGGGCCGCTTCGCGAAGAACTGCCGCCTGGCAAGGCCCTGGGGCATTCGGCCGCCCGGCGGGTCCCGCGATGGCCTAAGGCCTTCCGGACGGGTCTGCTCTCCACGGGCGCCGCATTCCGCGCGGGCGATTCCTTGTAGAATTCGTCCCGGCGTCGATCGGTCATCCCGACCGGCATTCGCCGTCCCCCCACGCGAGTCTCGCGCCCCGCCGCGAACGAACCGGTGCCTCCGATGAACGACCACGATCTGGCATCGCTTTCCCGCCGCGACAAGCTGCGAATGGCCGTGCTGATCGTGGTGCTTATCGGCGTGTCGCTTTGGTTCTCGTCGCAGTTCCTGCAGCCTGCGCCCCCTCGCCGGATCGTCATGGCGTCGGGCGCGGAGTTTGGCATCTACCATCAGTTCGCGCAGCGCTACAAACAGATCCTGTTGACGAACGGGATCGTCGTCGAGGAACGCATGACCGGCGGCGCGGCCGACAACCTGCGCCTGCTGCGGGATCCCAAATCTGGCGTGGACGTCGCATTTATGCAGGGAGGCATCGCGACGGCATTCGATGCAGACGATGTCGAGATGCTGGCGAGCCTGTACTACGAGCCGTTGTGGGTCTTCTACCGCAATCCCAAACCTCTCACGCAGTTGACCGAATTGCGGGGAAAGCGCATTGCCGTCGGCGCCATCGGCAGCGGCACGCGGGCCTTCGTGGAGCCGCTGCTCGCGTTCAACGCTGTGCTGCGCAGCAACTCGACGCTGGTGTCCGCGGGCGGCGAAGCCGCCATTCGCGCGCTGCAGGCGGGCGACGTGGACGCCGTACTCCTCGTGGGCGGCGTGCAGACGCCCATCATCATGGAAGCGCTGCGTGACCCCGCCATCAAAGTCATGAGTTTTAACCGCGCCGACGCGTACACGCGCCGCTTTCCCCACATCAACAAGCTGGTGCTACCGTCTGGCACCCTCGACCTCGCCCAGGACATCCCGGGGCAGGACGTCGTGCTGATCGGGACCAAGGCGATGCTGGCGGCCCGCCCGGGCCTGCACCCGGCGCTTGTCAATCTTCTCGTCGACGCGGCGGAAGAGATCCACTCGCAGCAGGGCTATTTCGAAGCCGCCGGCGAATTTCCGTCGACCGCGCCAGTCGACATTCCAGTTTCCGACGACGCCATACGGCACAAGCGCTTCGGGCCGAGCGTCATCCATCAGCTGCTGCCCTTCTGGGTGGCGACGTACGTCGAACGATTCGTCATCCTCGTGCTGCCGCTCATCATCGTCCTCGTTCCCGTCGTAAGCTACTTTCCGAGATTTCTCCGTTGGCGCGTGCGCTCGCGCGTCTATCGGTGGTACGGCCAGCTCGCGCTGCTCGAGCGCGACGTTGCCACTCGCAAGGGGACGCTTCCCGTCGAGCAGTGGCTGAAGGATCTCGACCGCATCGAGCACGCGGTCGAAGGCATCCGGACACCGACCAGCTTCGCGAGCGAGGCGTACACGCTCCGCGAGCACATAGGATTGGTGCGTCGCGCCGTGCTCGCGAAGGTGGCGACGCAGGCGCCGACGCCGGACACTGCCGGCGTCTGACCCTCGCGCGCATCGGGTAAACTGTTCCGTTCGCAGTTTGTGCTGCGCGCCTCTTCCGGAGCTCACGTTGCCATGAAAAAAGTCTACGCCGACGCCACCGCGGCGCTGCACGGCCTGTTGAAGGACGGAATGACGATCGCCGCCGGAGGGTTCGGCCTGTGCGGCATTCCCGAGAACCTCATCCAGGCGCTCGTCGAAAGCGGTGCCAAGGACTTGACCATCGTCGGCAACAACGCCGGCGTCGACGACTTCGGCATGGGCCTGCTGCTCAAGACGCGGCAGGTGCGGAAGGTCATCGCGAGCTATGTCGGCGAAAACAAGGAGTTCGAACGCCAGGTGCTGGCCGGCGAGCTGGAGTTGCAGCTGACACCGCAGGGCACACTCGCCGAAAAGTTGCGCGCCGGCGGCGCGGGCATCCCCGGCTTCTACACGCGCACCGCGTTCGGCACGATGCTGGCCGAGAACAAGGATACGCGCACGTTCGACGGCAAGTCGTACGTGCTGGAAGAGGCCATCCACGCCGATGTCGCGATCGTCAAGGCGTGGAAGGGCGACAAGGCGGGCAATCTCGTCTACCGGATGACGTCGCGCAATTTCAACCCGATGGTCGCGACCTGCGGCAAAGTCACCGTGGCCGAAGTGGAACACCTGGTGGAAGTGGGAGAACTCGACCCCGACCAGATCCACACGCCGGGGATCTACGTCGACCGTATCATCCAGGGCAAGAACTACCAGAAGCGCATCGAATTTCGCACCGTGTCGGGCGCCACCGCCTCCAAGAAGGATTCGCCGATTCGCGAGTTGATGGCGCGCCGCGCGGCGAAGGAGTTGCGCGACGGCTACTACGTCAACCTCGGTATCGGCATCCCCACGCTCGTGGCCAATTTCATTCCGGCGGGGATCAACGTCACGCTGCAGTCGGAAAACGGCTTGCTGGGCATCGGGCCGTTCCCGACCGAGGACAAGATCGACGCGGATCTCATCAATGCCGGCAAGCAGACGATCACGACGGCGGCGGGGTCGAGCTTTTTTTCCAGCGCGGATTCGTTCGCGATGATCCGCGGCGGTCACATCGACCTGTCCATCCTGGGCGCGCTCGAAGTGGCCGAAAACGGCGACATCGCCAACTGGATGGTCCCGGGCAAGATGGTCAAAGGACCGGGCGGCGCGATGGACCTGGTGTCGGGTGTGCGGCGGGTGATCGTGCTGATGGAACACACCGCCAAGGACGGCGCGCCGAAGATTCTCAAGTCGTGCACGCTGCCGGTCACGGGCAAGAGCGTGGTCAACATGATCGTCACGGACCTGTGCGTGTTCGATGTCGAGCCGACGGGGCTCGTGCTCAAGGAACTGCACCCCGGCGTGACGGTCGATGAAGTGCGCGCCAAGACCGCGTGCGATTTCTACGTCGCGCTGGCGGCGTAATCATTCGCGGTCATTTTTCTGCCTGCGCCAGCGTGTCGGCGTTCCAGCCGCCGCCCAACGCCTTGATCAGGCCGACGCTCGCGGCGAGCCGGCGGCCCTGGATGCCGAGCGCCGTGCGCTCGTTGTTGAGCGCCGCTGCCTGCAGGACGACGACGGCGAGATAGTTGGCGGTCCCGGCCTTGTACTGGTTGAGGGCGATGGCCGCGGCCTGCTGCGCGGACTTCACGGCGTCTTGCTGGAACGCCGCTTCCTGCGCCAGAAGGTCGAGCGCCGAGAGGTTGTCCTCGACATCCTGGAAGCCGCTCAGCACCGTCGAGCGGTAGTTGGCGACCGTCTCGTCATAGGTGGCGACCGCTTCGGCCTTTTGCGCGCTGCGCAATCCCGCATCGAAGACCGCCTGTGCGACCTGTGCGCCCAGCGACCAGTAACGATTGGGCAGCGACAGCAGGCTGCCGATGACCGAGCTTTGCAGTCCGCCGGTCGCCGACAGCGTCACCGCCGGGAAGAACGCCGCCTGCGCGACGCCGATCTGCGCGTTGGCGCTGGCCGTGCGCCGCTCGGCCGCGGCAATGTCGGGCCGCCGCTCGAGCAGCGCCGAAGGCACGGCGACGGGAATCGCGGGAAACACGGCGGCCATCGTGGTCGGTGCGATGGTCAACTCGGCCGGCGGCTTGCCGACGAGGACGGCGATCGCATGCTCGAGCTGCGCCCGCGTGATCGCGGCATCGACGACCTGCGCCTGCGTCGCCTTGAGCTGCGTTTCGGCCTGCGCGATATCGCCTCGCGCAACGATTCCGGCGGCATATTGGTTGCGCGTGAGCGAAAGCGATCGCTCGTAATTTGCGACCGTCTCGCGCAATAGCGCAATCTGCGCGTCCTCGACGCGAAGCAGCAGATAGTCCTGCGCAAGCAACGCCTGCGCGGATAGCTTCGCGGCGGCCAGGTCGGCGGCGCTGGCTTGCGCGCCGGTGCTGCTGGCCTCGACGCTGCGGCGAATCCCGCCCCAGAGGTCGAGTTCCCAGCTGGCGTCGAGCGCGATGTTGTAGCTGTTGCTGATGCCGGACGACACATTCGCATTCGACCCGGTTCCCGTGGACCGGCTGCTGCGCACGGCCGCGCCATTGGCGCTGACGAACGGGAACAGCGCGGCGCGCGCCGCCTGCGTCGCCGCGCGTGCCTCGCGCACGCGCGCTTCGGCGGCCAGCACCGTCTGGTTGGAGATGTCCACCTGGGCCTCGAGCGCGTTGAGGTCCGCATCGCCAAAGGCCTCCCACCAGTTGCCGCGAGGTGCATCGTCGCTCGGTGTGGCCACCTTCCAGTTCACCGCCTCCTTGTAGGCGGCCGGCGCGGGCGCCGTGGGACGCACGTAGTCGGGCCCGACCATACAGCTGCCCAGCGACGGCAGCGAGTGTCGCGACCAGGATCGCGCGAAGGGTTGCTCGCATCATCGCCATTCGACGCTCCGGCATTGGCAGGGGTTCCTCGGCATGCCTTTAGTCGGCGGCGTGCGCGGCCGCGTTGCCGAAACCACGCGCAGCCCAGCGTTGCCGTGCCCACAGGCCGAATCGGTCCAGATACAGGTAGACCACCGGCGTCGTGTACAGCGTGAGGACCTGGCTCACGAGCAGGCCGCCGACGATGGCAATGCCGAGCGGACGGCGCATCTCCGCGCCATCGCCCGCGCCGAGTGCCAACGGCAGCGCGCCCAGCATCGCCGCCATCGTCGTCATCATGATCGGCCGAAAGCGCAGCATGCAGGCCTCGAAGATTGCGTCGCGCGTGTTGAGGCCGCGGTTGCGCTCCGCGTCGAGTGCGAAGTCGATCATCATGATGGCGTTCTTCTTCACGATGCCGATCAGCAGGATGACGCCGATGAACGCGATGATCGAGAACTCGGTGTTGAAGAGCTTCAGCGCGAGCAGCGCGCCGACGCCGGCGGAAGGCAGCGTGGACAGGATCGTGATCGGATGCACGTAACTCTCGTAGAGCACGCCCAGCACGATGTACACGGTCAGGATAGCGGCAAGTATCAGCCAGGGCTGGCTGTTGAGCGATGCCTGGAATGCGCGGGCGCTTCCCTGGAAGGTGCCGTGCACGGTGTTGGGAACGCCCAACCGCAGCATCGCGTCGTCGACGGCGCGCGTCGCCTGCGACAGCGATACGTTGGCCGGCAGGTTGAAGGAGATCGTCGACGCGACGAACTGGCCCTGGTGATTGACGCCCAGCGGCGTGTTGGTCGGGCCATACGTCGCAAAGGCGGACAGCGGGACCTGCGCGCCCGCCGGCGTGCTCACGTAAACGGTGTTCAGCGTGTCCGGCGCCTGCCAGTACTCGGGTGCCGCTTCCATCACCACGTGGTACTGGTTGAGCTGCGCGTAGATCGTCGAGACCTGCCGCTGGCCGAAGAGGTCGTTGAGCGTCGCGTCGATCATGCTCGGCGTCACGCCCAGGCGCGCCGCGGCATCGCGGTCGATCACGAGAGAAGTCTGCAGGCCCTTGTCCTGCGCGTCGGTGTTGACGTCGGTCAGTTCGGGAAGCTGGCTCAGCGCCGCGCGTATCTTGGGCTCCCACGCGCGCAGTTCGGCGAGGTCGTCGCCCTGCAACGTGTACTGGTATTGCGCATTGGCCTGCCGGCCGCCGATTCGGATGTCCTGCACCGGCTGCAGGAAGAGGTTGGCGCCAGGCTCCTTGGAAAGCTTGACGCGTAGCCGCGCGATCACCTGATCAACAGTCTCCTTGCGCTCGGTCAGCGGCTTCAGCGCGACGAACATGAAGCCGGAATTGCGCTGGGCGCCTCCGGTGAAACCGACGACGTTCTGTACGGCCGGATCCCCTCCAACGATCCTCATGAAATCGGCGAGTTTCACGCGCATCGCCTGGAACGAAATGCTCTGGTCGGCCTGGATGCTGCCCGTCAGGCGCCCCGTGTCCTGCTGCGGAAAAAATCCCTTCGGTATGTAGTAGTAGAGGAATCCGTTGAGAATCACGGTCGCGAGGAGCACAAACATGATGACGATGCCGTGGCTTAAGTTCCACGCGAGGCTTCGCTTGTAGCCGTCGACCACTGTGGCGAATATCCGCTCGCTCCACGCACCGATCTTCCCTGTCTTGCGCTCGGCCTTCGGCCGCAGCAGCCGCGCGCACATCATCGGCGTCGTCGTCAGCGACACGGCGAGCGAAACCAGGATCGCGACCGACAGCGTGATGGCGAACTCGCGGAACAGGCGACCGACGATCCCGCCCATCAGCAGGATGGGAATGAACACGGCGATCAGCGACAGGCTCATCGAGAGCACGGTGAAGCCGACCTCGCGCGCTCCCTGCAGCGCCGCGGCGAACGGCTCCATGCCGGCCTCGATGTGGCGCGACGTGTTCTCGAGCACGACGATCGCATCGTCGACGACGAAGCCCGTCGCGATCGTCAGCGCCATCAGCGTGAAATTGTTGACCGAGAAGCCGAACAGGTACATTGCACCGAACGTGCCGACGAGGGACACCGGAACCGCGACGCTCGGTATCAGCGTCGCCCTTCCGTTGCGCAGGAACAGGAACACCACGAGGATCACCAGCACGACGGCAATGGACAGCGACCGCTCGGTGTCGCGCAGGCTCGCGCGGATCGTCGTCGTCCGCTCCATCGCGAGCGTCAAGTCGATCGTGTTCGGAATCGAAGCGCGCAGCGACGGGAGCAGCGCGGTGACGCGGTCGACCGTCTCGATGATGTTGGCATTGGGCTGGCGGTTGATGATGACGAGCACGGAAGGCTTGCCGTTGGCCATGCCGGCGTTGCGCAAGTCCTGCACCGAATCGATAACCTGGGCGACGTCGGAGAGCTGGATCGCGGCGCCGTTCTGGTAGGAGACGATCAGCGGCAGGTACTCGGCAGCGGTCTTCGCCTGGTCGTTGGCGTAGATCTGCCAATGGCGGTCGCCGTCCTCGACCGCGCCCTTGGGCCGATTCGCGTTCGCCGCCGCGAGTGTCGCGCGCACCTGTTCGAGGCCGACGCCATACTTGTTCAGCGCCGCGGGGTTCAATTCGACGCGAACGGCGGGCAGCGAACTGCCGCCGACGCTGACCTGGCCCACGCCGCTCACCTGCGACAGCTTTTGCGCGATGATTGTCGACGCGGCGTCGTACATCTGGCCCTGCGTCATCGTCGCCGACGTGAGCGCCAGGATCATGATCGGTGCATCGGCCGGATTGACCTTCCGGTAGGTAGGATTGCTCGGCAGGCCCGACGGCAGCAGGTTGCGCGCCGCGTTGATCGCCGCCTGCACGTCGCGAGCGGCGCCGTCGATGTCGCGGTTCAGGTCGAACTGCAGCACGATCCGTGTCGAGCCCAACGAACTCGACGACGTCATCTCGGTGATGTTGGCGATCCGGCCCAGCGAGCGCTCGAGCGGCGTGGCGACGGTGGCGGCCATGGTTTCCGGGCTGGCGCCGGGCAGCGCTGCCTGGACCGAGATCGTCGGATAGTCGACCTGCGGCAGCGGCGACACCGGAAGCAGCCGGAACGCGATCGCGCCCGCCAGCGCGACGCCGAACGTCAGCAGCGTCGTGGCGACCGGACGATCGATGAAGGGCGCCGACAGGTTCATCACGGCGTCATTCCCCCGCAACCTGCGAATCGTGCGGCGCCGCGCCACGGCCGTGGCCACGTCCCGCCTCGACGCGGCGGGCGAGGGCGTCGAACGCGAGATAGATGACCGGTGTGGTGAACAGCGTCAGCGCCTGCGAGAAGATGAGGCCGCCGACCATCGTGATGCCCAGCGGGTGCCGCAACTCCGATCCTTCGCCCCAGCCGATCATCAGCGGCAGCGCGCCCAGGATCGCCGCCATGGTCGTCATCATGATCGGGCGGAATCGCAGGAGGGATGCCTGGAAGATCGCGTCGCGCGGCGCCAACCCGTCGTTGCGCTCGGCATCGAGCGCGAAGTCGATCATCATGATCGCGTTCTTCTTGACGATGCCGATCAGCAGGATGATCCCGATGATCGCGATGACGGATAGATCGTTGCCGGACAGCATCAGCGCAAGCAGCGCGCCCACGCCCGCCGAAGGCAGCGTGGACAGGATCGTGATCGGGTGGATGAAGCTCTCGTACAGGACGCCCAGCACGATGTACATCGTCACGATCGCGGCCAGTATCAGCCAGAGTTCGTTGCTGAGCGACGCCCTGAATGCGAGCGCCGCACCCTGGAAGTTGATCTGCACGCTGTCGGGAAGACCCAGGTCGCGCCGGACCGTCTCGATCGCCTTCACGGCGTCGCCGAGCGAAGCGCCGGGCGCCAGGTTGAACGAGATCGTCGCCGCCGGGAACTGGCCGATGTGGTTGATCGACAGTGGCGTGAGTCTTTCGCTGACTTTGGCGATCGTGGACAGCCTCACCTGCTGCGTCGGCTGCCCGGCGACCGTCGACGGCACGTAGATGCTGTCGAGCGCCGCCAGTCCGCTCTGGAATTCCGGCTGCACCTCGAGCACGACGCGGTACTGGTTCGACTGCGTGAAGATCGTCGACACCAGCCGCTGGCCGAACGCGTTGTACAGCGCGTTGTCGATCGCCGCGGGCGTGATGCCGAGCCGGCTGGCCGTCGCCCGGTCGAACTCGACGTAGGCCTGCAAGCCGCCATCCTGGAAGTCGCTGGCCACGTCGGCCAGTTGCGGCACCTGCTTCAGCCGCTCGGTGAACTGAGGCACCCATGTGGCCAGTTCGGCCGCGTCCACCGCCTCGACGGTGAACTGGTATTGCGTGCGGCTGACGCGGTCCTCGATCGTCAGGTCCTGCACCGGCTGCATGTAGAGCGCAATGCCTTCCACCTGCGCAAGCTTCGGTTGCAAGCGCCGGATGATGTCGCTTGCGCTGACGCCGCGCACGTTGCGCGGCTTCAGGTTGATGAGCATCCGTCCGCTGTTGAGCGTGGCATTCGCCCCGTCGACGCCGATGAACGACGTCAAGCTCGAGACGGCCGGATCCTCGAGAACGATGGCCGCAAGCGCCTGTTGCCGCTCGGCCATCGACGCGAACGAGATCGTTTGCGGCGCTTCGGAGATGCCCTGGATGGCGCCCGTGTCCTGCACGGGGAAGAAGCCCTTGGGAATCACGACATAGAGGACGACCGTCAAGACGAGGGTAATGATCGCGACGATCAGCGTGGCGCCCTGCCGGTCCAGCACCCAGTTCAGCATCTCCCCGTAGCGCGCGATCACGCGCTCGAAGAGGTCGCCGCTCCACCGGTAGAACCGGCCTTGTTTCTCGGGAGGCGTGTGGCGCGAGCAGCTTGGCGCACATCATCGGCGTCAGCGTCAGCGACACGACCGCGGAAATGAGGATCGACACGGCCAGCGTGATCGCGAACTCGCGGAACAGCCGGCCGACCACGTCGCCCATGAACAGCAGTGGGATCAACACGGCGATCAGCGAGAACGTCAGCGAGATGATCGTGAACGCGATCTGCTGCGTGCCCTTGAGCGCCGCGTCCAGCGGCGACTCGCCATCCTCGATGTAGCGTGCGATGTTCTCGATGACGACGATCGCGTCGTCGACGACGAAGCCGGTCGCGATGGTGAGCGCCATCAGCGTCAGGTTGTTGATCGAGAACCCGACGCAGATACATGACGCCGAACGTGCCGACCAGCGACAGCGGCACCGCGACGCTCGGAATGAGCGTCGCCGGAACGTTGCGCAGGAAGAGGTAGATGACCATGACGACGAGCGCCACGGCCAGCAGCAGTTCGAACTCGACATCGCGAACCGATGCGCGGATGGTGACCGTGCGGTCGGTGAGCAGCGTGACTTCGACGGCGGCGGGCAGCGAAGCCTGCAGCTGCGGCAGCAGATTCTTGACCCGGTCGACGACCTCGATGACGTTGGTCCCGGGCTGCCGCTGGACGTTGAGGATGACCGCCGGCGTCGTGTTGGCCCAGGCGGCGAGGCGCGAGTTTTCGGCGGCATCCACCGCTAAGGCGACGTCCTGCACGCGCACCGGCGCACCGTTCCGGTAGGCAATGATCAGCTGCCGGTACTCGTCCGCCGACTTCAGTTGATCGTTGGCGTCGATGGTCGACGCGCGCGTGGGACCGTCGAAGCTCCCTTTGGCCTGGTTCGTGTTGGCCGCGGCGATCGACGTCCGCACGTCATCCAGCGACAGGCCATAGGCGGCCAGCGCCTTCGGATTGACCTGGATGCGCACGGCGGGTCGCTGGCCGCCGCTGATGCTCACCAGTCCGACGCCGGGCAACTGCGAGATCTTCTGCGCGATGCGCGTGTCCGCCAGGTCCTCGAGCTTGGGCAGCGGCAGCGTCTGCGACGTCAACGCGAGCGTGATGATCGGCGTGTCGGCCGGATTGACCTTGTTGTAGATCGGCGGGTTCGGCAGGTCGGCGCGGCAGGAAGCTGCCCGACGCGTTGATCGCGGCCTGTACTTCCTGTTCGGCCACGTCCAGCGACAGCTCGAGGCTGAACTGCAGCGTGATCACCGACGCGCCGCCGGAACTGGTCGACGACATCTGGTTCAAGCCCGGCATTTGCCCGAACTGGCGCTCGAGCGGCGCGGTGACCGACGAGGTCATCACGTCGGGGCTCGCGCCGGGATACAGCGTCACCACCTGGATCGTCGGATAGTCGACCTCGGGCAGCGCCGACAACGGCAGCACGCGATACGCAACGATGCCCGCCAGCAGGATCGCGACCATCAACAGCGTGGTCGCCACCGGGCGCAGGATGAAGAGGCGCGAAGGGTTCATGGCAGCGCGGCGCGCTTGAGACGGCGGGCCGTTATCCGCCCGGCGGGGCAGCGGGCGGCGCGCCGGACTTTCCGGCGCTGCCCGGCGGCCGGTCGCCACGCCCCCCGCGGCGTCCGCCGCCGGTCGCTGGAGCGGCCTGGGCCTCGCGCGTGATCAATTCGACCTTGGCGCCCTCGCGCAGTTTGTCCGCGCCATCGACGACGACCAGATCGCCCGGCGACGAGTCCCGACGCGATCGCCGTGACTTCGCCCTGCACGGGACCCAGCTTGACCGGCGCCACGCTGACGCTCTTGTCTTCCTTGACGACGTACACGAACGTGCCCGGCGCGCCGCGCTGGATCGCGGCCGACGGGTATGAGCGTCGCGTCGGCCAGCGTGTTGAGCAGCATGCGCACGTTGACGAACTGGTTCGGGAACAGCGCCAGGTTGTCGTTGCCGAATTCCGCCTTGAGCTTGACCGTGCCGGTCGCCGTGTCGATCTGGTTGTCGACCGTCAGCAGCTTGCCGGTCGCGAGCTTCGACCTTGCCGTCGCGATCCCACGCTTCCACGGGGATCGCCTCACCGACCTGCAGCCGCTTCAGCACGCGGGGCACGTTGTCCTCGGGGACCGGAAATATCACGGTGATCGGCTGCAATTGCGTGATCACGACGAGACCGGTGGTGTCGGACGCGTGAACGACATTGCCTGGGTCGATCTGGCGCAGCCCGACGCGGCCGCTGATCGGGGCCGTCACGCGCGCATACGTGAGCTGCAGCCTGGCGCTGTCGACCGCGCCCTGGTCCGACTGCACCGTGCCTTCGTACTGGCGCACCAGTGCGGCCTGCGTGTCGACCTGCTGCTTGGAAATCGAATCCTGCGCGAGCAGCGTCTGATAGCGTTCGAGGTCGAGTTGCGCGTTCTTGAGAAGCGCCTGGTCCTTGGCCATCTGCCCGACCGCCTGGGTCAGTTGCACGGTGAACGGCCGCGGATCGATTTCGGCCAGCACGTCGCCGGCCTTGACGACCTGTCCTTCGCGGAAAGCGACGCTCATCAACTGCCCATCCACGCGCGGCTTCACCGTGACGACATTGCGCGGCGTCACCGTGCCGAGCGCATTGAGATAGACATCGATGCTGCCTTTCTTTGCGGCGGCAGCGACGACCGGCAGCGGGCGCGAGGAATCCGGTCGTCCGCCCCCTGGCGAATTGGCGGGCGGCGTCGGCGTTCGGTTCCAATACCAGGCGCCGGCCGCGACCGCGACCACCACCAACCCGGCCACCCACCATCCCCAATGGCGTCGGACGGGACCGGCGCCGGGAGGATCGGGCGGCGGACCGGTGGCCGTGTCCTTTGCGGATGGCGTGCTCGTTGTCATCATGTCTTTCTGTTGGGCAGCCAGGACCGGAGATTGTCCGGGATTATCAATGATTCGTTACATGTCGCTTGTAACCATCTGTTAAGCCGGAGTGCGGCCGGGGTCGCCCGTTACACATTGACATGACGAGCGCACGCGAGCGCCCGCGCCCGGGGTCCGGCCCTAGGCACGCATGGCATAATACGCGGCTGTTCCAGGACCTTCCGATGCCCACATTGCTCAAGTACCTTGCCGTCGTCCTCGCGCTACCGCTCGTCCTCGCCGGTTGCAAGATCAACAGCATCAACTACTTTCCGCCCAAGCCTGCGCAGATCCGCGTTGTCAACGTCCTGGGGACGACAACGCCGATCAACGTCACCGCCAATGGCGTTGCCGCCTGGTCGGGAGTGAACTTCGAGGGCATGACGGCATACCAGGACTTCGTCAACAACTCGACCGAATTCGCGGTAAGTCTCGCCGGCTCGAGCTCGACGTTGATCAGCCAGACCTACAATCCGGCCGGCGAACAAAGCTACACGCTGATCGTCTACGGGACGCTCACGTCGCCGCAACTGGGGATCCTGGCCGACGTCACGCAGCCGCCGCCCAGCGGCAAGTTCCAGTTGAGCATCTTCGACGCGGCCCCGGTCGGCAACGGCGTCGTCCTCGGCGCCACGAGTCTAGACATCTATCTGGTCACACCCGGCCAGGCCATCGACACGCAGTCGCCGATCTTCACTTTCGTTCCGTACGGGGTGGGGAACATCTTCGGCCAGTTCACGGCGGGCCAGTTCGAGCTGATCCTGACCGTCGCCGGCACCAAGAGCATCATCTACGATTCGGGCGCGCTGACTTTCCAGGATAAGACGGCTACCGATCTCATCATCTATTCGAAGGGCAGCGCAATCCTCGCCAACGTGTTGCTGGACGACAGTGATGGCGCGGGACAACAGATCGTCGCCAACAACAAGCTCGCGCGCATCAAGGCGATCAACGGAGCGTTTCAGTCCGGGGCGGTGAACCAGTTCCTGGACGGCATTGCCATCGTGAGCAATGTGGCCTACGCGACGGCGTCGGTCTACAACACTATTGCCTCGGGGCAGGGCACCGTGACGTTCGAAGCCGCAGCCACGCCCGGCGCGACCATTGCCTCGGTTTCGAACCCTTTTCCATCGGCCACCGACCAATCGATCTTCGTCACGGGCTTTGCCGGCGCCACCACCGCCGTGGCCCTCGCCGACAACAATCTGCCGCCGCCGAGCGGGAACGTCAACGTCCGTTTCGTCAATACGTCACCCAACTCGGCGCCGCTCGACGTCCTCGCGAACAACGTCAAGGTAGTGTCGGCGTTGGGTACCTATGCCGCGTCGCCCTACGTCCAGCTGGCCTCCGGGACCACTTCCTACACATTTGTCGATTCGACCACCGGCGGCACCGTGCTGACGATGTCAAACATCACATTGAACGCGCAGCAGACAACGACTGTCTACGTTGTCGGGAACGCGACGAGCCCGTTAGGCGGATTCATCTCACCGGATACGCCTTAGCGACAAGGCCGCCCAGGGGCGTCATTGTGCAGTACAGCAAACGGGGCTATAATGTACGCCCGTTGGCTATGCGCGGATCAACACGAAGTCCTACAAATTCAGGAGAAACACAATGCTGAGGAAATTTGCATCGAAGTGGCTGGTTGCGATGGGAGTCCTTGCGGTATTCACGCTCGCGATGGCGGCTGAACCTCCGCCCTCCGGCACCGTCAAGCTGACGAGCAAGGCTGTTGCGGTCGGCATCGGCGTGAGCTGGGGCGACGGCACGCTGTCGTACGGCGGCAAGAACCACACGTTCTCGGTCGATGGACTGAGCGTCGCCGACCTCGGCATCTCAAGCGTCACCACGTCGGGCGAGGTCTTCAACCTGACGAAGCTCTCGGACTTCAGCGGCAACTATGTCGCGGGTGAAGCGGGCATTGCCATCGCAGGCGGACCGACCGACCAGATCCTCAAGAACCAGAATGGCGTTGTGCTGCGCCTGCACGGCACGCAGCAAGGTGCCCGTCTGACGCTGGCGGCGCAAGGCGTCAAGATCACGCTCAAGAACTAGAGTCGGGATGGCGGGTGGCGCTTGCCACCTGCCTTTCGATCGGAGGCGGTCGCTTCGCCTCCATGCGGCCTCAGGCACCCCATGCTGAGGCCGTTTTCGTTTTGTCTCCCGGCCTTCGCGGGCTCAAGGGGGGACCTGCCCGGATGCCGAACGAGCGATGACCCGCAAGAAGAAGAAGAACGCGAAGACCGCGCCTGAGTCCGCTGCGGCAATACCTGCATCCGGTTCCACCGCGGCAGCGCCCGCGCCTGCTCCGGAACCCGCTGTCGCTGACCCCGCTGCATCCGGCGACGAGCGCGCAACGCCGGCCCGGCGCAAATACGCGGTCCTGGCGGGCATTTCGGTGATCGCCATCGTTGCAACGGCGGCGATATACCACTGGGGAGGAACGCGTTCGAGCGCCGACGGCGCGGCCGGCAAGGGCGCGCCGCTCATGCTCGCCCGGCATGTCGGCGGCAAGGTGTGCGCGGAGTGCCATGCCAGCCAGCAGGCGGCGTGGCATGGGTCCGACCACGACCTCGCGATGCAGGTTGCCGACGAGAAATCCGTCCTCGGCGCCTTCGACAACGCCAAGTTCAAGTACGCCGGAACCACGACGACGTTTTCGCGCCGTGGCGGCAAGTACATGGTCAACACCGATGGGCCCGACGGCAATCTCCACGACTACGAGATCAAGTACACGTTCGGCGTGCATCCGCTGCAGCAATACCTGGTGGAGTTTCCTGGCGGGCGCATGCAGGCGCTTTCGATTGCGTGGGATTCGCGCCCGAAGGAGCAGGGGGGGCAGCGCTGGTTCCACTTGTATCCCGGGCAGAACATCAAGGCCGGGGACTGGCTGCACTGGACGTCCGGCGGACAGAACTGGAATTTCACCTGCGCCGAGTGCCACTCGACCAACCTGCGCAAGAATTTCGACGCCAATGCGCAGACGTACAACACGACGTGGTCGGAGATCAACGTGTCGTGCGAGGCATGCCACGGTCCCGGCGCCAACCACGTGGCGTGGGCGAAAAAGCAGGGCGATTGGCAGGCTTTCGCCGCGGACAAGGGCCTCGCACTGGCGCTCGACGAGCGGAAGGGCGTGACATGGACGCCGGTCGCCGGGACCGGAAATGCAACGCGCAGCGCGCCACGCGCGGTGGCCCGCGAGATCGAGATGTGCGCGCGCTGCCACGGTCGCGCCGGACGCCTGTCGGACGACTACGTGCATGGCAAGCCGCCGCTGGACACGCACCGGCTGGCGCTGCTCGACGACGACCTCTACTGGAACGACGGCCAGATGCGCGGCGAGGTCTACAACTGGGGTTCGTTCGTGCAAAGCCGAATGTATGCGCAGGGCGTGACGTGTTCGGATTGCCACGAGCCGCACTCGCTCAAGCTGCGCGTGCCGGGCAACGGCGTGTGCGCGCAGTGCCACCAGCCGGCAAAGTTCGACACCGCGCAGCACACGCATCACGCCGCAGGGACGCCCGGTGCGGCGTGCGCGACGTGCCACATGCCGACGACGACGTACATGGTAGTCGACCCGCGCCACGATCACTCGATGCGCATTCCGCGCCCGGACATTTCGGCGAAGCTCCGCACGCCGAATGCGTGCAACAACTGCCACACCAAACAGAACGCGCAATGGGCAGCCGCCGCAATCGAGAAATGGACGGGCAAGGCGCCGGCCGGGTTCCAGCAGTTTGGGCAAGCGCTGCGCGCCGGTTCGGCCGGCGCGCCGGGCGCGCGCGGCCTGCTGCTCAATGTCATCGACGACAAGGCGCAGCCCGCGATCGCACGCGCCAGCGCCATCGAACGGCTGGGGCACCTGCTCACGCCCGCGACCACGGACGCCGTTACGCGCGCGCTGAACGACCCCGAAGCCATCGTGCGGCTGGCCGCGGTTGGCGCGCTCGCAAGCACGGAGGCCGCGACACGCCAGCGTTACCTTGCGCGCATGCTTGACGATCCGGTTCGCGTCGTGCGCATCGAGGCGGCTCGCGCGCTGGCTGGCGCACCCGAGCAGGGACTGACGACCAGCCAGCGTGCAGCATTCGACAAGGCGCTGGCCGAGTACATCGCCGTGCAGACATACAACGCCGACCGGCCGGAAGGGCGGATGAGCCTGGGCAACGTGTACGTGCAGCGCCACGACGTGGGAGCCGCGATCGCCGAGTACCGGAAGGCGCTGGAGATCGACCCGACGTTTGCGGCGGCCTATGTGAATCTTGCCGATCTCTATCGCGCCGGAAACATGGATTCCGAAGCCGAGAAGACGCTGCGCGAAGGCCTCTTGCGCAACCCGCGTGAGGCGGTGCTCCACTACACGCTCGGACTCACGTTGACGCGCCAGAAACGCAGCGCCGAGGCATTGCAGGAGTTTCGCACTGCTGCGTCGCTGGCGCCGGCGAGCGGGCGCTTCGCCTATGTCTACGCGGTGGCGCTCAACTCCCAGGGCAAGAACCCCGAGGCGATCAAGGTCCTGAACGCTGCGCGGGCGCGCGACCCCTATGACCGCGACATCCTTTCCGGGCTCGCCTATTTCAATGCGCAGGCAGGCAAGCGCGACGTCGCCCTGGGTTACGTCAAGGAACTGCGCGAACTCGACCCCGACAGCGCCGAGTATGCGCAGATGGGGAAGCAGATCGAAGGGGCGCCAAAGCGTTAGCGCGCCCTTGATCTTGCGTGGCCGCTAGCGCCGGCCGCCGCCGCGGAATCCGCCACCACCGAAACCGCCGCCGCCGAAGCGATCGCCGCCGAAGCCGCCGCCGCCGAATCCGCCGAACGAGCGGTCGCCACCACCGAAGCCGCCAAAGCCACCGCCGCCGAAGGAGTGGTCTGCGCCCGAGAAGCCGCCCCAGCGGTCGTCGCCGGTGCTGCGCGCCTGCGATTCCTTGTCGGCCCACGACGTGTCGCCGGACGCGCTGCCCCAGCCGCTCGACGAATGCTGCTGCCAGCCGTCGCCCGTGTTCTTGTAGACGTTGCCGTTGACGTCGGCGTAATGGTTGCCGTTGACGCTGGCGGTGCCCCACGTATTGGTCTTGCCGGTATTCGCGTTGTAGGTCGAGCCGCCGCCGACGTGCGCATCGCCTTCGGGTCCTGCCGTCGATGCGCCCGCGCGATTGTAGGTGCTTCCGCCCGCGCCGGTGCCCGACACCGCGTTCGCCGTCGAGCGCTGGCCGGTGTACGTCGTTGTAGTTGCACCGCGCGCGCGACCTGGCCGGAGCCGCCGGCGGCGCCGTTTGCCGTGCGGTCGTAGCCGCGCGTGTAGTTGCCGGTCCACGCGTTGTACTGCTTGCCGGCGTTGTAGCTTCCCGAGGTGCCGGTGCGATTGTTGTAGTAGTTGCCGCTGGCCGTCGTGCCGGCCACGCCACCGCCTGCATACCACGAGCGCGTTCCGGAGTACGTCGTGTTGCCCCAGTGGCCGTACACGTTGGCGCTGGCGGAAGCGCAACAGCCGTAGCCGCCCCAGTATCCGGCGGTGTAATACGCGCCGCCCCAGTACGGCTCCATCCACGCCGCAGTCGCAAGGCCCAGCGCGAAGCCGTACGTGAAGCCGACGTACGGGTTGTAGATCGGCGCGGCGGCGACGCCATAGGTGTACGGCGTCGCATACCACACGCTGCCCACCCACGGCGCATAGACGTAGCCGGTCCCGTAGACGACGGTGCCGTACGGCGCGACGACGGTGCCGAGGTAGCCCGGCGTGTAGCCTTCGTAGACGACGGTCGGCGTTGCCTCGTAGATGCGCACGTACGTCACGTAGTAGATCGGCGACGACGGCGGGATCGTGTAGATCACCGTCGGCACCGACGGTGGCGACCGACCACGGCCCGGTCAATTGCGTCGCCGTGAACCAGACGCCCGCCGTGACCGCGTAAAGCGTGTTCGGCGCGACGCGAATGATCGGCTCCGACGAATTGCTGATGTAGGACAGCGGCGTGCCGGTATCGGGCGAATACTGCGGCGGGCCGTCGAGATTGGGCGTGAACTTCGGCCCGTTCTTGAGCGGCACCGTGGCGGTCTGCGGAATCGAGTTCTCGATCACGGCGATCCTGCGCCTGCGGCGTGCCCGCGACCGTCGGCAGCACGGCGCCGGCCAGCGACGACGGCGGAATCTTGGCGAAGTCCGCCGGCAGCGCGTTGCCGGGCGACGAACGTCCACGGGCCCGGTCATGCGCGGTCGAGCTGAACCAGCGGCCGGCCAGCAGCACGTAGTAATAGTTATTGGTCGTGTCGATGAGCACGTCGCTCGTCGTGTTCGACGCCCACAGGAGCTGCGTGCCGACGATCGGGACGAAATCGGGCTGGCCCTTGAACACGATCAGCTCGGTCGGCAATCTGGCTCGTATAGATCGTCGGCACGCCGTTGGCGAGCGACGGCTTCGGATTGGCCTTGGGACCGCCGTCGAGCAGGTCGACGGTGCCCGCCTTGGACAGCGATCTGCGCGATGTCATCCATGGTGTTGCGCATCACAAGCCCAAGCGTGGCCTGCGTCCACGGTCCGCCGATGGAGCCCGACGTCAGCCAGCCGTCGTAGACGTGGATGTAGAAATTGTCGCCGAAGCCGCCCTTCAGGATCAGCGCGCGCGTGTTGATCACGCGCTGCGCAAGCGAGTGATTCGGCACCGGCTTCAACACTGGCGCGCCGTCGATCGGCACCAGGATCGCCGGCGAGTAGCTGACGATGACCTGCGGCGGTGTGTTGTTGACGGCGACCGTCGGCGGCTTGACGCCGGCCAGCGCAAGCGACGATTCGAGGCGGTCGAGCGAGATGGTCTTCACGCCCGCCGCGAACTTCTTCTGCAGCTCGGCCGTATATGCCGCGCCGTGATTGGGCAGCGTCGGAAAGTCGCTCTTGGTGATCTTCAGGTTTTCGAACACGACGGTGCGCGTCACCTTGTCGACCTGCGTGCGCGCCGTGGCGAAGACCACGCCGAACGTCTCGTCCTTGGCACCCGTCCGGCTTGATCGCCAACGCGCAACGGAAATCGATCTGGTTGTCGGCCCACTTGTTGACCTGTGGCTGATACACCAGTACCGCGGCGTTCGACAGACTGATGTCGCGCGGCCACGGATCGGCTGGCAGCTGGGGCGCGGCGGGAGACTTGGCGGCGGCCGGCGCCTGGCCCGATGCGGCGAAAGACACGCCGGCCAGCGCGAACAGAACGAAGGCCAGGCGGAGCGATTGCGTAAGCTTCATGGTGTCACCCATTCATTTCGGAAACATCAGTTGTACCTGGACGCGTATCTGCCAATTGGCGCCGAAATCGGGCCGGACGACGTTGTAGTAGGCGGAAAGCTGCGTGTTCACCGGCAGCTTGCCCAGGTGAAATATCTTGCCCACGCCGCCGCCGATCGGCACGGTCCACTGCTGCCCGCTGTCGGCCTTCCAGTCGACCGTCAGAATCGGCGCCGATCGTCAGGTAGAGCCCGCCCTCGAAGTTGTAGTTGACGAAGGGCTGGATGAGGCCGTTGTTGTACGAGCCGCCTTGTTTGTCGCTGGTCAGCGACCAGACGTTGTTCACCAAGACGCCATAGACCCAGGGATCGCCCTTGTCCAGGTGCAGGACGACGACCGACGGCCCCAGACCCCAGTTCTTGTTGCCGAGCTCCGCCGTGCTGTTGGTGGGAATCTGGATTACCGGACCGGCACCCCATATCCAGTGGCCGGGGTTGGCGGGGGACAGGAAGGCGGTGAGGGTCGTGTCGCCGATGCCGTTGGTGCTGCCGACATCCGGGCTCAGCGCCGGCATCGAGATCACGGGCACGATGGTGCGCGTGATGATGTTCCAGTCATCGCTGATCGATATCGGGATGACCGGCTGGATGTTGAGGATGTTCTGCGTGCCCTTTTCCGGGCCGAAATTCAGGTTCGTGTTGTTCTGGAACGGCAGGCTGATCAGGTTGCCGACGGGATTCTGCGCGAGCTTGGCCAGTTCCTCGGCGCTCATTTCCGCGGAAGCCGGCGATATCCAGCAGAAGGCGGCGGCGAAAATCGCGATCGAGCAGCAACGGGAATTCATTACGGGCTTATCCGATGGGGTCTGCAGGCGATGGGCAGCATTGCAAATTTTACCTCCGGAGTCACATTTTTGCAGCCGAGGCCGCACGCGGGCCCGCCGCTTCGGCACAATGCGGAGAAATTCCACCAACGAGGAGGATGTTTCCATGCTCGGCCTGATGCAGGATCGCCCGCTGCTCATTTCGTCACTGATCGAGCACGCCAATGCGTTTCATCCGCGCGCGGAAATCGTGTCGCGGACGGTCGAGGGTCCGATCCACCGGTGCACGTACGGCGACATCCATCGCCGCGTTCGAAGCAGGTCGCGAACGCGCTGCGGCGCGCTCGGCGTCGTCGCCGGGCGACCGCGTCGCCACGCTCGCGTGGAACGGCTACCGGCACCTGGAGCTCTACTACGGCGTATCGGGCATGGGCGCGGTGCTGCACACGATCAATCCGCGCCTGTTTCCCGAGCAGATCACCTACATCGCCAATCACGCCGAGGACCAGTACCTGTTCTTCGACCTGACGTTCGCGCCGCTGATCGAAAAGCTCGGACCGCTGATGACGACCGTCAAGGGCTTCGTCGCGATGACCGACCGCGCGCACATGCCCGCGTTCTGAACGTCCCGAATCTGCTCTGCTACGAGGAACTGGTCGGCGCGCAGGACGACGATTTCGAATGGCCCGTGTTCGACGAGAACACCGCGTCGTCGCTGTGCTACACGTCGGGCACGACCGGCAATCCCAAGGGCGTGCTGTTTTCGCATCGCTCGACGGTCCTGCACTCGTATGGCGCCTGCGTCGCTGACAGCCTCGGCATTTCGGCGTCCGAAACGCTGCTGCTGGTCGTGCCGATGTTTCACGTCAATGCGTGGGGCATGCCGTACGCCGGCGCGATGACCGGCGCCAAGCTGGTGCTGCCGGGACCCGGGCTCGACGGCAAGAGCGTCTACGAGTTGCTGCGCGACGAGAAGGTGACGATGGCGCTCGGCGTGCCGACGGTCTGGCTGATGCTGCTGCAGCACGTCGAGGCCGACTCGCTGCGACCCGAAGCAGGAGCTGGCGCTGCGCCGCGTGGTGATCGGCGGCTCCGCCGCGCCGCGCGCGATGAGCGAGCAATTCGAGACGCGCAATTCGGCGCGTTCGTCGTGCATGCCTGGGGCATGACCGAGATGTCGCCGCTGGGCACGGTCTGCAACCTGCTGGCCAAGCATCGCGGATGCACGCTCGACGCACGGCTCGACCTGCAGGCGAGGCAGGGGCGGCCGATCTTCGGCGTCGAGATGAAGATCACCGACGACGACGGGCGCCGTCTACCGCACGACGGCAAGGCCTACGGCCACCTGATGGTGCGCGGGCCGTGGATCACCAGGCGGTTACTATCAAGGGGCGATGGCGGCAACGTCCTCGACGCCGACGGTTATCTTCGACACCGGCGACGTCGCCACCATCGATGCCGATGGCTACATGCAGATCACCGACCGCTCCAAGGACGTGATCAAGTCCGGCGGCGAGTGGATCTCGTCGATCGACCTCGAGAACGCGGCGATGGGCCATCCCGGCGTCGCGGAGGCCGCCGTGATCGGCATCGCGCATCCGAAGTGGCAGGAGCGGCCGCTGCTGGTCGTCGTGAAGAAGGCCGGGCAGGACGTGACTCGCGAGGACGATGTATTGGGATTCCTGCGCGGCAAGGTCGCGAAATGGTGGCTGCCCGACGACGTGGCCTTCGTCGCGAGCTGCCGCACACCGCCACCGGCAAACTGCTGAAGATGAAACTGCGCGAGACGTTCAGGGACTATCGGTTGCCGGAGCCCCCGGCGACGCTGCGCCGGCGCGCGATGCGGGATAATGGCTGCGCCGCCGCTTGCGGCGGGCAGGATCGCCGCGACTGCAGCACGGCTACCAAAAGGGAGGGCTGAATCATGAGCTGAAGCAGCGGGACCGGACCTGCGCAAGGCGGGGGTTGGGTGATCGTCTGGGGCGTGCTTGCTGATCGTGGCCGGCATCGTCGCGATCGTGGCGCCTGGCACCGCGGCGGTGGCGACGGCGCTGCTGCTCGCGTGGCTGTTCGTCTTCGCGGGAATCGTCGAGCTCGTCTACGCGTTCCAGCAGCGCGCGCACGACGGCTTCGCGTGGAAGCTCGTCGCCGGCGCTGGCGACGCTGGCGCTCGGCGTCGTCATGCTGGTGTTTCCCGATCGCGTCGATCGCGTCGCTGGCGCTTCTGATCGGCGCGTTCCTGTTCGCCAGCGGCGTCAGCAGCGTGATGCTCGCGTTCAAGCTGCGGCCGAAGGCGGGCTGGGGTTGGGTGCTGTTCGACGGCGTGCTGTCGATCGTCATCGCCATCTGATCGCGTCGGGCTGGCCGCAGAATTCGATCGATTTCGTCGGCATCCTGGTCGGCTTTTGCCTCATTTCCGGCGGGGTGTGGCGCATCATGCTCGGCCGCGCATTGCGTTCGGCCAAGCCGCGCCCTGAAGGCCCAGTGCCGCTCGCTGGTTAGAATACGCGCCGCCTGCGCGATCGCGGCGGCATGCTGCCGCGCCGTCCAAGGCATAACCAGATCACAGGAGAACCGCAATGATTCGCAACGTACTGATGCTGGTTCGCGGCGCTGGCGCTGTCGCCGGTGCTGGCCCAGAACGGCGGTCAAGGGCGCGGCGGAAGGCCGTCAAGATCACCGCCAAGATCACGGCCGTCGATGCCGCCGCGCGCACGGTGACCGTCGTCGGGCCCGAAGGGCAAGGCCGTGACGCTGATGGCCAGCGACAACGTCAAGAACTTCGCGCAGATCAAGGTCGGCGACGAGCTCGTGCTGCGCTACGCGGAAGCGGTTTCGGTCGCGCTGGAAAAGAGCACGGCGGGACCGCAGCGAAACGCAGACGTCCAGCGGCCCGATGACGGCCGCGCCGGGCGCCAAGCCGGCCGATCGGCGGCACGCAGGACGACGACGATCGTGGCCAACGTGCAGAGCGTCGACGCGGCCACGCCAGTCGGTCGTGCTGGAAGGCCCGAACGGGAAGTACGTCGAGGTCAAGGTCAAGGACCCCGCGGTGTTCAAGCAGGTCAAGGCCAACGACAAGGTGAAGATCACCTACACCGAGGCCGTGCTGCTCAACGTCGAGACGCCGAAGATAGCAAGTCCGCTCCGACGACGTAACGTGCACCATCCGCGTGTCGCGCAGGCCGGCGAGTTCGCAGGCTGTGGTCTGCGGTTCGCCCCTGCCGCGGCGGATTGCGCCCTGCACTCGCAGCCGTCGAGCGTCGCGCTCATCGTCAGCGCCTGCGGGTCGACCTTGACGTGGATGCAGCGCGGGGCCGCTCGCCGCGACGGCGCGCTCGAAGGCCGGTGCGAATTCCGCCGTGCGCGACGACCGTCTCGCCCGGCGCGCCGTAGGCTCGCGCGAGCGCCGCGAAATCGGGATTGCGCAGGTCGGTGCCCGAGACGCGGCCCGGGTAGTTCGTCTCCTGGTGCATCCGGATCGTGCCGTACATGCCGTTGTCGACGACGACGAAGATCACGGCAAGGCCGTATTGGACCGCGGTGGCGAGTTCCTGCCCGTTCATCAGGAAGCAGCCGTCGCCATTCCACGAGACGACGACGCGGTCCGGATGGACGGCCTTGGCGGCGACCGCCGCCGGTACGCCGTAGCCCATGGCGCCGGAGTAGGGCGCGAGTTGCGTGCGGAAGCCGCGGTAGCGGAACAGCCGGTGCATCCACGTCGAGTAGTTGCCCGCGCCGTTGGTGACGATCACGTCGTCGGGCAGGCGCGCGTCGAGCCACTGCGCGATCTGCCACAGGTCGACGTCGCCGGGCACGGGCCGCGGCGCCTGCCACGCCTCGTAATCCGCGCGCGCGCGGCGCGTGCGCTCGCGCGGCGTTCGGCGCCACCGGCAGCGGCTCGGCTGGCCATCGCGGCGAGAAACGCGCCGGGCGTCGCAGCGATGGCGAGCGCGGGCTGGTAGACGCGGCCCAGTTCGTCGGCGCCCGGATGCACGTGGATCAGCGTCTGCGCGGCACGGGCACGTCGAGCAGCGTGTAGCCGGACGTCGTCATCTCGCCCAGCCGCTCGCCGATCACCAGCAGCACGTCCGCCTCGCGCACGCGCGCCGCGAGTTTCGGGTTGATGCCGATGCCGACGTCGCCGGCGTAGCTGCGGATGGCGGTTGTCGAAGAGATCCTGGTGGCGGAACGCGCACGCCACCGGCAGCCCGGACGCTTCGGCGAATCGCCGCAACGCGGCGCAGCAGCCACGTCCCAGCGGCTGCCGCCGACGATCACCAGCGGCCGCGTGGCGTGCGGCAAGCATGGCGCGCGCGGCGCGCCATCTGGCCGGATCGGGCGCCGTGGCGACCGGCTCGACGCGCGGCAGCGTCGGCGCACTCGGCGCGCGCGGTCAGCATGTCCTCGGGCAGCGCCAGCACGACCGGGCCCGGGCCGGCCCGACATCGCCATGCGGTAGGCGTGCGCCAGGTATTCGGGAATGCGCTCGGCGCGGTCGATCTGCGCCGCCCACTTCGCGACGCTGCCGTACATCCGGCGGTAGTCGATTTCCTGGAAAGCCTCGCGGTCGATCATGTCGCTGCCGACCTGGCCGACGAACACGATCATGCGGCGTCGAATCCTGCGCGGCGGTGTGGATGCCGATCGCCGCATTGGTCGCGCCCGGACCGCGCGTGACGAACGCGAGTCCCGGGCGCCCGGTCAGCTTGCCGTAGGCCTCGGCCATGTAGGCGGCGCCGCCTTCCTGCCGGCAGACGATGAAGCGCAGGCGCTCGCGCACGTCGTACAGCGCGTCGAGCACGGCCAGATAGCTCTCGCCGGGCACGCCGAACGCGAGGTCGGCGCCCTGCGCGAGCAGGCTGGCGACGAGGATCTCGCCGCCGGTACGGGCGGTCATGGCAGTCGACGGTAGAGCGCTGGCGGTACCGCGTGCGATTCTACGCGACGGCCGCGCGGGCGCTCTCCTATAATCGCCGGCAACCGCACGCACCTCGCATCCCGCCGAATGCCTACCTACGACACCATGCACGACGCATCGCTGTTCGCCGCGGTGGGCTTGCTGCTGGCCATCGTCACGATGCGGCGCGCGCGACCGTTCCGCAAGGGCATGGTGACGATGGTGATCGCTGATGGCGCGTCGGCCTCGGGGCGCTGGCCGCTGCTGTCCCGCTACGGCGACGCGATCGACAGCACGGACGCTGGTCGTGGTGCTGCGCGAGGCTCGTCGCTGCTGGTGATCGCGTTCGCGCTCGTCCGCATCGGCGTCATCTTCCTGTTCGAGGTGCTGCTGTACAAGGCGGACAGTGCCGCGGATGATGGCGGACGTGCTGCTCGTCGTCACGCTCATCATCTACGCGATCTACCGGATGAACGTGGTCGGCGTGAATCTCGCCAGCCTCATCACGACGTCGGCGGTGATCACCGGCGTCATCGCGTTCTCGCTGCAGGAGATGCTGGGCAACCTGTGGGGCGGCATCGCGCTGCAGGCCGACAACACCTGCCGGATCGGCGACTGGATCCGCGTCGACGGCGTGGTCGGGCAGATCATCGGCATCCGCTGGCGCTGCCTGGCCGTCGCGACCAACGACGGCGAGACGGTGATGATGCCCAACGCGCAGCTGGTCAAGAGCCGCGTGACGGTGCTGGCGCGGCGCGGCGACCGCAAGATTCCGTGGCGCCGTCCGGTCGAGTTCTTCGTCGGCTACGATGCGCGCCGTCGCGGGTCATCGCGGCGGTCGAAGCGGCGCTCGCGCGCGCCGAAATCCCGCATGTCGCCGCCAACGCCGCGCGCGATCTGCACCTGCCGGTCGTTCGACGACAACTCGATCCGCTACGCGGTGCTGTACTGGCTCACCGACCTGCGCTACGACCAGGTCACCGATTCGCAGATCCGCGCGCACATCTACGCGACGCTGGCGCGCCACCACATGGAAATGCCGCTGCCGCATCGCGTGCTGCTGACGCCGGAAGCCGTGCCGCGCAGCACGAAGCGGCGACCGCGCGCACAGCTCGCCGAGTCGCCTGGACGTGCTGTCGCGCCTCAAGCTGTTCGCCGAATTGACCGACGGCGAGCGCCGCGCGCTCGCGGCGGAATTGAGCGACGCGCCCTACGTGGCGGGCGACGTGATCTCGCGCGAAGGCGACGTCTCGGACTCGCTGTTCATCCTGGCGTCGGGCAGCGTCGACGATCTGCCGCGACGGCACGGAGGCCAGGGCGAGCGCAAGCGCCTGGCGGACCTGACGGCGCCCGAATCATTTCGGCGAGATGGGCCTGCTGACCGGGCAGGCGCGCACGGCGACGGTGATCGCGCGCGACGACGTGCTCTGCTACCGGCTGGAGAAGCGCGGCTTCGACGCGATCCTGAAGGCGCGGCCGGAGCTCGCCGAAGCGCTGTCGCAGGTCGCTGGCGGCGCGCCTGGCGGCCAACGACGCGACGCTGCAGGCGCTGGACGAGAGGCGCGGAGCAAGCGCGCGTCGGGCGCCGCCAGTGAACTCCTGCGCAAGATCCGCGTGTTCTTCGACCTCGCGCAATGAGACGGTCGCGGCGCGCATGAGTCGCCCGGCGCACCGCGTCAGCGCCCGTTGACGATGTCCTCGCGCTTGACCAGGAACACGCAGTCGTCGCAGCCCGCGGTCGCGAGCCACACGAACGGCAGCCGCGGAAACGCGACTTCCGCGCGCCGCGCGATTGTGGCCGATCTCGACGACCAGCGTCCCGCCCGGATTGAGGAAGCGCGGCGCCTCCTTGACGATCGTGCGCACCGCGTCGAGCCCGTCGTCGCCGCCGGCCAGCGCCAGCGTCGGGCTCGTGGCGATACTCGTCCGGCAACTCCTCCATCGCCATCGCGGTGACGTAGGGCGGATTGCTGATGATGAGGTCGTAGGTCTTCTCCGGCAGGTTGGCGAAGAGGTCCGAGCGGATGAGGTTGATGCGGTCGGCCAGCGCGTAGTCGCTGACGTTGCGCTGCGCGACCGCCAGCGCCGCCGACGAGATGTCCACCGCATCGACATCGGCCTCCGGATACGCGTGCGCGAGCAGGATGGCGAGGCAGCCGGACCCGGTGCACATGTCGAGCGCCGTCTGCACCTGCGGCGCCGGACCGACGTAGGGCTCGAGGCCGCCGGGCATCAGTTCGGCGATGAACGAGCGCGGAATCAGCACGCGCTCGTCGACGTAGAAGCGGAAGTCGCCGAGCCACGCCTCGTGCGTGAGGTAGGCCGCCGGAACGCGCTCGTCGATCCGGCGCGTGAACAGCTGGCCGAGCGTCGCGCGCTCGGCCTGCGTCAGCTTGGCGTCGAGGAACGGCTCGAGGCGGTCGAGCGGCAGGTGCAGCGCGTGCAGCAGCAGGTACGCGGCCTCGTCGTAGGCCTCGTCGCTGCCGTGGCCGAAATGGAGCCTGGCCTCGCCGAAGCGCGACACCGACCAGCGCAGCCAGTCGCGCAGCGTGTCCAGTTCGCCGTCGGAACGGAACTCATCGAAGGACCCCCACGCTCACTGCGTTCGCTGCCCCTAGGGCGCAACTCGCGCCTTGGGACGGCCCGGCGGCGCTCATGTCAGCAGCCGGTTCAGGATGCCGCGGTAGATGGCGGCGAGCGGCTCCAGGTCCGCGACGCGCACGCGCTCGTCCAGCTTGTGGATCGTCGCGTTCACCGGTCCCAATTCGACGACTTCGCGCAGATGTCGGCGATGAAGCGGCCGTCCGACGTGCCGCCGGTGCACGAGAGTTCCGGCGTGCGGCCCGGTGACCTCGCGGATCGCCGCCGTGGCGACGTCGACCAGCCGGCCGCGCGGCGTCAGGAACGGCTTGCCCCAGCCGGTCCACGCGAGTGTCGTAGTCGAGCCCGTGCTTGCGCAGTATCGCCTCGAAGCGCTGCTGCAGCGATTCGCGCGTGCTCGCGGTCGAGTAGCGGAAATTGAACTGCACGTCGAGCGTGCCGGGAATGACGTTGGTCGCGCCGGTGCCGGCGTGGATGTTCGAGCACTGCCACGTGGTCGGCGGAAAATATTCGTTGCCGGCGTCCCACTGCGTGGCCGCCAGTTCGGCGATCACCGGCGCCGCCAGATGGATCGGATTGCGCGCCAGATGCGGATACGCGACGTGTCCCTGCACGCCCTTCACGGTCAGCGTGCCGGACAGCGTGCCGCGGCGGCCGTTCTTGATCATGTCGCCCAGGTGGTCGACCGACGACGGCTCGCCGACGATGCAGTAGTCGATCGCTTTCGCCGGCCGCCGCCATCCGCTCGACGACCCTCACGGTGCCGTCGATGGACGGTCCTTCCTCGTCGGACGTGATGAGCAGCGCGATCGAACCCGGCGCGTCCGGATGGTCGGCGAGAAATCCCTCGATGGCGGTGACGAATGCCGCGAGCGAGCCCTTCATGTCGGCGGCGCCGCGGCCGTAGAGGTAGCCGTCGCGCAACGTCGGCACGAACGGATCGGAGTCCCACGCGGCGAGCGGGCCGGTCGGCACGACGTCGGTATGTCCGGCGAAGCAGACGAGCGGGCGCGCGGTACCGCGCCGCGCCCACAGGTTGGTGACGCCGTTGCAAACGAGCGTCTCGCAGGCGAATCCGAGCGGCGCCAGGCGTTGCGCAAGCAGCGCCTGGCAGCCGCGCGTCGTCGGGCGTCAGCGAGCGCAGCGCGATCAGTTCGCGCGCGAGGGCAGAGCGTCGGCTGTGCGGCGGTGTCCATGCCGCGAATGGTAGCAAATGCGCCGCTGATCGGCGCCGGCATCTCGAGCCGACCTAGTGCGTCTGGTCGAGCAGCTCCGTATTGATCGTCATCGTCGCGAAGTCCGCGCCGATGCGCCGCTGCTCGGTCTTCGGGTCGGCCTCCATCGCGTCGACGCGCGACGACGGGCTGTTCTGGTTGATCTGCCAGGCGAGGTTGGTGGGCGAATCGGAGGCGCTCATCGCCTCGTCGTAGCTGATGACGCCGTCGAGGTAGAGGCGGCACAGCGCCTGCTCGAACGTCTGCGAGCCGGGGTAGAGCGACTGCTCCATCGCTTCCTTGATCTGCGAGAACTCGCCGTTCTTGATGAGTTCCGCAGATGAGCGACGTGTTGAGCAGGATCTCCACGGCGGGCTGCTGCTCGCCGTCCCGGTTGCGCACCAGCCGCTGCGAGATGATGGCGCGCAGGCCGATCGACAGGTCGGAGAGCACGGCGGCGCGCGCGTCGTACGGGAAACAGGTTGATGATCCGCGACAGCGCGTGGTAGCTGTTGTTGGCGTGGATCGTCGACAGGCACAGGTGGCCGGTCAGCGTGTGCAGCAGCGCCTGCTGCATCGTCTCCTTGTCGCGGATTTCGCCGATCATGATGAGGTCCGGCGCCTCGCGCAGCGCGTTCTGCAGCGCGTGCGTGTAGTTGACCGTGTCGACGCCGATCTCGCGCTGGTTGATCACGCTCTGCTTGTGCTCGAACAGGTATTCGATCGGGTCCTCGATCGTGAGGATGTGGCCGGACCGGTTGGCGTTGCGGTAGTCGATCATCGCCGCCAGCGTGGTCGACTTGCCCGAGCCCGTCGGCGCCGGCGACCAGCACCAGCCCGCGCTTTTCCATGATCAGGTTGAGCAGCACCGGCGGCAGCTTCAGATGCTCGTACGGCGGCACGTTGCTGCGCACGTAGCGGATGACGAGCGAGATCGTGCCGCGCTGGCGGAAGATGTTGACGCGGAAGTTGCCGACGGTGCGGTCGAGGTGGGAGAGGTTCATCTCCATCTCGTTCTCGAACTCGCGCGCCTGCTCCTTGGTCATCAGCTCGTAGGCGATGCGGCGGACGGTCTCGATGTCCATCGGCTGCGTCGACACCGGCGCGACGATGCCGTTGACCTTCATGTTGATCGGCGCGCCGCAGGAGATGAACAGGTCGGACGCCTGCTTTTCGGCCATCAGCTTGAACAGTCGGTCGAGATACATGGATGCGCCTCGAAAGCTACAATGCGGTCGTGCAGTGCGCACCGGCGATGCGCGCCGCGATTCCTATGATAATGTCATGAAATGACGATGGTTTCCAGCATTTGCCCCGCAATCCGGCCTGTCGTAGCAGCCCCTCGGCTTACAACATCGGATTTCCGCGTCCGCCCGGCGGCATTTGGCCGGTGCATTCAAAGGCTTAAGCAAGTTCCATGCTCGCAATTATCGGTGGCACCGGTCTGACCCGCCTGTCGACGCTGCACGTGGCGCACCGCGAGGTCGTCCGCACGCCCTATGGCGACCCGTCGTCCGCGCTGCTCTTCGGGCAGATCGCCGGCCGCGACGCCGTCTTCCTGGCCCGCCACGGGCATGGGCACACCATACCACCGCACCGGGTGAACTACCGCGCGAACCTGTCGGCGCTGAAGCAGTGCGGGGCAACGCGCCGTCATCGCCGTGGCGTCGGTCGGCGGCATCACGGCGTGCCGGCCCGGCGACCTCGTGCTGCCGCATTCGCTGATCGACTACACGTCCGGACGGGCGTCGACGTACTTCGACGGCGGCGACCAGCAGGTCGTGCACGTCGACTTCACGCACCCCTATGCGCCGGAATTGCGCGCCTGTTGCCTCGCAGCGGCAGTCGGTGGCCGGCATCGCCTTGCACGACGGCGGCGTCTACGGTGCCGTCAACGGTCCGCGGCTGGAGACGGCCGCCGAGATCGACCGGATGGAGCGCGACGGCGCGACGCTGGTCGGCATGACCGGCATGCCCGAAGCAGTCCTGGCGCGCGAACTCGGGCTGCCCTATGCGGCCATCTGCGTCGTCGTCAACCACGCTGCAGGGCGCGGCGACAGCGCGACGCGGGATCTCGATGGACGGCATCACCACCGTCCTCGAGTCGGCGATGGACAAGGTCCGCACGCTGCTCGATCACGTCGCGCCACTGGTGCCCGCGGACGGCAGGGGCGCAGCCGATGATCCGCGACGTGCTGCGCATGGGTGACCCGCGCCTGTGGCAGCGCTCGGCGGAGGTCACGCGTTCGGCACGCGGGAGCTTGCGACGTTGCTCGCCGACATGCGCGACACGATGCGCGCGCAGAATGGCGCCGGGTCTTGCCGCGCCGCAGATCGGCGTGCCGCTGCGCGTCGTGATCTTCGGCATGGAGCGCAATCCGCGCTATCCGGACGCGGAGCCCGTGCCGTACACCGAACTCGTCAATCCCGTGCTGACGCGCGCTGTCCGACGAAATCGAGGAGGGCTGGGAAGGCTGCCTGTCGGTGCCCGGCTTTCGCGGCGTGGTGCCGCGCTGGACACGCCTGCGCTATCGCGGGCTTCGATCCGCAGGGGAGCGAGCTCGCGCGCGAATGCTCGGACTTCCATGCGCGCGTCGTCCAGCACGAATGCGACCACCTGGACGGCATCCTGTACCCGATGCGCATTACCGACATGCGCAAGTTCGGCTTCACCGACGTCCTGTTTCCGGACATGGTCGGCGTCGACGCCGACGAGTCGATCGCCCGCGGTTCTGGATGAGGCGCAGGTCCTCGAAGAGCGCGGTCTCCAGACGCAAGCAGCGCCTGCTCGTCGTGCAGGCGCGCGCCGTCGATCAGGAAGACGTCCTCGGCGCGCTCGCCCAGCGTGTTGATCTTGGCGCTGACGACATTGACGTTGGCGCGCGCCAGCGTATAGGCGATCTTCGCGAGCAGGCCCGGGTCGGTCGCCGGCCACGACTTCGAGGATGTAGTGCGTGCCCTTGTCGTCCGGAAAGATCTGCACCTCGGGCGTCAGCGGAAAGTGCTTCAGCTGGCGCGAAATGCGGCCGTCGACGGGCGGCGCGAGCGGCGCCTGCTCGCCCAGGAGCGCGCGACAGTTCGAATTCGACGTAGCTGGATCGTGTCGCGATACGACGCGTTCGGATTGGTCGGATCGAGCACGGCAAAGGTGTCGAGCGCGTAGCCGGCGCGCGTCGTATGGATGCGCGCCTCGAGAATGGTCAGCCCGACCGGCCGAAGAAGCCGCAGATCCGCGCGAAGAGATCCTTCTGGTCGGGCAGGTAGACGAGCACCTGCAAGCCCGTGCCATCGCGCGCGAGGCGCGCCTTGACCACCGGGGCGCGTGCCCGCGACGCGCCAGTACAGGTGGCGCGCGTGCCACGCGATTTCCTCGGACGTGTGGCGCTGGAAGTACGGCGTGTCGAGGTGGCGCCACAGCGCGACCTTCCGCGCCGTCCGGCACGGCGTACAGTCGCAGCAGGCGCCGCGCGTCCTCGCGCCGCGCCTCGATGCTGTCCATGATCGTGCGCGTGGGCGCCTCGCCGGCGAGCGCGGCGCGCGCGCCGTGGTACAGGTCCTCCAGCAGCTTCGCCTTCCACGCGTTCCACACCTTGGGGCTGGTGCCGCGGATGTCGGCAACGGTCAGCAGATACAGCGCGGCCAGCCGCCGCTGCGTACCGACTTTGCGGGCGAACTCCGTGACCACGGCGGGATCGGTCAGGTCCTGCTTCTGTGCGGTCGACGACATCGTCAGGTGTTCCCGCACCAGCCACGCGACCAGCTCGCAGTCCTCCGGCGACAGGCCGTGTTCCCGGCAGAAACGCTGCGCGTCGCGCGAGCCCAGTTGCGAATGGTTGCCGCCGCGGCCCTTGGCGATGTCGTGGAAGAGGCCCGCCAGATAGAGCACCTCGCGCCGCTCGAAATCGGCCATCAGCCGCGAGCACGTCGGGTACTCGTGCGCGTGCTGTGCCTCGGTGAAGCGCCGCAGGTTGCGGATCACCATCAGGATGTGCTCGTCGACCGTGTAGACGTGGAAGAGATCGTGCTGCATCTGGCCGACGATACGCCCGAACACCGGCACGTACTGGCCGAGAATTCCGAAGAGGTTCATCCGGCGCAGTTCGTGCAGAAGCCCCTTCTCGCGGTCGGAACATCTCGATGAATCGCGCGCGGTTCGCGGGATCGCGGCGGAACTTAGCGTCGATCAGCCGCCGGTTGCGCCACAGCGCCCGCAGCGTGCGCGCCGTCATGCCTTTCAGCGCGCGATGCTTCTGCATCATCAGGAACGCATCGAGCATGGCGGCCGGACGCCGCTCGAACAGCTCCTCGTCGCGCACATCGAGGAGTTCGTCCACCGTCTGGAACTCGGCGTCGAAGGGCACGGGCGGCGACTGCGCCGGGTAGAGCCGCGCATGCAGGTTCTGCAGCAGGATCGTGTTGACCTGGCGCACGAGCTTGGCCGCGCGGTAATAGCGCTGCATCAGCTGCTCGCTCGCCCGCCGCGCCGGTGAATCCACCAGGTGCAGCTGTTTCGCGAGCGCCGCCTGCTGGTCGAAAACGAGACGGTCCTCGCGCCGGCCGGACAGGTAATGCAGCCGCACGCGCATCGCGCCGATGAATCGCTCCTGCCGCGACACCGAGCGGGCCTCGGCGATCGTCATCAGCCCGTGCCGCGCGAGTTCGGCCCATGTCCGCCCGAGACCGGCGGCGCGACTGATCCACAAAACCGTCTGCAGGTCGCGCAATCCTCCCGGACTTTCCTTGACGTTGGGCTCCAGGTTGTAGATCGCGTCGTTGACTTTGAGGTGCCGCTGTTGCTGCTCGAGCGCCTTGGCCGCGTAGAAAGCGTGGATGTCCAGGTTGTCCGCGAACATGGTCCGGAACTGCCGGCTCAAGCGCCGCGAGCCGTCGAGAAAGCGATTTTCGAGGAGGCTGGTCCGGATGGTGACGTCGCCGGCCATTTCCGACATGCATTGGGCGACGGTGCGGACGGCGTGGCCCAGCTCCATGCCGGTGTCCCACAGCGTGGCGAAGAACCGTTCGATGGCCGCGGCGGGGGCGGCACCACTGTCGGGCAGAAGGATCAGCACGTCGACGTCGGAATGCGGGAAGAGCTGACCTCGGCCGTAGCCGCCGACGGCCAGCAGCGCGAGTTCAGCCGGCATGTCCGCCTCGCGCCACACGCCGCGCACGATGCGATCGACAAGACGCGCATGTTCGCGCAACAGCTTCGGCGTATCGGGATGCGCGAAGAACGCGAGGCGCAGCGCCTCGCGACCGCGCTTCAACTCGTCGCGCCAGAACGCGATGCGGGAAGCCGCTTGCGGAAACCGGGCGCCGGTGTTCGCGACGTCGGGAACGAGCGGCGGCGCGGACGCCATCGATGCTAGGCCGCGGGCGGCGGTGCGGGCGCGCCGGCGGACGTGGTCAGCACCTCGACGCCGGATTCGGTCACGAGGACCGTGTGCTCCCATTGCGCGGAGAGCGAATGGTCCGCCGTGACGATCGTCCAGCCGTCGGCCAGGCAGCGGATGCCCGGCCTGCCGGCGTTGATCATCGGCTCGACGGTGAAAACCATTCCCGGCTGCAATTTGAGGCCCGTACCCGCGCGGCCATAGTGCAGCACCTGCGGGTCCTCGTGGAACTGCGTGCCAATGCCATGACCGCAGAATTCGCGCACGACCGAGAAGCCGTGGCCTTCGGCGAATTTCTGGATCGTCGCGCCGATGTCGCCCAGGTGCCCGCCGGGGCGCACGGCGCGGATGCCGCGCCACATCGCCTCGTACGTGACCTCGGCCAGGCGCTTCGCCTGGATGGAAGGCTTGCCCACGAAGAACATCCGGCTGGTGTCGCCGTGGTAGCCGTCCTTGATCACGGTGACGTCGATGTTGACGATGTCGCCGTCCTTCAGTTTCCTGTCGCCGGGGATGCCGTGGCACACGACGTGGTTCACCGACGTGCACAGCGAGGCGGGGTAGGGGGTATGGCCCGGCGGCGCGTAGTTGAGCGTGGCCGGGACCGTTCCCTGCTCGTTGACCATGTACTCATGCGCGAGGTCGTTGATCGAGCCCGTGGTCACGCCGGGCGCGACGTGCCGCGTCAGATAATCCAGCAGTTCCGAGGCCAGGCGCCCGGCCGTGCGCATGCCTTCGATGTCGGCGGCGGATTTGAGGCTGACGGACATGGTTTCCTGGATCTCAGACACGGAGCAGTTCATTGATGGCGGTCTTCGAGCGCGTCTTCGCGTCGACCTGCTTGACGATGACGGCGCAATAGAGTTGGCATGCGCCCTCGGCGGACGGGAGGCTGCCCGCGACGACGACCGAGCCCGCGGGCACGCGGCCGTAGCTCACTTCGCGCGTCGCGCGATTGTAGATCTTCGTACTCTGGCCTATGAATACCCCCATGCCCAGCACGGAGTTCTCCTCGACGACGACGCCTTCGACCACTTCCGAGCGCGCGCCGATGAAGCAGTTGTCTTCGATGATGGTGGGGTTCGCCTGCAGCGGTTCCAAGACCCCGCCGATGCCCACGCCACCGGACAAGTGCACGTTCTTCCCGATCTGTGCGCACGACCCCACCGTCACCCACGTGTCGACCATCGTGCCTTCGTCGACGTAGGCGCCGATGTTCACGAACGAAGGCATCAGCACGACGTTCCTGCCGATGAATGCGCCCCGCCGCGCCACCGCGGGCGGCACCACGCGGAATCCGCCGGCGGCAAAATCGGCCTCGGCGTAGTCCTCGAACTTGGTGGGCACCTTGTCGTAGAACTGGGGGAAGTGACCGCCGGCCGAAGACGAGCCGATCATCCGGTTGTCCAACAGGCGAAACGACAGCAACACGGCCTTCTTCAGCCACTGCTGCGTGACCCATTGCCCGCCGATCTTTTCGGCCACGCGCAGCCGGCCCGAGTCGAGTTCTGCGATGGCGTGCGCCACCGCGTCACGGACGTCGGGAGGCGCGTTCTGGGGCGAGAATTCTGCGCGCCGCTCCCACGCGGCGTCGATCGTCTGGGGGAGCTGACCCATGCGAAATCCGGAGAAAAACCACCATTTTAACGCGTGTCGGTGGGATTCCCGATTTTGCCGCTTAAGTTGCGTGGGGTCACATGGTCTTGAAGCGGTGCGCGAAGGTCCGGGAGACGATCAGCTTTTCGCCGCGGTCGCGCAGGCTTATGACCGGCTGGTCGCGCCAGTCGCGTTCGATCTTGGCGATGGCGCGCAGGTTGACGATCGTCGCGCGATGGATCTGCCAGAAGGCCTCGGGGTCCAGTTCCTCGAACAATTCCTTGATGGGCTTCTTGATGTGCGCGTCGCCGGCACTGGTGACGACCTTCGTATACTTGTCCTCGGCCTGGAAATAGAGGACATCGTCGGTGGCGATCAGCTTCATGGCCGTCCCCAGCGACGCGCGAATCCATTTGAGATAGCCGTTGCCTTCGCGCGCCGCCAGCTTCGCCAGCACCGCCGACAGGTCGAGCGGCGCGCTTTCCAGCCGCGACTTCAAGCGCGCGACCACCTTTGCGATGCGTTCGGGGGAAACAGGCTTCAGCACATAGTCGACCGCGCCTTCGTCGAACGCCGTCACCGCATATTCGTCGTAGGCGGTCACGAACACCGCGTGGCATCGGCCTTCCAGCGCATGCGCGACCTCGATGCCGGTCTGGACCGGCATGCGAATGTCGAGGAACACGATGTCGGGCCGGTTGACCTCGTACATCGCCAGCGCTTCGGCGCCGTTGCCGGCCTCGGCAATGACGGCCAATTCGGGCCAGGCTTCGGCCAACCGTGCCTTCAATTGGGCGCGCAGCATCGGCTCGTCGTCGGCGATCAGCGCGGTGGGCATGGGAGGCTCAACCTTGGCCTTCGAAGGGTATCGACAACGTGGCACGGGTGCCGCTCTGGGGCTCGCTGGAAAGGGTAAACCGACCCAGCGTTCCATACAATGCCGCCAGCCGTTCGCGCACGTTGGCGAGGCCCACGCCAGTGCCCAGCGTGTCCGTGGCCGCCGCCGCGCTGCCGCGGCCTGTGTCGGTGACGTTGACGACCAGCGCGGCGCCGTCGCGCTCGGCGCTGACGCGAATCGTGCCGCCGTCGGCGGCAGGTTCGACACCGTGCTTGATCGCGTTCTCCACGAGCGAGATCAGCAGGTTCGGCGGAAACGGATGCTGCGCCAGTTCGGGCGGAACGTCGATGTCGAACACGAGCCGCGGGCCCATCCGCATCTTGAGGATGTTGAGGTACGCGGCGGCGAGTCCTACCTCCTTGCCCAGCGTCGTCGAACTCGCCCGCAGTTGCGGCAGCGCCGCGCGCAGGTAGTCGATGAGGTGGGAGAGCAGCCGGCCGGCCTCGCGCGGATCCGTTTCCGTCAAGTACTGGACCGACGCCAGCGTGTTGAACAGGAAGTGCGGCTCCACCTGCGCCTGCATGAGTTTCAGTTCGGCCTCGACCGCGTGTTTCGACATCAGGTGGCGCTCGGCTTCGGCCATGTGCAGCGCGGCGGCGGCATGCGCCTCCCGGAACTTGAACAGGAAGATGAAGCTCACGCACAGGCCCATGATCAAGCTAGAGAACGCCGTGCCGAAATACAGGCTGAGATGCGTGCGCGCCTCGGGGAAGCGGTAACTCGGCTCGCCGATGATGTAGCCCTTGATGAACACGACCAGCGCAACGCCGACCAACGACGCGACGGCGACGGCGCCGGCCAGGCGCCACACCGGCTGGCTCTTGGTCCACGGTTGCGTCGTGTTGACGGCGTAGGCGATCAGCAAGCCGATGGTTTGCGCCGTGATGAATGGGTGCCAGAACGGCCGCGCGTCCTCGATGGACAGCATGGCCGCGACGCCGGTGTTGATCGCCAGCACGAGCAGCAGGGTGGTCCAGGACACGTGAAAGCCGCGGACCAGCGCCGCGACCGGCCCCGGACGGGACGGTGGAGTTTCGACGAGAGTAGCCATGGCCGCAATTTTAGGGTCGCGAAGGCGGCGGGTAACCCCTTTGCGACGGGACGTTACCGACCCGGATGAAGCGCGCCGAGGCTGTCCGGGAGTGTGGAAAGCCGCCGCGTGAACGCCACGATCCGGTCGATGGCCTCGGCGCATTCGGCCGCCGGCGCGACCAGCGCCAGCCGGACGCGGTTCGTCCCCGGGTTCGTCCCGTGCGCATCGCGGGCGATGAAGCTTCCGGGGACGACGGAGACATTCTCCTCGGCCAGCAGACGTCGCGCAAACAGCGCGTCGTCGATCGGTGTCCGCGCCCAAAGGTAGAAGGCGGCGTCGGGCATTGCGCACGGCAGCCAGGGGGCGAGCCGCGGCTGCAGCGCCGCGAACTTGGCCGCGTATTCGGCGCGATTGGCGCGCACGTGCACTTCGTCGCCCCACGCCGCGATGCTGGCGGCGGCAACGGCCGGCGACATGGCCGCGCCATGATAGGTGCGATAGAGCAGGAACGCCTTCATCAATGCCGCATCGCCCGCTACATAGCCCGAGCGCAGGCCGGGTGCGTTGGAGCGCTTGGACAAGCTGCCGAAGACGGCGAGCCGCGGATAGCCGTCCCGCCCGAGCGCGTGCGCCGCCGCGAGCGCGCCGAGCGGCGGATGCGCCTCGTCGAAATAGATTTCCGAATAGCATTCGTCGGAGGCGATGACGAAGCCGTGCTTGTCCGACAACGCGAACAACTCGCGCCACTCGGGGAGGCCGAACACGCGGCCGGTGGGATTGTCCGGCGAGCAGACGTAGAGGAGCTGCGTGCGCGACCACACGGCGTCGGGAACGCCGCGCCAATCGTGCGCAAAGGACGAAGCCGGGTTCGCGTTCACGCACCAGACGGCCGCTCCAGCGAGCAGCGCGGCGCCCTCGTAGATCTGGTAGAACGGGTTGGGAACGACCACGGTGGCGTGCTCGCGGGTGTCGTCGATGATTGCCTGCGCAAAGGCGAACAACGCCTCGCGGCTGCCCAGCACCGGCAGCACCTGGGTCGCGGGGTCGAGCGGCGGCACGCCGTGGCGGCGGGCGAGCCACCCGGCGATGGCTTCGCGCAGCGCGGGCGGGCCGATGGTCATGGGATAATTTGCGAGGCCGGCGCTGCCGGCGGCGAGCGCATCGAGAACTAGGCGCGGCGTCGGATGCTTGGGCTCGCCGATCGAGAGGCTTATCCCGCGCTTCGTGGGATCGGCCACGACGCCGGAAAACAGCGCACGCAGCCGTTCGAACGGGTAGGGATGCAACAGCGCAAGACGGGGATTCACGCGGAGGATCGGTGCGGGAGACGGACGATTATAGCGGCGCCAAGCCTTCGCACAGGTGCGCATGATGGAAGTCGGCGCCGCTTCGACGTCGGGTTCGCGCGCGCTGGCGGTCGTCGCCAGCTTGACGGTGCTGACGGCGATCGCCTTGCTGGCGGCCGTGGTCGCCTGGTGGGGCTGGCGCTGGTTTGGTCCGGCGCCCATCGACTTCGTGCCGGCGGCCCCCCGGGATGCGGCGTTGGCATTGCAGGCGTCGGGCCTGTTCGCCGCGCCCGCGGGCGCGGTCGCCGCCACCGAGTCTCCAGCCGGTGCCGTCTCCGGCGAAATTCGGTTGCTCGGTGTCCTAGCTGAAGAAGGCGGCAACGGTTACGCGTTGCTTCGCCTCGGGAGCGGCCCCAAGTTCGTCGCCGCGGGCCGCGACATCGCGAATGGCGTCACGCTCGTGTCGGTGCAACGCGATGGCATCACGTTGCGCGACGCCGGCGGCGAGCGTCGGCTCGTCCTGCGCGGGATTGCGCCGCCTCCTGCCGCGAAGGCCGCCGGCAAGACGGCCGTCAACGCGGCCTGCGCGCCGCCACCTGGATTCAGGGGCGATGTGCTGCGCCTGAACGCCGAACTGGTCGGCGGCATCGTCGCGCAGCCCGACTCGTGGGCGGCGCTCGCGACAGCGGATCGCGGCGCGCTGGCCGTTCGCGACGACAGCGGCTTTTCGGCAATGCTGGCCATGAAGAAAGGCGACCGCATCGAGCAGGCGAACGGCATTGCGCTGCGCGCGCCCGACGATGTCGTCAACGCCGTCCTGCGGCCGCTCGCCGCGGGACAATCGGTGCGGCTGGTGGGGTCGCGGGGCGGCGCGCCGCGCGAATGGCTGCTGCAGAACGCCGGAACCTGTCCGTGACGCTTCAGCGAGCGGGCGGCAGCCAGCGACAGCAGCGCGAGGGGATCGGCGATCCACCCGGTGGCGGGCCACGTGTCGCTGGTTTCGCCGGCGCCCATGTAGCCATATTCGGCGACGATCGTCGCCATCCCGGCCGCGTTGCCGGCCACGACGTCGCGCAGGTCGTCGCCGACATAGACGCACCGGGAGGGCGGCAGGGCCAGGCTGCCCGCCGCGTGCAGCAGCGGGGCGGGATGCGGCTTCGTATGGGGCGTCGTGTCCCCGGAAACCACCGTCGACGCGCGGTCCGCGAGCGAAAGCGATGCCACGACCGGTTCGGTGAAACGCGAGAATTTATTCGTCACGATGCCCCAGCGCAGGCCGCGTCGCTCGATCGCGTCGAGCAGGTCCGCGACACCGGCGAACAGCACGGTGGTTTCCGCAAGGCACGCCGCGTAATGGGTGAGGAACGCCTCACGCAATTCCTCGTAGTCCGGCGCCGCGGGCGTAATGTTCATGCCGGCGCCTAACAGGCCACGCGCCCCCGACGACGCGTGCGCGCGCAGCCGCGCCAATGGCACCGGAGGCAGGCCGCGGTCGGCGCGCACGCGATTCAGCGCGCCCGACAGGTCGCTGGCAGTGTCGGCAAGCGTGCCGTCCAGATCGAACAGCACGGCATCGACCGGCAACGGGCGCGCGATACGGCGCGCGGCGTCAGCCGGCATGGTCTGCGCGTTCGCCAGGCTTGCGGTAGGCGGCCAGATAGTTGACGGACGTGTCCGGCTCCAGCCGGTACACCTTGGTGAGCGGGTTGTATGTCATGCCGGTCAGGTTCGCGAGGTCGAGTCCCGATCGGCGCGCAAACGTGGACAGTTCCGCCGGCCGCAGGAACTTGGCCCAGTCGTGTGTCCCCCTCGGCAACAGCCGCAGCAGATATTCGGCGCCGACGATCGCGAACAGATACGACTTGGGATTTCGGTTGAGCGTGGAGAAGACGACCGTGCCGCCGGGAGCCGCGAGCGTCGCGCATGCCGCGACGATCGACGCAGGTTCGGGAACATGCTCGAGCAGTTCCATGCATGTCACCACGTCGAACGCGGCGGGGGTTTCGGCGGCGAGCGCTTCCGCGGCCACGAGGCGGTAGTCGACGGACACGCCGGTCTCGAGGCCATGCAATTTCGCGACGCCGAGCGCCTTTTCGCCAAGGTCGATGCCGGTCACACGCCCTCCGCGCGACGCCAACGCCTCCGCGAGGATGCCGCCGCCGCACCCGACATCGAGCACGCGCTTGCCCTCGATGCCGCCCGCGACCGATTCGATCCAGGCCAGCCTCAGCGGATTGATCTCGTGCAGCGGCCGGAACTCGCTTTCGGGATCCCACCACCGATGGGCGAGCGCCGAAAACTTCGCGAGTTCGGCAGGATCGACGTTCCCGGCGTCGGAAGGGGCGGTGTCCGAGGTCATCGTGCGGGCTGCATCAGTTGCCGTTGCCACGCGCCGGTGCGTGCGAGGAGTGCGCTCTCGTCTATCGTGGTCAGGCGGCGGTCCGCCACCCGTGGCTCCGCGCCCACCCACACGTCGGTGACGCACTCGCGCCCGGCGGCGTGCGTGAGGTGGGAAACCGGATCGTACATCGGCGACGTGTCTACGCCCGACAAATCGATCGCGACGATGTCGGCGTGCTTGCCCGGCTCGAGCGATCCGATCTGCGCGTCCAGGCCCAGCGCCGCGGCACCGTTGAGCGTTGCCATCCGCAATGCCGCGGCGGCCGGGACGGTCGACGGGTCCCCGCTCGCAACTTTTGCCAGCAGGCTGGCGAGCCGCATTTCCCCGAGGAGGTCGAGCCGGTTGTTGGACGCCGCGCCGTCCGTGCCCAGCGCCACGTTGATGCCGAGCCGGATTAACTCGGTCACGGGCGCGATGCCGCTGCCGAGCTTCATGTTCGACCCCGGGCAGTGGACGACATGGCAGCGCTGCGCAGCGAGCAGCTCCATGTCCGCAGGCTCGACGTGCACCGCATGGATGGCGATGAAGGCCGGGCCCGGTGGCGCCCAGCCGATCGAGGCGAGCGAGCGGAGTCATTCCCGTTGCGGCACGGGCTTCGTCCACTTCCCGGCGCGTTTCGGCGAGATGCGTCTGGATGGGCAAGTCGAGCTCCCGCGCATACATGACGATCTTTCCCCACGTGGCGTCGCCGACCGTATACGGCGCATGCGGCGCCAGCGAAAACGTCACCAGCGACGAGTGCTTGAACGCGTCCCGCGCCGCCAGCCCGTTCTGCAGGTACGCGTCGGCGTCGGCGGCATAGGGCGTCGGGAAGTCGAGCACCGGAACGCCCAACATCGCGCGCAATGCCAGCGGTCTCGTAGGCGCGCGCGGCGGCGTCGGGATAGAAATACATGTCGTTGCAGCAGGTCACGCCACCGCGCAACATTTCCGCGGCGCCCAGCAGCGTGCCGTCGTACACGAAATCGGGCGACACGAAGCGCGCCTCCAGCGGCCAGATGTGCTCCTCGAGCCAGGCCTTGAGCGGCAGGTCGTCGGCGACGCCGCGCATCAGCGTCATCGCCGCGTGCGTATGCGCGTTTACGAGTCCGGGGATCAGCGCATGCGCCGGCCGGCGATGCGTCGTACGCGGGGCGAAGGCCGCGTCCGCCGCATCGGCCGGCAGCAGCGCGACGATCCGCCCTTTGTCGACGATCAGCGCGTGGCCCGTGAGAACGCCCGCGGGCTCGACCGGAATGATCCAGCCGGCGTCGATGCGCAGGTCAACAGTGCGTGGAGCACTCATCGAAGGCATGACCCTAGTGTCGCATTTTCAATTGTGAATCGACGGGCTTCGCCCGCGATTCGCAACATTATCCCGTTTGGTCTTCCGGCCCAAAGTAGGGTTGCACTTTGGGCCGCCGCCCAAAAAAAAGCCCCGCACGAGGCGGGGCTTTTCTCCATCAGGAGCGAATTACTTCTTGACGATGATCTCGCCCTTGACTTCGACTTCCACGCGACGGTCAGGCGCGAAGCAGGCGATCTTTTCCTTCAGGCTCTTCTGGTTGCAGACGAGGCCCGGGATCGGCTGCGTCTTGCCCATGCCCAGCGTCTCGATCTTGTCCTTCGGCACGCCCTTGCTCACCAGGTAGTCGCGGACGGCGTCAGCACGACGCTCCGACAGCTTCTGGTTGTACTGCTGCGTGCCGATCGGATCGGTATGGCCGGTGACCAGGACCAGTTCGAGCTTCTGCACCTGAGCCAGCTTGGACAGGATTTCGGCTGTCGATCGCTGCCTTGCCTTCGGGCTTCAGAACCGCCTTGTCGAAGTCGAACAGCGCCTTCGAGGCCAGCGTGATCTTCTGCACCTGCGGAGGCAGCCGGCGGCGGCGGCGGGCGGCGGCGGCGGGCGGCGGCGGGGCGGCAGCCGGCGGCGGGGCAGGCGGGGCGGCTTCGGCACGAGATCCGGATCGCATTCGATGGTGGCCATCGAAGGCGCCCAGTAGCCGGTGCGATAGCACAGATTGCCGGACAGGCCCATCGTGCCGTTGTAGACACCGCTCTTCACGGTGCCGTCGGTCGGCGTCGGGTAGGCGTCGCAGGCGTATCCCGTGGTGCAGGGCGCGGTGCCCGGAACATAGCCCTTCGGATCCGACTTCATCGATGGGTTCATCTGCGCGCCGGCGCTGCCGGCGAACGCCACAGCCATCGCGCCAGCAACTGCACCGTACACGAAGCGTCGAGTCATTGTTTCACCCCTTTGGCTTTGGTTTTGAACAAGTTTTGTACGAACTTGCGATTTTGCGCGTCACGCTGGAAATGCCTGACGCGTCAAATGCTTTGTCTCCTCGAGAAATATAGCACAGGGGATTTCGCGCCGCAAAGAAAAGGGACTCGGCCGGTTGATGGGGTCAACAACTGTCGCGGCAATACAACGCCGTGATAAAATTGCGTCATTTCAAGGGCCTCCGGAACGGTCCCGGCCCCGAGTGTGCGCCGCAAAACGGTGGCCTCGCCGGCCGTCCGACCGGAAAAGCCCGCTTCCGCGGCCGAATTTCGCGCTTCGGCCGCTTTCCAACCCCGCTTATCACCGAAACCGACCCCGCCGCCCATGGAGCAGTTCGCCAAAGAAACCCTTCCCGTCAGCCTCGAAGCCGAAATGCGGCATTCCTACCTCGATTACGCGATGAGCGTGATCGTGGGGCGCGCCCTTCCGGACGTCCGCGACGGCCTGAAACCCGTGCATCGCCGCGTGCTGTTCGCGATGCACGAAGCCAACATCGTCTGGAACCGCCCGTACGTGAAATGCGCGCGCGTCGTCGGCGACGTGCTCGGCAAATACCATCCGCACGGCGACAGCGCCGACCTACGAGGCGCTGGTCCGGATGGTGCAGGAATTCTCGCTGCGCTATCCGCTGATCGACGGCCAGGGCAATTTCGGCTCCGTCGACGGCGACTCGGCGGCGGCGTATCGCTACACCGAGTGCCGGCTGCAGAAGATCGCCGTCGGAACTCCTGGCCGACATCGACAAGGAAACCGTCGATTTCGTCCCGAATTACGACGGCAAGGAACTGGAGCCGGCGGTGCTGCCGTCGCGTCTGCCGAACCTGCTGATCAACGGGTCGTCCGGCATCGCGGTGGGCATGGCCACCAACATCCCGCCGCACAACCTGACCGAGACCATCTCCGGCTGCCTCGCGCTGCTCGCCAATCCGGACATCACCATCGACGAACTGATGGAGATCATTCCCGCGCCCGACTTCCCGACCGCCGGGATCATCTACGGCCTGGAAGGCGTGCGCGAGGGCTATCGCACCGGCCGCGGCCGCGTCGTCATCCGCGCGCGCACGCACATCGAGGACATCGACAAGGGCGGCCGCCAGGCGATCATCGTCGACGAGATCCCCTATCAGGTAAACAAGGCGAACCTGCTGATCCGCATCGGCGAGCTGGTCCGCGAGAAGAAGATCGAGGGCATCTCCGACCTGCGCGACGAGTCCGACAAGTCCGGCATGCGCGTCGTGATCGAGTTGAAGCGCGGCGAAGTCACCGGAGATCATCCTCAACAATCTGTACAAGCTGACGCAACTGCAGGACAGCTTCGGCATGAACATGGTGGCGCTGGTCGACGGCCAGCCGCGCATCCTCAACCTCAAGCAGTTCCTCGAGTACTTCCTCATCCACCGGCGCGAAGTGGTCGTGCGCCGCACGCGCTTCGAACTGCGCCGGGCGCGCGAACGCGGCCACATCCTCGAAGGCCTGGCGGTCGCGCTGTCCAACGTCGACGAGATCATCGCGCTGATCAAGGCGTCGCCCACGCCGCCGGAAGCCAAGGCCGCGTTGATGGCGAAGACGCTGGCGCTCGTCGATCGTCGAGGACATGCTGAAGCGCGCGGCGGCCGATGCCGCGCGTCCGGATGGCCTGCCGCTGCGAATTCGGCTGGAGCAAGCAGGGCTACCGGCTGTCGGACGCGCAGGCGCAGGCGATCCTCGAACTGCGCCTGCAGCGCCTGACCGGGCTCGAGCAGGACAAGATCACCGGCGAGTACCGCGAAGTGATGGAGCTGATCGTCGACCTGCTCGACATCCTGGCCAAGCCCGCGCGCGTCACGAAGATCATCGGCGACGAGCTCGCGGCGATCCGCGACCAGTTCGGCGACAAGCGCCGTTCGGAAATCGTCGCGCAGGGCGTGGACCTTTCGCTCGAGGACCTGATCGCGCCGGCGGACATGGTGGTCACGCTGTCGCACGGCGGCTACATGAAGTCGCAGCCGGTCGCCGAATATCGCGCGCAGCGCCGCGGCGGCCGCGGCAAGCAGGCCACGGCGACGAAGGAAGACGATTTCATCGACCGGATGTTCATCGCGAACACGCACGACTACATCCTGTGCTTCTCCAACCGCGGCCGCGTGTACTGGCTCAAGGTCTACAACGTGCCGCAGGGCTCGCGCGCGTCGCGCGGCAAGCCGATCGTCAACCTGGTGCCGCTGGTCGACAACGAGAAGATCACGGCCATCCTGCCGGTCAAGGAGTTCACCGACGACCAGTTCGTGTTCATGGCCACGGCGATGGGCACGGTCAAGAAGACGCCGCTGTCGGAGTTCTCGCGGCCGCGTCCGTCCGGGCATCATCGCGGTCGACTTGACCGACGGCGATTCGCTGATCGGCGTCGCGCTCACCGACGGCACGCACGACGTGATGCTGTTCAGCTTCGGGCGGCAAGGCGGTGCGCTTCGACGAGAACGACGTCCGGCCGATGGGCCGCAACGCGCACGGCGTGCGCGGCATGATGCTCGACAAGAAGCAGCGCGTGATCTCGATGCTGGTCGCGGAGGACGAGACGCAGTCGGTCCTGACGGCGACCGAAAAGGGCTACGGCAAGCGCACGCCGATCGTCGAGTACACGCGGCACGGCCGCGGCACCAAGGGCATGATCGCGATCCAGCAGAGCGAGCGCAACGGCCAGGTGATCGGCGCGGCGCTGGTGCGGCCGGACGACGAGGTGATGCTCATCTCCACCGGCGGCGTGCTGATCCGCACCAACGTGAAGTCGATCCGCGAAATGAGCCGCTCGACGCAGGGCGTGACGCTGATCAACCTCGACGACGGCGAAAAGCTCGCGGGTCTCGAACGCGTCGCGGAAACCGACGACGAGGGCGACGAGAGCCGACTCCGGCGCGCCGTCCGCACGCATGGAACCCGACATGCCGCGCCGCCAGACGCCAACGGCCAGGATTCCGAACTCGCCGGCCATCGCGCGGCGATCGACGCGCTCGACCGCGAGATCCTGGCGCGCCTGAACGCGCGCGCGGCGCACGCGCAGGCGATCGGCAAGCTGAAGGAGGGCGGCGCCGCGTATCGCCCCGAGCGCGAGGCGCAGGTGCTGGCGCGCGCTGGCGGCCAACAACACCGGGCCGCTTGTCCAACGAGGCCGTGACCGGCGTGTTCCGCCAGGTCATGTCCGCGTGCCTGGCGCTCGAGCAGAAGCTGCGCATCGCCTACCTGGGTCCCGCCGGCACGTTCAGCCACGCGGCGGTCGCGAAGCATTTCGGCGCGTTCGTCGACGCGGTGCCGCTGCGCGACGATCGACGAGATCTTCCGTGCGGTCGAAAGCGGGCAGACGGACTACGCCGTGGTGCCGGTCGAGAATTCCACCGAAGGCGCCGTCGGCCGCACGCTCGACCTCATGTGCACGACGGACCTGTCCGTCTGCGGCGAGGTCAAGCTGCGCATCCAGCAGAACCTGCTGTCCAACGCCGCGATCGCTGTCGCGACGGTCACGCGCGTCTATTCGCACGCGCAGTCGCTGGCGCAGTGCGTGCACTGGCTTGCGACGCACCTGCCGGCGCGTTCCGCGCGTCGCCGTGTCGAGCAATGCCGAGGCCGCGCGGCTCGCGGCGTCGGAGCCGGGCGCCGCGGCCATCGCCGGCGAGAATGCCGCGGCGATCTACGGCCTCGCGATGCTGGCGCCGCACATCGAGGACGAGCCCAACAACACGACGCGCTTCTGGGTGCTCGGCCGGCAGAAGGTCGGTGCGTCCGGCCGCGACGAGACCTCGCTCGTCATGTCCTGCCCCAACCGTCCGGGCGCCGTGTACGAACTGCTCGAGCCGCTGGCGCGCCACGGCGTGTCGATGACGCGCTTCGAATCGCGGCCGGCGCGCACCGGCCTGTGGGAATACCTGTTCTTCGTCGACCTCGTCGGCCATCGCGACGACGCCAAGGTCGCGGCGGCGCTCGCCGAACTCGCGCAGAAGGCGCCGTTCCTGCAAGCTGCTGGGCTCGTACCCGGCCGCGCTCGATTGACCGCCGCGGCAAGGACTCCGCGATGACCGTCAACCGCCTGCCCACCGCACCCGCCTATGTGCGCGAACTCGCGCCCTACGTCGCCCGGCAAGTCGATCGAGGATGTCGCGCGCGATCTGAACCTCGATCCGGCGTCGATCGTCAAGCTCGCGTCCAACGAGAATCCGCGCGGCCCGAGTCCGACGGTGCTCGCGGCCATCGCCGCGGCCGCGGGCGAGATCACGCGCTACCCCGACGGCAACGGCTTCGCGCTGAAGGCGGCGCTGTCGCGCAGCGACTTGGCGTCGATCCCGCGCAGATCGTGCTCGGCAATGGCTCGAACGACATCCTGGAACTCGTCGACGCAGGCGTATCCTGCGCGCCGGCGACGAGGCGATCTACGCGCAGCACGCGTTTGCCGTCTATCCGCTGGCCACCCAGGCGCGCGGCGCCGATCGGCATCGAAGTGCCGGCGCACGAATTACGGCCACGACCTGTCGCGGATGCGCGCGGCCGATCACGCCGCGCACGCGCATCGTCTTCGTCGCCAATCCGAACAATCCGACCGGAACGTTCATCGCCGCCGGCCGAACTCGAGGCGTTCGTCGCGGCGATGCCGCGCGACGTGCTCGTCGTGCTCGACGAGGCCTACAACGAGTACCTCGAACCGGCCGACGCGTGCGGACAGCGTCGCGCTGGATCGCGCGCCATCCGAATCTCGTCGTGTCGCGCTCGTTCTCGAAGGCGCTACGGACTGGCCGCGCTGCGCATCGGCTACGGCGTCATGGACGCCGGCGTCGCGGACATGCTGAATCGCGTGCGGCAGCCGTTCAACGTCAACGCGCTCGCGCAGGCGGCGGCGCTCGCGGCGCTGGCCGACACCGACTACGTCGACGAGAGCCGCGCGCTCAACCGCGCAGGATTGGCGCAACTGGCCGCCGGCTTGGCGGCGCTGCGGCGTCGAGATCGCTGCCGTCGCACGGCAATTTCGTGCTGGCGCAGGGTGGGCGACGCCGCGACGGTCTACCAGTCGCTGCTGCGCGCAGGGCGTCATCGTGCGGCCCGGTGGCCAACTACGGCCTGCCGGAGTGGCTGCGCGTCTCGGTCGGCCTGCCGGCCGAGAACGAACGCTTCCTGGCCGCACTGCGGTACGGCGCTCGGCCGGTTGACGGCTGCGCCCGCGGCGGCCACGCTGTCCGCCGCGTGCGCATCGACAAGCTCGTCGTCGTCGGCGTCGGACTCATCGGCGGCTCGTGCGCGCTGGCGTTGAAGCGCGCCGGCGCGGTCGGCACGGTCGTCGGCATCGGCCGGACGCGGCGCAATCTCGACGAGGCCATGCGTCTGCGGCGTCATCGATCGCGCGCTGCGGCTCGACGACGACTGGACGGACGAACTGCGCGATGCCGACGTCGTGCTCGTCGCGGCCCCGGTCGCGCAGTATCCGGCGCTGTTCCGCGGCCATCGCGCCAGCCATCGGCGCCGAATACGGTCGTCACCGATGCCGGCAGCACCAAGCAGGACGTCATCGATGCGGCGCGCGCGGCCTTCGGCGCGCGTGCTGCCGCGCTTCGTTCCCGCGCATCCGATCGCGGGCGCCGCGCGCTCGGGCGCGGGCGCGGCGTCGGCGGCGCTGTACGACGGCCGAACCGTCATCGTGACGCCGCTTGCCGGAAACGGATCCGCAGGCGCTGGCAGCGCGTCCGACGCGCTGTGGCAGGCATGCGGCGCGCGCGTCGTGCTCCTCGACCCGGCGCAGCACGACCGCATCTTCGCGGCGGTATCGCATTTGCCGCATCTGCTCGCGTTCGCGTTCGTCGACGAACTGGCGGCGCGTCCCGGACGCGCGCAGATGTTCGCGCAGGCGGGCAGCGGATTTCGCGACTTCACGCGCATCGCCGGCGCGTCGCCGGAAATGTGGCGCGACATCGCGCTCGCCAATCGCGGCGCGCTGCAGGCGGAACTCGCCGGCATACCGCGAGCGCGCTGGAGCAGCTTGGCCGCGCGCTCGATGCCGGTGACGGCGCGGCGCTCGAGCGGATCTTCGCGCGGTCGCGGGCGGCGCGGCGCGGCTGGGAAGCGGCGTTCGGCGACAGCGCGACAGCGGCGAAGAGTAGGCGACGATGTCCGGCATCGACGCCGCTTCACGCTGCGACCCGTCGCGCACGCCGAGGGCACCGTCGCGCTGCCGGGCTCGAAGAGCATTTCCAACCGCACGCTGCTGCTGTCGGCGCTGGCGCGCGGCACGACGACGCTGCGCGACGTGCTGGTGGCCGACGACACCGACCGGATGCTCGACGCGCTGGAGGCGCTGGGCGTCGCGCGTGCGAGACGAATCGCTGACGGCGGGCGTTGCATCGTGCACGGCGCCGGCGGCGCATTTCCGCATGCGTGCGCGCGCGACTGTTTCTCGGCAATGCCGGCACCGCGTTTCGCCCGCTGACCGCCGTGCTGGCGGTGCTGGGCGGCACCTACGAGCTGTCCGGCGTGGCGCGCATGCACGAACGTCCGATCGGCGACCTGGTCGATGCGTTGCGCGCGCTCGGGTGCGATATCCGCTACCTGGCGCAGCGAGGGCTTCCCGCCGCTGGCCATCGGCGCGCGCGGCGCCACGGCCGGCGCGGCCGGTCGGCATTCGCGGCGACGTGTCGAGCCAGTTCCTGTCGGCGCTGCTGATGGCGTTGCCGCTCGCGCGGAACAGCGCCGCGCACGGCGACGACGGTCACAGTCGTCGGACCGCTCATCTCGCGGCCCTACGTCGACATCACGACCAACCTGATGCGCCGCTTCGGCGTCCCGGTGGCCGACGCCCGATGCCGGCGACCTTTGTCGTGCCCGCCGGGCGCACGCTACGGAGCCCGGGCACGCTGGTCGTCGAGGGCGATGCGTCGTCCGCGTCGTATTTCCTCGCGGCCGGCGCGCTGGGCGGCGGGCCGGTCCGCGTGACCGGCGTCGGGCGCGACTCGATCCAGGGCGACGTCGCGTTCGCCGACGTGCTGGCGCGGCTGGGTGCCGACGTTGCGGTTCGGCCCGGACTGGATCGAAGCGCGCGCCGGCGCGCGGCCTTCGCGGGGGCACGATCGACTGCGTCGCGATTCCCGACGCGGCGATGACGCTGGCCGATGACGGCGCTGTTCGCCGACGCGCCGACCACGCTCACGAACATCGGCAGCTGGCGCGTCAAGGAAACCGACCGCATCCACGCGATGGCCACCGAACTCGGCCAAGCTCGGTGTCGGCCGTCGAAAGCGGCGCCGACTGGCTGCGCGTGACGCCGCCCACGGCGCGCATCCGCTCAGGCCGCCGCCATCGACACCTACGACGACCACCGGATGGCGATGTGCTTTTCGCTGGCTGCGCTCGCCGGCGTGCCGGTGACGATCAACGACCCGGGTTGCGTGCGCAAGACGTTTCCGGGCTACTTCGACGCGCTCGCGCGCATTGTCCGATGAACGCCGCGCCGGCCACCGTGATCGCCGTCGACGGCCCGGCGGCCTCGGGCAAGGGCACCGTCGCGGCCGGCGTGGCCCGGGCGCTCGGATTCCACTACCTGGACAGCGGCTCGCTGTACCGGCTGGTGGCGCTGCAGGCGCTGCGGACCGGCACGCCGCTCGACGACGAGACGTCCGCTTGCGCGCCTTGGCCGCAAGGCCTCGACGTGGCCTTCCGGGACGGCGCCATCACTGCTGGACGGCGAGGACGCCACCGAGGCCATCCGCGACGAGGACGTCTCGGCCGCCGCGTCGCAGGTGGCCGTGCATCCGGCCGTCCGGGCCGCGCTGTTCGAGCGGCAGACGGCGCTTCCGGCGGCCGCCCGGGCTGGTGGCCGACGGCCGGGACATGGGCACCGTCGTGTTCCCGGACGCCCTCGTCAAGGTGTTCGTGACGGCCAGCGCCGAGGAGCGGGCGCGGCGGCGGCTATAAGCAGTTGATCGCAAAAGGAATCTCCGTTACAATGGAAAGTCTTTTGCGCGACATCCGGGAGCGCGACGCGCGGGACGCGGGGAGGGCGGCGGCGCCGCTCAAGCCTGCCGCCGACGCCGCGTTGTCCTGGATACGACCGAACTGACGATCGACGCCGCCATCGACCGCGTGCTGCGAGCTCTACCGGGCCACGACAGAAGTTTGAGCGTGCGGCAACCGAGGTCAAGGAATTCCAGCCGATCAATGACCCGCGCGAGCGTGGCAGTACAGGAACTGAGCAACGAAACGAGCGACGCAATACTAAGCATCGCAACAACGGTCGCGGACGGCGCACTTTAGCCGGTGCATCGACAGACGGATTGACCAACCAGCCCGCCGCCTCCGAGAAAAAGGGTTCTCGCGACCGGCGGCTTTCACATTGAAGGAACCAACCCCCATGGCTACCGCCACTGAAATGACCCCTCGCCGCTGCCGCCAATCCTCCCATGGAAGATTTCGCGGCGCTGTTCGAGGAATCCCTGTCGCGCCAGGAAATGCGCCAGGGCGAACTGATCACCGCCGAAGTCGTGCGCGTCGATTTCAACGTCGTCGTCGTCAACGCGGGATTGAAGTCGGAATCGTTCATTCCGATCGAGGAATTCAAGGATGACAAGGGCGAAATCGAGGTCAAGGCCGGCGATTTCGTCACCGTCGCCATCGAAGCGCTCGAAGACGGCTACGGCGAAACGCGCCTGTCGCGCGACAAGGCCAAGCGCCTCAAGGCGTGGCACGACCTCGAAGCCGCGATGGAGCAGGGCCTCGTCGTCTCGGGCCTCGTCACCAGCAAGGTGAAGGGCGGCCTGACGGTCATGATCAACGGCATCCGCGCGTTCCTGCCGGGCTCGCTGGTCGACATCCGTCCGGTCAAGGACACGTCCCCGTTCGAGAACAAGGCGCTCGACTTCAAGGTCATCAAGCTCGACCGCAAGCGCAACAACGTCGTCGTGTCGCGCCGCGCCGTGCTCGAGGAGAGCCAGGGCGAGGTGCGCGAGAAGCTGCTGGCCACGCTGTCCGAAGGCGCCGTGGTCAAGGGCATCGTCAAGAACATCACCGACTACGGCGCGTTCGTCGACCTGGGCGGCATCGACGGCCTGCTGCACATCACCGATCTCGCGTGGCGTCGCGTCAAGCATCCGTCGGAAGTGCTCGCGGTCGGCGACGAAGTCACGGCCAAGGTCCTGAAGTTCGACCAGGAAAAGAATCGCGTCTCGCTGGGCTTGAAGCAGCTGGGCGAAGACCCGTGGGTCGGCCTGTCGCGCCGCTATCCGCAGGGCACGCGCCTCTTCGGCAAGGTCACGAACATCACCGACTACGGCGCGTTCGTGGAAATCGAATCGGGCATCGAGGGCCTGGTCCACGTCTCCGAAATGGACTGGACCAACAAGAACATCCATCCGACCAAGGTCGTGCAGCTGGGCGACGAAGTCGAAGTGATGATCCTCGAGATCGACGAGGAGCGCCGCCGCATCTCGCTCGGCATGAAGCAATGCATGCCGAACCCGTGGGACGACTTCGCGATGAACCACAAGAAGGGCGACAAGGTCACGGGCATGATCAAGTCGATCACCGACTTCGGCGTCTTCGTCGGCCTGCCGGGCGGCATCGACGGCCTCGTGCACCTGTCCGACCTCTCGTGGAACGCGACCGGCGAAACCGCCGTGCGCGACTACAAGAAGGGCCAGGAAGTCGAAGCCGTGGTGCTGGCCATCGACGTCGAGCGCGAGCGCATTTCGCTCGGCATCAAGCAGCTCGAAGGCGACCCGTTCACCAACTTCGTCGCCATGCACGACAAGGGCAGCGTCGTCGCCGGCACGGTGAAGTCGCTGGACGGCAAGGGCGCGGTCATCAACCTGGGCAGCGACATCGAAGGCTACCTGCGCGCGTCCGAACTGTCGCGCGACCGCGTCGAGGACATGCGCACGCACCTGAAGGAAGGCGACGCGGTGTCGGCGATGATCATCAACATCGACCGCAAGAACCGCAGCATCAACCTGTCGATCAAGGCGAAGGACAACGCCGACGAAGGCGAGGCGATGCAGCGGATCTCCACGGAGAACTCGGGCGCCAACACGGGCACGACCAACCTGGGCGCGCTGCTCAAGGCCAAGCTGTCCGACAACAAGACCAACGGATGACGGTGGGGCTTAGTGCAATGACCAAATCGGAGCTGATCGACCGCCTTGCGGCGCAGTTTCCGCAGCTGGTCGCCAAGGATGCCGAGCTCGCGGTCAAGATGATCCTCGACGCGATGGGCGAGTCCCTCGCGAAGGGCGAGCGCATCGAGATCCGCGGATTCGGCAGCTTCGGCCTCAACTACCGCCCGCCGCGGACCGGACGCAATCCGAAGTCCGGCGAGAAGGTGCAGGTGCCGCAGAAGTTCGTGCCGCACTTCAAGGCGGGCAAGGAGTTGCGCGAGCGCGTCGACTTCGTGGAAGACGGGCCGGCGTGAACAAGGGCGTCAAGAATGCGGCGGCGGAGGCAACTCCGCCGCTTTTTTTTCGGCTTGATTCGTCCAATGGCATAATCGCGCAATGCATATCGTCCGCTGGATCGTCGGCGCCACCGTCTTCCTCGCCCTGCTGTTCCTGTCGCTGCAGAACAGCGAACCGGCGGAACTCAAGTTCTTCAACATCGCGAGCCTCAAGGCGCCGCTGGTGGTCGTCGTCTTCGTCGCCTTCGCATCGGGCGTGGCCATCGGCCTGCTGGCCGGCGCGTGCGCGCAGCGCGCGGCTCAAACGGCAGGTCAACGGGCTCCGGCGCGAACAGCACGGACTCACCGATCCGTCGACGGGCACGTCTGGAGCGATTGCGCCCGGAACCTCGCCCGCGTCGGGCCCGGGCTTCGGCCGCGGCGACCTGCCGCACGACGGCCGCTAGCACCCGCCGGCACTGATCCCTCACCGCATGGACTTCGAGCTGTGGTGGCTGCTGCCGATCCCGGCGATCTTCTTCGGCCTGGGCTGGATCGCCGCGCGCATCGACATCAAGCACCTGCTGCGCGAGTCGCGCGCGCTGCCGCTGTCGTATTTTCGCGGCCTCAATTTCCTGCTCAACGAACAGCCCGACAAGGCGATCGAGTCGTTCATCGAGGTCGTCAAGGTCGATCCGCAGACGATCGACCTGCACTTCGCGCTCGGGTCGCTGTTCCGCCGCCAGGGCGAGATCGAGCGCGCCATCCGCATGCACCAGAACCTGCTCGACCGCGTGGACCTTCCCGCCGACAAGCGCACGATGGCGACGCTACGAACTGGCGCAGGACTTCCATCGCGCGGGCCTGCTCGACCGCGCCGAGGAACTGTTCACCAAGCTCGACGGCACGACGTTCGAGCACTCGGCGCTGTCGCACCTCATCTCGATCTACGAGACGGAAAAGGACTGGACCAAGGCGATCACCGCGATGCAGCGCATGGAGGCGCTGGCCAAGCAGCCCTACTTCAAGGAAATCGCGCAATACCACTGCGAACTCGCGCAGGCGGCGCTGCTCAAGTCCGACGACGCGACCGTGCGGTCCGAACTCGAAAAGGCATTCGCGACCTATCGCGGCTGCACGCGCGCGACGCTGCTGCAGGGAGACCTCGAGGCGCAGCAGGGACAAGGCGCGGCCGCGCTGGCCACCTGGCAGAAGATCGAGACGCAGAATCCGGCGTTCCTGGCGCTGGCCGCGGACCGCATCGCCGACCTGTACCGTCGGCAGGGCGACGTCGCGCAGGGCATCCGCGTGCTGCGCAACTACCAGGCGCAGTATCCGTCGCTCGACCTTCTCAATGCGCTGTTCACGCTGGTGCTGGAGCAGGACGGACCCGACGCGGCCGCTGCGCTGATCAAGGACGAACTGTCGCGCAATCCGACGCTGCTGGGACTCGACCGGCTGCTCGAAGCGCAACTGCTCGCCGCGCCTGCCGATCGGCGCCACGACCTCGAACTGGTCAAGGGCCTCGTCGGCCAGCACATCAAGCGCCTGGGCATGTACAAGTGCGACAACTGCGGCTTTCGCGCCAAGCAATACTACTGGCGCTGCCCGGGGTGCCTCAAGTGGGAAACCTATTCGCCGCGGCGGACCGAGACGCCGGACGGCTACGCCTGATCTCAAATCGAAAATCAGTGGAACACGCATGAGCACGCCGGATCCGAAAGTCATCGTCGCACTCGACTTCGCCAACCCGATGCACGCGCTGGCGCTGGCGGACAAGCTCGACCCGCAGGCGTGCGCGCTGAAGGTGGGCAAGGAGATGTTCGTCGTCGCCGGCCCGGAACCGGTGCGCTGGATGATCGAGCGCGGCTTCAACGTCTTTCTCGACCTCAAGTTCCACGACATCCCGAACACCGTCGCGCAAGCGTGCGCAGCCGCGACGCGCCTGGGTGTCTGGATGCTGAACGTGCACGCCGCCGGCGGCCGGGCCATGCTGACGGCCGCGCGCGAGTCGGTGAACAGGACTGCCGTGGAGCGCAATGCCGCGCCGCCGCTGCTCATCGCAGTCACGGTTCTGACCAGCCTTGCCGACGCCGACCTGCGCGAACAGGGCCTCACCGACGGCGCCGCACTGCAGGCGGTCAAGCTGGCGCGGATGGCGGCGACGTGCGGCCTCGATGGCGTCGTCTGTTCCGCCGTCGAGGCGCTGCCCATGCGCGCCGCGCTGGGCCCCGCGTTCAAGCTCGTCACGCCGGGCATTCGTCCCGCCGGGTCGGCGCCCGACGACCAGGCGCGGATCATCACGCCGGAAGCCGCGATCGCCAACGGCGCCGACTATCTCGTCGTGGGACGACCGGTCACGCAGGCAACCGATCCCGTCGCTGCGCTGGCCGCGATCAATTCGTCCATCGGGATCGCAGCGTGAAGATCACGATGATCGGCACGGGCTATGTCGGCCTGGTCACCGGCACCTGCCTAGCCGAAGTCGGCAACGACGTGCTGTGCCTCGACGTCGACGCTGGCAAGATCGACATCCTGAACGGTGGCGGCGTCCCGATCCACGAGCCGGGACTCGAACCGATGGTCCGGCGCAATGCGGCGGCCGGCCGCCTGCAATTCACGACCGACGTCGATCGCGCCGTCGCGCACGGCGCGCTGCAGTTCATCGCCGTCGGCACGCCGCCCGACGAGGACGGCAGCGCCGACATGAAGTACGTGATCGAAGCGGCGCGCAACATCGGCCGCCGGATGACCGAGCCCAAAGTGATCGTCGACAAGTCGACGGTTCCGGTGGGCACGGCCGACCGTGTTCGCGCGGCAGTGGCGGAAGAACTCGCGCGCCGCGGCCAGGCCATTCCCTTTGCGGTCGCTTCCAACCCGGAATTCCTGAAGGAGGGCGCGGCAGTCGAGGATTTCATGAAGCCCGATCGCATCGTGATCGGCGCCGACGACGAGCGCGCCATCGCCGCGCTGCGGACGGTCTACGCGCCGTTCATGCGCAATCACGAGCGCCTGCTGGTCATGGACGTGCGCTCCGCCGAACTGACCAAGTACGCGGCCAACGCGATGCTCGCGACGCGCATTTCGTTCATGAACGAGGTCGCGAATCTCGCCGACCAACTGGGTGCGGACATCGAAATGGTGCGGCAGGGCATCGGCTCGGACCCGCGCATCGGCTACCACTTTCTCTACCCCGGCGCGGGCTACGGCGGCAGCTGCTTCCCGAAGGACGTGAAGGCGCTGCAATTCACCGCGGCGCAGCATGGCCGGCCGCTGCGCGTCCTCGCCGCGGTCGAGGCGGTCAACGACGCGCAAAAGCTCGTGCTGGTGGAAAAGATCGTCGGTCGCTTCGGCGAAGACCTGTCCGGCCTCCGCTTCGCGGTCTGGGGTCTGGCGTTCAAGCCCAACACCGACGACATGCGCGAGGCGCCGTCGCGCACGATCATCGAAGCGCTGTTGCAGCGCGGTGCCACCGTCGTCGCGTACGATCCGGTGGCGATGGACGAGGCGCGCCGCGTGTTCGGGCCGCTCGCTGGCCTTTCGTATGCGACGTCGCCGATGGCCGCGTGCGACGGTGCCGACGCGCTCGTCGTCGTCACCGAATGGAAGGAGTTCCGCAGTGCCGATTTCGAGGCCCTGAAGTCCCGGCTCAAGACGCCGCGAATCTTCGACGGCCGCAACCTTTACGATCCGCCGCAGGTCAAGGCCGCGGGCTTCGAGTATTCGGCGATCGGCCGCCGCTAGCCAAGGACCGGATCGCACGATGAGCGACGTCCACTTCTCGACTTTCCGCGACCGCGCCGCGCGCGCGCGGCTGCTGGTCGTCGGCGACGTGATGCTCGATCGCTACTGGTTCGGCGACGTCGAGCGCATCTCGCCCGAGGCGCCCGTGCCCGTCGTGAAGATCGCGCGCACCGAGGAGCGACCCGGCGGTGCGGCCAACGTCGCGCGCAACGTGGTCGCGCTGGGCGCGGCGGCGACACTGCTGTCGGTCATCGGCGACGACGAGCCCGGCGCGACGCTCGAACGGCTGCTCGCCGGCGAGCGCGTGCGCACGTCGTTCCATCGCGATGCCTCGCTGCCGACGACCGTGAAGCTGCGCGTGATCGGTCGTCAGCAGCAGCTGCTGCGCATCGATTTCGAGACCGCGCCGTCGCACGACGTGCTGGCCACCAAGCTGGCCGACTACGAGCGCCTCCTGCAGCAGGCGGACCTCGTGATCCTTTCCGACTATGGCAAAGGCGGCCTCGCCCATATCGCGACGATGATCGAGCGCGCGCGGGCCGCAGGCAAGCGGGTCCTGGTCGACCCCAAGGGCGACGACTATGCGCGCTATCGCGGCGCGACGCTGATCACGCCCAATCGCAACGAATTCCGGGAGGTCGTCGGCCGCTGGAAGGACGACGCGGAGATGGCGGCGAAGGCGGAGGCGCTGCGCCGCGAGTTGGGGCTCGAGGCGGTGCTCGTCACGCGAGCGGAGGAGGGGATGAGCCTGTACGCCGGATCCGGCCCGCTGACGATTCCGGCGCGCACGCGCGAAGTGTTCGACGTGTCCGGCGCCGGCGATACCGTCATCGCGACTCTGGGCGTGCTGATGGCCGCCGGCGCGTCGCTGCCGGATGCCGTCGACGTCGCGAACCAGGCTGCCGGTGTCGTCGTCGGCAAGTTCGGCACGGCGGTGGTGCATCCGAACGAGCTCGACTGACCGCGACGTGGCGATGGCCAAGGCCCGCAACGTCTACACCTGCACCGAATGCGGAGGTTCCGCGCCCAAGTGGCAGGGGCAGTGTCCGCAGTGCGGCGCCTGGAACACGCTGGTGGAAACGGTGGCCACGCCCGCGGCCGTGCGCTTCGCAACCGTTGCCGGAACAATGAGCGGCACGCGCTCGTCCATCGTGTCGCTGTCGGCGATCGAGACGAGGAACACACCGCGCATTCCGACCGGCCTCGAGGAATTCGACCGCGTCTTGGGCGGCGGGCTCGTTCCGGGCGGCGTCGTCCTGATCGGCGGCGACCCGGGAATCGGCAAGTCGACGCTGCTGCTGCAGGCCAGCGCAGCGCTGGGCGCGGCGCACCGGACGCTATACATCACCGGCGAAGAGTCGGTCGAGCAGGTCGCGCTGCGCGCGCAGCGATTGGGCCTCGTCAATGCGCCCGTGGACCTGCTGGCCGAGGTGCAGCTGGAGGCGATCGTCGGCGCCATCAATGCCGCGTCGCCGGAGATCGTCGTCGTCGACTCGATCCAGACCGTGTACACCGAGTCGCTGCAGTCGGCGCCGGGCAGCGTCGCGCAGGTCCGCGAATGCGCCGCGCAGCTGACGCGCCTGGCCAAGCAGCGCGGCGTCGTCGTCATATTCGTCGGTCACGTGACCAAGGAGGGCGCGATCGCCGGCCCCCGCGTGCTCGAGCACATCGTCGACACGGTGCTCTACTTCGAGGGCGACCCGCACTCGAGCTTCCGGCTGGTCCGCGCCATCAAGAACCGGTTCGGCGCAGCCAATGAGCTGGGCGTCTTCGGCATGACCGAGCGCGGGTTGAAAGGTGTCGCCAATCCGTCCGCGCTGTTTCTTTCCCGGCACGCCGAGTCGGTGCCGGGTTCGGCGATCGTGGCCACGCTGGAAGGCTCGCGGCCGCTGCTGGTGGAAATCCAGGCGCTGGTCGACCCGGTGCAAGGCGGCATGCCGCGACGGCTGGCGGTGGGACTCGAGGCGCCGCGACTTGCATTGCTCTTGGCCGTGCTGCATCGACATGGCGGCGTCGATGCGGGCGGCTACGACGTCTTCGTCAACGCCGTGGGGGGCGTGCGCATCGAGGAACCGGCGGTCGATCTCGCCGTCCTTCTTGCCATCAATTCATCGTTACGGAACAAGGCATTGCCAGCCAAATCTCTTGTGTTTGGCGAAGTCGGCTTGGCTGGGGAAATCCGCCCGGTCCAGCGCGGCCAGGAGCGCATTCGGGAGGCCGCCAAACAGGGGTTCGCCACCGTTCTGATCCCGACGGCCAATAAGCCGAAGCAGCCGGTCGAAGGCGTGAAGATCCTGACGGTCGACCGCGTCGACCAGGCACTGGCGCTGCTTCGCGACTAGGAAGGGGAGGGCGCCGCTTCCGTGCGCCGCGGTTGGACCAGGAAGGGCGTGCGCACACCCTTCCGGTATTGGTCCGCCATCGCCTGATACGCGGCCTCCAGTGCACGCGTCGTCAGTTCGGTGTCGAAGAGCAGGTTGTCGTGGCCGGGTCCTTCGAGATGGTGGCGAAGGCGCGCCAACTCGGCGCGATCGCGGGCCAGCGTTATGGCGGCAGCCACGTAATGGTCCGCGTCGGGCATCGCGAGTCCCGGCAACCCAACGGCGGCAAGAAGGCTCGCGGCCACGCGCCCGGCGAACGTCGTTCCCAACGTCGTCAGCACCGGGCAACCCGCCCAAAGCGCGTCGCTGGCCGTCGTATGCGCGTTGTACGGCCAGGTGTCGAGGAAGAGGTCGGCGCGCCGGTAGAGCCCCAGATACTCGGCGTTGGGCCGGAACTGCGCAAAGACCAGTCGCTTGGGATCGATGCCACGCACCTCCGCTTCGCGGCAAAGGTTCGCGATCGCCGGGTCGTTCTCGCTCCGCACGAGCAGCCACAAGACCGAGTTGGGCATCGCCTTGAGAATGGATGCCCATGCATCAAAGACTTGCGGATTTATCTTGAAGATCTGGTTGAAGTTGCAAAAGACGATTCCGTCGGTGGGCAAGCCTAAGTCGGCGCGCGGTGGCGGCTCCGCGATCGGGCGATTGCGGTCGTTGATCTGGTAGGCATCCGGCAGCGACGCGATCGCCTCCGCATAGTCCGGCGCGTGTTCTGGCGGCGTGATGTTCGGGTCGCCGATCAGGTAATCGACGAGACCGCCGCCGAGCGTTCCCGGATACCCCAGGTAGTGCACCTGGATCGGGGCGGGCCGCCGCGCCAGGACGATGGGCGACGCCCCCTCGGTATGCCCTTTGAGATCCACCAGGATGTCGATGCCGTCCTGGCGGATCGCGTGCGCGATGGCGTCGGGGTCGTGCCCGCGCAGATCGACGAAGCGGTCGAAGGCACGCCGCAGCCGCGCGCGCATTGCCGACCGATCGTCGGGGCCTGTCGAATACCCGAAGATCTCGAAGCGGTCGCGATCGTGCCTTTCGAAGAGCCCCGCGGCGAGGAACGCGGTCGCGTGGCTGTGAAAGTCGCCGGACAGATAACCGATCTTGAGGCGTGCGGCGGAAAGCGGCCGCCGCTCGACGGGCGCCGGCGGACCGGCGAGGGAGGCGGCCCACGTGTCCGCGCATTTGCGCTGCTCCGCGCGCGTCGACGGCAGCGCGAGCAACGCAAAGGGCGAGAGCGCGGGCGTGCCGGCCGCGACCCCGGCGCGGAAGCGCTGCACGAGCGCCGCGCGGTCGCGCCAGTCCGCGCGGTTGCCGCGCAGGAAGGTCAGTTGCGACAGCGCCGCGCCGTGATGCGGGTCGAGTGCCAACACCTGCTCATAGGCTTCGGCCGCCGCGGAGCCATTGCCGTGACGGTCGAGGATGTCCGCCAACTGGAAGCGCAATTCGGCCGATTTCGGCGTCCGCGCAAGCGCCGACTCGAGCGTGGCGCGCGCCTTTTCGGGCGCACCGACCAAGTCCTCGATCTGCGCCTTCAACCCGGCGTAGCGCACCTCGCCGGGCACCATGCCCGCCGCCCGGCCGGCCGCGTCGAGCGCCTCCAGCATCCGCCCCTGCGGCTGCAGCGCGAGGGCCAGGTGGAACCAGCCGGCGGCATGGTTGGCATCGACCGCAACGGCGGCGCGCGCCGATGCTTCGGCGTCCGCATTGCGCCGCAGACGCAGTTGCGCTGCGGCCAGGTTAGTAAGTATTTCGGACTGCGGCGACAACTTGGCCGCTTCGATCAGTGCATTGACGGCCGCCTCGGGCCGACCCCACGCCTGCAGCACCAATCCCAGGTTGGACCAAGCGTCGGGCGACGTCGGATCGACCGCGATCGATGCGCGAATTCGCTCGACGGCGGCGGAGAGGTTGCCTGCCTGGTGCAGCACGACGCCGGAGTAATGGAGCGCCGGCGCGTGCCGCGGCTCGGCCTTGAGGATCGCGTCGTAGCGCAGGAAAGCTTCGCGCAGCTTGCCCTGCTGGTGCAGGCGAAACGCGCGGTCGAATTCGGCGGCGAGGGTCATGGATTTGATCTTGATCGGTGCGCCGGGGCGCCGGTCGATATTGTCTCCCAACGCGGTACAAGTCAAAGCGGGCGTTTGTGCGCGGCGATCAACTCTTGTTACAAAGAACGCGCCGCGCGGGTTTGGAGCGGGGCGGTGAACGGCCTTATCATCAGCGGGGTTGGGGCCACGACCGACGAGGACAACAAATGAAAACCAGGCTCTTTCCGACGCTCGTCCAGGCCGCCATTCTGATGATCCCGGCGGCGGCGCTCGCGCAAACCATGTATGGCGTCAAGGAGTCTGACCCGAAAGTCGGCACGAGCGTCCGCGTGGAAATCGTGCGTTCGCCGATTCCCTTCGACAAGAAGTTCGACGAGCTGACGCCCGAGCAGATGGAGGTCCTGCGTTCGAAGTACAACGAGTTGGGGGCCAACGACGAGCCGCCATTCCCTGCGGACGGCATGCACGAAATCGGCAGGGAAATCGCGAGGCTCGAAGCCGCCAAACAATTTCACGGACCGCTGGTCATGACCGTCAAGGTCGACGAAAAAGGCGAAGGGAAATCGGTGGCCGTGTACAAGTCGCCCGACGACGATTTCGCGCACTCGGTGGCCGTCGTGCTCATGAAGGCGAAATACAAGCCCGCCAAATGCGCGGGCAATCCCTGCACGATGGACTTTCCGGTCATCGTCGACCTGGGCTCGCTGTAACCGGGCAGCGCGGCGCGGGCACTGCTCGCGATCCGGGGGAATGCCTCGCCGCCCACGCGCGACCGCCATCGGCGATGTCGCATAATTGGTATTATGTAAAATTATGAAGGGACTGCGGGGAAACGCTGCCGAGCCGTCCCATGGGCCGCGAACCCCTAGCTCGGCTCGCAACAACCGTTGCCGTCCAGTCTCCGAACAGCGCAAACTCCCGCGTCACCGTCACCGTCACCGCGGCGGATTGCGCGGGATTGCCGAGATTTGCCGCACGCAGTAGGCGGCAATGGCGTCGAGGACCGCATCGTCCTCGCCCGCCGCTTCGATCAGCCGGAATTGACAGCCGGGGTGGCGAGCCGCGGCGTCCTGCACGAGCGCGGGGAGATCGTCCCGAACGTGACCTCCCTGCCCCAGGAATACTGGCACCACGATCACCGACCGGCATCCGGCGGCGCACAGTTCGGCGGCAGCGGCCGGCAGGTCCGGTGCCATGATTTCGAGGTAAGCGAGCGCGACGACGCGCATCTGGTACCGCGCGCGTGACGCGTTCGCGCAGGCGCAGGAACGGATCGGCCCAGCGCGCATCGCGCGCTCCATGGGCAAACAGGATGAGGCCGGCCTGCATCGGGCGATTATACGGTCGGGTCCGCACGCACCCGGGTCGAGCGCCGAGTTCCATATAGCATCATGGCGATAACGGCATAGCCCGATATTCCTTTTGTTTATTAGACGGTCGCCTAACCTGCCCGATCCATTCTTTGCGGGCACGGCTTGCATGTATCGCTACGACGCCTTCGACCAGCGCCTTGTCGACGAACGGGTTGCCCAGTTCCGCGACCAGACGCGCCGTTTTCTCGCGGGCGAGCTGACCGAGGACGAGTTTCGTCCGCTGCGGCTGCAGAACGGGCTCTACATCCAGAAGTACGCGCCGATGCTGCGCGTGGCCATTCCCTACGGACTACTGTCGTCACGCCAGCTGCGGATGCTCGCGCACATCGGCCGCAAGTACGACAAGGGCTACGGGCACTTCACGACGCGCCAGAACATCCAGTACAACTGGCCGAAGCTGGAAGAGGTGCCGGACATCCTGGCCGACCTGGCCAGCGTGGAAATGCACGCGATCCAGACGTCCGGCAACTGCATCCGCAACATCACCAGCGACCATTTCGCCGGCGTGGCCGGCGACGAGATCGTCGATCCGCGACCGTACAACGAGCTGATCCGCCAGTGGTCGACGTTCCATCCCGAGTTCGCGTACCTGCCGCGCAAGTTCAAGATCGCGATCACCGGTGCGACGACCGACCGCGCCGCGATCCTGCGTGCACGACATCGGCCTGCAGGCGGTGCGCGACGCCGACGGCGACGTCGGCTTTCGCGTCGATCGTCGGCGGCGGCCTGGGCCGCACGCCGATCGTCGGCCACGTGATCCGCGAGTTCCTGCCGCGCGCCGAGATCCTCAATTACCTGGACGCGATCCTGCGCGTCTACAACCGTTTCGGCCGCCGCGACAACATGTACAAGGCGCGCATCAAGATCCTGGTCAAGGAGCAGACGCCGGCCGTGTTCGCGCAGCACGTCGAGGCGGAATGGGAACACCTGCGCGGCGGTCCCGCCACGGTGCCGGACGAGGAGATCGCGCGTCTGGCCGCGTTCTTCGCTCCGCCGCCCTACGAGGCGCTGCCCGGCGACGACGCCGACTTTCGCGTCCGCCGTTGCCGACAATCGCGCGTTCTCGAACTGGGTCAAGCGCAACGTGTTCCCGCACAAGGTGCCGGGCTACGCGATCGTCACGCTGTCGCTCAAGAAGACCGGCGTGCCGCCGGGCGACGCGACGTCCGACCAGATGGACACGGTCGCGGACCTGGCCGACGCCTACAGCTTCGGCGAACTCACCGTGTCGCACGAGCAGAACCTGATCTTCACCGACGTGCGGCAGTCGCAGCTGCTGGCGCTGTGGAGCGAGTTGAAGGACCTGGGTCTGGCGACGCCGAACATCGGACTGCTGACCGACATCGTCTGCTGCCCCGGCGGGGATTTCTGCTCGCTCGCCAATGCGAAGTCGATTCCGATCGCCGAGGCCATCCAGCGCCGCTTCGACGACCTCGACTACCTGCACGACATCGGCGACATCGACCTCAACATCTCCGGCTGCATGAACGCGTGCGGCCACCACCACGTCGGCCACATCGGCGTGCTCGGCGTCGACAAGAACGGCTCCGAGTGGTACCAGGTGACGATCGGCGGCACGCAAGGCGAGAACGCGGCGATCGGCAAGGTGATCGGCCCGTCGTTCGCCGCGCACGAAATGCCGGACGTCGTCGCGCGCCTGCTCGACGTCTATGTGGACCGCCGCCACGAGGACGAGCGCTTCGTCGACACGGTGCGGCGGCTCGGGACTCGACCCCTTCAAGGAGCGCGTCTATGCCGCAGCTCATTAAGAACGGCGCAGTTGATCGAGGATCGCTGGACGCTTGTGCGCGAGGCGTCGGCGCGGCGGCACTGCCGGCGGGGCGGCGTACGCATCGTGCCGCTTGCGCTCTGGCTTGCCTCGCGGGACGATCTTTGCGTCGCGCGGCGACGTCGGCGTGTGGCTCGCGCCTGCCGACGACCCTGCCCTCCTCGGCGCCGACGCGGCGACGCTGCCGCTGATCGCCGTCGACTTTCCCGAAGTTCGCCGATGGCCGCGGGCTACTCGACCGGACGGCTGCTGCGCGAGCGCTTCGGCTTTCACGGCGAACTGCGCGCCATCGGCGACATCCAGCGCGACCAGCTGTACTACCTGTACCAGGTCGGCTTCGACGCGTTCGTTATCCGCGACGGCAAGGACGCGCAGGATGCGCTGCGGTCGCTACGCGATTTCTCCGACGGTTACCAGCTCACGCAACCGGCGCACGCCGTGGTTCCGCCGGTCCGACACCGACGTGCCCGATCCGCGCGCGGAGGTGCGATCGAATGAACGGCACCGTCTACCTCGTCGGCGCCGGACCGGGCGCGCCGGACCTGCTGACGCTGCGGGCGGCGCGATTGCTGGCCAGCGCCGACATCGTCTTTCACGACGCGCTCGTGCATCCGGAAACGATTGCGCTTGGCCGTGAACGCGCGAAAAAGATCGCCGTCGGCAAGCGCTGCGGCCGGCACTCGACGGCGCAGCAGTTCATCAACAAGCGGCTGGTCGACGCCGCGCGCAAGCACGCCGTCGTCGTGCGCCTCAAGGGCGGCGACCCGATGCTGTTCGGCCGCGCGCAGGAAGAGATCGCCGCGCTCGAAGCCGAAGGCATCCGCTGCGAAGTCGTGCCGGGCATCACGGCCGCGCTGGCCGCCGCCGCCGAACTCAAGACGTCGCTGACGCAGCGCGGGATCGCGCGCAGCGTGACGTTCGCGACGCCGCGCGTCGGTGCGGGCGAACACGCGAGCGACTGGGCCGATGGGCTCGAGGCACGCGATGCCGGCGCCATCTACATGGGTCGTCGGCGAGGCCGCCGCCATCGCCGCGACGCTGCTCGGCGCGGGCAAGCCGCCGTCGCTGCCGGTCGCCGTCGTCGAAAATGCGTCGCTGCCGGACAGCGCATCCGCTACACGACGCTGGCCGCGCTGCCGCGGCTGGCCGCGGCGGAGATCACCGGCCCGGCCCTGATCCTGCTCGGACCGCAATTCTCGGCACGTCGCCAGTGTCGCGGCGCAGGAACTCCCGACCGTTGGCCGAGCGATGTCGCGACTCCACGCGGTCGGCCACGGGCTGAGTGCTGCACGCGGCGCTCGGCCCGGCCCCTCGAACAGCCGCCATCGCGGCTTTTCTTGGCGCATACATATAGCCAGAAGTTCTGCATTGTTGCATTGATATAGCGAATGGAGTTGTCAATATGAAATCGATCACGCATCCCCTTGGCCATCGTCGACGTTCGCGCTGGCGATGACGGCCGCGTCGGCGCGCGTGCGGACGTCACGCTGCTCAACGTCTCCTACGATCCGACGCGCGAGCTGTACCAGGACTTCAACGCGGCGTTCGCGAAGTACTGGCAGGCCAAGACCGGCGAGAAGGTCACGATCAAGCAGTCGCACGGCGGCTCGGGCAAGCAGGCGCGCAGCGTCATCGACGGCCTCGACGCCGACGTCGTCACGCTGGCGCTGGCCTACGACATCGACGCGATCGCCGAGAAGGCGAAGCTGCTGCCCGCCGACTGGCAGCAGCGCCTGCCGCACAACAGCACGCCCTACACGTCGACGATCGTGTTCCTGGTGCGCAAGGGCAATCCCAAGGGCATCAAGGACTGGGACGACCTGGTGAAGCCCGGCGTCGCGGTGATCACGCCGAATCCGAAGACGTCCGGCGGCGCGCGCTGGAACTACCTGGCCGCGTGGGGCTACGCGCAGACGGAAATACGGCGGCGAAGCGAAGGCGAAGGAGTTCGTGCGCAAGCTCTACGGCAATGTGCCGGTGCTCGATTCCGGCGCGCGCGGCGCGACGACGACGTTCGTCGAGCGCGGCATCGGCGACGTGCTGCTCGCCTGGGAGAACGAGGCGCTATCTCGCGGTGAAGGAACTCGGTCCGGACAAGGTCGAGATCGTCGTGCCGTCGTTCAGCATCCTGGCCGAGCCGCCGGTCGCGCTGGTCGACAAGGTCGTCGACAAGAAGGGCACGCGCAAGGTCGCGCAGGCCTACCTCGAATACCTCTATTCGCCCGAAGGCCAGGAAATCGCCGCGCGCAACTACTACCGGCCGACGCTCGAGTCCGGTGGCGAAGAAGTACGACAAGCAGTTCCCGAAGGTGACGCTGTTCCCGCTGAGCGAATATTTCGGCGGCTGGCAGAAGGCGCAGAAGACGCACTTCGCCGACGGCGGCATCGTTCGACCAGATCTACAAGCCCGGCGCGCAGCTGCGTGACGACGCATCTCGCCATTGCCGGCGTCGCGCGAGCACGCTTCGCTGACGATGCGCCGATGCGCAGCGACGCGACGCGACAACGCGCGCGGCGCGAAGCGCAAGCCGCGTGCTGCCCGGCTTCGGCCTGAGCGCTCGGCTACACGATCGTCTACCTGTGGCTGATCGTGCTGATCCCGCTGTCGGCGGCGTTCATCAAGACGGCGCAGCTCACGTGGCCGGCGTTCGTCGACGTCGTCACGGCGCCGCGCGTGCTGGCGAGCTACCGGCTGACGTTCGGCGCGTCGCTCGGTGCGGCCGTCGATCAACGCCGTGTTCGGGCTTGCTCGTCGCCTGGGTGCTGGTGCGCTATCGCTTTCCGGGCCGGCGGCTCATCGACGCGCTGGTCGACCTGCCCTTCGCGCTGCCGACGGCGGTGGCCGGCATCGCGCTGACCGGGCTCTTCGCGCCCAACGGCTGGATCGGCGCGCTGCTCGTGCCGCTCGGCATCAAGGTCGCGTTCACGCCGCTCGGCGTGCTGGTCGCGCTGACGTTCATCGGCCTGCCGTTCGTCGTGCGCACCGTGCAGCCGGTGCTGGAGGAACTGCCGCGCGAACTCGAGGAAGCGGCGGCGACGCTCGGCGCGACGCGCTGGGACAGCTTCCGCCGCGTCGTCTTCCCGGTCGTGCTGCCGGCGCTGCTGACCGGCTTCGCGCTGGCGTTCGCGCGCGCGATCGGCGAATACGGCTCGGTGATCTTCATCGCCGGCAACATGCCGATGGTGTCGGAGATCACGCCGCTCCTCATCATCACCAAGCTCGAGCAATACGACTACGCGGGCGCGACGGCGATCGCGGTCGGTGATGCTCGTCGTTTCGTTCGTGCTGCTGCTCGCGATCAACGCGCTGCAGGCGTGGACGCGGCGCCGGCAGGGCGCGCTGGCCTGAATGCGATCGCGCATGCCGCGTCCACCGCCGCTGTCCCGTCCGCGGCACGCGACGCCGCGATCGGCGAGCCGCGCGTTCGTGCGCTGCGCTGCTGATCGGCGTCGCGCTGGCGTTCCTCGCGCTGTTCCTGTTCGTGCCGCTGGCGTTCGTGTTCTACGAGGCGCTGAAGAAGGGGCTCGGCGTCTATCTCGCGGCGATCGCCGAGCCGGATGCGCTGGACGCGATCAGGCTGACGCTGCTGGCCGCGGCGATCGCGGTGCCGCTGAACCTCGTCTTCGGCGTGGCCGCGGCCTGGGCGATCGCCAAGTTCAGCTTCCGCGGCAAGAACCTGCTGATCACGCTGATCGACCTGCCGTTCTCGGTGTCGCCGGTGATCTCGGGCCTGATCTACGTGCTGATCTTCGGCCTGCAGGGCTGGTTCGGGCCGTGGCTGCGCGAGCACGACCTCAAGATCATCTTCGCCGTGCCGGGCATCGTGCTGGCGACGATGTTCGTCACCTTTCCGTTCGTCGCGCGCGAGCTGATCCCGCTGATGCAGGCGCAGGGCACCGAGCAGGAGGAAGCGGCGACGGTGCTGGGCGCCGAGCGGCTGGCAGACGTTCTGGCGCGTCACGCTGCCCAACATCAAGTGGGGCCTGCTCTACGGCGTGATCCTGTGCAACGCGCGGGCGATGGGCGAGTTCGGCGCGGTGTCGGTCGTGTCCGGCCACATCCGCGGCGCGACCAACACGCTGCCGCTGCACGTCGAGATCCTCTACAACGAGTACCAGTTCGCCGCGGCGTTCGCCGTGGCGTCGCTGCTGGCGCTGCTGGCGCTGGTCACGCTTGCGCTCAAGTTCATCGTCGAGCGGCGCACGCACGCGCTGCGGGCACCCGCGGGAGAGGTCACGTCATGAGCATCGAACTGCACGGCATCGTCAAGCGCTTCGGCATCGTTCGTCGCGGTCGACAACGTCGACCTCCACGTCGAGACCGGCGAACTGCTCGCGCTGCTCGGGCCCTCGGGCTCGGGCAAGACGACGCTGCTGCGGATCATCGCCGGCCTCGAGGCGCCCGACGCCGGCAGCGTCGTCGTTCCACGGCGAGGACGCGACCGACACGCACGCGCGCGACCGGCAGGTCGGCTTCGTGTTCCAGCACTACGCGCTGTTCGGCCACCTGACGATCTTCGAGAACGTCGCGTTCGGCCTGCGCGTGCGGCCGCGGCGGCAGCGGCTCGCCGGAAGCGGAGATCGCGAAGAAGGTGCACGACGCTGCTCGAACTGGTGCAGCTCGACTGGCTGGCCGACCGCTATCCGCACCAGCTCTCCGGCGGGCAGCGGCAGCGCATCGCGCTCGCGCGCGCGCTGGCGGTCGAGCCGCGCGTGCTGCTGCTCGACGAGCCGTTCGGCGCGCTCGACGCGCGCGTGCGCCAGGAACTGCGCCGCTGGCTGCGCCGCCTGCACGACGAGGTGCACGTGACCAGCGTGTTCGTCACGCACGACCAGGAGGAGGCGCTCGAAGTCGCCGACCGCGTGGTCGTGATGAACCACGGCCGGATCGAGCAGATCGGCGCGCCCGACGACGTCTACGACCATCCGGCGACGCCGTTCGTGTTCGAGTTCCTGGGCCACGTCAATCGGCTGCCGCCGGCGATCCGGCGAACGGCGCGGACACGTATCGCGCGGCCGCACGACATCGCGGTCGCGCGCGACCCGGCGCCGGCCGCGCTGGCCGCGCGCTTCGTCCACGGCTCGGCGATCGGTCCGGTCGCGCGCCTGGAATTCGCGCTCGAGCCGTCGGCGCAGACGATCAACGTCGAACTGCCGCGCGAGCGCTTCCGCGAGCTCGCGCTTGCGTCCCGGCGACATCGCCTACCTGACGCCGACGCGCCTGCACCAGTTCGCCGCGCCGGCCTGACGCCGCGCGCCCGCGAGCGGTACAATCGCGTGGACGGCGCTCGGCGCTGCGCCGGGCCGACGCCGCGATGCCGCTCCCGCTGTTCACCCTTCCCCCGCCGCGCGCAGAAGGACTGGATCGCGCAGCGCCTCGCGCGCCCGGCGCCGCTCGGCCGCGCGAGGCATGAGCGACGGCTTCCGGCTGCCCGGGCCGCGAAGGCGAGCCGACGCCCGCCGCGGTGCTGGTGCCGGTCGTCAATCGTCCCGAAGGACTGCACGCTGCTGCTGACGCAGCGCAGCGCCGACCTGCCCGACCATCCGGGCCAGATCAGCTTTCCCGGCGGCCGCGTCGAGCCGGACGACTCGTCGCTCGCGCCGACGCGGCGTTGCGCGAGACGGCGGAGGAAGTCGGCCTGCCGCCGACCGCGTCGACGTGCTGGGCGAACTCGCGACGTACGAAACCGTCACCGGCTATCGCGTCACGCCGGTCGTCGGCTGGGTCGAGCCGCCGTTCACGCTCGACGACCGACCCGATCGAAGTCGCCGAGGTGTTCGAAGTGCCGCTCGCGTTCGTGCTCGATCCGGCGAACCAGCAGCGGCACTTCCGGATGCTGGGCGAACGTGCGCCGCGACTTCTGGGCGATCCCGTACCGCGACCGCTACATCTGGGGCGCGACGGCCGCGATGCTGCTGATCCTCGATCGCACGCTGCGCGGACGAAGCGACTGATGGCGCTCGCCGACCACGAGACCGCGATCATCCTCTCCGGCGGCGGCGCGCGCGCCGCGTACCAGGTGGGCGCACTGCGCGCGATCGCGCACATCCTCGGCGACGCGCGCGCGCATTCCGTTTCCGGTGATCTGCGGCACGTCGGCCGGCGCCATCAACGCGACGATGCTCGCGGTCAACGCCGACGACTTCCGCCGCGGTGTCGCGCGGCTCACGCGCTGGTGGCGGCGCGTGACGGTCGCAGGACATCTACCGCGCCGACCTCGTGACGCTGGCGCGGCACAGCGCGCGGTTCCTGGCGAGCGCGCTGACCGGCGGCAGCGCGCCGCCCAAGGTCGCGTCGATGTTCGACAACGCGCCGCTGACGCAGCTGCTCGACGCGGCGAGCTCGATTTCACGCGGCTCGACGGGCAGATCGAGCAGGGGAACCTGCACGCGCTGTCCATCAACGCGACCAGCTACACGTCCGGGCACGCGGTGACGTTCTACCAGGGCGAGCCGGCAGCTGCAGCCCTGGCAGCGCCTGCGCCGGCGCGGCCAGCCCGCGCAGCTCGCGACTCGCGCACCTGATGGCGTCGACCGCCATCCCGTTCGTGTTTCCCGCGGGCCGGATCGACGACGACTATCTACATGGACGGCTCGGTGCGGCAGATCGCGCCGCTGTCGCCGGCGCTGCATCTGGGCGCCAAGCGCATCGTCGTGCTCGCCGTCGGACAGTTCGCCGGCCAGCGCGCGATGACGCGGCGAATCCGACGCAATATCCGTCCTTCGCGCAGGTCGCCGGCCACGCGCTGTCGTCGGTGTTCCTGGACAACCTCGGCGCCGACCTCGAGCGGGTCACGCAGTTCAACCGCCTGCTCGACCTGGTTCCCGAGCAGGAGCCGCGAGCGCAACGGCCTCCGCGTCGAACCACGTCGACGCGTTCGTGCTCTCGCCGTCGCGCGACCTGGCCGTCGCTCGCGCTGCAATTCGTCGATACGCTGCCCGGCGCCGTGCGCATGCCGTGCTGCGCGGTTTCGGCAGCACGCAGGGCACCGGCGCGAACCTCACGTCCTACCTGCTGTTCGACCGCGGCTTCTGCCGCGCGCTGCTGGACCTGGGATACGACGGACGCGATGGCGCGACGCGACGAACTGGAGGCGTTCCTGGCGGGCGAAACGGCCAACTATTCTGCCGCTGCCGCCGCGGGAGTTCGGCTGACACGCCGGATGCTGCATTCAGCGCGCTGCGCGGGACAGCTTGGCGATCGTGCAGTCGATCGCGCGGTCGTATCCGGCGCCGAAGAATGCGGTCACGGCTTTCGCGGTAGCCGCCCGGACTGATCGTCTGGTAGTAGAGCTTCGACGTCTGGATCGAGCCAATAGTTGTAGTTGTTGTCGCCCGCGCCCGGTCTGCAGCGCCTCGGACATCTCCTGTCCGCCCAGCAAGCAGCGGCGAGCATTCGCGCCGATCGTGTTGAGAAAGCCGTTGAATCCGGTCGCGGCCCGGTTGTTCATCGCGTCGGGCGCGCAGCCGGCGAGCAGGAGAGCGCGGCGAAGACGGCAAGGGCGTGCGCGCCATGGCATGTCGACGGGGTGGCGAGACGGGCAATTATTGCATGAGCCTACGCGGCGTCGCGCGACGCTCTGCGCGGCATCGATCGCCATACAATCGCTGCATCGGCACGCCATCGCGGCATGTAGCCGGGATCACCCGCGACGGTATCGCCATGCTGACGCAAACCTCACCACGCACGCTGCACTTCCGACAGCCTCTCGCCGCACGGCTTCCATCGCGTCGTCTACTACGAATGGGGCGACGCGGCGAACCCGCGCGTGGTCGATCTGCGTGCACGGCGTCGGCCGCAATGGCCGCGACTTCGACGTCCTCGCCGAGGCGCTGGCGCCGACGCATCGCGTGCTCGCCGTCGACATGCCCGGACGCGGCAATTCCGACTGGCTCGCCGATCCCGACGACTACGTCTTTCCGACCTATCTCACGACGCTGACGGCGCTGATCGCGCGCAGCGGCGCGGACGAGTGTCGACTGGGTCGGCACGTCGATGGGCGGCCTGCTCGGGCATCGTCGCTGGCCGCGCAGCCGAAGACGCCGATCCGGCGGCTCGTCGTCAACGACGTCGGGCCGCAGGTCGAGGCGGCGGCGCTGGCCCGCATCGGCGCGTACTTCGGCCAGGATCCGACGTTCGCGCACCTACGCCGAGATCGAGGCGTATGTTCGCGAGATCTCGGCGCCGTTCGGGCCGCTGACCGATGCGCAGTGGGAGTACATCACCCGGACCAACGTGCGCCAGCGTGCCGACGGGCGCTGGGGCATCGCCTACGATCCCGGGCATCGCCGGTCCCGTTCCGCAAGGCGCCCGCCCCGCCGGACCTGTGGCCGGTCTGGGACGCCATCCGCTGCCCGACGCTGGTGCTGCGCGGCGCGGAGTCGGACCTGCTGTCGCCGGCAGGTGGCCGGCACAGATGGCGGCGCGCGGTCCGCGGCCGCGGGTGATCGAATTTCCGGGCGTCGGGCACGCCCCGATGCTGCTCGACCCCGGCCAGTACGCAGCCGGTCGTCGATTTCCTGCGTCGAGCGGCGACTAAGGCGCTGAAGCCGACGTTCGTGGCACGTTTTCCGCTTGAAGGTTATGCTGCGTCGCGGCCATCGGTCGCGGCTATCGCTTACAATCGCGGGCGATGCGGCTGATCACTTGCGTCTGACACTGACCAGCGAACAACGCCCCTCCGCTCCATGGCCCTCGCGCTATCCCTGCCCGCCGTCGTAGTCGCACCCCGCCAATCCGCCGGAAATCCGGCCGGCGAAGGTCGGTGCCGTGGCTGGACGAAACGCTGCGGCGCGACCCGGCCGACGCCGCGCACCTGATCGGCGACGCGCTCGCCGCCACCAATCGGGTGGCCATGAGCGACGGCAAGCGGCTCGAACTGGCCGAAAAATACTGGTCCACCGCCAACACGCTCTGGCCGCAGCTGGAAAAGCAGTTCGTCCGCGCGTCGCATCCGCTGTCCGGCGAGGCGCTGGAGGCGGCCAAGGCCGCGCTGACGCTGGCGAGCGAACTGGCGACGGCCTACAAGCACCTGCTCTTCAACGAAGCGGACAAGCGCATTTCGCTGGGCGGACAGCGGCTGATGGTGGCGCTGGTCCACCGTTGCCTGCAGTGCACGGCGCGCATCCTCGTCAACAGCTACCTGTCCTACTCGCCGGTGCCGCCGCGCACCTGGCATGACTCGCACCTCATCTACATGTTCGCGCGCGAGCGTGGCATTCACCTGACGCCGGTGGCGGCCGACCAGCCGGAGGCCACGCCGGAGCGGCTGACCGTCCAGTCGCTGCTGCTGGCGCTGGCCAATCCCTACGGCTTCCTGCCGGGCCAGCTGCCGATCGTCCTGCGCTATGTGCAGGAGTATGCGCACTGGGCCAAGCTCACCGACGTGGTGCCCGTGCACCGCATGGCCAAGGCCGTGGCCATCGTGCCGGTCGGCCACGACTTCCCGCCGTTCTCGGCCAACAAGGGCGGCTCGATCGACGGCAGCAAGCTGTTCCTGCTGACCTTCGACCTGGCGTTCCAGATCCAGGAGCAGTTGCGCGCGCTCGAGGCCGGTGGCGACACGCCCGCCGGCATCGGCCGCGATCCGATGGCGCGGCTGCAGTACATCGGCCTCGCTGAAGCGCCTGCTGCGGCAATGGGCGATTCCGCCGGCGCGGCAGTTCAACCGGCTGCCGTCGCGCGCGCGCGTCGTCATGTGCTCGGGCTTGAACGGCGTCTGGCAGTACAGCCGCGGCGTGCATGCGGGCATTCCCAATCCGCCGGCCGGCCTGCCGCCGATGGCCAACTGCCAGGTGATCAACCACACGCCGGCCGGCTACGCGCTGCGCCAGACCGATTCGGCCCCGGCGGCGCTGCGCATCGGCGAACTGATCGCGCTGCGCATCGAAGGCCGCGGCGGCCTGCAGGTCGCGATGGTCCGCTGGTTTCGCAACACCTTCAACGGCAGCGGCCTCGAATTCGGCTGCGAACTTGCTGTCCGACAGTCCCGAGGCTGCCGCGGCCGCGATGGAAGACGGCGCGGCAAGTTCGGTCACGCCGGTCGTCGTGTTCCCGGAGGACAAGAGCACCGGACCCGAAGCCCGCGCCGCCGCAGATCCTGGTACCGGCGGGCGCGTTCGCGCTCGAACAGGCGATCACGCTGAAGCGCGGCAACGAGACCGGCTTCGCCGTGCTGACCAAGCTGGTCGAACAGGGTCCCGGGTTCGAACTGTACGAATTCGTCGCGGTCGGATGACCGGCACCGGGCCGCGACCCGGCCGTGACCGTCGCCCACGCGCGCGCGCACGATCGCCGGGCTGGCCGCGCTGGCGCTGCTCGAACTGCTGTGGGAAACTGTGCTGGCGCCGCTGCCGCCGGCGGCGCCTGGCTCGCGCTGAAGGCGGTACCGCTGGCGGTGCTGTTTCCCGGGCGTCGCGCGCGGCGAACGCAGGCCGCGCCAATGGCTGGCGCTGCTCGCTGCCGTTCTATTTCGCGGAAGCGCTGACGCGCGCATTCAGCGAATCCGGCCGGCATGCGATGGTGGCGATGCATGGCCGCCGCGCTCGCGGCGGCGACGTTCGTGGCGCTGCTCCTGTGGTTTCGCGCCGAACGCGGCGCCCAGCGTAGCGATCGCCGCGATTGCGCGGTCCTAAGCTCATTGCGCGCGGACCGACTTCCGGAGCCTTCGCGTCGCGCTTCCGGCCAGGCCCTTGGGCAGCGGAAACGTCACGTTCTCGACGACGCCGGACAACTCGGTGACGCCGAGCGCGCCCAATTCCTTCAGGCGCGCGATCACGTCGCCGCACCAGCACCTCCGGCGCCGACGCGCCGGCCGTGACGCCGACGCGCCGCTTGCCGGCCGACCCATTCCGGCTGCAGTTCGTCGGCGTGGTCGATCATGTAGGCGGGCACGCCGCGATTGGCCGCCACTTCGCGCAGCCGGTTCGAATTCGAGCTGTTGGGGCTGCCGACGACGATCACCGTATCCACCTTCGGCACCATCACCTTCACCGCGTCCTGGCGGTTCTGCGTCGCGTAGCAGATGTCGTCCTTCTTCGGACCGACGATGTCCGGGGAAGCGCGCCTTGAGCGCGTCGACGACCGCCGCCGCGTCGTCGATCGACAGCGTGGTCTGCGTGACGTAGGCGAGCATGCTCGGGATCGCGCACGTCGAGGCGGGCGACGTCCTCGACCGATTCGACCAGGTAGATTCCGCCCGTGCGCCTGGCCCATCGTGCCGTCGACCTCGGGGTGGCCCGCGTGGCCGATCATGACGATTTCGCGGCCCTGCGCGCGCATCTTGGCGACCTCGACGTGGACCTTGGTGACCAGCGGGCACGTCGCGTCGAACACGTTGAGTCCGCGCGCCTCCGCTTCCGCGCGCACCGCCTGCGACACACCGTGCGCGGAGAACACGACCGTCGCGCCCGTCGGAACCTCGTCCAGTTCGTCGACGAACACCGCGCCCTTCTGCTTCAGGTCGTCGACGACGAACTTGTTGTGGACGACCTCGTGGCGCACGTAGATCGGCGCGCCGTACTGCTCGAGCGCACGCTCGACGATGGCGATGGCGCGGTCGACGCCGGCGCAGAAGCCGCGGGGATTGGCGAGAATGACGTCCATCATCGGCGATCCTTGGCTGCCGCGCGGGCGCGTCCACGTTGCGCGTGGCCGGAAGCTGTCGACGATGAGCAACGCCGCGCCGACGGTGATCGCGCTGTCGGCGACGTTGAACGCCGGCCACGACCATCCGCCGTAGTGGAACAGCAGGAAGTCGACGACCTTGCCGATCGCGATGCGATCCCAGAGGTTGCCGAGCGCGCCGCCCAGGATCAGCGCCAGGCCCGCGCACAGCAGGCGGCTGCCGCCGCGCTTCAGCATCCAGACGAGGAACACGCTTGCGACGATGGCGATGGCCGTGAAGAACCAGCGCTGCCACCCGGCCGCGCCGGCCAGGAAGCTGAAGGCCGCGCCGGAATTGTAGGCAAGCACCAGGCTCATGAAGCCGGTGACGGGCTATCTCCTCGCCCCGCGCGAACGACGCGACGACGACGAGCTTGGTCAGCCGGTCGGCGGCGATCACCGCGACCGCGAGCCAGCAGCCAGCGCAATCCGCCGTCGTGTCGGGCCGATGTCGTCGTCAAGTCGCTTCGACCTTAAGCGAACCGGCGCGGTTCGCCGGCGCCGAACAGATTGGCCACGCAGCGCCCGCACAGCGTCGGATGCGCGGGTCGGCGCCCACATCGGCGCGCCAATGCCAGCAGCGCTCGCACTTCGGCGTGCGCGCTCGGCGCGACACGGATCGCCAACGCGTCGCCCAGCGTCACGGTGGCTGCCGACGTGATCGTCACGAAGCGCAGGTCGTCGCCCAGTGCCGCGAGCGCTTCGTAATCGGCGTGGGCGCGGTGATCGCGACCTCCGCCTGCAGCGACGAGCCGATCGCGCCGGATTGGCGCACCGCCTCCAGTTCCTTCTGGACGACCGCGCGCACGGCAAGGATCCGCTTGCCACTTCGCGACCAGCGCGCGGCGTCCGCGTCCTCCTGCACCACGCCGTCGGCCACGTGCGCACGAAGATCGTCGGATCCTCGGCGTGGACGAGTCGCCACGCCTCCTCCGCGGTGAACGACAGGATCGGCGCCATCAGCTTGAGCAGCATGTCGCGAATGAGCGCCAGCGCGGTCTGCGCCGAGCGGCGCGCGATGCTGTCGGCGGCCGTCGTGTACAGGCGGTCCTTCAGCACGTCCAGGTAGAAGCCGCCCAGGTCTTCCGAGCAGTACGTCTGCAGCCGCTGCACGACCAGATGGAATTCGTAGCGCGCGTAATCGGCCGCGACAGCCGTGGCCAGCGCCTACGCCTGCGCCAGTGCGAAGCGGTCGATTTCCAGCAATTGCGCGACGGGAACCGCATCGCGTCGCCGCGTCGAAGTCGGCCGTGTTGGCCATCAGGAAGCGCAGCGTGTTGCGGATGCGGCGGTAGCTTTCGACCACGCGCTTCAGGATCTCGTCGGAGATCGTGAGCTCGCCCGAATAGTCGGTGGCCGCGACCCACAGGCGCAGGATCTCCGCGCCGAGCGACTCGGCGACCTTCAGCGGCGAGACGACGTTGCCCTTCGACTTCGACATCTTCCGGCCGTCGCCGTCGACGGCGAAGCCGTGCGTGAGCAGCGCCTTGTACGGCGGCACGCCGTTGACCATGCTGGAGATCAGCAGCGACGAGTGGAACCAGCCGCGATGCTGGTCGGAGCCTTCGAGATAGAGGTCGGCCGGAAAGCCGTGTCGTCCGGATGCGAGCCCATGCGCCGTCGCGCGGCCGTCCGGGCCGCCCATCACGGTCTGGAAGCTGCAGCCGGAGTCGAACCACACGTCGAGCGTGTCGGTCAGCTTGCGGTATTTCGTCGGGTCGACGCCGAAATCCTCGTGCGTCGCCTCGAACCAGGTCTCGAGGCCGCCCTGCTCCACCTTGACGCGCCGCGAGTTCGAGCAGCGCCATCGTGTCCGGATGCAACTCGTCGGTCTCCTTGTCGACGAAGAACGGCAGCGGCACGCCCCACTGCCGCTGCCGCGACAGCGTCCAGTCGGGGCGATTGGCGATCATCCCGTACAGGCGCGCCTTGCCCCACGCCGGATAGAACTGCGTGGCGTCGATGCCGCGCAGCGCGGTCGCGCGCAGCGACTCCGCCGGCTTGTGCCCGTGCCAGCCCGGCACGTCGTCCATGCCGGCGAACCATTGCGTCGTCGCGCGGTAGATGATCGGCGTCTTGTGCCGCCAGCAATGCATGTAGCTGTGCGTGAACTTGGTCGCGTGGAACAGCGCGCCGACGTCGCGCAGCTTGTCGACGATCTGCGGATTGGCCTCCCAGATCTTCTCGCCGCCGAAGAACGGCAGGCTGCCGGCATAGCGGCCGTCGCCCTGCACCGGATTGATGATGTCGTCGTCCTTCATGCCGTAGCGGCGGCAGGACTGGAAATCGTCGATGCCGTAGGCCGGCGACGAGTGGACGATGCCCGTGCCCTGCTCCAGCGTGACGAACTCGCCAAGATAGATCGGGCGACGCGCGGTCGTAGAACGGATGGCGGAACCGGACGAGATCGAAGCGGCGCCCTTCGCGGTCGCGACGACGCGTGCCGTCGAGCTGGTAGCGCTTGAGGCACGCGTCGACCAGGTCCTGCGCGACGATGAGGTTGCCCTTGGCGGTGGCGACCAGCGCGTACGTGAAGTCCGGATGCACCGTCAGCGCCTGGTTGGCCGGAATCGTCCAGGGCGTCGTCGTCCAGATCACCGCGAAGACCGGTCCATCGGGCAAGCTGCGCAAGCCCGAACGCCTTCGCGAGCTTCGGCCTGCTCGGCCGGTCGAGCTTGAAGCCGACGTCGATCGCGATGTCGACGCGGTCCTCGTATTCGACTTCGGCCTCGGCCAGCGCGCTCTGGCAGTCGAAGCACCAGTTGACGGGCTTCAGGCCGCGGTACAGATAGCCCTTCTCGAGGATCCTGCCGAGCGTGCGGATCTCGTCGGCTTCGTTCTTGAACGCCATCGTCGTGTACGGATGTTCCCAGTCGCCCAGCACACCCAAGCCGCTTGAAGCCTTCCTTCTGCTTCGCGATCTGTTCGGTGGCGTAGGCGCGCGCGAGCCGCTGCGTTTCCGCCGTCGACAAATGCTTGCCGTACGACTTCTCGATCTGCACCTCGATCGGCATGCCGTGGCAGTCCCAGCCCGGGCACGTAGGGCGCGTCGAAGCCGGCCAGCTGCTTGCTCTTGACGACGATGTCCTTGAGGATCTTGTTGACCGCATGGCCGATGTGGATGTCGCCGTTGGCGTACGGCGGACCGTCGTGCAGGACGAAGCGCGGACGGCCCTGCGACGCGGCGCGGATCGCCTCGTACACCTTGCGCTCCTGCCAGTCCTTCACCCACTTCGGCTCGCGCTTGGCCAGGTCGCCGCGCATCGGGAACGGGGTGTCCGGCAGGTTCAGCGTCGATTTGTAGTCGGTCTTTAGGTCGTCAGGCATCAGGGTCAGGGCTTGGAAACAACGGTGGAAAGGCACGTCATCATGCCACGCGCGCGAAATAGTCCCGCGCCTGCGCGACATCGGCGCGAATCTGGCGGGTCAGCGCGTCGAGCGTGTCGTACTTCTCCTCGTCGCGCAGCTTGTGCAGGAACTCGACGGTCACGCGGCGGCCGTAGATCGTCTCGTCGAAGTCGAACAGGAACACTTCGAGCAGCGGCTTGGCGTCCTGCTTGACCGTCGGGCGCACGCCGATGCTGGCGACGCCGGCACGCGGCGCCGCGCCCAGTCCGTGCACGCGCACCGCAAAGATGCCCGACAGCGCGGGGCGGTGCCGCAGCGGAATGTTCGCCGTCGGAAAGCCCAGGCTGCGGCCGAGCTTGTCGCCGTGCGCCACACGGCCGCTGATCGCATACGGCCGGCCGAGCAGTGCCGCGGCGCGTCGCGAGATCGCCCGCGGCCAGCGCCTCGCGCACCGCGGTCGACGACGCGCGCTGCGTGTTCACCGCCACCGTGCGCATGCCCTCGACGCTGAACGTCGCGCGTGCGCGCGCAGCGCGGCGAGGTCGCCGGCGCGCCCCTTCCCGAAACCGGAAGTCGTCGCCGACCAGCACCCAGCGCGCGTCGAGCCGCCGCACCAGCACGTCGTCGATGAACGCTTCCGGCGTCATCGCCGCCAGCCGGTGGTCGAAGCGCGCGACGATGGTCCTGGCGACGCCGAATGCGCGGAACAGGTCGAGCTTCTGGCGCAAGCTTCGACAGTCGCGGCGGCGCGGCGTCCTTGCGCGAAAAATTCGCGCGGATGCGGATCGAACGTGAGTACGGCCGGCGGCAGGCGCAGGTCTTCGGCGGCCTCGATGAGCCGCGCGAGCATCGCCTGATGGCCGCGATGGACACCGTCGAAATTGCCGATCGTCAACGCGACCGGACCATCCGCGCGTGCCGGAAGTCCGCGATATATCCGCATGTTTGGGGCGTAGCGCAGGAAACCGCACCAGCGGCAACCGCTGATGCACTGCGACAAGGTGCGCCAGAAGCTTGAATTATATCAGTTTTCTACGGCGGCTCGGCAAAGGGCCATTCGCGCCATCCGGCCTCGACCAGTGGATAGTAGAGCGCGAGCCGAATCGGGCGCGGGTCCAGCGCGCGGACGATGCGCGCGTAGCGTTCGAGTTGCGCGCGATAGCGGTCCTCTTCGCGCGCAAGAAATGCCGCCGGGTCGCCGCCTTCGTGGCGCCCGGTCTTGAAATCGACGATCCAGCGCACGCCGTCGGCCACGAACGTCCTGTCCAGCGAAACGTGCGCAATGGCGCCATCGTCCACGCCTGCCAGCGCCCATTCGCTGACCGGATCCGCGTGTGCGGGATCGAAGAGCCAGCGACCGCGCGGATCGGCGAGCACGTTGCGCAACGCACGGTCGACGTCGGCGGCGGCGCGCGACAATTGGTCGTCGTCGACGCCCTCGCTTTGCAGTTCCATCGCTATGCGCGAATGCAGCGCGGCAACGCGCTCGCCGTTCCAGTGCGCGATCCCTTCGCGCGCGAGTTGCGCCAGCAGACGATGCGTGACTGTACCGATGGCGGCCGCGGTGGCGTGCGCCCATTCGAAGGGAATCAACGCTTCACCTGCATCGACGGGCGTTCCTGTCGGGATCGGGACGGCGCCGGCGAGTTCGGGAAGCGCAATTCCGGCTGGAAATCGCACGAGCGGCGGCGGAGCACCAAGCGGAGCATTCGCGGTCGCGTGCGGCGTGGCGAGTGGCGGCGAAACCTCCAGCGCGGGCCACAATTTGGCCAGCGCCGCGTTCCTTTGCGGTGCCTTCCAGGTCATCGTGCCCGGCTCCGCGCCTTCGCCCTTCTCGGCTGTCGCGATCAAGTGCAGCTGCGTTCGCGCACGCGTCGCACCGACATAGAGCAACCGGCCGAGCTCGTGATCGGCTTCCGCCGCCGCCAGCAGTTCGAGGTAGTCGTAGATCGGATCCTTGTCGCCACCGCGCGCCTTGATGGGCGCCAGCAACAGACCGCCCGGCCGCGTGCGCCACCGCAGAAGCTCGCTGTCGCTTCCCTTTGGACCCCGCGCCAAGCCGGGAAGGATCACCGTGTCGAATTCCAGACCCTTCGCGTGGTGCAGCGTCATAACCTGCACGCGCGCTGCGTTTCCGGTCGCCGGCGTCGGATACATGACGGCAAGCGATTCGAGCATCCGGTTCCAGTCGCGCAGGTCGCCGCCCGTTTCGTGCGCGGCCAGCAGCGCGAAGAACCGCGTCGCGGCGTCGAGGTCGATCTCCTCGTCGGCGGTCGCCGGACCTCCCAGCGCCAGCCAGGCGCCGCGAACGCATTCGCTGAACGACACGCGTCCGCGCTCGGCGAAGGCCGGCAGCAACGCCGCGGCGACGTGATCGAGCCGCGCGTGGCCGTCGTCGCTGATTCCCGCGATCTCGTGATGCCGGAGCAAGATGTCGTGCAGGCCCGGCGCGACGTGCGCCGACACGGCCAGGAGGTCGGACAGCACGAGACCGCACCATGGGGCGCGCAACACCGAAAGCGCCGCCAGGCGGTCTGCCGGCTGCAGCAGTGCGTGGGCGAGAGACGTGAGGTCGAGCATCGACTGCCGCGTGCCCAGCGCGTCGAGCTCGACGGCCGCGAATGGAATGCGCGCCGCCCGCAGTTTCGGCAGGATTCGGTCGAGCGCTGAACGCGCGCGCACCAGAATCGCGATCTCCGATGCATTGGCCGCTAGCGCTGCTGCAACGCGCCGGACGACGCAATCGGCCTCATCCTCGACCGTGTCCACCAGGTCGATTGTGGGGTGCACGTCCGGAATGAGCGCACGCGTTGCCAACGCTGGCGCGAACGAAACCGCTCCGCGCCACGGATTGCTGCGCGGTGCCAGGACTTCCGGAAATACGGCGTTGACCCACTGCACCACCGCTTCCTGCGATCGAAAGTTGCGGGTGAGATCGACGACACGCACGGCGACGTTGCCGATGCGCGAATTCGACTGCGCATCGAGGAAAAGCCGCACTTCGGCATCGCGAAAGCGGTAGATCGATTGCATCGGATCGCCGACGGCGAAAAGCGTGCGCCCATCGCCGTCGGTCCAGCCGGCCGTGAGACTCGCCAGCAGCTCGTATTGGACATCGGACGTGTCCTGAAATTCGTCGACGAGCAGGTGGTCGTGGCGTGCGTCGAGGCGCAGCAGCAGGTCGGTGGGAGCATCAGCCGTGCCGAGCGCACGCAGCGCCGCCAGCGTCAGTTGGACGAAGTCGACGACGCCCTCCTCCGCAAACACCAGCGAGAGCTCCGCCGCGGCTCGCGGTAACACGGCCAGCAATGCGGCGACGATCGCCCATGCCCCTTCTGCGTAGACGGGAGGCGGCAGGCTGCGCGCGATGTGCAGCGCATTGGCCAATCCTTCCTGCGCGTCGAGCGTTCGCAGCAGTTCCCTCACTTCGTCCCTATGCGCCGCTCGCCCTTTGGCGCCAGCGCCCGATCCGATCGCCGGAACGCCCTCCTTGGCATTGATCGCTTTCCTGAATCTGCTGTCATCCTTTACCAGTAGCCAATTTGCTAGCGTGCGCCAGTCGTCCTGTTGCTGCCAGTTCGCCGGCGGGACGCCCCCACTCGCGACGCAACGGACAAGGGCCGCCGCAAGTGCCGTGTCGCCGCCCTCCCGGGCCAGGTTATCGGCGGCATAGGCGGCGCAGCGCGCGAGCGGGCCGAGCACGTCGGGCGTGAACATTCGTCGCACCTCATCCAACTCGCCGGCGATCTCGCGTTGCAATGCGAGCTCGAGATGCCCGCGCAACGCATCGGGCGGCGCGACGCCCAAATGGCGCAGCCATTGGTCGCGCTTGCCCAGCATCGATGCGAGCAGTGCCACCACGCGCTCGGCGTCGTTGTCGAGATGAGCGAGCAGCGCGCGCCACTGCGCGTCGTCGGCCGACGCTGCAGCAAGGGCTTCGTGCGCGGCCCGCCGGTACAGCGGCTCGGCGTGTTCTTCGAAGCGTGGCAGCGATCCCAAGCCCGCCGCCAGCGGCGCTTGGCGCACGATGGATGCGCAAAAAGCATCGATCGTGTAGACCGAGAGCCGTGCCGGGTGCGCGACCAGGTCCCACGCATGCGCACGATCACGCGCCAGCGCGGCTGCGGCGAGCGCGCGCGTCTTTGCGTGATGGTCCGAGGCAACCGGCGGCGACTGTGCCGGCAGAGGCGGTTCTGCCGCCGCGCGCAGCGCCGCGACGATACGTTCGCGCATCTCGGCCGCGGCCTTGCGGGTGAACGTCATCGCAAGCACCTGCTCCGGGCGTTCGACGATGGAGAGCAGCGCCAGATAGCGCTGGATGAGGAGTTCGGTCTTGCCGGACCCCGCCGGCGACTGGACGAGGAACGATTGACGGACGTCGAGCGCCAGCGCGCGATGCGCAATGTCGCGCGCCAGCAATTCGTCGGCGTCAGTCATCGTCGACAGCGAGCGTGTGCAGTCCTGCGGCTTCGATCCGGCACAGCGGCTGCAGGCCGCAGGTGCGACACGGAGCACCGTTGTCTCGCGGCGTCACCGTGGCCACACCGTCGCGCAGCTCGACGGCAAGATTCGTCAGCTGCGTTTGCCATCGCTGCTCGACGCCCGGCCACGTGTTGGGCTCGCGCAAGCTGGCAACGGCGGTCAGCTCAGGCCACAGCGCTTCGTCGGCGACAAGGCCGACCGGCGCGATTTCGCCCACCTTGAGTTTTGCGTAGGCGACGGCGCGCACCTCGACTGGCGGCGATGCACGTTCGAGCGCGAGCGCGTACACGCCCAGTTGCGGCGCGCGCGGACGCTCCGCAAACCATGCGTAGGGCTTGTCGACGAGGCCGGTCTTGTAATCGATGATCGCGTGGCCGCCGTGATCCATCCTGTCGACACGGTCGAGCTTGAGCGTCAGCGTCAGGCCGGCGATGTCCAACGGCAACGACCACTCGACATTCGTGACGACAAAGTCTGGACGCGGCCGCTCGTAGTTTTCGATCCAATGCGCGGCGATGCCGGCGATGCGCGCCGTCTCGGCGGCAGCCAGCGCGGCCGGCAACAGGCGCCACCGCGCCGGCGTGAGCGCAAGTCTCGCACTGTTCACCGCACTGTCGATGCGGGACGTTGTCGCTGCGGCATCGGTTGCCTGCAGCGCCTCGTGCGAGCCTAAGTCGCGCCAGAACGCCGCCATCGTGGCGTGAACGAGCTGGCCGCGCTCGCGGGCGTTCAATCCCTCCGCCGCATCCGGCCACGGCTCGACGCGCATCCGGTAGCGTGCTGTTGCGCGAAACGGACAATCGCTTTGTGCGGCGATGATGCCTGCGCCGCCACGTACCGGCCCTGCGGCGAACGGGGTAGCGCGCTCGTCAGCAATGGACTCGCAACGCCGCGCGTTCGCAATGACGTCGCCGCTGTCCGGGCTGGTGAGGTCTTCGTCGAGAATCGGCGCCTGCGCCACGATCAGTGCCGAAGCCGCGCAAGGCTCCCCGTCCGCCGTCACAGGATGGCTCAACACGACGCGGGGCGCGCCCTGCATCAGCATGTCCGTGACCGCGCGCGCGTACGTCAACTCCCGCGCCGCGCTCGATCGCGGAACATTGCGATCGCGCTGCCATGCCATCGGCAGGAACGCGTTGGGTTGCGGGGCCGGCGGCCAGCGCTGCGCCGACAATCCCGCCACCCACAGCGCATCGAATGGAAGCCCGGCGGCTTCGAGGATGCCTACGATCGAGACCCGCGCGGGCGGCGTCTTCGGCTGGAAAATGGCGCCGCCGGCTAGATTGCGGATCTGCGCCAGCGCGGCCGCGCCGGCCATTCGCGTGTCAAGCGTGCCGATCCGTGCGAATTCCTCGAGCAACTCTTCCCACGCGTTGCGCGCCGCGAATTCCGGGGCCGTCGGCGATTCGCTTCCTGGCCAGCCGCATCGGTCGAGAAATTCGCGCCAATGCCGGGTCCACTGCCGCGGCGACTGCAGCGCAGCAAGGCGCCGGCCATCACGCGCGCTTCGCCAGCGTGCCGCCAGCGCACCGTCGAATCGCACGAGACTGGCGAGCGCATCGTCCCAATGCACCCGCGAGCGGCCCTCGTCGAGCCACTGGAATTCGCAGGGCGCGCGCGCCTGCCACGGCCCCGGAAGATACGGCGAGCGCAACAGCGCTGCCGCCGTTGCGCGCCCGAGCGGTCCCTGCTCAAGCGCCATCAGCGCGAGCGCGGCATTGATGATCGGCGTGTCGGCCAGGGGTGTCCCAAGCGACAGGTTGTACGGTCGCGGCGCCGAAGCTCGACCCGGAAGCTGCAACGCCGGACACAGCACGTCCTCGGCCAGTGCGCGCACCTCTTCGCGGCGCCGGGCGAGGTCCTCGATCGCGATACAAATGTTGCTCTCGGGCGCCGCTTCGGCCTGCCGGCGCGCCCAGACGAGCGCCGCGCGCACCTCATCGCGAGACGTTGCCGCGCTGAATCGCTTCGGCGCCGCGTTTCCCGCCACCGACGGTACCAATCGAACGGACATGCCCGCCGCTGCCAACGCATCGAGCAACCGCTGCTGCTGCGGTGCGACCTCGATGAATCCCGCCAGCACGACGTCGCGTCCCCGCCATTCGGCCACGGAATGCGCGACGCGTGCCAGGATGTCCGACACCATCGACAGGTCCGTCGCGCCCAGCCGATCGAGTTCACGCCGATATTGTCCGGCCCAGCCGGCGAACAGGGCAGGATCGGAATCGGCCGCCGTGCCCTGCCATGCGCGCCAGCTCTCGCCGCCAGCGCCCCACGCATGCACGAGCGCCCACGCGTCGGCGGCGAGCAACGCCGCGCCTTGCGGATCGAGCAGCGGCGCGCGCGACTTGGCCTCGGCGGTGACCAGGCGATGCCACAGGAATTGGGACTCGACCGGTGCCAGCAGCCGCAGCGCAGGAACGATGGCCTGCGCGTCGGCGGCTTCGCGAAACAGCGTACCAAGCCAAGCGGACCAGGGCAGCGCACGCGCCGCGTTCCACGCCCGGCGTCCGGCGCGCACCATGGCGGCATCGTGGCGCGCGACCAACGTTCGCGCGAGCCGGTTGTTCGGCGTGACGAGTGTAGCGCCGGCGCCAAGTGCCTCGGCGAGGTCGGAAGCGATCATGGGAGCGGACGGCGGAAATGTGCCGCGCCCGAGGGTGCGCGGCACCAACGCTTGAAACTGTAGCAGGTTTCCCGTCGAACGCAGATCGGTGTGCTGCGAGGCACGGACTGCAACGGGCCGGGAGGGGCCAACCCGTGGCAGGCTGCGACGCCGCAGCACGCCGATCTGCGCTTATGGAAGTGAGCTGTTGCTCGTTGGCTCCGTGGTTGCGCTGATATCGAAAAATTCAGTCGCCGCGGCCGGACGCTGCCATGGCGACACCAGGCAAGGGCATCTTCGACTGGCTGCCGCCGATGGACGTGGGGGCGGAAATCGGGGATGGCCGGGGCGGCATCGACGGCATCATCGGCGACGGCGCGGGCGCGCCGTGTCCGGGTACCAGAGGACCGGTGCTCACCTCGGTGATGCGCGTGTCCACGCGCCGCGTGGCCATTTTCCATTCGCCGCACCAGTCGTCGTCACGCACGTGCGGCCAGACGCCTTCGATCATGTACGACTTGGCGTTTATCGGATGCAGCATCGGCGAGGCGCGCCGGCACTGTCCCCACTGCGTCACCTTGCCATCGTTCGGCTTGACGTTTTGCCGGTCATAGAACTGGCACTGCTGACATTTCTCCACGATGCTGTCTCCGTCGGTTGAGTGCCGCGTATTGGCGGCGCCGCGATTGATCGTTGTGCGCCAGAGCTAATGCAATATCTTTGCCAGCGAAGCGCCGATCGCAATGCAGTTGGCGGCAAGCGATGACGCTATTCCAAGACAGATCACCGCGACCGCCCATTGGACGAATGGCCGAGCGATGAGGCACGACGAACCGCGTCGCGACAATGAATTGGGGGACACGATCGTCCTAGTGAACGACGAGCGGCAGGTAGCCGCGCGGAACGAGAACTTCGGGACGAAATCGGGGCCGCACTGCGCGCGCCTTGGCCGTATTGGTCCGGGACAAGGCGCGTGCATCTCCACGGCAATCGTTGCCCGTGTCGCGTCGCGCGTTGCGGCGCAACTGCACGCGCCGCGGCAGCGCGCGTTCGAACCGCTGGGGCGTCGATCGCCGCGACCGCCGGTGTTGCGACAGGATTACGGCCGCCGACCGCATCGCTGTTTGCAGTCTGGAAGTATTACTTCCCGGCGGCCGTAACGGGTGAATTGGCTCGACATGGTCAGGCTGCCATTGCCCGGAAGGCTTCGCGCAATGGTTCGGGCACATCCTGCACGCGACGCGACGGTGCCGTCGGCAGTGCATCGAGCGTCGCTTTCAGTTCGGCGTCCGCCAGCGCGGCTTCCTGCGCAAGCTTTTCGTCGTAGCTCCGGCGCACCTCGGGACGGGACAGAACTTCGTAGGCGGCGTGGATCATCCGCACCAGGCCGGAGAGATCCTGGCCGGCCTCGGTCGCGCCATATTGGAAACGCTCCAGCACCGCGGCATACGCGGCCTCGATCCGGGCGGAACTCGCGCCGGGCGCCAGGTCGAGGTAGTCATAATGTGTGTAGTTCACGGTGCTTCTCCTGTCTGGATTCGGCGGTATTGCTCCACCGGATGACCGACTAAAAGCAGCAAGCGTGCCAACCCGCGGGACCTGGTTCGGGTCATCTTTTCAAGGCCATGAAATGTAACGGATATTTTCCTTCCCGCCGGGGAAAGGCGGCAGGTGCCAAAGCGTCCGGACGAGCGGTAGAAACGGCCGCCGCAGCGCGGCACCGCGAGGTCAGATCACGGACAGCGGCGTGTCGCGGTGCGGCGGCGGAAACGCAGCGTCGAGCGCCGCCAGGACGGCGGTTCCAGCCGGATCGCGGCCGCGCCGCGGATTTCGTCGATGTGCCCGAGGTTCGACGACTGCGGAATCGCGATAACCTGCGGCCGCGCAAGGACCCAGGCCAGCGCCAGCTGCGCCGGAGTGAGCTCGGCTTCGCGAGCGATGGCGGCGAGCTTGCGGTGGGTCAGCAACTTGCCCTGCGCGACCGGCGAATAGGCCATGACGGCAATCTGCCGTTCGCGGCACCAATCGAGCAATCGCCATTCGATGCCGCGTTCCGACGAGGTTGTACAGTACCTGATTGACCGTGCAATGCCGCCCCGCGGGCAATGCGAAGCAGTTCCTCCATGTCGGCGACGTCGAAATTGGACACGCCCCAGCGCAGGATCTTGCCGGCCGCGCGCAGCCGCTCGAACGCATCGACCGTCTCGGCGAGCGGAATGCGGCCGCGCCAGTGCAGCAGGTACAAGTCGAGAGCAGTCGACACCCAGGCGGCGCAGGCTGCGCTCGCAGGCGGCCGGCATGCTGCGCGTCCCCGCGTTCTGCGGATAGACCTTGGTGACGATGAACGCCTCGTCGCGCCGGCCGGCGATCGCCCGGGCGACGATTTCCTCGGCACCGCCGTCGCCATACATCTCGGCGGTATCGATGAGCGTCATGCCGAGATCGAGACCGCGCTGCAGCGCCGCGACTTCGCGCGCCGCAGACCCGGCGCGCTCCCCCATCTTCCACGTGCCGAGCCCGAGCGCAGGCACGCGCGTGCCGTCGGCAAGGACCACTTGGGGGATGTCGCCGCTTGGCAATTTCATTGGTCCGGAATATTCGGCTTCGTGCCGGCCCGTGGAGTCCAGTAGAATGGAAGTCGTTCAAATTGATGCAAACCTCAGTTCGCATTCCTGGTGCCGCTCGATCCAACTCTACGCAACGGAACGCATATCGTACGCGGCGCCTGCCCGCACGATTGCCCGGACACCTGCGCGCTGCTGACCACGGTCGAGAACGGCCGCGCCGTCGAGGTGCGCGGCGCGCCGGATCATCCGGCCACGGCCGGTGTCCTGTGCACCAAGGTCGCGCGCTACCTCGATCGCACCTACTCGGACCAGCGCGTGCTGCACCCGATGAAGCGCGTCGGCCGCAAGGGCGAAGGCCGCTTCGCGCGCATCGCCTGGGACGAGGCGCTGGCGACGATCGCCGCGCGTTTCGCGCGAAATCGCGCAATCGTCGCCGGACGGGCCGCAGGCGATCGTTCCGTACAGCTACGCCGGGACGATGGGGCTGCTGCAGTCGTCGTCGATGGACCGCCGCTTCTTCCATCGGCTCGGCGCGTCGCTGCTCGACCGCACGATCTGCGCGTCGGCCGGCAAGGCGGGCTGGGCGGCCGTCATCGGCGCGTCCGTCGGCATGGACGTCGAGCAATTCGAGCACAGCAGGCTGATCGTCATCTGGGGCAGCAACCCGGTGACGTCCAACCTGCACTTCTGGACGCGCGCGCAGGAAGCCAAGCGCCGCGGCGCCAAGCTCATCGCCATCGATCCCTATCGCAGCGCCACCGCCGAGAAGTGCCACGAGCACATCGCGCTGCTGCCGGGCACCGACGGCGCGCTGGCGCTGGGCCTCATGCACGTGCTGATCGCGGAAGACCTGGTCGACCGCGACTACATCGACCGCTACACCGTCGGCTTCGACGCACTGGCCGCGCGTGCGGCGCAGTGGACGCCGGAGCGCGTCGCGCAGGTCTGCGGCATTGCGGCCGAGCAGGTCGTGGCGCTCGCGCGCGACTACGGCACGATCAAGCCTGCCGCCATCCGCGTGAACTACGGCATGCAGCGCGTCGCACGGCGGCGGCAACGCGGTGCGCGCCATCGCGTGCCTGCCGGCGCTGATCGGCGCATGGCGCGATCCGGCCGGCGGCGCGCTGCTGTCGTCGTCGGGAACCTTTCCGGTCGACCACGACGCGCTGGAGCGGCCCGACCTGATCCGCGGCACGCCGCGCACGATCAACATGTCGGCCATCGGCGACGCGCTGCTCGACGCGCGCGATCCGCCGGTGCGCGCGATCTACGTCTACAACTCGAATCCGGTCGCGGTCGCGCCCGAGTCGTCGAAGGTGCGCCGCGGCTTCGCGCGCGACGACCTCTTCGTCGTCGTCCACGAAATCTTCCAGACCGACACCGCGGACTTCGCCGACATCCTGCTGCCGGCGACGACGCAGCTCGAGCAGACCGACGTGCACGCCTCGTATGGCCACCTGTACGCGCTGGCCAACAATCCGGCCATCGCGCCGCTGGGCGAAGCGCTGCCCAACACCGAGGTGTTCCGGCGCCTTGGCCGCACGGATGGGCTTCACGGAGCCGTGCTTTCGCGACAGCGACGACGACCTCGCGCGGCAGGCGTGGCGGCGCGCCGATCCGCGCGCCGCGGGTCTCGACTGGGAGTCACTGAAGCGCGACGGCTGGCGGCGGCTGGCGCGTGCCGCAGACCTATGCGCCGTTCGCGCAGGGCAATTTCCCCACGCCGTCGGGCAAGTGCGAATTCTGGAGCGCGACGCAAGAGGCGACTGGGTGCGGATCCGCTGCCCGACCACGTGCCGCCGCGCGAATCGGCCGCGACGCAATCCGGAGCTCGCGCGCCGCTATCCGCTCGCGTTCATTTCGCCGCCGGCGCGCAATTTCCTGAACTCGTCGTTCGCCAACCTGCCGGCGTTCGTCGCCGAGGAAAAGACGCCGAAGCTCGACCTTCAATCCGGTCGATGCCGCGGCGCGCGGGTTGGCAGCGAGGCGACATCGTGCGCATCCGCAACGACCGCGGCAGCTTTACCGCCACGCTGCGCGTCACGCGACCGCGCGCGTCCCGGCGTCGCGGTCGCGCCGTCCATCTGGTGGCAGAAGCTCGCGCCGGACGGCTGCAATGCCAATGCCGTCACGTCGCAGGCGCTGACCGACATGGGCCGCGCGGCGACGTTCTACGACTGCCTGGTCGAGGTCGAGCGTGCGTGACGCCGCGCCGGACGTGACGTCGGTCGACGACATCCTGGCGCGGCTTGCGTCCGCGCGCGAGCCCGCGCAGCGGCTGCCGCTGCTGCTGGCCGCCGCCGAAGGCATCTCGGCCGTCGACGCGCACCGCGCGCTCGACCACGCGCTGGAGGCCGCCGACGTCGCGTCCGGCCTGGCCGACCGCGGTGCCGCACGCCGAGGCGCTCTACCAGCAGGGACGCTGCTCGGAACTCCTGCTCGACCACGGCGCCGCGCTCGACCTCTTCGCGAAGGCGCTCGCCGGCTTCGAGTCGGCCGGCGACGAACTCGGCACGGCCAAGACGCTGCGCGCGATCAGCTTCATCCACGACACGCTGGGCGACTTTTCGCGTGCGCTCGACCACCAGCTGCGCGCGCTCGAGATCGACGAGCGCATCGGCAACACCGCGAGCCGCGCGGCGACGCTGCGCACGATCGGCCTCGTCTACTCGAAGTCCGGCGACCATGCCACGGGACTCGACTTCTACCGGCAGAGCCTCGCGCTGTGCACGCACGAGCGCGACGCGCTCGAGCGCGGCAAGACGCTCAACAACATCGGCGTCAACCTCAAGAATCTCGGCCAGCTACGAGAGGCGCTCGCCGCGCTGAACGAGGCGCTGCAGTTGTTCGACGACCTCGGCCTGCCGCTGCGCCAGTGCCGCGACGCTCAACAACCTGGGGCTCGTCCACGAAAAGCTGGGCGACGTCGCGGCGCCGAGCGCACGCTGCGCGATGCGCTGGCGCTTTCCGGAGTCCATCGACTACGCACCTGGGCGTGGCCCATGCGCACCTGGCCCTGGGCCGGCTGTGCGCGGCGCAGGCGCGCGACGACGAAGCGCGTGAACGGCTGCACGCGGCGCTCGACATCTGCGAGCGCATAACATCAAGCTGACGTGGTACGAATGCCACGAGGCGCTGGCGGCGTTCTACGAGCGCACCGGCGACCCGGCGAAGGCGCTGCACCACTTCCGGCGCTTCCATGAGCTCGAGCACGAAGTGCAGTCGGAGTCGGCGAGCAACAAGCTGCGCGCATTCGCGATCCAGTACCAGGTCGCTGCCGCCAAGCGCGAAGCCGAGCTGCAGCGCGAGCGCCAGGCGGTGCTGACGCGCGCCAATGCCGACTTGACGCGCTCAACGTCTCGCTGACCGAGGCCAACCTGCAGAAGACGATGCTGCTCGACCAGCTCGAGCGGCAGACCTTCGAGGACGCGCTGACGGGCCTCGCCAACCGGCGGCGCCTCGACCAGCGCCTGGCCGACGAATTCGCGCTGGCGCTGCGCCACGATCGCCCGCTGGCCGTGGCCATCGCCGACCTCGATCACTTCAAGATGGTCAACGATCGCTTCTCGCACGCGGTGGGCGACGCGGCGTTGCGCGCGCTGGCCAAGCTGCTTGCGTCGCAGGTGCGCCACACCGACCTGGTGGCGCGGTTCGGCGGCGAGGAATTCGTGCTGGTGCTGGTGCAGACCGACGCCGACGCGGCGCATGCGCGTGTGCGAAAAACTGCGCGTGGCCGTCGGAACGGCATGCGTGGGACGCGATCCATCCCGGATTGGCGCTGACGCTGTCGATCGGCGTGTGCGCCGACACGACGCTGCCGGGCCACGAGCGGATGCTCGCGATGGCCGACCGCAACCTCTACCTCGGCCAAGGCCGGCGGGCGCAATCGCGTCGGTCGAGGCGTAAGTGTGCTGCGCTAGAGCTTGCGCACGAGCCCGACCATGACGCCGAAGATTTCCAGCGAGCCTTCCGGACGGATGACCGGATAGGCCTTGTTCTCGGCCTTGAGCACGAACCGTCCCTGCTCCTGCTCGAGGCGCTTCAGCGTGAACTGGTTGTCGACGATGGCGACGACGATGTCGCCCTTCTGCGCCGCCGGCCGCTTTTCGACGACGACCAGGTCGCCGTCGAAGATGCCGGCGTCCATCATCGAGTCGCCCTTGACGCGAATCAGCACCGTCTGCGACGGCCGCTCGATCAGGTAATCGTCGATGGTCAGCGCATCGGCATCGCCGTCGTCGACCTGCCTCCGGCAGGCCGGCGCGCACCGGCGACTCGGCCAGCGGCCGCGCGAAGAAGCGCCGCGTCGGCGCCAGCCGGCGGTCGGGCGTCGAATCGAGGAACCCGGCCAGCTTGAGCCGCGCCACCAGCGCCGCGACCGACGACTTGGACTTGAGCCCCAGCAGGTCGCCGATCGACGCGTAGGATGGCAGCGCGCGATAACGGGCGTAGTAGTCCTGCAGCGACGTCAGGTAGGAACGATCGTTCGACATGGGCGTAGAATAGCGAACGAACGTTCTCGAAGTCAACCCCTTTCGGTCAATATTTCGTCTTTGTCCGCCTTGGGCTCCATGCAGCTCTTTGCCCCTTCCCTTGCCTTTGTCGACCTCGAGACGACCGGCATGCGCGCGGCCGTGGACCGGATCACCGAAGTCGGCATCGTGCGCGTCGACGCCGATCCCGACGGCGGCCCGCCGCGGGTGAGCGAATGGAGCTCGCTGGTCGATCCCGGCGAGCCCATTCCGGCGGTGATCCAGGCGCTGACCGGCATCACCGACGCGATGGTGCGGAACGCGCCCCGACTTTCGCGTCCATTGCCTCCGCCATCGAGGCGCGCATCGACGGCTGCGTCTTCGTCGCGCACAACGCGCGCTTCGACCACGGCTTCCTCAAGCACGAATTCGCGCGCATCGGCCGGCCGTTCTCGGCGCGTGCGCTGTGCACGGTGAAGCTGTCGCGCCGGCTGTTTCCGGAAGCGGACGGCCACGGCCTCGACGCGATCGTCGCGCGCCATGCGCTGCCCGTCGCCGACCGCCACCGCGCGCTGGGCGACGCGCGCGCGATCTGGGCGTTCGTGCAGGCGCTGTACCGCGAAGTGCCCGCGGACACCATCGCGGCCGTGGTCAAGCGCATCCTGCGCATTCCCAGCCTGCCGCCGCAATTGCCGGCCGATGCGCTGGACGCGCTGCCGGAAACGCCGGGCGTCTATCTCTTCTACGGCGACAACCCGATGCCGCTCTACGTCGGCAAGAGCGTCAACCTGCGCGATCGCGTCGCCGCGCATTTCTGCGGCGACTGGCAGCGCGAGACCGACCTGCGGCTGTCGCAGGAAATCCGCCGCATCGAATTCGAGCGCACGGCCGGCGAAATCGGCGCGCTGCTGCGCGAATCGCAGCTGGTCAAGACACTCCTGCCCGCGCACAACCATGCGTTGCGCCGGAAGGCCGACTCCGGCGTGCTCGAAGTCCCGGCCGCGCCCGGACCGCCCCGCTATATCGTGGCCGCCGCCATCGAACCGAGTGAATTGGCGGGGCGCTATGGCCCGTTCTCGTCGCGCGCGCGGCGCCGCGAGGCGCTGCGTTCGCTCGCGGCGGAACATGCGCTGTGCTGGACGGCGCTGGGACTGGAGAAACGGCCGGGACCGTGCTTTGCACGCCAACTGCAACGCTGCGCGGGCGCGTGCGTGGGCGCGGAGTCGCAGGACGACCATGCGGCGCGGCTTACGCTTGCGCTGGAGCCGCGGGCAATTCCGCCATGGCCTTGCGCCGGCATGGCCGCGCTGCGCGAGCCGATCCGAAGACGGCGAGCGCGCCGACGTGCACGTGCTGCGCGACTGGTGCTGGCTGGGCACCGCGCGCGACGACGGCGAGCTCGCGCGCATCGATCGAGGCGCCGCCGCGTCCGGTGTTCGACATCGACATCGCCAAGCTGCTCCTCCGCCGCCACAAGGCGGGCACGCTGCCGCTGGTTTCGATACCGGCAACGCAATAGCGCTATCGCGCGGCATGCGCGCGCCAGGACATCGGCCACGCACGCGGTCACCTTCTTGGCGTACGCGATGTGCAGGAATTCGTTGGGTCCGTGCGCGTTGGACTTGGGGCCCAGCACGCCGGTGATGAGGAATTGCGCGTGCGGAAAGTGCTTGCCCAGCATCGCCATGAACGGGATCGTGCCGCCCTCGCCCATCGCCGCCGCGGACTTGCCGTAATGGCGAACGGACGCGTCCTCGATCGCACGCGACAGCCACGGCTCGGTCGGCGGCGCATTCCATCCCGTTCCGCCGGATTCGCCGTCGAAGCGCACCGTCGCGCCGTGCGGCGGGTCGGCCTCGAGCAATTGTTTGAGCGTGATGGTCGCGGCGCGCGCGTCGATCGGCGGCGGCAGGCGCAATGACAATTGCAGCGACGTCTTCGGTCGCAGCACATTGCCGGCGTTGGCGATCGGCGGCAGGCCGTCCGCGCCGATCACCGACAACGCCGGCCGCCACGTCCGGTTGAGCAGCGCCTCGGCGCGCTCGGCCACCATCGGCTGCGTGCCGTCGGCGAACGGATACTTGCGGAAGACGAGGTCGCCCAAGATGGCCGCCGCCTTGACTGCCTGTTCGGCGCGTTCGGCGGGAATCGGCACATGGAACTCGGCCGGCAGCGGGCGGCCGGTCGCCGAATCCTCCACCCGGTCGAGAAGCAAGCGCGCGATGCGAAACGACGACGGCACCACGCCGCTGGCGTCGCCCGAATGCACGCCTTCGGTCAGCACTTCGACCGTCAGCGTGCCGCCGGCCAGTCCGCGCAGCGACGTCGTCGCCCACAGACGTTCGTAATCGCCGCATCCGGAATCGAGACCGACAACGAAGTCGACATCGCCCATTCGCGGCGCGAGCGCTTCCAGGTAGGCAGGAAGATCGTAGCTGCCGCTTTCCTCGCAGGTCTCGATCATCCCGACACAGCGCGAATGCGCGACGCCCTGCGCCTGCAACGCGCCGATCGCGGACAGCGCCGCGAACACGGCATAGCCGTCGTCGGCGCCGCCGCGGCCATACAGCTTGCCATCCTCGAGCAGCGGATCCCATGGGCCGAAGCCGTCGCGCCAGCCGGTCATCTCCGGTTGCTTGTCCAGGTGCCCGTAAAGAAGCGCCGTGCGCGTGCCGGTGCCGGCAACGTCGAAGTAGAGAAGTGGCGTGCGGCCCGGCAGCCGGACGATCTCGACCGAGAGGCCGCGCACCGGCTGGCGCTTCACCCACGCTTCCGCCAGGCGGATCACGCGTTCGATATGGCCGTTCGCCGCCCATTGCGGATCGAAGTGCGGCGACTTGGCGGGAATGCGGATGTAGTCGACGAGCTGCGGGACGATTTCGTCGTCCCATTGTGCGGAGATGATGGAAGTGAGCGTTGGCGTGTTCAATTGGGGGACCCGAATCGCAATGAAGCCGCGATCATCCGTTGTCGCGGCGCCGGAAGCAAGCCGGTTCGCCCATTCACGACAGGTGCGCAATTCGGGCGCGCATTTTGACGCCCGGGTCCAACTCGAGCATATTTTGCCTCTCCACCCAGGCAAATGATCGATGACGATGTTCCGGCGGTTGACGGTCCTCGTGGGCCTCATGTTGCTCACGCACCACGCCCTGGCGATACCGCTGGGCTACCGGTACGTGGGCAGCCGCGTCGTGTCCGAGGGCCGGCACGTGCTCTGGTACTGGAATGCCGACTACTTCGAGACTGATCCGGCGACAACCACATTCGTGGCGCGCTTGTACGCGCGCAACCTCGAGCAGAACGAGGAGCGGCCCTTCGTTGCCGTCATTCGTTGCGACTCGCGCAGCTATCGGCGGATGGGCTCCAGCGACCCGTACGAAACCATCGAAGACGGCGATCCGATTTTCGCCGTGTGGCGCGCGGGATGCGATGGCGCGCACGCCATCTCGCTCGCCGCGCGCAACGACCGGCTGAACGGCACGACGACTGGCGCCGCGCCCGCATCGCAGCGCGGCTGCCGCAGCGCCCGCACCGCCGCCGCCTGCTCCGCCCGCGAAGAGCAGCGTGGCAACGGCCGCGCCCACCGACGCCGACAAAGCCGACCCGCGCCGCGTCGACAGTTGCATCCGCTTCGCCGAAAACCGCGTATCCCAATTCGGAGATGCCGCGATCACGCAACACCTGCAACTTCGCCATCGAGGTCGTGTATTGCTACAAGGGCGGCCGCCGAGGCGCATTCGACTGTCCCGCGCCGCCACGCAGAATGCGCGCGGACAGCCTGGGCCCGGGCGCCACGCACAGTCTGCCGGAGTACAAACGCGGCAGCAATTCGGGCATTGCGCTCGTCGCCTGCAAGGGTGCGATGGGCACGGTCATTCCGCTACTCAACAGCGACGGCGGAAAGACAGGCTGCCAATAGCGGTCGCAAGGCGCCGGAGAGCGTTGTCGTTCACAACGTTGCGACGTTTGCCACAGTCCGCGACGCGAATCTTCCCGTGCGGACTTTTCGGGTGGATTTTCCTACGACAATGGAATAATCTTGCCGAGTATGCTTCCTATTTCCAAACCTTCCGGCTCCGAGCGGTTTCGCGGGCGATCTTGGCGCTGCGCTTGCGCTGGTCGCCTTGCTGCTTCCGCTAACCGCTGCGCCCGCGGCGGCGCAGGGCCAACTTCAGCTTCTCGCAGCAGGAGCAAGCCGACAAGGCCGCCGACAAGGCCGAGAGACGACGCGCGCCAGAGCCGCATCGCTCGACCTTGGCCACGCCGTGCCGCGCCGACCTCAAGGGCAAGAAGATCATGCTCATCATCGGCGAGGTGCAATCGAACGGCGTCATCGTCGCGCAGCAGCAGAATTACGGGCCGCATCTTCCAGGCGATCAACTCCCGGCTGCGGTCGCTGGGCCTGCGCACGTTCACGCCGGAGGAAATCCGCGCGCAGATCGCGCAGGCGGAAATCGACGCCTATTTCCGCAACGATCCGGACGCCGCGCTGGCCGCGTCGAAGAAACTGGGCGCAAGCTTCGTGCTGAAGGGCGTGATCACCGACGCAGGCGATGCGCAACCCGATGATGCCGGTCAACCAGGTCTCGGTGAGCATGAACTTCACGCTGACGGGCGGCAACGGCCGCATCATCTCCAACACCGAAGCCTACTCGGCCTCCTATGCCGGCGTCGATGCGTTTCGCGCATGGCGCTGACGCTGGTCAACGAAAACGCCGACGAAGTCGTAGCGAAGCTCTACGGCGACTATTGCCGCAACGCCGGACTGACCGGCAAGGCGAAGTAGGCACACGCCAGGGATTGGATCAACTCGCAATCGAATGTCGATAGTGGAGACTGCAATGAGCCATCGCATCCTGAATCAAATCTCGCATATGGCGCTGGGCGTGGCGCTGCTCGTCGGCGCGTCGCTCGCGATCGCGCAACCGACGTTCGGCAATCCGTCGCCCACCGCCGGCAGCGCGACGTCGCAAAAGGCCAACGCGTCCGCCGACCAGGCGCTCTACAAGCCGGTCGAGTACACGAACGTGAACAAGAAGGGCCCGGCGCTGGTCGTCATCCCCGGCGAGATCAAGAGCAACAACGCGACGTTCCTGCAGAAGTTCACGACCAACAACATCGCGGACTTCGGCGAAATCGAATTGTCCGCCGCCAATTTCCAGGTGCTCGAGCGCTCGAACCTGGGCCCGGTGCTGAACGAATTCGCGCTCGCCTACAACCTGGGCGACCCCGACGCCGCGCGCAAGCTGCCTCAAGATGGGCAAGCTCAAGAGCACCAAGTACGTCGTCAAGTTCGACATCCTCAAGACCGAGCAGGTGGCCGCGGCGCAATCGGGCTTCGACGGCCGCGCCATCGGCAACATGATGGGCCTCGCGGGCGTCTTCAGCGGATCGCGCGGCGGCGCGCAGGCCGGCACGGTCGCCGGCGCCGGCGTGGGCTCGATACAGACCGGCGAGTCGAGCGGCGTGTGGATCATCGGCATGCGCTACAAGATCATCAACGCCGAAACCACCGAACAGGTGGCGCAGGGCTACACCGAAGAGAAGATGGAAGTCGGCGCCAAGTCCACGTCCGTGCTCGGCATTTCCGAATCGCAGCAAGGCGGCGTCTCGCTCGACACGATGGTCCAGCGGCTGGTCCAGAAGTCGGTCTGGGAAATCGACAACAAGTACAAGTGATCCGCTGACGGACGAATCCCAAGCGACGCCGGCCCCGCCGCCGGCGTCGCCGCTTTCGGCTACCGTCGATCGACGCAGCGACGCATTCTCCGGCAGGAGCCACCGATGGCAGAGTTCACGAAGCTCGGCAAATACGAAATCCGCAGGGAACTCGGCCGCGGCGCGATGGGCGTCGTCTACGAAGGCTACGATCCGCTGATCGAGCGCGTCGTCGCGCTCAAGACCATCCGCGCGGATCAGTTGGTCGGCGACAACGCCCACGACATCATCGCGCGCTTTCGCCGCGAAGCGCAGGCGGCCGGGCGGCTGTCGCATCCCAACATCGTGTCCATCTACGACTTCGGCGAAGACGCCGGCGTCTGGTACATCGCGATGGAGTTCATCAAGGGCCGCGAACTCAAGGAATACTTCGAGGCCAACGAGCGCTTCACCACGGCCGACGCCGTGCGCATCCTGACGCAGATCCTGTCGGCGCTCGGCTACTCGCACAAGCTGGGCGTCATCCACCGCGACATCAAGCCGGCGAACATCATCCTGCTCGCCGACGGCTCGGTGAAAGTGGCCGACTTCGGCATCGCGCACATCGAGTCGTCGGAATTGACGCAGGTCGGCGCCGTGCTCGGCACGCCCAGCTACATGTCGCCCGAGCAGATCCAGGGCCTGCCCATCGACGGCCGGTCCGATCTCTTCTCCGTCGGCGTCATCCTGTACCAATTCCTGACCGGCGAGCGTCCGTTCACCGGATCGTCGACGATCACGATGCGCAAGGTGCTGGAGGAAAATCCGCTGCCTCCGTCGCGGTTCAACGTGCAGATTCCCGGTGCGATGGACGCCGTCGTGCGCAAGGCGCTGGAAAAACGCGCCGACGATCGCTACCAGACGGCGGAGGAATTCGCCGCCGCGCTGCAGGCGGCCGCCAGCCGGCGCCGGCCGGCTCGAGCGATCCGACGCTGATCGTGCCGCCTCGTCCGACGCACGCGCCCGGCAGCACGCTTGCCGGCATGACCGCGGCGATGGCCGACGCCCCGCCCGTTCGCGTCGCCGCCGAGGCCGCGCCGCCCTCCCCGCCGCCGGCGCCCGCACAGAAATCGCAGACGCCCGCCATCGCTGTCGTTGTGGTTGTCGCCGTGCTCGCGGTCGGTGCGGGTGCGTGGTACTGACGCAGCGGCACGCGGGCGACACCGCGCAAACGTCCGGCACGCCACCCACCTCCTCCGTTTCGCCGCCGGCGGCGACTGCACCAGCGGCCGCCCCCCCGGCTGCCGTGGCGGCGGCGCCCAAGCTCGATCCCGGCAAGATCGTGATATCCGCCGTCGGCATGATCGACCCGAGCGACGCGCGCTACCAGAACGACAAGGCGCTGCTGCAAAGCGACCTGCGCGCCGATTCGCGCAGCCAGCTGGTCGAGAAGGCGCTGGCGTTGATGGTGGACAAGGCGTCGCTCGCCAAGAATTACGACTGGGTCAAGGACAAGCTCCTGTCGAAGAGCGGCACCTTCGTCACCGCCGTGGTCAAGGAGAGCGAACCGCAGGTCGGCAAGGATGGCCTCATGTACATCTCGACCGAGGCCGTCGTCGACGTCAAGGCGGTGCAAAAGTCGCTCAACCAGATGTCGCGCGACGAGCGCATCGAGTTCATCCGCGCGAGCGGCGACCCTCGGGTGTCCGTGCACATCGCCGTCAAGGACGCCGACCAGCCGGGCGCGCCACCGTTTCCTTCGCAGGTCGCCGAGAACATCCTCAAGGAGCGGATCAAGTCGTTCGGCTTCCGCACGTGGTCGGAAGGCGGCGCGCGCGCCGATGACGGCACCAAGGGCCCCGATTTCTCCGTCGAAGGCGAAGTGAACATCAAGCGGCTGTCGATGCGCCTTCCCGCGTCCGGCGTCGTGGTCACCAAGTACGCGATGAACTCGTGGACGATCAAGTGCATCGATCGCGAAACCGGCGAGGAAATCTACTACAACACGACGCTCCCCACCGGAATGGGCAGCTGGGCCAGCGAAGAAGAGGCGTTCACCGCCATCGGCACGCGCATCGCCAACGAGTTCTCCCGCGACTTCTTCCTCCAGCACGTCGCCGGCAGCGGCCAGAAAGTGACGGTATCGATCGAGGGCCTGCCCGATGCCGCGACCGACGACACGCTGACGCGGCAGCTCGCCGGATTGTCGACCGTGGTCAACTTGTCGCGCCGTTCGCCGGCCAAGCCGCCCGTGTTCGATCTGCAGATGGCGGGCAGCGGTCCGGTCGCGGACCTGGTCGCCACGGGCATCCTCAAGCCGCTCAATGCGCAACTCGGCCAGGCGTGCTTCTCGCTGGGCAGCGTCGCCGGCGACAAGGTTGCCGTGCAGTTCGATCCGAAGTGCGGCGACGCGACCATCCTGTCGCGGCTGCAGACCAATCCGACGGCGGGCCTCTATGTCGCGCCGTCGGCGCGCCAGAAGGCCGTAGTCAAGAACCCGGAAACGCTGAAGAAGCTGATGATCTGACGCGGCCGGTGGTACAGTACCGTATATTCATGCGGTACTTCCGTGCGCTTTGCCGTTCGCCCTCTCCGCTATCGTGGACGAATCCTGCCGTGGCGGGAGGTCATCAATCGGCCGGCGCTGGTCGGCGACCTGCGCATCGAGGAATGCCGCGACGAGGAGTTGAAGCGCAGCCTGCGCACCGCACTTCTGTGGGATGAGCGCAGCGTTCTGCCGTCCGAGGATCGCCCACGCCTCTTCGACGTCCACATCATCGGCATGAGCCCGCAGGCGTTCACGCTGAGCGGCTTCGAACGGATCGACGGCGCGGAGTACATGCAGAGCTGGATCGTGGCGACGTGCGACTAGATCACCATTCGACATGGCCGGCCAATCCGAACTATCCTTGGCTTCGGTCCGTTCGGCACAAGAGGTTCTCGGGGAGGCGATCCATGAACGCACGCTTGTTGGCGCTGTTGCTTGTCGCAACCGTCGCGTGTTCGGTCGATGCGCTCGAGCCCGTGTGCAAGGCCACGCAACTCAAGAACCCCGCGACCACGCTCGCCGAAATGTATGCGCTCGCCGATGGCCATGCCATGGCGTGGAAGGCCGACGCCGTTCCGGTGGAGATCAGCACGACATCGCTCGGCCTGCTGCAGCCCAACGGAAGTTCCGCCGGCTGGCACCTGCTGTTCTATTCCGAGTCGGCCAAGAGCAACGTCGCGATCGACACATTCCGCGGGTCGCTGACCTGCTTCTCATCGCCGGGCAGCGCGGGCCGCATTCCCGATCTGAAGCCGGATTTCGTTCGCGACGGCGCCAAGCTGTACGCCATCGCGAAGCAGCATGGCGAGGCGTTGCTGAGCCAGGGTTACGGCGTGATGATGGGAACGGCCGCGGCGCCGGGCAGTCGCCACGCGACGTGGAACATCAACTACTACAAGGAAGGTGCTAAGGACGGCGGCATCCTGGTGCTCGTCGATGCCAACACCGGCGCCGTTGAGAAGGTCTTGAAATAGCTTCCGAGCCCGGCAGGCGCACCCATTTGATTCGAGAGCGAGGAAACGTGAACTCGAAGGCATCACTGACGAACCCGACCGATGACTTCGTGCAGACCTACTTCACATTGCGCGTCGCGCTGGGCGTGTTGGCGCTTGCGCTGCCGTTAGCGGTGTATGTCGCGGGTCGGTGGTTGCAGGGCCTCCCTCTGCAACCCTCCATCAGCGCCTACTATCACTCCGACGCGCGCGACATCCTGGTGGGTTCGCTTTGCGCCATCGGGTGCGGGTTGATCGCGTACAAGGGCTTCGGTCGCGATGAGGACTGGGCGTTGAACCTGGGCGGCGCGCTGGCCTGCGGCATCGCGCTGTTCCCCACGAACCCGATCAAGGCGCTTCACTGCATTCTGCCGAGCTGTACTGGAAACTGCCTTGTGTTGTCCGGGCAATTGGACCGCACCGCCGATATCGCAATCGACTCCATGCTGCATGTCCCGGTCGCCGTGTCCTTCTACCTCGTCCTGGGCTACGTGATGATCTTCTGCTCTTACCGCACGCTGTACCTGGTGCCGCCCAAAGCGCGGCGGTGGTACCTTGCCGCCTACCCGACGTTGGGGTTTGTGTTCGTCGCCTCGATAGTCGTGGCATTTGTGTTCGGCAGGTTCGTTGTTGCCGCCACTGATTGCCAGGACCACACGGTATTCTGGGTGGAGGTGGCGGGCATTATTCCGTTCGGGGTGTTCTGGTTACTCAAAACGCATGAATGCAGAAAGTACGACACGGACCTCCGCATTCCCCGTCGCCGGCAGCCGCTCAAGAGCGTGCCCTCCGCGGCCGCACCGTCGGAGCTGCTCGACGGCTCCGCCAAAGCGGAACGCCTACCGATCCCCCAAGGTTTCCGGAAGGCTTCCGCGTGGGAGCAGTACAAGTCCCTGTGGCGGGATTGATTTGATTGGCGTCCCCAGCGAGATTCGAACTCGCGTACCTACCGTGAAAGGGTAGTGTCCTAGGCCTCTAGACGATGGGGACTAGAAGTGCTGCAGCCTCGTCGTTCGGGCCGTTCTGTTTGTGTGTCGATGGTGGAGGTAAGCGGGATCGAACCGCTGACCTCTTGCATGCCATGCAAGCGCTCTCCCAGCTGAGCTATACCCCCACGGACAGCCTGAAATTATAGCTTTCCGCGCAATGTTGGCAAACCGCCTCACGGGAACGTCCCGTCGCGGCCAAGGCCGACTTTGCTAATGTGGCGCCCATGCTGCTGACCAGGGCCGAAGCCGACGCCGTCGAAGCGCGCGTTCGCGCGATCGAAGCGACCACGGGCGCGCAGGTCGTCGTCGCCATCGTCGGTCGTTCGGATGTCTACCATGGGCTGCGCTGGCGAGCATTCGCGTTCGGCGCGGCACTCGCCGCGTTCGTCCTCGTCGCGTCGGATTTGCTTCGGCCGGACTGGATCACGGCGCTCGCTGCGCTCTTCGACGCGCTGGCGATTCTGGGCGGCGGGGCGTCCTCGCGCTGATGGCGCACTTTCTCGCCGGCATTCGCGCGGATCTTCCTCGAACGCGACCGCGCGCAGACCGAAGTACGCCAGTACGCGCAGGCAATGTTTCTCGAACGCGAACTCTTCGAGACGACGGAGCGCAACGCCGTGCTGATCGTCGCGAGCCTGTACGAGCGCGTCGTCGTCGTGTGGCCCGACACCGGATATCGCGACCGCGTGCCGGCGGCGAAGTGGCGGTGCGTCGTCGATCCGATGCTCCCGTCGATGCGCGCTGAACGCACCGGCGAAGCGGTGGCCGCAGGCCTCGCCGCGCTCGAAGCGCTGCTCGTCGAGACAGGCTGCCGATGGGATAGCCGGCGGTGTGAACGTGTTCCCCGACCTACCCATTCGAAGTGCGCGGCCGCATGATCCGCGGCGCCACCCTTCGCTTTGCCCGAACTGGCCTTCGTCTCGGCGTATTCGTTGCCGGGTTGTGGTTCCTGGCGGCGATCCCGGATTCGCCGTGGACGTGCCCTACCTTACCGGTCGCGTCGTCGACAACGCCGAAATCCTTAGCCCGTCGGCGCGAGATCGAATCTGCGGCGCTGCGAAGGCGCACGAGGACAAGACCTCCGACCAGATTGCGGTGCTCACGCTGCCCACGCTCGATGGCGAGAGCGTCGAAGGCTACGCGACTCGCGTATTCGAATCGTGGAAGCTCGGGCAGAAAGGCAAAGACAACGGCGTTCTGGTCGTCGTCGTGCCGAAAGACCGCAAAATGCGCATCGAGGTCGGCTACGGACTGGAAGGCACGCTGCCCGACGTCGCGGCGGCCCGCATCATCCGCAACGTGATGACGCCTGCGTTCAAGGCGAGCGACTACGACAAGGGCGTCGGCGATGGCGTCGCCGCGATCGTCGCGCAACTCGAAGGCCGGGGCGACGCGGCCGGCGTGGCTGCGAATATTGCGGATTCGGGGTCAGCGGTTCCAGCGGCAAGAAGGCGATCGTTCGAGTTCAACGGCCCCGACATTCCGTGGTACATGCGGATACTGCTCGGCTGCTTCATTTTCGGCGTCATCGGGTTGTTCACCGTCGTCGGCGTCCTCACGCCCGGCTGTCGGTTGGTTCCTGTACGCATTCCTGATCCCGTTCTGGGCGATGTTCCCGATCATCGTCATCGGTCCGAAGGCGACCGTCGGGCTGCTTGCCGTGTACCTGATCGGTTACCCGATCGCCAAACTGATCCTGTCCCGCAATCCCGAAGTACCAGAAGGCCGCGCTGGAAATGAAGACCAAGGGGTCGACGACGTTCGGCGGCATGGTGATCAGCTCCGGCGGCGGTTCTTCCGGCTCATCGTCGTCAAGTGGCGGCGGCTTCTCGGGCGGTGGCGGAAGCTCAGGCGGCGGAGGCGCATCGGGAAGCTGGTGAGGAGCCGACGCGGGCTGTCCGGTTCGGCTGCTATCATCGCGCGGCCCATGCCCCTGCCTGCACCCTCCTCCGATCGCATTCCCGGCCAGTACGCTCAAGGACCGCGTGATCCTTCATCACCGGCGCCACCGGCGGCCTGGGCGCGCCGTTGTCGCGGGCGTGCGCTGCGCAAGGTGCCACCGTCGTGTTGCACGCGCGGGTCGAACGCAAACTCGAAGCGCTCTACGACGAAATTGTGGCGGCCGGCGATCCGGAGCCCGTGATCCTGCCGCTCGACCTGGCGAAAGCTGAGGCGTCCGATTTCGCCAACGTCGAAAGCGCGCTGCGTGCGCAACTGGGACGACTGGACGGCCTCGTTCACACCGCCGCGCTGCTAGGGTCGCTTGGTCCCATCGAGCACCAGTCGTTCGACAGCTGGGTGTCGTTGTTGCGCGTGAACGTCGCGGCGCCGATGGGCCTCACGCGCGCACTGATGCCGCTGCTCAACGTCGCACCGGACGCGAGTGTCGTGTTCACGCTCGACAACCGCGGCGAGCAACCGCGCGCCTACTGGGGCGGCTACGCGGTGACCAAGGCCGGTGTCGCAACGCTGGCGCGCGAACTGGCCGACGAGTGGGAAAACCGCGCGAACCTGCGGATCAACGCGGTAATTCCCGGCCCGATCCGCTCGCCGCTGCGCAACCAGTCGCATCCCGGCGAGGACCGCGCGTCACTACCGTCGCCGGATGCGCTGGTGCCGCTGTACCTGCACCTGCTGGCAGGCCAGAGCAAAGCCGACAGTGGCGTGCTGCTGGACGCTCAGGCGTGGCTCGCGGGCGCGTCCTGCACTTCGGCACTACGGGCATAGCGCAGCATCACCCGCAGGCGGCGAAAGTCCTCCTTTGTGCAGCATGTCGGGCAGGATGAGAATCGCGCGCGACCAGCGCATGCCATCCGGCCGCCAAACGATCGTCGTGATCCACGCGCCCACGTAGGTCGACGCGCGCACGTGGCCGGCGACCAGGCGGCCGTCCGCCCATGCAGGCAACCATGATCAGGTCTGGCGCCACCCGCAGCTCGGTGACGGCGAAGCGTCCGCGATGCAGCGCATCGACCTGGAATGCCCATCCCGCCCATGCCACGACGGCGATCGTCAGCGCGACCTGCGCCAGCGGGGGCAGCGGCAAGCGCGATGGTCAGCGCTACGGAGGACGCGGCCAGCAAACCGATGCCGGTGCCGGCGATGCGTGACGGCGACAGCACGACGTGAACGGACGGCGGCATGCGCATGCCACCGATTTCACCTCACGTCTCTATGGGGCGAAATCGGACTGACGGATGAGGAATCCGCTTCAGCGCGTCTTGCCACCCGCGCAGCGCCATCCACGTCTCCACGACCGTGTCCGGATTGAGCGAGATGCTCTCGATGCCCTGCTCGACCAGCCATTGCGCGAGGTCGGGATGGTCGGATGGTCCCTGGCCGCAGATGCCGCAATAGCGATCGAGTTTCTTGCAGGCGGCGATCGCCAGCGACAGCATCGCCTTGACCGCGCCGTCGCGCTCGTCGAACGTCGCGGCGATCGGACCGCCGGAATCGCGGTCCACGCCCAGCGTCAACTGGGTCATGTCATTGGAGCCGATGGAGAAGCCGTCGAAGTGCGCGAGGAACTGCTCGGCCAGCACGGCGTTGGAGGGCAGCTCGCACATCATGATCACGCGCAGTCCATTGTCGCCGCGCTTCAGCCCGTTGCGCGCGAGCAGCGCCACGACCTTTTCGGCCTCGGTCAGCGTGCGCACGAACGGAATCATGATCTCGACGTTGGTGAGACCCATCACATCGCGCACGCGCTTCATTGCCTCGCATTCCAGCGCGAAGCAGTCATAGAACTCGGGCGCTATGTAGCGCGACGCGCCGCGGAAGCCCAGCATCGGGTTTTCCTCGTGCGGCTCGTAGCGCTTGCCGCCCAGCAGGTTCATGTATTCGTTGGACTTGAAGTCCGACAGCCGCACGATGACCTTCTTGGGAAAGAACGCCGCCGCGATCGTGGCCACACCTTCGACGATCTTCTGGATGTAGAACTCGGTTGGGCTGTCGTATCCGGCGATCTTCGCCTCGATCTCGCGCTTCAAGTCGCCGGGCTGGTGGTCGAATTCCAGCAGCGCCTTGGGATGGATGCCGACGTTGCGCGCGATGATGAATTCCAGCCGCGCGAGTCCGACGCCTTCGTTGGGCAGGCGCCGGAACTCGAACGCGAGTTCCGGGATTGCCGACGTTCATCATGATCTTGGTCGGCGCCGCCGGCATCTTGTCCAGTTGCACGTCGATGATGTCGATCGGCAGCAGACCTTCATAGACGTGGCCGGTGTCGCCCTCGGCGCACGAGACGGTCACCGCGGCCCCTTCCGCCGAGCACGCGCGTCGCGTCGCCGCAGCCGACGACGGCCGGGAATGCCGAGTTCGCGCGCGATGATCGCCGCATGGCACGTGCGCCCGCCGCGGTTGGTGACGATGGCCGCCGCGCGCTTCATGACCGGTTCCCAATCCGGGTCGGTCATATCGGTGACGAGCACGTCGCCTGCCTTGACGCGGTCCATTTCGGCGGACGACTTGATGAGCCGGACGCTGCCCTGCCCGATCTTCTGGCCGATCGCGCGGCCGCTCGCGCAGCACCGCCGACTTGGACTTGAGACGATAGCGGCGCAGGCGCTCGGCGGATGGTCCTCCTGCGACTTCACCGTCTCCGGCCGCGCCTGCAGGATGTAGAGCCTGCCGTCCTGGCCGTCGCGGCCCCATTCGATGTCCATCGGCGGCCGTAGTGCTGCTCGATTACGACGGCCGGCGCGCGCGAGCTCATGCACTTCGTCGTCGGTGATCGAGAAGCGGATCCGCTCGGCCTCGGGCACGTCGACGGTGACGGTGGACTTCGCCGGCGCGCTGCGCATCGGTGAACGTCATCTTGATCGCCTTGCCGCCGACGGTCTTGCGCAGGATGGCGGGCCGCTTGGCGGCGAGATTGGGCTTGTAGACGTAGAACTCGTCCGGATTGACCGCGCCCTGCACGACGGTCTCGCCCAGCCCGTAGGCCGACGTGATGAACACGACCTTGGTCGAAGCCCGACTCCGTATCGATCGTGAACATGACGCCGGACGCGCCCAGGTCGCTGCGCACCATCCGCTGCACGCCGGCCGACAGCGCCACGTCCGCATGCGCGAAGCCCTTGTGCACGCGATAGGCGATGGCGCGGTCGTTGTAGAGGGAGGCAAATACCTCCTTCACTGCATGAAATACATTATCCAATCCATTGATATTAAGAAATGTTTCCTGCTGGCCGGCAAACGAGGCATCCGGCAGGTCTTCCGCCGTGGCCGACGAGCGAACCGCGAAGGACGCGCTCGGCGATTCCTTGGTCAGCGCGCCGTAGGCGGCGCGAATTTCGGCCTCGAGTGCCGCGGGCAGTGGCGCAGCGACGAGCCACCCGCGAATCTGCGCGCCGGCCTTGGCGAGTGCGGTCACGTCGTCGGTGTCGAGCTTCGATAGCCGTTCCGCGATGCGCGCGGCCAGGCCCTCGTGCTGCAGGAACTCGCGATAGGCAAAAGCGGTGGTCGCGAACCCGCCAGGGACGCGAATGCCGGCGCCTTCGAGCTGGCCGATCATTTCGCCGAGGGAAGCGTTCTTGCCGCCTACCTGCTCGACATCCGTCATGCGCAATCGCTCGAAAGGAACGACCCGTGCCTCGCTCATCGTTGGCGCTCCAGATCGGCCGCCGCAACGGCCGCGCGGCGACACCGATGGTGCGCCGCAGTAGGAAATGGGTAAAACACCGCATTTTACCTTGCAGCAGCACTTTGACGGGACATGCTGCATCGCGGCGGGCGCGGCGCGCGCGCGGTGGCGGAAATGTCTGCCCGAATGAAAAACGGCCGCGCGATGGCGGCCGTGGTCCAACAGCGATGCGGTACTGTCAGGCCTGGCGATGCCCGTCGGGGCCGGACGTGATTTCTTCGGGCTTCCAGATCGTCGGCGCCACTGGCTTCGCCCAATTCGGACGCCAGGTTGACGCTGGTGTCGGATGCCGGCTTGTGGCGGCTCTTGACCGCGCGGCGCAGCGTCCGGTACAGGTCCGGGTGCGAATCCTTGAGGTAGCTGATGATCTCGAAGTCCACGCGCTTGACCTGCGACAGGTCGAGCTGCTCGACGTGAACAAGCCGCAGCAATTCCTTGACCGGCCGGGGCATTTCGCGGCCGCTTTCGTACCGCGAACCGCCGCTCTGCGTGACGCCGATCTGCGTCCAGAACTGCTCCTGGTTCATGCCGAGCCGCCGCCGGATCTCGCGGGGATTGAGGACGCGGTCTAAAAGTTTCACGGTTCGTGGGCCTTTGCCATAGGACACGCTCAGTTCACATCACGGCAGCAGTGTGCCTCATAAACCGCCGCGACGCTATACCAATGGCATATTTTTGACCAAACACTGGTCATTGCGCAAGTCAATCCGGACGAACGGCGCCAAAGGGCCGCAAAGTGTGGTTTTCCCGGCGACCGGACGCGGGGCTTTTCGGGGTCAGTCTACGCTAGGCCGCGAGAGGCCAGGTAATCCTCGTAATTGCCGTCGAAATGGACCGGTCGCGGCAGCCCAAGTTCCAGGATTTGGGTGGCGAGCGCCGAGACGAACTGCCGGTCGTGCGACACCAGGATCAGCGTGCCCGGATAGAGTTCGAGGGCCAACTGCAGCGACTCGATCGACTCCATGTCCATGTGGTTGGTTGGCTCGTCCAGCACCAGCACGTTGGTCCGCTGCAGCATCAGCTTGCCGAACAGCATCCGCCCGCGTTCGCCGCCGGACAGCACGCGCACGGATTTCTGCGTCTCGTCACCGGAGAAGAGCAGCCGGCCGAGCGTGGCACGGACGATCTGCTCATCGTCGCCCGGCTGCATCCAGCGGGCCATCCAGTCGAGCAGGTTCATGTCCTGCTCGAAGTCCGCCGTCTGGTCCTGCGGGTAATAGCCGATTGTCGCGCGCTCGGCCCACTTGACGGTTCCGGCATCGGGCGGGAGATCGCCGATCAGCGTTCGCAGCAGCGTTGTCTTGCCCGCGCCGTTGGGTCCGATGATCGCCAGGCGCTGCGCCCGCCTCGAGCGTGAACGACAAATCGGCGAACAGCGGCTTCGCCATGCCCGGCCAGCCCTTGGCGATGCCATCGACCTCGACTGCGTGGCGATGCAGCTTTTGCTTCGGATCGTAGTCGAAGCGAATGTAGGGATTCTGGCGCGACGAAGGCTTCACGTCGTCGGGCTTCAGCTTCTCGATCATCTTGATGCGCGACGTCGCCTGCTTGGAGCGCGCCTTGTTGGCCGAGAAGCGGCGCACGAAGTCCTGCAGCTCGACGATCCGGTCCTTGGCCTTGCTGTTGGCCGACAGGAGGCGCTCGCGGGCCTGCGTGGACGCGATCATGTAGTCGTCGTAGTTGCCCGGATACACGCGCAGCGTGCCGTAGTCCAGGTCCGCCATGTGCGTGCACACGCTGTTGAGGAAGTGCCGGTCGTGCGAGATGATCACCATCGTCGAGTCGCGCGCGTTGATCACGCCTTCCAGCCAGCGGATCGCGTTGATGTCGAGGTGGTTGGTGGGCTCATCGAGCAGCAGGATGTCCGGGATTGGCGAAGAGCGCCTGCGCGAGCAGCACGCGGAGCTTCCAGCCGGGCGCCACCGCGCTCATCGGCCCGTCGTGCTGTTCGGTGGGAATGCCCAGGCCCAGCAGCAGCTCGCCGGCACGCGCTTCCGATGTGTATCCGCCCAGCTCGGCGTAATGCGCTTCGAGGTCCGCGGCGCGCACGTAGTCCTCTTCGCTGGCGTCGGGATTGGCGTAGATCGCGTCACGCTCGGCGCGCGTTTCCCACAGTTCCTCGTGTCCCATCAGCACGACGTCCAGCACGCGCTGGTCCTCGAACGCGAACTGGTCCTGCTTCAATTTGCCCAGGCGCTCGCTGACGTCGATCGCAACATTGCCGTTCGACGCTTCGAGGTCGCCGCCCAGGATCTTCATCAGCGTCGACTTGCCGCAGCCGTTGGCGCCGATGAGGCCATAGCGGTTGCCGTCGCCGAACTTGATCGAGACGTTTTCGAAGAGAGGCTTGGCGCCGAACTGGATGGCGAGATTTGCGGCGGTGAGCATGGGGTGGGGCTTCTGGCGCGCTTCGGCGCCGGGAAAACCCTCTATTCTGCTAGAATCAACAACTTATCTCAAGTTTTTCATGCTCGTCAGCCTGCTCATCTGTCTACTCAGTTGCCTACTCATTTGGCCAAATACGACCTTCACTCCCATTCGACGTACTCGGACGGCTTGCTGACGCCCGAAGCCGTCGTGCGCCGCGCCGCCCTTCGCGGCGTGGACGTCTTTGCCCTCACCGACCACGACGATACCGGCGGATTGGCCGAAGCTAGCGCGACCGCGGAGGACGTCGGAATCACGCTCATTCCCGGCGCCGAGTTGTCGGTGAGCTGGGAGTCGCACACGATTCATGTCATCGCGCTGCGCATCGACGCCGCGAACGCGACGCTCGACGCAGGACTCGCCAGCATCCGGTCCGGCCGCGACGAACGCGCGCATCGCATTGCCGCAGGCTTGGCGGAAGCCGGCATCGCCGGCGCGTATGAAGGCGCGCGCAAGTACGTCACCAGCGATCGACTGATATCGCGCACGCACTTCGCGCGCTTCCTGGTCGAGTCCGGCCACGCGAAGGAAACGAAGGACGTGTTCAAGCGCTTCCTCACGCCGGGCAAGCCCGGTTACGTAAAGCACGCGTGGGCGACGCTGTCCGACGCCGTCGACTGGATTCACGCGGCGGGCGGCGTCGCGGTCATCGCGCATCCGGGTCGCTACAAGGTTTCGCCAACCGGCATGCGGCGCCTGCTGCAGGAGTTTCGCGACGCCGGCGGCGATGGCATCGAAGTGCTGTCGTCGTCGCACACGCCCACGCAATTCGCCGAATACGCGACCTATGCACGCGTGTTCGGCCTGGCGGCGTCCTGCGGCTCCGACTACCACGGTCCTGGCGAGAGCTGGCTCGACCTGGGCGACCTGCCGGACCTGCCGGCGGGCGTCACGCCCATCTGGTCGCGGTGGTAAGCCGCACGCTGCTTAGGCTCCGGACGCTCCGACGATGACTGAAGCGACGCGGGCACCGGGGCGAGCGGCATTCGCCTTCGTCCTGGTCACCGTTTTGCTCGACATGCTGGCGCTGGGTGTCATGGTGCCGGTGCTGCCGAAGCTGGTCGTCGAATTCATGCGCGGCGACATCGCCGCCGCGGCGACCATTACCGGCGTCTTCGGTTTCGCGTGGGCCGCGATGCAGTTCCTGTTCGCGCCGGTCCTGGGCGCACTGTCCGACCATTTCGGGCGCAGGCCGGTCATCGTGCTGTCGAACCTCGGCATGGGCGTCGACTACATCGCGATGGCGCTGGCGCCCTCGCTGTGGTGGCTCTTCGCCGGGCGCCTCGTCTCCGGCATCACCGCCGCGACGTTCTCGACGGCCGGCGCGTACGTCGCGGACGTCACGCCTGCGGACAAGCGCGCGGCGAAATTCGGCATGCTGGGGGCCGCGTTCGGCTTTGGCTTCATCGTCGGTCCGGCGGTCGGCGGCATTCTGGGCGACATCGATTTGCGACTGCCGTTCTGGGTCGCGGCGGGATTGAGCCTCACCAACGCGTTGTACGGCTACTTCGTTCTGCCCGAATCGCTTCCACGCGAACGGCGCACGCCGTTTCGGTGGCGAATGGCGAATCCCGCCGGTTCGCTGCGGCTGCTGCGCACGAAGCCGGTGCTGACCGGCTTGGGCATCGCCGCGTTCCTGCAGCGCGTCGCGCACGATTCGCTACCAAGTGTGTTCGTGCTCTACACGAGCTATCGCTATCACTGGGACGCCGCGACCGTCGGACTGACGCTGGCCGCGGTCGGCGTCGCGCAGATGATCGTCTCGGCCGGACTGGTAGGAGCCGTCGTTTCGCGCTTTGGCGAACGCCGCGCGCTGATGGCGGGTCTGGTCTGCGGCGCACTGGGTTTCGCCGTTTACGGATGGGCGCCCACCGGCGCCCTCTTCTTCGCCGGCCTTCCGCTGCTCGCGTTGTGGGGACTGTCCAACCCGTCCATCCAGGGCCTCATGTCACGGCAGGTCGGCGCCTCGGATCAGGGCAAGTTGCAGGGTGCGCTGGGAAGCGTGCAGGGCGTGGCGGGCATGCTGGGGCCGTTGTTGTTCACGCAGGTCTTCGCAGTCGCGCTGCGCGCCGAAGGGCCGTGGCATGTGCCCGGCGCGCCCTACCTGCTGGCGGCGCTGCTGATCGTGATCGCGCTATACGCGGCCATGCGGGTGACGCGTCCCGGAATGGGCGCTGTCCGCACGGAGCAATCGAATGCCTGACCGCCGCACGGTGTTCTTCCTGTCCGACCGCACCGGCATCACGGCCGAAATGCTCGGCAACAGCCTTCTCACGCAGTTTGAGGACATTGCGTTTCATCGCGTGACCATTCCGTTCGTCGACTCCCTCGACAAAGTCGCGGAGGCGATCCGGAAGGTCAACGCCACGGCCGAACGCGAGGGAAAGCGTCCTATCGTCATCAGCTCGGTCGTCGACGAGGCGATGAGCGCGATCATCCGGCGCGACGCGCACGCGCTGACGCTCGACATGTTCCAGATCTTCATCCAGCCGCTGGAGGCGGAACTGGGCGCCAAGAGCTCGCATGCCGCCGGACGTACGCACGGCATGGCCAACAGCCACGAGTATTTCGCGCGGATGGAGGCGATCAACTTCGCGCAATCGCACGACGACGGCGCGGCGACGCGCGACCTCGCGAAGGCGCAAGTGATCCTGGTCGGCGTATCGCGCTGCGGCAAGACGCCGACATCGCTGTACCTCGCGCTGCAGTTCGGCGTGCGTGCGGCGAATTTTCCGTTGACTCCCGACGATTTCATCGACAAGAAGCTGCCCTCTTCCGTCGTGCCGTACCACGACAAGCTTTTCGGCCTGACGATTCACCCGGAGCGGCTGCGCGAAATTCGCGAAGAGCGCCGGCCCGGCAGCAAGTACGCGTCGCTCGAGACCTGCCGCTACGAAGTGCGCGAGGCGGAAGCGCTGATGCAGCGCGAGAACATCGCGATGCTCGACACGTCGTCGAAGTCGATCGAGGAAATCGCGACCACGATCCTGCACAAGGCGCAGTTGGCGCGGCACATCTATTGAGGCGGGCTGACGAAAAACCTAGAACCCGTAGAATTTTCGCGCGGTGCCGCCCATGATCGAGTTGCGTTCCTGCGGCGTGAGCCCGGCCATCAATGCCACGGTCGCCGCATACCAGCGCTGATAGGAACCGCCCAGGTTGACGACGGGCCAGTCGCTGCCCCACATCACGCGTTGCGCGCCGAAGCACTCCAGCAGGTGGTCGAAATACGGTCGCAGCATGTCGATCGTCCAATTGGGCCCGGCCTCGGTGGCCAGTCCCGACAGCTTGCACCGGACCCTCGTATTGACCGCCGCGGCGCGCATCGAGCGTGCCCAGGGCTCCCACATGTTCTGCGCGATGTCCGGCTTGGCCGCGTGATCGATGACGACGGCCAGGTCCGGGTTCCGGTCGAGCATCGGCAGCAATGCGGGCAACTGCGCGGGCTTAACGAGCGCGTCGAAGCGCAAGCCTAGCCGCGGCAGCGCGGCCAGCGCACGGCCGACGTCGGCGCGCAGGATCCACGCCGGGTCCGGCAAGTCCTGCAGCATCGGACGGATGGACTTCAGCAGCGGATTGCGCGCGAGCCGCGTCAGCGTGGGAATGGCGTCGGCGGCGGCCAGATCCACCCAGCCGACCACGCCCTTGACGAGCCCGCCGCTGTCCTTGGCGACCTTGAGCAGGAATCGCGTCTCGGCCACCGTCGGCGCAGCCTGCACGAGCACGGTCGTCGTCACGCCCGCCGCTTCGTTCAGCGGCTGCATGTCGGCCAGCGTGAAGTCGCGATAGATGTCGGCCAAGTCCGGCGTCAGCCATCCGTAGTCGCCGCGCGAAAGCGACCACACGTGATGATGCGCGTCGACGTAGCCGGTCACGGTGGCGTTCCCTTCGCTGTTTCCGGCACCGGTGCCGAAGGATCGATCAGTGCGCGCCGCCGCAGCGCCTGCCAGAAATCGGAAGGAATCGGGAAGGCCGCCATGGCCGCATTATCGTCGAACTCGGCGCTGGAACGCGCACCGGGCAGGACGCAGGCGATAGCCGGATGGCCGGTCGGGAACTGCAGCGCCGCGGCCTTGAGCGGCACCGCAAATTCGGCGCAAACCGCCTCGATCGCCGCGACGCGCGCGACCACGTCCTCCGGCGCCGGCGCATAGTTGAAATACGGGCGAGATCCGTCGCCGGGCTTGGCGCCGCTGGCCAGGATGCCGGAATTGAACGGTCCGCCCAGCACGATCGCCACGTCGCGGCGCACGCATTCCGGCAGCAGCGTCGGGAGCGCCGATTGGTCGGCCAGCGTGTAGCGCCCGGCCAGCAGGATGACGTCGAGGTCCGCATGGCGCAGCGTGTCGACGCAGATGCCGACATCATTGACGCCCAAGCCGTAGCCGCGAATCGTCCCTGCCGACTTGAGCGCGGCCAGCGCCGGCAGCGCGCCGTCGAGCATGTCGCGAAAGCGCCGCGCGAACGCCGCGCCGTGCGTCGCCGCGTCGATATCGTGGACGAACACGAAGTCGATGCGCGCCAACTGCATCCGTTCCAGGCTGTCTTCGAGCGAACGCAACACGCCGTCCTTCGTGTAGTCGTAATGCTGGACGAACGGCAGCACGTCGACGTAGCCGTTCTGTGCGCTCGGCGCATCTCGCGACGGGGTCAACAGCCGCCCGACCTTCGTGGACAGCAGAAACGAATCGCGGGGAAAATCGCGCAGCGCCGCGCCGAAGCGGCGCTCGGACAGCCCTTGCCCGTAGTGCGGCGCGGTGTCGAAGTAGCGCGTGCCGCGGCGGTAGGCGTGGCGGATCAGCGCCACGGCGTCGTCGTCGGCGATCGCGCGGAACAGGTTTCCGAGCGGCGCGCCGCCCAAGCCGGGCGCGGTTCGCGGTGCCATCGATGCAAAGGCTCGGAGGATCGGCAAGGACTGGCGGCGCTCAATCGGATCGCGAGCAATGGTAACGCGATGTTGACTCCGTGGCGCGTCAATGTATCGTTGTCATCCAGGGCCGGAGCGGCCGGCAAAAAGACCGGCGGCAGGAACAACTGGGAGGAATGCATGAGCCATTCGAAACTTTGGACGCGGCGTGACGTTCTGGGCGCCGCGGTGGCAACGGCGGCCCTGGGCGCCATGCCGGGCCGCGCGATGGCGGCGACGACACTGCGCTGGGCGACCGTGCTCGCCACCAATCACCCTGGCGTCGCGATGATGGAGCGCGTGGCCAAGCAAGTCCGCGAGCAGACCGGCGGCTCCGTCGACATCCAGACCTTTCCGGCCGGCCAGCTGGGCTCGTCGCGCGATCTGATCGAGGCGGCGTCCAGCGGCGCCGTGCAGATCGTCGACGAAGGCGCCGCGCAGTTCGGCCAGTTCGTCCCGCAATTCTCGATCCTCGAAGCGCCGTACATCTGGCGCGACGCGGCGCAGGTCCGCCGCGTGATGTCGTCCAACATCGTCGACGACATGAACGCCGCGCTGGTCGCCAAGCGCTCGATGCGCGTCGTCGGCTCGACGTATTACGGCAAGCGGCACGTGACGTCGGGAACGAAGGCCGTCAACACGGTCGACGACATGAAGGGCTTCAAGCTGCGCATTCCGGAAGTCGACACGTTCCGCGCGATGGCCGAGGCATGGGGCGCCCGGCCGACGCCGCTCAACATCAGCGAGCTCTATCTCGCGCTGAGCCAGGGCGCGGTGGACGGCCAGGAGAACCCGCTGCCGACGATCCAGAGCAACAAGTTCTACGAGGTGCAGAAGTACCTGATCCTGACCGGCCACATCATCACGCCGCGCCTCATCGTCGTGAACGAGACCACGTGGCAGGGATTGAGCGCTAAAGAGCGGCAGGTGCTGACATCCGTCATGGCAGCCAACGGCGTGATCCAGGACAACGAGATCCTCGCGCAGGAAAGCAAGCTCGCGGAGACATTCAAGGGCGCCGGCATGACCGTAATCCAGCCCGACATCGAGAGCTTCCGCAAGCCTGTGCTGGCCAGTCTTCCCGCCAAGTTCGAATCGAAATGGGGCAAGGGCCTGTGGGAGCGCATCGCCGCGGCCTGACTTGAGCCGCGGGCCGCGGCACCGCTGCCGGCGGTGCCGTACCCGCGCGAAAGATCGTGATGCTTCGCTTCCTGACCGGCGGCTTCGACCGAGCCGCGACCGTCATTGCCTGCTTGTTGCTCATGGCGCTGCTGGGTTGCGTGACGCTCGGCGTCGTCACGCGCGGACTGGGCGGCCCGCTCATCTGGACCGATGAGCTCTCGCGGTTCCTGATGGTGTGGCTGGCCGTCTTCGGCTGGATCCTCGCGAGCCGCAAGCGCATCCATGTGCGCATTCGCTACGTCCAGGACCTGCTGCCAGTGCGCGCGCATGCGCCGGTAGAGACCGTGTTCCAGGTTGCGATGGCGCTCTTCGGCGCGCTGATCGCCTGGTACGGCGTCGGGCTCGTCGCCAAGAACCACGACCTGGAAGCGACATCGCTTCCGATCTCCATGGCGTGGATGTACGTCCCCATGGTGCTCGCCGGTGTCGTCACCGCCGCGCAAGGGGTGCGCGAATTCGTCGCAGCCGTCAGCCGGTCACGGGGCCCGGCGACGCGCGCCGGCGCGGGCACGCGATGACGCACCTGATGCTGGAAATCGTCGGCGTCTGGCTGGCGGCCATCCTGCTCGGATTTCCGCTGTTCGCATCGATGGGACTGGCCGCGTTCGCGTTCGTCATTTTCGGCGGCCTCTCGGGCGCCATTGTTCCACAGAAGATGGCGCAGGCGATGAACTCGTTTCCGATCGTCGCCGCCCCGCTCTTCATCCTGATGGGCAACATCCTCGGCGCCGCGCAGCTCACCGACCGCATCGTGCGCTTCGCGACGTCGCTGGTGGGCGCACTGCGCGGCGGCTATGCGCACGCGAGCATCCTGTCGAGCATGATCTTCGCGGGCATGGTCGGCTCGGCGGTCGCCGATGCCGCGGGCACGGGCGCCGTCGAAGTGCGCGCGATGAAAAAGGCCGGCTATCGGCCCGAGACCGCCGCCGCGATCAGCTCCGCCGCGGCCACGATCGGGCCGATCATCCCGCCAAGCCTGCCGATGGTGATCTACGGCGTCAGCGCCGACGCATCGATCGGACGGCTGTTCCTGGCCGGCGTCATTCCCGGCGTGCTGATGGGTGTCTCGCTGATGATCATGGTCGCGATCATCGCGCCGCGTCAGGGCTTGCCGCGCGGAACGTGGGGCGGCCTGTGCAACGTATGGGAAGCGTTCAAGGGCGCGGCCTGGGCGCTGCTCACGCCGGTCATCCTGCTGGGCGGGATGTTCAGTGGTATGTTCACGCCGACCGAGGCCGCGGCAGTTGCCGACCTCTACGCGTTCTTCTTGGGCTTCGTCGTCTATCGCACGCTTCAATTGAAGGATCTGTCGGCCATCCTGATCAACGCGGCGGAGACCACGGGAATCGTCATGGTGCTGGTCATGGCGGCCGGCGCGCTCGGCTGGTGCATGTCGATCTCCCGCATTCCGCAGACGCTGGCGCCCGCGATGGTCGCGACGATCCACAGCCCGCTCCTGTTCCTGTTCGCGTCGAACATCATCCTGCTGGCCGTCGGCTGTTTCATGGAGACGCTGGCGGCGCTCTTGATCCTGATTCCGATCCTCGTCCCCGCCGCGATGAGCTTCGGCATCGACCCGGTCCAGTTCGGACTGATCATGATCTTCAACCTGATCCTCGGCACGATCCATCCGCCCATCGGCGTCGTGCTGTTCGTGATGGCGCGCATCGCCGACGTGACGTTCGAGCAGATCTCCCGCGCCATCCTGCCCTGGCTGGTGCCGCTGCTGACCGTGCTGGTCGCGATCACCGTGTGGCCGCCGCTGACGCTGTGGCTGCCGGGCCTTGTGATGGGGGTGAAGTAACGGCCCGCGGCGCCAAGGCGGGCGGCGAGGTTGCGGCAATATCGGCCGGCCGGGGCGCCCCGCCCGCTGGTTGCGCACTGACATGTCAGTGATACACTGCCGGACATGGTCCATTCCCGCCCGGCCGACCGGCCCATCCCCACAAGGTGCCTCGATGGCTGACGCCGTCGCCCGCGCTCGGACCCGCGCGAACCGCGCGCCGCGCAGGCTGCGCTGGCTGGCCTATGACCGGTTCCAGCAGCAGCTGCTCAAGGCCCGGATCCGTCCCGGGCAATTCGTGTCGCAGCGCGAACTCGCGTCTCTCACCGGACTGCCGCTGGGCGCGATCCGCGAGGTCATACCCCGGCTCGAGGCCGAGGGCCTGCTGCGGACCGTGCCGCAACGCGGGCTTCAGGTCGCCACCGTCGACGTCCGCCTCGTGCGCAATGCGTTCGAGCTGCGTCTGACGCTCGAGAAGGAAGCCGCGGCGAAGTTCGCCGTCTCGGCGACGGATGCGGAACTCGACCGGCTCGAAGCCGCGCACCGCGACATCGTCAAGCGCGCGCAGCGCGGGATCACGCCGGCGCTGATCGACGCCGCGCAGGTGGTCGACTGGGGACTCCACGACACGATGGTCGACGCGCTGGGCAACGAGATCATCTCGGCCATCTACCGCGTCAACAGCCTCCGCATTCGGCTGATCCGCCTCGATCGCGTCACGCTGAATGCCCAGGCGCTGCTGCCGGCCATGGACGAGCATCTGGCGCTTATCGCCGCGCTTCGCACGCGCGATCCATGGGCCGCCTCGATGTCGATCGAGGCGCATCTGACCAGCGCGCGCAACCGCGCGCTCGGATTATGAGGAGTTACGCTCGATGAACGCTTCCCACCCCGTGCACGGCTTGTGGTGCGCGATGCTGACCCCGCTCGATGCGTCCGGCGGCGTCGACCACAGCCTGCTGGTCGCGCACGCGCGAGCACTGCTCGCCAAGGGCATCGACGGCGTGGCACCGTTCGGAACAACCGGCGAAGGCCAGTCGTTCTCGCTGGCCGAACGCATTGCCGGTGTCGATGCCCTGCTGGCAGCGGGCATCCGCCCCGAGCGGCTGGTGGCGGCGACCGGCTGCGCGGCATTGCCGGAGACGGTGACGCTCACCCGGCATGGCGTGCAGGCGGGCAGCGCCGCGTGCCTCGTGTTGCCGCCGTTCTTCTGGAAGGACGCGACCGATGACGGCCTCTTCGCGTGGTACGCCCAGCTGATCGAAGCCGTCGGCGATGCGCGTCTTCGCATCTACCTGTATCACATCCCGCAGGTGTCGGGCACGCCGCTGTCGGTGGACCTGGTCGCCCGCCTCGCGTCGGCGTTCCCGGGTGTAATCGCCGGCGTAAAGGACAGTGCAGGAGACTGGGCGAACACGGAGGCGCTTCTCGCGCGCGTGCCGCAACTCGCGATCCTGGTCGGCCACGAGCCCCACCTGCCGCGCCTGATGCGCGCCGGCGGCGCCGGCACGATCTGCGGTGTGGGCAACCTCTATCCCGCGTTGGTGCGCGCGCTGCTGTCGCCCACGGTGACCGCTGCCGACGAGAAGCGGATGGCCACGTTCCTCGACATTGCGTTTCGCCAGCCGTTCCTCGCGGGCTTCAAGGCGATCCTTGCCGAGCAGACGCGCAACCCCGGATGGCGCGCGGTCCGCCCGCCGCTGCTGCCGCTCGCTGACGGCGCACGCCAGACATTGCTGGCCGCATTGCGCGACGCCGGACTCTCGCCGCGCGGCGACGACCAGTAGCCGGAGGATGCGCCATGATCGATCAAGCAGTTTCAATCGCCGAACTCGACGCGCTGACGGCGTTCGACACGCCGACGATCTGCAACGCGCTGGAGCGCCTCGCGCCGAAGACGCAGGGCCGCGGCTATACGACGCTGCCGTTCGTGTGCGGCTTCCCGCAGATGAAGCCGGTCGTCGGCTACGCGCGAACGGCGGCAATCCGCAGCGCGCAGCCGCATGCGTTGAGCGCGGGCGCCTTGCTCGCGCTGCAGGACGACTACTACCGGTCCATCGACGCAGGACCCAAACCGTCGCTGGTGGTCATCCAGGACCTGGACGCGACACCCGGCTACGGCGCCTTCTGGGGCGAAGTCCAGTCGGCCATCCACGTCGGTCTGGGCTCACGTGGCTTGATCACCAACGGTTCGGTGCGCGATCTCGACCAATGGGCACCCGGTTTCCAGTTCCTGGCTGGGCAGGTGTCCGCGTCCCACGCCTATGCCAAGCCGGTGAGCGTCGGCGGCGAAGTCGACGTGTTCGGCCTGCATGTGCGGCCGGGCGATCTCATCCACGCCGACCGCCATGGCGCGGTGATCGTGCCGCCGGGACTGGTGCGCGCGCTGCCGGACGCGGCGCGGCAGGTCGCCGCCCGCGAAGCGAAGATCCTCGCCGTCGCGCGCGGACCGGGTTGCACCGCGGAAAAGCTGATCGACGTATTCCACCAGCTCGACGCCATTCACTGAAGGAGAGGTCGGCCGTCGGAACAAGGTGCAGTATGATTCAAACCAACGTTCGCGCGGACGGTTCAGCGCGTTCAATGAGGCGTCTACACGCAAGGAGGATATCGTGGCGAATCGTGATCAACTGAAGATTTCCGGGCAGCGGCGTCGGCTGCTGCAGGCAGGCGCAGGCGCGGCGGCGCTCGGCGCCATTCCCGGCGCCGGCCAGCTCGCGGCGCATGCGCAGGCGCCCTTCGACTGGAAGAAATACAAGGGCGAGACGATCGAGGTCTTCCTGGTCAAGAGCCCGCGCGGCGACCTCCTCACCAAGTACCACAAGGAATTCGAGGACATGACCGGCATCACGGTCGGCTCCGAGATGATTCCCGAACAGCAGCAGCGCCAGAAGGCCGTCATCGAGTTCAACTCGGGCCGGACGAGCTTCGACGTCATCCAGCTGTCGTACCACGTGCAGAAGCGGCAATTCGGCAAGAACAAGTGGATGGAAGATGTCCGCCCGATGCTGGCCGACAAATCCGCGGTGGATCCGAACCTCGACTTCGCCGACTTCGCCAAGGGCGGCATGACCTACGCCACGCAACCGGACGGCCGCATCGACAGCCTGCCGATGAACCTCGATCCGTGGGTCGTCTATTACAACAAGGAACTGTTCGACGCGAAGAACCTGGCGTATCCGAAGACGTTCGCGGAAATGATCGACGCCGCGGCCAAGCTGAACGACCCGGCTAAAGGTGTGTGCGGCTTTGTCGGGCGCGGCTTGAAGAACGCCAACGTGCCGGTGTGGACGAGCTTCCTGCTGGGATACGGCGGCGGATTCGTCGACGCTCACGGCAAGCTGATGACGGAAACGACCGAGGCGATCGAGGCGGCGAAGATGTACCAGACGCTGCTCGCCAAGTACGGCCCGCAAGGTGTCGCCGGCTACAACTGGAACGAGGCGCAGAGCCTGTTCGTGCTGGGCAAGGCGGCGATGTGGCTCGACGGCATCGGCTTCGCCGCGCCGCTCGAGGACCCGACCAAGTCCAAGATCGTCGGCAAGGTCGGCTATGGCGTGATGCCCGCCGGGCCGAAGCAGCAGGCCTCGGCGCTCTTCGGCGACGGCCAGGGCATTTCGACATTCAGCAAGAAGAAAGGACCCGCCTGGTATTACCTGCAATGGGCGTCGAACAAGACGAACCAGACGCGTATCCTGCAGAATGCCGCCGGCGCGCCGGTGCGCAATTCGGCCTACCAGATCGCGCAGGCGTCGGGCGAGCTTAAGTCGCCGAAGCAGTGGGTCGAGACGATGGTGACCTCGGCGCGCATCGCCCAGCCCGGCCTGCCGGTGATCGTGCCGGTCACGGAATTCCGCGACGTGTTCGGCATTGCGCTCACCAACATGATCAACGGCGCGGACCCGGCGACGGAGTTGAAGAAGGCCACCGCCGACTTCCAGCCGGTGCTGGACAAGAGCGAGAAGGCGTAAAGCGCCAACCCCAAGCCGCCCGTCGCGCGCTTCGGCCCGCGACGGGCGGCCGGACGATCGGCTCCCGCCATGTCCACCGCCAGCGTGCCCCTGGGCGTCGTCGCGCGGCGCCAGCGCACCTACTACCGGTTCATCATCCCGGCGCTCGTCGTCGTCGGCGCCGTCATCGTCTTTCCGTGGCTCTTCACGATATGGATGAGCGCGTTCGACTGGACGATCGGCCGCGACGCGCATTTCGTCGGGCTCGACAACTACACGGCGCTGCTGCACAACCAGCGCTTCATCGAGGCGGTCGGAAGAACGTTCTACTTCACGGCGCTGGCGGTCATCGCGCCCCTGGTGCTGGGCACGATCGCGGCGCTCATCTTCCATCGCCAGTTTCCGTTCCGGGGCGTGCTGCGCGGCGTCTTCATCATGCCGATGATGGCCACGCCGGTCGCCGTCGCGCTCGTATGGACGATGATGTTCCATCCGCAACAGGGCGTGCTCAACTACCTCCTGTCGCTGGTCGGACTGCCGCCGTCGCTGTGGGTCTATTCGCCGCAATGGGTGATTCCGAGCCTCGTCATGGTCGAGGTCTGGCACTGGACGCCGCTGGTGATGCTCATCGTGCTGGGCGGCCTCGCCGCGCTGCCCACCGAGCCCTACGAATCCGCCAAGCTCGACGGCGCGTCCGAATGGCAACTGTTCCGCTACATCACGCTGCCGCTGGTGGCGCCGTTCCTGCTCGTCGCGGGCGTCATCCGGACGATCGACGCGCTGAAGACCTTCGACACGATCTACGTCATCACCAACGGCGGCCCCGGGACCGCGTCGGAGACGATCAACCTCTACCTGTACCTGCAGGCGTTTGCCTTCTACAACATCGGCAACGCGTCCGCCGTCGTCGTGATCTTCTTCGTGATCGTGATGGCGCTGGCGCTCCTGCTCCTTTACGTGCGGGAGCGGACCAAATGGACGTGACCGTGCGCCGCCTGCGGAACTGCGGCGGCGTCCTCGCTTCCGGATTCGCCGCTGGCTGCGCAAGGCCGGATTCGCGTTTTCGGTCATCGTGATCGTCTCGCCGGCGATCCTCGTGTTCCTGTGGATGCTGTCGCTGTCGCTCAAGAACGAGATCGACAACATCGCCTATCCGCCGGTGTTCATTCCCAGCCCGCCGACGTTCGCCAATTTCGTCGCCGTGTTCGAGCAGAATTCGATCGGCCGCTACCTCTGGAACAGCATCGTCGTCTCGGGCGGCGCGACGCTGATCGCGCTGCTGATCGGCATTCCCGCCGGCTACGGCATCGCGCGCACCGGTGCCCATCGGCTGACCGTCCTGATCCTGATCGCGCGGATGACGCCGGCGCTCTCGTACCTGATCCCGCTGTACGCCGTATTCCAGTTCCTGAACCTCAACCAGACGCTCACCGCGATGGTCATCACGCACCTCGTCATCACCGTGCCGATCATCGTCTACATCATGGCGGGGCACTTCGAGACGCAGCCGCGCGAACTGGAGGAGGCGGCGCAGATCGACGGCGCCAGCGCCTGGACGGCATTCCGCTATGTCGCACTGCCGCTGGCACGGCCGGGCATCGTCGTCGGCTTCATCCTCTCGTTCATCTTCTCGTGGAACAACTTCGTCTTTGGCGCCGTGCTCGCCGGCCGGCAGACGCGCACGCTGCCGGTCGCCGTGTTCAACATGCTGACCTTCGAGCAGCTGTCGTGGGGGCCGCTTGCGGCGGCCGCGATCGTCGTCACGCTGCCGGTGCTGCTGCTGACGATCGTGATCCAGAAGGAAATCCTGACCGGCATGACCGCCGGCGGCGTCAAAGGGGGATAACGCGCATGCTGAAGGGCATCCATCCGCTGCTGTCGCCGGAGCTGCTGCACGCGCTTGCGAGCATGGGCCACGGCGACGAACTGGTCATCGTCGACGCCAATTTTCCTGCTGCGTCCAATGCGCAGCGCCTGATCGAGTCGCCCGGCGTTGGCTCGCCCGCCCTGCTGGCCGCGGTCCTCAGCGTGCTTCCGCTCGACACGCGCGTCACGCCCGCGGTGTTCACGATGGAGGTCACCGGCGACCCGCAGGCGGTGCCGCCGCCCGTCGCCGAGTTTGCGGCCGTGCTCACGGCGCAGGGATTGGCGGACATCGAGATGGGACACCTCGAGCGGCATGCGTTCTACGAGCGCGCCCGAGGCGCATTTGCCATCGTGCGCACCGGCGAGATGCGGCGCTTCGGCAACATCCTGCTGGTCAAGGGCGTCGTCGCGGCCGACTGACCCGTCTGATGGTCGTCGTCTTCGGTTCCATCAACGTCGACCTCGTCGCGCAGGTCGCCCGCATTCCCCTGCCGGGCGAAACGCTGTCCGGCAGCTCTTTCGATTCGATGCCCGGCGGCAAAGGGGCGAACCAGGCGCTGGCGGCGGCCCGCGCCGGCGCGCGGGTCAGGATGTTCGGCGCCGTCGGCCGCGATGCGTTCGCGGCAAGCGCGCTCGCCAATCTCGAAGCGTCCGGCATCGACCTGTCCGGCGTCGTCGCCGTCGACGCGCCGACCGGCGTCGCGCTGATCCACGTCGATGCGCGGGGCGAGAACGCGATCACCGTCATCGCGGGCGCCAATGGCGACGCACGCGCCGTTCAGGTTCCCGATGCCGATCTGGGGCCGGGCAATACGCTCGTGCTGCAGCTGGAGGTCCCGCTGGCCGAGGTCGGGCAACTCGCCGGACGCGCGAACGGCGCGCATGTCGTCCTCAACGCCGCGCCGGCCGCAGCATTGCCCGACGGCCTGCTGCGACATGTCGGCACGCTGATCGTCAACGAATCGGAGGCCGCGACCGTCGGCGCGGCGCTGGGCTTGCCCACGGCACCCGACGCCTTTGCCGGCGCAGCATCGGCGCGCTACCGATTCACCGTCATCGTGACACTGGGCTCGCGAGGCGCGATCGCAGTGCACGGCGCAGAGACAATTGCCGTGGCCGCGCCGAGCATCGACGTCGTCGACACGACCGGGGCCGGCGATGCGATGGTCGGCGCCTACGCGGCAGCGATCGATCGTGGCGAACCACTGCGGCGCGCGCTGGCCGAAGGCGTCGCCGCCGGGTCGCTCGCGTGCACGGGTCGCGGCGCGCAGGGGGCATTACCCTTGCCGGGCGCGATCGCGAAGCTGGCCGCAACACTTTGATACCAACTGCAAGGCGACAGTCGCCGCGAACACACGCAGGGCTTGGTAAACTTGCCGAATCATCACGTCGAAGGCCGCCATGACCACGCCCCGTTCGCTCGTTCGCCTCCTGTCCACCGCCGCGTTGGCTTTGCTGACGCTGCTCGTTCCCCTGCGGCCCGCGCTTGCCGCCGACTACACCGACCTGTGGGTCACGGCCGGCGAAGACGCGCTGGGGCGTCAATTTCGTGCAGTGGGGCAACATGATCTTCGCGACGTTCTACATCTACGGCGCCGACAACAAGCCGGTGTGGTACACGGCCGTGATGAACTGGGACGGCGCGACCACGTACTCTGGCACGCTATTCTCCGAGCAGGGAACCTATTTCGGCGCTCCCTGGAATCCGGCCGACATGAACGAACAGCCCGCGGGCACCGCGACCTTCATCCCGTCCACGGCCAACAACTATCAGGGCCACGCTCCGCTACACGGTGGTCGTCGGCAACCTGTGCGACCCCAGTCAACAAGTCGATCCAGCGCCTGACCATAGCGCCCATTCCGCTGGGCACCCTCTACTTTGGCGGCCAGGTGGGCGAATATGCAGGTTGCACGGACAACACGCTCAATACCGCCTACAGCGACACTTTTTCGCTGCAGGTGACGCAGACGGCGGGGAATGCGGTGAGCCTCGGATTCGCCTATACGTCGAAACTCATCTGCACGCTTTCCGGAACGCTCTCGCAGAACGGCCTGCTGTACAGAATCGACGGGGCATCCTACCTGTGCTCCGACCAGACCGATTCCACTGCAGCCGTGACCGACATCAAGGTGACCGCACAGGGGATCGAGGGCCACTACTCCGCCCCGGTTCCGACGCGCGGCGCCGGTTGTCGCGAGGACGCGCGGTTCTCAGCGGTCCACAACTGACAGGGGTGCCTCGCTGGCGCGCCGCTGCCGCACGCATTCGAACAGCACGACGGCCGCGGCGGCCGCGGCGTTGAGCGACTCGGCGCCGCCGGGCATCGGAATGGTGACCGGGCTATCGGCCGCCGCACGAAGCGCTTTGGACAATCCCGCGCCTTCGTTGCCGATGACGATGGCCACCCGCGCCGGCATCGCCGTGGCATAGAGATCTTCACCGCCCGCGGCCACCGTCGCGATGACGTGCCCGCTTTCGCGAAACGCACGCGCCCACCCGACGAGGTCGACATCCTCGACGATCGTCGTCAGGAAATGGGCGCCTTGTCCGGCGCGCAACACCTTGGGCGACCACGCAAACGCGCAGTGCTTGGACAGCAGCACCTGTTCCACGCCCGCGGCCGCGGCCGTGCGCAGAATGGCGCCGACGTTGCCCGGATCCTGCACATCCTCGAGCAGCAGGTGAAAATCGGCCGGCGGCGGCAGCGACGGTGCCGGCGTCATGACAACGGCCAGTGCGCCGACGGCAGCCGGCAGCGTGGACACCTCGCCGAAGACCGCGGCCGGCACGGCGATGACGTCGCGCGCCGGCATGCGCGCTGTGATCGCGCGAAAGCGCGGGTCCTCGAGGCGTTCGTCGACGACGATCAGCGTCTCCGGCATCCCGACGCGGTCGAGATAGACGCCGATCAGGTGATCGCCTTCGAGGACGCAGCGGCCGGTCTTGCGCCGGTCGCGCGACGACGCCAGCAACCCGGCAGCCTCGACAAGGCGCGGGTTGTGACGCGATGTGACGCGCGGCATGGGACGGACTTGCGAAGTTTCGGCGGGCGAATTGTCAGCGATGCCCGGCAGCGGGGGCGCCGGGAGCCGTCAGCGCCGGCGCCGGCGTCACCATCGGCGCGCCGCCGCCCGGCTGCACCTGGAAGAACACTTCGTCGGAGCGGATCATGCCGAGCTCGGAGCGCGCGCGTTCCTCGATCGCCTCGGAACCGGTCTTCAGGTCGCGCACATCGGCATCGAGCGCGTCGTTGCGCGCCTTGAGCTTCGCGTTGGCTTCCTTCTGCAGCGCCAACTGGCGATCCGTCTCGCGCACCTGCAGCCAGCCGCCCTTCCCCAGCCACATCGGATACTGCAGCGCGACGATCAGCACGGCGAAGGTGATGGCGAGCCAGCGCATGGAAGTGGCGCGATCCCTCTAGCGGATGTTGAAGAGGGCCTCGCGGCCCGGATAGCTCGCCGCATCGCCCAGGTCTTCCTCGATGCGCAGCAGCTGGTTGTACTTGGCGATGCGATCCGAGCGCGACAGCGAGCCGGTCTTGATCTGGCCGGCGTTGGTGCCGACGGCGATGTCGGCGATCATGCTGTCCTCGGTCTCGCCGGAGCGATGCGAGATGATGGCCGTGTAGCCGGCGCGGTGGGCCATCGTGATCGCCGCGAAGGTCTCCGACAGCGTGCCGATCTGGTTGATCTTGATCAGGATCGAGTTGGCCACGCCTTTGGCGATGCCCTGCTTCAGGATCCGGGTGTTGGTGACGAAGATGTCGTCGCCGACCAGTTGCACGTTCTTTCCCAGCCGGTCGGTCAGGTACTTCCAGCCGTCCCAGTCGTGCTCGGACATGCCGTCCTCGATGCTGACGATCGGATACTTGTCGCACCACGCCGCCAGCACGTCGGCGAACTGCTCCGACGTCAGCGCGCGATTCTCGCTCTCGAGCTGGTAGCGCTCGTCCTTCCAGAACTCGCTGGCCGCGCAGTCGAGCGCGAGCGCGATGTCCTTGCCGGGCGTGAAGCCGGCCTTGTCGATCGCCTCGACCAGCAGCTGCAGCGCTGCCTCGTTCGACGGCAGGTCGGGCGCGAAGCCGCCCTCGTCGCCGACCGTCGTGGGCATGCCGCGCGCGTCGATGAGCTTCTTCAGCGTGTGGAAGACCTCGGCGCCATAGCGAAGCGCTTCGCGGAAACTGGGCGCGCCCAGCGGAACGATCATGAATTCCTGCAGGTCGATCTTGTTGTTCGCGTGCGCGCCGCCATTGATGACGTTCATCAGCGGCACCGGCAGCTGCATCTGTCCTGCTCCGCCCAGGTACCGGTACAACGGCAGCGTGGACTCGTCCGCCGCAGCCTTGGCCACCGCGCAGGAGACGGCGAGGATCGCGTTGGCGCCCAGCCGCCCCTTGTTCTCGGTGCCGTCCAGGTCGATCAGCGTGTTGTCGATGAAGCCCTGCTCCGAGGCATCGAGGCCGAGGATCGCTTCGCAGATCTCGGTGTTGACGTTCTCGACGGCCTTCAGCACGCCCTTGCCCAGGTAGCGCGCGGCGTCACCGTCGCGAAGCTCGATCGCCTCCTTCGAGCCTGTCGATGCGCCCGAGGGAACGGCTGCGCGGCCGGACACGCCGGATTCGAGGACGACATCCGCTTCGATGGTGGGATTGCCGCGCGAATCGAGGATCTCGCGGGCGATGACGTCGACGATGGCGCTCATTGGTTTGGGTGTCGGAGTTCGCGGGTTGGAAAGTCAGGGCCGGAATCGTCCGGCCATCAGTTCGGTTTCGGGGAAGCCGCTGCGCTTCACGGCCGTGTCCAACTCGATGAGCGTCTCCAGCAGCGCACGCATGCGCGACAGCGGCCACGCATTGGGACCGTCGGACAGCGCCTTCTCCGGCTGCGGATGCGTTTCCATGAAGATGCCGGCCACGCCGGCGGCCACCGCCGCGCGCGCCAGGACCGGCACGAATTCGCGCTGGCCGCCGGACGACGTGCCCTGGCCACCCGGCAGCTGTACCGAGTGGGTGGCGTCGAACACGACCGGGCATCCGGTATCGCGCATGATCGCCAGCGAGCGCATGTCGGAGACCAAGTTGTGGTAGCCGAACGACGCGCCGCGTTCGCACACGAGGATGTTGTCGACACCGCTCGCGGCACGCGCCTTGGCGACGACCTGCATCATGTCCTCGGGTGCCAGGAACTGCCCCTTCTTGATGTTCACGGGCTTGCCCGCGCGCGCGACGGCCTGGATGAAATCCGTTTGCCGGCACAGGAATGCTGGCGTCTGCAGGACGTCCACGACGGCGACCGCCGCCTTAATTTCCTCCACCGTGTGCACGTCGGTGAGCACCGGAACGTCGACCTGCCGGCGGACCTCGTCGAGGATGCGCAGGCCCTCCTCCATGCCCGGACCGCGAAACGACGCGTGGGAACTGCGGTTGGCCTTGTCGTACGACGACTTGAAAATGAACGGCACCGCGAGGTCCGCGCAGATCGCCTTCAGCTCACCGGCGACATCCATCTGCAGCTGTCGAGATTCGACGACGCACGGACCGGCGATCAGGAACAGCGGCCGGTGCAATCCGACGTCGTAGCCGCACAGGATCATCGGCGCCACCGGCGGATTGCGCAACGTCCCGGCGGCGGGTGGCCGGCGGAAACATCGCGGGCGTCCATGCGTTACGCGACCAGCTTGGCCACCGCGCGCGGTGCCGCATCCTTCGCGCGCTGCTGCTGCTCGAGTGCCGCCTTCACGAAACTGATGAAGAGCGGATGCCCGCGTCGCGGATTGGACGTGAATTCAGGGTGGAACTGGCAGCCGAAGAACCATGGATGGTTGGGCAGCTCGACCATCTCGACCAGATCCCCCGCGGTTGCGCTCTTGGCGCGCGCGCCGACCGACAGTCCCGCGGCCTCGATCCGCGGCAGGTAATGGTTGTTGACCTCGTACCGGTGGCGGTGCCGCTCGGACACCGTCGTCGAGCCGTAGATGCGGTGCGCGAGCGAACCCGGCACGACGTCGCAGGGCTGCGCGCCCAGCCGCATCGTGCCGCCCATGTCCGAATTCTCGGTGCGCTTCTCGATCGACCCGTCGCGGTTCTGCCATTCGGTGATGAGCGCGACCACCGGGTGCGGCGTGCCGGCATCGAACTCGGTGCTGTTGGCGTCCTGCAAGCCGGCCATGTTGCGCGCGCATTCGATGACGGCCAACTGCATGCCGAGGCAAATGCCGAGGTATGGAATGCCGCTTTCGCGCGCCAGCCGCACCGCCTTCAACTTGCCCTCGACGCCGCGCTTGCCGAAGCCGCCGGGGACCAGGATGGCGTCCATGCCGCGAAGACTGTCGATGCCTTCGCTTTCCAGCACCTCCGAATCCACGTAATGGATATGCACTTTCGAACGCGTGTGGATGCCGGCGTGGATCAACGCTTCCGACAGCGACTTGTAGGACTCGGTCAGGTCGACATACTTGCCGACCATGGCGATGTGCACTTCGTGCTGCGGGTGCAGCAGCGCGTCGACCAGCTTTCCCCACGTGTCGAGTTCGGCCTTCGGCGGGTTGATACCGAGCTTCTTGCAGACGATGACGTCCAGCCCTTCGGCGTGCAGCATGCCGGGAATCTTGTAGATCGAATCGGTATCCAGCGCCGGGATGACGGCTTCCTCGGGGACGTTGGTGAACAGCGAAATCTTCTTGCGGTCGCTATCGGGAACTGGCCGGTCCGCACGGCACAGCACGACGTCGGGCTGGATGCCGATCTCGCGCAGTTCCTTGACGGAATGCTGCGTGGGCTTGGTCTTCATCTCGCCGGCCGTCGGGATGTACGGCAGCAGCGTCAGGTGGACGTAGCAGACGTTGTCGCGGCCGAGCGTGATGCCGAGCTGCCGTATCGCTTCCAGGAACGGGAGCGACTCGATGTCGCCGACGGTGCCGCCGACCTCGACGATCGCCACTTCCGCGTCGTCGGCGCCCAGCAGGATCCAGCTCTTGATTTCGTCGGTGATGTGCGGGATCACCTGCACGGTGCCGCCCAGATAGTCGCCGCGGCGTTCCTTGCGGATCACCGACTCGTAGATCTGGCCGGTGGTGAAGTTGTTGCGCTTGCCCATTCGCACGTCGGTGAAGCGCTCGTAGTGGCCGAGGTCCAGGTCGGTCTCGGCGCCGTCGTCGGTGACGAACACTTCGCCGTGCTGGAACGGCGACATCGTCCCGGGATCGACGTTGATGTAAGGGTCAAGCTTGAGATTGGTGACGCGGACGCCGCGGGAGGCGAGGATCGCGGCGAGTGAGGCGGCGGCGATGCCCTTCCCGAGCGAGGAAACAACGCCACCGGTCACGAAGACGAACTTGGTCATGATGCTTCTCGCCCCGGAAATTGTCATTCTACTCCGACTTTCCGAAGGACTCCAAATCGCAACCAATACCTAGAGACCGAGTCCTCCCGCGATGCGCGTCCGCGTCGCGTCGCGTCCCAGCAACGCCAGCACCGCGTCGATGGCCGGTGTCGACGTCGTCCCCGCGACCAGTTGCCGCATCGCCATCATCACCTGCGGTGGTTTCTGGCCATGGCGCGCGGCGGCAGCTTTGAGCGCCGCCAGGATTGCCTCCCGCGTCCAGTCGAGGGCCGCGAACTCCGCGTGCAGTTCGGCCAGGGCCGGGCGGACCTCCGCGGGCACGTGTTGCGCCATCTTCGTGGGATCCATCGCTGGCGCCGCGTAGAAGTAATGCGCTGCGTCTGCCATCGTGACCAGCGTGTCGGCGCGGTCGCGCAACAGCGTAGCCAAGGCACCGGGTGCGGGCCCCGCCGCGGGATCGAGGCCGGCGCGCGCGAGGAAAGGCTCGAGCCTTCGCCCGAGTTCGGCTTCCGGCAATCGCTTCATGTGTTCCTGGTTCAGCCACCGCAGCTTGGCGGAATCGAAGCGCGACGGCGCCGCACTGATGCCCGGCAGGTCGAACCATTCGATGAATTGCGCGCGCGTGAAGACCTCTTCGTCGCCGTGGCCCCAGCCCATGCGCGCCAGAAAATTGATCAGCGCCTCGGGAAGGTAGCCCTGCGCTTCATAATCCATGACGCCTACGGCACCGTGTCGCTTGGACAGCTTGGCGCCATCCTCGCCCAACACCGTCGGCACGTGCGCATACGCCGGAGGTTCGGCGCCGAGCGCGCGAAAGATGTTGATCTGCCGCGGGGTATTGTTGACATGGTCGTCGCCGCGGACGACGTTGGTGATGCGCATGTCGATGTCGTCGACGACGACACAGAAGTTGTACGTGGGCGTGCCGTCCTGCCGCGCGATGACGAGGTCGTCCATCTCGGCGTTCGCGAATTCGATCCGTCCCTTGACGCCGTCTTCCCACGCCACCATGCCCGTGTCCGGATTGCGGAATCGCAGCACGGGCGCGACATCCGGCGGCGGCACTTTGCCGAAACAGTTCTCCGGCCGCCAGCGGCCGTCGTACCGCGGCTTCTCGCCGCGCGCCATCTGCTCGGCGCGCAACGCATCCAGCTCCTGGCTCGTCATGTAGCAGCGATAGACCTGCCCCGCCGCCCGCATCTGGGCGATGACCGCGCGGTACCGGTCCATCCGCCCCATCTGGAAGAACGGCCCCTCGTCGAAGTCGAGCTCGAGCCACGCCATCGCATCGAAGATCGCCTTGACCGCGGCCGGCGTCGAGCGCTCGACGTCGGTGTCCTCGATGCGCAGGATGAACGTCCCGCCGAAATGGCGTGCATAGGCCCACGCGAAGAGCGCGGTACGTGCGCTTCCCAGGTGCAGGTAGCCCGTAGGGCTGGGGGCGAAACGGCTTCTGACCTCGCTCACGCGCGGTGCCTTCCCTAGCAGAAATACGTATCTTACCGGGCGCGCGGTCAGCGCTTCGGCTGCCAGCGCAGGTCCAGCGTCGCGGGGGTGGCCGGGTTGGGCGCTTCGGGATGGACGATCATCGGCCCCGGCGTATGCCCGTGCGCCCAGAAGCGCGCGACGCGGCGGGCTTCCGCCTCGTTGGCGTTGACCGGGAATGTCGCGTAGTTGCGGCCGCCCGGGTGCACGACGTGATACATGCATCCGCCGAGCGCGCGCTGCGACCACGTGTCGATCAGGTCGAACGTCAGCGGCGCCTGCACGCCGATCGTCGGATGCAGCGCCGACGGCGGACTCCACGCGCGAAACCGGACGCCGGCCACGAATTCTCCAGGAACGCCGGTCGGCGTCAGCGGCAACGCACGCCCATTGCACGTCACCGCATGTCGGCCGCCGGTCATGCCGACGACTTTGACCTGCATCCGCTCCACGGACGAGTCGACATAGCGCGCCGTGGCGCCCAGCGTCACCTCTTCCCCAAGCACGTGCCACGGCTCGATCGCCTGACGCAGTTCCAGCGTGACGCCGGCGTACGTCGCGGTGCCAAAGCGCGGGAAGCGGAATTCGACAAAGGGCTCGAACCACGCCGGGTCGAAAACGTAACCGGCGCGTTCGAGGTCCGCCGCGACGTCGCGAATGTCGGCGGCGACGAAATGCGGCAGCAGCCACCGGTCGTGCAGCGCGGTGCCCCACGGGATCAGCTCGCCGCGATACGGATCGCGCCAGAAGCGCGCCACGAGCGCACGCAACAGCAACATCTGTACGGCGCTCATCCGCGCATGCGGCGGCATCTCGAACGCGCGGAATTCGAGGAGCCCGAGGCGCCCCGTCGGGCTGTCCGGCGAGTAGAGCTTGTCGATCGAGAATTCCGACCGATGCGTGTTGCCCGTCAAATCCGTCAGCATGTGCCGCAGCAGCCGGTCCACGAGCCACGGTTGCGGCGATTCGCGGCCTGACTCGGCCTTGCGTCCCAGTTGCTGGAAGGCGATCGCGAGCTCGTATAGGCGGTCGTCGCGCGCTTCGTCGACCCGCGGCGCCTGGCTCGTGGGACCGATGAACATGCCCGAAAAAAGATAGGACAGCGACGGGTGGTTCTGCCAGTACGTGATCAGGCTCTGCAGGAGATCGGGACGGCGCAGCAACGGACTATCGGCGGGGGTCGCGCCGCCCAGCGTGACATGGTTGCCGCCGCCCGTGCCGGTGTGGCGGCCGTCGAGCATGAACTTCTCGGTGCCGAGCCGCGCCAGCCGCGCTTCCTCGTACAGCGTCTGTGTCGTCGCGATCAGGTCGCGCCACGACGCAGCAGGATGGATGTTGACCTCGATGACGCCAGGATCGGGCGTGACCATCAGCGACTTGACGCGCGGATCGCGCGGCGGCGTATAGCCTTCGATCGCCACCGGCGTAGCGAGCTCGCGCGCGGTGTCCTCGATCACGGCCAGCAGCGCGACGTAGGCCTCGAGCTTCTCGAGCGGCGGCATGAACACGTAGAGATGCCCGTCGCGCACCTGCAGCGTCAGCGCCGTCTTCACGACCTCGCGTGGTTTGTTGCCGCGCACCTTGGCGCGCCGCGCCGCCAGCGCCTTGCGTCCCGGCAACGCCTTGCGCGGCGCGAAGGGGTCGACCGGATGTTCCTGTTCCACTTCGTCGGGCAGGAGCTCCGGCAGCGACCCCAACGGCAGCCGCAATCCCAGCGGGGAATCCCCCGGCAGCGCATACAGATGCTCGCGCTTCAACGGCCACGGGCTCGACTCCCAGACGATGTCGGACGCGTCGTCGACGACGGCCTTCAGTGGCAGCACGAATCCCGCCGGGGAGCCCAAGCCTGCCGTGAGCAGGCGCGCGAGGCGCGCGCGTTCGTCCGGCCTGGTCAGATCGGCCTTCAGTGGATCGGCATTCGCGGGCAGCGCGGCCTCGTCCTTCAGCAGTTTTGGGATGTCCTCGTGCGCGGTGATGAGCAGCGACGCCGGCAGGCCGAGCGCGGCGGCGACATGGGAGCCAAATGACTGCGCGGAAGCGAATGTCGCGTTACCCGGCTTCGTCGTGTCGGCGATCAGCGTATCGCCCTGCCAGAGCGGCACGCCGTCGCCGCGCCAGAACACGCCCAGCGCCCAGCGTGGCAGAGGCTCGCCCGGGTACCACTTGCCTTGGCCGTAGTGAAGAAAGCCTTCCGGCGCGAAACGGGACTTGAGGCGCTTCAACAGGATTTCGCCCAGTTGCCGCTTCTTGGGCGACAGTGCCGTGTAGTTCCATTCCGGACCGTCCATGTCGTCGATCGACACGAATGTCGGCTCGCCGCCCTCGGTAAGTCGCACGTCGTGGGCGACGAGATCGCCGTCGACCTGCTCGCCCAGCGCGTCGATCGCATTCCATTGGGCGTCGGTATAGGGCAGCGTGACGCGCGGGTCCTCGTGGATGCGCGTGACGGTCATCGTGACGCCGAAGTCGACGCCGGCGACATCCGTGTAGCCGATGACGGGCGCCGCGTTGCCCGGATCGGCCGTGCAGGCGAGCGGGATGTGGCCCTCGCCGGCCAGCAGCCCCGACGTCGGGTCGAAGCCGATCCATCCGGCGCCCGGGATGAAGGCCTCGGCCCACGCATGCAGGTCGGTGAAATCCTTCGTCGTCCCGGACGGTCCGTCGAGCGCCTTGATGTCGGCCACCAGCTGCACGAGATAGCCGGACGCGAAGCGCGCAGCCAGCCCCAGGTGCCGCATGATCTGGACCAAGAGCCAGCCGGTGTCGCGGCACGACCCGCTCGCGTTTCCCAACGTCTCCTCGGGCGTTTGCACGCCGGGCTGCATCCGCACGAGATACCGGATCTGCGACTGCAGCAGCTGGTTCAAGCGCACCAGCATCAGGACCGGGCTTTCGTCGGGAACGATCGTCTTGCGGAAATCGGCGAGCCAGGCGCTGAGGCGCGCGCCGAGTGGCGCGGTCTCCAGGAACGGAATCAGTTCCTTCGCCAGCGCGGGCGCGTACGTGAACGGAAACGTCTCCGCATACGGCTCGACGAAGAAATCGAAGGGATTGATGACGGTGAGATCCGCCACCAGGTCGACTTCGATCTCGATCGAGTCCGCCCGTTCGGGAAAGACCAGCCGCGCGACCCAGTTGCCGTAGGGATCCTGCTGCCAGTTGAGGAAATGCGGCTCGGGCAGCACGTTCAGCGAGTAGCTGAGGATCGGCGTGCGGCAATGCGGCGCCGGTCGCAGCCTGATCTCGTGCGGCCCGATGGCGACGTGACGGTCGAACCGGTAGGTCGTGCGGTGGGACAGCGCAACGCGGATGGCCATCGGGACCCTAGGGACCTTGTCTTACGTCCAGTCGGGGTCGGGCAACTGGGCGAACACGCGCCGCAGGCCCTCGCCCCACTCGCGATGCATCATCTGGAAATAGGCATCCGTCTCCTCGATGCGCTTCTGGATCTTGATGGTCAGGCTGTCCGCCTCGTAGACCAGCAGGTCGATCGGCAGCCCTACCGAAATGTTCGAGCGCATCGTGGAGTCGAACGACACGACCGTGCACTTGGTGGCGTCGAGGAGGCTCGAGTTGCGCTTGATCACGCGGTCGATCACCGGCTTGCCGTACTTCGACTCGCCGATCTGGAAATAGCAGGTGTCGGGCGAAGCCTCGATGAAATTGCCTTCGCCATAGACATTGAACAGGCGGTGGGGCTCCCCTCTGATCTGGCCGCCGATCAGGAAGTTGCCCGACGCGTCGATGTTGTTCTGCGTCAGGTACGGGCCGTCGCGCGCCTTGATCTCGCGCAGCGAGTCGCCGACGAGCCTCGCGACATCGAACATCGACTCGGCGTTCCAGATCGTGGGCTCGTTGCCGGGTGTGCGGGCGCGATGGTCGAGATTGTTGAGCGCGCTCTGGGTGACCGCCAGGTTGCCGGACGACAGCGTGACGATGACGCGTTCGCCGTCCTTGGCGAACACCTTCATCTTGGAGAACCGGGCAATCTGGTCCACGCCCGCGTTGGTGCGGGAATCCGAGGCGAAGATCATCCCGGCATCGAGCGACATGGCAACGCAATAGGTCATGGAGGCGGACAGGTCTTGGAGGGTGGGTCGTTGAAGGGCAAGGCGGCGGATTCTAGCTAACCGTGCGCGCGAGCTTTAGGATCGGGCGCTCAATAGGTGGGCACCAGGAAGCGGCGGCTGATCTCGCCGCCCAATGCCGACACGCGCGCAAGGAAATCCACCAGGTACTCGTGGAGCCCGAAGCGGATGATGTCCTCGGTCTTGCCGTAGTGCAGCCTCGCATGCAGCTCGCCGGCCTGTCGCCGCAGCTCGCGGCTGTTGTCGTCGCACAGGATTTCCAGCGTGTCGTCGATGAAATTGAGGCAACTGTGCAGAGAGCGCGGCATGTCGTCGCGCAGCACCAGAAGCTCGGCCACCCGCCTCGGCGAGATCACGTCGCTGTAGATCTTGCGGTACGACTCGAAGCCGGACAGCGACTGCAGCAGCGACGCCCACTGGTAATAGTCGACTGCCCCGCCCACGTCAGCCGTGGAAGGCAGCAGGATGTGGTACTTGGTGTCCAGGATGCGCGCGGTGTTGTCGGCGCGCTCGATGTGCGTGCCCAGCCGGATGAAATGGTAAGCCTCGTCGCGCAGCATCGTCCCGAACGTCACGCCGCGGAAGAGGTGCGAGCGCATCTTCACCCAGTCCAGGAACTCGGAGACGCCTTGCGCGTGCAGCCGGTCGTAGCCGTAGTTTCGGATATCGATCCAGGCGCTGTTCAGGTCCTCGTACATCTCCGACGTGATCGCGCCGCGGACGCTGCGCGCGGATTCGCGGGCGGCGCGCAGGCAGCAGTAGATCGACGAGCGGTTGGCCTCGTCGAGGATCATGAACTTCAGCACGTTCTCCGCGTCCAGTTCCGGATAGCTCTGGTAGTACGCGGTGGCCACACCGGTGGAGATGAGCGGGACGGCCCACGGCTCGGCCCACGCGAGCCCGGGTTCCTGGATGTGGTACGGCAACAGCGACGTGCGGTACGTGACGTCCAGCAGCCGCGCGGTGTTCTCCGCGCGCTCGATGTGACGCGCCATCCAGAAGAGTTCGTTCGCGGTGCGGCAGAGCATGGCGGCCATCGTCGCTTTCCTTCAATCCGCGAGGACCCAGGTGTCCTTGGTCCCGCCGCCCTGCGACGAGTTCACGACGAGCGACCCTTCGCGCAGCGCTACGCGCGTCAGGCCGCCGGGAACGAGGTCGACGTCGGTGCCGGAGAGCACGTAGGGGCGCAGGTCGATGTGGCGCGGCGCAAGGCCCGCCTCGACGAACGTCGGACACGTCGACAGCGCGAGCGTGGGCTGGGCGATATACTTGTCGGGCGCGGCGATGATTCGTGCACGAAATGCCTCGCACTCGGCGGCGCTCGACGCAGGCCCCACCAGCATCCCGTAGCCGCCGGCGCCGTGAACCTCCTTGACGACCAGCTTTGGGAGGTTGGCGAGCGTGTACTCGAGATCCTTCGGCTTGTAGAGCATGTACGTCGGGACGTTGTTGAGGATCGGGTCCTCGCTCAGGTAGAACTTGATCATGTCGGGGACGAACGGATAGATCGACTTGTCGTCCGCCACGCCGGTGCCGATGGCGTTGGCGAGCGTCACGCGTCCGGCGCGATAGGCCGAAAACAATCCCGGAACCCCCAGCATCGAGTCCGGACGGAAGGCCAGCGGGTCCAGGAAGTCGTCGTCGACGCGGCGGTAGATGACGTGCACGCGCCGGGGCCCGCGCGTCGTGCGCATGTAGACGGTGTCGTTCTGGACCATAAGGTCCTGGCCCTCGACCAGTTCGACGCCCATCTGCTGCGCGAGAAACGCGTGCTCGTAATAGGCCGAGTTATAGGCGCCGGGAGTCAGCACGGCGACCGTCGGCGCTTCCTCGCCCTTGGGCCCGACGCCACGCAGGTTTTCCAGCAGCATGTCGGGGTAGTGCTGGACCGGCCGGATGGAACGCGTAGCGAAGAGCTCGGGAAAAAGCCGCATCATCATCCGGCGGTTCTCGAGCATGTACGACACGCCCGATGGCACGCGCAGGTTGTCCTCGAGGACGTAGTACTCGCCCTCGCCCGCGCGCACCAGATCGACGCCGGCGATGTGCGCGTAGATGCCGCCGGGGACGTCCATGCCGGCCATTTCGCGCCGATATTGTGCGTTGCCCAGCACGCGCTCCGCCGGGATGGCGCCGGCCTTCAGTATCTTCTGGTCGTGATAGACATCCTCGAGGAACAAGTTGAGCGCGCGCACGCGCTGCTTCAATCCGGCTTCGAGGATGCGCCATTCGTCCGCGGGAATGATCCGCGGCACGATGTCGAAGGGAATGAGACGCTCCGTTCCAGCGTCTTCGCCATACACGGCAAACGTGATTCCGACGCGATGGAATGCGCGTTCCGCCTCGTCCCGTTTCTGCGCAATGTGGGCGGCGTCAGTGCGGTGCAGCCAATCGGCGAATGCCCGGTAATGGGGCCGGATTCCGCCATCCGGGACGGACATTTCGTCGTATGGCAGGGAGGACATGCGATCGATTTTCACGTCTGGGGTGGGCTTAGCAAGCGGCGAGCCAAATTACGAAATGTCCGGGCAGCCAAGGGGTTAGCGAGAGTCCATCGTAGCGTGCTACGGGGTTCCTATGGCCGGGACCCGAAACCGCACCTTCATGGTGCACGGATGTCCATGACACGCATGGACACGGGCGGCGCGGCGGTTTGACCCTGCTTTCAGCGGTATGGTTAAATCCGGCTTCCTGTCTGGGTTCGCGGGGCGTTTAGCTCAGCGGTAGAGCACTCCCCTCACACGGGAGGGGTCGCTGGTTCGAACCCAGCAATGCCCACCAACTGAACCAAGGGGTTACGCGCAAGTGTAACCCCTCTTTTTTGCCGGAGACGCGCTCCCGGTTGCACCGCACGACATTTCGCTGTTCCCGCACGCAACCTTTGCGATGGTCGTCAAATGAGCTCCCTTTCCGCCGCGTCCACACGCAAACTCTCCGCGTTTGTCTTCGACGCCTACGGCACGCTGTTCGACGTTCACTCGGTTGCCGCGGCCGCCGAAGCGGCATATCCGGGCCGCGGCGCCGAACTGTCACGGGTCTGGCGGGCGAAGCAGCTCGAATACACGTGGCTGCAATCGCTGATGGCCACGCGATCGCGTCCGCGCGAGGACTTTGCGGCGCTCACCGCGCATGCGCTGGACTACGCCGCCGCGGCGCTTGACGTCGGCATGGACGCGTCGCAGCGCGCGGGGCTCCTCGCCGCCTATATGACGCTGTCCCCATTTCCGGACGTGCGCGGCGCACTGCGGGCGCTCGCGCCACGGCCGCGCTGGATCCTGTCCAACGGCACGCTCGCCATGCTCAAGCCGCTGGTGCGCGCCGCGGATCTGGATGGGCTGCTCGACGGCATACTGTCAGTGGATACCGTCGACATCTACAAGCCGTCGCCGCGCGTCTATGCGCTTGCGGTCGACCAGTTGCAGGTACCACCTGCGCAAATCGGCTTCGTCTCGTCCAACTGCTGGGATGCGATCGGCGCCAAGGCGTTCGGATTCACGACGTTCTGGATCAACCGGTTGGGCGCGCCCGTCGATCGACACGGACCTGCGCCCGACTTCATCATCGGCTCCCTCGCCGAGTTGCCGACGGACAGAGGCGCCGAACGGTGACACGCGGCAGGGCAATGCGAGCCGTCCGAGCGTTGGATGCCCGCGGAATTCCCGCAAAGACTCTCTAGCCCTTCAGGCCGCTCATCACGACGGCCTGGACCACCCAGCGCTGCAGCGTGATGAAGATGAGCAGGATGGGCAGGATGCTGATCACGGCGGCGGCGGTGAGGAGGTTGTATTCGATGAAATACATGTTGGTGAAGCTCATCAGGCCCATGGTGACCACCTTCATCTGGGGACTGCTGATCACCACCATCGGCCAGAAGAACTCGTTCCAGCTCCACAGGAACTTGATGATCAGCAAGGTCGCGATGGCGGGCTTCACCGACGGCAGGATCACCAGGAAGAAGATTCGGAGCTCGCTGGCGCCGTCGATGCGCGCCGCGTCGATGTAGTCGTTGGGAATCATCTCGATGGCCTGCCGCATCAGGAAGACGCCGAAGACGCTGACGAGGTCCGGCGCCACGATGCCCGCGTAGGTGTCGAGCAGCCCGAGGTCGTTCATCCAGACGTACAGCGGTACCACGACCGACTGGAAGGGGACCATCAGGATGCCGATGATGGCGAGAAAGAAGACGTCCCGTCCGGGGAAGCGATACTTCGCAAATCCGAACCCCGCCAGCGACGAGACCACCACGCTGCTCACGGCGGCGATCGACGCGACGATCGCGCTGTTGAGCAGGTAGCGCAGGAAGGGCTCGCGCTTGAAGACTTCGACGTAGTTGCTGAAATTGAGCCAGTTGTCGGGGGCGATCTGCAGCGGCACGCGCTGGATCTCCGGCGCCGTTTTGAGCGACGTGACCGCCATCCAGAAGAACGGGAAGAAGATGACGATCGCGCCGCAGGCGACCGCGAGCGTGATGAGCCAGCGGACGTGGACCTGCCTGAGCGCAATGCGCTCGCGAGAAGCCGATTCGATCGATGGCGCGATGGCACTCATGTCGTCCCGAAGACCGGAGGCTCGTTCAATACTCGACGGGTTTTCGGAAGAGTCGCCATTGCAGCAACGTCACCAGCATGAGCGTGACGAACACGAAGACCGCCATGACGGACGCGTCGCCGAAGCGGAAGAATTTGAAGGCCGTGTCGTACAGCAGCCCGATGATGGTCTGACTCGCGCCCGCCGGTCCGCCCTGGGTCGTGGCGTACACCTGATCGAAGATCTTGAAATTGAAGATGAGCTCGAGGATGCAGACCATGATGATCTGCGGGTTGAGCAGCGGCAGCGTGATGTAGCGCAGCCGCTGGCACGGCACTGGCGCCGTCGATGTTGGCCGCCTCGTAATACTCCTCCGGGATCGATTGCAGCGCGGCCAGGAAGATCATCGTGTCGAAGCCGATGCGGACCCAGACGCTCACGGCGGCGATGGACGGGAGCACCTGCGACAGGCTCTGCAGCCACTTCTGCGGCGGAATGCCGACGAACGACAGCGCATAGTTGAGGAAGCCGTAGATCGGGTCGTAGATCCATTGCCAGATGAGCGCGGCCGCGACCAGCGACGTGGCGAAGGGCAGGAAGTACATCGACGCCCAGACGTTGCGCCACTTGAGACTGGTGATCCGGTTGAGGCCGAGTGCGACGGCGAGCGCAAGCACGACCGTCGTGGGCACCGAGAGCACCAGCAGCTGGACGGTGTTCCCGACGGCGGTCCAGAACGTGGAGTCGGTGAGGACCTTTTCATAAAGGCGCAGGCCGACGAACTCCTTCGCTCCGCCCGGCGCGATCTTGTAGAACGAATACATGATCGACTGGGCGAGCGGCAGGAGAAACACCGAGCCGAAGAACAGCAGCGCGGGGAGGACGAACAGGAATCCCGCGCGCTTGCGGCGATCCAGGTAGTTCCTGGGGAACGCGATGCGAAACCATTGGCGCATGGCGGTGGGAACGCCCAATGAGCACGTCGGCCGTCACGTGCACGCGCACCGCTGGCGCACGCCGAGGCAACCCTGCGGAGCGACGCTGCCGCAGCGTGTCCTTCACGGAGACCGCTAGTCCTTGAGGATGCGATCCATCTTGGCGGCCGCTTCGTCCAGCAACGGCTTCGGCTGCCCCTTGCCGAACAGTACGCCGACGACGGCCTCGCCGAACGCGGTCGCCAACTCGTTCGATTTCGGATGGAAGTAGGTGGGCGGCACCTGCTGGGCGAGCATGTCCTTCGTGGACTGATAGTCGGGCCGTGACTTCACGTAGGCGCTATCGAGGTTCGCCGTCCACACCGGAAGTATCCCCTGCAGCTGATGATGCTCCATGTCGTCCTTGGCATTGCTGATGAACCGCATGAACTCCCACGCCACCTGCTTGTTCGGGCTGTTCTTGTAGACCAGGTCCGTCCACGGGAACAGCGCACCCGCACCGGGGCAAACCTTCTCGCAGGGCAGCGCGTACACCTTGAAGTTCACGTCCGGCGCGTTCTTCTTGAGCCAACCGAAGAACCACGACTCGCGGAAGATGACGGCGGCCCGCTTCTGGCCGAAGGCATCTTCGGGATTGCCGAACGCGAGGCTCGCCACATGGTCCTTGTTGACGAGATCGCCGAAGAACGTGAGCGCCGCCACCATCTGCGGGCTGTTGGCGTAACCGGTGGCCTTGTCCAGGTCCGGGCTCAGCATCCGCGCGCCCCAGGCGTGGGCGAACGGGAGGAACTTGTCCGTGATCCCCACCGGAGCACCCTTGCTGCGGATCGCGAAGCCCACCTGCGTCGGCTCGCCGCCCTTCGGATCGGCGATCGTCAGCTTCTTCAGGTCCGCCAGCCAAATGTCGAAGGTCTTGGGCGGATCGTCCGGGATTGAGGCCGGCCTTCTTGAACATGTCGACGTTGATGTACATCTGCTGGAAGTTGCCGTGCTCGATGGGGATGCCGTAGCGCGCGCCCTTCCACTTGCCCACCTCGACCATGTACTTCGGCAGATTCTCGTCGTAGATCTTCGCGAGATCGGCGGGCATCTTGTCGCAGAAGTCGTACTGGCCGCACCACTGGTGCGTCATTCCCATGAAGATGTCGGGCGCGCTGTTCTTGGCCATGAACGCCGCCAGATACTTGGCCTCGTATCCCTGGTACGGGATCGTGACCACCTCGACCTCGTAGCCGGTCTTCTTGGCGAACTCCTTCCCCTTGTCCGCGTACCACTTGTTGAAGTCCGGGTTCTGATCCCAGTGGGTCCAGAGGACCAGCTTCTTCTGCTGCGCGAAGCTGGCGTTGGGCATCGCAACGGCAACCATCACCGTCGGCCAGAATCACCAGCATCCACCATCCACTTCGTTTCATGAGCTCCCCCTTGAATCTTGCGAATTCCTCAACACAATTGGATCGGACATCGCTTCGACGGGCCGATTGGCTGCGTTTAGCAGGTCCGATTTTGCTTGTCAATGATGCATTGCATTATGCAGCAGCGTCGACCAGGAGTTCCGCGGCCCGACGATGCCGAGCGCCGGCCGCTTGCGCATCATGGCTAGGGCATCAACTGTCCTCCGTTCACCTCGATCACCTGGCCGGTGACGTAGCCGCTCATTGCATCCGAGGCGAGATAGAGGAACGTGCCCGCGCACTCTTCCGCGCTACCCAGCCGGTTCATCGGCACCATCGCCTGCATGGCCTTCAACTGCTCTGCCGTCGAATAGCGGTCATGAAACGGCGTGGTGATCACGCCCGGCGACACCGCGTTGACGCGGATGCCGTCGCCGACGACCTCCTTGGCCCAGCCATGCGTGACCGTCGAAACGAAGCCCTTGGCACCTGCATACAGAATCGCGCCGCCACCGCCGCCATGTCGCGCCGCGATCGACGTAACGTTGATCACGTTGCCGGACTTCTGCCGGCGCATCACGGGAATGACTTCGCGCATGAACAGCGCGACCTGCGTGCAGTTGAGCATCAGCACGCGGTTGATGTGCTCCACCGTGTAGTCCTCGATCTTGATGCGCCCCAGCATGCCGCCGGCGTTGTTGATCAGCACATCGATCCGCCCGTACGCGGCCATCGCCTCGGCGACGATGCGCTTGACGTTGGCTTCCTGCGTCACGTCGCCGCCCGCGAGTGTCACCTGGGCGCCTGCCTTCTTGATCTCCGCCGCCACCGCCTCGGCGGCCGCGCGGCTCTCGTTGTAATGGACGACGACCTTGCTGCCGTGCTTCGCGAAGGCGAGCGCCGCCGCCGCGCCGATGCCCGTGGACGCGCCGGTGATGAGAACTACCTTGCCTTTGAGATCCGATGTCATTTTCCTGCTCCTGTGAGAATGCGTCGATGCCTGCCGCGGCTAAAGGCCGCAACGGGCGAATCCGCTAGCCGGACGCGGCAGTCTTCGTCTCGCGCCCGGTCCGGGTCCTGGCCACCGCTTCGCGAATGGCGGCGATCGCCGCCGGCCGCGGAAAGCTCTTGCGGTAGGCGATCGCGATCCTTCGCGACGGCGCCGGCCTTCGTGAACGGAACGGGCACGACGAGCTTGCTGTGATATTTGGGCGTCAGCGCGTCGCGCGGCAGCACCGAGATCCCCAGGCCGGACGCAACCATGTTGCGCACCGTCTCCAGCGAATTGGTGCGGCTGACGTGCGTGTCGCCGCGGTTCAACTCCGGGCACGCGTCCAGGATCTGCGCGCGAAAGCAGTTGCCCACGTTGAGCAGGATCGTGCGCTCTCCGGAAAGCTCCGACGGCGCGATCGACCGGCGCTTGGCCCACTTGTGTCCCGCCGGCACGACGACCTGGAACGGCTCCTCGTAAAGGTATTCGGTGACCACGCCGGGCGGTGCGAAGGGCAGCGCGATGATTGCCGTGTCGATGCGGCCGGTCTTGAGCTCGATCTCCAGGTTCTCGGTCAGATTCTCCTCGATGTCGAGCGACATCTGCGGCGCAATCTCATGGAGCGCAGGGATGAGGTCGGGCAGCAGGTATGGGGCGATCGTGTAGATGATGCCGAGCTTGAGCGTGCCCGCCAGCTGATTGCGGCCGGCCTGCGCGATTTCCCGGATGCGCGCGGTCTCCTCCAGCACCTTCTGCGCCTGTTCGACGACGCGTTCGCCCACCGACGTGACCGTCACTTCGGTCTTGCCACGCTCGAACAGCGACGCGCCCAGCTCTTCCTCGAGCTTCTGGATCGCCACCGACAACGCGGGCTGGCTCACGAAGCATTTTTGCGCGGCGCGGCCGAAATTGCGCTCCTGCGCGACGGCGACGATATAGCGCAATTCGGTGAGCGTCATCGCTTGCGCTGGGCCAGGAAGCGCGCGAACCCGGCGCCCGTTTCCGGATGCTTGAGCCCGAAGTCCACGCTCGCCTCGAGATAGCCCAGCTTGGAACCACAGTCGTAGCGGCGCCCCTCGAACGCGTACGCATATACCGCTTCCTCGGCGACCAGTTTCGCGATGCCGTCGGTCAACTGGATTTCGGCGCCCGCGCCCGGCTCGAGCGTGCGCAAGTGGCCGAAGATCCGCGGCGACAGCACGTAGCGGCCGATGACCGCCAGCGTCGATGCCGTGGTCCCGGGCTTTGGCTTTTCGACGATGCGCGTGATGCGCCCGAGGCGATCGCCGGCGGGCTCGGTTTCGACGATGCCGTACCTGCCGATCTCGTCCACGGCGACTTCCATGACGCCGATCGTCGACGCGTTCATCCGCGCCGCCGCCTCGACCATCTGTTTCATCACGGGCACGCGCGCGTCGATCAGGTCGTCGGCCAGGATGACCACGAAAGGCGCGTTGCCGACCACCGGCTCCGCGCACAGCACCGCGTGACCCAGCCCGAGCGCCTCCGACTGCCGGATGTAGATGCAGTTGATCCCCGGCGGCGTCGCCGCCTGCACCGCCTCCAGCAGTTCGGTCTTGTGGCGACGCGCAAGCTCGGTTTCGAGTTCGTAGGCCTTGTCGAAATGGTCTTCGATCGCGCGCTTGTTGCGCCCGGTGATGAAGATCATGTCGGTGATGCCGGCGGCCGCGGCTTCCTCGACCGCATACTGGATGAGCGGTTTGTCAACGACCGGCAGCATCTCCTTCGGGCTCGCCTTGGTGACCGGCAGGAAGCGGCTGCCCATGCCCGCGACGGGGAATATGGCCTTGGTTATCTTTTGCATGAGATCGGGGCTTTCATCATTCGGCGAGCATCGCCCGCAATTTTGCTTCATCGACAACCGTCACGCCAAGTTCCTCCGCGCGCGCGCGCTTGCTTCCGGCGTCGGCGCCTGCCACGACATAATCGGTCTTCTTCGACACACTTCCCGAAACCTTGCCGCCGCGCTCCTCGATCAACGCCTTCGCTTCATCGCGCGACAGCGTCGGCAGCGTCCCTGTCAGTACGAACGTGCGTCCGGCTAGCGCCCCGGTGGCCGCGCGCTGCGGAGGCCCTTCGGGCCAGTGGACGCCCGCGGCGCGCAACTGCCGGATGACTTCGCGGTTATGCGGCTCGCGAAGGAAGCGCGCGATGGATTCCGCGAGCACGGGTCCCACGTCGTTCACCTGCAGCAGGTCCTCTTCGCCTGCGTCGAGCAACGGCTTGAGGCTGCCGAAATGCCGCGCGAGGTCCTTCGCGGAGGCCTCGCCCACGTGGCGGATGCCCAAGCCGAAGATGAACCGCGCGAGCGTCGTGTTCTTGCTCTTTTCGATGGCGGCCAGCACGTTGGCCGCGCTCTTCTCCGCCATCCGTTCCAGCGCGGAAAGTTGCGCGAGGTCGAGCCGGTAGATGTCGGCAGGCGTATGCACGAGGCCCGCATCGACCAGCTGGTCGACGAGCTTGTCGCCAAGACCCTCGATGTCCATCGCGCGCCGTCCCGCGAAGTGCAGCAGCGACTGCTTGCGCTGCGCGGGACAGACGAGGCCGCCGGTGCAGCGCGACACGACTTCGCCGGGAAGGCGCACGACGGCGGAGCCGCACTCGGGGCAGGTCCTAGGCATCACGAATTCCGCGGCGTTCTTCGGCCGCTTGTCCAGCACGACGCGAACGACCTGCGGGATCACGTCGCCCGCGCGCCGGACGACGACAGTGTCGCCGATGCGCAGGCCGCGCCGGCGGATCTCGTCCTCGTTGTGCAGCGTGACATTGGTGACTGTGGTGCCGCCGACGAAAACCGGCTCCAGGCGCGCGACCGGCGTGATGGCACCGGTGCGGCCGACCTGCACATCGATGGCGAGCAGCCGCGTCGCCATTTCCTCGGGCGGAAACTTGTGCGCGACGGCCCAGCGTGGTTCGCGCGTGCGAAAGCCGAGCGCCCGCTGCAATTGCAGGCTGTCGACCTTGTACACGACGCCGTCGATCTCGAAGGGCAGATCGTCGCGTCTCGCCTTCACCTCTTCGTAGAATCGCGCGAGATCGTCCGCGCCGTGCGCGACGCGGCGGTCGCCGTTGACCGGCAGGCCAAACGACGCCAGCGCATCGAGAAGCGCGCTCTGCGACGGCGGCAATGTCCAGCCTTCGGTCTCGCCGATTCCGTACGCGGAGAACGCGAGCGGCCGCCGCGCGGTCATCGCCGGGTCGAGCTGCCGGACGGCGCCGGCCGCCGTGTTGCGCGGATTGACGTACAGCTTTTCGCCGGCGGCCTCCTGCCGCGCGTTGAGGCGTGCGAAATCGGCGCGCGTCATGTAGATTTCGCCGCGCGCTTCCAGCACCGGAGGCGCCTTGCCGCGAAGCTTGGCCGGGATCGCGACGATCGTCCGCACGTTGGCGGTGACGTCCTCGCCCGTCTCGCCGTCGCCGCGCGTTGCCGCCACGGTCAACGCGCCGCGCTCGTACCGCAGGCTCACCGCCAGCCCATCGAACTTGAGCTCGGCCATGTAGGCAACCGGCGGCGCGGTGTCGGCAAGCTTGAGATCGCGACGGATGCGCGCGTCGAACTCCCTTGCGCCCCCGACCGTCGTGTCGGTCTCGGTGCGGATCGACAGCATGGGCACGCGATGCGCGACCGGCGCAAATTCGGCGGCTCGGCCCCCGCCCACCCGCTGCGTCGGCGACTCGGGCGTGACGAGCGACGGATACTCCGCCTCGAGCGCCTCCAGTTCGCGGAACAGCGCGTCGTATTCGGCATCGCTGACCGTCGGCGCGTCCTCTTCGTAGTAGCGGCGGTTGTGCGCGGCGATCTCCGTACGCAATGCCGCGGCGCGCCGCGCTGCGGCCGCCGGGATGGAGCCCTTCGTCATGCGCCGAACAGCGCCTGCGCGCGCGGGCTTCCCGGATCGATGTGGCATGCCTTGAGCGCATCCGCGGCGATTTGCACCTGCTGCCGAATGGCGGCGAGTGCGGCGTCATCGAGGGGACGCCGGTTGTCGTCGACCAGCTCGCCATCCAGCGTGTGCGCGATCCGCTTGGCGGCGAGCTTCATCTGGTCGAACGCGCGCAACGGGTCGGGCACGCGCGGGACATCGAGGACCAGCACCACGCCGTTCGTCGAAGACGTGCGCAGCGTCTCGACGGTGAACGGTTCGTTGCGGACGTTCTGCAGCGTGTAGAGCACGGCGCCCGTCTCGTCCTGCCCACTCGAAGCGGCCGCCGGACGCCAACTTGAATCCTGCCGCCTCGGCCACGCCGCGCAACCGCGTTCCCGCGATGCTCATGGGCTCGGGCTTCAACACCGTCAGCCCGATCTGCACGTCGACGTCGGCACACAGGCGATCGAGCGCCTCGGCGCGGTCGGTCTCCGCGGCGACGTCTGGGACGGAAAGCGCCGCGGGCAGCATCGGCGCCAGTTCGCTCATGACGCGGACAAACGTTTCCAGTTGCGCATGGCTCGCCGCGCCATTGCGATCGGCCAGCAGCAGGCAGGCCGCAAGTTCCACGAATTCGCCCGGCGTGGCCGACTGGAGCAGCGTCCACGGCGATCCAGGCGCGCTCCGGCCGAACCAGCGCAGCCGCTTTCCCATCCGCGCATGCAATCCCGCCGCCAGCGCGCCCGCCGGGAGTGGCCTGGCCGGCTGCAGGACCACGATGCATTCGATGTCGCGATCGGGCTGCGGGTTCGCCGAGTCGGCCTGTTCCGCTGCGCGCGGCGAGGTCGTTGCGGCGGGCAGCGGTACGGTGTCACGTTGGAGCGAATCGTGCTCGACCATTTCGACCGGCGGCGACCACGACGAATCTTCGTCGGGCAGCGACGCCCGGCGCGGCGCTTCGCCCGCTTCGATGCCGGCCTCAGTGCCCACGAAACTCGCGGCCTCCTCGGCATCGCCGACATCCTGCGCGGCGCGCAGCGTCGGTTCGACTCGGTTTCCCGGTGACGCGGCCGGCTGCGAATCATCGGACGGTCGGAAGGCGGCGCTGATGCGGCGCCGGATGCGCCGTTCCTGCCAGGCGTTGTAGACGACGACGCCCACGACGAGCAGAACGCCGGCGACGATGAGGCCTAACTGGAGTGAACTCATTCGCATAGGGCGGAGCGTATCGCGGACACGGCGAAGGGCATTGCGTGCGCGCGATAGTGCACAAGTATAACGCGAAGGTTCGCGATAGCCGCGCGGGCCGGCACCGCTAGGCCGCGGTCTCGGCCAGCGTCAGCGCCTCGGCGATGTCGACGGCCACGACGCGCGACACGCCGGGCTCTGGCATCGTGATGCCCACGAGCTGGTGCGCCATCTCCATCGTGATCTTGTTGTGCGAGATGAACAGGAACTGCGTGTCGTTGGCCATTTCGCGGACCATCGTGCAAAAGCGCTCGGTGTTGGGATCGTCGAGCGGCGCGTCGACCTCGTCCAGCAGGCAGAACGGCGCGGGATTGAGCTGGAACAGCGCGAACACGAGCGAAATCGCCGTCAGCGCCTTTTCGCCGCCCGACAGCAGGTGGATCGACGTGTTGCGCTTGCCCGGCGGCTGCGCGATCACCTGCACGCCGGAGTCGAGGATCTCCTCGCCCGTCAGCACGAGCCTTGCCTGGCCGCCGCCGAACAGCGTCGGGAACAGCTTCGCGAAATTGGCGTTGACCGCCGTCGAACGTCTGCTGCAACAGGTCGCGCGACTCGCGGTCGATCTGGCGGATCGCCGATTCGAGCGTGGACATGGCTTCGGTCAGGTCGGCGGCCTGCCGGTCGAGATAGTCCTTGCGCTCGGTCGTCTGCGCCAGTTCGTCCAGCGCCGCCAGGTTCACGGCGCCCAGTTCGGCGATGGCGCTGCGCCAGGCGCTCGATTTCGGCGGGCAGCGTGCGCGCGCTGCCCCATGCCTTCAGTGCCTCCGGCAGCGCGGCGACGTCGGCCTGTGCCTCCGTCAGCTGCTCGGTGAACTGCTGCTCGGCCAGCGCCGCGGCCTGCTCCTTCAACTGCATGTCCTGGATCTTCGCGCGCGCCGGCTCGAGCTTCTGCTCGGCGGCGAGCCGCGCTTCGTCGCCGGCGCGCAATTCCGCCGCGAGGGCCTCGAGGTGGTCGCGCGCCGCGGCCAGCGCCTGCTCGGCCTCGCCGCGCAACGCCCAGCTGCCGCTGCAGCGCCTCCTCGACCGGCGTCCAGTCGATGGCCGCCTGTTCCGACGTGAACTGCGCCAGCAGCGCCTGCTGCTGCGCCGACTGCGCCGTCAGCGACTCGCGCCGGCGCTCGAGTTCGGCCAGCCGGTCGCGGCAACTGCGCTCGGCGAATCCCGCCTCCTGCGCCGTGCGCTCGGCCGCGCGTACGCGCTCGCGGCCGCGGGCCAACTCGACCTCGGCCTCGTTGCGCGCGTGGCGGGCGGCTTCGCGGGCGGCAATTTCCTCGTGCATCCGCGATTGCAGGTCGGCGATTTCGCGCGACGATCGCGCTCGCGTTGCTTGCGCTCCTCGGCCTCCTGCGCCGCCAACGTCCGCGGTTTCCTGCGCGATCTGGCTGCGCCGGCGCGCCGCGGCCTCGGCGGCCTGCTGCAAGCTGCACCAGCTCGAGTTCGAGGTCGTGCACGCGCCGCTGCTGCGAGCCGACGGCCAGGCCTTCCGCATGCCACGTCTGCTGCTTTACCTTCAGCTCTGCGTCGACGGCGTCGCGCGCCTCGCGCGCCGCGGTCGCGGCCGCCGTCGCGGTGACGATCAGCGCCGCAAGTTCGTCGAGTTCGCGCTGGCGCGCCAGCACGCCGTGCAGCTCGCTGTCGGGCGCGAAGAACGTGACGCCCTGCGCCGCGACGAGATGCCCCTCCGGCGTGACGAACGCCTCGCCCTGCGCCCAGCGCGTCGCGGTCGGCGAGCGCCGACGCGAAGATCCTGCCGGCAGCGAACGCCGTGCAGCCCGTCGGCCAGCAGCCGTCCAGCTTCCGGCTGCTTCGAAGCTTGACCTTGGCCAGCAGCGAATCGCCTGCGGGTTGCGGCGCATGACGCGCCGGCGCCCGGCGCATAGGCGGCGACGCGCCGCGGCGGCTGCGCGCCGTCGGCGATCCACGCGGCGGCGTCGTCGAGCCGCGTCCAGTTCGAGCGCGTTCAGGCGCTCGCGCAGCACCGCTTCGAGGGCGTCTTCCCAGCCGCGCTCGATCGTCGAGCGATCTGCCACAGCCGGCGCGCGTTGTGCAGGCCGTTGCGCGGCAAGCCATTCGTCGATGTCCTGGCCGTGGCCGATCTTCGCCTGCAGCGCCGACAGCGCCTGCGACCGCGCTTCGAGATCGCCCAGGCGCTGGCTGTCGCGCTGCCACGCGTCCGCCGTCTCGCGCTGCCTTCGCCTGCAGCGACTCGACCGTCTGCTGGAGCGCGTCCAGCGCCTTGTGCTTGCCCGCGAGGTCGCGCGTTCTCCACGGCGAGCTGCTCCTCGACCTCGCGCAGCGGATCGGTCGTCGGTGCGCGAATGCCGGCTAATTCCTGCTGCAGCCGTTCCTGGCGCGCGGCCAGTTGCGCCAGCGTGCCGGCGACGCTGTCGCGGCGCGTCTCGGCGACGCGCACGTCCTGCTCGGTCAGCGCGATGCGCTCGCCCTGCTCGGCCAGGATCCTCGACGTCTCGGCGACCGCTTGTTCCAGCGCCGGCAGCGTCGACTGCGCGGCAAGCTCGCCCTCGGTCGCCCTTTCGCGCGCGGTGAGCGCCGCTTCGAGTTCGCGTTCGCCATTGCCCTGGTCGGTGGAGAGCGCGGCTTCCTGTCCGGCGATGGCGCCGAGCGCCTCGGTCAATTGCGCGACCTGCTGCGTAAGGCGCGACTCCGATTCGCGCGCAAACGACAGTTGTTGCTCGAGCCGAGTCACCTCCGCATTGGCGGCATAGAACCCGCCTTGCTTTTCGTGCAGCGCATCGCCGGCGGCGTAGTGATTGGTCCGCAGCGTTTCGAGCTTCGCCTCCGCGGCGCGAAGTTCCGCCTGCAGCGACTCGAGCGCGACCGTCAGCGCCGCCATTTCCGCCGTGCATTTGTCGCGGGCGCGAACGGCTTCCTGCTGCTTCGCGAACCACAGGAGGTGCTGCGACTGCTTCAAGCGCCCTTCCAGCTCGCGATATTCGGTCGCGACGCGTGCCTGCGTCGCGAGGCGCTCGAGCTGGTTGCCCAGTTCCAGACGGATATCCTCGACCCGCGCGAGGTTCTCGCGCGCGTCCGACAGACGCCCTTCGGTCTCCTTGCGCCGCTCCTTGTACTTAGATACGCCGGCGGCCTCTTCGAGGAAGATGCGCAGTTCCTCGGGCTTGGCCTCGATGACGCGGGAGATCATCCCCTGCTCGATGATCGCGTAGGCGCGCGGCCCCAGGCCGGTGCCGAGGAACAGGTCGTGGATGTCGCGGCGGCGGACGGGAATGTTGTTGATGTAGTACGTCGAGTCGCCGTCGCGCGTCAGCACGCGCTTGATCGAGATCTCCGCGTACTGGCCCCACTGGCCGCCGATGCGGCCCTGGTCATTGTCGAAGTGCAGCTCGACCGACGCGCGACCCACCGGTTTGCGCTCGCCGGCGCCGTTGAAAATCACGTCCTGCATCGACTCGCCGCGCAACGCCGATGCCTTCGACTCCCCCAGCACCCAGCGCACGGCGTCGATGACGTTCGACTTGCCGCAGCCGTTGGGCCCGACGATGCCGACCAGCTTGCCGGGCGTGGCGATGGCGGTCGGGTCGACGAACGACTTGAACCCGGAGAGCTTGATCTGCGTGAGGCGCAAGGGAGATTCGCTGGAGTGCCGCGTACGTAAAGAAATGCGCGTCCAAAGGCGCGCCCAAACGTCGAATTATAGCGGAAACGTGCGGCTGCCCTTGACGCCGTTCAGGCGAGCCGCACCGGTGCCGCGGCTTCCCGCCGCGGCGGCAGCCGGCCCTCGTCGACGGCGTGGCACGCGACCATCCCGTCGACCGATCCTGCCGCCTTGAGCACCGGAATCTCCCGCCGGCAGCGGGCGTCGGCCAGCGGGCACCGGGGATGGAATGCGCAGCCCGGCGGAGGATCGAGCGGATTGGGCACTTCCCCGGCGACGGCGATCCGCGACTTGCCCGAGGATTCGAGATCGGGCACCGCGTCGAGCAGCATCCGCGTGTACGGATGGCGCGGATCGTTGAACAGGGCGCGCGTGGGCGCCATCTCGACGATTCGCCCGAGATACATGACGCCCACGCGATCGGCGATGTGATGGACCACCGCCAGGTTGTGCGAAATGAAAAGGTACGTGAGCCCCAGCCGCTGCTGCAGGTCGCGCATCAGGTTCAGCACCTGCGCCTGCACGGACACGTCGAGCGCGGACGTCGGCTCGTCGCACACGAGGAACGATGGATTGGTCGACAGTGCGCGCGCGATGGAAATCCGCTGGCGCTGGCCGCCCGAGAATTGGTGGGGAAACTTGGCGCCGTCGGCGGCGCTCAATCCCACCTGTTCCAGCAACGCCGCAACCCTTTCGGCCATGGCGGCCTTGGGAGTTGCCGGCTGCAACGACCGGATGGGCTCGGCGACGATGTCGGCGACGCGCCAGCGCGGATTCAAGCTTGCGTAGGGGTCCTGGAAGATCATCTGCATGCCGTGCCGCGCGCGCCGCTGCCGCGCGCTGTCGGCCGCGCCCTTGCCGGCGATCGTCACGCCGTCGTAGGTGATCGTGCCGCGGGTCGGCGGATACAGCCCGACGATGAGCCGCGCGACCGTCGATTTGCCGCACCCCGATTCGCCGACGAGTCCCAGCGTCTCTCCCTTCGCGATGGTCAGGTCGACGCCGTCCACGGCCTTGACGATCGCGCGTCCGCGGCGCTCGAGGACGCGATTCAACCACGGCGGCGAAACGTCGAAATGACGCGTGACACCTCGCACGTCGAGCAGCGCGTTGCGCTCATGCGGTGGCCATCGCTGTGTCCGCGACGCGCAACCAGCACGCAGCGCGCGTGGCGCCGGCGGCGAGCAGATCGGGGCGCTCGACGCGGCAACGGTCGAACACGTGCGGACACCGCGGGTGAAAGGCGCATCCGGAAGGAATAGCCATCGGCCGCGGCATCGCACCTTCGATCTGGGTGAGCCGTTCGCGCTCGTCGACGATCGAAGGAATCGACCCCATGAGGCCGACGGTATACGGATGCTGCGGCCGATGGATGACGTCGGCGACCGGTCCTATTTCGACAATGCGCCCGGCGTACATCACCGCGACGCGGTCTGCCGTCTCGGCGATGACGCCCATGTCGTGCGTGACGAGCATCACCGCCGTACCGTGCTCGCGGCACAGACGCTTCAGGAGCTGGATGATCTGCGCCTGGATCGACACGTCGAGCGCCGTGGTCGGCTCGTCGGCGACGATGAGCTTGGGGTTGGCGGCGAGCGCCAGCGCGATGACGACACGCTGCCGCATGCCTCCCGAGAAGTGGTGCGGATAAAGGTCGATACGGCGCGACGCCGCCGGAATACCGACCTCGTCCAGCAGGCCGATCGCGCGCTGGCGGGCAGCGGCCTCTCCGAGATCGAGATGTGTGCGGATCGTCTCGGTGAGCTGCCGGCCGATCGTGTACAGCGGATTGAGCGAGGTCAGCGGGTCCTGGAAGACTGCGCCGATCTCCCGCCCGCGGATCGCGCGCATCGCGCTTTCCGGCAGGTGGTCGATGCGGCGGCCGGACAGGCGGATCTCGCCGCCGGCGATGCGCCCCGGCGGATCGATGAGGCCGATGATCGCCGCGCCCGTCAGCGACTTGCCGGCGCCCGACTCGCCGACGACGCCCAGCACCTCGCCGACCGCGATGTCGAACGAGACGTCATGTACGGCGACAAGCGTGCCGCGGCGCGTCGGGAATTCGACGCGCAGATTGGTCACCGACAGGAGGGGCCCGCCGGAAGCAGGTTGCGCCAACCCGCCTCGCGGTCCTCCGTCGGCCGTCGTCACGCCGGTGTGGCCGAACTACTTGGCCGCCGTCACCGTGCAGCCGGAAATGTTGTCCACGTAGTCGACAAAGGGCTTCCACGACGTGCCCAGCGGATTGCTGTAGATGCCGTTGATGTAATAGCGCTTGCACGGCTCAAAGTTCATCTGGATGGTCTCGAGGTCGGTACCCCCGGTCCATCCGGGCGACAACGGCGGCGCGGACAGCTCCACCGAGTGCATGCCCGGCTCGATCTTGACCGACCCGTAAGTCGGGATCGTCTGGAAGGCGCTGCTGCCATCGATCTTGTTGATCGACGTCGGGACCGTGTTGAGCTGCTTGGGCGGGATGTTCCAGCGCGTGCCGGTCACCTCGCTCCACGTGGGTCCCCACGTCGCGCAAGAGGAGAGCACGAGGGGTAGCAGCAGCAGTCCGAATTTACGCATCATGGCTCCAATTCCTTTCAGCGGTTTGCTTGGCGCGGGCCACGGCACCGGCGGCCCGCAGTTCGTACTGCGCGTGGCCGGCAGTCAGCGCAACTTCGGGTTCAGCGCGTCCCGCAGCCAGTCGCCGAGCAGGTTGATCGACAACACCATGATCACCAGCGCAGCACCAGGGAAGATGGTAATCCACCATTCTCCCGAAAACAAAAAATCGTTGCCGACGCGGATCAGCGTCCCCAGCGAGGGCTCCGTGACCGGCATTCCGACGCCCAGGAACGACAGCGCGGCCTCGGTCAGGATCGCGGACGCGATGTTGATCGTGGCGATCACCAGCACCGGCCCCATTACATTTGGCAACAAATGTCGGGCCATGATTTGCAGCGGCGATCTACCGATAACACGCGCGGCCTGCACATATTCCTTGCCTTTTTCCACCATCGTCGAGCCGCGCACCGTGCGCGCGTACTGGACCCAGTTGGACATCCCTATCGCCAGGATGAGTACCGGCAGCACGGTGCTGGAGTGGGCTTCGCGGGGCAGCACGGCACGGGCCACCCCGTCGATCAGCAACGCGATCAGGATCGCCGGAAACGACAACTGGACGTCGGCCACGCGCATGATGAACGCGTCGAGCCGGCCGCCGGCGTACCCGGCGACGAGGCCGAGCGACACACCCAGCACCATCGCCAGCGCCACCGATCCCAGACCGACCACCAGCGAGATCCGCGCGCCGAACATGATCGCCGAAAGGAGGTCGCGGCCCTGGTCGTCGGTTCCCAGCAGGAATTCCGGCTTTCCACCGGCGAGCCACTCGCGGTGGCGATAGCGCGTCGCCCAAGTTCAGTGTCTTGAGGTCGAAGGGGTTGTGCGGCGCAAATAGCGGCGCGGCAAAGGCGGCCGCGAGGCAGACGAAGAGGACGACGAACGACCCGACGGCTACCGGCGAATGCCGGAAGCTCCACAGGACGTCGCTGTCCCATGCGGCGGCGAGCCGCGAGCGCAGCGATGGCGATGCGGAAATGTCGAGCGGAATCGTCTCCATGGACGTTGCGCGCACGGCTTCAGGCCGTGGACGAGGCAAGCTGCGCCAGCGCCTTCAGCGATGCGTTGCGGGCTTGCGCGTAAATGATGGCTTTCCAGTCGTCGGCGTCGCCGTAGAACGCGTCGCGTATCTGCCGCTTGATCGCTGTGCGCAAGGCTGCTTCCGCGTCGGGATGATTGCGCAGCCATGCGTCGGCGCGAAGCGCCTGCAGCGTCTCGGCGAACGGGATGACGCCGTATTCCAGCGCCATTCCCGCGTACGTGACGCCCGGACATTCGTCATAGGCCGCATTGTAGTTGACGCCGGTCAGCGCGGCCGACGTCGACGAGCCGTCGAAGAACGACGTGACGTCGTTCCCCCACCAGGCCTTGGTCCGGGCCAGGTCTTCCGGAATGTCGCGCCCGGAGTAGATCATTTCGCCGTGGCCACGCGGACCCAGGCCCGTGTGGAAGTCGATCCAGCCCATCCGCTGGCGCGCGGCGCCGTGCTGGCGCAGAACCGTCCGGAGCGTCGCGTTGCTCCATGCGGGCCGCACGCCGCCGTAGAAAAGCCCGTCGGGATGTTCGCACTGGCCACCGGAGACCGCTTGCTGCAGCGCCTTGGCGCCGTGCCGCGCCACGTAGGCGCCCATCTTCGCCTCGTTATCCGGCGTCGGCGGCCAGGTCGCCGGCACCATGAACCCGTGCACCTCCGCGTACGCGGCATTGGGCGCAGGAGGCGGCGTGAAATTGCGGAAATTGCGATTCAGATCGACGTTGTCCTCGTTCGTCCTGTGCAGATGCGAGAAGCCGTAGGGATTGAGCGCGTGCAGGAATACGACGGCGACACCCGACTCCCGAACAGCGGCGACGAATGCCGCGTCGTGCAGCAGCGCGACCTGGCAGCCGGAGCCGCAGAAGCCCTCGACGCCGTGCGTGCCCGAGATCAACAGCAACATGGCCGGCGCGGACGAATCGCCCAGTGCCGCGACGTCCATCGACAGCTCCTCGCCATCGATGCCGCGCGCGGACGGATGAATGTGGCGCGTGACCGCCATGCCGTGGGACTTCGCAGAGGCGAAGAATCTCTCGCGCGCCTCAACATACGTCGCCGAAAAATGGGGAACCGCGTTCATCGTCATTGCGCCAGGGGCATGGCCGTCTCCGCCAGTGCGGCAAGGTAGCCCGCGCCGAGCGGGATGACCGCGTCGTTGAAATCGTATTTGCTGTTGTGCAGGAAGCAGCCGCCTTCCGCGCCGCCCTGCCCCAGCCGCGCGAACGCGCCGGGCTTGGCCTGCAGCATGAAGGAGAAATCCTCCGAGCCCATCGACGGGTCGAGGTTGCGCACGACATTGTCGGCGCCCACCAATGCCGTTGCCACGTCCGCCGCGAACATCGCCTGCCGGTCGTGGTTGATCGTCGCCGGATAGACGCGTTCGTACTTGAGGGTTGCCACGGCGCCGAACGCCGCGCCGATCGATCCCACGAGTTCGGCCAAGCGCTTCTCGATCATGTCTTGCGTTGCCGGGCGGAACGTGCGGACGGTACCGACCAGCTTGGCGTGCGACGGAATGACGCTCATCGCACCCGGATGACCGGCGTGCATCGCGCACAGGCTCACCACGGCCGTGTCGATCGGGCTCACGTTGCGGCTGACGATCGACTGCGCCGCCGTGATGATGTGCCCTGCGACCAACACCGGGTCGATCGCGGCATGCGGATGCGCGCCATGGCCGCCACGGCCGTCGATCGTGATCTCGATGCGGTCGGCCGCCGCCATCGCGGGACCAGGCGTGATGCCGATGCGGCCGGGCGCCAACCCCGGCCAGTTATGCAACGCGAAGACCTGTTCGGCCGGAAAGCGCTCGAACAGGCCGTCGTCGATCATCGCCTTGGCGCCCGGCGTAACCTTCCTCGCCGGGCTGGAAGATGAGGAAGGCCGTGCCGTCGAAATTCTTCGTCTCGTGCAGGTACCGCGCGGCGGCGAGCAGCATCGTCGTGTGCCCGTCGTGGCCGCAGCCGTGCATCCGGCCTTCGTAGCGCGACTTGTGCGCGAATTCGTTCTCCTCCTGCATCGGCAATGCGTCCATGTCGGCGCGCAAGCCCACGCTGCGGCCGCTCGCATTGCGGCGGCCGGGGATGACGGCGACGATGCCGGTCTGGCCGATGCCGGTGTGATGCTCGATGCCCATCTGCGACAGGCGCTCCTGCACGACGCGCGCCGTACGGTGCTCCTCGAAACCCAGTTCAGGATGCGCGTGCAGGTCGCGACGAATGGCGGTGAACTCGTCGTGCCAGCGGCGTATGTGTTCGTCGGGTCTCATTGGGCAGCAGCCGTCCTTTCGATGCGCAAGCGGGGGTCGACCGCGTAATACATGAGGTCGACGACGAGGTTCAGCAGAACGAACACGAGGGCGATGAAGCACAGGTACGCCGCCATCACCGGAATGTCCGAGAAGAACACCGACTGGATGAAGAGCAGGCCCAGTCCCGGGCCACTGGAACACGGTTTCGGTCACGATCGCGAACGCGATGATACCGCCCAGTTGCAAGCCGGTGATCGTGATCACGGGCACCAGCGTGTTCTTCAGCGCATGGCCGAAATGGATCGCGCGGTCCGAAAGCCCGCGCGCGCGCGCGAACTTGATGTAGTCGGTGCGCAGCACCTCGAGCATTTCCGAGCGCACCAGCCGCATGATCAGCGTCATCTGGAACAGCGACAGCGTGATCACCGGCAGGATCAGCGCCTTCAATCCGCTCTTGGTCAGGAGTCCCGTCGTCCACCAGCCCAGCGCCACGGTGTCGCCGCGGCCGAACGACGGCAGCCATCCGAGTTGCACGGCGAAGACCAGGATCAGCAGGATGCCGATCAGGAACGACGGCAGGCTGACGCCGACGAGCGACGCCGTCAGCAGCACCTGCGCGCCCCAGCTGTCGCGTTGCAACGCCGTGTACACGCCCGCGGGAATGCCGACGACCAGCGCCAGCAGCGCCGCGGCGAACGACAGCTCGAGCGTCGCCGGCAGCCGTTCCTTGATCAGCACGGCGACGCTGCGTCCCTGGCGCAGCGAGCGCCCGAAGTCGCCCTGCACGGCGTTGCCGACGAAGCGGACGAACTGCACGACGACGGGCTGGTCGAGTCCGAGCTCGCTGCGCAGCTGCGCCTTCTCCTCCATCGTCGCGTCCTGTCCGACCATGAACACGACCGGATCGCCGACGAAGTTGAAGAGGCTGAAGGCGATCAGCGCCACCACCGCCATGACGGCGATGGACTGCAGGATGCGGCGCAGGATGAAGGCGAGCACGACAGGCTTGCTGTCCACGCGCAGGGAATCGCGGCGCACGCGTCACGCATTCAACTCCTCCGCGCGGTGACAGGCGACGCGCGCCGAACCCAGCGGCGCCAGACTGCGGGACCTCGGTCGCGCACCGCGGTATCGCGTACGGGCAGCGCTTGTGGAACGCGCAGCCGGACGGCGGATTCAGCGGCGACGGCAGCTCCCCGGTGCAGCGGCACGCGCACGCCGCGCGTCGCCGCGCGTCGAGCGACGGCGTGCTCGCGAGCAGCGCGCGCGTATACGGATGTGCGGGTCGCGCGAACATCGTGGCCTTCGGCCCTTCCTCGACGGTCTTGCCGAGGTACATCACGAGCACCGCGTCGGCGATGTGGCGGACGACCTGCAGGTTGTGCGACACGAACAGGTAGGCGATGCCCATTTCCTGCTGCAGGTCCATGAGGAGGTTCAGCACCTGCGCCTGGATCGACACGTCGAGCGCCGACACGGGCTCGTCGGCCACGACCAGCCGCGGGCGCAGCATCAGCGCGCGCGCGACGGCGATGCGCTGCCGCTGGCCGCCGGAGAACATGTGCGGATAGCGGCCGAAGTGCTCGGGCCGCAGCCCCACCTTCGCCATCATCGCGCGCGCCGCATCCTGCGCGCTCGTCCGCCGTCAAGCGTCGTGTTGATCGCCAGCGGCTCGGTCAGCAGCGTGCCGACCTTCTTGCGCGGATTGAGCGACGCGATACGGATTCTGGAACACCATCTGCACCAGCGGCCGCAGACGCTTGCGCGTCGCGGCGTCCGCCGTGCGCGGCGTCCTGCGCCGTCGAGCAGCAGCTGGCCGGACGTCGGCCGCTCGATCATCGTGACCTGCCGCGCGAGCGTGGACTTGCCGCAACCGGACTCGCCGACGACCGCGAGCGTCTCGCCTTCGCGCAGCGTGAACGACACGCCGTCGAGCGCGCGCACGAGCCCCTTCGGCCGGAACAGACCGCGCGACACGCTGTAGTGCCGCGTCAGTGCGTCCGCGTCGAGCAGCGCGGCCGTCATCGTACGACCCCCGCGCTTCCGACCAGGAAATCCTAGGCCGCTGCGCTGTGCCCCCAACGGCGGCGCGCCATCTCGCGTCCTTGGCGGCCCGGCGACGCTCATCCTGGAACCTTTGCTTCCGCCATTTCCGGCGCCAGCCCGCCGTCGGGCGGCCCGCCGCATCGAGCGGAAAGTGGCAGCGCACGCGGCGCTCGGCGGCTCCGGCCAGCGGCGGCATCTCCCGCCGGCAGCGCGCCACCGCGTAGTCGCAGCGCGGCGACAAGCAGGCACCCGGTCGGACGGTCGTGCTGCCCGGGAACCATGCCGGGAATCGCCTTCAGCCGCGCCGTTGTCCTCGTTGTGCTCCGGCAGCGCGGCCAGCAGCGCCTGCGTGTACGGATGGCGCGGCGTCTCGAAGACGCCGGGCACCGGCCCGGTCTCGACTTCCTGCCCGGCATACATGACCACGACGCGATGCGCGGTCTCGGCGACCAGCGCCAGATCGTGCGTGATGAGGATCAGCGCCATGTCGCGTTCGCGCTGCAGCCGCGTGAGCAGCGCCAGCACCTGCGCCTGCACCGTGACGTCGAGCGCCGTCGTCGGCTCGTCGGCGATCAGCAGCCGCGGATTGCAGGCGATGGCCATCGCGATCATCACGCGCTGCGCCATGCCGCCGGACAGCTGGTGCGGAAAGCGCGTCGAGGCGCGCGGCGGCATCGGGAATCTCGACCTGCTCCAGCAGGCTCAGCGCACGCGCGCGGCGGGTCGCGCGATGGCGCGCTCCTCGATCGTGCCGTGGATGCGCAGCGTCTCCATCAGCTGGAAGGCCACGGTAAAGCAGGGATTGAGGCTCGCCAGCGGATCCTGGAAGATCATCGCGATGTCCTTGCCGACGAGCGCGCGGCGCTCGCGGTCCGACATCGTCGCGAGGTCGTGGCCGTCGAACGTCATCGCGTCGGCGCGCACGCGGCCCGGGAAAGTCGATGAGGCCCATCAGCGCGAGCGCGGTCACGGTCTTGCCGGAGCCGGATTCGCCGACGATGCCGACGATCTCGCCCGCATCGATCGCGAAGTCGACGCCGTCGACCGCCTTGAACGGCGCGGCCTCGGTGCCGAATTCGACGGTCAGGCCCGAGATGTCGAGGAGCGGCATGGCGGCTAGCGCTTCAGCTTCGGGTCGAGCGCATCGCGCAAGCCGTCGCCCATCAGGTTGAACGCGAGCACGGTGATCAGGATCGCGAGACCCGGGAACGTCACGACCCACGGCGCGCGCTGGATGAACTCGAGCGCGCTGGCGAGCATCGATCCCCACTCGGGCGTGGGCGGCTGCGCGCCCAGGCCCAGGAAGCCCAGCGCCGCCGCGTCGAGGATGGCGCTGGAGAAGCCCGAGCGTGGCCTGCACGATCAGCGGCGCCGTGCAGTTGGGCAGGATCGTGTTGAACATGAGCCGCAGCGTGCCCGCGCCGGCGATGCGCGACGACGCGACGTATTCCTTGCCGGCCTCGCCGATCACCGCCGCGCGCGTCAGGCGCACGTAGTGCGGCAGCAGCACGATGGCGATCGCGTACATCGCGTTGGCCAGTCCCGGGCCCGAGGATCGCGACGACGGCGATCGCGAGCAGCAGGCTCGGCAGCGCGAGCATCACGTCCATCAGCCGCATGATCACGGTCTCGGTCAGGCCGCGGAAATAGCCGGCGACGAGTCCCAGCACGACGCCCAGGGAGAGCGAGATCGCCACCGAGATGAGGCCGATCAGCAGCGACAGGCGCGTGCCGAAGATGAGGCGCGACAGGATGTCCCGGCCCACCGGATCGGTGCCCAGGATGAAGCGCGTCGTGCCGCCGTCCGGCCAGACCGGCGGCGTCAGGAACGCCTCGCGGTACTGCTCGTTCGGCGGATGCGGCGCGACGACCTCGGCGAAGAGCGGCGAGCAGGATGAGCGCGACGACGAGCCCCAGGCCGATCATCGCGCCGCGGCTGCGCGAAAAGGATCGCCAGAATTCGCGCCACGGTCCCGGCGGCGCCGCCGGACTCGTCGAGCGCCGCTGCGGGGATGGCGTCAGGCATGGCGGATCCGCGGATTGATGACGCCGTACATCAGGTCGACGATCAGGTTGACCGAGATCACGATGCGCCGCGATCAGCAGGATGCCGCCCTGCACGACCGGATAGTCGCGCGACTGCACGCCGTGGATCAGCCAGTTGCCGATGCCCGGCCAGGAGAAGATCGTCTCGGTGAGGATGGCGCCCGGACAGCAGCAGCCCGACCTGCAGGCCGATGACGGTGATCACCGGAATCAGCGCGTTGCGCAGCGCGTGGACGAACACGACCTGCAGTCGCGGCAGGCCCTTGGCGCGCGCCGTGCGCACGTAGTCCTCGCGCAGCACTTCGAGCATCGACGAGCGCGTCATGCGCGCGATGACCGCCAGCGGGATCGTGCCGAGCGCGATCGACGGCAGGATGAGATGCGACACCGCGGAGCGGAACGCGCCGGGGTCGCCGCTGCGCAGCGTGTCGATCAGCATGAAGCCGGTGCTCGTCGGGCACGTCGAACTGCGACGGCGATGCGGCCCGACACCGGCGTCCAGCCCAGCTGCACCGAGAAGAAGCAGGATCAGCAGCAGCGCCCACCAGAAGATCGGCATCGAATAGCCGGTGAGCGACACGCCCATCACCGCGTAGTCGGCCACCGTGTTGCGCTTGATCGCCGCCAGGATGCCCGCCGGCAGCCCGATGCAGACGGCGAAGATCAGCGCGAAGAAGGCCAGCTCGACGTGGCCGGGAACAGCGTCAGGAATTCGGTGAGCACCGGCTCGTGCGTGGTCAGCGACGTGCCGAGGTCGCCGCTGCAGCGACCTGCCCAGATAGTCGAAGTACTGCGCATACAGCGGCTTGTCGAGCCCGAACTGGTGGAGGAGCCGCAGCCGCCGCTCCGGGTCCATGCCGCGCTCGCCGGACAGGTTCTCGACCGGGTCGCCGGGAATGAGGCGGATCAGCGCGAACGCGAGCAGCGTGACGCCGATGAACGTCGGGACGATCAGCGCGACGCGGCGGAGGACGAAGGCAAACATGGGTGCGCCCTACGCGTTGAACCGCGGCGGTACAGCGGCGACCGGCGACGCCGATCCGCACGGCAGGCCGGCCGGGCGCTACGCAAGCGCGCTCCGGACTTCATGACCCGCCTCGACATCCGCCGCCTGTCACTGCGGCGTTGCGCGCCCGGCAGCACGTGCGTCGCTATTTCGCGAGGTCGGCGTTGTTGAAGTAGTGGTGCGCCGTCGCGTCCATCTTGTAGCCCTGCACTTCCTTGCGCGATCGGGTCGAAGCGGACCGAGTGCGCGACGGTGATCCACGGCGCCTCTTCCTTGAAGATCACCTGCGCCTGCTCGTAGAGCTTGGCGCGGTCGGCCTGCTTGGGCGTCTGCGCCGCCTTGATGATCAGGTCCTCGAAGGACTTGTTGCACCAGCGCGCGACGTTGCCGCCGCCCTTGACCGCCTCGCATCCCAGCAGCGGCACGAAGAAGTTGTCGGGATCGCCGTTGTCGCCGGACCAGCCGAACATCATCACGGCCTGCTCGCCGGTCTTGCTGCGCTTCCGGTACTCGGCCCATTCGTACGTGAGGAGCTTGGTCTTGACGCCGATCTTCTCCCAGTCGGCCTGGATCACCTCGGCCATCCGCTTGCCGTCCGGGTTGTACGGACGCGTCACCGGCAGGTACCACAGTTCGACCTCGAAGCCGTTCGGATAGCCCGCCTGCGCGAGCAGTTCCTTCGCCTTGGCCGGATCGTACGGATAATCCTTGACGTTGTTGTTGTAGCTCCACAGGATCGGCGGGATCGGGTTCTTGGCGACCTGCCCCTGGCCCTGGTAGACGGCCTTCAGGATCGCTTCCTTGTTGGTCGCGAGGTTCAGCGCCTGCCGCACGAGCTTGTTGTCGAAGGGCTTCTTCTCCGTGTTGAACGCGATGTAGCCGATGTTGAGGCCTTCCTTCTGCAGCACGTTGAGCGTCGGGTCCGTCTTCATCTCGATCGAGGTCGGCGGGCTTCGGGAACGCCATCACGTGGCACTCGCCGGTCTTCAGCTTCGCGTAGCGCGCCGTGGCGTCGCGCGTGATCGAGAAGACGAGGTTGTCGACCTTCGGCCGTCCGCCCCAGTACTGGTCGAAGGCCTTGTAGCGGATCGTCGCGTCCTTCTGGTACGACACGAACTCGAACGGACCGGTGCCGATCGGGAAGATGTCCGCGGCATTGGGCGTGCCTTTCTTCGCCATCGTCTCGAAATACTCGAGCGACAGGATCGACGCGAAGTCCATCGCCATGTCGGCCAGGAACGGCGCCTCGGGCCGCTTCAGCGTGAAGCGCACCGTCATCGGGTCGACCTTCTCGACCTTCTCGACGATGTTCTTCATGCCCATGTCGTCGAAGTACGCGTAGGTCTGGCCGCCGGTGCCGCCGTGGAACGGGTTCTTGTCGTTGGCCATCCGGTCCCAGCTGAAGATCACGTCGTCGGCGTTCATGTCGCGCGTCGGCTTGAAGTTGGCGTTGCTGTGGAACTTGACACCCTTGCGCAGCTTGAACGTGAACACCTTGCCGTCCGGCGACACCGTCCAGGACTCGGCGAGCGCCGGCACGACGTTGGTGGTGCCGATGTCGAACTGGACCAGCCGGTTGAACATCGGCACGGACACCGCGTCGAACGTCGTGCCGGTCGAGAAGAATTGCGGCTGGAAGCCTTCCGGGCTGCCTTCCGAACAGTAGACGAGCGTGCCCTTGGCCTGCGCGGCGGTGGCGGTCGAGCGCCAGCGCGGCGACCAGCGCGATGCGCTTCCAGCGAATGGGGCGAAACAACAGCGGCTGCGACATGGAAGCCTCTTTGATTGGGATCGCTTCCGCCAGGCGGGCGGAACGTGCGTCCATGCTAGTCGTACCGCAGGGCCAAGGCAACGGGAACCCTAACGGGTCAGGCTGCCGACCTAGGGCCTAAGCCCGTGCCCGCGCGGCCTGCGTCGCATACAGGCAGATGCCCGCCGCCACCGAGACGTTGAGGCTCTCGACGCTGCCCGGCGAGCGGAATGCCGACGATGCGGTCGCAGGACTCGCGCGTCAGGCGCCGCAGGCCCGCTCCTTCCGCGCCCAGCACCCAGGCCACCGGCCCGCTCAAGTCGGCGGTGAAGAGGCTCTCGCCGCCGGCGTCGGCGCCCAGGAGCCAGATGCCCCGCTCCTTCATCTCCCGCATCGCGCGCGACAGGTTGGTCACCGCGACGACGGGAACCGTATCCGCGGCGCCGCAGGCGGCCTTGGCCACCGTGGCGTTGACGCCGACGGCGCGGTCCTTGGGCACGATCACCGCCTGTGCGCCGAACGCATCCGCGCTGCGCAGGCAGGCGCCCAGGTTGTGCGGATCGGTGACGCCGTCCAGCACCAGCAGCAGCGGCGGCGTGTCGGCCGGGCTCGAGGACGTCGTCCAGCGTGACGTGCGGCAGCGCGTCGTCGACGACGGCCACCACGCCCTGGTGCTGCCCGTGGCCGGCCAGCGCGTCGAGCCGCGCGCCGTCGACCGCGTGCACCGATCGACGCGCGCTCTCGGCCCGCGCGACGAGGTCGCGCAGACGCGCGTCCTGCCGGCCGGCGAGGACGTAGAGGTCGTGCACGGCATCCGGCGCGCTGGCGCAGGCGCGCGGTGACGGCGTGGAATCCGAACAGGGAGCGGGTGGCGGGCATCGGGTAGCATTGGAGACGCGTGACGGGCGGGACGCCCGGAAGGGTGGCCGCGAAACCGTGTGATAGTGTAACGCGCAGCGCCGCCGCGGCGCGCGCAGCTGACCTGTCACTCGTCCACGCAAAGCACGCCCAGCCTACTTCACCATGCTCGACGAAGACCTCCGGCAATGCTCCGCGCCATCCTGCTGGTCGTCGGCGCGATCCTGCCCATCGTCAATCCGGTCGGCAGCGCGCCGATGTTCCTGGCGATGACCCACGGCGCCGACAGCGCGACCCGCCGCATGCTGGCCGGGCTCGTCGCGCATCAATTCGTTCGTGCTGCTGCTGGGATCGCTGATCTTCGGCAACTTCGTGCTGCGGCTCTTCGGACTGTCGGTGCCGGTCGTGCAGCTTGCCGGCGGGCTGGTGCTGTGCGCGCTGGGCTGGCAGATCCTGACCGAGGAGCTCGCCGGCGCCGGAGCGCAGAGCGCCGCTGCCGCAGCCGATCGATCGCGATCTCCCGGGCGTTCTATCCGCTGACGCTGCCGCTGACCGTCGACCCGGGCGCCATCTCGGTCGCGGTCACGATCGGCGCGAACCACTCGTCGAGCATCACCGAAGGTACTGATCGCCATCGCCGGCGCGATCATCGGCGTCGCGATCATCGCGGTCAGCGTCTGGCTGACCTACCGCTACGCCGAGCGCGTCGCGATCTGGCTCGGCCACACGCGACTGATGGTCGTGCTGCGCCTGTCGGCGTTCATCGTGCTGTGCATCGGCGTGCAGATCGCGTGGAACGGCGTCAAGGCGCTGCTCGAGGAGCTGCCGTTCGCGCCGCCGAGTGGTCCCGCGTCGGCGGCTCGCCGAACCAGCGCCGTGCCGGGCAGCGCGCCGGCACCGGCCACCCGCCGTGACCATCGATCCGCGGCATTTCGTCGAGGGCGTCTTCCTCGTCTATGCGGCACTGCTGCCGATCGTGAATCCGCTCGGCGCCGCGCCGGTGTTCCTCGCGATGACGCGCTATGCGGACGACGCCCACGCGCGCGATCCTCGCGCGCAAGGTCACCGTCAACTCGTTCGTGCTGCTGATGGCGTCGGTCTTCATCGGCACCTACGTGCTCGAATTCTTCGGCCTGTCGATTCCGGTCGTGCAGGTCGGCGGCGGACTCGTCGTCTGCTCGGTCGCGTGGGACCTGCTGCGCGGCGCCGACGTGTCGAAGAAGTCGCGACGCGGAGGACCTGCACGATCCGGAGGCCGTGGCCACGGAGGCGTTCTATCCGCTGACGCTGCCGCTGACCGTCGGACCGGGATCGATCTCCGTCGCGATCACGATCGGCGCCAACCATCCGCAGACCGTGCGCTCGTTCGTCACGGCAGCGCTGTCGTCGCTGCTGGGCGTCATCCTCATCTGCATCACGATCTACTTGTGCTACCGCTACGCGCAACGGCTGTCGAAATTGCTGGGCGGCGCCGGCACCGCCGTCGTCGTGCGGCTGTCCGCGTTCATCCTGCTGTGCATCGGCGTGCAGATCATGTGGAACGGCCTCGACGCGCTGACTCGGGATCACCGGTCCGCCGCGCGTTCCGGCGCCATAACCCGCAGCTTGGCGAGAGGCCCGGCGTCGGCTATAATGATTAGGCTTTGCAGTTGCACGTGCGTAGAGGCCGGCGTAGCTCAGTTGGTAGAGCAGCGCATTCGTAATGCGAAGGTCGGGAGTTCGACTCTCTTCGCCGGCACCAGACCTTTCAATGGCCGAGACTTCTCGGCCATATTTTTTGTCGCATTCGGCGCAGGGCGACGCGTCTGATCGCGTCATGCAACCCTCCTCGGCAGCAGCCCGCGCTGGCGTGCCAACGCAAGCGCCAATCGCCGGCGATGCTGCGGCTTCAACGTCGGCGCCGCGGCATTGATCTTCATTTCCGTGTCGGCTACAGATTGTGCTGCGAGCTTTGCCCGCAACTGGACGACGTCGCCATCGAGTCCGACGGGAATGCCCAGCGTCAATCGAACATGCCGCTCGTGCAACCTGGTGCACATGACGCTGAAGCCGATGCCTGCGGCGACGGCCGCAATCACGAACCCTACGATCCAGATAATCATTGCTTGCTCCAATAGCGCCTCGAAACCAAGGCTCGCAAGGCATTCAGCAAGCCGTGTGCCAGTTGCCGGTTGATTGCGGAGATTCGAATGGTGCACCGACGAACGGATTACGCCGTCCAGATGTGGCGCACAAATCGACAATGCGACAATGGGCGCGATTTTCACCTTGCGCGAGCACAGGGCAATGTCGATTCCTGACCTCTTCGCCGGCGACCAGGCGTCGCTACCCGCGACCATCCGGGTGGACGATCGCGATCTGCCGGTATGGCCTTCCGCGCAGGCGATCGCGCCGATGGAGGGCAAGATGGCCGTTGCCAGCTTTGCCGACCACGAATCCTACGATTCCCGCCTGACGGCAGCGATCGTCGGCGCCGAGCAGGACACGCGCTTTCGCGACGCGACGACGCCGAAGGGATTTGCTACCAAGGTCCGCGGGCTGCCGCGTTGGAGTGCGCCGTCCGCCGACCTCGTTCACGCGCGCGCATTGACGCTCGCGCACGTGGTCCTTGGACGGAAGCCAGTGTACGTCGACAACGTGTGGGCCAGCGTGTATCGCGCGGGTGACTATTGCATGCCGCACAGCCACCGCCGCTCGGACGCCAGCATCATCTACATGCTCGACCCAGGGGACGCGCACGACCCGGCGACGAAGACGCTGGCAGGCGCACTGGGCTTCGCCGACGCGCGCATCGATTACTGTTGCGCGCACGAAGCGGGACGCGTGACCCGCCTCTACTTTCCGCAGATGCTCGCCGGGACGATGCTCATTTTCTCCGGCGAGTACGTGCACTTCGTCAATCCGTATTTCGGGCAACGTCCGCGGATCACGCTGTCGTGGAACATCACGTTGACGCGCCTCCCCGGCGATCCGGCCGAGGGTTGGAGATGATGCCCCAACCCTCGCCCCACACCGGAATGCCGGCAGTCAATTGTCTGAGAATTGAAAGTGGCTCCACGTCACACCGCCCAGGGCGCCGTTCAGTTCGCAGGACTGATTCGTTGCGTGGATGAGGGCCGACATGCCGAACAACGTCCACTGAATTGCGCCGAGTACGAACGTGCCCTCGGTTCCATCGGCGCAGGAGTATTTGCCGTTGACCTGCCCCAGCGACCCATATTGCGAATAGCCGCCGTTGAACATGCAGCTGAACGCATGACCTTGCGTGGTCAACTGGAACGACGTCCCGGTCTGACTGATCGACATCGTCCCGGCGTCGTTGACCACGGTTCCGTTGCTCGCCGGGTCCTTGCAGTTGCCGAGCTCGTACAGCGTCTGGCTGAAATATTGGCCGGAATTGTCAATGTTCCGGAGCGTCAATCGCTCGAGATTCTTCGTCACCGTGACGCCATTCACCGAATATTGGAGCGTCGCCTTGAGCCCGGGTAGCGCGGTGAAGGTTGCAGTACCCACTTTGCTTTCGGTCACGGACGCAGGGTTGAACGGATTGCCGAACCACGGACCCCGATCTTCGAAGACGTCGCCGGAGAAAACATCCGGGAATGTCGCGAGTCCGCTCGTTCCAACCTTGTCAAGAACGGCGGTGACCCAGTACGGAGTATTGTCCGCCCGATAGACATAGAACGTGAGGAACATGACGTTTTGCTGGTGATCTATCGTGACGCCCCAGCCGTCCTCGCCCGGCGTGTACCAGAGATCGGTGAAGAAGGTCCCGAGGTTCTGCCCGGCCACGCCTCCTGCGAAGAGGATTGCGGTCAACGCGATGGCCAAAGTCCGTGCGCGAGCAAGCCAACTGGAGTTCAATCGGTTGCGGAGCATGATGAATCCCTCCCCTTTGTGTGGATGTCTGCAGACAGTTCGGCGCGCTGCTATCCGCCGATGTGCACCTGAAATTGCGCGCCGGTTGACAGGCTGCACGTGCCGGTACCCTGGTACGGCGTCGTCATCCGGTAGTCGCAACTCATGTACGTCCCGCGCTGGCCGTAGGCGTGTGCGACACCCCGGCGGTCATCGCCGGGCACTCGGGTCGCTTCGCCCGAGAGGATTTCCCCGTTGTAGTTGAGCTGGAACACGCCGGTGCCCGTCATCATGTTGGTGACAGTGCCGGACAGAAGGCCCGTTTGCGCGGCGACTTCATTGGACGGATAGAGCCGCGCCTGTAACGATGCGGGCGCTGCAGGGCCGGCCGGTGCGGGCGGCGGGTAAACCGGCGCCGGCATCGCACCTCGGTCGCTGCGGCCAGGAACCGGTGCCGGGAAATAAGGCCCCGGGACTTGTACGGCGGGAACAGGTAATGCAAGTGCTGGGTATACCGACGCGGGAACTCCGGGATACATCGGCGTGCCGTCGGGTCCCACCGGAACCACGACGCAGCCGCTGACGCCGGCGGCGACCAGCAGGCCAATGGACGCTCTACGCAGTGAATTGGTGACCATGACGGATGCTCCTGTTTGCGGGCACATGCCCAATGACCGCTGCTGCCGCTTCACAACCGAGAGCGCTTGATGCCGCTCCCTGTCTGCAATCCGCTCTGGTTGCGGTCGTCTGATCCAGTTCGCGTTTGCATGGGGGTCATGCTGCGGCCCGGCGAATTGCAGATGACTTACACATGGCTTACGGATCGCTGCCAACGCGGGCGGATTGACTAAAGGCTCCCCCGGCCGCCGAACACCGTCCTGAGCGCTCACCTGTAAGCCTTCTGTAACGGCCGTCGTCCGAGAATGGCCGGAACACGGTCGCGGCGACCTTTCGAGCGGAGGCGATGGCGTGAGAAGATGGCTGCAGGAGGATCGGGACACCATGCCCAGGGCGGGTCGCTCCGACATCGCGTTCGCGAAAACCACGCGACCAACCATCGGCTCGGTGGTTGACCGGCAACCGCTATTCGCGCGCCTCGACTCGCCCGCGGGACGAACCGTTGTGTGGATTTCGGGCCCACCGGGAGCGGGCAAGACGACGCTTGCCGCGAGCTATGTCCAGGCGCGCCGGCTGCAGTCGGTCTGGTATCAGATCGACCCGGATGACGCCGACCCCGCCACTTTCTTCCACTACCTCTGCCATGCGGCGCGCAAGTTGCATGGCGCGCGCGATCTCCCCGCGTTCACGCCGCAACATGCCGATGACATCGCGTCCTTCGCGCGCAAATTCTTCCGGCAGTTCTTCGCGGGAGTGCGCGGCCCGCTTGCGCTGGTGCTCGACAACCTGCACGTGATACCGCCCGACAGTGAACTACATGTCGCGCTCGAGGCGGGTCTGTCGCAGGTGCCCAAGGAATGCTGCGTGATCGTGACCAGCCGCGGCGAACCCGCGGCGTCACTCGCGCGGATGCGCGCCGCCGGCCAGGTGTGCTGCGTGAACGGCCAGGATCTTCGCGTCGAGCCCGACGAAATCGTCGCGATTGCCGCACGCCGCGGCCAGGCGGTTTCACCGGACGCCGCCGTCAAGCTATTCGAGCGGACCCAGGGGTGGGCGGCCGGGCTCGTCCTGATGCTGGAGCACTCGAAGTTCTCGGGCCGCATGGCGGACTTGCCGGGCGATGCGACTCCGCAGGTGATCTTCGACTACCTTGCCGGCGAAATCTTCGACCACTTCGAAGCCGAGACCCGCGAATTCCTGCTGCGGGTCGCCTGCCTGCCGCGAATGACCGCGGAAGTCGCCGAAGCACTGTCGCGCGAGCCGAAGGCCGAGCGGATCCTCATCAATCTTGCGCGGAACGATTATTTCGTGCGCGACGTGTCCTCGGACGCGGGCCGCGTGTATCAGCTGCATCCGCTGCTGCGCGAATTCCTGCGCAAACGCGCCGTCCGGACGCTGCCGGAGGCCGTGGGGATCGCGTGGCTGCAACGCGCAGCGCTGCTGTTGCACGACGCCGGACACACCGAGGATGCCATCGCGCTGCTGATGGAAACGAAAGCCTGGGAAGAGGCCGCCCGCATCGTCCTGGCGGCAGGCGATGCGCTGCTCGCGCAGGGACGCAGCGCGACGCTCGCAGCGTGGCTGGACATCCTGCCCTCCCAAGTGGTTGCCGCGAGTCCCGGCCTGCTGCGCGTGTCGGCTCTGGCGCGCGCGCACGCGAGTCCACGCGCGGCACGCCAACTGTTCGAGCGGGCGTTTGAGGGTTTTCGAAACGCAGGCGACAGCACGGGCATGTCGCGCTGCTGCTGCGGCATCATCGACGCGATCGTCCTCGAATACGACGACGTCACGTCCCTCGATTCGTGGCTCGACGCACTCCACGGCCTGCTCACGCCGGGCGGTCAGCAGTCCTCAGCGCCGATTGACGCGGCCGCGGTCGCGACGCTGTTACGCGGAACGCTTCTGCGCGATCCGGGGAACACACGAGTCGATAGTTGGCTCGACTGGGCCGGGCGCTGTGTTCCGGCAGATGGCGCCGGCCGGGAGCCCGAAGCCGCGACGGCGGAATTGGCGCTGGCGCAAGCGATGGCGTTGCTCGCGCGCGGAAATTTTGCCGCGGCAGGCAGCGTGATCGATGGCTTGCGCGCCCGTGCCACCGATTTGCCCTTGGGTACCTGCCTCGCGCTGGCCATCGGCGGCGCGTTGAGCAATCTCGCCAGTGGAGCGTACGCCGAGGCCTCTCGCCTCGCCCGGGAAGCGCTGGAGACGGCCGCCGCCGAAGGCATTCACGCCTATGACGCATGGCTGCGCGTCATCGCCATGGTGGCGAGCCTTTCCGCGGGTGATCGCTCGGCCGCCCAACGCGACCTCGAACTGTTCGAAGGCGAAGGCGCGCGATTGCGTAGGGCCGATCGTGCAAGCGTGCATTTCCTCCGCTCCTGGTTCGCCGCCCTCGAAGGCGATGTCGTACCCGCGCACCGCGACGCCAAGATGGCGCTCGCCGTGGCGATCGAGACAGGGATTCCGTGGTTCGAATGCCTGGCACGCATCACGCTCGCACAATTGCCTACGACAGGCACCGATCGCCGCGGCGTCGAGGCGCAGGTACGCGCAGCGGAGGCCATCGCGGAGCGTTCGCGAAGTCCGTGGCTGCGCTTTGGCGTGCAACTGGCATCCGGCATGGCAGCGCGCAATGTCGGCGACACGCAGGCTGCGCTCGATGCCATTGGTGCCGCCTTCCGGTCAGGACATGAGCATGGCTTCCGGCCGCCACCGGGCTCGCAAGCGCAAGCATTGGCCGAGTTGTGCGCGATGGCGCTGGACGCGCAGGTCGAGCCCGATTTCGCGCGGACGCTGGTGCGCGAGGGGCGGCTCGCGCCCCACACGCCGCCGTTGCTGGTGCGCGGGTGGCCCTGGGCATTCCGTATCGTGACCTGCGGCGATTTCCAGTGCCTGCGCAACGATGTGCCCATCGAGCTCTCCGCCAAAGGCCCCGGACGCCCGATGGAGCTCCTCAAGGTACTGGTCGCGCTCGGCTGCCACAACGTCCGCGCCGACAAGCTCGCCGATGCGCTGTGGCCGAACATGGAGGCGGACTTCGCGTACAAGTCGTTCACGGCCACGCTCCATCGCTTGCGCCGGCTGCTCGAAGACGACGACGCGCTGGTTCTGCGCGACGGCCGGCTTACGCTGAACAAGGCACTCGTCTGGGTGGACACTTGGGCGCTGGAGCAATTGTTCGACACCTTCGACGTTGCAAAGCGCGAACCGGATGGCGACGGCGGCGTGGCAATGCGGCAGAAGTTCACCGAGGATGTGCTGGCGCTCTACCGCGCACCCTTCCTGCCTGACGAGTCGGAACAGCCCGCCTACATTGCTTGCCGGGAACAGCTGCGGGCCAGGCTGCTGCGTTTCCTCGCGCATGTCGCGCGGGGCTACGAGGAGGCCGGTGCCTCCGACAAGGCGGCCGACTGCTATCTGCGCTTCATCGAGGCCGATGCGCTTTACGAGCCGCTGTACCGGCAACTCATGCAGTGCTACCAGCGAGGCGGCGCGACGATCGAGGCGCTTGCCACCTACGAGCGATTGCGGACAGTCCTTGCGACCCAACTCAAGATCATGCCGTCGGCAGAGACTCAGTCGCTCTACGCGAGCCTTCGCTCGGCTTGAAGCCGTCGATCGCAAGGCGCGTCATGACTTGCGCGGCGAAGCCCGTAATTCCTGTTCGAGCTTGCCCCAGATCTTTTCCAGCCCGACCTTGAGCGCGGTGGGCGGCGGATAGTCGCGACGTGGAAGATCCGACGTGGGCGGGGCCACTTCGCGCAACCGCATCGTCAGCGAGACTTCCGCCCCTCCGCGCTCTTCCGATATCGTCGCGGTAATGATCGTGTCGACTCCCTTCGGGTCAAAATTGAAAAGCTCGGCCAGCATGCCAAGATGCCGCCGCAGAATTTCCCTCGCCTTGGGCAGGTCGACCGCGGTCGCGCGATCCCATTCGGCGCCGGTCAGTGGCAGCGGCGCCGGCGCTTCGGCCTGGATGTAGCCCAACTCGCGAACCTGGCGCTTGATCACCATTCCCAGGCTCACCAGCGTGGCGTTGGTGGCGTCGAATGCACTGCCCGGACTGGCGTTGACCACCCGCCTTCCGTCCTTGCTGAGATTGGCCTCGTATTCGGCCTTGAAGGCCGCGTTGATGTCGTCGATCGCTTCGCGTTTGGTGTCCTGACTCACACATCCAGCCAGCACCAGCGCTGCCACCAGCCATGCGGCGACCCGGCCGCGCCGGGCAATTCCCCCAGATGCCGCAATCGCCACGGTCGCTCCTTCCCGGAGTGAACTCATTGCGCCTTCGCCATGCAAGCGTTGCGGTCGATCATCCGATCGGCCTGCTGGCGCTCTGCCGGCTGCAGTGACGCGGCCACCTTTTCCGCCTCCGGCTTGGCGGCCGCAGATCCGAGGCGCGCGGCCATGCCATACCAAAAGTAGGCGAGGTTGTTGTCGCGGTCCCCGCCCACCCCGCTCGCGTACATGGCTGCAAGCTTCCTTTCCGCGTCGATGTCGCACTGCAGCGCTGCTTTCCTGTACCAGACCGCCGCCGCAGTGTAGTCGCGCTTGACGCCCTGCCCCTCGAAGTACGCATTGCCGAGGCGCAACTGGGCATTCTTGTCGCCACCATCGGCGAGCCGCTTCTGGGTGTCCAACCACTCGGTGTCTTGATTCGCGACGGTCTTGTGATCCGCGTTGGCAATCTGGCCGTCGGCTGTCGGGAGCGCCGCAGGCTTGGCGGCCTCGGGCATGCTTGCCGGCGTTGGCGCAGGCGCGGGCGCCGGCAACCGGCGCCGTCGTTGCGTCGCGTGGCGCCGGGCTGGATGCAATCGGTGGCGCCGACGCCGGCGGCGGGCTGCGAACAACGGTGGGGGCGGGCGGCTTGATCTTCGCGTCTTCCTTGGCGGGCGGCTTGATCGAAGGCAACTCGCGTGGCTTTTTCTCTTCCGGTGGCGACTTGGCCACGATCTCGGGCTTGTTAGCCGATGCAGGCACTGCATTCGTCGCCAGCTCCGCCGCGCGCTGCGCGTCTTGTGCCTTTGTTTGCGCGTCGTCGTCGGCCTTTTGCTTCGCTGCCCGCTCGGCGTTTGCGCGGTCCGTGTCCTGGCGCTGCGGCGGGGTTGGGACAGGGGGTTCGCTGCGCTGAGTGAAGGCCACATACGCACCGACGCCGACCGCCACGATGAGGGCTCCGGCAAACGCACCGAGCAAGGGTCCGGCGGCGCTCGCCCTGCGCCTCTCCCCGGCATCGCGCGGCTGCGCCGGAGGGTCGGAGGTCATCCGGCGTTCATCGCCCGTTGTGCGGCGCATCGCGGGGTCCGCCGTGTCTCGCGCAACCGTTGTCGGAGTCTCTGGAGACGGCAGCGCGGGCGACCTTTCCGTCACCGCCGCGGGCCGGGTGTGGCCCACGATCAATTCCCGGCGCCATTCCCCGATGGATTGCGGCCGGTCCTTCTCCGCGAACTCGAGCGCGTGATCGACGGCCGCGAGGAAAGGGGCGGAGTAGCGGCCGGCGCCGATCACGCTGGCGGAAACCATCATCTCGTGGGCGCTGCCCAGAACGCCCTTGCTCCGCGATACCGCATCCATCGGCGGGCGTCCCGCGATCGCGCGGTAGCACGTGGCCCCGAGCGCGTAGATGTCGGTCCACGGCCCCTGGTTCGTTCTGTCGCTGTAGTACTGTTCGAACGGCGCGTAGCCCGGCGCGATCAGAATCGTCAGCGTGTGCGCGCTGTCTACCGACTGGCGAGCCGACCCGAAGTCGAGCAGCACCGGGTTGCCATCAGCGTCGATGTGGATGTTGTCGGGCTTGATGTCGCGGTGGATGAACCCCGCGTTGTGCACGAGCTCAAGGCCGTCGAGGATCGGCAGCAGGATCCGCTGCAGTTCGCGCTCGGGCAGCGTGCTTCGGCGATCGAGCAAGGCGGACAGCGTCATCCCCTTCTCGAACCGCATCACCATGTACGCGGTGTTGTTGTACTCGAACACCGATTTCACGTGAACGATGTTCGGATGGTCGAACCGCGCCAACGTGCGCGCTTCCTGGATGAAGCGCTCCAGGCCCCAGCGATAGCGGTCCCGGAGGTCCTCGGTCCGGGAGCGGATCGTCGCATCCGACATCCGGGTCGCGACGTCTGCCGGCAGGTACTCCTTGATCGCGACCGCCTGATCGAGGTTGGTGTCCTTCGCGAGGTAGGTAATGCCGAATCCGCCCTGGCCCAGCACGCGCTCGACCACGTACCAGTGCAGCCGCGAAAGTGCCGGCAACGCTTCCGGGAACGAGGTGACGGCCATGTCGCAGGACACTCCGGCGGCCGGGCGCCCCCCGGCTTGACGCGGATGATGCACTGTAGGACAGGCGCCCGCAACGGCCCCCCCGGCGCGACGAATCAGCGGTCGGCGACCCGCCGGATCCACTGTGCCGTCAGCTTCTCCTGCACCGCGTTCTGCCGCAACCGCACGTCGAGCGCCGGGAAAGTCGACGAGATCGAGCGGCTGGTCCTGGTTGAAGCAGGAGAAGACGTAGCGTGACCTTGCCGGTCACCGGATCGCGCTGCGGCTGCAGGCACTGCGCGCAGATCTCCTTCATCATGCACTGCATCGGCGAATTGATCGAGCCGATCGCCCGATGGTCGGGCTTCAGGTACGGCGCCAGCACGGTGTGGCGCGCGGCGGCGACGGCCGCCATCATCTTGTCCGAACCGATGGCGATGATGCGGTCGCAGGCGCTGAACGCCAGCGCCTGGCCGCCGAGTTCGCCCGCCGCATACGCCGCATCGCCTGCACGATGTTGCCGACGAACGCGCGGTCGCTGCGCGCCGTGGCGCAAATCCGGGCGCCTCGTCGCAGCACCAGACGACGACGTCGGCCGCCGCCTCGATGTCGTCGACCTTGTAGCGGTCCTGCATCTTCTTGTAGCCGGCGAAGTACAGCACCTTCGGACCCGGCAGTGCGAAACGCCTGGCCGATCGAGAACAGCACCGCGTTGCCCAGACCGCCACCCGCCAGCACGACCGTCTCGCCCGGCTCGATCTCCGTAGGCGATCCGGTGGGTCCCATCAGCACGACGGGCTCGCCCGGCTTGAGCTGCCTGCACAAGTCGGACGAGCCGCCCATCTCCAGCACGATCGTGGACACGAGCCCACGCTCGCGATCCACCCACGCGCCGGTCAGCGCCAGCCCTTCCATCACCAGTCGCGTGCCGTCGCGCCGCGCCGCGAGCGTCTCGTAGTTCTGCAGCCGGTAGAACTGCCCGGGCCGGAAGCGCTCCGCGGCCGCCGGCGCGTGCACGACGACTTCGACGATCGTCGGCGTCAGGCGCTCGACGCGCACGACGGTGGCGCGCAGCGACCGGTCGAGTGCCGCGTAGAAATCGGCATCGCTTGCCTTCGACGCCGGCGCGACCTTCGCCAGCATGCGCGACACGATGGGATAGCCCTGCTTGGCGCTGGCCATCGCCTTGACGACGTTGCCCGAGAACGACGGATGCAGGTCGCCGAAGAAGCTCGTCGCGCGGCCGTCCGGGAGGATATCCGTCAGCACCGCCGGATGCGCGGGCTTGGCCAGCCCGCGGATGACTTTCGCGGGCTGCCCTTCTTCGTCGAGCAGCCGGAAATACTTGCCGTCCAGATGGAAATGCGCGGCGTCTTCGCGCGCCAGCACCGTGTTGGGCTGCGTGCCCGCCGCGATCAGGATCGTGCGCGCGGGCAGCACGGTGCGCGTCGTCTCGTGCCACACGCCGTCGCCGTCGTTGTGCTGCAGCGACACCTTGAGGCCCGTCGCCGCGCCGTCGGCATCGACTTCGATGGCCAGCGGCGTCAGGCCTTCGGCAAAGCGGATGCCCTCCTCCAGCGCCTTTTCGATCTCCTCGTGGTTGAGCGTGTACGACGGGCTGTCGATCAGGCGGCGGCGATAGGCGATCGTCACTCCGCCCCAACCCTGCAAGCAGCTCGGCCAAGTGCGCGGCGCGCGGCCTTCGCGCTGCGGCCGCCACGCGTTCGCGCGCGCAGCGCGCGCGCATGCGCCAGGAATTCCTGCGCGATCGTGCGCTCGCGCGGCGTCCACGCGGCCTCGACCGCCGCCGCGCCGCTTTCGGCCACCAGCGCTTCGTAACGCGCCAGGAATTTCTCGACCTGCACCGGGTAGTAGGCCAGCGACTCCGTCGCCGTGTCGATGGCCGTCAGGCCGCCGCCGACGACGATCACGCGGCAGGCGCACCTGCATGTTGGCGATCGAATCCTTCTTGGCCGCGCCGGTCAACTGCAGCGCCATCAGGAAGTCCGACGCGGTGCGCACGCCGTTGGCAAGGCCGTTCGGCAGGTCGAGCACCGTCGGCTTGCCCGCGCCGGTCGCGAGCGCGATGTGGTCGAATCCCAGCGCGAACGCGCCGGCGTCGTCCAGCGTGCCGCCGAAACGCACGCCGCCGTACAGCGCGAAGCGGTCGCGCCGCTCGAGCAGCAGCCGGATCATCTTGAGGAAATTCTTGTCCCAGCGCACGGTGATGCCGTATTCGGCGACGCCGCCAAACCCGGCCATGACGCGGTCGTCGAGCGGATCCGTCAGCGTGGCGGCGTCGCGGATCGGCACGAAAGGCACGCGCTCGCCGGCGATCGTGATGCCCGACAATGTCGGGATCGAGCGGCTCGATCTTGAGACCGTCGATGGCGACGACCGTGTGCCCGTCGTTGACGAGGTGATGCGCGAGCGTGAAGCCTGCCGGGACCCATGCCGACGACGAGCACGCGCTTGCCCGTGCGCGGGAGCGGCAGCGGGCGACGCAGGTTGAGCGGATTCCAGCGCGTCAGCAGCGAATAGATCTCGAATCCCCACGGCAGCGCCAGCACGTCCTTCAGCACGCGCGTTTCCGACTGCGGAATGTCGACCGGGTCCTGCTTCTGGTAGATGCACGACTTCATGCAGTCGTTGCAGATCCGGTGGCCCGGTCGCCGCGACCATCGGGTTGTCGATGCACATCATCGCCAGCGCACCCGACGCGGCCAGCCTTCCGCGCGCAGCTTGTGGAACTCGGAGATGCGCTCCTCCAGCGGACAGCCGGCCAGCGTCACGTTGAACGGCGACTTCTTGAACGGGACCTCGCCTTCGACCGGCTTCTTCTCGGGCAGGCCCCGCGCGCAGGAATCCTTGCCCTGCTCGTGGCACCAGATGCAGTAGTGCGCCTGGTCGAGCCCGCCGACGAGATCGGTGCCGGGATCGGTGAGCGCGAACCCTTCGCGCCGGCGCAGCGCGTGATCGGCCGGCAGCTGCCACGCCGACACGCCGGCATAGGGCACCGCCTCGAGCGGCACCAGCTTCAGGTAGTCGAGCTTGCGCGGCGCGCGGAACAGCACGCCGCCCTTGTGCGCGGCGCGGCCCGCGGGCGTATGCAGCGCCCACGCCGCATAGCGGGCGGCCGACATCCAGCGCCGTCGGCGTTGCGCCGCCTCGTCCTGCAGCCAGCGCGTGACGGCCATCGGCGAACGCGAGTTCGCCGCTGCTGGCCGACGACCGGCGCGCCGACGAGCGCTTCGAGTTCGCCTCGCAAGCCGGTGCCGTCGAATGTCGCCGCGACGTCGGCCTTGTAGGCATTGGCGGCCTTGCGCTGGACGAACTGCCGCTTGACGGCGAAGAGCGGCGCCAGCTCGTGATGCCGCGCTTCCAGCGCCTGGACCTCCGGCGCGATGCCGAAGAGCTGCGCGAGAAAGTCCTCGAGATGCGGCGCCACGGCGATCAGCAGCGCCGACTCCTCCTTGGCCTCGAGCGCCGCGGCGTCGGCGCGACCGCTGCCGTGCCGGTCGAGCCGGCAGCGAGCATCGGCGTCGCGCAGTGGTGCGCAGGAACAGCCGCGTCGATGCGATCGATTGCCGGCGACCGAATACAGGTCGGCGAACGTGAGGCCGTGGGCGAGTGTTAAGCATGGGAAGGCGTGAGGATCCTGGCCGCTTGATCGCACGTAGCGGCCGCTTGGCGAGCCCTGGGGTGTCCTGCGCGCGCAAAAGCCTTCCATTTTACCTTTCGCCGAGGTCCCGCCGGTGCGTGGTCCAGGCATATGCTTAGGCCGATTGGGCAACCTGCCTGGACTGCTTGCCAGCCGGCGGCTGAACTGCCTATCGTGCGGTCAACCCGCGCCGTCCGCGCCGCGTTGATGGACCCCACCCCATCCTTCGGAGAGTCGCATGTCCGTATTCCGCCGTCTCGCCGTTGCCGCCGTGGCCCTCGTGGTAGCGGCGCCGTCGCTGGCGCAGCCCGTCAAGCTCGGCGAACTCAACAGCTACAAGGTCTTTCCCGGCGTTCCTCGAGCCGTACAAGAAGGGCATGGAGCTGGCGCTGGCGGAGGTCAACGCCGGCGGCGGCGTGCTCGGCCGTCCGCTGGAGATCGTGTCGCGCGACGACAACGGCACGCCCGGCGACGCCGTGCGCGTGGCCGAGGAGCTGACGTCGCGCGAAAAGGTCGTCATGCTGATCGGCACGTTTCCGTCGAACGTCGGCCTGGCCGTCGCCGACTTCGCCAAGCAGCGCAAGATTCCGTTTCTGGCCGCCGAGCCGTTGACCGACAAGATCGTCTGGGAAGGCGGCAACAAGTACACGTTCCGCCTGCGCGCCTCCACGTTCATGCAGACCGCGATGCTCGTGCCCGAGGCGGCGAAGCTGCAGAAGAAGCGCTGGGCGATCGTCTATCCCAACTACGAGTACGGACAATCGGCCACCACCGCGTTCAAGAAACAGATGAACTGTTCCTGCAAAGCGGCGGGCTCGAGTTCGTCGAGGTCGCGGTGCCGCTGGGCAAGATCGACGCAGGTCCCGTCGTGCAGGCGATGCTCGACGCGCAGCCGGACGCCATCTTTTCGTCGCTGTTCGGCGCAGACCTGGCGCGATTCGTGCGCGAGGGCGAGCTGCGCGGCCTGTTCAAGAACCGCCCGGTGTTCAACCTGCTGGGCGGCGAACCGGAGTATCTGGATCCGCTGAAGGACGAGGCTCCCGTCGGCTGGTACGTCACCGGCTATCCGTGGTACGCGATCGACACACCGGAACACAAGCGCTTCCGCGACGCCTACCAGGCGAAGTTCAACGACTATCCGCGGCTGGGCTCGGTCGTCGGCTACAGCACGGTGATCGCGGCCGCCGCGGCCATCAAGAAGGCCGGGTCGACGGACCCGGAAAAGCTCGTCACGGCCATGAAGGGCCTGGAGCTTCGGCTCGCCGTTCGGCAAGGTGACGTTCCGCGCCATCGATCACCAGTCGACGATGGGCGCGTTCGTCGGCCGCACCGCGGTCAAGGACGGCAAGGGCGTCATGGTCGACTGGCAGTACGCCGACGGCAAGAACTACCTGCCCAGCGACGACGACGTGCGGCGGATGCGGCCGGCCGACTGAAGTACCGGCAATGTCCGGTAAACCGGCGTTCCGAGGAGTGTCCGACGAGGCATTCCCGCCGCGATCCCGCCAGATTCCTCACTGCGCTCGGAGCCCTGACGCCGGCGTGCCCTTCGCTGTGTCCCTCGCGTCCTTCCTCCTCCAGCTCCTCAACGGCCTGGCCTCCGCGTCGGCGCTGTTCCTCGTCGCCGCCGGACTGACGCTGATCTTCGGCGTCACGCGCGTCGTCAATTTCGCGCACGGCTCGCTGTACATGCTGGGTGCGTATTGCGCGTACACGTTCGGCAACGCGCTGGCGAGCGCCGTGGGCCGCGGACCGCTGTCGTTCTGGCTTGGGCTGCTGCTGGCCGCGCTCGCCGTCGCGCTGATCGGTGCACTGCTCGAAGCGATACTCCTGAAGCGCCTCTACGACGCGCCCGAACTGATGCAGCTGACCGCCACGTTCGCCGTCGTCCTCATCGTCCGCGACGCGGCACTTGGCGCTCTGGGGCGCCGAGGACCTGCTCGGTCCGCGCGCGCCGGGCCTCGCGGGCACCTTCGAAGTCTTCGGCCACGCCATTCCGCAATACGACCTCTTCCTGATCGTCGCCGGACCCGTCGTCCTGGTCGCGCTGACCGTGCTCGTCACGCGCACGCGCTTCGGCATGCTGATCCGCGCCGCCGCCGAGAATCGCGCGCTCACGGCGGCGCTGGGCATCGACCAGGCCCGGCTGTATACGGCCGTATTCGCGCTCGGCGCGTTCCTCGCGGGCTGGCCGGCGCGCTGCAACTGCCGCGCGAACCTGCCAATCTCGGCATGGACTTGTCCATCATCGCCGACGCCTTCGTCGTCACGGTCGTCGGCGGACTGGGATCGATTCCCGGCGCGTTTCTCGCGGCGGTCCTGATCGGCGTAACCAAGACGTTCTGCATCGCGCTGGGCGACGTCGACCTCTTCGGCATCACGATCGCGTTTCCGCGCCTGACGCTCGTCGCCGAATTCGTCGTCATGGCGATCGTGCTCGCCGTGAGGCCGCAGGGCCTGCTCGGGTCGATGCCGCCGATGCCGGCGACGACGCCGCTGCCCGAACAACGCGCGCTGGTCGTCGCACCCGGTCGGCGCGCGGCGTTGGCCGCCGCGATCGTGCTCGTTGCACTGGTCGCGCTGCCTTTCGTCCGCGACGAATACACGGCGGTCCTCGCCACCGACATCGTCATCGCCGCGCTGTTCGCGGCCAGTCTGCAATTCCTGCTGGCGACGGGCGGGATGACGTCGTTCGGTCACGCCGCCTATTTTGGCGTCGGCGCGTATGCCGCCGCACTGGCGGTGAGCGCGGGCTGGCCGATGCTCGCGGCGATCGCGGTCGCGCCGGTGGCGGCGTGGCTGGCCGCCATCGTCTTCGGCTGGTTCTGCGTACGGCTGGCCGGCGTCTATCTCGCGATGCTGACGCTGGCGTTGGCGCAAATCGTCTGGTCGATCGCGTTCCAGTGGGAAGGCGTCACCGGCGGCTCGAACGGCCTTCTCGGCATCTGGCCCGCGCCGTGGCTCGGCACGCGCCTCACTTTCTATCTTTTTGCGCTGGCGATCGTGGCCGCTGCCGCGATGGCGCTCACGCGGATCGCGCACTCGCCGTTCGGCTTGGCACTGCGCGGCGTCCGCGACTCGCCGTCTGCGCGCCGCAGCGCTCGGCATCGACGTCGCGCGCATGCGCTGGCAGGCATTCGCGCTCGCCGGCGCGTTTGCCGGCATCGCGGGCGGCCTGTTCGCATTCTCGAAAGGCAGCATCTCGCCGGAGTCGCTGGCAATCCCGCGGTCCGTCGACGCCATCGTGATGGTGCTGCTCGGCGGACTCAACGCGCTGTTCGGGCCGCTGCTCGGCGCCGCCGCGTTCACGTGGCTCGCGGATTCGCTCGCCCGCACCACCGAATATTGGCGCGCGCTGCTTGGGAATCCTGATCCTCGCGATCGTGCTCGTGCTGCCGGCGGGCTTGGGGGGCGCCGCGCAATGGCTGCGGCGGCTGGGGCGCGGCCGATGACTGCCCTCATCCTCCAGGTCACGGATCTCGCCAAATCCTTCGATGGCGTTCGCGCCGTCGACGGCGTCACGTTCCACGTCGCCGCCGGCGAACGCGTCGCGTTGATCGGCCCCAACGGCGCCGGCAAGACGACGTGCTTCAACCTGGTCAACGGTCAGCTGCGCCCGGATGCGGGCGCCGTCGTGCTGAGCGACGATCGAATCGACGGCCTCCCGCCGCACGTCATCGCGCGGCGAGGCGTCGGCCGCACATTCCAGGTGCCGGCGACGTTTGCGTCGATGACGGTCCGCGAAAACGTCGTGCTGTCGCTGCTCGCGCATGCCGGGAGGCAGGGTGAGATGCTGACCGGCTCGACATCCGAGCTGGCCGAGCCCGCGGAGGGTTTGCTGACCCGCGTCGGTTGCCTCGACCTCGCCGGCAGGCATTGCGCGACGCTCGCCTATGGCGATGCCAAGCGCGTGGAACTGGCGCTGGCGCTCGCGGGCGCGCCCACGTTGCTGCTGATGGACGAACCGACCGCCGGCATGGCGCCGAGTGCGCGCGCTTCGCTGATGCGCCTGGCGTCGGAGTTGGCCGACCGCGACGGCATCGCCGTGCTCTTCACCGAGCACGACATGGACGTCGTGTTCGGATTCGCCGACCGCGTGATCGTTCTCGACCGCGGCCGGATCATCGCCGACGGCACACCCGACGCGATTCGCGCCGACCCGCGCGTGCAGGCCGTCTACTTAGGCACCGGCTAGCCGGCGAGGCGCACCAGTCCTTCGTCGAGATCGCCGATCAGGTCCTCCGGATCTTCGAGGCCGATGTAAAGCCGCAGCATCGGCCCACCCGCATCCCACCGCGACGCGGTGCGCGTGCGCTCCGGATAGATCGGAATCACCAGGCTCTCGAAGCCGCCCCAACTCCAGCCCATGCCGAAGAGGCGCATGCCGTCGAGCAGCGCATCGATGCGCTCCTTCGCCACCGGATGCAGCACGATGGCGAACAGCGACGTCGCGCCCTGGAAATCGCGCTTCCACAGTTCGTGGCCGCGCGAGCCCGGCAACGCCGGATGGATGACCTCCTTCACTTCCGGGCGCGCGCGCAGCCATTCGGCGACGCGGATGCCGCTCGCCTGGTGGCGCGCGAGGCGGATCGCCAGCGTGCGCAATCCACGCAACCCCAGGAAGCAATCGTCGCTCGACGCGGTGACGCCCATGTCGGTCCACAGCCGGTGCAGCGCGGGAAACGTCGCGGCGCTGCCGACGATGAGGCCCAGCAGGGCGTCGGAATGGCCGCCGATGTATTTGGTCGCCGCATGCACGGACACGTCGACGCCATGGTCGAACGCGCGGAAGTACAGCGGCGTCGCCCATGAGTTGTCCAGGATGACCAGCGCGTCGCGCGCATGGGCGACTTCGGCGATGGCCGGCACGTCCTGCACGTCGAACGTCAGCGAACCGGGCGATTCGACGAACACGATCTTCGTATTGGGACGGAACTCGCGCACGATGTCGGCGCCCAGCAGCGGGTCGTAGTAGCTCACTTCGACGCCCAGGCGCTTCAGGTGCAATTCGCAGAAGCGGCGCGTGGGGCCGTACACCGAATCGGTCACGAGCACGTGATCGCCGGGCCGCGTCAGCGCCAGCAGCGGCAGTGTCGTCGCTGTCAGTCCCGACGGGACGGCCAGCGCCGCTGTGCCCGCCTTCGAGCGTCGCGATTGCGGCCTGCAGATCGGTGACCGTCGGCAAGCCATGCAGGCCATAGCCGATCCCGGCGTACTCGCCGCGCACCGATGCTTCGAGTTCGGCGACCGTCGGGAAAAGCATCGTGCTGGCGCGAAAGACCGGCGTATTGACCGCGCCCAAGAATTTGCGCGGCGCGCGCCCCAGATGTCCGACCTGTGTGGCCTTGCCGCGGGGTCGCTCGTCGCTCATGTCCTCTCCGGTACGCCCAGGCCAAGCGCTTCGCGAATGCGCCGGACCTGCACGGGAATCGGTTCCCGGATATCCACGACCAACGCGTCTTCCGGCTCTTCCAGCGCGGCGAACTGCGACGGCAGCAAAGACGCCGGCATGTAACGGTGGGCGCGGACGGCGAGCCTCTGACCGATCGTCGCCGCATCGCCCTTGAGATACACGATGCGCACGTCGCCGGCGCGTTGCAGCCGCTTCCGGTAGGCCTCCTTCAGCGCCGAACAGGCGAAAACGGCGTGATTGCCTTCCGCCAGGATGCCGCGCATCTTGTCGGCGATGCGATCGAGCCACGGCCAGCGGTCGGCGTCGGTCAACGGCTGCCCCGCGGCCATCTTGGCCACGTTGGCCTCCGGATGGAAGTCGTCCGCATCAAAGAACGGCCACTGCAGCGCTTCGGACAACGCCTCGCCGATCGTGGTCTTGCCGCAACCGCTGACGCCCATGACGAGGACGATCATGCGGCGCCCCGCCGACCCGGGCCGCCTAAGCGCGCCATCAATGCCATCGCCAGCACCGGCGCGTGCACGCCCTGCTCGACCGCTTCGTTGACCACCCACCGCATATCGCCGCTGCCGGCGGGCCCTGGCGCTCGCAGCACCGCGTCTTGCGCTCGCGACAGCGCCGCGTCGACATCGCGCCACATCTGCGCGATCGCGGCAACGTCGAGGTGGAAGTCCCGTTTGCCGTCAAGCAGCGCAAAACCTTCGGCAGCCGCCTGCCGCATTCCGCTCTCGATGCCGTCGTGGACCATCTTCACGAAATGCCCGGCGCCGGGCGGCCCGCAGTGCAGGAATCCGCGGTCGGGTACGGGGGCAAGTATCTTCGCAAAGGGCAGCAGTGCGTGCGCGCCTTGCGTGTCGCCGCCGAACATCGTCGCGTAGCCATCGTCCAGTGCATTGTCGCCGCCCGCGATGCCGCAATCGACGAAATGGATGCCGGCCGCCGCGAGCGCCGCGGCGCGTCGCTGCGAATCCTTGTAATGGGCACTGCCGCCGTCGACGATGACGTCGCCGGGCGCCATCTCGGGCCACAGCTCTTCGATGGTCAACTCCGTGATCGAGCCTGCGGGCACCATCAGCCAGACGACACGCGGGGCGGGAAGCGCATGCACCACCGCCATCGCCGTCGGCGCCGCGTTCAGCACGCGCTCCTGCACCAGCGCCGCGACGGCATTCTCGTCGGCATCGAATCCCGTCACCCGCACGCCGGCGCGCGCCAGGCGCCGCGCGATGTCGCCGCCTTTGCGGGCGAGACCGACGATTCCGATTTCCATGCCGCCGATGCTACCCAATCGCGCCACGGGGCGCCATCGACTTCACGAGGGTGCCGCCCGCGCCGCCCGGCGCGAGGCGGCAGCCGCCGCGGCAACGAGCAGCACGGCGCCCGCGCATGTGCGCAGATTCGGGATTTCGCCCAGCAACAATGCCGCGAGCGCGATGCCGTAGGCGGATTCCAGCGCCGTGACCACGCTCGCGGTGTGCGCCGACAGCCGGGGCAGGCTCGCGATGAACAGCGTATGGGCGAGCGCCGTGCAGACTGCGCCCAGCAACGCGATGAGGCCCAGCGTTTCGGCGGTCACAGGGATCGCGGGGCCGCCGGGACGAAACGCGACCGGTAGCAGGCAAAGCGCCGCGAATGCGTTCTGCCACAGTGCCAGCGCGAACGGCGAACGCGCGGCGCTCAACGCACGATTGCGCACAGCCAGCAATGCAAACGTGAATCCCGACAACGCGCCCCAGACCAAACCCTGCACCGTGTGGTCCTCCAGCGTGAACGCCTGAACGGGCAGCGCAAGGCCCGCGACGACCAGCAACGCCGTGATGGCTTCCGGCCCCTTCCAGCGGCGTCCGAGCATCAGCCGCTCGAGGACGATCACGAACAACGGAAAGCTCGCGAAGCCCAGCAGCCCGATGGCAACGGTGGAGATGTCGATCGCGGCGAAGAAGGCGACCCAGTGCACGGCGAGGATCACGCCGTTGGCGGCCAACGCCCAGCTCGGGCCGTCGCGGCGGCGATCGCTCCTCGACAGCACGACGAGCGCCAGCACGGCGGCGGCGACCACTGTTCGCCCGAAGACGATGGCGACCGGGTCCCAGGCGAGCCATTTGCCGAACAACCCCGCGAAACCGAACAGGGCGACGGCGAGATGGAGGGCGACGAGGGATGCGGTGGGGCTCATGAGGTTTTGCGCATCGGGCTGCTAGAATCGGCGACGATAACCGGAGCAAGCCAATGCCCACGCACGTTACACCCGCCAAGGTCATCGAAGCCGTCCGCAAGTCCCCCGGCAACCGCGTCAAGGTCGCCTGTTCGGACATCGACGGGATCCTGCGCGGCAAGTACATGCACAAGGACAAGTTCGTCTCCGCGGCCGAAGGCGGATTCGGCTTCTGCGACGTCGTGTTCGGCTGGGATTCGCAGGACGTGTGCTACGACAACACGAAGCTCACCGGCTGGCACAAGGGTTATCCGGACGTGCTGGCGCGCCTCGACCTGGGCACGCATCGGCAGGTGCCGTGGGACGACAACGTCCCCTTCTTCCTGGGCGAGTTCGTGTGGCAGAAGGATGGCAAGGAGGCGCCGTTTCCGCTGTGCCCACGGCAATTGCTGAAGCGCGTGTTGAAGCGCGCCGAGAAGCTGGGCTTCACGCCGATGTGCGGGTTCGAGTTCGAGTGGTTCAACTTCTCCGAGACGCCGCAATCGTGGGCGGAGAAGAAGGGCGTGGGGCCGGAACCCATCACGTCCGGCATGTTCGGGTACTCGCTGCTGCGCGCGAATGCGGCACAGCCATTCTTCGAAGCGCTCTTCAACGAGATGGGCGCGTTCGGCGTGCCCATCGAGGGGCTGCACACGGAAACGGGTCCGGGCGTGTACGAGGCCGCGATCCTGTTCTCGGAGGCGCTCGAGCAGGCGGACCGCGCGATCCTGTTCAAGACGGGCGCCAAGGAAATCGCGTCGCACTTCGACATCATGCCGAGCTTCATGGCCAAGTGGAACCAGCACTATCCGGGCTGCTCGGGCCACATCCACCAGTCGCTCTCCGACGGCAAGACCAACCGCTTCTACGATCCCAAGGGCAAGCACGGGATGAGCAAGCTGTTCGAGAGCTATCTCGCGGGCCAGGTCGCCGTGCTGATGGAGTTCGCGCCGATGTTCTGGCCGACGATCAACAGCTACAAGCGGCTGGTCGACGGCTTCTGGGCGCCGGTGAAGCCGACGTGGGGTGTGGACAATCGCACGGCGAGCTTTCGCGTGATCCCGGGAAGCCCCAAGTCGACGCGGCTCGAGACGCGCTGCCCGGGCGCGGACGTGAATCCGTACCTGGCCATGGCGGCGGTGATCGCGGCCGGCATTCACGGCGTCGAAAAGGGCATGAAACTCACCGCCAAGCCGATCACCGGCACCAACCAGGGCGCCGAGCACATTCCGCGCGCGCCGCGCACGCTGATCGAGACGACGCGGATTTTCCAGAAATCGGATACCGCGCGCGACATGTTCGGCGACGACTTCGTCGACCACTTCGCCGCGACGCGCGACTGGGAATGGCGGCAGTGGCTGGACGGCGTGACCGACTGGGAATTGAAGCGCTATTTCGAGATCATTTGACGAAGGCTCCGGGATGAACGTCCGGCGGCTGAACAGTGCTGACGCCACCGCGTTTCGCGCGCTGCGCCTGCGCTGTTTGAAGGCGCATCCGGACGCCTTCACGTCGAGCTACGAGGAGGATGTGCTGCAGACGGTCGAGGTCGTCGAACAAAGGCTCGCGGACGCCAGCGGCAACGCGTTTTGGGGCGCGTTCCAGGACGGCGACTTGCAGGGCATGATCGGCTTGACTCGCGAGGCGCGCGCGAAGAACCGGCACAAGGGCCACGTCGTCGCCATGTTCGTCGCGCCGGAATCCAGGCGCCATGGGTTCGGACGCGCGCTGTTGCGGGCCGTGATCGACCACGCACGCGATGCGATCGACCTCGAGCAGCTCGTGTTGACGGTGACGAGCACGAATGCGGCGGCCATCGCGCTGTACCGCACGACCGGCTTCCGGACCTTCGGCTTGGAGCCGCGCGCGATCCAGGTGGAAGGCGAATACTTCGACAAAGAACACATGATCCTCTTCCTTTGAGACGCCCATGAGCATCGAACGTTTCAGCTTTCCGACCACCATCCATTTCGGTCCCGGCGCGCGCAGGCTCGTTGCCGAACATCTGAAGGCGCAGGGAATCAAACGGCCGCTGCTGGTGACCGATCGCGGCATCGCGGCATTGCCGCTCGTCCCCGCGCTGATCGCCGACCTTCCGGGGCTCGACGTGGCGGTCTTCTCCGAGATCTTCGGCAATCCCGTACGCAGCCAGGTCACCGCCGGTGCGGTGGCATACAAGGCACACCGTGCGGACGCCATCATCGGCGTGGGCGGCGGCGCGGCGCTCGACGTCGCGAAGGCCATAGCCCTCCTCGCGCACCACGACGGCGACATCCTCGAATACGCGTGGGACCATCCGCAGGTGCGCGCGATCACACAGCCCATTCCGTGGTTCGTGGCGCTGCCGACGACCGCGGGCACCGGCTCGGAGGTTGGGCGCTCGGCCGTCGTCTCCGACGATCGCACGCACGTTAAGAAGATCATCTTTTCGCCGGCGCTGCTGGCCAAGGCGGTTTTCGCCGATCCGGAACTGACACTCGACCTGCCGCCATCGATCACCGCGGCCACCGGCATGGATGCGCTGACGCACAACGTCGAGTCGTATCTTTCGTCGGCCTACCACCCGATGTGCGACGGCATCGCGCTCGAAGGCGTGCGCATCGCAGCGCGGGCGTTGCCGCGCGCCGTGAAGAATGGCCGCGACCTCGAGGCGCGCTCCGACATGCTGATGAGTTCTCTGATGGGCGCGGTCGCGTTCCAGAAGGACCTGGGCGCCGTGCATTCGTGCGCGCATGCGCTGTCGACGGTGGCCGACCTTCACCACGGCCTGGCCAACGGCATCATGATCGACCACGTGATGCGATTCAACCTGCCGGCAGCGACGGCGAAGCTGGCCGAGCTTGCCCATGCCGCCGGCGTGCCCGGCGCCGAGGACGGGACCACGGAGGCGCGCGCCATCGCCTTCATCGCCTGGCTGACCACGCTCAAGGCCGGCCTGGCGATTCCCGCGAAAGTGTCGGACTATCGCGGCGCGCGGCCGGTGACGAAAGCGGACATTCCGCGGCTCGTCGAGATCGCCACCGCCGACATCTGCCACCAGACCAATCCGCGCAAGTGCACGGCGGCGGATTTCGAGACGCTGTTCGTCGCGGCGATCTAGCGCGCCCCAGTTTAGCTATGCTCAAGATCGGCATTTCCGCGTCGTTCCTGCACGGCGACCAGCCGCGGACGCTGTTCCAGGGCATGACGCTGCAGTACATCGAGCAAAACGTCGCGCATTGGCTCATGCAGCGCGACGTCCTCGCGTTCATGGTGCCCTCGCCCGACGGGTCGACGCGGCGGCCGGGCAGCGGCGTCACCGTGGACGACTACGCGCGCGAGCTCGATGCGCTGGTCCTGATGGGCGGGTCGGATGTATGCCCGGAAACGTACGGCGAAAAGGCGCTCAATCCTGCATGGAACGGCGATCGCATCCGCGACGTCTACGAAATCGCGCTGCTGCGCGCATTCGTGGCGCTGGGCAAGCCCGTTCTCGGGCTGTGCCGCGGGACGCAGGTGATCAACGTCGCGATGGGCGGGTCCCTGTACCAGGACATTCCCACGCAACGTCCGGACGCGCTGCGGCACCGGATGCAGTCGATCTATGACAAGAATTGCCATGCGACGTCGATCGTTCCGGGCACAGGATTGGCGCTCCTCTACCCCAAGGCGACGCTCATGAAGACCAATTCCGTGCATCACCAGGGCGTCAAGGAATTAGGACAGGGTCTCGTTGTCGAAGCCTGGTCCGAGCCCGACCGCATCGTCGAGGCCATTCGCTGGAGCGGCCCGTCCTACCTGTTCGGCGTGCAATGGCACCCCGAATTTCATCCGCCCGGCGACACGACGTTCATCGACGACACGCCGCTTCTCGACGATTTCCTCGCCACGGCATCGCAGCACAAATCCGCGGCGTACGCACTCTAGGCCCCGCCCATGAAGATCACCAATCCCGCCACCGGGCTCGTCATCGCCGAAGTCGCCGCCGACAATCTGAAGACGGTGCGCGCCAAGTACGAGCTCGCGCGCGACGCGCAGAAGAAATGGGCCGCGGTGCCGATCAAGAAGCGCCTCGCCATCCTTCGCAAATTCCGCGAACTGCTGATCGAGCGACAGGACATGCTCGCCCGGACGCTTACGGCCGAGGTCGGCAAGCCGATCCGGCAGTCGCGCAACGAGCTCAATGGACTTACCGGACGCATCGACTTCTTTCTCGCGGAGACGGAAAAGGCCCTGCGCGACGAAAAGGTGTTCGCCGACGCCAAGCTCGAGGAACGCATCGCCCATGTGCCGCTCGGCGTCATCGCCAACATCTCCGCGTGGAATTATCCGTATTTTGTCGGCGGCAACGTGTTCGTCCCCGCGCTGGCAGCGGGCAACGCCGTTCTCTACAAACCGTCCGAATTCGCAACGCTCACCGGCCAGCACATCGCGGCCCTTCTGCACGAGGCCGGCGTGCCGCGCAACGTGTTCATCGCCGTCATCGGCGACGGCGCGACGGGCGCGGCGCTGCTGCGGCAGCCGGTCGACGGCGTGTTCTTCACCGGGTCGTACGGCACAGGCGCCAAGATCGCGGCCAGCACGGGCCGCCGGATGATCAAGACGCAGCTCGAATTGGGCGGCAAGGACCCGATCTACGTCTGCGACGACGTGGACGTCAAGGCCGCTGCCGCAGGGGTGGCCGATGGCGCGTTCTACAACACCGGCCAGTCGTGCTGCTCGGTCGAGCGCATCTACGTCCACGAGAAGATCTACGACGCGTTCGTCGCCGCGTTCGTGGCCGAAGTGAAGCGTTTCAAGATCGGCGATCCGATGGACGAAACCACCTACGTCGGGGCGGTCACGCGCAAGCCGCAGCTCGCGGTGCTCAAGTCACAGGTCGCCGACGCGAAGAAGAAAGGCGCCAAGCTTCTGCTGGGCGGCCACCCGCTCAAGGGCAAGGGCAACTGGTATGCGCCGACCGTGCTTGCCGACGTCGACCATTCGATGCTCGTGATGCGCGACGAATCCTTCGGGCCGATCATCGGGCTGCAGGCCGTCGCCGACGACGAGGCCGCCGTCGACCTCATGAACGACACCGAGTACGGGTTGACGGCCGGCGTCTACTCGGCGGACGAAAGACGCGCGAAGAAGATCCTGTCCAAGGTGAGTGCGGGCAGCGTCTACTGGAACTGCTGCGACCGCGTCAGTCCGCGGCTGCCGTGGTCAGGCGTCAAGCACTCGGGGATGGGCCTGACGCTGTCGACGTACGGCATCCAGACTTTCACGCGGCCCAAGGCCTGGCACCTGCGGGAAGCCTAGCGGCCGGCCTGCCCCTGGTGTTGCACGCGTGCGTTCGTCCGAACCTCTCATTTCGGTGGTGATCCCCACCATCAATCGACCTCAACTCGTGACGGTGGCGGTGGATAGCGCGCTTCGTCAGAGCCTGCGGGAAATCGAAGTCATCGTCGTGGTCGACGGGCCCGACCAGGCAACGCTCGGAGCCCTCCGATCTATCCAGGACACCAGGCTCCGGATTCTTCCACTGCGCGAGAACGTGGGACTCGGCGGGGCGCGCCATGCCGGTGTGGCTGCCGCGCGGGGCCAGTGGATTGCGCTGCTCGACGACGACGACGAATGGCTGCCGGGAAAGCTCGAAATTCAACTCGACACGGCTCGGCGTTCGCGGCATCGATCGCCGATCGTCACGTGCCGCGTCATCGCCCGGACCCAGCATGGCGACGCGGTGCGGCCCCTCCGCTACCCAGCCGAGGGCGAGGCGCTCAGCGAATACCTGTTCTGCAAGACCCGGCTGTTCGGCGGCGAAGGGCTCATCTTGCCGTCGACTATCCTCGCACCCAAAGACCTCTTCCGCGACATCGGCTTCCGGTTCCACCGGGCGCCGTATGAGGGAAGCGACTGGCTGCTCCGCGCCGTTGCGTGCGAGGGCGTCGGCGTGGAATTCGTCGCATCGCGTGAACCTCTCGCCATCTGGCACTGCGAAGAGACACGCGCGCGAATCAGCACTAGCTACAGTTGGCGCGCCTCGCTTGATTGGGCCAATACCCAGGCTAGCTTCCTCACGCCCCGGGCTCGTGCCGCATTCATCCTGAATCGCGTCAGTCGCGAAGCGCGTCGCGACGGGGGCCGGGACTTAAGCCCGTTCTGGCTGCTTCCCTGGGAGGCATTCCGGAGAGGCCGGCCATCGGCGATCAGCCTGCTGGCCCACACCATCGTCTGGCTCGTGCCCCGGAGTGTCCGCTCCTGGATAGCGGCGCACGCATACGTCAAATACGCCCCGGATCGTCGCTGTTAGGCTTCGCCTCAGCGGTAAAGGAATAGGGAATCTCGCCCGTGTCTTGCGCGAGGCGCCAATGGTCCGGAAACTCGTACTGGTACGCGCGATCCGGCATGTTCATCAGCAGCGCGGGTCCCGACCCCAAGTTCTGTACACCATGCCAGATGCCCGGAGGCACGACGACAAGGACCGGGCGCGTTGTGCCGCACCGAAAGACGTTGACGCGGCCGTGCGTGCGCGAACCTGCGCGCGCGTCGTACAACACGATCTTGACCAGGCCATGGTTGGCGAACAGGCGGTCGGTGGCGTATTGGTGTACGTGCCACGCGGAAATGCCGCCTGCCTCGATCAGCGCCTGAAATACCTGCGCGACATGCCCTCCCGACGGCGACCAGTCGTCGCGCCATAATTCGGTGAGGTACCCATTATCCTTCACCACATTGCGAACTTCCTTGACCAGAACGCCATCAATCAGATCCACCTGCGACTGCCAGTCGCGCGTGACACTTTGGCGGTCCCGCGCTGCGCCCGGGAGCCCTCCCTGGTCCGGCGTGAGTTCTTCCTTGCCTTGCGCCCTGTCTCGAGTATTCATCATGCATCCTCGTTCGGCAGTCCCCGGCGCCGATACAGTTCGGCAATGATCGCCCCGCGCTTCGGCACGAAGCCCCATTTCTGGGGGAACCGATAGTAGCAATAGAGGCTCACGGGATCTCCCCCGAAGAGCTCGACAATTCGCCCTTGGAGGCGCAAGACTGCTTCACGCAAGAGCGAGCCCATAGGGTAGCCGCGCAGATGCGTCGGCTTTGGGTGTGTCCACGCCTGGATCAGACATTCTTCCCGGAAGCGGGGGTTGCCGGTCATCGCGGCATGCACCGACGCATGCTCAGTCCACTGCCGCTCCGAGTAGGTGTTGCGCCGCGTCGTACTCGAAATGACAATGACCGTGATCGCGTCAACCGAGGCTAACCGCGCGCGCGACCGATGCGCTCGCCATAGCCATTCGCGCGTCGGAAAACTCCACACGGCGTCCCGCCTTTTGAGCGCGCCGACTCTTTGCGCCAGCTCACGGCGAAACAGCCACGTGCTCGCGTTGGGATGCGTGACCGGATCGAAACGGCCATCGGGAAAAACGCCATTCACGCGCCATCGGCCATCAGGATCGGCTTCCAGCTGGAGCGTGAAGACCAGATCGGCACCGGTGCTCTCGATTGCGGCAACAGCGCGCGCCAGGTGATCGGGGAACCAGAAGTCGTCATGGTTAAGGAGCGCAATGTAGCGGCCCCGCGCCAGCCGGATGCCTTCGTTCGTCGGCCCCGACTGGTCGCCGACGCGCGACTTGAGATTGACGAAGCGAATGCGGGGGTCGGGGAACGATGCGACCACGTCGGCCGTGTCATCCGTGCATCCGTCGCCGATGACCAGCAATTCCCACTCGGAACGGGTTTGCGCCAGGACCGAGCGAATGACGTAGCCGAGAATGTTGCTTCGGTTGTAGGTCTGGATGATTACCGTCACCAGCGGGTCCGCCGGCATCGATTCGACAGATTCTGGCATGGCGGCTCTGGGCAAGGTCACATCTTACTCGCCATCGAGCGGCTACTGCCGGTCCGAAAGTCGTCGATCAACCCTTGGATGCCGCGGGTCAAAGTGATCCGCGGCGTCCATCCGAGCAATTCCCTCGCCCGCATGCCCGATCCCACGAAATGCGAAACATCATACGTTCTAGGCGGACCTTCGGTGATTGACGACTGTCCGCTCCCAAGCCGGTTTGCCAGGACGGCGAGCTGACCGAGTGTCGTTGGTTGCCCTGTGACCAGGTGAATGGGCGGCAATGGCGGCGAGTCGCCCAAATCGAGGATGTCGATGATCTTCTGAATGCCCAATATTATGTCATCGACATGAGTGAAATCGAACGTAGTTCCGGCACCGTCCACTCGCATGTCACCGCCAAACGCCGCGGCCCGGGCAAACGCCGGGACGACGCGATCCGAATGATCGTCGATGCGCCCATACACATTCGAAAATCTGATTGTGGCGGTGCGCAGGCCCGCGGCTCCAGCTTTGCCCACGAGAGACTCGCCCGCAACTTTGGAGCGTCCATACACGTTGACGGGCTGAAGGGGCGAATTCTCGGTGGCGGGCAGGGTTGCCAGCTGACCATAGACCTCGCGACTGCTTGCAAAGACAAACCAGGGCGGCACATCATGCTCGCCGGCGGCGCCGAGCATCGTCGCCAATCCGTTGACGTTGATTTCCCAGCACATGGCCGGATCACGCTCGCCAGACACAACGCGCGACACGGCGGCCAAGTGAACAATGCCGCGACATCCGCGGACCGCCGCTCGACACTGGTCCGCGTCGCGGACATCGCCCCGTTCCGACCCGGATCCTTTGAGGTCCAGGCCAACCGTCCTGTGGCCCGAGGCCGCCAATGATGCGCGCATCGCCGACCCAATGAGACCCGCTGATCCGGTGATGAGAATCGGACCGCGGGTTTCCCCGTTCTTTGGATCCCCCATGGTCACCGACGGCGTTTGCTAACGGCCTGCCTGCCATTGCGCCGCACGCAGCGTATTCGCGAGCAGCGTCGCGATCGTCATCGGGCCGACGCCGCCCGGCACGGGCGTGATCCATCCCGCAACCTCCTTCGCCGCAGTGAAGTCCACGTCGCCGCAAAGCTTTCCGTCTTCCATGCGATTGATGCCGACGTCGATGACGATGGCGCCCGGCTTGATCCAGTCGCCGGGGACGAATTTCGGCTTGCCCACGCCCGCGACGACGATGTCCCCCTGACGCACGATGCCCGGCAGGTCGCGCGTCGCCGAATGGCAGATCGTCACCGTGCAGCGCGCCATCAGCAATTCCAGCGCCATCGGCCGGCCGACGATGTTCGACTGGCCGATCACCACCGCATGCTTGCCGACCAAGTCCTCCCCTGTCTCCCGCAGGAGCCGCATGCAGCCGAACGGCGTGCATGGACGCAGCGTCGGCATCTTGAGCACCAGCCGGCCGATGTTGTACGGATGGAAGCCGTCGACGTCCTTCTTGGGATCGATGCGCTCGATGACGCGTTCCGCGTTGACCTGCTTGGGCAGCGGCAACTGCACCAAAATGCCGTTGACGGCGGGATCGGCGTTCAGGCGGTCGACGAGCGCCAGCACCTCATCTTCACTTGCCGTCGCCGGCAGGTCGTGCGCGAACGAACGCATCCCCACCGTTTCCGTCGTCCTGCGCTTGTTGCGGACGTAGACCTGCGACGCGGCACTGTCGCCAACCAGCACGACGGCCAATCCGGGCGTGGCGCCTCCCGCGGCGACATGCGCGGCTACGTTGGCGCGAACTTCATCGGTGACACGTTGCGCGACGGACTTGCCGTCGAGAATTTGGGCGGGCATCGGGTTCGCCGGGGGCACGAAACAAGCATTTTCGCATGCCGTCGACGGCTGCCCGCCTGGCGAATGCTAGAACGTGGCGATCGGCTCGGCGACCTTGGCCGCAGGATTCACTTGGGGGTCCCCGTCCCACGTCGCCGGTGCGGAAATCTGACTGGCGGCCGCATGGCCCGAAAAGCCGCTCTGCGGCATTTGCGTGTTGGTGTCCGCGACGACGGCTAGATAGCCCAAGGCCAGGAGACCCAGCGCGAGCAAGATGGCCCTGACCAGGGGCGCTAGAAAGCTTCGGCCGGGGATTGGGCGCGTTGCATTCATTGTCATGATGCCCTCCTTCGAGGTTACGGCGTTTGACCACCGTTCATGAATGCCCGTCTGCATTCGCCGTAATCGTCGCTCCGATGACACAGGCGTGTCGCGTGAACAATCGGCATTTCGAGTTGCGAATTTTCACCTCGCAACGCAGGACAGCCCGCGCACTGTGCCGGTCAGCCGATGACGATCTGCGGCCAGCCCTTGTGCCGCGCGTGCGCGGCGAGCACCGGGTCGGCGTTCACCGCCACCGGATGTGTCACGTGCGACAGGAGCGGCAGGTCGTTCTGCGAGTCGCTGTAGAACCAGCTTTCGCGGAAGTCGGACAGCCGCATGTCGCGCTCGGCGAGCCACGCCAGCAGCCGCTCGACCTTGCCTTCGCGAAGATTGGGCGTGCCGGCCACGCGGCCCGTGTAGCGGCCCTCCTTCATCTCGGGTTCGGTCGCGATGTGGTTCTCGAAGCCCAGCTCCTTCGCGATCGGCGCGGTCAGGAAGCGGCTCGTCGCCGTCGTGAGGATCATGAAATGGCCGAGCCCGCGGTGCTTGGCGATGAGGTTGCGGGCAGCAGGCGCAATCGACGGCAGGACGCGCTCGCGCATGTAGGTCGCGTGCAGTCCAGCCAGCTCGGAAGCCGTGAACGGCGTGAGCGTCGAAAGATAGAACTCGGCGAATTCGATGGCGCCGGCTTCGCCTCGACGGTAGCGATCGCCCAGATCGCGGTTCGCCGACTCGAAATCGGCGCGGTCGAGCTTGCCTCGTTCGAGAAGGAATTCGACCCACTGCTCGTCGCTGTCGTGCGGCAGCAGCGTGTGATCGAGGTCGAAAAGCGCCAGGATGTCGTTGGTCATGCGGTCAGCTAAAATCCAGCGCGTGATCGATGATGCCTCCGCAGCCGCGATACTCGCGCATCTCGCGAGCGCCCTCGCGGCGCCTGCGCGCCACCTGCGGCCGTTGCGTGTCGACACCGCCATTGCGGGCTGGCTCGACGATGACCGCGCCGCGCGCGTGGCGGATTTTTCCGACGTCTTCGCGGTAGACGGCGATAGCGTGTCTTTCCTTCCCGACCTCAACGACGAAGCGTCGCGCAGCGAGGCGATGGCGAAGGTCACGGCCACGCTGGCCGCCGAAGGCGCGCTGACGCGATGGCGCAACGAACTCTATGCCGCGGCGCCGACGTTGGGCGCGCGACCCTGGTTCGTGCTCGAACGCGCCGCCGCGCGCTATTTCGGCGTACACACGTGGGCCGCGCACATCAATGGCGTGGTCCGGGGCCCCTCGGACGTGCAGATGTGGTTCGCGCGACGCAGCCCGGACAAGGCGATCGATCCGGGCAAGCTCGACAACCTCGTGGGGGGCGGCGTGGCGGCAGGCGCTACCGTCGCGCAGACGCTCGCCAGGGAAGCCTGGGAGGAAGCCGGCATCGCCGGGAATCTTGCCGCGCGCGCGCAGCGCAAGGACGCCGTACACATCTGGCGCGAACAGCACGACGGCCTCCAGTCCGAAACCCTCTTCGTGCACGACCTGTGGCTGGCTCCCACGTTCGTGCCGGCCAATCAGGATGGCGAGGCGGTCGAGCATCGGCTGGTCGAAATGGCGGAGGCGGCGCGGCTCATCGCGCTGGCGGAAGGACCGGACGAGGTCACCGCGGATGCGGGCCTCGTCGTGCTGGACTTCCTGCTGCGCCAGCGCGCCATCGACCCGTCGGCGCCGGCGTACGACGCGCTGAACACACTGCGCCACCCTCAGGCGGCGGCGCGCCGGGCGTGAGCGGGCGCACCGTGCTTGATGCCCATCTCCGCCAGCGTGTCGCGCACGGCGTTGACCGCATGCCGCATCTCGTCGCGGCCGATCGCGCCGATGCACCCCACGCGGAACGTCTCGACCTGCGTGAGCTTCCCGGGATACAGGATGAAGCCCTTGTCGCGCACGCGGTCGTAGAACTCCTTGAATGCGTAGCGCGAGTCCGCGGGCGCATGGAACGTCACGATGATCGGAGCCTGGATCGACGGGTCGAGGAACGGCTTGAACCCGAGCTCGGTCATCCCGGCCACCAGCGTTTCGTAATTCCTCGTGTACCGCCCAAGGCGCGCAGGCTGTCCGCCTTCGGCGATGTACTGGTCGAGCGCGGCGTTGAGCGCGACGACGACGTGCGTCGGCGGCGTGTATCGCCACTGCGTCGTCTTCTCCATGTAGGCCCACTGGTCGGCCAGGTCCAGCGCGAGCGACGTCGAGTTGCCGGCGCAGCGCTCGAGGAGCCCCTTGCGCACCAGCACGAACCCCATGCCGGGCGGCCCTTCGACGCATTTGCCCGAGGCTGCGATCAATGCGTCGAACGGTATCTTGCGCGCGTCGATGGGCAGTGCGCCGAACGAGCTCATCGCATCGACGATGAGGCCCTTGCCGTGGCGCGCGACGACGTCGGCGATCAATGCGAGCGGATTGTGGATGCCCGTGGAGGTCTCGCAATGGATGAGGCCCACGTGCGTGATCGACGGGTCCTTCGCAATCAGCCGGTCGACGTCGTCCGCCGTCGTCGGCACGTCGTCGGCAGTTTCGAACGTGGTCAGCTTCCGCCCCATCATCTCCGTCAGCTTCGCGAAGCGCTTGCCGTACGCGCCGTTGATCAGCACCAGCACGTGGCCGGCGCGCGGGACGAGCGTGTTGACGGCGGCCTCGATCGAGAATGTGCCGCTCCCTTGCAGCGGCACGCACGTGTGCGATTCGCGCGCGTGGACGATGTCGACGAGCTTGCCTCGCACCTGCGCCGTGACGGCGTTGAACTCGGCGTCCCACGAACCCCAGTCGCGCAGCATCGCCATCTTGGTGACGAGGGAGGTGGTCAGCGGACCGGGCGTGAGCAGGATGGGATCGCGGGAATGAAGGCTCATGGCATGTCCTTGTTTCGATGCAAGATGAGCATCAAAGTACGACCGGTTTGCGCCAGGCTTGCGTGCGCGTGACGATGAAGCGCGTCAGCACCGCGTAGACCAGGCAGATGGCGGTGGAGGTGATCACGATCAGCGTCGCCATCGCCGCGGCGGGGCCGATCTCGCCGAATTCGTCGAGCCGGAGGATCGCGATCGACGCCAAACGGGTCTGTGGCGTATACAGGAAGATGACGGCCGAGATGGTCACCATGGCATTGACGAAGAGGTACCGGCCGATGTCGAGAATCGCGGGCAGGCAGACCGGCACGGTCACGCGGAAGAACGTCTTGTAGAACGGCACCTTGAGCGAAGCCGAGACCGCCTCGAATTCGCTGTCGAGCGCCTTCAGCGCCGTTACCGCAGTCAGGTGGCTCGATGTGTAGTAGTGGACGACCGTGGAGAACACCAGGATTCCGATGGTCCCGTAGAGTCCGTTCAGCGGGTTGGCCGGATCGATGAAGAAGAGGATGTAGCCCAAGCCCAGCACCATCCCGGGCACGCCCATCGGAATGGCGGCGAGAAGGCGCACGAACGCCTTGAGCAGCGGCGCTCCCCTGGTCTTTTCGAGCAGGTAGGCACAGCCAAAGATGAATGTGGTGCCGCCCACCGCTACCGCGAGCGCAATCTTGAGGCTGTTGACATAGGCGTCCAGCGCGCCCGCGTCGACGAGTCCGAAGACGTAGTGGCGCAGGCTCATCGACTTGTCGTAGGGCCAGAACTTGATGAACGACGTATAGACCGCCATGCCGAGCACGGCGAGCAGCAGCAGCGAGATGGCGAGGCAGTACACGAACATCCCGCGATCGAACCACGGCGCGGGCTTCGGCGCATACGGCACGGCTCGCGCGGAGAACAATGCCTGCTGGCGCCCTTGCATGATCCAGTCGACGGTGAACGCGATCAGTACGGGAAAGAGCAGCACCAGGCCGACCACGGCACCCTTGTTGAAGTTCTGCTGGCCGATCACGAGCTTGTAGATGTCCACCGCAAGCACGTTGAAGTTGCCGCCGATCACCTTGGGAATGCCGAAGTCGCTGACCGTGTAGGAAAAGACGACCATCGTGGCGCTGATCAGCCCGAATTTGGCGCCCGGCAGCGTAATCGTGAAGAACCTGCGCCACATCGGCGTGCGCAGCGACTCCGCCGCCTCGTACAGGCGGCCGTCGGTCAAGAGCAGCGACGTCAGGACGATCATCAGTGCGTGCGGAAATGTCGCGTAGATGGCCGAGACGATGATGCCCAGCGGCCCGTAGATCGACGCGCCATGAAGCAGCCACTTCGCCGCGCCCTGGTTGCCGAACCACTGGATGAACGAGATGGCCGCCAGCAGCGAGGGCGCCAGGATCGGCGTCAGTGCGATGACGCGAAAGATGACCTTGCCGCGCATGCACGAGCGCGTGAGCGCGTACGCGTACGCAAACGCGAGCGGAATGGTGATGGCGGTGACGATGACCGCCACCCAGAACGTGTTCCAGATGGAGATCATCAACGCCGGCGTCGCGAAATACTCGCGGAATTGCAGCAACCCGACGAAGCCGCCGTCCTTGTCCTGGACGCTCTTGACGAGGATGCTCGCCATCGGTCCCAGCAGGAAAAGCACCAGCACCGCGCAACAGGCGAGCAGCAAGCCTTGCGCCAGCCGATCTTGCCAATGCACGCGCGGCCGGGTCGTGGACCTCGCCGCAGTTCCCGGAAGCGCTATTGCGGGCGTGCTCAAAGCACCCCCACGCTTGCGGCCGGATTGGCCGCGGCCGCTGCACTGCCCATGTCTCCCTTATCCAAGTATGCGCAGCGCGTCGGGAGGGAGGCTGACCGTGACGGACTGGCCGGCGGTCATATTGCCGGAGTCGACGTCGTGGCGCGGCACGTTCGCGACCAGCGCCGGAGCGCCCGGCGCGTCGAGCGTCAGGCCCACCATGCAGAAGGCGCCCAGGAATTCGACCTTGGCGATGCGCGCGCCGAAGCGGTTGCCGTTCACCGCGGCGGGGTCGTTGAGCCCGACCTCCTCCGGCCGCAGGTAGAGCCTCACCTCCTTGCCGGTCGCGATATCCGGGCGCGCGACGGCGAGCGAAATGTCACCGACGCGGAATTGCCCTCCGCCTTCGGCCACGGCGGGCAGCACGTTGATCTTGCCGACGAAGTCCGCGACGAACGGCGTCATAGGCAGTTCGTAGACGTCCCGCGGCGTGCCGACCTGCTCGATGCGGCCGGCGTTCATCACGACGATGCGATCGGCCATCGACAGCGCTTCTTCCTGGTCGTGCGTGACCATCACGGTCGTCACGTGCAGCCGCTGCTGCAATGCGCGAATTTCGCCGCGCAACCGAACCCGCTCGAGTGCGTCGAGCGCCGACAGCGGCTCGTCGAGCAACAGCAATCCCGGCGCGGTGGCCAGTGCGCGTGCAAGCGCGATTCTCTGCTGCTGTCCGCCGGACAATTGCCCAGGGTACTTGGCACCGGCGTCGGGGAGCCCGACCAGCGTCAGCAACTCTGCGACGCGCGCCGCGATGGCGCCTCGCGCTTGCCGGCGGTTGACGAGACCATACGCGACGTTGTCGCGAATCGTCAGGTTCGGGAACAGCGCGTAGGACTGGAAGACGATTCCGTAGTCGCGCTTGATCGGCGGCAGCCGCGAAATGTCCGCCCCGCCCTGATGGATCGTTCCGCGGTCCTGCGTTTCCAGCCCGGCGATGATGCGCAGCAGCGTGGTCTTGCCGCAGCCCGAGGGTCCCAGGAAGACCATCAGTTCACCACGCCGGACCTCCAGCGCGATGTCCTTCAGCGCCTCGAACTTGCCGAAGCTCTTGTTGATGCCCGAAAGCCGCAGATAGGAGTCGTCGGTCACAAGAGCGGTTCCCATGATGTAACGCGCCCCGCGGAAGGCGGGGCGCATCGGGCAGGCAGCCGTTATTTCTTGGGCTTCGGACTTGCTGTCGTAGCGCTTGGTCCACTCCGCTAGGATCTTGTCGCGATTGTTGGCGGCCCAGGCGAAGTCGTTCTTGACCAGCCGGGACTCGTAGTCAGCCGGTATGTTGGGCAGCGGTACTGCCGCACCGGGTATGGCGACGATCGCGTAGTTCTTGCCGTAGAGGTCCATCGCGGCCTTGCTCGACGCGAAGTCCGCCAGCTTCTTGGCGGCGTCGAGCTTCTTGGTGTTCTTCATGATGCCGAAGGCCTCCAGGTCCCAGCCCAGGCCCTCCTTGGGGAAGATGAAGTCGATGGGCCGCCCTTGGCCTTGATCGTGTTGGCGCGATATTCGAACGAGATGCCGATCGGAAACTCGCCATTGCCCGCGAGCACGCACGGCTTGCTGCCCGAGTGCACGTACTGCGCGATGTTCTCGTGCAGCGCATCCATGTACTTCCAGCCGCCCTGCTCGCCGAAGATCTGCAGCCACGACGTGACGTCGAGGTAGCCTGTTCCGGACGACGCGGGATTGGGCATGACGATCTTGCCTTTGTAGATCGGCTTGGTCAGGTCCTGCCACGTTTCCGGCTTGGGCAGATTCAACTTGGCCGCCTCGACCGTGTTGAAGCACACGGTCGCGCCCCACACGTCCATGCCGAACCAGCCCGGCGGATTCTTGGCGTCGCGATAGGACGCCTTGATGGCGGCGACAGTCCGCTCGGCGCGTACGGCGTCAGCATGCCGTCCGTCTCGAACCGCACGAGGCTGGTCGCGGCCAGCCCCCAGATGACGTCGGCCTGCGGATTGGCCTTTTCGGCGAGCAGCCGGGCCGTGATCACGCCGGTCGAATCCTGCACCCATTGGATCTCGATGTTCGGTTCGATCTTGTTGAAGCCATCGGCAGTAGGCCTTCATCTGGTCGGCTTCGAGCGCCGTGTACACCAGCAGCGATGTCTTCTGTGCGAAGGCCGCTCCGCTCGCCAGGACGGCCAGCGCCGCGGTGGCGAAGATGGACGACAGCCAGCGAATGCCTCGGTGGAATTCATCGATGTGCTCCTTGAAGCGGACGGGTTGGGAAAAAGGCGACGGCGCGAACATGACCGGACTTCTACTTTCGTGCGCGACGAATCAGCGTGCGACGATGCTACGCGCCCCCGCCATCGCGGGCAACGCCCGGCCGGCGACGGCGGACCGCTCCACCGCTCCGCAGCCTTCGTCCCCGCGCTGCATGTTCGGATCCGAAGCATACTCGGCCGCAATTGCAGATTGTTGACAATCTACACAATCGGCCGTCTAATCGCAACATGCTGAAATCGCAAAGCTCCCCTTCGGCGCCGCCCCGGCCCGCGAGCCGCCCTCCGCCGGCGCAACGGCGCCCCCGAAGGGGCCATCGCGCTGCTCCAGACCAATTCGCTGTCCATGCTGGTGCAGAGGGAGCTGGAGCGGATGATCCTGGCCGGCGATCTCAGCGCCGGGGCCAAGCTCAACGAAGCCACGATCGCCGACATGCTGGGCGTGTCGCGGGGCCCGGTGCGCGAGGCGTTTCGCTCGCTCGAGGAATCGGGCCTGGTCCGGCTGGAAAAGAACCGAGGCGTATTCGTGCGCCAAGTGAGCCTCGAGGAAGCCGACGAGATCTACGAATTGCGTGCGGCGCTCGATGAGTACGCCGGACGGCGCGTGGCGCAGCGGGCCGCGGACGCCGACGTGCGCGACCTGCGCGCGCTGGTCGAGCGCATGGACAAGGCGGCTGCGCAGCGAGGAACTCGACGACCTATTACCGCGCCAACCTGCAATTCCACGACCGGCTGGTCGAACTGGCCGGCAATGCCAAGTTGCTCGTCGACCTACCGCCGGCTCGTCAACGAACTGCACCTCTACCGCCGCGCCAGCCTGGCGCAGGCCGGCGCGCTGCCCATCTCCACGCGCGAGCACCACGACATCGTGGAAAAGATCGCCGCCGGACAGGCGGCTGCCGCCGGCCGCGCGCTGTACGACCACGTGATGGGCAGCCGCGAGCGGATGCACCGCGTGCACGATGCGCAGCGTCGCCGCGCCCAAGCCGTCGCGCGCATCGCCCGGAGGCGTCGATGACCGCCGCCGCCGCGTCAACCAGTCGTCGCGTCAACGGCCGCACCTACCGCTGGCCCGATCGTCCGCTCGTGGTCGTCTGCGTCGACGGCTGCGAGCCCGACTACATCACGCAGGCCATCTCCGCGGGGCGCGCGCCTTTCCTGGCCTCGCTGGCCGAGCGCGGCACCTGCCTCACCGCCGACAGCGTCGTGCCGTCGTTCACCAATCCCAACAACCTGTCGATCGTCACCGGCGCGCCGCCTTCCGTGCACGGCATCTGCGGCAACTATTTCTGGGACCCGGACGCGCAGGCCGAGGTCATGATGAACGACGCCAAGTACCTGCGCGCCGGCACGCTGCTCGCCGCGCTGGCGGATGCCGGCGCCAAGGTGGCCGTCGTCACGGCGAAGGACAAGCTGCGCTCGCTGCTCGGCCACAAGCTGTCGGGCATCTGCTTCTCGTCGGAGAAGGCGGACCAGGTGACGCTCGTCGGCGAACGGCATCGCCGATGCGCTCGCGTTGACGGGCCTGCCGGTGCCGTCGGTGTACAGCGCGGCGCTGTCGGAATTCGTGTTCGCGTCCGGCGTGGCGCTGATGAAGCGCGACCGACCCGACATCATGTACCTGTCGACCACCGACTACGTGCAGCACAAGGCGGCGCCGGGCACGGCCGCCGCCAACGACTTCACGGCGATGCTCGACGGCTACCTGGCGCAGCTCGACGCGCTGGGCGCGACGGTGGTGCTGACCGCCGACCACGGCATGAACGCCAAGACCGACGCGTTCGGGCGTCCCGAACATCATCTTCCTGCAGGACCGCCTGGACGAGTGGTACGGCAAGGCGACGACGCGCGTGATCCTGCCCATCACCGATCCCGTACGTCGTCCATCACGGCGCGCTCGGCTCCTATGCCACCGTGTATCTGGGACAGGGACCCACGCGGGACCACGCGATCCGCCACATCGCGGCGCTTGCCCGGCGTCGAAGGCGTCTACACGCGCGAGCAGGCGTGCGCGAAGTTCGAACTGCCGCCCGATCGCGTCGGCGACCTGGTCATCGTCTCCGAACGGCTGACCGTGATCGGCACCAGCCGCGACCGGCACGACCTCTCCGGGCCTCGACGCGCCGCTGCGCTCGCACGGCGGCACGTCCGAACAGCGCGTGCCGCTGATCGCCAACCGCAGCCGGCGGGCGACCTTCCGCAGCGGCGGTGGCGCAACTTCGACGCGTTCGACCTGGGGCTCAACCACCTGCAATGAACATGATGGCCGACATCTGCGCAGGTCAGCCGCGGCACCGTCCTCAGCGGCGAAGATGCGCATCGCCGGCAAGGAGGTCGGCGGCACCCGCGTCATCGAGGTCCGCAATCCGTACACGCAACGCGCTGGTCGGGACCGTGCCCCGAGCGACGGTCGACGACATCCGCGGCGCATTTGCGATAGCCCGCGGCTACAGGGCGAAGCTCACGCGCTACCAGCGCGCCGAAATCCTGGGCAAGGCCGCGGCGCTGATTCGCGCGCGCGGCGAGGCGATCGCCGACCTCATCACGGCCGAATGCGGCATCTGCAAGAAGGACTCGCGCTACGAAGTGGGCCGCGCGTGCGACGTGTTCACGTTCGCCGGCAATGCCGCGCTCAACGACGACGGCCAGATCTTCTCGTGCGACCTAACGCCCCACGGCAAGTCGCGCAAGGTGTACACGCTGCGCGAACCGCTGCAGGGCGTCATCTCCGCCATCACGCCGTTCAACCATCCGCTGAACCAGGTCGCGCACAAGGTGGCGCCGTCGATCGCGACCAACAACCGGATGGTTTTGAAGCCCACGGAGCGGACGCCGCTGACGGCGCTTCTGCTGGCCGACATCCTGTACGAAGCCGGCCTGCCGCCGGAAATGTTCTCGGTGGTCACCGGGGATCCGCGCGAGATCGCCGATGAGATGCTGACCAATCCCGACATCGATCTCGTGACGTTCACCGGCGGCGTGGCGGTGGGCAAGTACATCGCGGCGAAAGCCGTGTACAAGCGGCAGGTGCTGGAATTGGGCGGCAACGACCCGCTGATCGTGATGGAGGACGCCGACATCGAGGAGGCGGCCTCGCTCGCCGCCGCGGGCTCGTACAAGAATTCGGGGCAGCGCTGCACGGCGGTCAAGCGGATGCTCGTGCACGACGAGCGTCGCCGACGACTTCGTCGCGCGGCTGGTCGCGAAGACCAAAGCGTGGACCTACGGCGACCCGATGGACGCCTCGCTCGACATGGGCACGGTGATCGACGAGGCCGCGGCGCAGAACTTCGAGCAACGCGTCAACGATGCCGTCGACGCAGGGTGCGCAGCTGCTGGTCGGCAACGTTCGCCATGGCGCGCTCTATTCGCCGACCGTCATCGACCATGTGCGGCCGGAGATGAACGTCGTGAAGACCGAGACCTTCGGCCCGGTGTCGCCGGTCATCCGCTTCCGGGACATCGGACGAAGCGATCGCGATCGCGAATGGAACCGTCTACGGCCTGTCATCGTCGGTGTGCACGAACCGTCTCGACTACATCACCAAATTCGTCACCGAGTTGCAGGTCGGCACCGGTCAACGTGCGCGAGGTTCCCGGCTATCGGCTCGAGCTGACGCCCTTCGGCGGCATCAAGGACTCGGGCCTGGGCTACAAGGAAGGCGTCCAGGAAGCGATGAAGAGCTTCACCAACACCAAGACGTACTCGCTGCCGTGGTGACTCGCTTCGCTGCCATGCTGACCCGCGTCCGATAAATGCAGACACTCCTCAACCTGCTGGCCGGCGTGTCGCTCCTGGTGTGGGGCACGCACATCGTGCGCACCGGCATCCTGCGCCTCTATGGTGGCGACCTGCGTCGCATCCTGCGCACGAGCATCAGTCAGCGCTTTACCGCGTTCCTCGCCGGGCTGGGTGTCACCGCCCTCATCCAGAGCAGCACGGCCACGGCGCTGATCGTCGCGGCCTTCGCGGGCCAGGGGATCATCGGCACCGCGCCGGCGCTGGCCGTGATGCTGGGCGCCGATGTCGGCACGTCCCTCGTCACGCTGATCCTGTCGTTCGACCTGTCGTGGCTCGCCCCGCTGCTGATCTTCGTCGGTGTGACCTTGTTCCTGGCGATGCAGGCAACCAACGTCGGGCGCTTCGGCCGGATACTCATCGGGCTCGGGCTCATCATGTTCGCGCTGCAATGGATTTCGGTCGCCGCCAAGCCGGTCGTGCAGGCCGCCGGCGTCAAGGTGATCTTCGCGTCGATGACCGGCGACGTGCTGCTCGACATGCTGGTCGCCGCGCTGTTCACGATGCTGTGCTACTCGAGCCTGGCGGTCGTCCTGCTCGTCGCCACGCTTGCATCGCTGCATGTGATCGCGCTGCCGGTCGCGCTCGGACTCGTGCTCGGCACCAACCTGGGCAGTGGGTTGCTGGGCATGCTGTCGACGATGCATTCGCTGCCCGAAGCCCGCCGCGTGACGCTGGGCAACTTCCTGTTCAAGCTGATCGGCTGCGTGATCGCCATCCCGTTCCTGGCGCACATCGACGGCTGGATCGCCGGGCTCGAGCTCGACCCGGCGCGCGAAGTCGTGCTGTTCCACCTGTTCTTCAACATTGCGCTGTCGCTGATCTTCATCTTCTGGACCGAGAAGATCGCGACGATTGCCGAGCGACTGCTGCCCGCCAAGCGCGCCGCCGACAATCCCGCCGCGCCGCGCCATCTCGATCCTTCCGCGCTGACCACGCCTACGCTGGCGATCGCCAACGCCGCGCGCGAAGCCATGCGCATCGGCGACGTCATCGAAGACATGCTGAACGGCATGCTGACGGTCATGAAGACCAACGACCGCGCGCTGGCGGCGCGGCTGCGTCAGAAGGACGATATCGTCGACGAGCTGTACACGGCGGTGAAGCTCTACCTCACGCAGATCTCGCGCGAGGCGCTGGACGACCGCGAGGGCCGGCGCTGGGCGGACATCGTGTCGTTCACGATCAACCTGGAGCAGGTCGGCGACATCATCGAACGCGTGCTGATCGACCTCGAGGAGAAGAAGATCGAGAAGCACCGCAACTTCTCCGAAGCCGGCATGGCCGAAATCTGCGACCTGCATGCCCGCCTCGTCGCCAACCTGCGCCTGGGCATGAGCGTCTTCCTGAACGGCGATTTGAAGAGCGCGCAGGAACTGCTCGCACAAAAGGTCCTCTTCCGCGACCTGGAGCGCGCGTACGCCGATTCGCACCTCGCGCGCCTCGCCGGCAACACGGTGGAGAGCATCGAGACGTCGTCGCTGCACTTGGACCTCATCTCGGACCTGAAGCGCATCAATTCGCACATCTGCTCGATCGCCTACCCGATCCTGGAAGAGGCCGGTGTGCTGGCGCGCACGCGGTTGAAGGAGCCGGAGCCCGACACGCAGCCGGACGACGACCCTGTCCCGGCCAAGGCGCGCAACGGCAAGACCGGCTGGCAGAAGCGCAAACCGCGGGCGGCCTGACCCAAGATGGCCCTGTCGATCTCCGATATCTGCATCCTGTTTGCGCGCAAAGGCGGCCGCGCCTATGACGGTGAGCCCGTCACGCAGCTCGAGCACGCGCTGCAGACGGCGGCGCGCGCTGAGAACGACGGCGCGCCTCCGGCACTGGTCGCCGCGGCGCTGCTGCACGACCTGGGCCACCTGCTGAACGACCAGGGCGAGTCGCCGACGCTGCGCGGTGTCGACGACCTGCACCAGTACGCGGCGTTGCCGTTCCTCCGCACGCAGTTTCCGGACGCCGTGCTGACGCCGATCCAGCTTCACGTCGATGCCAAGCGCTACCTGTGCGCGACGCGCGACGGCTACTACGAAGCGCTTTCCGCCGACTCCAAGCGCAGCCTCGCGCTGCAGGGTGGCATCTTTTCGGTCGAAGAGGCGCAAGAGTTCATCAGGCAGCCCCTTGCCGAGGACGCCGTACGGGTCCGGCTGTGGGACGACCTGGCCAAGGTGGCGGGCGAGGCGACTCCGCCGCTCGCGCATTTCGTGGTGGCGCTGGAGGCCGTGGCACTCCCTTCCCCGGCCTCCCCCGCCTCCGCGATTCGCTAAGCCGGCCGCCGCGCTAAAAGCACGTCCGAAGACCGCCAGACCCCGTGGAACTCACTCTCGGCGTCACACTCGCGGTCTTAGGCGCTGGCTTGCTTCATGCTGGCTGGAACGCGCTGCTCAAATCGGCGGGCGGCGGCGACCCGCTGCTGGACACCGCCACGGTCGTCGCCGGGTCGACCGCGTGTTCGCTCGTCGCGCTGCCGTTCCTGCCGCTGCCGGACAGGGGCGCGTGGCCGTTCATCGCGGCGTCGACGATCATCCATTTCGGGTATTACCTGACGCTCGCCCAGGCATACCGGACCGGCGACCTCTCGTTCGCGTACCCGCTGATGCGCGGCTCCGCGCCACTGATCGTCACCGTCCTGGGCGCCGTCTTCCTCCGCGAATTGCCGGCGGCGCATGTGATCGCGGGCATCGCGCTCATCTCGATCGGCATCATCGGCATCGCCTTCGCCCGGCGCGAGCACCATCCGCCCGCGGCGGCGTACTGGGCGTTCGCCAACGCCGCAATCATCGCCGTCTACACGCTGGTCGACGGCGCCGGCGCCCGCGCTTCGGGCAATGCGCTCGGCTACGTGCTGTGGCTCACGTTCATCGAGGGCATCGTGTTCCTCACGTGGATCCGCAGGCGCCGTGGCGCGTCTGCAACGGCGTATGTCCGCAACCAGTGGCGCCGCGGCCTTACCGGGGGCTTTTGCAGCGTGGCCGCCTACGGCATCGTGCTGTGGGCGATGACGCGCGCGCCCATCGCCGCGGTCTCCGCCTTGCGCGAGACCTCGGTAATCTTCGCCGCATTGATCGGCGCGCTGTGGCTGAAGGAAGGCTTCGGTCTCGCCCGCCTGGCCGGCGCCGCGACCGTCGTTGTCGGCGTCGCCACACTCAAACTCTGAACCGGACGTCCTTTTCGCATGAGCACTCTCCCCACGCAGGCGCATGTCGTGGTTGTCGGCGGCGGCATCGCGGGCGCGTCGACGGCCTATCACCTGGCGAAGATGGGCATCACCGATGTCGTGCTGCTCGAACAGGGACGGCTGACGTGCGGAACCACGTGGCACGCGGCCGGGCTCGTCGGGCAAACGCGGGCGACGCGCAACGCGACGCGGATGAGCCAATACGGGATCGAGCTCTACTCGACACTCGAGCAGGAGACCGGTCTTGCCACCGGGTGGAAGCAGTGCGGCAGCTTGAACGTCGCCAAGACGCCGGAGCGGATGCAGCTCATCAAGCGGCAGATGGCGCGCGCGAAGAGCTTCGGCATCGCGTTCGACTACGTGTCGCCTTCCGAGGCGGGAAAGATCGCGCCGATCCTTCGTACCGACGACCTTGCCGGGGCCGTGTGGATTCCCGGCGACGGCAAGGCCAATCCGACCGATCTCACGCAGTCGCTGGCCAAGGGCGCACGGCAGCGCGGCGCCACGATCTTCGAGGGCGTCAAGGTGACGGCCGTCCGCACCGGGCGCGGCCGCGTCACGGGCGTTCACTGGAAGCGCGGCGATGGCGAAGGCGAAATCGCCTGCGAAACACTCGTCAACTGCGGCGGCCAGTGGGCGCGCGAATTCGGGCGTCTCGCCGGCGTGAACGTCCCGCTCTATTCCGCCGAGCACTTCTACATCGTCACCAAGGCCATCCCGGGCGTGACGCCCGCGCTGCCGGTCATCCGCGATCCCGACGGGTTCATCTACTACAAGGAAGAAGTCGGTGGGCTCGTCATGGGCGGCTTCGAGCCTGTCGCCAAGCCGTGGAATCCGCCGCGCATTCCGGACAACTTCGAATTCCAGCTCCTTCCGGAGGACTGGGACCAGTTCGAGATCCTGATGGAGAACGCGATCCACCGTACGCCGTGCCTGGAAACCGCTGAGATCAAGATGCTGCTCAACGGCCCGGAGAGCTTCACCGGCGACGGCAACTTCATCCTGGGCGAAGCGCCGGAAGTCGCCGGCTACTTCGTGTGCGCCGGATTCAACTCGGCAGGCATCGCCAATTCCGGCGGCGCGGGCCGGCTGATCGCCGAATGGATCTCAGGCGGCGAGGCGCCGCTGGACCTGTGGGATGTCGACATCCGGCGCTTTGCACCTTTTCATGCGAACCGCAAGCACCTGGCCGACCGCACGGTCGAATCACTCGGTCTCCACTATGCGATGCGCTGGCCGCGCGAGGAATTGCAAACGGTGCGCCCGCTGCGCCGATCGCCGCTCTATGACCGCCTGAAGGCGAAGCGCGCCGTGTTCGGCACCAAGCTCAACTGGGAGCGCGCCAACTACTTCCTGCCACCGGGCGCGACCGAGCCGCCCTACACGTTCGGCACGCCCGGCTGGCTCCCCTTCGTGCTCGAGGAGCAGCGCGCCTGCCGCGAGGACGTCGTAGTGTTCGACCAGACGTCGTTTTCCAAGTTCATCCTGAAGGGCCGCGACGCGCTGGCCGTCCTGCAGCGTCTGTGCGCCAACGACATCGACGTGCCCGTCGGCAAGATGGTCTATACGGCGATGCTCAACGAGCGCGGCGGATTCGAAAGCGACCTGACCATCACGCGCCTGGCCCCCGACGCGTTCTTCATCCTGACGGGCTCCGGCCAGGCGACACGCGACGCATCGTGGATCGAGCGCCACGTCGATCCGAGCGAATTCGCGGCGCTGGTCGACGTGACCAGCGCCTATTCGGTGATCTCGCTGATGGGGCCCAAGTCGGAAGCGCTGCTGGCGCAGCTTTCGCCGGACGACCTGTCGAAGGCCGGGCTGCCGTTTTCGATGACGGCGGAAATCGACGTCGGCCACGCCCGCGTGCGTGCCGCGCGCATGAGTTACGTCGGCGGTCCCGGGTACGAGATGGTCGTGCCCACCGACCAGTGCGTGACGCTCTATGACGCGTTGTGGAGCGTGGGCGCGGCGTACGGCCTCAAGGACGCCGGTTACTACACGATCGACGCGCTGCGCATCGAAGCCGGGCGCCGTGCCTGGGGGCCGGAACTCTCTCCCGACGAAACACCATGGGAAGCCGGCCTCGCCTATGCAGTAAAGATGGACAAGGCGGCGCCGTTCATCGGCCGCAACGCGCTCGCGCAAAAGCGCGACGCCGGCATTCGCAAGCGCCTCGTGATGTTCACGTTCGACGATCCCGCGGCCTTCCCGTGGGGAGGCGAGCCCATCCTGATGGACGGGCGCAACGTCGGCGAACTGACATCGGCCGGCTACAGCCGCAAGCACGGCCGCGCGGTCGCGATGGGCTACGCCCGGGCGGAAGAGCCGCTGACGGACGCGGCCCTGCTCGCGGCCCGCTATCAAGTGGACATCGCGGGCATCGTCTTCGCCGTCACCCCGCATGTCAAACTGACCTGATGGCAGCGCCCGCCGCCCGCCCTTGCGGCGACCCGGAGCACACGGCGCAATTGTGTTGCGCGGCCAGGTTTGTCATTATCCCGCCCGACAGGGCCCAAAGCCTTCGTCCATACGCAGGCCCTGCAGGCACCCACGCTTCCCTTCGAGGAGAGTCCCCATGCGAAAACCCGCCCTCCAGATCTTTTCCGCGTCGCTGCTGGCCTTCGGTGCAGCAGTGTTCGCCGCCCACGCGCACGCCGGCAAGACGCTGGACGCGATCAAGCAGCGCGACCAGGTCGTCTGCGGCGTCAACACCGGCCTCGCCGGCTTCTCCGCGGCCGACAGCCAGGGCAACTGGAACGGCCTCGACGTCGACGTCTGCAAGGCCATCGCCGCCGCCGTGCTGGGCGACGCGAAGAAGATCAAGTGGGTGCCGCTCAACGCGCAGCAGCGCTTCACCGCCCTGCAGTCGGGCGAAGTCGACATCCTGTCGCGCAACACCACGTTCACGCTGACGCGCGACGCGTCGCTCGGCCTCTATGACACCGTGGTCACCTACTACGACGGCCAGGGCTTCATCGTGCCCAAGAAGTCGAAGATCACCAGCGCCAAGCAGCTCAAGAATGCCGAAGTCTGCGTGCAGTCGGGCACCACGACCGAAAAGAACCTGACCGACTACTTCAAGTCGATCAACGTCAAGATCAAGCCCGTCGTGTTCGAGGGCTTCGAAGCCAGCGTCAAGGCGTTCTTCTCGGGCCGCTGCCAGGCGTACACGACCGACGCGTCCGGCCTGGCCTCGATCCGCAACAAGGAAGCGCCAGAACCCCGACGACTACGTGATCCTGCCCGAACTCATCTCCAAGGAGCCGCTGGGTCCGATGGTCCGGCGCGGCGACGACGAATGGTTCGCCATCGTCAAGTGGGCGATCTACGCGCTGCTCGAGGCCGAGGAATACGGCATCACGCAGGCGAACGTCGACCAGATGAAGTCGAGCCAGGATCCGCCGGTGCAGCGCATCCTGGGCACGTCCGAGGACACCGGCAAGCTGCTGGGCCTGGACAAGGAGTGGGCGTACCGCGCGATCAAGGCCGTCGGCAACTACGGCGAGATCTTCGAGCGCAACGTCGGCCCGCAGTCGGCGCTGAAACTGCCGCGCGGCCTCAACAACCTGTGGAACAAGGGCGGCATCCAGTACGCGATGCCGATTCGCTAGCGCGCCTGGCAGCCTCCGCAGCATGGCTGCCAAGCGCCGCGACTGGTCCTGGCGCAGCCGGGCCACGCGCGGCCTCATCTACCAGGCGGTGGCGGTGGCGGTGATCGCCGCCGCCGTCTGGTTCCTGGCGCACAACACGCTGGAAAACATGCGGGTGCGCGGCATCCAGAGCGGCTTCGGCTTCTTCACGCAGCCCGCCGGCTTCGACATCGGCGAGAGCGTCTTCGCGTTCGACTCGGCCGACCCGTACTGGAAGGCCTTCCTGGTCGGCCTCGCCAACACGCTGCGCGCGGCCGTCGTCGGCATCGTGCTCACCACCATCCTCGGCACGCTGATCGGCATCGGCCGGCTGTCGCGCAACTTCCTGCTGCGCGGCCTGTGCACCGGATACGTCGAACTGTTCCGCAACATTCCGGTGCTGCTGCAGCTGCTGATGTGGTACTTCGTGCTCAACGAGTGGCTGCCTCCGGTGTCCGACGCGCTGCATCCGCTGCCGGGCGTCTTCCTGAGCAAGAGCGGCATGTCGTTCCCGGTTCCCGAATGGGGGCAGGGCCATCTGGTGACGGCCGTCGGGTTCGCGCTGGGGCTGGCCGGCGCGTGGCTCTATCGCCGCTGGGCGCGGGCAGCATTCGAGCGCACCGGCATCGCCCGGCCCATGTTCTGGCCGGCGCTGCGCCATCGTCGTCGCCGGCACGCTGATCGGCTGGCTCGCCGGCGGCGCGCCGACGGCGCTGGAAATGCCGGAGCGCAACGACTTCAACGTCGCGGGCGGCGGCGCAGTGACGCCGGAATTCCTGGCCGTCACCATCGGACTCACGATCTACACCGCCGTCGTTCGTCGCCGAGATCGTGCGCTCGGGCATCCAGTCGGTGGCGTGGGGCCAGACGGAGGCGGCGGGCGCGCTGGGACTCTCGCGCGGCCAGGCGTTGAAGCTCGTGCTGCTGCCGCAGGCGTTGCGCGTGATCATTCCGCCGCTGACCAACCAGTACCTCAACCTCACCAAGAACTCGTCGCTCGCCGTGGCCGTCGGCTACCCGGACCTGGTGTCGATCTCCAACACGACGCTGAACCAGACCGGGCGCGCCGTCGAGTGCATCGCCGTCATCATGGCGGTGTACCTGACGCTGTCGCTGGTCACCGCCGCGCTCATGAACTGGTACAACGCGCGCGCTCGCGATCAGGGAACGCTGACGTGGACACGACGCTGCACGCCCCCGTCATCGCCGCGGCCGCCGCCGGTGCGCACGACGGGCTGGCTCGCGTGGCTGCGCGCCAACCTCTTCGCCGACTGGAAGAGCACGCTGGCCACGCTGCTGGTCGCGGCGCTCGTCGCTGCGCTGGCTGCCGGACTTCGTCGACTGGGCGATTGTCCGCGCCGTCACCCGGCCCGACAACGCGGCGTGCCGCGCGCTGGACCATTCCGGCGCCTGCTGGGGCGTGATCGCCGAGAAATACCGGCTGATCCTGTTCGGCCGCTATCCGTTCGACGAGCAATGGCGGCCGCTGGTCGCCACGCTGCTGATGGTGGCGATGCTGGTCGCGAGCTGCACGCGCGTGCTGTGGAGCCGCTGGCTCGTCGTCGGCGTGGCTCGTCGTGCTGGCGGTCTTCTTCGTGCTGATGCGCGGCGGCGTCGCCGGCCTGACGCCGGTCGAGACCGCGCGCTGGGGCGGCGTGCCGCTGACGATGCTGCTGTCCACGCTGGGCATCGCCGCGGCCTTTCCGCATCGCGATCTTCGTGGCGCTGGGGCGGCGCTCGCACCTGCCCGCGATCCGCACGCTGTGCATCGTCTACGTCGAGCTGATCCGCGGCGTGCCGCTCATCTCCGTGCTGTTCATGGCGTCGTTCATGTTCCCGCTGTTCATGCCGCAGGGCATCACGATCGACGTGCTGCTGCGCGTGCTGGTCGGCATCACGCTGTTCGCCGCCGCCTACCTGGCCGAAGTCGTGCGCGGCGGCCTGCAGGCGATCCCCAAGGGCCAGTACGAGGCGGCGGCGGCGATGGGGCTCTCGTACTGGCAGACGCAGCGCAAGATCGTCCTGCCGCAGGCGCTGCGGATGGTCGTGCCGTCGATCATGAACAGCTTCATCAGCACGTTCAAGGACACGTCGCTGGTCACGATCGTCAGCCTCTACGACCTGACCGGGTCGCTGGCGCTGGCGCTGGGCGGCGATGCCGACTGGCGGCAGTTCTATCTCGAAGGCTACCTGTTCATCGCCGCGATCTACTGGACGTTCTGCTTCGCGATGTCGCGCTACAGCCAGTGGGTCGAGCGGCACCTCAACGTCGGCCACGCGCACTGACAACGGATCCCATGAGCGAACCCATCATCGCGTTCGAGAAGGTCAACAAGTGGTACGGCGACTTCCACGTGCTGCGCGACATCGACCTGTCGTCGCCAAGGGCGAGCGCATCGTCATCTGCGGCCCGTCGGGCTCCGGCAAGTCGACGCTGATCCGCTGCATCAACGCGCTGGAGGAACACCAGGAGGGCCGCCTCGTCGTCGACGGCATCGAGCTCACCGACGACGTCAAGGCCATCGAGGCGGTGCGCAAGAACGTCGGCATGGTGTTCCAGCAGTTCAACCTGTTTCCGCACCTGACCGTGCTCGAGAACCTCACGCTGGCGCCGATGTGGGTCGGCCGCGTGCCGAAGAAGGAGGCCGAGGAGCGCGCGATGGCGCAGCTGGCGCGCGTGCGCATCGCCGAGCAGGCGCGCAAATATCCGCTGCAGCTCTCGGGCGGCCAGCAGCAGCGCGTGGCGATCGCGCGCGCGCTGTGCATGACGCCCAAGATCATGCTGTTCGACGAGCCGACCTCGGCGCTCGACCCCGAGATGATCAAGGAAGTGCTCGACGTGATGATCGAGCTGGCCGGGCATGGGCATCACGATGCTGTGCGTCACGCACGAGATGGGCTTCGCGCGCTCGGTGGCCGACCGCGTGATCTTCATGGACCAGGGCCAGATCGTCGAGCAGAACACGCCGGCGGAGTTCTTCGCGCACCCGAAGAGCGAGCGCACGCGCGACTTCCTGTCCAAGATCCTGAGTCACTGAAGCAGTACGCGACGTCCCGATGACCCATCGTCCTGGAACCTTGCCGCCCAAGCGCGGCCGCACGCCCGGCAAGACCGGGGCCGTCACCGGCCAGGTGCAAAGCCTCACGCGCGGCCTGTCGATCCTCGAATGCCTCGCCAAGGCCGAAGGCGGCCTCACGCTGACCGACGTCGGCCAGCGCGTGCAGTTGCCGCCGTCGACGGTGCACCGGCTGCTCGCCACGCTGGAGAAGATGGGCTACGTGTACCAGGCCGGCGAACTGGGCCGCTGGTACGTCGGGCTGCAGGCGTTCGCCGTCGGCTCGAGCTTCCTGTCCAGCCGCGACTTCGTCGCGCAAAGCCATCCGTACATGCGCCGGCTGATGGACCAGTCGGGAGAAACGGTCAACCTGGCGATCCTCGACGGCACCGAAGCGGTCTTCGTCGACCAGGTCCAGTGCCGCGAGATGATGCGCACGATCGTCAAGCTCGGCAGCCGGGCGCCGCTGCACGCGTCCGGCGTCGGCAAGGCGATCTTCGCGTCGCTCCCCGACGACCAGATCGACGCGATCCTCAAGGTCCGCGGCCTGCCGCGCATCACCGGCAACACGATCACGACGCCGGAGACGATGTGGGCGAGCATTCGCGTCATCCGCCAGCGCGGCTGGTCGTTCGACGACGAGGAGCACGCGATCGGCACGCGCTGCGTCGCCGCGCCGATCTACGACGAGCACGCGGAGACGCTGGGCGCGATTTCGCTGGCCGGACCGTCGTCGCGGCTGCCGGACGAGCGCATCAAGCAACTGGGGCCGCTCGTCGCGCACACGGCCGAGGAGCTGACGCGCCGGCTCGGGGGCAAGTGGCCGCACGGAAGGTAGGCAATCGCGCAACACCGAAATGCGAAAGCGCCGCCTGCGACGGCGGCGTTTTAGTGCTCACGTCGCCGAGAAGCGGGCGCCGAACTGACACCTACTTCGCCCTCCATCCGCGCGGCGCGGCGCGCGAGATCCGGTTGCGCGGCCGGCTTCCAGCGCGCCAGCAGGTCGTCGGTCGCCGCGTGATCGTTGCAGACTGAGCACCATGTCGCAGCCCGCCGCGACGGCGGCTTCCGCGCGCGCGACGATGTCGCCCGCGGCAATGCGCGCCCGCCATGCCCAGGTCGTCGGAGAAGATGAGCCCGTCGAACTTCAAGCGTCCGCGCAGGATGTCCTGCAGCCAGATCCGCGAAAAGCCGGCGGCGACGTCGTCGACCGCCGGATAGATCACGTGCGCGGGCATCACGGCCTCGAGCCCTTCCTTCGCCAGCACCGCGAAGGGAATGAGGTCGTCGGCAAGCAGCGCGTCGAGCGAGCGTTCGTCCACCGGGAGGTCGACGTGCGAATCCGCGGCGACGAAACCGTGTCCGGGAAAGTGCTTGCCCACGCGCGGCGCAGCCGCCGGCGTTGAGGCCGCGCCTGAGGCAGGACGCCAGATGCGCGACCGCGTTGGGATTGCCGTGGAACGCGCGATCGCCGATCACGGCGCTCGCGCCGAAATCGAGATCGAGCACCGGCGTGAAGCTGAAGTCGACGCCATGCGCGCGCAATTCGCGCGCCAGCACCTGGCCCAGCCGCTACGCCTCGGCGGCGGCCGCGGCGACATCGCGTTCCCACAATTCGCCCAGCGTGCGCATCGCGCGGAATCGCCGTGAATCCGTCGCGGAAACGCTGGACGCGCCCGCCTTCGTGGTCGACGCAGATGAGCAGCGCCGGCGTGCGCAGCGCGCGGATCGACGCGGTCAGCGCACGCAGCTGCGCGCTGGATTCGAAGTTGCGCGAGAACAGGATCGACGCCGCCGGCCAGCGGATGCAGCAGTCGCGAGCGGTCGGCGTCGGTAAGCGTCAGGCCTTCGATGCCCAGGACGACCGGGCCGCGTGCCGATTGGAGTTCGCTCAAGGCGATGCGCCGTCATCAGGACTGGCCGGCGGCAGCCGCTTCGCGCAGCAGCGCCTTCATCTGCCGCACGGCTTCGCGCAAGCCGACGAACACGGCGCGCGACACGATCGCGTGGCCGATGTGCAGCTCGCGCACGCCCGGCAGCGCGCGACCGGCTGCACGTTGAAATAGTTGAGCGCGTGGCCGGCGTTGAAGCGCATGCCGTGACCGCGCACGGCCTCGCCGGCCGCGCGGATCTTCGCGAGTTCGGCGACCACGGCGGGACCTTCCGGATCGCGGCCCTTGGCGTGGAATGCGTGCGCGTAAGGCCCGGTGTGGATTTCGCAAACCTTGGCGCCGATCCGCGCCGCCGCGTCGATCTGCGCCGGCAGCGCGTCGATGAACACCGACGTCACGATGCCGGCATCGGCCAGGCGCGCGACCGCCGCCTTGAGCTTCGCTTCCTGCCCCGCCACGTCGAGTCCGCCTTCGGTCGTGATCTCGTGGCGCCCTTCGGGAACGAGCATGGCCATCTCCGGCCGCAGCTTGCAGGCGATGCCGAGCATCTCGTCCGTCGCCGCCATCTCGAGATTGAGCTTGATGTGCACGAGTTCGCGCAGGCGGCGCACATCCTCGTCCTGGATGTGCCGGCGATCCTCGCGCAGGTGCACGGTGATGCCGTCCGCGCCGCCCAGGTGCGCCTCGACGGCGGCCCAGACCGGATCGGGTTCGTACGTGCGCCGCGCCTGCCGCAGCGTGGCGACGTGGTCGATGTTCACGCCAAGTTCGATCATCGGGAGCCTGTCCTAGGGTTCGCTTTCTTCGTCGATCGCCTGCAGGTCCTGCACGACGCGCCGGCTGAAAATGCGCCGCTCCTCGAGGTAATGGTCCAGCACGTCGCGCATCAGGCGCTTGGCCTCGGCGGCGGTCGCGGCATCGGGAAAGGCGTTCGCGGCCAGTCCCAGCAGCGTGGCGCCGCGGATGTGCGGGTATCGCCTTCCCGGTTCCCGCGCGACGTTCGCCATCACCGCGCGCGGGCCGCGACCGAAGTCGTAATGGTAGCGCGCGGCCGGATCGATCGCGGCGCCGGTATCGGCATCGTGCGTCAGCGGCAGCGCGTAGCCCAGTTCGGCCAGCAGCCGCAGTTCGAAGCGCCGCAACACCGCCCCCTGCTCGGCAACCGAGGCCATTTCGCCCAGCGCGGCCAGCGCGTCGTGGTAGTCGTGGAACAGCGCCGGATGCGGATCTTCGCGCGCCAGCAGCTTGAGCAGCAGTTCGTTCAAGTAGAAGCCGCACAGCAGCGCCGCACCGCGCGGCAGCGGCAGGCCGCCGCCCCATTCCGCCTTGAGCAGCGTCTTCAGTTCGCCGGCGCCCGCCCACGACAGCATCGAGCGGCTGGAACGCCTGCAGCAGTCCGCGCGTCTCCGAGCGCGGACGCTTGGCGCCGCGCGCCACCATCGCGACGCGGCCGTGGTCGGCGGTGAACGTCTCGACGATGAGGCTCGTCTCGCGATACGCGTAGGTGTGCAGCACGAACGCCGCCTGGTGCGTCCCGCTGTTCGGTGGGCTGGCGCGCGGCCATTGCCATCGCGCCCTCAGTACCCGAACCGCGCGAGCGACGCGTCGGTGTCGGCCCAGCCGCTCTTGACGCGCACCCAGACTTCGAGGAACACCGGGCCGCCGAAGAGCTTCTCCATGTCCGAGCGCGCGTGCGTGGCGATCGCCTTCATCTGCGCGCCGCCCTCGCCCAGCAGGATCGCGCGCTGGCTGGCCTTGTCCACGTAGACCGTCGCGTGAATGCGCCGCAACGCGCCATCCAGCTCGAACTTGTCGATGCGCCACCGTCGTCGCGTACGGAACCTCGTCGCCCAGCAGGCGAAAGATCTTTTCGCGGATGAACTCCGCGGCGAGAAAGCGCTCGTCGCGATCGGTCAGATCGTCGTCCGGATACGATGCCGCGTCGGACCGGGCAGCGCCTTCGCGATCTCGGCCTTGAGCGCGGCGAGCTGCGTGCCCTTTTCCGCGGAGACGGGCACGATCGCGGCAAACGGATGCAGCTGCGCGATCTCCGCGAGTCGCGGCATGAAGGCGGCCTTGTCGGCGAGCGTGTCCACCTTGTTCACGGCGGCGATGACCGGGACGCCAGCGCGGCAGCAGCGTCGACGACGGCCAGTCGGCGGGCGTGAGTGCGCGTCGGCATCGAGGACCAGGACCACCGCGTCGACGTCGGCCAGGCTTTCGCGCACCGCGCGATTCAGGCGGTCGTTCAGGCGCGAGCGATGCTTGGTCTGGAAGCCCGGCGTATCGACGAACACGAACTGCGCACTCTCGGGTCGGTCGCGATGCCGGTGATGCGGTAGCGGGTGGTCTGCGGCTTCTTCGACGTGATGCTGATCTTCTGGCCGATCAGCGCGTTGAGCAGCGTCGACTTGCCCACGCTCGGCCGGCCGACAATGGCCACGTGGCCGCAGCGAAATCGCGGCGCCGCCGGCATCGATTGGCCACGCAGCGGCTCCCGTTGCGCTCCGCGTGCGACCGACCAGCACGCGCGCCGCCTCCGCGGCCACCTGCTCGGCGACGCGGCGGCTTGCTGCCTTCGCCCGACGTCGCGATCGCGAGCGCGGGAATCCGGCATTCGACGGTGAATTGCTGCTCGTGCGCCTCGCCGCGGGTCGCCGTCACCGCGTATTCCGGCACCGGCAAGCGTGCGTGCCTGCAGCCACTCCTGCAATCGCGTCTTGGGATCCTTGCCCAGCGATCGCCGGATCGGCGTCGCGCAGGACGTCCGGCGTAGCAGCGGACGATCGACGTCGCGTGCGGCCTCGAATCCGCCGTCGACGAACACCGCGCCGAACATCGCCTCGAGCGCGTCCGCGAGAATCGACGGCCGCTCGTTGCCGCCGCTTTTCGCCTCGCCGTCGCCCAGGCGGATCTCGCGCGCCGAGATCGAGCGCCGCGGCCACGCGCGCAAGCGTATCGCGATTGACGAGTCCCGCGCGCACCCGCGAAAGATCGCCTTCGGGCAGCGCCGGAAACCGCTCGTAGAGCGTGGCCCCGACGACGCAATTGAGCACGGCGTCGCCGATGAACTCGAGTCGCTCGTTATGCGGCGAACCGAAGCTGCGATGCGTCAGCGCCTGGCGCAGCAGGTCGGGCCTGCGAAAGGTGTAGCCCAGCGCGTTGCGCAGCGTATCCGGCCATCGCGGTGGAGATCCGCGCTCAGCGCGAAGCGGTGGCTTCGAAATCCAGCAGCAGGCTGGCGTTGCCGACCAGGTGCAGCTTGCGTCTGCCAGCTCGCCGACGCCGTCGTGACGTTGCCGCTGCGCGAGACCTCGATGTCGTTGGCGTTCACCGACTCGATGTAGTCGGCGTTCATCTGCGTTCGACCAGCTTGCGGATGTCCGCCTTGGTGAGATCCTTGGACGATCGTCCAGCGCACCCTTCAGCGCCTTCTGCACGGAGAAATACTCGATGTAGGCGGGAAATACGCGGAAGCAACCAGCGCCGCAATCACGACGACCGCCGCCACGAACAGAAAGCCGATCATCGTCAGACCGCGCTGCCGTCGCCGATGTCGCCATGTGCTTGTCCAATTCGTCACTCCCCGATCAGCGAATGCCGCTGCCCACGCGCTTGAACGCAAAGCTCGATAGGTCATCCCAGTTCCACCAGATGAAAAATGCCTTGCCGCGAATGTGGTCGTCCGGAACGAACCCCCAGTAGCGGCTGTCGTCGCTGTTGTCCCGGTTGTCGCCCATCATCAGGTAGTGGCCCGCGGGCACCTTGCACGTAAAACCGCGCTCATTGTAGTCGCAATTCTCGCGTCCCGGAAACGGCCTGACCGCCTGCGGATTGACCGGCGGCGCGTGCGGATTGATGCCGATCGTGTACGCATGGGGCCCCTCCCCGGCATTGGCGGTGACGAGCATCCGGTCCAGCGTCTCGAAGCGCATGTTCTCGAGATAACTGTACGTGCCGTCGGGCACCTGCGGCAACGCGACGCCGTTCACGGTCAGCTTCTTGTCCTGGTAGGTGACCGTGTCGCCGCCCACCCCGATGACGCGCTTGATGAAGTCCTGCGACGGATTGAGCGGGTAGCGAAAGACGACGACGTCGCCGCGCTTCGGGTCCGACACTGGCACGATCTTGGTCTCGATGATCGGCAGCCGCAGGCCATAGATGAATTTGTTGACCAGGATGAAATCGCCGACCTCCAGCGTGGGCCGCATCGACGACGACGGAATCTTGAACGGTTCCGCGACGAACGAGCGCAGCATGAAGACGACGAGCAGGACGGGGAAGAAACTCGCCGCGTACTCGACCCATGCGGGCTGGCGCATCAGTCGCTCTTCGAGCTGCGCCCGCTCGGCCAGCACCGCGCCCTCGTTGACGACGAGCGTCTCCCGGTTCTTCTTGTCGAATGCCGCCAGGGCCGCCGCGAGCGCCGCTTGCCGCGGTTTCTTGAAGATGACGGCGTCGAGCAGCCACAGCACACCGGTCGCGAGCGTCAGCAGGAAAAGGATCAGCGCAAAATTCATTGTCGTGTCTTGGGTTATCGATTCGAGGGCCGCCCTAAACGACGGCCGCCGGATTGTGGCACGGGAAGCACACCGGAAGGCCGCCGTCCGGCCCCTCGTATCCGCTGTTCGTCACCCGCCAGTGCCCATTGGCCTCGGGAAGTTCGCCTATTTGTCACCGACCTGGAGGATGGCCAGGAACGCCTCCTGCGGAATCTCGACGCTGCCCACGGCCTTCATCCGCTTCTTGCCGGCCTTCTGCTTCTCGAGCAGCTTCTTCTTGCGCGTGATGTCGCCGCCGTAGCACTTGGCGAGGACGTTCTTGCGCATCGCCTTGATCGTCTCGCGGGCGATGATGTTGGCGCCGATCGACGCCTGCACGGCCACGTCGAACATCTGCCGCGGGATCAGCTAGCGCATCTTGGACGCCACCTCGCGGCCGCGATACATCGACACCGACCGGTGCACCATCACCGACAGCGCGTCGACGCGCTCGCCGTTGATGAGGATGTCGAGCTTGACGACGTCGGCCGCACGGAATTCCTTGAATTCGTAGTCGAGCGACGCGTAGCCGCGCGACACCGACTTCAGCTTGTCGAAGAAGTCCATCACCACTTCGGCCATCGGCAGTTCGTAGGTCAGCATCACCTGCCGGCCCAGGTACTGCATGTTCTTCTGCACGCCGCGCTTTTCCGTGCACAGCGTGATCACCGGGCCGACATATTCCTGCGGCATCAGGATCGTCGCCGTGATGATCGGCTCGCGGATTTCCTCGACCCGCGACAGGTCGGGCAGCTTCGACGGGTTCTCGATCTCCAGCAGCGTGCCGTCGCGCATCAGGATCTCGTACACGACGGTCGGCGCCGTCGTGATCAGGTCCATGTCGTACTCGCGCTCCAGCCGCTCCTGCACGATGTCCATGTGCAAGAGACCGAGGAAGCCGCAGCGGAAGCCGAAGCCCAGCGCCTGCGACACTTCGGGTTCGTAGTGCAGCGACGCGTCGTTCAGCTTGAGCTTGTTGAGCGCATCGCGCAGCGCCTCGTACTGGTTCGATTCGACCGGGTAGAGGCCTGCGAACACCTGCGGCTTCACTTCCTTGAAGCCGGGCAGCGGCGGCGCACGGCGGGCGGTTGGCCAGCGTGACCGTGTCGCCGACCTTGGCGGCATCGATTTCCTTGATGCCGGCGATGATGAAGCCGACGTCGCCGGCGGACAGCATGTCGCGCGCGACCGACTTCGGCGTGAACACGCCGACCTGTTCGCAGTTGTAGGTCGTGCCCGTCGCCATCAGCAGGATCTTGTCCCTGGGGCGCAGCGTGCCATTCTTCACGCGAACCAGCATGACGACGCCGACGTAGTTGTCGAACCAGGAATCGATGATCAGCGCGGCAACGGCGCAGCGGGATCGCCGGTCGGGCGGCGGAATCTTGGCGATCACCGCTTCGAGGATGTCCTCGATGCCGACGCCGTTCTTGGCGCTGGCGCGCACGGCGTCGGTGGCGTCGATGCCGATGATGTCCTCGATCTCGTCGATGACGCGCTCGGGGTCGGCCGACGGCAGGTCGATCTTGTTCAGCACCGGCACGACCGTCGACGCCCTGCTCGACCGCCGTGTAGCAGTTGGCGACCGTCTGCGCTTCGACGCCCTGCGACGCGTCGACGACCAGCAGCGCGCCTTCGCATGCCGCCAGCGAGCGCGACACCTCGTAGGCGAAGTCGACGTGTCCGGGCGTGTCGATCAGGTTCGAGCTGGTAGGTCTCGCCGTCGCGCGCCACGTACGTCAGCGCGGCCGTCTGCGCCTTGATCGTGATGCCGCGCTCGCGCTCCAGGTCCATCGAATCCAGCACCTGCTCGCTCATCTCCCGGTCGGAGAGACCGCCGCAACGCTGGATGAAGCGATCGGCCAGCGTCGACTTGCCGTGGTCGATGTGGGCGATGATCGAGAAGTTGCGGATTAGGCGCACGCGGGCTTTGGATAGGAACAGCAAGGGCACCCGAAGGTGCCCGGCGTCGGCAGCCCGCCAGCGGCGGCGGGATATCGGAAAGTCTTGAATTATATCGGAAAACGCTCGCTCCGTCCAAGGGATCCGGAGCGACCGATGCCGGTACCGGTCGCTAGCCGCCCGTCAGCGCGCTCGACGACGCGCGCGCGATCGAGGTGATAGTGGCAAAGCACCTCGTCCGTCGTCGGCGTCGCCGCGCAGCAGGACGGGCACCAGTTCGCCGTAGGCGGCCTCGAGCGACGGGTCGGCGTCGACGTCGAATTCGGCGACCGTCGCGCCGTACCTGCGCGGCCAGCGGCGCCAGCGCGTCGCGCATCGTGTCGCACAGATGGCAATACGCGCGCGCGTGCAGGAGGCGTGAGCCGCGCGCCGCTGCCCGCGTGCCCGCGCGCGCGTGGTCATGTCCGCTACTCGCCGTTGACACGCGCAGCGCGGCGAAGAACTGCTGCTCGCCGCGCTTCAACTGCAGCGTGACCGACGCGCCCTTGTCCAGCTTCGCGATCACGTCGTTGACCTGCGCCGCGCTCTTCGCCTCGATCGACTGGCCACGCTTGATGATGGCGAGGATCACGTCGCCGGGCTGCACGTTGCCGCGCACGTTGGGAGCGACGTCCTCGACCAGCACGCCGTTCTTGACCTCGGCTTCCTTCTTCTGGTCGTCGGTCAGGTCCGACAGCACGAGTCCCATGCGGTTCGGCTTGCCTTTTCCTTCGGCGTCTGGGCTGCCGCGCCCGGGCACCGCGACGGCGTCTTCCTTCATCTCGGCGACGGTGACCGCGATGTCCTTCTGCGCGCCCTTGCGCCAGACCGTCAGGGTGATCTTGGTGCCGGGGCGAACCGCGCTGATGATCCGCGGCAGCTCGTTCGACGTCTTCACGTCGCGGCCGTCCACCTTGATGATGATGTCGCCGATCTCGATGCCGGCCTTGCCGGCCGGGGCGTCCTTCTCGACGCCGTTGACCAGCGCGCCGCGCGGCGCGCCCAGGCCGAACGCCTCGGCGTCTTCCTTGGTCACCGGCTGGATCTGCACGCCGATGCGCCCGCGCGTCACGCGGCCCTTCTCCTTCAGCTGGTTGACCGTGTTCATCGCGACGTCGATCGGGATGGCGAACGCCAGGCCCATGTAGCCGCCGGTGCGCGAATAGATGAGCGAATTGATGCCGACCACCTCGCCGCGCATGTTGAAGAGCGGTCCGCCGGAATTGCCCGGATTGATGGCCACGTCGGTCTGGATGAACGGGACGAGGTTCTCCTGCGGCAGGTCGCGGCCCTTGGCGCTGACGATGCCGGCCGTCATCGTGTTCTCGAGGCCGAAAGGCTTGCCGATCGCGACGACCCATTCGCCGACCTTCAGCTTGTCCGGGTCGCCGATCGTCACCTTGGGCAGGTCCTTGGCTTCGATCTTGCATCAGCGCGATGTCGGTGCGCTTGTCGGCGCCGATGACCTTGGCCTTGAATTCGCGCTTGTCGGTCAGCGTTGACCGTCACTTCGTCGGCCCCGTCGACGACGTGCGCGTTGGTGATGACGTAGCCGTCCGCGCCGATGATGAATCCGGAGCCGACCGACTGTGCCTCCGGTTCGCGCGGCTGGCCGCGCGGACCCGGCGGCACCTGGCCGAAGCGGCGGAAGAATTCGTAGAACGGATCGTCCTCGGCCAAGCTCCGGCAGGCCGCGGACGCGCCGGGATTTTTGCGTCACGTCGATCGACACGACCGGCGGGTCCGTTCTTTTCGTAGAGTTCGGTGAAGTCGGGCAGCAACCCGGCCTTGCCCTGGCGCCGAGACGGCCGGCGCGAATGCCGCGAACAATGCGAACGAGGCGGTCAGGAGCGCAGCACAGGCGAGCGCCCCTGTGCGTGGAAAGAATACTCTTCGGCATGGAATTCCTTTTCATGGTGCAAGGCGCATAGGTGACTAGGTGCGCTAGATGCTGATTTTACGGTAAACGCGCATTGCCGGTCAGCGCCGTGCCACCGACTGGGCGATCTGGCGCACCGTCAGCGGCGGCGCCTCGCCCAGCACGGTAATCAGGTAGTCGTCGCTCTTGGTCGTGTAGACGTTGAGGCCACCCTGCTGCGACACGCCCGTCTGCAGCGGCGCGGGGGCCAGCGGCTCGACGAACACGCTGACGGCAACCAATCCGTCGGAATAGACGAGGTGCACGACCGGGTCACGCTTGCCGCGCAGCGTGCGGTAACCTTCCATGATCTTCTGGAATCCCGCAGGCACCTTGCCCACGGACCAGCCCGTCTCGCGCGGACTCATCTCGCCGAAGCCAGCCTGCCTCACCTGCCAGTCGGGCGGCGCGGTCGCCCACGACGGCTTGACCATGTCACGGTCGATCTTGTCGTTGATGACGACATCGGTAAACGCGAATTGCTCGACGACCTCGCCGTGGTCGTCGACCAGGCGCGCCTTGAGTAGCAGCCCTGTATTGGCGTCGGCCCAGAACTTGTGGCCATAGCGAAAGCCGTCCTTCGGCTCGAACGTCATCACCTGCGTCCAGCGTCCTGCCACGCGCTCGCTGACGGAAAATTTGGTCTCGTAGTATTGCGCCAGGTTGCGCTGCTGTTCGGCCGACAACGACGGAAACACGTTGCGGAAGGTCGCGCGGTTCGATGCGGATGACCTTGGCGTCGGGGAAATAGCAACGGACCTCGTTGGCACTGCGGATCACTTCGCGCGCGGGGCCGTCCAGGCTCACCAGTTTTTCCTGCTCCTGCCCGCCTTCGAACAGGTGCACGATCCGGGACGTCTCGACGTGCCCGTTGTGCTGATAGACGATGGTGCCCGAATAGTTGAGCGTCTTGGCCGCCTGCGCCGCCCGTTCGAGCCAGCGCGCGGCATCGTCGGCCGACGCGTCGGCGGCAAACGTCAGCGCAACCACGAGCAGCGAGGTCGCGGCCAGCACATTCCACTGCAGCCGCGCTCCGCGCGGCAGAATCGGGACTGCCACGGTCATCTAGGGCCTTCCGGTCAAGGACGCGGTTCGCTGCCGGTGACGGCCACGGCCCGCATGTAGGGCCCCATGCCCTGGACGACCACCGACGGCGAATATTCCTGGTGCGCGAGCAGATAGTCCGCGGGCACGCCGGCCGGCGGCTTGATCTGCGCGGCCCGCACGGTTGCCGCCTCGCGCGCCTTGGCCACCGCCGTGGGCGGCGCGTCGACCATCGAAAACGCCGTCCAGCCGACGACGGTCACGGCCGCGAGCGTGGCGGCGACCGCCCAGGCAAACGTCGCGACCTGCGCCGGGCGAACACGCTGTACGGCAGGCGCCAGCACCGTCGGCTCGGAGGCGAGCGCCGCGCAGATGCGCGCGGCGAAGCGCGGCGACACGTCGCGCGCGCCTCGCAGCTGGTCGCCGATCACGTGGTAGCACACCCACGTGTTCATCGCGTCCGGCGCCTTCATTTCCGCGCAAATGTGCTCGAATTCCTGCGGACCGACCTCGCCGTCCATCAGGCGCGAAATGCTCTCGTTCATCACCATCTCCGGGTTTCATCTGTGCCGAGCTGCGGGCGCAACTCGACGGCGATCGCCTCACGCGCGCGGAAGATCCGCGAGCGCACGGTACCGATCGGACAATTCATCACGCTGGCAATTTCCTCGTAGCTCAACCCTTCGATCTCGCGCAGCGTGATCGCCGTGCGCAGGTCCTCGGGCAGTGCATCCATCGCGCGGTTCACCGTCGCCGCAATCTGCTTGCCGATCAATTCGTCTTCCGGCGTAGCGCTGTCCCGCAACTGTTCCGCATCCTCAAAGCCTTCCGCCTCCTCGTTGTCGAACGAGGTCGACGTCGGCGCCCGCCGGCCCAGCGCGACCAGGTAGTTCTTCGCCGTGTTGATCGCGATGCGATACAGCCACGTGTAGAACGCACTGTCACCCCGGAAGCTCGGGAGGGCGCGGTAGGCCTTGATGAAGGCCTCCTGCGCCACGTCCTCGACCTCGGCCGGGTCGCGCACAAGCCGCGACAAAAGCCGCGCCAGCTTGCGCTGGTATTTCATGACCAGGAGCTCGAACGCGCGCTTGTCGCCTCGTTGCGCACGCTCCACGAGCTGCTGGTCGACTTCGCGGTCACCCACTGACGGGACGTCCCTGGATCATTCGTTGTTATCCCGCGAGAACGCGGGTGCGGCGGAAGCCGTGGCCCTCCGTCGCCGGTCGCCCGGGCAAAGGCGCGGTGCACGCTTGGCGTAACAGACTGCCGGGAGGGGGTTTAGTTCATTGAGCGACATGGTTATTCCACCCGGGCCGCTAGCCGGCAACTTTGTCCAAGACAACCGCCGGGCGAATCTCGCCGGTCGTGATGCCCCGGTAATTCTTGACCAGCGGATGGCCCCATGGCGCCAGCGCCGCCGCCGCCGCCTCGTCGACCAGTCCCAACTGATCCAGGACGGCAACCGTCGCCGGATGCAAGCCGCGCATGTTGCCATCGGCCACCTTGACGGCGATCCCCCAGCCCCGGCTGCGGATGCCGATGGCCTGGACGCCTTCGGCGCCGACCTTGGTCACCCAGTCGCCGCGCCCGGCACGGGACAAGGCCAAGTCGTTGCGGCGCTCGCCGGAGACCATTTCGGGGTGCGCCGTCATGGCGTCGGCAAGGACCTTGGGCGCGCGGCCGTAATCGGCGTCGACGTCCGCCGACGAAAGCCGCGCGAACGCCAGCGCCAGCGCGGAAAGCGGCACCGCGTAGTTAGGCGCCGAGCAACCATCCACACCGGCAACCAGGCGGTCCTCCGGTGTGGCGGTGAAACAGGACACGGCGCGTCGGATCGCCTGCTGCAGCGGATGGTCGAAGGCCAGATAGTCGGATTTGGGGAGTCCGCACTGGACGCAGTAGGCGAGCATGCCGCTGTGCTTGCCCGAACAGTTGTGCGCAAGCGGCGAATACGGGGGTGGCGGCGGCACGTCGCCGCGCAGGTCGAAATAGCTTGGAGCGTGTGTGCCGCACTGGAGTTCGTCGACGGTGTTGCCGGCACGCGCCAGCATGTCGGCCACGGCCTCGACGTGGCGCGGCTCGCCGGAATGGCTGGCGCACAGCAGCGCGACCTGCGGCTGCGCGTAGCCGAAGCGTTCGATGCCGCCGCCCGCGACGAACGGGAGCGCCTGCAGAGGTTTGAGCGCGCTGCGCGTGAACGTCACGACGGTCGGATCGCCGGCCGAATACAGGAGCCGGCCGTGCCGGTCGACGACGGCCACCGAGCCCACGTGCACACTCTCGACCGCGCCGCCGCGCAGGACGGTGGTCAGCGGAACGTGGGACGCATTGGCGAATCGGGAAGGCGTGGCGGAAGCGGGCAATGGCGGGGAACTGTGAACGTCAACTTCCTATTATCGCCCATGTCAGCACGCCGCGATCACGGGGTGGTGCCCATCGCCTCGCGCCAGCGCATCGCGTCGTGGATCCGGAAGCGCGTGCTGGGATGATCGAAGAAGAGGATTTCCTCGATCGCACCAGGGTCTGGCTTCCGGTACTCGGTCAGCTTCAAGTCGACTTCCGCTTCGCCGTGCGGCTCGCGGGCCAAATTGAGCCCGAAGCGGTCCGCTTCGATTTCCTGCACGCGTATCAGCGTGTTGGTGACCGGCGTTGTCACGAACATGAAGACGCCGAATACCGCCGCCAGCAACGGGAGGCTCGCCACGTCGGACACGCCACGCAGGCCGAAGCGCGTTCCGTACCGCTTGAGCAGCCGGCGCATGCTCCACTGCGCGAACAGGAACATGGCCAGGTACACGAGTGCCATTTCGGCGATGAACTTGTAGATGTGGTTCATCACGTAGTGGCCGAGCTCGTGTCCCATCACCGCACGGATCTCGGGCAGCGACGAGCGGCGGAGCAGGTTGTCGTTCAGGCGCACCGACGCCGTGCCGAAGATGCCGCTGACGTTGGCGCTGACTCGCGTGGTCTGGCGCGATGCGTCGAATTCATAGACGTTGTCGGCCGGCACACCGTTGGCGTGGGCCATCGCCAGCACGGCGCCCTTGATCTCACCGTTCTCGATGGGCTTGTATGTGTTGAAAAGCGGATCGATCCACACCGGACCGACCAGGTAGGCGACGACCAGAAGCGCGACGGCCACCGCGGTGCCCCACATCCACCAGTTCTCGCCCGCCCGACGGATCACGGCGTAAAGGATTCCCACGACCACCGCGGCGACCAGCGCACCTACGCCCAAGCCGATCAGTTGCTCGCCGAACCACGCCCCGAACGTCTGCGTCGCCATGCCGTAGTCGTGCTCGCGCACGAAGCCCTGGTAGATGGTCAGCGGCAATGACAATACGAACGTGGCCACCGCGAAGAACACGCCGTAGATCGCGTCGCGGAAGAACGCCTTGCGGCCAATGCGCTGCGCCCAGTCGCGCACGCGCGCCGAACGCTTGCCGGTCAACAGGATCGCCGATATGACCAGCGACAGCAGGAAGTTCCAGAGCTGCAGCCAGTAGCCGCCCTCGAAATAGGCGTTCGACCGAGCGACGGCCGCGGGCGACAGCCGGTCCATGTAAGCTTGCGTCGCCGCGTTTGCGTCGCGGGGAAGGCTCGCACGCCACGCGTCGTCCACCGCGCGGATTTGCGCCTGTGTGTCGCGCGCGCCGGCCGCGTCGGCAGCATACGCGGCGTTGGCCACGATCGTCGACAACGCCAGCAGGACGATCACGCCCAGGGTCTTCGCGATCATCGCAATCTCGCGTCAGGCCACGTTGTCGCGGAATTCAAGCCTTTGCGCCAAGCGCGGCCTTGATCTCAACCAGCGCGCCCGGATCCTCGATGGTCGTCAAGTCGCCCGGATCGCGGCCCTCGGCCAGTGCCTGCAACGATCGCCGCAGCAACTTCCCCGACCGCGTCTTGGGCAACAGGGTCACGAAATAGACTGCGGCGGGCCGCGCGATGGCACCCAATTCGCGATCGACGGTGTCCATCACTTCGCGGCGCATCTGCGCGATGCCCGCCGCGTCGGCCACCCTGGCCGGGTCCTTCACCACGGCGAAGGCCACCGGAACCTGTCCCTTCAACGAGTCGGCCATGCCCACGACCGCCACTTCGGCTATGCCGGAATGCGCCTGTATCGCCTCCTCGATTTCACGTGTCCCGAGGCGGTGCCCGGCGACGTTGATGACGTCGTCCGTTCGACCCAGCACGAAGTAATAGCCATCGTCGTCGCGCGTCGCCCAGTCGAACGTCGAATACGCGAGCGTGTCCGGAAACGTCGAGAAATACGTCTTCACGAACCGCTCGTCGTCGCCCCACACCGTTGTCATGCACCCGGGCGGCAACGGCGGCACGATCATCAGCACGCCCTTCTCGTTCGCGGCGACCTCTTTTCCGGTGCCTTCGTGCATCAGTTGAACATCGTAGCCGTATACCGGGAAGGACGGGCTGCCGAACTTCCGCGGCGTGTCCTCGACGCCGGGTTGAGCGGACAAGATCGGCCACCCGGACTCGGTCTGCCAGTAGTGGTCGACGATCGCCACGCCGCCCAGCGCCTCGGAGATCCAGCGCGCCGTGGGCTCGTCGAGCGGTTCACCGGCCAGAAAAAGATACCGCAGCGCCGACACGTCGTGCTTCGTCATGTACGCCGGGTCCTGCTTCTTCAGCACGCGGATCGCCGTGGGCGAGCTGAACATCGTCGTGACCTTCTCCTCCTCGACGATCTTCCACCAGATCGCCGGATCGGGCCGAATCGGCAGGCCTTCGTACAGGATGGTCGTCGAGCCGTTGATGAGCGGCGCATAGATGATGTACGAATGGCCGACGACCCAGCCGATGTCGCTGGTGGTGAACATCGTCTCGCCGGGCGCAACGTTGAAAATGCGGCGCATCGACGACGCCAATGCCACGGCGTAGCCGCCGGTGTCGCGTTGCACGCCCTTGGGCTTGCCGGTCGTCCCGGACGTATAGAGGATGTACGACGGCTCGCTCGACTCGAGCCACGCGCACGGAACCCGCGCGTCCATGTGCGCCGCACGCAGCGTCGCGTAGTCGACGTCGCGGCCGGACACGCGCGGGAAGTCGCGATCGAGCCCGCGGTCGACTAAGACCACGGAAGCCGGCGGATAGCGGCTAAGCCGGATCGCCTCGTCCACCAGATGCTTGTACGGCACAGGTTTGCCACCGCGCATGCCCGCGTCCGCGGTGAACATCACCTTGGGACGCGCGTCGTCGATGCGTGTCGCGAGGCTCGCTGCCGCAAAGCCGCCGAACACCACCGAATGGATGGCGCCGATGCGCACACACGCCAGCATCGCGAACATCGCCTCGGGAATCATCGGCATGTAGATGAGGACGCGGTCGCCGCGGCCGACACCGAGCTTCTGCAGCACGGCCGCGCACCGGTTCACTTCGGCGTGCAGGTCGCGGAACGTGTAGCGTGCGACCGCGCCGGTTTCGGTGGAAATGTACTTGACAGCCGTCTGGTCGCCGCGCGTCGCCAAGTGGCGGTCGATCGCGTTGTGGCAAAGGTTCGTGCGCCCGCCGACAAACCATTTCGCGAACGGCGGGCGCGTGTAGTCGAGGACCGACGCAAACGGCGTCTGCCAGTCGATGAGCGCCGCCTCGTCGCGCCAGAACGCTTCCCTGTCGGTCAGCGACCGGCGATGAAACTCCCGATACGTGGGCATTGCCGCCTCCTCCAGAATGCCCGCGCGATCCGGCACTGGGTACCCGCCCGCGAGCGACGCCCATTGTGCGTCTCCCCGTCCCGCCTTCTGTTGCGCTAAGTCATCCTCCGTGCGTATCGGGGGCGACGCGCACGACGGTGCGCCCCCGCACGAGGCCCTTGAGATACGGGTCGAAATGCGTCGGCAGCTCATCGAAGTCGATCGTGCGGACGAGGTCGTGGACGCGATCGGGGCGCCATTCGACGGCCAGCTTGTTCCAGATGCTCTGGCGCAGCGCCATGTCGCAGTTGGCGCTGTCCACGCCCAGCAAGCGCACGCCGCGCAGAATGAACGGCATGACGGTGGTGTTGAGCTTGTAGTCTGCCGCGAGCCCGACCGCAGCCGCCGTTCCGCCGATCTTCATCATCGACAGCAGAAACGCCAGGATATCGCCGCCCAGGTTGTCGACGACGCCGGCCCAAGTCGCCTTGCCCAGCGGCCGGATGTTCGTGAGGTCGAGCGATTGCCGGAGCAGCACTTCCGCGGCGCCGATGTCCTTGAGATACGCCGCCTCCTCCGGCTTGCCCGTGATCGCGACGACGTGATAGCCCTGCTTGGCGAGGATTTCGATGGCGACCGAGCCGACGCCGCCCGTCGCGCCCGTCACGGCGACCGGCCCCGACGCAGCGGTGAGCCCGTTGTGCTGCATCAGCGTCACGGCGAGGGCGGCGGTGAAGCCCGCGGTGCCCAGCGTCATCGCGTCGAACGCGGTCATGCTCTCCGGCCGCCGCACGACCCAGTCGGCCGGCACGCGAACGTGTTCCGCGTACCCGCCGTCATGCGATACGCCGAGGTCGTAGCCGGTCACGATCACCTTGTCACCCGGCTTGAAACGCGCGTCCGCGGACGCCTCGACCGTGCCGGCGACGTCGATGCCGGCATTGGTCGGGTACTTGCGCATGATCTTGCCCGCGCCGTTGTACGACAGTGCGTCCTTGTAGTTGATCGTCGAGTACTTGGTCTTGATGATCACTTCGCCGTGATCGAGCTCGTCGATCGACATGTCGACGAACCGGCTGGTGACGACCTTGTTCTCCTCGAACGTGCGGTAGGCCTTGAATGTGTGCACGGGAGTCTCCTTCATGGGGGTCAGAGTTGGCAAATCGAAAGGAGTCAGGCAATCTCGCCCGCTGTCGCCAAGGCGGCGACGTGCGGCAGCGCCATGTATTCGCGCGTGCGCATCTCGGCCAACCGGCTTGACGTGCGGGGGAATTCCTGGACATTGGGTCCGGCGACATACAGCAGGTCGGCTGGCGCTTCCGCCGACGCGAGCAGCTTGACGCGATGATCGTACAGGATGTCCACGAGCCACGTGAAGCGCCGCGCGCGGTCGCCGTCCTGCGCCGTCATCACCGGAATGTCCGACAGGAACACGACGGAGAAGCGGCGCGCGATCTCGAGGTAGTCGAGCTGCGAGCGCGGGCCGTCGCACAGCGCCGCGAAGGTGAACCAGACGGCGCCGCCGGCCCGGCGGCGGGCGACCAGCGTGCGCCGCTCGATCGTGAGCTTGGGGTCTTCGTCCGGTCCGGAGGCCATCGCGTCGAATGCACGCTCGAGCGCGGCATCGGCGAGCGGACTGGCCGGCACGTGGAACGTCTTCACCTGTTCCAGCGTCCGCAGCCGGTAGTCGACGCCGCCGTCCACCTCAAGGACGTCGAGCCACTCGCGAATGTGCCGGACGGCCGGCAGGAACCGCTCGCGCAGCAGGCCATTCGGCCACAGGCCCTCCGGCGGATAGTTGGACGTCATCACGAACACGACGCCGGCGTCGAACAGCGCGGCCAGCAGACGGCCGAGCACCATCGCGTCGGCGATGTCCGACACATGGAACTCGTCGAAGCAGATGAGCCGCCAGCGCTTGGCGATGCGCGCGGCGACCGTGGCCAGCGGATCGGCCTCGCCCTTCAGCATGTGAAGGTCCGCGTGGACGCCGCGCATGAACGCATGGAAATGGACGCGCACCTTGCGGCGAATCGGGACCGTCGCATAGAAGCTGTCCATGAGGAAGCTCTTGCCGCGGCCGACGCCGCCCCACAGATAGATGCCGCGCGGCACAGGCGGGGCGTTGAACAAGCGCGTAAGCGTGGATTGCCGCGCCGCGCGAAAGTCCGTGAGCTCGTCGCTCAGCCGCTGCAGCCGCTCGAGCGCCACGAGCTGTTCGGCGTCGAGCGTTGCGCTTCGCCGCGCGAGCAGCGGTTCGAGATAATCGATGAGCGCGCCATCGCGGCGCGCGATTTGACCGGGGGCGAGCCCCGAAATCATGCCCGGCGCGCGGCGGCGACACCCGCCGTCCGCCCGAAGGACGCTATCGCGATATTGATGCCGTTCAATGCTCCCCCGATCCCAAGCCCCGCGCGCAGTGTGCGTCTATCGGGCCCATCATCATCTAGCTTTTAGGCATCGCGAAATGAGCATCGCGTCTTCCAGCGACGCTCCATTTCGCTGCTCTACGCTCGCCCAGTATGCGCCCATCCTAAAGATTCAGCGTCCGTCCGTCTACCGCCAGCGCGGCTTCCTTGGTCGCCTCCGACAGCGACGGGTGGGCGTGGCAAATGCGGGCCAGGTCTTCGCTCGAAGCGCCGAACTCCATGGCCACGACCCCCTCGGAAATCAACTCGGACGCGTAGGGACCGATGATGTGCACGCCCAGGATCCGGTCCGTTTTGCGGTCGGCCAGGATCTTCACGAAGCCGGCGGTCTCGCCCATGGCGCGGGCGCGGCCGTTGGCCATGAATGGAAACGACCCGGCGCGGTAGTCGACGCCGGCGGCCTTCAGTTGCTGCTCGGTCTGGCCGACCCACGCGATCTCCGGCGATGTGTAGATGACCCACGGCACGGTGTTGAAGTCGACGTGGCCGTGCTGGCCCGCGATCCGCTCGACGACGGCGACGCCCTCCTCCTCGGCCTTGTGCGCGAGCATGGGTCCGCGGACCACGTCGCCGATCGCCCAGACGTTCGACAGGTTGGTGCGGCAATCGGCGTCGACGTCGACGAACCCCCGCTCGTCGAGTGCCAGCCCCACCTTGTCCGCATTGAGCGTACTCGTGTAGGGGATGCGGCCGATCGACACGATCAGGTAGTCATAGGTCGCGCTCTGCGTCCTGCCGGCGGCGTCGGTGTACACGACGGCGACGTCCTGCTTGCCGACTTTCACGTCGGTGATCGCAACGGAGGTCTCGATCGTCAGCCCCTGCTTGGTGAAGAGCTTGAGCGCCTCCTTGGCGATCGCGCTGTCCACCGTGCCGAGGAATGCCGGCAGCGCCTCCAGCACGGTGACCGTCGCGCCCAGGCGCCGCCACACGCTTCCCATCTCGAGGCCGATCACGCCGGCGCCGACGACTCCCAGCGTCTTCGGCACGCCGGGGATAGCCAGCGCACCCTCGTTGTCCAGCACGCGGACGTTGTCGATGGCCACACCAGGCAATGGCCGCGGCCTGGAGCCCGTGGCGATGATCACGTGTTTGGCGAGGAGCGACACCGGCTTGTCGCCCGCGACGTCCACTTTCCACGCATCGCCGTCCCTGCCGGCGAACGAGCCCAAGCCGTGGAAGAACGCGATCTTGTTCTTCTTGAAGAGATACAGGATGCCGTCGTTGTTCTGCGCCACCACGCGGCTCTTCCGCGCCATCATCTTGGCGATGTCGATCGCGAGACCCTTGACCTCGATGCCGTGGTCCGCGAACGAGTGCCCGGCGTGCTCGAAGTTCTCCGACGACTGCAGCAGCGCCTTGGACGGGATGCAACCGACGTTCGTGCATGTCCCTCCCGGCGCCGGCTTGCCGTCGGCGCGCGACCAGTCGTCGATGCACGCGGTGGTGAAGCCCAGCTGCGCCGCGCGGATGGCGGCCGTGTACCCGCCCGGCCCGGCGCCGATCACGACGACGTCGAATTGCTCAGCCATCGATCACAGTCCGGCCGGCCGCGCCGGCCCGGTCCCGCCAGAAGTTTTCATATGTCGAGCAGCAGCCGCGCGGGGTCTTCCAGCGCTTCCTTGATCGCGACCAGCGAGAGCACCGCTTCGCGACCATCGATGATCCGGTGGTCGTACGACTGCGCGAGGTAGTTGATCGGCCGCACGACGACCTGTCCGTTCTCGACGACGGCGCGCTCCTTGGTCGCATGCACGCCCAGGATGGCCGACTGCGGCGGATTGATGATCGGCGTGGACAGCATCGAGCCGAAGACGCCGCCATTGCTGATCGTGTACGTGCCGCCGGTCAATTCCTGGACGGTGAGCTTGCCTTCGTTGGCGCGCTTGCCGAATTCGGCGATCTGCTTCTCGATTTCGGCCAGCGACATCTGGTCGGCGTCGCGCAGGATCGGCACGACAAGGCCGCGCGGGCTGCCCACGGCGATGCCGATGTCGAAATAACCGTGGTAGACGATGTCGGCACCGTCGATCGACGCGTTGACCGCAGGGAATTTCTTCAGCGCGTGCACGGCGGCCTTGACGAAGAAGCCCATGAAGCCCAGCTTGACGCCGTGCTCCTTCTCGAAGCGCTCCTTGTACTTGTTGCGCAGGTCGAGGATCGGCTGCATGTTGACTTCGTTGAATGTCGTCAGGATCGCCGCCGTCGATTGCGACTGGACGAGACGCTCGGCGACGCGCTGCCGCAGCCGCGACATCGGAACCCGCTGTTCGGGACGCGAGCCCAATGCCGCCGGCAACGGAACCGGCGGTGCGGCCGGCGCCTTGGCCGCAGGCGCCGCAACGGCTTTCCCGTCGCTCGCACGCGCCCCGACGGCGGTGATCACGTCGCCCTTGGTAATGCGGCCGCCGCGTCCGGTGCCTTCGACCGCTGCAGGATCGACCGCCTGGTCGGCCATCATCTTGCGCGCCGCGGGCAGCGCGGTTACCGTGGCGATTGCCGCCGTTGCGGGCTGCGCCGCGCGGGCCGGCGCCGCCTGCGGCGTTGCCTGGGCAGACTTCGGTGCGGCCGGCGCGGCCGGCGCCGCCGCCGCACTCGACGCCTTCGCTTCCGAATCGATCACGGCGATGACCTCGTTGGACGTGACCGTGGAGCCATCCGGCTTGACGAGTTCGACCAGCACGCCGTCGGCGGGCGCGGGCAGCTCGAGCACGACTTTGTCCGTTTCGACGTCGATCAGGTTTTCGTCGCGCTTGACAGCGTCCCCCGGCTTCTTGTGCCAACTCACCAGCGTGGCTTCGGCCACCGATTCCGGCAGTTGCGGGACTTTGACTTCGATGCGCATTGGAGTGGATCCTGAAGGGGCGGCTGGCCGACCGCCTAGTGCGCGACAACCATTTCGCCCGAGGCCAGCTTGGCCGCGAATGCGTCCTCGAGAAGCTGCTTCTGCTCGAGATTGTGCTTGCTGCCATAGCCCACGGCCGTCGATGCCGAGATCGGGCGTCCGGCGTAGGCGAGAACCATCTTGTCCGGGATGTCGCCGCGCAGGTACGCGCGCAGCCGATACCACGCGCCCTGGTTCTGCGGCTCTTCCTGCACCCAGACGACTTCCTTGGCGTTCGGGTACTTGGCGACTTCGGCCGCGAAATCGGCATGCGGGAACGGATACTGTTGCTCGACGCGGATGATCGCCATGTCGTCGATCTTCTTCTCGCGCCGGTATGCGAGAAGCTCGTAGTACACCTTGCCCGAGCACAGCAGCACGCGCCGCACACTCTTCGCGGTAAGCTTGTCGACGTCGCCGATCACGTTGCGGAAGCCGCCGTTGGCCAGGTCGTCGAGCGAAGACACCGCCTCCTTGTGCCGGAGCAGGCTCTTCGGGCTCATCACGATCAGCGGCTTGCGATACTTGCGGAGCATTTGCCGGCGCAGCATGTGGAAGACCTGCGCGGGCGTGGTCGGCACGCACACCTGCATGTTGTGCTGCGCGCAAAGCTGGAGGAAGCGCTCGGGACGCGCGGACGAGTGCTCCGGTCCCTGGCCTTCGTAGCCGTGGGGGAGCAGCATGACGAGTCCGCAGATCCTCCCCCACTTCACTTCACCGGCGCTGATGAACTGGTCGATGACGACCTGCGCGCCATTGACGAAATCGCCGAACTGCGCCTCCCAGATCACGAGGCGCGTCGGATCCGACGTCGAATAGCCGTATTCGAAGCCGACGACCGCGTTTTCGGTGAGCACCGAGTCGATGACCTCGAACGCGGGCTGACCGGGCTTCACGTGCTGCAGAGGAATCCACGTGCCGTCGTCCCACTTCTCGCGGTTCTGGTCGTGCAGCACGGCGTGACGATGCGAGAACGTGCCGCGGCCGACGTCCTGGCCCGACAGGCGGACGCCATAGTCCTGGTCGATGAGCGACGCGTAGGCCAGCGTCTCGCCCATACCCCAGTCGAGAGGCAGTTCGCCCTCGCCCATCGCGCGCCGGTCGGCAATCACCTTCTCGACCCGCGAATGGAGCTTGAAGCCGGGCGGGACCGTGGTCACCTTCTGCGCCAGCGACTGCAGCTTCTTCACCGGGACTGCGGTCACCGCGGACTCCGTCCAATGCCGGTTCTTGTACGGCGACCAGTCGATGGTGAACGGCGGCTTGTAGTTGGCGATGATCGTCTTGTTGGTGTTCTGGCCGCGGTCCATCGCGGCGCGGTACGCGGTCACCATGCCGTCGGCCTCTTCCGCCGTGACGACGCCGGCGGCGACCAGCCGCTCCGCGTACAGCTTGCGCGTGCCGGGGTGCTGGGCGATCTTCTTGTACATCAGCGGCTGCGTGACCATCGGCTCATCGGCCTCGTTATGGCCCTGGCGGCGGAAACAGACGAGATCGATGAAGATGTCCTTGTGGAATTGCTGCCGGTACTCGAGCGCGATCTCCACGGCCAGCACGCATTCCTCCGGGTCGTCGCCGTTGACGTGCAGGATGGGCGCCTCGACCATCTTGGCGACGTCGGTGCAATAGATCGTGCCGCGCGTGTCGCGCGGGTCGGACGTGGTGAAGCCTATCTGGTTGTTGACGACGATGTGGATGGTGCCGCCCGTGTAGAAGCCGCGGGTCTGCGCCATGTTCAGGCATTCCTGGTTGACGCCCTGTCCGGCAATGGCCGCGTCGCCATGGAGCAGCACCGGCAGCACCTGGTCGCCTGTCGTATCGCCGCGGCGGAACTGGCGCGCGCGCACGCTGCCTTCGACGACCGGATTGACGATCTCGAGGTGGGACGGATTGAAAGCGAGTGTCAAGTGCACCGGTCCGCCGGGTGTGGAGACATCCGACGAGAAGCCCTGGTGATACTTGACGTCGCCCGCCGCCAGGTCCTGCGCGGTCTTGCCTTCGAACTCCGAGAACAGGTCGGCCGGAATCTTGCCCAGCGTATTCACGAGCACGTTGAGCCGGCCGCGGTGCGCCATGCCCAGCACGATCTCCTGCACGCCGGCCGCGCCGGCCTTTTCGATCAGCCGGTCGAGCATCGGGATCATCGAGTCGCCGCCCTCGCCCGAAAAGCGCTTCTGTCCGACGTATTTGGTGTGCAGGTAGCGCTCGAGCGTCTCCGCGGCGGTCAGCCGTTCGAGGATGTGCCGGCGCTCTTCCGCGGAATACGAGGGCTTCGCGCGGATCGGCTCCAGCCGCTGCTGGAAGAAGCGCCGGGTCGGCGTGTCCGAGATGTACATGTACTCGGTGCCAAGCGTGCGCGTGTACGTTTCCTGCAGCGCCTCGATGATGTCGGACAGCCGCATGCGCGCCGGTCCGGCCTTGAACGAGCCGACGTCGAATTCGGAGGCCAGGTCGGCCTCGGTGAAGCCGTACGTCCGCAGATCGAGGTCGGGAATGTATTGCGGCTCGTGGCGGCCGAGTGGGTCCAGATCGGCGTAGAACATGCCGAGCGTGCGGAACTTGCTGATGAGGCGCAGCACGAGCACCTGCTTGTGCATCGTCGCCGCGTCGACCATCGCGCCCGCGACCTTGCGGTTCTTCGCGAGTTCGACGAAGGATTCGATCACCGGCCCGTGCGCCACGTCCGCCGCGCCGCCGCGCAGCTCGTCGAAGTAGGCGCGCCATTCCGGACTCACCGCGTTCGCGTCGGCCAGGTAATGCTCGTAGAGTTCCTCGATGAACGGGACGTTCGACCCGAACAACGTGCTGGTTTCCGCGAATTCCTTCATGCTGCCCATCGGATCACCTCAAAGCGCGCCACGATCTTGCCTGCCTATTGCCTGCCGGAACGGCCCCTAGATGGTGGCGACAGGCGTCGTTTACAACCTTTCGGAAACGGCGTCAGGCGCGCTGCGCGATCGGCGTGACTGTCCGCCGCGTCGCGCCGGCGTACATCTGGCGCGGCCGGCCGATCTTGTACTCCGGATCCGCGACCATCTCGTTCAACTGGGCAATCCAGCCGACGGTGCGCGCCAGCGCGAACACCGCGGTGAAAAGCTGCACGGGGATGCCGATCGCCTTTTGCACGATGCCCGAGTAGAAGTCGACGTTCGGATAGAGCTTGCGCTGCACGAAGTACTCGTCCTCGAGCGCGATCTTCTCGAGCTTCATCGCCAGGTCGAACAGCGGATCGTCGTGCAGGCCGAGAGCGGACAGCACCTCGTAGCACGTCTCGCGCATCAGCTTGGCGCGCGGGTCGTAGTTCTTGTAGACGCGATGGCCGAAGCCCATCAGCTTGACGCTCGAATTCTTGTCCTTGACCTTCGTGATGAACTCGCCGATCCTGGCCACCCCGCCCTGCGCCTGGATGTCGAAGAGCATGTTGAGCGCCGCCTCGTTGGCGCCGCCGTGCGCCGGGCCCCACAGGCACGCCACGCCTGCCGCGATGGCGGCGAACGGGTTGGTGCCGCTGGACGCGCACATCCGCACCGTCGACGTCGACGCGTTCTGCTCGTGGTCGGCGTGCAGGATGAAGATGCGATCGAGCGCGCGCACCAGCACCTCGTTGACCTTGTACTGCTCGCACGGCGTGGCGAACATCATCCGCATGAAATTGGCGGCGTACGACAGGTTGTTCTGCGGATAGATGTACGGCTGCCCCACCGAGTACTTGTAGGCCATCGAGATCAGCGTCGGCATCTTGGCGATGAGGCGGATGGCCGAGATGTCGCGCTGCCGCGCGTCGTGCAGGTTCATCGAATCCGGATAGAACGCCGACAGCGCGCCGACCAAGCCGGTCAGCACGGCCATCGGGTGGGCGTCACGGCGGAATCCGCGCATGAAGAAATGCATCTGCTCGTTGACCATCGTGTGGTGGGTCACGAGGCCGACGAAACCTTCCTTCTGTTCGACCGTGGGCAGCTCGCCATAGAGCAGCAGATAGCAGGTCTCGAGGAAGTCGCAGCGCGTGGCGAGTTCCTCAATCGGGTAGCCGCGATACAGGAGCTCCCCCTTGTCGCCGTCGATGTACGTGATGGCGGAACCGCAGGAGGCGGTCGACAGGAAGCCCGGGTCGTACGTGAACTTGCCGGTCTTGCCGTACAGCGTGCGGATGTCGATGACGTCCGGACCGACGGTACCCGAAAGCACGGGGAACGTGATGGCGGGCGAGCCGTCGGAGAAGTTGATGGTGGCGGTACGGTCAGTCATTGCTTGGGACTCCCGGCCATTGAAATTCGGTCAACCTGCAATCGCGCGCGCGTTTCTTGGGGCGCGCTTCATGCCCCGCGCAGCATCTGGAGCAGCGGCACCACGGCGGCATCGTTCGGCTCCCGCCGGCCGGCAATCAGATCCCACAACTCGTTGTCGGGAAGGTCCAGCAGCCGGTCGAGCATCGCAACTTCGTCCTCGGAGATCGCGGCTCCTTTCCGGTCCAGGAACCGTGTCAGCACCAGGTCGTTCTCGAGCATCCCGCGCCGGCTTCGCCAGCGAATGCGGTTCAGGCGGTCCTGCGTAAGCAAGGTTCTCGTGCCTTCGTCGTCAGATCGCGCGCTTGACCATGATGTCCTTGATCTTGCCGATCGCCTTGGTCGGATTGAGATTCTTCGGACACACGTCGACGCAATTCATGATGGTGTGGCAACGGAACAGCCGGTAGGGATCGTCGAGGTTGTCGAGGCGGTCGTTTGTGTCCAGATCGCGGCTGTCGGCGATGAAGCGATAGGCGGCGAGCAGGCCGGCGGGGCCGACGAACTTGTCCGGATTCCACCAGAACGACGGGCACGCGGTCGAGCAGCACGCGCAGAGGATGCATTCATAGAGACCGTCCAGCTCCTCGCGATCCTCGGGCGACTGCAGGCGCTCCTTCTCCGGCGGCGGCTCCTCGTTGACCAGGTACGGCTTGATCGAATGGTATTGCTTGAAGAACTGGCTCATGTCCACGATCAGGTCGCGGATCACCGGCAGTCCCGGCAGCGGACGCAATTCGACCGGCTCCTTCACTTCCTTGAGGTTGGTGATGCACGCGAGGCCATTCTTCCCGTTGATGTTCATCGCGTCGGAACCGCACACGCCTTCGCGGCAGCTCTTGCGAAACGCCAGCGTGTCGTCCTGCTGTCGCAGCCGCATCAGCGCGTCAAGCAGCATCCGGTCCGTGGGCTCGAGCGCGACGTCGTACTCCTGGTAGCGTGGAGCGGAATCCTTTTCAGGGTCGTAGCGGTAGACGCGGAATTTCATTGGGGAAGGCTCTTCATCAATAGCTTCGCGCCTTCGGCGGAAACGCGTCCACCGACAATGGCTTCAGATTGACGGGCTTGTAGTCCAGCCGGTTCCCGTCCCGGTACCACAGCGTGTGCTTGAGCCAGCCGGCGTCGTCGCGGTCAGGATAGTCGCTGCGCGCCTGCGCGCCGCGCGATTCGCGCCGCGCCTCCGCCGAGACCACGGTGGCCTTGGCAGTCTCTATCAGGTTGTCGAGTTCCAGCGCCTCGACGCGCGCCGTGTTGAAGACATGGCTCCGGTCCTTGATGGCCGTGCGCGCCACCCGCTGTTCGATGTCCATGACCTGCGCGACGCCCTCGGTCAGGAGCTGCTGGTTGCGATAGACGCCGCAGTGCATCGTCATCGCCTTGCGCAATTGGTTTGCGACCTCCGGGACCGACTCGCCGGACGTCGCGCTGTCCAACCGCGCGAGGCGCGCCCGCGACGCGTCGCCGGCATCCGCGGGCAGGTGCTTTTGCCCTTGCGCGCGCAGGTTCTGGTCGACGATGAAGTTGCCGCACGCGCGGCCGAACACCAGCAGGTCGAGCAGCGAGTTGGTGCCGAGGCGATTGGCGCCGTGGACCGACACGCACGCGCACTCCCCTACGGCGTACAGTCCCTCGACGACGGCATTGGGATTGCCACTCTTGGGCGCCACGACCTGTCCGTGCACGTTGGTAGGGACCCCGCCCATCTGGTAGTGAATGGTCGGCACCACCGGAATGGGTTCCCGGATCGGGTCGACGTTGGCGAACTTGATCGCGATTTCGCGGATCGACGGCAGCCGTTTGATGATGACGTCCGGACCGAGGTGATCCAGCTTGAGCAGCACATAGTCCTTGTCCGGACCGCAGCCGCGCCCTTCCTTGATCTCCTGGTCCATCGCGCGCGAAACGACGTCGCGCGACGCCAAGTCCTTGGCGTTGGGCGCGTAGCGTTCCATGAAGCGCTCACCGTTGCTGTTGAGCAGGATGCCGCCCTCGCCGCGCACGGCTTCGGTGATGAGGATGCCCGCGCCCGCGACGCCGGTCGGATGGAATTGCCAGAACTCCATGTCTTCCAGCGGAATGCCGGCGCGAGCGGCCATGCCGAGGCCGTCGCCGGTATTGATGAACGCGTTGGTCGACGCCGCGAAGATCCGCCCGGCGCCGCCGGTGGCCAGCACCGTCGCCTTCGCTTGCAGGATCATCGTCTGGCCGGTTTCCATTTCATAGGCGACGACGCCCGACGATGTCGCCTTCGGCGCCGCGAATGAGGTCGAGCGCCATCCATTCGACGAAGAACTGCGTGCGCGCGCGCACGTTTCGCTGGTAGAGCGTATGCAGCATCGCGTGGCCGGTGCGGTCCGCCGCGGCGCACGCCCGCTGCACCGGCGTTTCACCGAAATTGGCCATGTGCCCGCCGAACGGGCGCTGGTAGATCGTACCGTCCGGATTGCGGTCGAACGGCATGCCGAAGTGCTCGAGTTCGTAGACGACCTGCGGCGCCATCTTGCACATGTATTCGATCGCGTCCTGGTCGCCAAGCCAGTCGGATCCCTTGATCGTGTCGTACATGTGCCAGTGCCAGTTGTCGGCGGCCATGTTGCCGAGCGACGCGCCGATGCCGCCTTGCGCCGCCACCGTGTGCGAGCGCGTCGGGAACACCTTGGACAGCACGGCGACGCGCAGGCCGGCCTCGGCGAGCTGCAGCGACGCGCGCATGCCCGCGCCGCCGGCGCCGACGATGATCGCGTCGAATTTCTGGACGGGCAACGCCGTCATGGTCCGCCCCACAACACCTGGATCGTCCACCCGGTGTAGCCGATCAATGCGCCGATCACCACGACCTGGAGCGCGAGGCGCAGCATCACCGGCTTCACATAATCCATGAAGATGTTGCGCACGCCCACCCACGAGTGCCAGAACAGCGCCACCATGAAGACGAACGACGCAACGCGGAACGCCTCGTTGCCGAACGTGGCCTTCCAGGCGGCGAAATCCAGTCCGCCGTACCACAGGAGCAGGCCCAAGATCAGGACCGTATAGAGCGCCATCACGATGGCCGTGACGCGCTGGACGAGCCAGTCGCGCCAACCGTAGTGAGCGCCGACGACGATGCGGGTCGACGTCACCACAGGCGCACCGCGATGGCCAGCGTGACGACGATGGCGAGCACCATCGCCACCGCTGCCGATTGACGGGCCGCGGGCAATTCGACGCCGATATGCGCATCCAGCAGCAGGTGACGGATGCCCGCAAAGAGATGATGGACGAACGCCCACGCGAGCCCGATGGTCACGATCTTCGCGAGCGGCGCATCGAGCGCGGCGCGCATTTGCGCCCACGCGTCCGGCGACGCCAGCGCCCGCTGCACGACGCATAACAAGAGCGGGATACCGATCAGGAACAGCAGCGCACCGCTCGCGCGATGCAATATCGACACGACCGAGGGCAACGGCATGCGGATCGCGAACAGGTTGAGATAAACCGGGCGCGGCTTGGTGACGGGACGGTCGAGTGCGGCCATCTCATGCCCTTAGTTTGGCGGGTGAAACGCGATCTCGCCGCCACCGGATCGACACTCAGTTGACACCTATCGGCGAGTTTTTGTGCGAAGCAATGAATTATAGCCTCACCGGCGGACGTGGCGCCAGAACCGGGAGCTTGTTTGACGTTCGTCAACGCCGCGAGACCGATCTGCGAAGCCGGCTTTCAGCAGAGTTCGTTCACATAGTGGTGCGCGCGGGTCGTGCAGAGGCCGCGCCGCACTTCGACAGGCCGATCGCCGTAGGTCAGCGTCACGCGGTCGACGGCGAGCAACGGCGTCCCGGGCGCGACGCCCAGGATCGCGGCGCTTGTCGCGTCGGCGGCGACGGCGGACAGGCGTTCCTGCGCCTTCAACATGCGGACGCCGAACTGTGTCTCGAAAAAGCCGTACATCGGCCCGTGGTATGCCTCGTATCTGGCGCGGGTAAGTCCGCGAAACAGCACGGCGGGCAGCGTTATCTCGTCCAATACCGCCGGTTCGCCGCCCCACTCCAGCACGCGCCGCAGCACCACGACCGGATCGCCGGCTTTCAAGTCGAGAAGGCGTGCGACATCGACGCTTGCCTTGCCCCGTTTGAGATCGATGAGGCGGCTCGCCGGGTATTCGTCGCGGCCGTCGTTGCGGCGGATCCGGAGGAACCGGAACATCGACGCGCGCTCTTCGGTGTGTGTGGCGACGAACGTGCCCTTTCCCTGCCGCCGCACGACGAGATTGTCGGCGGCGAGCGCGTCGATTGCCTTGCGCACAGTCCCTTGCGACACGCCAAACCGGCCGGCGAGTTCGATTTCCGAGGGGATGGCCTTGCCGGGCTCCCATTCACGGGACTCGAGACTGCGCTCCAGCAGCGCCTTGATCTGCAGGTAGAGGGGCTGGAACGACGGTGCGGTGGCGGGCCGGGACATCATGGTCATTATCGACAGGCGCAAACGTTGCTGTCCATCTCTTATTTTATATCTTATATCAGTTATAAGAGTTGATTGACAGCTCTCTGCCCGGCGTCTAGAATCGGCCGGTGGTGGGGCTACGGGATAGCACCGCCGTCTCTCGCAGTGCAGCAAAGGCCCCGCCCAACGTAACCCCCAGATTTTCTTTCGGAATATGCCTCCAGGAGTCCCACGATGAAAGCACCCGTCCGCGTCGCCGTCACCGGCGCCGCCGGCCAGATCGGCTATGCCCTCCTGTTCCGCATCGCCGCCGGCGAAATGCTCGGCCGCGACCAGCCGGTGATCCTCCAGCTCCTCGAACTGCCCCTCGACAAAGCCCAAGCGGCGCTGAACGGGCGTGATGATGGAAGTCGAGGACTGTGCGTTTCCGCTGCTTGCCGGCATGTCCGGCACCGCCGATCCGAAGGTGGCGTTCAAGGACGCCGACGTCGCGATGCTCGTGGGCGCCAAGCCCCGGGGCCCGGGGATGGAGCGGAAGGACCTGCTGCTCGAGAACGCGAAGATCTTCATCGAGCAGGGCAAAGCGCTCGACGCCGTGGCGTCGCGCAACATCAAGGTGCTCGTCGTCGGCAATCCGGCCAACACCAACGCCTACATCGCGATGACAGTCGGCGCCGTCGCTGGCCAAGAAGAACTTCACGGCGATGATGCGGCTCGACCATAACCGCGCGCTGTCGCAACTCGCCACAAATCCGGCAAGCCGGTGGGATCGATCGAGAAGCTCATCGTGTGGGGCAACCATTCGCCGACGATGTATCCCGACTACCGCTTCGCGACCGTCGACGGACAGCTGCTCGCCCCGCTGATCGACGACGAAGCGTGGAACCGCAACGAGTTCCTTCCCCGGGTGGGCAAGCGCGGCGCCGCCATCATCGAGGCGCGCGGACTCTCGTCGGCCGCCTCGGCGGCGAATGCCGCCATCGACCACGTCCGCGACTGGATTCTCGGCAGCAACGGCAAGTGGGTCACGATGGGCATTCCGTCGGACGGCAGTTACGGCATTCCGCGCGACTACCTGTACGGCATGCCGGTGACGACGGCCAACGGCGAGTACACGCTGGTGCAGGACCTGCCGATCGACGCGTTCTCCCGCGAGCGGATGAACCTGACGCTGAAGGAACTCGAGGAAGAGCGCGCCGGGGTGGCGGCGCTGCTCGGTTGACCGGCGGCGGAGATTGATCTTGGCAAGCGAGATGGGCAACGAGACTGGCAACTGAGATGGCCGACGATTCCGCCGGAGCGAAATTCCGCGCCGCCGTCGCCGCCGAGCGCCCGCTGCAGGTGATCGGCGCGATCAACGCCTACACGGCGCGGATGGCCGAGCGCACCGGCTTTCGGGCGCTCTACCTGTCCGGCGGCGGCGTCGCCGCCAATTCGCTGGGCATGCCGGATCTTGGGATCAGCACGCTCGAAGATGTCCTCATCGACGTCCGCCGCATCACCGACGTCACGACGTTGCCGCTGCTGGTCGACATCGACACCGGCTGGGGCAGCGCGTTCAACATCGCGCGCACGGTTCGCTCGATGGTCAAGGCGGGTGCCGGCGCCGTGCACATCGAAGACCAGGTCGGCGCCAAGCGCTGCGGCCACCGTCCCGGCAAGGAAGTCGTGTCGAAGGAGGAGATGGTCGACCGCGTCAAGGCCGCCGTCGACGCGCGCACCGACCCGGCGTTCGTCATCATGGCGCGCACCGATGCGCTGGCGGTCGAGGGCCTGCCGGCCGCCATCGAGCGCGCCGTCGCCTATGTCGAAGCGGGCGCCGACATGATCTTTCCCGAGGCGATGACCGAGCTCGCGATGTACCGGCAGTTCAAGGCCGCGGTCAAGGTGCCGATCCTCGCGAACATCACCGAATTCGGCCAGACGCCGCTCTTCACCACCGACGAACTGGCATCGGCCGACGTCGACATCGTGCTCTACTGCTGCTCGGCGTACCGCGCGATGAACGCCGCGGCGCTGAAGGTCTACCAGACGATTCGCACGCGAAGGCACGCAGAAGTCGGTCGTGCCGATGATGCAGACGCGCGCCGAGCTCTACGACTACCTCGGCTATCACGCGTACGAGCAGAAACTCGACGAGCTGTTTGCGCAAGACCCGCTGAAGGGGACCGCCCCATGACCGATCGAAGCTCCCGATGACGACCGCCGCCGCCCAAGCCCAAGAAATCCGTCGCGCTCTCCGGTGTCGCCGCCGGCAACACCGCGCTGTGCACGGTCGGCCGCACCGGCAACGACCTGCACTACCGCGGCTACGACATCCTCGACATCGCCGACGCGTGCGAATTCGAGGAGATCGCCTACCTGCTGGTGCACGGCAAGCTGCCCAACGTCGCCGAACTCGCCGGCTACAAGGCGAAACTCGCGTCGCTGCGCGGCCTGCCGGCGCCGGTCAAGGCGGCGCTGGAATCGCTGCCCGGCGCCGCGCATCCGATGGACGTGATGCGCACCGGCGTGTCGGTGCTGGGCTGCGCGCTGCCCGAAAAGGACGACCACAACGTGCCGGGCGCGCGCGACATCGCCGACCGCCTGATGGCGTCGCTCGGCTCGATGCTGCTCTACTGGTATCACTGGAGCCACAACGGCCGGCGCATCGAAGTCGAGACCGACGACGATTCCATCGGCGGCCACTTCCTGCACCTGCTGCACGGCAAGAAGCCGCCCGAGCTGTGGGTCAAGGCGATGCACACGTCGCTCAACCTCTACGCCGAGCACGAATTCAACGCGTCGACGTTCGCCGCGCGCGTCATCGCCGGCACCGGCTCCGACATGTATTCGGCGATCACCGGCGCCATCGGCGCGCTGCGCGGCCCGAAGCACGGCGGCGCCAACGAATTCGCCTTCGACGTGCAGAACCGCTACGTCACGCCGGACGAGGCCGAGGCCGACATCCGGCAGCGCGTCGAGGCGAAGCAGGTGATCATCGGCTTCGGCCACCCGGTCTACACGATCGCCGACCCGCGCAACAAGGTCATCAAGGAAGTCGCGCGCCGGCTGTCGAGTGGCGGCGCGGCAACATGAAGATGTTCGACATCGCCGAGCGGCTCGAAGCGGTGATGTGGGACGCGAAGAAGATGTTCCCGAACCTCGACTGGTTCTGCGCCGTGAGCTATCACATGATGGGCGTGCCGACGGCGATGTTCACGCCGCTGTTCGTGATCTCGCGCACGTCCGGCTGGGCCGCGCACGTGATCGAGCAGCGCATCGACGGCAAGATCATCCGCCCAGCGCCAACTACACCGGTCCCGAAGACCAGAAGTTCGTGCCGCTGAAGGACCGCCCGTGAGGCGCATTGCGGTCCCAGTCCTCAAACAACTGCAACGCGTCCTGCACAATTCGTCCATGTCCGCCCATATCAGCAACGTGCGCCCCAAGCCCGACAAGGTCCTGGTCGACATCGCCGACTACGTCGCCGAAGTACAAGATCACCAGCAAGGAGGCCTACTCGACGGCGCAATACTGCCTGCTCGACACGCTGGGCTGCGGCTTCGAGGCGCTGTCCTATCCCGCCTGCACCAAGCTGATGGGGCCGATCGTGCCCGGCACCGTCGTGCCGCACGGCGCGCGGTGCCCGGCACGTCGTTCCAGCTCGATCCGGTGCAGGCCGCGTTCAACATCGGCGCGATGATCCGCTGGCTCGACTTCAACGACACCTGGCTCGCCGCCGAATGGGGCCATCCGTCCGACAACCTGGGCGGCATCCTCGCCGTCGCCGACTGGCTGTCGCGCAACAGCGTCGCCGGCCGGCCGGGCGCCGCTGACCGTGCAGGACGTGCTGACCGGCATGATCAAGGCGCACGAGATCCAGGGCGTCATCGCGCTCGAGAACAGCTTCAACCGCGTCGGCCTCGACCACGTCGTGCTGGTGAAGGTCGCCTCCACCGCCGTCGTCGCGCAGATGCTGGGGCTCACGCGCGACGAGATCATCAACGCCGTCTCGCTCGCGTGGGTCGACGGCCAGTCGCTGCGCACCTACCGCCACGCGCCGAACACCGGCTCGCGCAAGAGCTGGGCGGCCGGCGACGCGACATCGCGCGCCGTGCGCCTCGCGCTCATCGCGAAGACCGGCGAAATGGGCTATCCGTCGGTGCTGACCGCCAAGACCTGGGGCTTCTACGACGTGCTGTTCAAGGGCAACGCGTTCAAGTTCCAGCGGCCCTACGGCAGCTACGTGATGGAAAACGTGCTGTTCAAGATCAGCTTCCCGGCGGAATTCCACGCGCAGACCGCGGTCGAATGCGCGATGCAGCTGCATCCGCTGGTGAAGGACCGGCTCGCCGACATCGAGAAGATCACGATCCGCACGCACGAATCGGCGATCCGCATCATCGACAAGAAGGGCCCGCTCGACAATCCGGCCGACCGCGACCACTGCATCCAGTACATGGTCGCCGTGCCGCTGATCCACGGCCGGCTCACCGCCGCCGACTACGAGGACAACGTCGCGCGCGATCCCGCGGATCGACGCGCTGCGCGACAAGATGGTCTGCGTCGAGGACAAGCAGTTCTCGAAGGACTACCACGACCCGGACAAGCGCTCGATCGCCAACGCGATCACGGTCGAGTTCAAGGACGGCAGCAAGACGAAGGAAGTCGTCGTCGAATACCCGATCGGCCACCGGCGCCGGCGCAAGGAAGGCATCCCGGTGCTGATCGAGAAGTTCAGGACCAACCTCGCGCGGCGCTTCCCGGAGAAGCAGCAGCGCCGCGATCCTCGACGTTGCGCTCGATGCCGAAGCGCCTGTCGGCGCTGCCGGTGCACGAATTCGTCGACATGATGGTGATCTGATGCGCGACTCCGTCCCTCGCCACGCAACGGAGATTTCGCCATGCGCCATACCATCGCAACCCTTGCCGCCGCCCGCATTCGCCGTCGCCGGCGCCGGCGGCCGCGCAGGACTATCCGAAGCTCAAGCCCGGCCAGTGGGAGATGACGACCACGGCTCGAAGGCGCCGCCCCGGCGCCGGCACGAAGTCGACGCTGTGCATCGACGCGTCGGTCCAGAAGGAGATGATCGACATGGGCGCCGGCATGCGACGGAAATGTGCTCGAAGTCGGACATGCGGCGCGACGGCGCGACGCTCATCGGCGACTCGGTATGCAAGCTGGGCGACAGCACGATGGTCACGTCGCACTCCGTGATGACGATGCAGGGCGACACCGCCTACAAGACCGAGCGTCAGCGCCGACTACGACCCGCCGTTCATGGGCATGAAGGACTCCGCGACGACCATCGACGGCAAGTACGTCGGCGCCTGCCGGGACGGACTGCAGCCCGGCGACATGGTCATGCCCAACGGCCAGAAGATAACATGAAGAACATCGCGGGCGCGAAGCCGCCGACGCCGCACTCCGTCCCACCCGCCACGAGAAGTAGCCTCCCATCGCAAAGGCCCCGCCATGAGCCACAACCTCCACTCAGTCCCTGCAGGAATTCAAGCTCGCCAGCGGCGCCACCGGCAAGTTCTACTCGCTGCCCGCGCTCGAGCGCAGCCGGCGTCGGCAAGGTCTCGCGCCTGCCCGTGTCGATCCGCATCGTGCTGGAGTCCGTGCTGCGCAACTGCGACGGCAAGAAGGTGACCGAGGAGCACGTGCGCAGCTCGCCGAACTGGGCGCCCACCGGCGCGCGCACCGACGAGATCCCGTTCGTCGTCGCGCGCGTCGTGCTGCAGGACTTCACCGGCGTGCCGCTGCTGGCCGACCTGGCGGCGATGCGCAACGTCGCCAGCGGACATGGGCAAGAATCCCAAGGTCATCGAGCCGCTGGTGCCGGTCGACCTGGTCGTCGACCACTCGGTGATGATCGACCACTACGGCACGAAGGACGCGCTCGACCTCAACATGAAGCTCGAGTTCCAGCGCAACAACGAGCGCTACGAGTTCATGAAGTGGGGCATGCAGGCGTTCGACACGTTCAACGTCGTGCCGCCGGGCATCGGCATCGTGCACCAGGTGAACCTCGAATACCTGGCGCGCGGCGTGCACATCGAAGGACGGCATCTACTACCCGGACTCGCTGGTCGGCACCGACAGCCACACGACGATGATCAACGGCATCGGCGTCGTCGGCTGGGGCGTGGGCGGCATCGAGGCCGAGGCCGGCATGCTGGGCCAGCCCGTCTATTTCCTCACGCCCGACGTCGTCGGCGTCGAACTGACGGGCAAGCTGACCGAAGGCGTCACCGCCACCGACCTCGTGCTGACGGTCACCGAAATGCTGCGCAAGGAAAAGGTCGTCGGCAAGTTCGTCGAGTTCTTCGGCGAGGGCACCGCCACGCTCGCGCGTGCCCGACCGCGCGACGATCGCCAACATGGCGCCCGAATACGGCGCGACGATGGGCTTCTTCCCCGTCGACGAAGCGACCGTCGACTACCTGGTGGCCACCGGCCGCACCGACGCCGAAGTCGACGCGTTCGCCTCCTACTTCAAGGCGCAGGGACTGTTCGGCATGCCGCGCGCCGGCGACATCGACTACACGAAGGTCGTGAAGCTCGACCTCGCGACGATCAAGCCGTCGGTCGCCGGCCGAAGCGCCCGCAGGATCGCATCGAGCTCGGCAACCTCAAGGCCAAGTTCACCGAGCTCTTCAGCAAGCCCGTCGCCGAGAACGGATTCGCGAAGAGCGCCGCGGATCTCGCCAAGCGCATCGTGACCGCGCGGGTCGGCGATGGCGTCGGCGCGATCAGCGATGCGTCGATGCAGGTGCCCGGCAACGGACAGCCGCGCGACCTCGTGGAAATGGTCGACAATCGTCCGACGCCCGATCGCGTCAGCGAGCCCGACGCCGTGCACGTGTCGATCGGCAACGGCGACGTGCTGATCGCGGCGATCACGTCGTGCACGAACACGTCCAATCCCGGCGTGCTGCTCGCCGCCGGCCTGCTCGCGAAGAAGGCCGTCGAGACAGCGGCCTCACGGTCAAGCGCGCACATCAAGACGTCGCTCGCGCCCGGCTCGCGCGTCGTCACCGACTACCTCACCAAGGCGGGGCTGCTGCCCTATCTCGAGCAGCTGGGCTTCGGCGTCGCCGCGTACGGCTGCACGACGTGCATCGGCAACGCCGGCGATCTCGCGCCTGAATTCAACGACGCCATCGTCAGCAACGACCTGATCTGCGCGGCCGTGCTGTCCGGCAACCGCAATTTCGAGGCGCGCATCCATCCCAACCTCAAGGCGAACTTCCTGGCGTCGCCGCCGCTGGTGGTCGCGTACGCGATCGCCGGCACGGTGCTGCGCGACCTGACGACCGAGCCGCTTGGGATGGGCCGCGACGGCAAGCCGGTGTTCCTCAAGGACATCTGGCCCACGTCGCACGAAATCGCCGCGGTGATGCCGTTCGCGCGCGATCCGGCGACGTTCCGCAAGCTCTACGGCAGCCTCGCCACCGCCAATCCGCTGTGGGGCACGATCCAGGGCGCGACGGGCCAGGTCTACGCATGGCCCACGTCCACGTACATCGCGAAGCCGCCGTTCTTCGACGGCTTCAAGATGACGGCGATCCCGACCGTCGACATCAAGGGCGCGCGCATCGCTGGGCATCTTCGGCGACTCGATCACCACCGACCACATCTCGCCGGCCGGAGCTCGATCAAGGCCGACTCGCCCGCCGGCAAGTGGCTGCTGGCCAACGGCGTCGCGAAGGCCGACTTCAACAGCTACGGCTCGCGCCGCGGCAACCACGAAGTCATGATGCGCGGCACGTTCGCCAACGTGCGCATCAAGAACCTGATGCTGCCGCCGCGCGCGGACGGCACGCGCGAGGAAGGCGGCGTCACGCTGTTCCAGCCGTCGGGCGAAAAGATGTTCATCTACGACGCGGCGATGAAGTACATCGCGCAGGGCACGCCGACGGTGGTCTTCGGCGGCGAGGAATACGGCACCGGCAGCTCGCGCGACTGGGCGGCCAAGGGCACGCAGCTCCTGGGCGTCAAGGCCGTCGTCGCCAAGAGCTTCGAGCGCATCCACCGCTCCAACCTGGTCGGCATGGGCGTGCTGCCGCTGCAGTTCAAGGGCGGCGACACGGCGCAATCGCTCGGGATCAAGGGCGACGAGACTGGTCGACATCGTCGTGCCCAAGGACGTGCGAGCCGCAGCAGGACCTGACGCTGGTGATCACGCGCAAGGACGGCCGAAGCAGAACGTGACGGTGCTGTGCCGCATCGACACGCCGATCGAGGTCGACTACTACAACGGCGGCGGCATCCTGCCGTTCGTCCTGCGGGATCTCGTGGCGGCGGCGTGAGCGGCGAGAGGGGACCCGTGCGCCCAGCGCGTGGGGTCGAGCAATCGCGAATCGACGCGCGAGCCGACACTCCATCCATTCAGGCGACTCCTACGGTTCATAGAGGCCGAGGCGGCGTAGCATCCACGCGCACCACCCTCTCCGCCAGGCGCTGCCGCTGTTCCTCCTGGGCGGACTGTGCCTGACCGCGCTCGACACGACGGCGAAATACCTGGTCCGCGACCATTCGCTGTTCCTGGTCGTCTGGGCGCGCTACGTCGGGCAGATGCTGGTCGTCACGCCTTTCGTCTGGCACCGCGCCGGGCCCGGCTTCTGGCGCACGCGCAACCTGCGCGATGCAGCTTGTCCGCTCGGCGTTCCTGCTGGCCGCCACCATCTGCTTCTTCGGCGGCCTGCGCTACCTGCCGCTGGCCGAGGGCTCCGCCATCACGTTTCCTCGCGCCTATCTTCATCGTCGTGCTCTCGCAGCCCGTGCTGGGCGAGCGGCCGACGCGCGCGCGCTGGATCGCCTCGATCACGGGGTTCGCCGGCATCCTGGTGCTGCTGCGGCCCGGGTCGTCCATCCTGCATCCGGCGGTCCTGCTGCTCATCGGCACGGCCGTGTTCAACGCGTTCTACCAGTTGCTGACGCGCAAGCTGCCCGGCGACAGCGCGCACACGACGCTCTTCTACAGCGCGCTGGTCGGCGCGGTCGCGCTGTACGCTCGCGCTGCCGTGGGGATTCGACACCGCCGTGTCTGACGTGGCGCGAGGGCGCGCTGCTGCTGCTGCTGGGACTCTTCGCGGGCCTCGCGCACTGGCTCATCATCAGCGCGTTCCTGATCGCGCCCGCGTCGCTGCTCACGCCGTTCACCTACCTGCAGATGATCTGGGCGACGCTGTTCGGCTACCTGGTGTTCGGCCAGCTGCCCGACGGCTGGTCGGCGGTCGGCATGGCGATCATCGTCGGCAGCGGCGTCATGCTGGCGTTGCAGGAGCGCCGGCGTGCGCGGCTGGCGAGGAGCTTTCCGTGACGTTGCTCACGGCAACGGCCCGTGAATTGCGCTAAAATCGCCATTCGACGGGTGCGGTTTTTGGGCCCGGCGTCACCCAAACTTCGCCCCGGAGGGAAACCCCATGAAGAAGCAACTGTTCGCCGCGCTCGCCGCGCTGGCGCTGGCCACCTCGCTCACCGCCTGCGGCGACAAGGCCAAGGAAGCCGCTGACGCAGCGAAGGCGTCGGCCGAGCAGGCTGCCGCTGCCGCCAAGGATGCCGCTGCGAAGGCTGCCGAAGCCGCCAAGGCCGCTGCTGCCGACGCCGCCGCCAAGGCCAGCGACGCCGCGAAGAGCGCGCCGACGCCACCAAGGACGCCGCCGCCAAGGCTGTCGAGGCCGCGAAGCAAGCTGCCAAGCCCGCCGACGCGCCAAGGACGCCGCCAAGCCCGCGGACGCGCCGAAGAAGTAACGTCGAACGATATTGGGCCCCCACGCTTGCGGCCGAATTCGGCCGCGGCGCTGTCCCCAGGGGCGTAAGTCAGGAGCGCTTTTCCGCGTGCCGCGCGATCCAGCGCGTGAGCGGCTTCCACTGCTCCCAGTCCTGCTCGCCGCGCGAGCGCGGCAGGTCGAACACCGAATATCCGTCGCGCGCGCAATAGACGTACACCTGCGTATCGCGCAAGTGGGTCACGACGGGAAAGTCGAAGCCCTTCGAGGAATTCGTCGAGCTCGGCCGCCGAGCGCGTGCGCGCATCGACGCGCATGCCCACGATGCCGATCGCGAGGCCGCCTTCCTTGACGGCCTTGTACTCGGCGATCTGCTCGCAGGAAGCGCTGCGTCGCCGCCATGTCGAACATCGACGGCGACACCGGCACCAGCAGCACGTCGGCGCGGCGCATCGCGTCGCGCAGCGCCTCGCCGTGCAGGCCCGCCGGACTGTCGACGACGAGCCACTGCGCCGCGACATCCTTCAACTCCTTCTTGCGCGCTTCGCCGTCGAAGCCGCCGATCGGCGGAAACAGCGGCGGCCGGCGCGCCAGCCATTCGCTTGCCGAACGCTGCGGATCGGCGTCGCTGAGCGCGACGCGCTGGCGCTTGCCGGCAAGCCAGCCCGCGACGTTGGTCGCGAGCGTCGTCTTGCCGCTGCCTCCCTTGGGATTGGCAACCAGGATCGTCTGCACGGCTTTCCCCCGAATTCCCCGAATGTCTCAGTTTACGATGCTAGCAGGCGCCGTGCGTCACAACGACGGCAGCATCGCGTACAGCGCGGTCAGCGCGTCGGCGCCCAGTCGCCGCGAGCGCGCGCCGCTCCAGCCGTGCAGCGGATCCGGCAGGTCGGCATTGTCCTTGAACGGCATCTCCAGCGTCAGCGAGAGTCCGCCGAACGTGTGGCCGGCCCACTTCGACGCGATCGTCAGGTTGACCTTGGTGTCCTTGTCCGTCGGATAGCCATGCACCGTCTGGAAATCCGGATTGGCGAACTGCAGCGCCGACCTGAACGCCCTGCTCCAGTGCCGCCATCCGCGGCGAATAATTCGCCAGCCGCTCGTTGCCGTCGGTGAAGACGTACGGCAGGCCCTCGTCGCCGTGCACGTCGAGGAAGGCGTCGACGCCGGTGGCCTGCATCGCCTCGCGCACGTGGAAGACCTCGGGACTGCGCTCCAGTGACGGCGCCATCCACTCGCGGTTGAGATTGGCGCCGGCCGCATTCGTGCGCAGGTTGCCGCGCACGCTGCCGTCGGGGTTCATGTTCGGCACGATGTGCAGGACCGCGCGCTCGCGAGGATCCGCGCCACCGGATCGCTTTCGTCGAGCAGGCGTTCGAGCATGCCTTCGACGAACCACTCGGCCATCGTTTCGCCCGGATGCTGGCGCGCGATGATCCACAGCGACTTGCGTCCGTCGCCCGGCGTGCCCACGGTGACGACGTTGAGGTCGCGGCCTTCGACGTGGCGCCCAGGTCGCGCACACGCGCGAGCGGCGACGCGTCGGCGCGTCCGAGAAGCGCCAGGTGCCGCTCCCAGGAATAGGGTTCGAAGTAGGCGTAGTAGACGCTGTCGCGCAGCGGCGTGTGGTCGATCGACGAGTTCCGTGCCGTCGTAGGTCGTCGGCACGCGAAACCAGTGTCTGCGGTCATACGACGCGACGGCGGCATAGCCGGGCCAGCCGTCGGCGATACGTGGCGCCTGGCCGGCATTGATGATGCGAATCCTCGCGGCGCGCCCGGCGGCCCCCTGCAGGCGAAAGTAGAACCACTGGCGGATGTCGGCGTGCGAATCCGGCCGCAGCGCCGACCTGGAGGTCGTCGACGCGGGTCGGTATCGACGACGGTGATCGGCGCCGCCGTCGAAATGGCTGGAAATGCGCGGATTCATCGCGGTCTGCGGCATCGGGCAGGAATTTGCATCATTCGGAACGACACTGGCCTATCCTTTGGTCTTAGCGCGTAGGTGCGGCCGGGCATGCTAACATCCGCCGCCATATCGCCCGGGCCAACGGGCATTTTCCCTCAAAAAATACAATGACCTTCGACTCCGCGACACTCTGTGCCCGGACGACCGCCGGCGAAGCCGAGCTCGCCACGCCCAGCCAGGGATTGTCGTTGGGGCAGCGCCGCGTCCTCACGCTGCTGCAAAACCCGTCCGCCGTCGACGAACTGGCGCAAAAGTACCGTCTGGAACCCGAAAAGCTGGCGCGCGACCTCACCCGGCTGGCCGACCTCAAACTCATCCAGTTGCACGGACCGGCGACCGTCGCGCCCGACGTCCGCAGCCCAGGCCGCGCCCCACGACCGGTCGATGGCGCCTGTGGTCATCGGTCGCAGCACCCGGCGATCGGCTGCACTGCCGTTGTTTGCGGGAGTCGCCGTCATCGTGCTGGCCGTGGGCCTTTGGTATGGCACTCGCACGCACGAGCCGGCCGGCGCCGACTCGCCGCCGACAGCGCAGGCGCCCGCTGCGAGCGCTTCCGTGATCGGCAGCGCGCCGGCGCCCGCGCCCGTCGTCTGCGCCGGTCACATCCGATGCCGCGCCCGCGACCGCCACCATCCTGCGGGGAAACACGCGTGCCGGCCGAGTTCCGTGCCGGATGTCCGTCCGGGTCACATTCCGGCCGCCGCCAACGCCGGTGTCACCAGTGTTGCTCCCGCGCCGAAACCGGCCGAACCCAGGACGGCGCCTGCGCCCGATCCGTCGCCGCCCGTCGTGGCCGTCGCTGCCCCGGCGCCGGCGGCACCGCTCGCCCCGGCGTCGGTGGCACAGCCACGCCCCGGCGCCGGTGGCGCCGCTCGCCCCGGCGCAGTCGGCCCCGACGCCCGCAACAACCGTCGTGGCTACGGCGCCTCCGCCGCCGATTCAGCTTGCCGCCGCCGCGCCCACGGCCGCACCGCGCGCGCCCGTCGGCCGTCACGGAGTTGAAGCCCCTATCGCGCGAGCCCCCGGACTTTCCGCGCGAGGCCATCGCCGCGGGGATCACCAAGGTGTGGTCAGCGCGCGCATCCACGTCGATGCGAGCGGCAAGCGTGACGGCGGTCGACATCCTGGGCGGGCAGCCGCAGCATGTGTTCGATCGCGCCGTGCGCAACGCGCTTTCCCGCTGGCAGTTCGAGCCCATTGCCGCGGCCCGGACGTCCGACGTCGAAATCAATTTCCAGCGCGAGTGAAAATCAACTCGGGTGCGTCGCGCGCTTGCCCCTTGTAAGATCGGTCTCATGGACGACCTCCGCGACAACGCCATCGCTTCTCCCGCCGTCCCATCCGCGCCGCGGGGAGGCGTCCGCGCACGCGATCCGCGCAAGGCGGAGTTCGAGACCAACAAGTTGAAGCGCCGCCTGCGCCGGCAGGTCGGGCAGGCCATCGCCGACTACGGCATGATCGAGGACGGCGATCGCGTCATGGTCTGCCTGTCCGGCGGCAAGGACAGCTACGGCATGCTGGAAATACTGTGCGCGTTGCGCGAGAGCGCGCCGGTCAGCTTCGAGATCGTCGCCGTCAACCTGGACCAGAAGCAGCCGGGCTTTCCGGCCGACGTCCTGCCGCGCTACCTAGCCGAGCGCGGCATCGCGTTTCGCATCGCCGAGCAGGACACCTATAGCGTCGTCAAGCGACTCATCCCCGAGGGCGCGACGATGTGCTCGCTGTGCTCGCGGCTGCGTCGCGGTGTGCTGTACCGCGTCGCCGGCGAAATCGGCGCGACCAAGATCGCGTTGGGCCACCACCGCGACGACCTGCTCGCGACGTTCTTCCTCAACCTCTTCTTCGGCGGCAAGATGAAGACGATGCCGCCCAAGCTCGTATCCGACAACGGCAAGCACGTGGTGATCCGCCCGCTCGCCTACGTGCGCGAGCGCGACCTCGCGCGATTCGCCGAGGTGATGCAGTTTCCGCTCATTCCGTGCACGCTGTGCGGCTCGCAGGAGAATCTTCAGCGCAAGCAGGTCACGCTGATGCTGCGCGAGTGGGAGCGCAAGTTCCCGGGCCGAGTCGAATCGATCTACAACGCGCTGGGCAAGGTCGAGACGTCGCACCTCATGGACCGGCGCGTGCACGACTTCCTTGCGGTCCGCGCGACGCACCGGACGGAACCGGACGGCGACATCGCCTTCGACGTCGACACCGCGCTCGAGCGTGCGACGGAACTGGCGCTGGCGGGTGCAAGCTCGACGCTCGATGACGAGGTCACGATCGTCGCGGAAGCCGGCGCCGCGCCGCCCGCATCCACCGCCACCCGCCGCTGATGTGACGCGGGCCGACGCGGGCGGGCCCGGCGCATGACGGGCATCGACAATCCGCAGCGCGCACGTACCCGCCTCTTCCTGGGCGTCCTGGGCGTTGCCTTGCTCGTCGGCGCTTGCCTGCGCCTCACCCAGGTTGCCGCGCAGGTGCTGATCGACGACGAGTGGCACGCGATCCACCAGGTGCTTGCCCATACGCCGCGGGAAATGCTGCTGGATTTCGGTTATGCCGATTACAGCATTCCGCTGGGCATCCTCGACTGGTGGGAGGCGAAAGCGTGGGGGCTTTCCGAACTGACGCTGCGCTGGCCGATGCTCTTCTGCGGCCTGGCCACGCTCGTCGTGCTGCCGCTCTACGTTGTGCGACGGCTCGGGCGACCGACCGGCGCCGTCTTCGCGTTGCTGCTCGCAATTTCGCCGCTCCTCGTGATCTTCACGCGGATGGCGCGGCCCTACGCGATCACCCTTCTGCTGGGCTGGTTCGCGCATGGCGCGTACCAGCGCTATTACACGGTTCCGCGCGGACGCTGGATCGCCGGCGCCGCCTATGCGCTGTCCGCGGCGCTTGCCACATGGCTGCATCCGGTGGTCGGCGCGTTCGCCGTGGCGCCGCTGTTGTGGGGATTCGCGCAGTTGCGCAATGCCCGGGCCACCGAGCGCCGCGACCTCTTCATCCGCTGGTTCAAGCTCGCGCTCGCGACGGGCGTGCTGATCGCCGCCGCCGTGCTGCCGCCACTCGTCGTGCATCCGGGCTCGCTCGCCGCCAAGAGCGGCATCAATTTCCCCGATGCGCGAACGCTGATCGGTGTGTGGTACGCGTGGTTCGGCACTTCGTCGACGGTCGTTGTCCTGATCAGCGCAGCACTCGCGGCCTACGGCGCCCCCGTGGTCTGGCGCACGCTGGCCGTCGCGCGAACGGGCGCGCTTGGCATCGTGCTCACCCTCGTGCTGGTCGTCGCAGCGGGCACGATGTGGAGCCAGATTCCGGTGACGGTGGCGCGCTACCTCCTCCCGTTCGTACCGCTGCTGTTGCTGGCGGTCGCGGCGGGCGCCGTGCGACTGGCCGGATCGGCAGCCATTCCGCCGACGCGTTCGCGCCGCGCGCTCGCGTTCGCGGCGATGGCGCTGCCCATCGTCCTGCTCGCTGTTGGATCGCCCCTCGCGTTCCTTTTCCAGCGCCCGAATGCGCAAACGCAGCATCTGGTCAATTACATCGACTTTCGCCCTGACCACAATCCCTATGTGCCGCAGTTCGAGGCGACGCCACTGTCGCCGTTCTGGGCCGGCCTTCGCCAATGGCCGGCCGGCAGCATGCGCATCGCCGCCGCGCCGTTCTACTTCGAGAGCTTCGACTGGGACGCGCCCCGCTGGGAGCGCCTGAGCGGGCAAACAGTGATGCCGGGCTATCTCACCGGGCTGTGCGTCAACGAACGCGCCGGCGAAGTGCCGCAAGATTCGCGTTTCCGCTTCGACAACGCCGTGCGCCTGGCCGACGCCGCGGACCTGCGGTTGAAGCGGATCGATTTCGTGGTGTGGCAGAAACCCTACGTTCGCGTCGTCGACGGCAGCGCCGAGCAAATGGGCACGCAAACTGCCGCCTGCGAAGGCGTGCTCCGGCAAAGGTTCGGTCCACCGGCGTTTGAGGATTCCCATATCATCGTATTTTCGACCTCATCCCAATCCGCGCCCGTGGCCGATGCTCCTCGGTAAGCGCATCGTCGTCGTGATGCCCGCGTACCTGGCCGGCCGCACGCTGGAGGCGACGTGGCGCGACCTGCCGCACGACATCGTCGACGCCGTCATCGTGGTCGACGATGCGAGCGACGACGACACGGTCGCCGTGGCCCGCGCGCTGGGGCTCGACGTGATCCTGCACGCGCACAACATGGGCTATGGCGCCAATCAGAAGACGTGTTACCGCGAGGCGCTGGCGCGCGGCGCCGACATCGTCGTCATGGTCCACCCCGATTACCAGTACGATCCGCGGCTGGTGACGGCGATGGCCGGCATGGTCGCGTCGGGCATCTACGACATTGTCTTAGGCTCGCGCATCCTGGGCAGCGGCGCGCTGCGCGGCGGCATGCCGCTGTGGAAATACATCGCCAACCGGCTGCTCACGCTGTTCGAGAACCTGCTGCTCGGCGCACACCTGTCCGAATACCACACCGGCTATCGCGCATTCTCGCGGGCGCTCCTCGACGGGCTGCCATGGCAGCGCAATTCCGACGACTTCGTATTCGACAACCAGATTCTCGCGCAGGCGATCGTCGCGGGCTTCGGGATAGGCGAGGTCTCGGTGCCGACGCGCTACTTTGCGGAGGCGAGCTCGATCGGATTCCGCCGTTCGGTACGCTACGGCCTCGGCGTCGTCACCACTTCGCTCCTCGCCTTGATGGCGCGAACGGGCCTGTACCGACATCCGCAGTTCGCCGTCGAACGCCGGCCCACGTCGTAGCCCTCTGCGCGCAATGCCCGTGCACAGGTTCCTCCGCCGACCGCAGGGGACCGGAATCGTCCACTGGATTCACAGCTTCTCGCTGCACGTCGCCACCGGCGTGCTCGCGGTCGCCGCGCACTACGCGCTGATGTATGGCCTCGTGCAGTCGGGCATGCCGGGCGTGCCGGCCAGCGCCCTGGGCTTCACGGCCGGCGCGCTCACGCGCTTCGCGCTGTCGTACTGGAGGGTGTTTTCACCGTCGCGCGGCATGACAGCCGCCGGCACGCGGTTCATCATTGCAATCGCCGCCCAGCTTGCGGCCAACACGCTGCTGCTGGCGGGCTTCCTGAAGCTCGACGTGCCGCTGTGGCCCGCGCAGGTCACGACGACCGTGCTGATGACCTTCGTCAACTACCTTGTCTATCGGCTTTGGGTGTTCCGATGAAAATTCGCCGTCGCCTCTGCCTCGCGCTGCTGTTCGCCGTGCTTGCCGGCGCCGCGGCGCACGCCGGCGCCCAGATCGGAGGCACCGATGCGGCGGCACCCGGCGAACTGCGGGGGACCGCGCTCCTCGCGGCGCTCCGCGGCGGCGGCTACATCCTCTACTTCCGCCACGCGTCGACCGACTTCGGCCAGAACGACGAGAAGATGACCGGCTATGAGGACTGCGCCACGCAGCGCAATCTCACGGATGCGGGGCGCCGCGAAGCCCGCGCGATCGGCGCCGCGATCCGCGACCTGCGCATTCCAATCGGTGATGTCCTCGCGAGCCCGTTCTGCCGGACGATGGAGACGGCGCAGCTCATGTTTGGCCGTGCCGTGGCGACGCCTGCTGTGCGCGGCGGGCCAGCGCGAGCCGATTCGCCGGATCGCTACGCGGAATTGCGGAGGCTGCTGGGGACACCGGGTCCCCAAGGCACGAATGTCGCGATCGTCAGTCACGGCAATCCGTTTCGCGCCGTCGTCGAGGGCGCCTACCTTGCCGAAGGCGAAGCCGCGATCGTCGAGCCGCGCGGCAAGGAGGTTTTCCGCGTCGTCGCGCGCGTGCGTGCGGATGAATGGAAGGACCTGGCGCCGCGCTAATCGCGGGAATCGACGGAGGAACGCTTGCCCCGAGCATTGCATGGCGCCGTCCGTAACGAGGCGGCGTTCAGCGCGGACCGCGAGGGCCCATGCGCGTAAAGCTCTCGCTGCGGCCCGCGACCGCCGCCGATGCGCCGTTCCTGCGGCGCGTCTACCGCAGCACGCGCGAGGCGGAGATGGCGCAACTGCCGTGGACCGACGCGCAGAAGGACGACTTCTGCGCGATGCAGTTCTCGCACCAGGATCGCGGTTATCGCGTCGCCTATCCGGACGCCGAGTTCCTCGTCGCGCTGTGCGATGGAGAACCGGTGGGTCGGCTGTACCGCGTGGCCGTGAACGGCGTGCTGCACATCCTGGACATCGCGCTGTTGCCGGCGTGGCGCAACTTAGGCATCGGAACGCGCCTGCTGCGCGAAACGATGGCGACGGCGGCCGCGGACGGTGTGCCGGTGCAGCTGCACGTGGACAAGTCCAACCGCGCACAACACCTGTACGCGCGATTGGGGTTCCGGCAGGTCGAGGATACCGGGATCTACCTGCGCCTCGAGTGGCGCGCCGGGCGCTAGGCGGCGCCGCGCTACCTCACGACCGATTGATCCTGGCCGAACAGGATCCTGCGCGCCTGCTCGTCGCTCATGCTGGGTTTGGTGTTGATGCGCATTCCGAGCTCGTACGCGCGCTGCACGGCCGGCCGTTTCTTGATCGCCTCCTTCCAGCGCTTGAGGTGCGGAAACTCGTCGATGTTCTGGCTCTGGCGATCCGGCGAAATCCACGGATAGCACGCCATGTCCGCGATTCCGTATTCGCCGGTGATGAACTCGCGGTCGGCGAGGCGCTTGTTCAGCACCGCGTACAAACGCCCCGATTCCTTGATGTAGCGGGTGATCGCGTACGGCAGCTTTTCCGGCGCATACAGCGCGAAGTGGTGGTTCTGGCCGTTCATCGGCCCCAGATTGCCCATCTGCCAGAACAGCCACTGCATGCAGTCGCAGCGCCCGCGCAGGTCGGCGGGATAGAAGCGCCCGGTCTTGCCGGCGAGGTAGAGCAGGATGGCACCCGACTCGAACATCGGGAGTGGCGCGCCGCCGTCGGGAGGCGCGTGGTCGACGATAGCCGGTATGCGATTGTTGGGCGAGATCTTGAGGAACTCGGGATCGAACTGCTCCCCCTTCCCGATGTTGACCGGCTTGATCGTGTATGGCAGCCCGGTCTCTTCCAGAAAGATCGTGATCTTGTGGCCGTTGGGCGTGGTCCAGTAATAGAGGTCGATCATCGTCTTCGCACGGTCAGAACGTGCCGGGATAGGCGCCGCCGTCGATCAGGATGTTCTGGCCGACCAGATATCCGGCGTGGACGCTGCACAGGAACGCACACAGTTCGCCGAATTCCGCGGCGGTACCGAAGCGTCCTACCGGAATGCCGGCCTGCGCCTTCGCCGCGACTTCCTCGACGGGCATGCCGGCGTTCTTGGCCCGCGTCGCCATGTTGCCGCGCAGGCGGTCGGTGTCGAACGAGCCCGGAAGCAGGTTGTTGATGACGACGTTGTCGCGCGCGACCTTGCGCGACAGCCCCGCGATGAAGCCCGTGAGCCCGCTGCGCGCGCCATTGGAAAGCCCGAGTATGTCGATCGGCGCCTTCACCGCGGCTGACGTGATGTTCACGATGCGGCCGAACTTTCGCTCGATCATTCCGTCGACGGTGGCCTTGATGAGCTCGATGGGCGTGAGCATGTTGGCGTCGATCGCACGCAGCCACGCGTCGCGGTCCCAGTCGCGAAAATCGCCCGGCGGCGGGCCACCCGCGTTGTTGACGAGGATGTCCAGCCGCGGACACGCGGCAAGCGCCGCGGCCCGGCCCTCGGCAGTGGTGATGTCGCACGCCACCCATGCGACCCTGCGGCCGGAGAGCTTGCCGATCTCATCGGCCGTCTTGGCGACGGTCGCCTCGGTGCGGGCGACGATCGTCACGTCCGCGCCCTCGCGCGCGAGCGCCTCGGCGCAGCCGCGCCCCAATCCCTTGCTGGCCGCGCAAACCAGCGCGCGGCGGCCGGCAATGCCCAGGTCCATCGCGGTTCCTTTACGCTTCCCGCGCGAGCGTGTTGTTCCGGCGGACGTTCAGCACCGTCGCGACGGCGACGGCGAACAGGACGCCGACGACGAAGAACATCTGGCGCGCGAGACCGTGGTCGAGCAGCAGCCCGAACCACACGGGGCCGACCATGGCGCCCAGATCGAGGCCCGAATACACGAAGCCGTACACGCGCCCGGCCGCTCCTTTGGGCGTTGCGTTGCGCACGATGAGATCCCGTGACGGACCGGTCGACCCGATCGCCAGCCCAACCATCACGAACACCGGGATGATCAGCGATTGCGGCACCAAGCCTGCGCCGACCGGCGCCAGCAAGCCGGCGCCGGCGAGAAGACCGGTCGCCGCGACGCGGTCGTGGCGCGCCGTGCGCGTCGCGAAATAGCCGCCCATCGCGATCCCCGCGGTGCCGCCCAGCAGGTACGCCGTAACCGCCGACGTGGCGAGGCCCAGCGGCATGGCAAGGCCCGCGTTGAGCGCAGCCGGCAGGAAGGTCTGCAATCCGACCGAGGCCATCGTCTGCGCGACGAAATAGCAGAAGCACAGCGCGATCGCGGGCTGCAGGAAGAGCTCAAGTGACCCGCGCAGCGAATGCAGGTGGGCGTCGTGCGCCTTGTGCGACGTGAGGAGCGCGCGCTGGCTCACGAGCACGCCGACCGCGATCAGGCCCATCGTGCCCATCACCGCCAGGGCCGTGCGCCAGCCATAGGCGGACGCCAGCGTGAAGCTCACGATCGGCGACAGCGCGTACCCCAGGTTGCCGCCGATGCCGTGCGTCGAATAAGCATAGCCCAGGCGCCGCGGCGCCACGTTGGCGTTGAGGATCGCGAAGTCGGCCGGATGGAAGACGCCGTTGCCGACTCCCATCACCGCGGCGATCGGGAACAGCCAATACACGCCGGGGGCGAGCGAAGCCAGGATGGTGCCGCACGCCAGCAACGCGAGGCCCGACAGCAGGACCGGCCGCGCGCCATTGCGATCGACGACGAACCCGGCGGTGAATTGCGTGACGCCGCTGGCCGCGTAGAAGATCCCGACGAGAAGACCCAGGACGGTCCACGACACGTCGAACTCGGCGCGCAGCAGCGGGAACAGCGGCGGCAGCGCGAGCTGGAAGAAATGCGAAAACGCGTGCGCGGTGCCGACGAGGCCGATGATGCGGACATCGCGGCGGAACGACTCGGCGGGAATGGTCTCTAACGACACGCTTGCAAGGCGACGCGGCAAAATTGACACTATAGCGTACGTGGCGCCGGTCGCCCGCCGCGGCGGGGATTGTTCGCGAACCGCCACGAGAGCAAACACTGACGGGAACTACGCTCATGAGCAACAAGGTCGAAAAAACCGAGGCTGAGTGGAAGGCGCAATTGACGCCGGAGCAGTTCAAGGTGGCGCGCAAGAAAGGCACCGAGCGCGCGTTCACCGGCAAATACTGGAATAACCATGCGGCCGGCATGTACAACTGTGTGTGCTGCGGCACGCCGCTCTTCCCTTCCGATACCAAGTTCGAATCGGGCACCGGCTGGCCGTCGTTCTGGAAACCGGTGTCGCCGGAAAACGTGCGCGAGGAACAGGACTCGTCGCTGTGGATGCGCCGCACCGAGGTCGTGTGTGCCGCCTGCGACGCCCATTTGGGCCACGTCTTTCCGGACGGTCCGGAGCCCACCGGCCTGCGCTACTGCCTCAACTCCGCCGCCCTCAAGTTCGAGCCGAAGACCTAGGCAATCCCGGCCGACGAGCGGTCGTGACTTTCGGTATCAAAGTGATATCATTTTGATACCCGACGCGTTGGGCCACAGGGCCCGGCTAAGCGTCTCGACACGGAGGTCACGATGGAACGCGCAACGAGCACCCGGGGGCCGTCCCACGACGAACGCCCCATCGGCACCGCCAACGGATTCGTCGCAATCGTGGTGGCGCTGGCGCTGATCGTCGGCGGCGGGACGATGGTCTGGAAATCGCTGTCCGGCGGCTATCCGGCGTGGGGCGAACTCGCGCTGGCGATATTGGTGATCGTGCTGGGCGTGCTGACGCTGTCCAGCCTTTACACGCTGCAGCCCAACGAGGCGGCAATCCTGCAGCTCTTCGGCGCCTACAAAGGCACGAGCCGCGTGCCGGGCCTGCGCGCCACCAATCCGTTCTATACGCGCCGGAAGATCTCGCTGCGCGCGCGCAACCTGAACGGCGACAAGCTCAAGGTCAACGACAAGCGCGGCAACCCGATCGAGATCGCCGCCGTCGTGGTCTGGCACGTCGAGGACTCGGCCAAGGCCGCGTTCGACGTCGATGACTATGAGATGTTCGTGAAGGTGCAAAGCGAGTCCGCCGTGCGGCACTTGGCCTCGTCGTTCGCCTATGACGCCGAGGAGAAGCTGGACGTCGCCCGCGAGCCGACGCTGCTCGAAAGCGCCGACATCGTCGCGCGGGCGCTGGTCAAGGAGTTGCAGGCGCGGCTCGAGCAGGCCGGCGTCGTCGTCGAGGAAGCGCGGCTGACGCACCTGGCCTACGCGCCGGAGATCGCGCAAGTGATGCTTCGCCGGCAGCAAGCCGAGGCGATCATCGCCGCGCGCCAGAAGATCGTTCATGGCGCCGTGTCGATGGTGGAAATGGCGCTGGCCGAACTGTCCGCGAAGAAGGTCGTCGAACTGGACGACGAGCGCCGCGCGTCGATGGTGTCCAACCTGATGGTCGTGCTCTGCGCCGAATCCGAAGTGCAGCCCGTCATCAACACCGGCACGTTGTACAACTGACGCGACGCCGCCCCCGCGGGCGGCGCGCCTTGCGAGGTCACGATGCTGCTATTTGCCCGACTCCTCTTCGTCCTGCTGCTGGTCGTCGCCGCCGCCCTGATAGTCGTCACGACCGACCAGCTGCCCCTGCAGATCGCGTCGCACTTCAGCGCCAGCGGCGCGCCCAACGGCTGGATGACCCGCCGTGGCTATCTGCTGTTCATGCTTGTGTTCGGCATCGGCATCCCGCTTCTCGTCGTCCTCACCATGAGCGTGCTGCCGCGCGTTGGGGTCAAGTCGATCAACATCCCGCATCGTGATTATTGGCTCGACCCGGCGCGGCGCGAGCAGACGCTGAGTTACCTCGAGTCGCACGCGTACTGGCTGGGCTCGCTGCTCGCGGTGTTCCTCGCGGCCATCCACCTTCTGCTGATCGAGGCGAATGCGACACAGCCGCCGCACCTGCCCGGCGCGCCCTTCGCGACGATTCTGGTGGCGTTTTTGGCGGGGATAGCCATCTGGGTGCTGACGCTGGCGATGCGGTTTCGCCGAATGGCGTAGCGAGCGGCGCATCGTGCACGGGCCCCGACGCTGACGATGGCCGAAAAGAAGGCGTTCCTTCTGCGCATCGATCCGGCCCTGTGGGCGGACATCGAGCGGCTGGCGCAACTCGAACTGCGCAGCGCCAACGCACAGGTCGAATTCCTGTTGCGCGACGCGCTGACCCGCCGCGGCGTCATGACCAAACGCGGCAAGCAGAGCGCGGAGAACGAACCGGGCGACTGAATCGGTTGGCGTTCAGGCCAGCACGGTCGCGAGGAACTTGCCGCACGCGACGACTTCCTCGAGCACGGCCGCGTGCGGCATCGGATACGCGTGCCACTCGACGCTCCAGCCGGCGTCCGTCAGTGCGCGGCGCGACAGTTCCGCCCACGTGAACAGCACGACCTGATCCTGCTTGCCGTGCGCCATGAAGATCGGGATGTCGCGATTGGCGGGTGACGCCTGGGCGGCAAGGTGCGGCGCGTCGATCAGGTACGTCGATAGCGCAACGATGCCCGCGAGCCTCTCCGGATGCCGCAAACCGGTGTAGAGCGCGATCGCCCCGCCCTGCGAGAATCCGGCGAGCACGATCCGGCGCGGCGCGATGCCGCGTTGGACCTCGTGCGCGATCAGCGCCTCGACGTGCGCCTGCGACTGTCGGACGCCGGCCAAATCCGCACGCGAATTGAGGTCGGCCTCGCGAATGTCGTACCAGGCACGCATCGCCATGCCGTTGTTGATCGTGACCGGCATCACCGGCGCATGCGGAAACAGGAAACGCACTGCCAGCGCACTCGGCAGGCCCAGCGAGCCGACAACCTGCGACCAGCCGGTGCCATCGTCGCCAAGCCCGTGAAGCCAGATGACGGCGGCGTCGGGGTTCGGTCCGGTTTCGATCTCGATGGCGGACAATAGTGCGGAAGGCATCAAGGGCTTTCCCGAAAATTTGCGTTCGCGCGCAGGGCCAAAAAAAGTCCGGCGGCAGGCCGGACGCGTCGACACTTGGAATGCGCCATTCTAGCCCCGACTTTCGTGGACGGTAAGGGCGCCTTCGCGTATCATTCGCGCCCTGACGCAGCGGGGACACAATCCCCGTCTCGCGTGCGCCGCGAGACCTACCGGTTCTTTCGCGCGTCCCAAAAACACGATTTTTGCGGAGTACCGTCGATGTCCCCTGCCTCGGCTTCCCCGATTGCCACGTCCTCTGCGCTGCGCGAAGTCGCGATCGACGACAAGTACGAGCTCGAATCCGGCCGCGTCTACCTGACCGGGGCGCAAGCGTTCGTCCGTCTGCTGATCCTGCAGCAGCAGCGCGACAAGCTGGCCGGGCTCAACACCGGCGGCTTCGTCTCCGGCTATCGCGGATCGCCGCTCGGCGCGCTCGACCAGTCGCTGTGGAAGGCGCAGAAGTTCCTCGACCGCGCGAACATCAAGTTCCAGCCGGGCCTGAACGAAGACCTCGCGGCAACGTCGATCTGGGGCTCGCAGCAGGTCAACCTGCATCCGGGTGCCAAGGTCGATGGCGTGTTCGCGATGTGGTACGGCAAAGGCCCCGGCGTCGACCGTTGCGGCGACGTGTTCAAGCACGCGAACTTCGCGGGCACGGCGCAAGCACGGCGGCGTGCTGGTGCTCGCGGGCGACGACCACGCGGCCAAGTCGTCCACGATTCCGCACCAGTCCGATCACCAGTTCTCCGCGGCGATGATGCCGGTGCTGTACCCGTCATCGGTGCAGGAAATTCTAGATCTTGGCCTGCACGGCTGGGCGATGTCGCGCTACTCCGGCTGCTGGGTCGGCTTCAAGTGCGTTGCCGACACCGTGGAGAGCTCGTCGTCGGTCCACGTCGATCCGGCGCGCACGACGATCATCGTTCCGGACGACTTTCCGCTGCCGCCCGACGGCGTGTCGATCCGCTGGCCCGATCCGTTCCTCGCTGCCGAAGCGCGGATGCAGGACTACAAGATCTACGCGGCGCTGCACTACTGCCGCGTGAATCAGCTGAACAAGATCGTCATCGATTCACCGAAGCCGCGGCTCGGCATCGCCACCTCCGGCAAGAGCTATCCCGACGTCCGCCAGGCGCTTGTGGACCTGGGCATCACCGAAGCCGACGCTGCCGAGATGGGCCTGCGCGTCTACAAGATCGCGATGCCCTGGCCGCTCGAGCCGGAAGGCGTGCGCAATTTCGCCGAAGGCCTCGAGGAAATCCTGGTCGTCGAGGAAAAGCGGCAGATCGTCGAGTACCAGTTGAAGGAGCAGCTCTACAACTGGCGCGACGACGTGCGCCCGCGCGTCGTCGGGCAAGTTCGACGAAAAAGGCGAATGGGTACGCCCGCACGGCGACTGGCTGCTGCCCGCCGCCGCGGAACTGACGCCCGCGATGATCGCGCGCGTGATCGCCAAGCGCATCGAGCGGCTGCAGTTGCATCCGCGCAAGATGGAAGAGCTGCGCGCGCGCGTCGACTGGATCAACGCCAAGGAAGCCGCGCTCGCCAAGCCCAACATCGACCTGGTGCGGCAGCCCTACTTCTGCTCGGGCTGCCCGCACAACACGTCGACCAAGCTGCCCGAGGGCAGCCGCGCCACGGCAGGCATCGGCTGCCACGTGATGGCGATCTGGATGGACCGCAGCACGACCGAATACACGCACATGGGCGGCGAAGGCGTGCCGTGGATCGGACAGGCGCCATTCACCGAAGAGAAGCACATCTTCGCGAACCTGGGCGACGGCACCTACTATCACAGCGGCATCCTCGCGATCCGCGCCGCGGTCGCGGCCAACGTCAACATCACCTACAAGATCCTCTACAACGACGCGGTCGCCATGACCGGCGGCCAGCCTTTCGACGGGCCGCTCACGCCGGCGATGATCGCGACGCAGGTCGCCGCGGAAGGCGTCAAGCGGATCATCGTCGTCAGCGACGAACCGGACAAGTATCCGGCCAACTATTTCTCCGACGACATCCGCATCCATCATCGCGACGAAATGGATGCCGTGCAGCGCGAAATGCGCGACATTCCCGGCTGCACGGTGCTGCTGTACGACCAGACGTGCGCCGCCGAAAAGCGCCGGCGCAGGAAGCGCGGCAAGTTCCCGGATCCGGCAAAGCGCGTCGTCATCAACGAACTCGTCTGCGAAGGCTGCGGCGATTGCGGCGTGCAGTCGAACTGCGTGTCGATCGCGCCGGTCGAAACCGAATTCGGCCGCAAGCGCACGATCGACCAATCGTCTTGCAACAAGGACTTCTCCTGCGTCAAGGGCTTCTGTCCGTCGTTCGTCACCGTCGAAGGCGGCAAGTTGCGCAAGCCCAAGAAGGCGGCGGCGGTCGACTTCTCGAACATGCCAACGCCATCGCTGCCCTCGACCGCGCAAGCCGTACAGCGTTCTGGTTACAGGCATCGGCGGCACGGGTGTCGTGACCATCGGCGCCCTCCTCGGCATGGCCGCGCACCTCGAAGGCAAGGGCTGCAGCGTGCTCGACATGACCGGCCTCGCGCAAAAGAACGGCGCCGTCGTGTCGCATGTGCGCATCGGCGACAAGCCCGAGCAGATGTTCGCCACGCGCATCGCCGCCGGCGAAGCCAAGCTGGTGCTCGCCTGCGACATCCTCACCGGCGTCGGCTACGAGGCGCTAGCCAAGATGCAAAAGGGCGTCACCAAGGCGCTGGTCAACACGGCGCTGGTCATGCCGGCGCAGTTCACGCGCGAGCCCGACCTGCGGTTCCCGACCGGTTCGATGGAGCAGGAAATCAAGGATGCCGTCGCGCCCGGCGATGCGGAGTTCCTCGACGCCACCAAGCTTGCCACCGGTCTCATGGGCGACTCGATCGCGACCAACCTGTTCATGGTCGGCTATGCGTTCCAGCGCGGCCTTATTCCCCTCGGCGAAGCAGCGATCCTGCGTGCCATCGAGTTGAACGGCCAGGCGATCGAGTCGAACAAGCAGAGCTTCAACTGGGGACGCCTGGCAGCGATCGATCCGGCGCGCGTGGCGGCGGCTGCCGTTCCCGCGGAAGCCAAGCCCGACTCGCAACGGCTGTCGCAATCGCTCGACGAAATGATCGAACGGCGCGTCAAGTTGCTCACCGAGTACCAGGACGCCGCGTACGCGAAGCGCTACGCCGATCTCGTGGCGCAGGTGCGGGCGGCGGAGGCCAAGGCAATGCCCGGCATCACGGAACTCACCGAGGCCGTCGCGCGCTACTACTTCAAACTGCTCGCGATCAAGGACGAATACGAAGTCGCGCGCCTGTACGCCGAATCCAACTTCACGCAGCGTGTCGCCGCACAGTTCGAGGGCGACTACAAGCTGACGTTCCACCTGGCGCCGCCGGTATTCAACAAGCCCGACCCTACCACCGGCGTGCCGAAGAAATCGGTGTACGGGCCGTGGATGCTGAAGGCGTTCGGCATGCTGGCGAAGATCCGCCGCTTCCGGGGCACGGGGCTCGATTTTTTCGGCCGGACGACGGAGCGCAAGATGGAACGCGCGCTGATCGGCGAATACGAAACGGTCGTAGCGGAAATCCTGGCCAAGCTGACACCGCAAAACCATGCGACGGCGGTCGAACTGGCGTCCGTGCCCGAGTACATCCGCGGCTACGGCCACGTGAAGGAAGCGCATCTCAAGACGGCCAAGACGCGCGAAGGAGTGCTGCTCGCGCAGTTCCGCTCGCCGCTGGCCGCGCCTGCACCGGTCGCGATCAAGTTGGCGGTCTAGGACGATGGCGCGACTGCTCGCGTTTGCGCTGTTCTTCGCGGTTTCGCTCGCCGCCTCCGCGGCCGAGACCGGCACAGCTGGCGCAGTCCGCGGCGTACTCGCGGCGCAGCAGGACGCATGGAACCGCGGCGACATCGTCGGCTTCATGAAAGGCTACTGGCAAAGCGAGGAGATCCGCTTCGCCGGCGGCGACGGCTTCACATACGGCTGGCAGGCGACACTGCAGAATTACCGCAGGCGCTATCCGGACGCCGCGACGATGGGCAAGCTCGACTTCGACCTCGTGGAAGTGCGCGAACTCGCGCCGGACATGGCCTACGTGTTCGGCAAGTGGCACCTGACGCGCGCCAATGAAGCGCCGGAGAAGGCGCCGCATGGGCTGTTCACGCTGATCGTCGAGCGCAAGGACGGCGCGTGGGTGATCACGCGCGACCACTCATCGGCGGCGGGCGGCTAGCGCGTCATCGTTGCGCCTGCGCCGCGCCGGGCAGCATCGATCGCAACACGCCGTCGCGGCGAATGAAGTGGTGGTACAACGCCGCGGCCGCATGCACGCCTGCGACCCACATGATCGTGTCCCCCAGCCACGTGTGAATGGAGGCGACGGTGGTTCCGGCGGCATGCGACTCCGCGAGCAGCGGAGCGATCCGCACGTTCCCGAGCAGTGTCAGAGGATGCCCCTCCAGCCACGCACCCGTAATCGCCGTCAGCGGCACTCCCAGCAGCAGCACATAGAGCACGCCATGCGTCAGCGTCGATGCGAGGCGCATCCACGGCGGCATCGGCGGATGTTCGGGCCTCGCATCGAATGCGCGCCATGCCAGCCGCATCAGCACGAGGGTGAACACCGCCAGGCCCAGCGTCTCGTGCAGCTGCCGGTCGGCGTCCTTGGCCAGCGAGTAGACCCGCTGCTCCGATCCGCCCGGACCGTACACGAAGGCTGCGGCCACCAGGATGGCCGTCAACCAATGCAAAGACTGCGCCACGGCGCCGTAGCGCGCGTTCGAGCCGCGTACCGCGATCATCCGCAATCCTCGCGCCTCGCCGGCAATGGCGTCGCGTCCATCGAAGTGCGCGGCGGCATCAAGATTGCGGTCGCATCCGATCGTCGGCGGCGAAGTGGTGGCGGGCGAATTTCAGCAGTTGACCATCGGTTGGATGGTCCACCGTTTCCACGCTGACGACGCGCGCCGCAATGGCCGGTGCGTGCGCCTGCAGATGCTTGAACAGCGCGAGCTTGGCGGTGGACGGGCCGACGATCAGGATCTCGCCGGCATCCTTGATCGCATCGGCGACGGATTGGTAGTAGGCATGATCCTCTGGCGTCTTGCCCGAACCCACTGCGCTCTGCTTGCGATGCAGGTGCTCGTGCTTCGACTTAGGGCGCACGACGCTCGCTTCCGCGTCCTCGGGATTGAACTCGATGACATGCGCCTCGCGGTGATCGATCCAAACGATACAGTGATAGTGGCTCATTGCTTTCTGCCGCCTTTCGAAGCTGGGATCGCCAAGTATATCGAAGCCGTATGTTCGACGGCGCACCGACAGACATTGGCAGCCGATGCTCCAATCGATCCCTTGGGGCAAGCGTTCCTGCACCGTTTGTTCGAAGCGCGTGAACCGAGCCCTCAACTCATCGCTCAATGTGCGAACGAGGAACCGACATGAAATACGCACTCACGCTTTCGATCCTGGCCGCCCTGCTCGCCGGTTGCGCGATCGTTCCCGCTGGATACGGCGACCACCGCAACGGCTACTACGAGCAGCGCGACTACAACCGCGGCGACGGTTACAACCGCGACGGCAACCGCTATTACGGGAGCGACCGTTATTACAGCTACCGCCAGGATGCCTATGGCGGCGCGTTCCAGGACCATGGCCGCTGATCACCGATGCCGCTGCGCGGGGGCTGCGGCACCGACGTCTGGCGGGGCCTCCGGCGTTGCGACCAAGTTGAGTTACGAATCCCGGAGTTGAGTTAAGAGTCCGACTGGCCGCCGCGCGAAATCAGGATGCCGAGCGCCAGTCCGGCCAATACGCCGATGGCCAACGCCTGCCATGGGTTGGCACGAACGTAATCGTCGGTAGCGCTTGCCGCCGCGCGGGTCTTCACCAGCGCCACGTCCTGCAGCGCAGCAGCGCGGGCCAGCGCCATCTTCAGCGACTCCTGCGCCTTGGCGCGCAACTGCGCCACGTGCTCACCGGTCTGGCTGGCCGTCGCCTTCAGCAACTGTTCGATGTCAACCGCCAGAACCCGGAGGTCGGCCTTCAGCTTTTCGGCGGAAACCGGATCCACTTCCGTAGTCATCGTCCATTCTCCCGCATTCATATGCATTGACTCCCAGCTTCCGGCGTCGCCGGAGCAATCCAGCGCCCGGCGACGGCCAGGAGGCTATATCGTACGCCGCCCAGTGAGCAAATTGACCAGCACCATGACAACGGCGACGACCAATAGGATGTGGATGAACCCGCCCAGCGTGTAGGAAGTAACGAGGCCCAAGAGCCACAGGATAAGCAGAACAACCGCAATCGTATAAAGCATGGTGTGCACCTTTTCGTGGTCCGGATTCCCGGATGCCGGCTGACGTAGGCTTAGATGGGCCGGCACCGATAGCTTCAACGGCTTCGCGCCCGGCGTCTGTTCGGCAGCGCACACGGCCCTTAGTCGCGGCACGCCGCCTTTCGCGACGCCCGGTGACCGGCAATCGATAGATCCTTAGGCCCCCGTTGACGCGCACAGCGTCCGGCGTATTCTCTCGAACGTCTGGCGATGTCATTTCCAAGCGTTCGCGCTCGAAGGCTCTCGAGGGAGGAAGCAGATGACCAAGCTCAACATCAACGGCAAGAGCTATGACGTCAGCTTGCCCGCCGAAACGCCGCTGTTGTGGGTGCTCCGCGACGAGCTCGGCCTGACCGGCACCAAGTTCGGCTGCGGCATGGCGCTGTGTGGCGCATGTACGGTGCACATCGACGGCCAGCCGGGGCGGGCGTGCGTGACGCCCATCTCCGCGCTCGCGAACAGAAAGGTCGTCACCATCGAGGCGATCGGCGCCGACAACGTCGGCAAGGCCGTCCAGGCAGCCTGGATCGACATGGGCGTGCCACAGTGCGGCTACTGCCAGGCCGGACAGGTGATGTCCGCGACCGCGCTCCTCAAGAAGAACCCGAAGCCGACGGATGCCGATATCGATGCCGCGATGACCGGCAACATCTGCCGCTGCGGCACTTACGGACGGATTCGCGCCGCGATCAAGCAGGCGGCCGGTGAGAAAGGAGCGACAGCATGAACGCCCCCTTCGACCTGACCAAGACGTTCCCACCCGACGCGGAATTCGTGATCGCCAACGTGAGCCGGCGGCGATTTCTCAAGAGCACGGGAGCGCTCGGTGGCGGCCTGGTGCTGGCGATCGGCTATCCGGCAATCGCGCGCGCTGCCGACCCGCCCAAATATGGTGCCGACGGCATGCCCCATGGCTGGGTCGACAGCCCGCTCGTGTTCGTGGCCATCGGCGAGGACGGCACCGTCAGCATCGTCTGCCACCGATCCGAGATGGGCCAGGGCGTGCGCACCGGGATGCCGATGATCGTCGCCGACGAGCTCGAAGCCGACTGGGCGCGCGTGCGCGTCGTGCAGGCACCCGGCGACGAGGCCCGCTACGGCAACCAGGACACCGATGGCTCGCGCAGCACGCGCCATTTCTTCATGCCGATGCGCCGCTGCGGCGCCGCGGCGCGCCAGATGCTGGAAGCGGCGGCCGCCGCACGGTGGAAGGTGCCGGTCACGGAAGTGCAGGCGAAGAACAGCGAGGTGATCCACGTGCCGACCAAGCGGCGCCTGAGCTATGGATCGCTCGCCAAGGCGGCGGCAGCCTTGCCGGTGCCTGCCGAGGCCGACCTGAAGCTCAAGGACCCGTCCCAATTCCGGTACATCGGAACGGGCAAGCTGAAGCTCGTCGACGCCAAGGACATTGTCACCGGCAAGGCGCAATACGGGATGGACACGCGCGTGCCCGGCATGCTCTACGCCGTGGTCGCGCGCCCGCAGGTGTACGGCGGAAGCGTCAAGCGCGCCGCCACCGACGACGCGCTCAAGGTACCCGGCGTCGTGAAGGTAGTGACCATTGAACCCACCTCCGGCGCTCCCCAATTCAACCCGCTGGGCGGCGTCGCGGTGATCGCGACCAACACGTGGGCGGCGATGGAGGGACGCAAGGCGCTGAAGATCACATGGGACGACGGCCCCAATGCCGGCTACGACTCCGTCGCGTACCGGGCAACGCTGGAGGAGGCCGCGCGTAAGCCGGGCAAGGCTGTGCGCAACGACGGTGATTTCACCGCCGCTGCGGCGGCCGCGGCCAAGCGCATCACGGCGGAGTACTACCTTCCGCACCTCGCGCATGCGTCGATGGAACCGCCGGCGGCCAGCGCGCGGATCGTCGGCGGCAAGTGCGAGGTCTGGGGCTGCTTCCAATCGCCTCAGGCAGCGCGCGACCTAGTCGCCAAGCGGCTCGGCATGCCGGTGGAGAATGTCACCGTCCACGTGACTTTGCTGGGCGGCGGCTTCGGCCGCAAGTCCAAGCCCGATTACGGCATCGAAGCGGCGGTGCTGTCGAAGGCGATGGACGGCAAGCCCGTCAAGGTCGTCTGGACGAGAGACGACGACCTGCACAACGACTATTTCCATACCGTGTCCGTCGAGCATCTCGAGGCGGGCGTCGACGCCAAGGGCATGCCTGTTGCGTGGCTGCACCGCAGCGTCGCGCCGACGATCGTGTCGACGTTTGACGCCGGCGCCAAGTCCGAGGCCAATTGGGAACTCGGCATGGGCGTCATCAACGTGCCCTTCGCCATTCCCAACATCCGCATCGAAAATCCGGAGGCAACCGCGCATACGCGGATCGGCTGGTTCCGCTCGGTGTCGAACATTCCGCACGCATTTGCCGTGCAATCGTTCGTCGCGGAGCTTGCCGCGGCGGCCGGCCGCGACCCGAAGGACTATCTGCTCGAGGTGATCGGACCGCCGCGGGTGGTGACGCCGCAGATGCTCAGTGACACGTGGAACCACGGTGAATCACCGGAGCGCTACCCCGTCGACACGGGCCGCCTGCGCCGTGTGGCGGAACTTGCCGCGCAGCAGGCAGGCTGGGGAAGAACGCTTCCAAAGGGCAGCGGGCTTGGGATAGCCGCGCACTACAGCTTCGTGAGTTATGTCGCCGCCGTTGTCGAAGTCGCCGTCAATGCCAACGGCGAGATCACGATCCCGCGCGTCGACATCGCGATCGACTGTGGCGCGTGCGTGAATCCGGAGCGCGTGGTCGCGCAAATGCAGGGCGCCTGTGTGATGGGTGTGGGTGTGGCGACGCTGGGTGAAATCAGCTTCAAGAACGGTCGCGCACAGCAGGACAATTTCAACACCTATGAAGTGACCCGCATGGCGGCAGCGCCGCGCGAGATCCGCGTGCACATCGTGCCCGGCGACTACGGCAAGCCCATGGGCGGCGTCGGCGAGCCCGGGGTGCCCCCGGTACCTCCGGCGTTGTGCAACGCGATCTTCGCGGCGACGGGCAAGCGCATCCGCCAGCTCCCGATTCGCGATCAGTTGAAGGCCTGATTCGGAAAGGGAGCCAGCACGAAGATGCGGGACTAGCGTGGTGTTCTCGCGGGGTCCTCGGCGGGCGGCGCGTCGGCCAACCTGGCGGCGCGCTCCCGCTCGAACCGCGCCTCGGCCAGGTTAAGGTGCTTGATCAATACGTCCGAGATGATGTTCACGCCGATGCCCGCGAAGAGCAGCGGCAATAGATAGAGCGCCAGCGCAACCTGCGACGCGAAGATCCTGTCGTCGAGCATCGACGTCGTCGTCTTCGCCATGTCCGCAAGCAACTGCAGCAGATAGACCGTCACGCCGGACGTGCCGACCAGCAGCGCACCCAGCACGACCATCGTCGTACGCGACAGCGTTCGCTTGCGCATCATGTACACGTACGTGCCGACCGGAAGGACGATCGAGAATGCGATCAGCAGGAAGAACTCTCCTTCGACGAAGACGGAATCGCTCATCGGCGCCTGCGTCTGGCTTCTTTGGGCACGTCACGCCGGTCAACGGACGCTGAACGGCGCCGAGTAGGGCCGTCCGAACGGGATGCCCGCAGCGACGGTCTGCACGGGCTTGATGTAGACCTTGCCCGCGCGCTTGTTGTTGCGCGTGTCGACGAACTCGACCGGCCCTTCGACGACGTCGATCAGCGTCACATCGCCCGGTGCACCGACCTGCAGCGTTCCGAGCTTCGGGATCCTGTTGATCGCGCGCGCGGGATTGGCAGTCGCCATCGTCACGACGTCCTCGAGGCTGAAGCCCATGTTGAGGAACTTGCTCATCACCCACGTGAGGAAGGGCATGCCCGGCGAATTGCCCGAGTACACGTGCATGTCCGACGAGATCGAATTGGGAAGCGCGCCCTGCGCGATCGCCGCCTCGGCCACCGTGTAGTCGAAGCTGCCGCCGCCATGGCCGACGTCGAACCAGACGCCCCGCTTCTTTGCCTCCAGCGCGGCCGGCAGCAGCTTGCCGTCCTGCACGATGTTGGTGAATTTGCCTGCGATGTTCGGCGCGCCGGAATAGCAATGCGTCAAGATGTCATTGGGCCGCAACATATCGAGGATCTGCGACATGAGTTGCGCTGACTCGACGCCGCCGATGTGGCACATGATCTTGCCGCCGGTGCCGGACATCTCGACCGCCTTGATCGCGCGCTTCAGCGGCTCGATGCCGTGCTGCGCAACCACGTTCTCCGACATGCGCACCTTGATCCCCAGCGCGATGTCGGCATTTTCCGCCACCGTCCTCGCCGCGGGCTCGATCTGCGCGAAGTCGATGTTGTAGAGCTCGCCGACCGGGAAACCGGCCAGGCCCATGTTGGCGATATGCACGAACGCGTAGAGCCGCGTGCGCGTCGACGCGACGATGAACCGCCGGTAGCCCGCAAAATTGTTGGCGCCCGCATCGCCGGCCGACACCGCGGTCGTGGTCCCCTGGAAGGGCACCAACTCGTCGGCCGGAATGCCGATGCCGGAACCGTAGGGGAACGTGTGCGCGTGCAGATCGATGAGCCCGGCCGTGACGAGCTTGCCCTTTGCGTCGAGCACCTTCAGCGCCCGCTCGGCAGGAATGTCGGCCTGGACCAACTCGATCACGCCATTGCGAATGCCGATGTCGCGCACGCCGCGCAGCCGCTGGCTCGGGTCGAGGACGTCGCCGCCTTTGATCAGCAGGTCGAACTTGTCGTCGGGTCCCATGGCCGCACGAACGGCCGACGACAGCGACTGCGTGGCGGCTGCCGCACCGAGGCTCAGCAGAAAACGGCGACGATCGATCGCATTGCGCATGGTGACTCCTCCCGGGAATTTTTGTAGGTCCAACCGGCCCCATCGTGAGCGCACCGACCGCACCGGTCAAGACGCGGGACCATACCGACCGGCGCAATGCGCTACGCTTACGTCCTGCCGGCTCACAGCCCGCCCGCCAACATCCTCTGCCATGCCCAACGACCAACGCAGCGCTGCCCTTAACGCCAACCATGCCGTGTGGGAGACGTGGGCGCCGCATCACTTCCAATCGGCCGGCTACGACATTCCAAGCTTCAAGGCCGGCAGGGAGCCTCTCGATCCGATTTCGCTGGCCGGCGTCGGCGATGTGAAGGGCAAGACGCTGCTTCACCTGCAGTGCCATTTCGGTCTGGATACGCTGTCGTGGGCGCGCCGGGGCGCGACGGTTACCGGCGTGGATTTTTCCGAGACCGCGATAACAAAAGCGCGGCAGATTGCCGCGGACATGGCGCTGCCCGCGGAGTTCGTGTGCTGCAGCGTCTATGACGCGCCGGCACATCTGCAACGCCAATACGACGTCGTCTTCACATCCGTCGGCGTGCTGGGCTGGCTCCCCGACCTCGAGGACTGGGCGCGGGTCGTCACGACGTGCCTCAAGCCGGGTGGCAGGTTCTTCATTTTCGAGGGCCACCCTACGCTCTTCCTGTTCGACCAGCAGCCGCCGGCCGGCATGCGGGTGATGTATCCCTACTTCGCCCGCGACGCGCTGATCGAGGAGGAAACAGGCAGCTACGCCGCGCTCGATTCCGGCACGCAGGTCACCTGCCACTCCTTCGCCCACCCGCTGGCCGACATTCTCGGCTCCCTGCTGCGCGCGGGCTTGCGAATCACGAGCTACGACGAATATCCGTGGCTGCGCTGGCAAGGTCTGCCCTGGATGGTCCGGCGCGATGCTTACTTCTGGGAACTGCCGATCGAATTTGGCGAGATCCCGATGATGTTCTCGCTCACTGCGACGCGCTGACGTGACGGCGCACGTTTCCCTCGACGAGACCGCGGTCATGGCCGCAAGCGCTGCGCCGTCCGTAGTCGATCCGTTCGCCGCCGCACGGGCCTGGTTCGCGACTCAGCGCTGGTCGCCCTTTCCGTTCCAGGAGGAAGTCTGGTCGGCGTTCGCGCGCCGCGAAAGCGGCCTGCTGCACGCGCCCACCGGCATGGGCAAGACCTACGCCGCGTGGATCCCTCCGCTCGTGCTCGGGCCCGCGGGCGCAGCAGGCCAGACGCGCCGCCGCTGACCGTACTCTGGATCACGCCATTGCGCGCGCTGGCCGCCGACACCGGCCTGGCGCTTGCGCGCGCGGCGCGCGCGCTGCAGCCGCATTGGACCGTCGACGTGCGCACCGGCGACACGCCGTCATCGGCGCGGGCGCGGCAGAACAAGCGGCTGCCGACGGCGCTCGTCACCACGCCCGAAAGCCTGACGCTGATGCTCTCGCGTGCCGACTGGCGCGAACGTCTCGCGCACCTGTCCGCCGTCATCGTCGATGAATGGCATGAGCTCCTGTCGAGCAAGCGCGGCGTGCAGGTGGAATTGGCGCTGGCGCGCCTGCGCGACGCGCAGCCCGCGCTGTGTGTCTGGGGGCTGTCGGCGACACTCGCCAATCTGGACGAGGCGCTCGCCTGCCTCACCGGCATTCGCGCCGCCAGCGGTCGCGTCGGAGGTGGACACATCGTTAAGGGCCTCGACGCCAAGACGATCGAGATCGCCACCGCGCATCCGGACACGATCGACCGCTTTCCGTGGGCGGGTCACATCGGCCTCAAGCTGCTGCCGCAGGTCATACGCGCGATCGACGGTGCGCAATCCACGCTCGTCTTCACCAACGTGCGTTCGGCCACCGAGATCTGGTACCAGGCGATCCTCGAAGCCAGGCCCGATTGGGCGGGCCGCATCGCGCTGCATCACGGCTCGCTGGAACGCGACGTGCGCGACTGGGTCGAGGAAGGGCTGCGTCGCAACAAGCTCAAAGCCGTCGTGTGCACGTCGAGCCTCGACTTGGGCGTCGACTTCACGCCGGTGGACCAGGTTCTGCAGATCGGCTCGCCCAAGGGCGTTGCGCGCCTTCTGCAGCGCGCCGGCCGCAGCGGCCACCAGCCCGGCGCCACCTCCAAGGTCACGATCGTGCCGGCGCAGGCGTTGGAGTTGGTCGAAGCGGCCGCCGCACGGGAAGCCGCCGCCGCACGCAAGCTGGAGCCGCGCACGCCGATGCGCGGGCCGTTGGACGCGCTCGTCCAGCATCTGGTCACGTGCGCACTCGGCGGAGGCTTCGTGCCCGCCGAACTGCTGGCCGAACTCCGCGGCACGCATGCTTACGCCGAACTGACCGATGCGCAATGGCAGTGGGCGCTGGATTTCGTCGTCCACGGCGGCGCCAGCCTCAACGCGTATCCGGAGTACCGCCGCGTCGTCATCGGCGAGGACAACGTCGCGCGCGTTCCCGACGCGGGCATCGCGCGCCGGCATCGCGCGTCGATCGGCACGATCGTGTCCGAGGCGAGCATTTCCGTGCAGTTCCGAAACGGTCACAAATTGGGTCACGTCGAGGAATCGTTCATCGCGCGTTTGGGCCAAGGCGACTGCTTCGTGTTCGCCGGTCGCGTGCTCGAGTTCGTTCGTGTCAAGGAGATGACCGCATGGGTCAAGCCGGCCGCGGCGACCAAGGCGGTCGTCCCGCGCTGGGCCGGCGGCAAGATGGCGCTGTCGACACTACTGGCCGACCGCACGCGCGGCCTCATCGCAAAGGCGCGCCACGGCGTTTATGCATCGCCCGAATTGCGCCTGGTCCGCCCGCTGCTCGAATTGCAGCGGCGATGGTCGGCGCTGCCCGACGAGCGCGAGTGGCTGATCGAGCGCATTGCCACACGCGACGGCCACTACCTCTTCTTCTATCCGTTCGAAGGGCGCCTCGCGCACCTGGGGCTCGCCACGCTATTCTCGTATCGGCTGTCGCGCGACGTGCCCCGCACGTTCAGCCTCATGGTCAACGACTATGGTTTCGGGCTCCAGTCGCCGACACCGGTGGAACTCAAGCTGGGCGATCTCGGACGCCTGCTGGCCGCGCCGCACGTCGAGGCCGACATCCTCGCGGGTCTGAACGCGGCGGAAATGGGACGCCGCCAGTTCCGCGAACTCGCGCGCGTCGCGGGCCTCATTTTCCAGGGCTACCCGGGACAGTCGCCGTCGACGCGGCAACTGCAGGCGTCGAGCGGTCTTCTGTACGACGTTTTCGCGCAATACGATCCGGACAACCTGTTGCTGGCGCAAGCCGTGCGCGAAGTGCTCGAGCGGCAGCTCGAAGCGCCGCGGCTCTCGCTAACGCTCACGCGGCTGCGCGGCAGCCGAGCGCTGCTGATGCAGCCGGCTCGACCCACGCCGTTCGCGTTTCCGCTGATGGTGGAGATGTTCCGCGACAAGCTGACGACCGAGGCGCTGGAAGCGCGCGTCGCGCGCATGGTCGAGGCGCTCGAGCGCGAGGCCCAGGCAACGTGAGCGACGCGACAAGACAGCCGCGCCACATTCGCCTAAACTGCCGGGCATGATATCGGCGCCGCACTCGGGTTGCGCGCCGGACCCAACAAGACAACGAACCCGGCCATTCGCAACAATCAGGAGGGGACCCCCATGAATCTCATCGATCGCATCAAGAACATAATCATAGGGCCGAAGGAAGAATGGCCGATCATCGCGGCCGAGGAAACGAACACCCAGGCGCTGTACACCGGTTACATCATGATCCTGGCGGCAATCGGTCCGCTGGCGATTTTGATCCGCACGATGGCCGTCGGCGCTGTCGGCGTGATCGTCAGCTACATCATTTCGCTGGTCATGGTCTACGTCGTCGCACTGATCGTCGACGCGCTCGCCCCGACATTTGGCGGCGAGAAGAACTTCATCCAGTCGCTCAAGCTGGTCGCCTATTCGTCGACGGCCGCGTGGCTCGCCGGCATCTTCCAGCTGCTGGGCATGCTGGGCGGCCTCGTGGGCCTGATCGCCCTCATCTACTCGCTGTACACGTTCTATCTCGGCGTGTCGGTGCTGAAGAAGTGTCCACAGGACAAGGCCGTCGGCTATACCGTCGTCGTCGTGGTCTGCGTCCTCGTGCTGGGCGCCATTCTTGCCACGTTGATGCGCTCGCTGTTCTGGGGCGGCGCAATGATGTCGATGTGACGCAGGGGACGGCATGATTCCATCGGTGTTCGACCTGTCCGGTCGCGTGGCGCTCGTCACGGGCGCCTATCGGGGCTTGGGGCTTAGCATCGCGCGCGGCCTGGCGCAAGCGGGCGCTACGGTAATTCTCAACGGGCGCAAGCCCGATGAGCTCGCGCGCGCCGCCAAGTCGCTTGGCGATGCCGGGCTCAAGGCCGACGTTGCCGCGTTCGACATCACCGACCGCACCGCAATCAAGACCGCGGTGGCGGGGGCAATCGCCAGGCACGGCGCCATCGACATCCTCGTCAACAACGCAGGTATCCAGCGGCGCGGCCCGCTCACCGATTTCACCGAGAAGGATTGGGACGACATCATCGCCACCAACCTCACCGCGCCGTTCGTCGTTTCGCAGGCGGTGCTGCCGGGCATGATCGCGAAGAAGCGCGGCAAGATCATCCACATCGCGTCGCTGATGAGCGAACTCGCGCGCCCGACGGTCGTCCCCTATACGGCGGCCAAGGGCGGCGTGCGCCAGTTGACGCGCGGCATGGCCGTCGAGCTGGCGCCGATGGGCATCCAGGTGAACGCGATTGCGCCCGGCTATTTCGCCACCGAGATGAATCGCGCGCTGATCGACAACACCGAGTTCAACGCGTGGGTGTGCAAGCGCACGCCGGCCGGGCGTTGGGGCCAGCCCGACGAACTGGCGGGACTCGCGGTGTACTTGGCGTCGGCCGCGTCGGACTACATGACGGGCCAGATGCTGGTGATCGACGGCGGGATGAGCGTAGCGCTGTGAGCAGCGACAGCGGACGCGCGCGCAGCGCGGGGCCGCTACTCGCCGGGGCTCCCCGGCGGCCGCCGGTCGATGAGCTTGTACATCCACGCGAGCCCCGCCGCCGTGGTTTGCGCCGGCCGGTACTCGCAGCCGATCCAGCCGTCGTACTTGAGTTCGTCCAGCAGCTTGAAGAGCCACGCGTAATTCACTTCGCCCTGGTCGGGCTCGTGCCGGTCGGGCACGCCGGCGATCTGGAAGTGGCCGATATGCGGCATCCAGCGCCGGATCTTCGCCGTCAAGTCGCCCTCGACGATCTGCGCGTGATAGAGGTCCATCTGCACGCGCAGGTTGGGCATGTTCACCTCCTCGCGGATCGCGTGCGCTTCCGTCTGCGTGGACAAGAGGTAATTCGGCATGTCGCGCGGATTGATGGGCTCGATGAGGATCGTGACGTTCTGGGCCGCCGCCTCCTCGCACGCCGACTTCAGGTTGCGGACGTAGAGCCGAACGCGCCGCGCCCGCTCGGCGTCGTCGGCATCGCGCGGCAGGTTGCCCGCCATCACGTGCAGCCGAGGGCATTTCAGCGCCTGGGCGAAGCGCAGCGCGGAGGAAATGCTCGCCGCGAACTCGTGCTCGCGTCCGGGCAGCGACGCTAAGCCGCGGTCCCCTGCGTCCAGGTTGCCGGGCGGCGTGTTGAACAGCACGACGTCCAGCTTGTTTGCCTTGACCTGCGCCGCGACCTCCTTGGCCTGATACTCGTACGGAAAGCCGAACTCGACCGCGCGAAAGCCCGCGTGCGCGGCTTCCGCGAACCGTTCGAGGAACGGCACCTCGGTGAAAAGAAACGAGAGGTTGGCGGCGAAACGGGGCATCGACAGCGAAAGGTTGACCGCAGCGCGACGCGCCATTGTTCAGATTGATAGGGCGGCGCGCCCGGGCGGTTAGAATCCGCTTAAAGCCAAGTGTGCACGGGGACCCGAAAGTGCGCAATGGGTGGCGCCCCGGCCTTGGCGGATTTTCCGCCAACGGTCTGCCCGCGGCACGTGTGGCCAATCCGTCATGCCCGACTCCCGAATCGCCTCGAAAAACAACGCCTTTCCCGACGCCCAAGCGGTCGGTGTCTTCGCCACGGCGCTGGGCGGCGAGCGCATCGACCTCCTCGCCACGCGCGCGCTGCACTGGCCGCGCGAGCGCACGGTGTTCGTCGCCGACGTGCACCTGGGCAAGGCGGCGGCGTTCCGCGCCGGCGGCGTGCCGCTGCCGCGCGGCAGCACCGCGGCGGATCTCGCGCGCCTCTCGGCCATCCTGCGAGCGACCGAGGCGCGGCGCCTGGTCGTCCTCGGCGATTTCTTGCACGCGGCGGCCGGCCGCGTGGCCGCGCTCGACAGCGCGTTCAAGGTCTGGCGCACCCAGCGCGCGGCCCTCGAGATCCTCTTGATCCGCGGCAACCACGACGACCGCGCCGGCGATCCGCCGCCCGCGTGGGGCGTGACGATCGTCGATGAGCCGCATCCGCTGGCGCCCTTCCTCGCCTGCCACCTTCCCGTCGCACCGCGCTCGGGCTACGCGCTTTGCGGTCACGTGCATCCGGGCGTCACGCTGCACGGAACCGCCGAGCAATCGGAGCGCCTGCCCTGCTTCGTGATCGGTCGGCGGCGCGCGATCCTACCGGCGTTCGGCGCGTTCACCGGCACAACGCGTGCGGCGCCGCTGGCAGGCGACCGGCTCGTCGTGGTGGCCGGCACGCGGCTTTTTGAGTTGCCGTCGCCGTAACAATTACAAATCCGCGCCGGCGCCCGGTCAACCCGGCCAGCGCCAATCGCGAATTTCGGGCATGTCCTCGCCGTGCACGTCGATGTATTCCTTGTGCACCCGGCGCTTGTCATCCATCGCGCGCCTGAGTGCGCCGGCCCGCGCCGCTAAATTGGGGACGCGGTCGATCACGTCCGTCACGAGGTGGAAGCGGTCGAGGCCGTTTCGCACCGCCATGTCGAAGGGTGTCGTGGTCGTGCCCTCCTCGATGAATCCGCGGACATGCAGGTTGGCGTGGTTGGTTCGCCGGTACGTGAGACGGTGGATCAGCACGGGATAGCCGTGGAACGCGAAGATGACCGGCCGGTCGCGCGTGAAGAGCGCGTCGAACGCGGCGTCCGACAATCCATTCGGATGCACGATGTCCGGCTGCAGCTTCATCAGGTCGACGACGTTGACGACGCGAACGCGCAGATCGGGCAGATGCTCGCGCAGGATCGATACGGCGGCCAGCGTTTCCAGCGTGGGCACGTCGCCGCAGCACGCCATCACGACGTCGGGATTCGCCGCGCCGCCGCTGCACGCCCAATTCCAGACGCCGATGCCGCGCGGCGCAATGCTCGGACCGCCTGCGTCGAACGACAGCCACTGCGGCGCCGGCTGCTTGCCGGCGACGACGACGTTGACGAGATTGCGGCTGCGCAGGCACGTGTCGGTCACGCACAGCAGCGTGTTCGCGTCGGGCGGCAGGTACACGCGGATGATCTCGGCCTTCTTGTTGATCGACGTGATCGATGAAGCCCGGGTCCTGGTGCGAAAAGCCGTTGTGGTCCTGCCGCCACACGTGCGACGACAGCAGGATGTTGAGCGAGGCGATCGGCCGGCGCCACGGGATCTCGCGCGACACCTTGAGCCACTTCGCGTGCTGGTTGAACATCGAGTCGATGATGTGGATGAACGCCTCGTAACAGGAGAAAAAGCCGTGGCGGCCGGTCAGCAGGTAGCCTTCGAGCCATCCTTCGCACAGGTGCTCGGACAGGACCTCCATCGCGCGCCCGTCGGGGCCGACGTGGTCGTCGCCGGAACGGACCTCGCCGACCGAGCAGCGATCGGTGACGGAGAAAACGGCGTCCCAGCGGTTGGAGGTCGTCTCGTCGGGGCTGAAGATGCGAAAGTTCTTCGCGTTGACCTTCAGCACGTCGCGAATGAACGCGCCCTGCACGCGCGTGGCTTCGGCGTCGGCGGCGCCGGGACGCTCGACGGCGACGGCGTAGCGCTTGAAGTCCGGTAGCTCGAGCGGCCGCAGCAGCGCGCCGCCGTTGGCGTGCGGATTGGCGCCCATCCGCAACTCTCCGGAAGGCGCCAGCGCGGCGAGTTCGGCATTGAGCTTGCCGCCCGCGTCGAAGAGCTGGCGCGGCCGGTAGCTCTTCATCCAGCGCTCGAGCATCTGCACGTGTTCCGGATGCGTCGCGCATTTCACCCAGCGGCACCTGGTGCGCGCGGAAGGTGCCCTCGATCTTCTTGCCGTCGACGCGCTTCGGCCCGGTCCAGCCCTTCGGCGTAACCAGCACGATCATCGGCCAGCGCGGCCGCGCGCGAAACCCGCGCGTACGTGCGTCGTGCTGTATCGCGCGGATGTCGGCAATCACGCGGTCGAGTGTCGCGGCCATCAGCTGGTGCATCGTGGCGGGATCGTCGCCTTCGACGAAATACGGCGTGTGGCCCACGCCTTCGAGGAACGCGGTGAGTTCTTCGCGCGGGATGCGCGCCAGCACCGTCGGTCCGGCGATCTTGTAGCCATTCAGGTGCAGGATCGGCAGCACCGCGCCGTCGCGTTCCGGATTGAGGAACTTGTTCGCGTGCCAGCTCGTCGCCAGCGGACCGGTCTCGGCCTCGCCGTCGCCGACCACGCATGCGACCAGCAGATCGGGATTGTCGAACGCGGCGCCGTACGCATGCGCAAGCGAGTAGCCGAGTTCGCCGCCTTCGTGAATCGAGCCGGGCGTTTCGGGCGCCACGTGGCTGGGAACGCCGCCGGGAAACGAGAACTGCTTGAACAGGCGATTCATGCCGGCCTCGTCCTGCGAGACCTCCGGATACACCTCGCTGTACGTGCCCTCGAGGTACGTGTTCGCGACGAGCGCCGGACCCCCGTGGCCCGGTCCCGTGACAAAGAGCACCGAAAGGTCGTGCGCGCTGATGACCCGATTGAGATGCGCGTAGAGGAAGTTCAAGCCCGGCGTCGTGCCCCAGTGCCCCAGAAGCCGCGGCTTGATGTGCTCCAGGCGCAGCGGCTCCTTCAGCAATGCGTTGGCGTACAAATAGATCTGGCCGACGGACAGGTAGTTGGCGGCGCGCCAGTACGCGTCGATGGCGTGCAGCGCGTCCGGCGTCAGCGGTTGGGCATGACGGCGCGCCCTGCCGCCAGTGGCGCCGCGCGCGGGCCACCGTCCGCGTGGGTATTCGGCCTTCATCGGATGGCTTCCCTTCTGCAACGATGTGAGCGGCAAAACCGCCGATTGGAGAGAGAACCGGCGGACGCGCGCGGGTCAGGGCTGCAGCACGTACGTGCCTGGCGCGTCGCCGAGGAACGGAAGAACGCCGCCACCCATCGCCGGCGGCTCGACCCTTGCACCGGAGTGACGCGCAAGCCACGCGGTCCACTCGGGCCACCACGATCCCTCGCGTGCCGGCGTGTCATGCATCCACACGTCCGGGTCTACGTAGGAATGATCGGCTACCTTCGTCGACACGCGGTAGCGCCTCCCGGCATGTCCGGGCTCGGAGACGATGCCGGCATTGTGCCCGCCGCTGGTCAGCACGAACGTCACCTCGGTATCGGTGAGCAGGTGGAACTTGTACACCGATTGCCACGGCGCCACGTGATCGCGCTCGGTGCCCACCGCGAACAGCGGCACGCTGATGTCCTTGAGCGCGACCGGATGGCCGCCGGCCGTGAAGCGCCCCTCCGCAAGGTCGTTCTGCAGGAACAGACGGCGCAGGTACTCTGTGTGCATGCGGAACGGCATGCGCGTGGCATCGGCATTCCACGCCATAAGGTCCGTCATCGGCTCGCGTTCGCCCATCAGGTAGTTGCGCATCGCGCGCGACCACACGAGGTCGTTCGAGCGCAGCAGCTGGAAGGCGCCGGCCATCTGGCGGCTTTCGAGAAAGCCCTGCTCCCACATCACGTCCTCGAGGAACGCGAGCTGGCTCTCGTCGATGAAGAGCATCAATTCGCCCGCCTCCGTGAAATCGGTCTGCGCGGCGAAGAAGGTCGTCGTCGCGAGACGCTGGTCGCCGTCGCGTGCCATCGTGGCCGCTGCGATCGCCAGCATCGTGCCGCCGATGCAGTAGCCAACCGCATGGACCTTCTGCTTGGGCACGATGACCGATACCGTATCGAGCGCCGCCATCACACCCAGCTGGCGGTAGTCCTCCATCGTCAGATCGCGATCATCGGGTCCCGGATTTTTCCACGAGATCATGAACACCGTGTGACCCTGCTCCGTCAGGTATTTCACCAGCGAGTTGGTGGGACTCAAGTCCAGGATGTAGTACTTCTCGATCCACGCGGGCACGATCAGCACCGGTTCCGGATGCACGGTGGCGGTTGCCGGCGTGTACTGGATCAGCTCGATCAGCCGATTGCGGAACACGACTTTGCCCGGCGTGATTGCGACGTCGCGGCCGACCTGGAACTGCTCGACGCCGGCCGGACGCTTGCCGCCCACCGCGCGGTCCCAGTCGTCGACGAAGTTGAACGCCCCGCGCAGCAGGTTGGCGCCTCCTTCGCGCGCCGTGCGCTCGAGGACCTCCGGATTGGTCGCCACGAAGTTGGCGGGCGACGCCATGTCCAGGAACTGGCGCGCACCGAACGCGATCATCCGTTCGTGCTGCCGCGTCACGCCGCGCACGCCGGTCGTCGCGTTGTGCCACCACTGTTGCGTCAGCAGGAAGCCCTGGTAGATCGCATCGAAGGGCGGCTTGCTCCACGCCTCGTTGATGAAGCGACGGTCCTGCGGCAGCGGCTCGATGCACGGGGCCATGCCGTCCATCTTCAGCGTGCGGCGCGCCACATAGTTGCCAAGGCGAAGCGCCTTCTTGACGCCTTTCTCGGCCAGTTGCACGCGCTTGCCGGGTGCTGCCGCCAGGTGCGACGCCCAATCCCAATAGGCCGCGACCTGCGCCATCGGCGAGAGGCCCGTGCTGTAGCGCGCGACCGCCGCATTGAGCGAGCGATCCAGGGCGTCCGAGAACGCCGTGGACGCAAACGAATCGCGCAGGAACGACGGGTCCGGCGCGGGCGGCGTCGCCGCCCGCGGTTTCGGCGTTACTTCGGTCCTGCTGCGTACCGGGGCCTTGCGTGCGCGCTTAATCGCCACGCGCAGCGCCGTTCAACAGTTCGAACATCCGCTGGCCTTCCGCCACGTAGTCGGCCCACGCGTCGGTGCCATAGCGCGTCTGCACCTCCAGCGCTTCGGCGGCCGTTGCGCAGCGAGCGCACTCGGACAGCATTGCCATGTCTTTGCCTACGCGGTCGTTGAGGAACGCGACGGCCTCGCCCTGCATCCGCTGCGCGCCGTCGAGCCAGGCGCGGTACAGCTTTTCGGCATCCGCGAACGCAGGTCCCGGCATGCCCCACGCCATCGGGATGTCGGCGGTCCTCGAAATTTTTGTGGGTTTCACGTGAGCGGCGTGTTTCATGGAATCTCCTTCGCTACGGCTGGCGGGTCCGCGGCTACCGCCACGAGCCCGCCGTCCGCATGTTGACCTGCAAGTCCTGCTACTTGATTTCGAGCGCCTTGGTCAATGCACCCTGCTTCTTCGGCAGTGTCAGCTCGAGGATGCCGTTCTCGTATTTCGCTTCGGCCTTGGCCTCGTCGACGTCGGTCATCACGGTGAAGCTGCGCGCCGCCTTGCCCTGATAAAGCTCGCGGCAAAGCAGCGTCTCATCTTTCTTCTTTTCCCACTTGTGCACCAATTCCGCGCTGATCGAAATCGTGTTGCCTTCGACCGCCACGTGGATGTCTTCCTTCTTCACCCCCGGGATTTCCGCCCTGACGCGATATCCGGCCGCGTCTTCGGTGACGTCCATCCTGATGTCGGGCTCGCTGCGCATCGCCGGAAAGGCATAGCGTGTACGCGGCATATCGAAGAGACCGGTGAAGTCGAGCATGGGCATGTCGCGAACGACGTCCGCGAACGGTTCGTATGTCTTGAGATTGCTCAGAACTGCCATGATTCCTGCTCCCATTTGGATGCCAGGAGATCGGCGTTCTGCATTGCGGTTTGGGAACGCCGACCCTGGCGTTGCACCCGCGGTTTCCGCACCCTTTTGCGACCGCAGACCGGGGCGCACTGAAATTTTAATCCCATGCCGCGATGCAATATTGACGAGGGTCAAACACCGCCTCGAATCGCGGCAAAGCGCATCGTTCGCGCTAGACTCAGTCATGACGCCTGATCGCCAGTCCGCACCGGTCAATCCCCTCCGATCCGCGCTCGAGCAATTGAATGCCGCGACGCTGGCGGCGCAGGTTCTGGGCGTGCGCTTCTTCGGCGCGGCGGCCGTGCGCGCGAGCGCGCAGGCGCGCTTCGCGACGCTGGCGCGTACGGCGCGCGAACGCTCGCCGTTCTACCGCGACGCGTGGGCGCATCTGCCCGCGGGTCCACTGCGGCTCGCCGACCTGCCGGTCGCGACCAAACGCACGCTGATGGCGGCGTTCGACCGCTGGTGCAGCGATCCGGCGATCACGCGCGCCGCCGTCGACGAGTTCGTCAGCCAGCGCGTGCACATCGGCGAGCGCTTCCTCGATCGCTACCTCGTCTGGATGAGTTCCGGCAGCACCGGCGAGCCGGGCATCTACGTGCAGGACGCCGGCGCGCTGGCCGTGTACGACGCGCTGGTGAGCGCGCAGCTCGCCGGGCCGATATTCGCGGGTTGCGACTGGCAGGCGGTATCCGCGGCGGGCGGGCGCTCGGCGCTGATCACCGCAGACACCGACCACTTCGCCAGCATCGCGTCGTGGCGGCGGCTCGCGCAGGGCAAGCCGTGGCTCGACATGAAGAGCTTCGCGGTCACGCAGCCGCTGCCCGACATCGTGCGCGAGCTCAATGCGTATCAGCCGGCGTTCGTGTCCAGTTATCCGACCGTGCTGGCGCTGCTGGCCGACGAACAGGCGGCGGGACGGCTCACGCTACGCCCGGCGGCGCTGTGGTCCGGCGGCGAAGGCCTGTCGGCGTCGGCGCGCCATCACATCGAGCGCGTCTTCGGGTGTCCGCTGCTCAACGAATACGGCGCGTCCGAATGCCTGACCATCGGCCACGGCTGCCGTGAAGGCTGGCTGCACGTCAACGCAGACTGGGTGATCCTGGAGCCCGTCGACCGCGACTATCGGCCCACGCCGGCCGGCGAGCTGTCGCACACGGTGCTGCTCACCAACCTCGCCAACTCCGTGCAGCCGATCATCCGCTACGATCTGGGCGACAGCGTGCGCGCCAAGGTCGGCGCCTGCGCGTGCGGCAGCCCGCTGCCCGCCATCCAGGTCGAGGGCCGCAGCGATGACGTGCTCACACTAAACAGACGCGACGGCACGTCCGTGCCGCTCGTACCGCTGGCGCTGTGCACGGTCATCGAGGACGCGGCGCACGTCCACCGCTTCCAGGTCGTGCAGCGCACGCCCACCTGCCTGGCGCTGCGGCTCACCGATGCCGACCGCGCAACCGCGGGTGCGGCGGCCCTCGCCGCGTTGCGTGCCTACCTCGACCGCCACGGGCTGGAACACGTCGAGACGGTCATCGAACCCGGCGAACCGCAGGCGCAGCTACCTGGCGGCAAGGTCCGGCAGGTGGTGGCGCTGCGCGCCGGCTAGGCCCCTTATCGGGCAGAGACGCGCCCGGGACTCACCGTCCAGCTCACCCCTTGCGGTACTACCTTGGCGGTGGATAATGGTCGCGTCGTCGACGGGGAAGCGCCCGGATGGGGATGCAACATCCTCACCGGGGCCGCCCGCGGAGCCAGTATCGTAAGTTCGCTGTCGACGGGCGAACCGGCAGGGAGCGATGCTCATGCCCACGACGCGAAACTTCGACTCGCTGTGGCAGGCGAACCGGTGGGCCCCCTTGTGTTTGTTTGCGGTTGCCTCGCTGGTTGGTCCAAGCGATGCACTTGGCAACACATCCACTGCGATTGAGTATTACAACCCCGCGCTGAACCACTACTTCATCACCGCCTATCCGGAAGAAGCGGCCGCGCTTGACGCGGGCACCACCGTCAAGGGCTGGGTCCGCACCGGCGGCGAATTCACCGTCTTCAACGATCCCGCACCGGGCTTGAAGGCTGTGTGCCGCTTCTTCGGCACGCCGGGCCTCGGCCTCAACACGCATTTCTACACGGCAGACCCCGACGAGTGCGCCAAGGTCAAGACCGAACCGGCGTGGACCTTCGAAGCGATCGCGTTCTACATGCCGCTACCGTCGAATGGTCAGTGCGGCGGCAACTATCCGGTGTATCGGAGCTTTTACTCCGACAATGTTGCCGACGCGAATCACCGTTTCACCGTGGATCTGACCGCACACGTCCGAATGGCGAAACGGAGGGGAGACATTCTGGAAGGCGTGGTTATGTGTGTCCCCGTGCTGGATGCCGCGCTGGAAGCGGACATCGTGAGACTGCTGGAGCAGGCATCGTTAGGACCGACCGAAGCGATGGTGCAGGAGGTGAAAGCCAAGGGAATTGCGGCGTGGGTCGACGAACAGCTGAAGATGAACGTCACCCGCTACACGCAGCCGGGCTGGTTCGATCCACCCATGGGGGACCCGGCGTTCTGCCAGAACGACACGACCCTGCCGGTGACGCCGCAAAAATTCTGCGACACGAACATGCTGAGTCGTGGACCCGCCGGCTGGGAATTCTTCCGGCAATCGAAGACCGCACCCGATCAGCTGCGGCTGCGTATGGCGCACGTCTGGCACCAGATCTTCGTGATCAGTGGCAATGGAGGAATCAACCGAACCTATGCCCACTTTGATTTCCAGCAGCGCCTGCGCGACCGCGCCTTCGGCACCTTCGAAAGCCTGCTCGTCGCGTACGCTCTGTCTCCGCAGCTGGGCGCCTTCCAGAACTGGGTCGGGAATGTTCCGGAGCACGATGGGATCCGGCCGAACGAGAATTTCGCGCGCGAGTTGATGCAGCTCTTCACGATCGGCGTCAAAGCGCTGAACGAGGACGGCACGCAGAAGCTCGATGCCGCCGGCCGGCTCGTACCAACCTACGGACAGGCCGACGTCCAGACGCTCGCACGCGTGCTCACCGGCTTCGCGTTTCCGACGCTTCCGGGAAAGACCGCGGATTTCGAACGAAACCGACAATACTACATCGGCGACATGATCCCGTTCGACGACTTTCACGACCAGGGGGCCAAGAGCATGCTCAATGGCCGCCTGGTGCTTGGATCGGGCGGCGGCGCGATGGCCGAGGTGCGCGCGGCCCTGAAGGCGCTGGTCGACCACCCCAACACCCCGCAGTTCATCAGCAAGCAATTGATCCAGAAGACGGTGACGAGTTCGCCCACGCCGGGATATGTGGCGCGCGTGGCTGCGGTGTTCAGGGACAACGGCGCCGGCGTCCGCGGCGATCTCGCGGCCGTGACGCGCGCGATCCTGCTCGACCCGGAAGCGCGCGGCGCGCGCAAGATCGATCCCGAGTACGGCCGGCTGCGCGAACCGGTCCTGCTCTGGACCGCGATGATCCGGGGTCTGGATGTAACGACCGACGGCGTGGCGCCCTATGAAATGGCTGCGGGAAGCTTACAGGATTTGTTCGGGGCTCCCACCGTTTTTAACTACTACCCTGCCGATTTCACGTTGAGCGGCGGTACCGTTCCCGGACCTGAGTTCGGCATCTTCACGACAGCCGAATTTCTCAATCGTGCGAACGAGGTCAACAACCTGCTCTACAACGTCGACCAGTCATGGTCGCGGCCGGATCCGCTGCACGGCTGGGGGCCACTGGCATATGTACCGAATGCGACCGGCACACCCAGCCCCACGCTCGCGGCCTTCCTGCCCGATGCGGCGAACGCGGATGCGCTGGTTGAGCGGATCAACCGGCTGTTCCTGCACGGAACGATGAAGGCCGACATGCGCCAGACGATCGTCAACGCGGTGAACAGGCTCCCGCCGACAGCGGCGCTGCGGCGGGTCAAGCTCGCCATCAACCTGACGCTCGTCTCGGTCGACTACCAGGTTCAGAAATGACAGCCCCGATAACCACGCAAACATCGACCGTCGATTCTCCGCGGCGCCGTTGTTTGCTCAAGGCTGCCGCGGCGACCGGGCTGCTCGCGGCCATGGAGCGCAATTTCGCGCTTGCGCAAACCGCGTCCAACTACAAGGCGCTGGTCTGCATCAATCTGGACGGTGGCAACGACGGCGAGAACACGCTGATCCGGTACGACAATGCGGGCTACCAGGCTTATGCGGCGACCCGGACGGTCGCGTCGGGCATCAACATTCCGCAAGCGCAGCTACAGCCGATCCAGCCCGCTAGCGTGGCCACTCCCTTCGGATTCCACCCCGCGTGCGCGCCGCTCAAGGCCCTGTTCGACCAGAAGAAGCTTGCAGTCGTCGCCAACGTCGGCATGCTGGTGCAGCCGTCGACCAAGCCGGGCCTCGAAACGCAGGGCGCGCCGCGGCCGGCGAACCTGTTCTCACACAGCAATCAGGAGATGGCCGTCCAGAGCGGCGATGCCACGGGATTCACCCGGGTCGGCTGGGGCGGCCGCATTGCCGACCGGCTCGACCCGGCCAATGGAGGGGTGCTTTTCCCATCGCTGATAACGACGGCGGGCATGCGCATATTTGCGACGGGCCGCACGTCGATACCGCTGACCGTTCCAGAAAATCCGTACTTCGGGCTCGACAGCAGCGGCGACAACCAGTACCCCTTCGACGCGCTGCGCGATGCCGCGCTGCGTGAAATCGTCGCGCAAAGCCGTCCGAACATCTACGACGATCGTCGCGCAATCGCTTTCCGAGGAGGGACTGGCCGCGTCGTCGGTCGTGACTCCGATACTGCAGAACGAGGCATCGGTCGTGACGCCATTCTTCGCGAAACTCGACTCCAGCATCGCTCGACAACTACGCACCGTCGCGCAATTGATCGAGGGCCGCAGCCAGACGCAGCTGAAGCGACAGGTGTTCTATGTCGCCCAGGGGAGCTACGACACGCACGGCAACCAGGCGGCCATGCAAGGCGGCCTGCTGCACGACCTCTCGCAGGCGGTCAAGGCTTTCCAGGACGCGCTGACGGCGCTCAACGTCGCCAACAACGTTACGACATTCACGCTGTCCGAGTTCGGTCGCACCTTCAAGCCGGCGAGCAACCAAGGCACCGACCACGGCTGGGGCAATTATGCATTCGTGATCGGCAACGCCGTGCGGGGCGGCGACTTCTACGGCAAGCTGCCGACACAGGTGCTGAACGGTCCCGACGACCTTGGCGGGGATGGCCGCTGGATCCCGACCACGTCGATTGAGCAATACGGCGCGACGCTCGCGGGCTGGTTTGGCATTGCCGACGCCGATCTCCCCTACGTCTTCCCGAACCTTGGCTCGTTCGCGAACACCAACCTGGGCTTCATGGCGTAGCGCGGACGATTCGCTAGGTCCCGGGCAGACCGCGCCGCTCGCGGGCGACCGGCTGGTGGCCATCGCCGGGTCACGCCTGTTCGCGCTCTCCACACAGGGCGACTAGATTCGACCGACGCGCGGGATGCCCTACGGGGCGGAAACGCCGGGATTCACCGTCCAGCTGACCCCTTGAAATAGCGCCTCCGCGGCGGATAATGGCCGCGTCGTCGACGGGGAAGCGCCCGGATGGGGATGCAACATCCTCACCGGGGCCGCCCGCGGAGCCAGTATCGTAAGTTCGCTGTCGACGGGCGAACCGGCAGGGAGCGATGCTCATGCCCACGACACGAATCTACGACTCGCTGTGGCAAGCGAACCGGTGGGTCTCCGTGTGTTCGCTGTTTGCGGTCGCCTCGCTGGTTGGCACAAGCGATGCTCTCGGCAACATATCCACCGCGATCGAATATTACAACCCCGCGCTCAATCACTACTTCATCACCGCCTACCCTGAAGAAGCGGCCGCGCTTGACGCGGGCACTACCGTAAATGGCTGGGTGCGCACTGGCGGTGAATTCACCGTCTTCACCGATCCCGCAGCGGGCTTGCAGGCTGTGTGCCGTTTCTTCGGCACGCCGGGCAAAGGCATCAACTCGCACTTCTATACCGCCGACCCCGACGAGTGCGCCAAGGTCAAGACCGAACCGGCATGGACCTTCGAAGCGATCGCGTTCTACATACCGCTGCCGATTAATGGCCAGTGCGGCAGCAACTATCCGGTGTATCGAAGCTTCTACTCCGACAATGTTTCCGACGCGAATCACCGCTTCACGGTCGACCTGACGGCGCATACGCGAATGACCCGGCGCGGCGATATCCTGGAAGGCGTCGTGATGTGCGCCCCGGTGCTGGATGCCGAAATGGACGCCGACATCATTCGCCTAGGCGAGCAGGCGACGTTCGGGCCGACCGAAGCCTTCGTGAGCGAGGTGCGCGGCAAGGGTTTGGCCGCGTGGGTCGACGAGCAGCTGAAGATGAACGTAACCCGCTACACGCAGCTTCCGTACTGGGAGCCGCCAGCGGACCCGGCGCTCTGCATGGACGACATGACCAAGCCGGCTACTCCCGAAACGTTCTGTGCAACGAACAAGGGTAGTCACTTCCCCGTCGGCTGGGAGTTCTTCCGGCAATCGTACAGCGCGCCCGACCAGCTGCGGCTGCGCATGGCGCATGTCTGGCACCAGATCTTCGTGGTGAGCCAAATTCCCGGAACCTATGCGATCGCTGAATTCCATCAGCGCCTGCGCGACGGTGCCTTCGGCACCTTCGAAAACCTCCTCGTCGCGTACGCGCTGTCTCCGCAATTGGGTGCCTTCCAGAGCTGGGTCCGGAATGTTCCGGAGCATGATGGGATCAGACCGAACGAGAATTTCGCGCGCGAGCTGATGCAGCTTTTCACGATCGGCGTCAACGAGTTGAACGGGGACGGCACTCAGAAGCTGGACGCCGCCGGCCGGCTCGTTCCAACGTACGGTCAGCCCGACATCCAGACGCTCGCACGAGTGCTGACCGGCTTCACGATGCCCACGCAGCCGGGAAAGACCCCGGTCTGGCAAAACCGGGATTACTTCAAGGGCGACATGATCCCGTTCGACGAGTTTCATGACCAGGGGGCCAAGAGCATGCTCAATGGCCGCCTGGTGCTTGGATCGGGCGGCGGCGCGATGGCCGAGGTGCGCGCGGCCCTGAAGGCGCTGGTCGACCACCCCAACACCCCGCAGTTCATCAGCAAGCAATTGATCCAGAAGACGGTGACGAGTTCGCCCACGCCGGGATATGTGGCGCGCGTGGCTGCGGTGTTCAGGGACAACGGCGCCGGCGTCCGCGGCGATCTCGCGGCCGTGACGCGCGCGATCCTGCTCGACCCTGAAGCGCGTGGTGCGCGCAAGATCGATCCCGAGTACGGCCGGCTGCGCGAACCGGTCCTGCTCTGGACCGCGATGATCCGGGCTCTAGATGTGAAGACCGACGGCTGGGCGCCCTATGCCATGGCTGACCAGAGTTCACAGAGACTGTTCAGCCCCGAAACGGTCTTCAATTACTACCCTGCAGATTTCACGCTGAGCGGCGGTACCGTTCCCGGACCCGAGTTCGGCATCTTCACGACTGCGGAATTTCTCAACCGCGCGAACCAGATCAACGACCTGCTCTTCAACGGCTGGGACCCGATAGGATATGTACCGAACGCGACCGGCACACCCAGCCCTGCGCTCTCGGCCTTCCTGCCGGATGCGGCCAATGCGGACGCCTTGGTCGAGCGGGCGAACCGCCTGTTCCTGCACGGCACGATGAAGGCCGACATGCGCCAGACAATCGTCAACGCGGTGAACAAGCTCCCGTCGAGTCAAGCGACGCGCCGTGCCAAGTTGGCGGTCAACCTGACGTTGGCTTCTGTCGACTATCAAGTGCAGAAATGAGGGAGTCGTGACCGCGCGAACGATGTCCCTCACCTCCCCGCAGCGCCGCCGCTTGCTGAAGGCCGCCGCTGCGAGCGGCCTGCTCGCGGCCGTGGAGCGCAATTTCGCGCTTGCGCAAACTGCGCCCGACTACAAGGCGCTGGTCTGCATCAATCTCAGGGGCGGCAACGACGGCGAGAACATGCTTATCCGGTACGACAATGCAGGCTACCAAGCCTATGCGGCGATCCGGACGGCGGTGTCGGGCATCAACATCCCTCAGGCGCAGCTGCAGCCGATCCAGCCCGCGAGCCTGACCACCCCGTTCGGATTCCACCCCGCGTGCGCGCCACTCAAAACCCTGTTCGATCAGAAGAAGCTCGCGGTCGTTGCCAACGTCGGCATGCTCGTGCAGCCGTCGACCAAGCCGGGCCTCGAAACGCAGAGCGCGCCGCGACCGACGAACCTGTTCTCGCACAGCGATCAGATGATCGCCACCCAGAGCAGCGACTCCGCCGGATTCACCCGAGTCGGCTGGGGCGGCCGCATCGCCGACCGCCTCGACCCGGCGAACAACGGAGTGCTATTCCCGGCTCTGATATCGGTTGCGGGGATGCGGACGTTTGCGACGGGCCGCACGTCGATTCCACTGACCGTTCCGGAGAATCCGAACTTCAAGCTCTCGAGCAGCGGCCAGCTCCAACTCGACGCGTTGCGCGATGCCGCGCTGCGAGAAATTGTCGCCCAAAGCCGTCCGAACATCTACGACGAAGTCGCGCAATCGCTTTCCGAGGAAGGGCTGGCCGCGTCGTCGGTCGTGATTCCGATGCTCCGGAACCCGGCGTCGGTCGTCGCGCCGTACTTCGCGGGCCTCGGCACTGGCATTTCGCAGCAGTTGGGGATCGTTGCCCAGTTGATCGAAGGGCGGGAACAGACGCAGCTCAAGCGGCAGGTGTTTTTTGTGGAACAGGGGGGCTACGACACGCATGCCGGCCAGGTGGCCCTTCAGGGCGGCTTGCTCCGCGATCTCTCGCAGGCGGTCAAGGCGTTCCAGGACGCACTGACGGCGCTCAACGTCGCCGACAGCGTCACGACGTTCACGCTGTCCGAATTCGGCCGCACGTTCAAGCCCGCGAGCAACCAGGGCACCGACCACGGCTGGGGCAACTACGCATTCGTAATCGGCGACGCGGTGCGGGGCGGCGACTTCTACGGCAAGCTGCCGGCGCAGGTACTGAACGGCCCCGACGACCTCGGCGGGGATGGCCGCTGGATCCCGTCGACATCAATTGAGCAGTACGGCGCGACGCTCGCACGCTGGTTCGGCATCGCCGACGCCGACCTGCCCTATGTGTTCCCGAATCTCGGCTCGTTCCCGAACACCAACCTGGGCTTCATGACATAGCGCGGACGATTCGCTAGGTCCCGGGCAGGCCGCGCCGCTCGCCGGCGACCGGCTGGTGGCCATCGCCGGGTCACGCCTGTTGGCTGTCTCCACACACGGCGACTAGATTCGACCGACGCGCGCGGGATACCCTACGGGGCGGAAACGCACCCGAGATTCACCGTCCAGCTGACCCCCTTGCGAGAATGCATTCGCGGTGGATAATGGCCGCGTCGTCGACGAGGAAGCGGCCAGTTGGGGATGCAACGTCCTCACGGGGGCCGCTTGCAGAGCCAGTATCGTAAGTTCGCTGTCGACGGGCGAACCGGCAGGGAGCGATGCTCATGCCCACGACGCGAAACTTCGACTCGCTGTGGCAGGCGAACCGGTGGGCCCCCTTGTGTTTGTTTGCGGTTGCTTCGCTGGTTGGTCCAAGCGATGCACTTGGCAACACATCCACCGCGATTGAGTATTACAACCCCGCGCTGAACCACTACTTCATCACCGCCTATCCGGAAGAGGCGGCTGCGCTTGACGCGGGCACCACCGTCAAGGGCTGGGTGCGCACTGGCGGCGAATTTACCGTCTTCACCGATCCCGCCGAGGGTTTGCAGGCCGTGTGCCGTTTCTTCGGCACGCCGGGCAAAGGTATCAACTCCCACTTCTATACCGCCGATCCCGACGAGTGCGCAAAGGTCAAGACCGAACCCGCGTGGACGTTCGAGGCGATAGCGTTCTACATACCGCTACCGGTTAATGGACAGTGCGGCAACAACTATCCGGTGTATCGAAGCTTCTATTCCGACAATGTTTCCGACGCGAATCACCGCTTCACGGTCGACCTGACGGCGCACGTCCGAACGGCAAAGCGGCGCGGAGACATTCTGGAAGGCATCGTGATGTGTGCCCCGGTGACAGATGCCGAACTGGATGCGGACATCGTGCGCCTGGGGGAACAAGGCGACATTCGGGCCGACGGAGGCCTTCGTCAGCGAGGTGCGCGCCAAGGGCGTAGCCGCGTGGGTCGACGAGCAGCTGAAGATGAACGTTACGCGCTACACGCAACCTGGATGGTACGAGCCACAATCCACGGCGGAGGCACTGCTCTGCGTCAACGACACGACGCCGCCGATCACGCCGGAGAAATTCTGCACCACGAACAAGATGAGCCATTTGCCCAGCGCGTGGGAATTCTTCCAGCAATCGAAGACCGCGCCCGACCAGTTGCGGCTGCGCATGGCGCACGTCTGGCATCAGATCTTCGTGATGGCCCTCGTTAACCGAACCTATGGCTATGCGGAATTCCACCAGCGCCTGCGTGATGGCGCCTTCGGGACCTTCGAAAACCTGTTGGTGTCCTACGCTTTGTCGCCGCAGCTCGGCGCGTTCCAGAACTGGGTCCGCAACATTCCGGAGCACGACGGCATCCGCCCGAACGAGAATTTCGCGCGCGAGTTGATGCAGCTCTTCACGATCGGCGTCAACGAGCTGAACGAGGACGGCACGAAGAAGCTGGACGCCGTCGGACAGCTCATTCCAACCTACGGACAGGCCGACATCCAGACGCTCGCTCGCGTGCTCACCGGCTTCACGTATCCGTCGCAGCCGGGAAAGCCCCTGGACTTCTGGGGAACCGTGCAGTACTTCATCGGCGACATGATCCCGTTCGACGAGTTCCACGACCAGGGGGTCAAGAATCTTCTCAATGGCCGCCTGTACCTCGGACCGGGCGGCGGCGCCATGGCCGAAGTGCGCGCGGCCTTGAAAATGCTGGTCGACCACCCCAACACGCCGCCGTTCATCAGCAGGCAATTAATCCAGAAGACGGTGACGAGCTCGCCCACGCCGGGATATGTCGCGCGCGTCGCGGCGGTGTTCAAGGACAACGGCGCCGGCGTCCGCGGCGATCTCGCGGCGGTGACGCGCGCGATCCTGCTCGACCCGGAGGCGCGCGGCGCGCGCAAGATCGATCCCGAATACGGCCGGCTGCGCGAGCCGGTGCTGTTCTGGACCGCGATGATCAGGGGCCTGGATGTGACGACCGACGGCTTCGCGCCCGATCAGATGGTTGACGGAAGCTTGCAGGATTTGTTCGCGCCTCCGACCGTTTTCAGCTACTACCCCGCCGATTTCACGCTGAGCGGCGGTACCGTTCCCGGACCCGAGTTCGGCATCTTCACGACCGCCGAATTTGTCAACCGTGCGAACGCGGTCAACAATCTGCTCTACAACCTCGACGGACCGTGGTTTTGGTGGACGGACGCGTGGGGGCCCCAGGCGTTCGTCCCGAATGCAACCGGCACGCCGAGCCCGGCGCTCACTGCATTTCTTCCCGATGCCGCCAACGCCGACGCGCTGGTCGAGCGGATGAATCGGCTGTTCCTGCACGGCACGATGAACGCCGACATGCGCCAGACGATCGTCAACGCGGTGAACAAGCTCGCTCCGGCCGCGGCGCCGCGACGGGTCAAGCTCGCCATCAACCTGACGCTCGTCTCGGTCGACTATCAGGTACAGAAATGAGAGGCCCGATGAACGCGCGAACATCGGACCTCGACTCCCCGCGGCGCCGGCGTTTGCTCAAGGCTGCGGCGGCGACGGGCCTGCTCGCCGCCGTGCAACGCAACCTGGCGCTGGCGCAAGCCGCACCCGATTACAGGGCGCTCGTCTGCATCAATCTCGCTGGCGGCAATGATGGCGAAAACATGCTGATCCGGTACGACAACGCGGGCTACCAAGCTTACGCGGCGATCCGAACGCCTGCGTCGGGCATCAACATCCCTCGGGCTCAGCTGCAGCCGATCCAGCCGGCGAGCGTGGCCACCCCGTTCGGGTTCCACCCCGCGTGCGCGCCGCTCAAGGCGCTTTTCGACCAGAAAAGGCTCGCGGTCGTCGCGAACGTCGGCATGCTGGTGCAGCCGTCGACCAAGCCGGGCCTCGAAACCGAGGGCGCGCCGCGCCCGGCAAACCTCTTCTCGCACAGCGATCAGACACTCTCAGTCCAGAGCGGCGATGCCACGGAATTTACCCGCGTCGGGTGGGGCGGCCGCATCGCCGACCTGCTCGACCCAGTGAATAGCGGGGTGTTATTCCCGCCACTGATAACGATCGCGGGCATGCAGACCTTCGCGGCGGGTCGCACGTCGATTCCGTTGACCGTACCGGAAAGTCAGGGCTTCACGCTCCACGACAGCGGCCCGACCGACTTCGACTACCAGTTCGATGGACTTCGCGATGCCGCGCTGCGCCGAATCCTCGTCCGGAGCCGCTCGAACATCTACGACAACGTCGCGCAGATGCTTGCCGAGGAGGGTTTGGCCGCTTCGTCGGTCGTGTTCCCGATCATGCAGAACCAGGCATCGGCCGTGACGCCGTTCTTCGCCGGCCTCGACACGAGCATCTCGCGGCAACTGCAGACCGTTGCCAAGGTGATCGAGGCGCGCGCACGGACGCAGTTGAAGCGGCAGGTGTTCTTTTTGGAGCAAGGGAGCTATGACACGCACGGCAATCAGGCGGCCGATCAAGGCCGCCTGCTCGGTGACCTCTCGCAGGCGGTCAAGGCTTTCGAGGACGCGTCGACGGCGCTCAACGTCGCCAACAGCGTCACGACGTTCACGCTGTCCGAGTTCGGCCGCACGTTCAAGCCAGCGAGCAACCAGGGCACCGATCACGGCTGGGGCAATTACGCATTCGTGATCGGCGACGCGGTTCGCGGGGGCGACTTCTATGGCAAGCCGGCGACGCCGGTGTTGAACGGCCCCGACGACCTCGGCGGAGATGGCCGCTGGATCCCGTCGACATCGATTGAGCAGTACGGCGCTACGCTCGCGCGCTGGTTCGGCATCGCCGATGCCGACCTGCCCTATGTGTTCCCGAATCTCGGCTCGTTCGCGAACACCAACCTGGGCTTCATGACGTAGCGATATTGCACAGCAACACGACAACCGCCTGTCGCAAAACTGCAACGTCGGTGTAACCGTTCGTCGGCTGTCGATGTGGTGGACAAGTCGGTGGACAGACGGTGGATTCCTCCGGGATATGCCGTCGGAATGGCCGCAGAAGGCTGTTTTGGCTGTCCTTTTTGCGCCCCTTTCCTGTGCACAAAAAATCCTTGCAGCGGCTGGCTCAACCCACTATGCTTGGTGTTGAGTAGCCACTTGAACACAAGATATAGTAGATTCTGATTTACAAGCACATTCCGATGGCGCCACCCGGACAAGCCCCCAGCCACGGGGCGAGCCCGCCCACGAAAAAACGGCCACCCCTCGGAAAGCCGCGCCGGACGGGCGTTTGCGACAAACGCCAGTCCTCCGCGAAAACGTGCGCGAACACGACACAACGACAAGAAACGTACAGGAGAAACACCTCATGCAGACCGCCAGCGCTCCCTCTACCAACCCGGCTTCGGCACCACCGCGGGACTTGATCGTGGGAGAACCTGGCAGTCCGGTCAGTAACGGCGCGGACCCCCGCTTTTCGCAGTACAAGGTGATCCGCCGCAATGGGTCCGTAGTGGCGTTCGAGCCGTCCAAGATCACCATCGCGATGACCAAGGCGTTCCTCGCCATCAACGGCGGCCAGGGCGCGGCATCGGCGCGCGTGCGTGAAGAGGTGACCAAGCTCACCGACGGCGTCGTCGCGGCGTTGGTCAAGCGCAAGCCCGAAGGCGGCGCCATCCACATCGAGGAAATCCAGGACCAGGTCGAACTGCAATTGATGCGCGGCGGCGAACACGAAGTCGCGCGCGCCTACGTCCTGTATCGCGAGCGCCGTTCGCAGGAGCGCGCGCACGCCAAGACGGCCGCGAAGGGCAAGCTCGCCGAAGTCGTGCTGCACGTCACCGACAACGGCGTCAAGAAGCCGCTCGACATGGAGCGACTGACGCTCCTCATCAAGGAATCGTGCGAGGGCCTGCCCGACGTCGAGCCCGATCGCATCCTGAAGGCGACGTTGAAGGACCTGTACGAAGGCGTGGCCGTCGAGGAAGTGCGCAAGGGTGTCGTGCTCTCCGCGCGCGCGCTGATCGAAAAGGATCCGGCGTACTCGTACGTCACCGCGCGCCTGCTGCTCGATGCATTGCGCTTCGAAGCGCTAGGCGAGGAAGCCGCGCAGCACGACATGGCGGCCAAGTATCCGGAATACTTCCCGCGCTTCGTCAAGCACGGAGTGAAGATCGGCCTCCTGAACGAGGCGCTGCTGCAATTCGACATGAAGAAGCTGGGCGAAGCGTTGAAGCCCGAGCGCGACACGCAGTTCGGCTACCTCGGCCTGCAAACGCTTTACGACCGCTATTTCCTCGTCGACCAGTACGTCGGCGGTCGCCGCTTTGAACTCCCGCAATGCTTCTTCATGCGCGTCGCGATGGGCCTCGCGTTGAACGAAGTCAACCGCGAAGCCCGCGCGATCGAGTTCTACAACGTGCTCTCCACGTTCGACTTCATGTCGAGCACGCCCACGCTGTTCAACTCCGGCACGCATCGGTCGCAACTGTCGTCGTGCTACCTGACCACGGTGTCTGACGATCTCGACGGCATCTACGAGGCCATCAAGGAAAACGCGCTGCTGTCCAAGTTTGCCGGCGGCCTGGGCAACGACTGGACCAACGTGCGCGCGATGGGCTCGCATATCAAAGGGACCAACGGCAAGTCGCAGGGCGTCGTGCCGTTCCTGAAGGTCGTGAACGACACGGCGGTGGCCGTCAACCAGGGCGGCAAGCGCAAGGGCGCCGTGTGCACGTACCTGGAGTCGTGGCACCTGGACATCGAGGAATTCCTCGAACTGCGCAAGAACACCGGCGACGACCGCCGCCGCACGCACGACATGAACACCGCGAACTGGATTCCGGACCTCTTCATGAAGCGCGTGATGGAAGGCGGCGACTGGACGCTGTTCTCGCCGTCGGACACGCCCGACCTGCACGACAAGTGGGGCCACGCGTTCGAGGAAACGTACAAGCGCCACGAGGACAAGGTCGCACGCGGCGAACTGAAGCTCTTCAAGAAGGTGCCCGCCGTCAACCTGTGGCGGAAGATGCTGTCGATGCTGTTCGAGACGGGCCATCCGTGGATCACGTTCAAGGATGCGTGCAACGTCCGCTCGCCACAGTCGCACGTCGGCACCGTGCACAGCTCCAACCTGTGCACCGAGATCACGCTCAACACCAGCGACACCGAAATTGCCGTGTGCAACCTGGGCTCGGTGAACATGCTCGCGCACATGGTCAAGACCGACTCAGGGCAAGATCGGCTGGGCGCTCGACCAGGAGAAGCTGAAACGCACGATCACCACGGCGATGCGCATGCTGGACAACGTCATCGACATCAACTATTACGCGGTGGCCAAGGCGCGCAACTCGAATCTCAAGCACCGTCCGGTCGGGCTGGGCATCATGGGCTTCCAGGATTGCCTGCACCTGACGCGCACGCCGTACGCGTCGCCGGCGGCCGTCGAGTTCGCCGACCGCTCGATGGAAGCGGTGTGCTACCACGCGTACTGGGCCTCCACCGAGTTGGCCGAAGAGCGCGGCCAGTACTCGTCGTATCCGGGCAGCCTGTGGGACCGCGGCATCATGCCGCAGGATTCGCTGAAGCTCCTCAAGGAAGAGCGCGGCGGCTATGTCGAGATCGACGATTCGTCCGGCATGGACTGGGGCAAGCTGCGCGCGCGCATCAAGGAGCACGGGATGCGCAATTCGAACTGCGTGGCCATTGCGCCCACGGCGACCATCTCGAACATCATCGGTGTGGCGGCGTCCATCGAACCCGAGTACCAGAACATCTATGTCAAGTCGAACCTGTCCGGCGAGTTCACCGTCGTCAACGAGCAGCTCGTCCGCGACCTGAAGGAACTGGGCCTGTGGGACGAAGTGATGGTCGCCGATCTCAAGTATTTCGACGGGTCGCTGGCCAAGATCGATCGCGTGCCGGCCGAATTCCGCGAACTCTATGCGACGGCGTTCGAAGTCGACACCAAGTGGATCATCGAAGCGGGTGCACGCCGCCAGAAGTGGATCGACCAGGCGCAGAGCCTGAACATCTACATGGCCGGTGCGTCGGGCAAGAAGCTCGATGAAACGTACAAGCTGGCATGGGTGCGCGGCCTCAAGACCACGTACTACCTGCGCACGCTGGCAGCCACGTCCGCGGAGAAGTCGACCGGCAAGGGCGGCGAACTTGAACGCCGTGTCGTCGTCGGGTGCGCACATGGGTGCGGCCGCGGGCTCATTGGGCTCCGTCGCGTCGACCAGGTCCCCGGCGGCGGCCGAAGCCGAAGCCAAGATGTGCCTGATCAATGATCCGACGTGCGAGGCGTGCCAGTAGGCTTAAGGCCGCAAGCGATCCACCATGAGCTCGATCAACTATCACGGCTATCACTTCAGTTCGCCCGTTCCTTACCGGGGCGCGGTGACGCCGCGAGGCGGCGGCGTGTACGCGATCCAGGTTCCCAACGCGCTGTGGACACCGACCACGCTGCAGCCCATCTATTTCGGGCAGACCCACGACTTTTATGAGCGGCACATCCGGACGCAACACCCCGCGTTTGTGCGTTGGGTGGGACATCCCGGGTCGATGAATGGCTTGTTCATTTCCTTCTACCCGATGCCCTATGCGAATCGGTCGGAGAGGGAATTTACCGAAAGTGTCCTCGTCAGTTACTACCGGCCCACCTGCAACTGGTCGCAACGGGATTACGACCGTTGGATGACCTTGGGTGGCTTGTTCGAAACGTCGGACGACCGGGAGCCGTCGCTGGATCTCCTCGGGTTCGACGCGCGGTAGCCAACATAGGAGTAGCGAAATACGAAGAATTCGGTGACCGGTACGCGCGACAGCAGCGGCGGCAACAAGAACGCCCGCGGCGCGCCGGAATGGCAACACCCCGCGACCACCCAGACAGGAAGCGCCCGCGATGGCGCCTTAGGACGTGAGGGAAGCGAAGCCGAAGGGGCCGACGAACGTGTCGGCCAGGGTGTGTGGAGAACGACAGCGACCACGCATCCGAAGCAGGACGTTGATCTCTGGAGGCGCGCGAGCCCATCCGCGCGCCCCATTTTCCGGAGGCCGGGCTGCCGGCATAGCAATAACTTCGTCCACATCGCGAAAGAGAGGTCCCAGTTGGCCCGATATGAGTACGCACCCCGGCATGTGATTGAGGCGCGGTATCTCGGTGATTACAAGGTCTGGCTGGAATTCAACGATGGACGCAAAGGCGTGGTGGATCTCGCGGACGAACTCTACGGCGACGCTCATACGGCGCTGCGCGACCGCGACACGTTTTCGCGCTTTTATCTGGACTACGGGCTCGCTTCGATCGCATGGCTCGATGGCGCCGATTTCGCCCCCGAGTTCCTGTACGAGCGGCTGAAAGCAATGAACTAGCGACGACCCTTCCCTACCCTGTCGCGGTGGTAAATCCGGTGGCGCCGGCCGCGCGCCACAGGGCTTTGCCCCCGCAAAAAAGAGGGCTGGAAGGCTGAAATTCAATGGGATCGACCCCAAATAAGAAGAGAGATTCAGGAGACGCAACATGCTCAGTTTCGACGACGATTTCGCAGCCACGCCCGGCCAACCGCCGCTGGCGCCACGCACGCCGGAGACCATCCGCGCCCAGGTGACGGGCGGGATACTCTCGCGCGAGCCGGTGCACGACATCGACGTGGAAAAGGAAGCCTCGCCGGAGAATTTCCACCGCGTACGGCTCGAGGACAAGCGCGTCATCAACGGCTCGGCCGACGTCAACCAGCTGGTCCCGTTCAAGTACCGCTGGGCGTGGGACAAGTACCTGGCCGGCTGCGCCAACCACTGGATGCCGCAAGAGATCAACATGCAGCGCGACATCGAGCTGTGGAAGAACCCCAACGGTCTGACCGACGACGAGCGGCTGATCGTCAAGCGCAACCTGGGCTTCTTCGTCACCGCCGATTCGCTCGCCGCCAACAACATCGTGCTCGGCACGTATCGCCACATCACCGCGCCCGAGTGCCGGCAGTACCTGCTGCGCCAGGCGTTCGAGGAGGCGATCCACACGCACGCCTATCAGTACATCACGGAGAGCCTGGGGCTCAACGAAGGCGAGATCTTCAACGCGTACCACGAGATCCAGTCGATCAAGGACAAGGACGACTTCCTGATCCCGTTCATCAACGTGCTCACCGACCCGACGTTCAAGACCGGCACGCCGGAAGCCGACCAGGCGCTGCTCAAGAGCCTGATCGTCTTCGCCTGCATCATGGAGGGCCTCTTCTTCTACGTGGGCTTCGTGCAGATCCTGGCGATGGGCCGCCAGAACAAGATGACGGGCTCGTCCGAGCAGTACCAGTACATCCTGCGCGACGAGTCGATGCACTGCAATTTCGGAATCGACCTGATCAACACGATCAAGATGGAGAACCCGCATCTCTGGACCAACGAGTTCAAGGCCGAGATCGCCGCGCTGATGCAAAAGGGCGTCGAGCTCGAGTACCGCTACGCCGAGGACACGATGCCGCGCGGCGTGCTGGGCTTGAACGCGCCGATGTTCAAGGAGTACCTGCGCTTCATCGCCAATCGCCGGTGCCAGCAAATCGGCCTGGATCCGTTGTTCGAGAAGGCCGACAACCCGTTCCCGTGGATGGCGGAGATGATCGATCTCAAGAAGGAGAAGAACTTCTTCGAGACGCGGGTGATTGAGTATCAGACGGGTGGCGCGTTGAGTTGGGATTAGATCCCACGGTTTGAGTGCTTCGGCTTTACCTAAGAGGGCAGATTTTCTGCCCTCTTTTTCATGCCTCGCCAGTCTGCAACGGCCGGGCGGCGTTTGACGCCACCGCGGTCTGCGCGGGGGACCCCGTCACGGAGTCCGGCGTCCCGCTCCGAGGCTCGCGCAGACCCGGCGCAGAAGTGCCCCTACTTCCTTGCCAATGGCCTGCACTCCCGGTTCGTCGACCAGTTTCAAAACCGCCTCGGGGTCCATGAACGCAACCGTTATGGTTCCATCCACTTCTTCGCGCACGACCACATTGCAAGGTAGCAACAAGCCGATGTCGGGGTCGGCCTCAATCGCACGGTGTGCGAGCGGCGGGTTGCACGCGCCAAGTATGCGATACCGCCGACCTTCGATATTGAGCTTGGCCTTCAACGTCGCCTTGACATCAATATCCGTGAGCACACCGAACCCTTCCGTCTTCAGAGCCTCGGTGACTTTCGCAACTGCGGTATCGAACGATAGCTTTAGCTGCGTGCTGAATCCGTACATGAATCGACTCCTACTGCGACGTGGAAATAGAGGTCGTGCGCCGCAATTTCATTTGATACGGCCCAACTTTCATATCAACCGTGTCTCATCTTTTCGCGCTGTTCCGCGGTGAGTACGGCATCCATCTCCTTCTGGGCGGCGAGGGAAGATTCAAACATCTGCTGCCGAAGTTCCAGCATCTTCCGATAGCTCTTGCCTAGCGCCGCGTCATCGCGCGGTTCCGCGTTGAACTGCTCCCTAATCTGCGACTGCTCATCCTGCATCTTGCCCATCAGGTCCCAGTGTTTGCGGCGTACGTTGTCCTGGATCTTGGCGATCTTGCTGCGCTGCTCCGCCGTAAGATGCAGATCTGCTTGCCCGCCGTAGCCACCCATCATGCCGGACCCCATGCCAAGGCCGCGGCCCTGGCCGTCCATCATGCCGGGGCCCATGCCGTAACCGCCCATCATGCCGTCGCCGCCCATGCCGTAGCCGCCCATGCCGCAGCCATGGCCGTAGGCATCTTGCGGTGGATCAGCCAGCGCGCTTGCTCCCACAACTGTTCCGGCTATCAATACGGCGGCGCCCAACGTCTTTCGGATGTTCATGCGTTTCATGGTTAAACTCCATTCAGGTAAAGAAGGATCGATGCCTTTCGTTCACTTTCCCTTTTGCTTGACAACCCACACCACGAGGCCGGCAACCACGACGACAAACAGTATCGGGACCAGTATCGCGCCGTATCCGCCCATGCCGCCGTATCCACCCATCCAGCCGCCACCCCACCCGCCACCATTCATCATTCCTCCGTCCTGCGCCAAAGCAAGGCCGCCGGAAAGTAGGGACACCGTACCAGCCATCAAAGCAAGCAAGGTCTTCATATAGGTTCGTAAGCAAATAGAGGAAAAAATAGAGCCGCTTTGGCAATGAGTACGCCAAATTAACGGCCGTCGCGCCATACCTGGCGAATCCGGGAATCCGAACGAAACTCCACAGGCGCCGACAATCGCTACGGCCGGCCGATGCACATCACTTGACGTTTCCGAATCGAAACCGTTAAAGCGAACCTACGCGGACATGAGACCGCGGTCTGTACGGTGCCGAACGCAGCCCTGCCGATCAGCGCCTGCCGGTAAGCGGTGAGTGCCCGGATAGGCCGATGGCCCCGCCGCGCAACTTGTGAATTGGGAATGCGTTGCAGCGCGGTCGCCTGCCACTGTTCCATCAGTACAGCCGGATCGCCACGTCGAAGTACCAGGTTCGGCGGATCTCGATCACGTCGTAGTCGCGGGCCAGGGCCGGCGGGAACGCCTGGTAAGGCTTCTGGCTCTCCACGACGCGTCGTATCGCTTCGTCGAGCGCCGGCACGCCGCTGGATTGGACGATGGTCACCGACTCCACCGAGCCGTCGCTGCGAATGGCCACCGTCACGAGGGGATCGGCGTGAGGCTAGCTTCGCCGATTCGCGGACCGTGTCGAGCGTCATGTTCATCTGGATCTTCCGGGCCCAGGCTTCTGCGTACAGGATGAGTTCCGCGTTGGGGTCAGTGCGACCCCATAGCCTGTATCGACGTGCGCTGCTCAACGAGAGTGGCAGCGTAGATGACGGGCCCGAAGCAGTCGTTGCAGCGTCACGCCGCGCGGCCTCCTCGTCCAGCTGTCGTCCTATCGCCCGAAGCTTCTCTTCTCGTGCGGCCTCGGCCTTTGCCGCTTCCTGCCGTGCTGCTTCCTGCCGTGCTGCTTCCTGCCGTGCTGCTTCCTGCCGCGCTGCTTCTTGCCGCGCTGCTTCTTGCCGCGCTGCTTCTTGCCGCGCTGCCTCCTGCCGCGCTGCTTCCCGCCGCGCTGCTTCCTGCCGTGCTGCTTCCTGTCGCGCTGCTTCTTGCCGCGCTGCTTCCTGCCGCGCTGCTTCCTGCCGCGCGCTCTCGACCAGCGCCGCTTCCTGACGGGCAGAGTCCCGCCGCGCTGCCTCCAACTGCTCCGCCTGCCGTTGCGCCTCGCGCATGGAAGCTTGAGCCTTGGCCAATTCAACGGCTCGTTCCGCCGCCTCCTGTTCGTTTCGCGCGCGCGTTGCGTCACCAGCATCTCGGAACGACGGCATCGCGATATCCGGAATCGAGAGGCGTGGCGCTGGCGGAATGACGGGCATTGGGATCAGTGGAGGGGCGGGCACGACCCACGTGGGCTCGTCGGTCTTCGTCAAGGCGATCACGGGCGGCTTTGGGATCGGCGGGGGCGCCGTGTCACCCGGCCGATCGCCCTGCAAAGGCGTTTGCGCCGGGGCCGCACTGGCCGCGGCGCTTGTCCTTGGATTAGCCGCTGTCCTCGGGGCCTTCGGCGCAATCGTCGCGACAGTCTGACGCGGGGTCGGCGCGCGGGACACGGGCGGCGACGGCGCCGGCGCACTGGCAACAGGTTGCTCGACCGGTGCCGGCGGTGGCGGTTCCGCAACCTGCGTGTCCGTCGGCTCCGGCGCTGCGACCTCTGGCGTAACGACGACAACACGCAGATCGGGTACCTCTATGCGTCGATCCAGCCAGGGGATGCCGATGCCGGGACGCCACAATCCCTGGCCACCGAAAATCAGGCTCAACAGGAAGGCGTGGATGAGCAGCGAGAGCAGCAGCGCATACGTCAGTCGCTTGTGCTCAGGGCTCATGTGTTGGTTGGCGGCGCGTCGCCACGCCTCCGGCCGAAACCGGACACGTGCCCGACATCCTTACTATGCTATCGCGGAAACTCAATAGCAAAGACTTCGGACAGGCGACGCTCTCGCAGCGGCAAGGGGTGGCAACGAACGTCCTGAACTGAGACCGTCCGGCTAGTTCATGGCCTCGCTCGTTCAGCGAATCGTGGAAGCCTGAGGTCCTGACTTTTCGACCACCGAAAATGACGTCAGCACGAACTCGAACTGCTGTTGAAGCGGCTCGTTCAGACGCATCCGGTAGGTTGCGTTGGATGAAAGCAGGGTCACCACACTGCCAGCCCTGAATTCGCGTGCCGGTAGCAAGAGCGTCTTGATCGGCATGATCGGGAACTTGTCGCTCGGCGGCAGGTAAAGCGCGGCGAAACATCGGGATACCGTGTCGGACGCCACATTCGGGGCCAGACTGTGATCGCTGTCGGCTACTAGTTTGACGTAGCGTGGTTTACGGCCGAGGTGCTCCACGCCAATCTCGACGTGGTCCACCATGAGCCGCCTGAACCGCCGCACTACCGATACGATCCAAGGCGCCGTCGCGCTATCGCGAATGGCAATCAACGAGCCGGGTATCACGCGATTCAGGTTGTCAACCTGGCCACGCATGCGACACCCCGAGTCACTCCGGTCTTTCACCTGCCATGTCTGGGGAATGGCGGCTAACAGGGCTGTCATCGATAGCGATGCCGGACCGTTGTCGTCGCTTCCGGCAAAGATCCGCGATTGAGTCTGCACGCCGAAGGACGAGACGGTGATTTCGCCACCCGGCGTCGCACTTTGTGGCGAACCGCCGGACTGTCTTTGCTTTTCCTTCCGCAACTCGTCCACGATGAAGGGAAAACCCGCGATGGCCTGGACGGTTAAATCCACCGCCTTGCGCTCCCCGCGACGCGCGAAGTCGGGAGCGGTCGGGGCAAAGAGGAACGCAAGTTTGTTGAGCAGCGCCAGCTGCCCGACGCGAACCGCTGCGGACATACCCAGCAGAGGCGCTGCACCTTCGCGCAACGATGCAACTTCCTGGTCGATCATTGCGCACAAAGGTGACGAATCGAGATAGAGGAGATCGTCCGCGATCACCGGCACCCGTTTGAGTCCGTCTGAACCGCTCGGATCGACCGCGAATCCACTCAGATTTTCCTGGCGGCCGCCACCGATCCTCGTCAGCTGCAGGCCGGGCCCGCTGCACCAACGCGCGAACCAGCGGTGCGCCCACCACGCCTCGCGAGGCGAGAACTGACCGCTGTTCATGGCCTCCAACAATAGAATCTGCAAATACTGCTGCTTCAGCTTTCCGGCAGTGCCATTGACCGGATCCGACTCAGCGTGCGCCTCGGGGCGGTGCGACAGGCCCGCGTCCGGGGACGCAAGATACATCGCGTGCAAATCCCTCCACTGTCCGGCATTGCGCTTCTTGTAGCGGAGGAACCGCAGCAAAAACTCGACCTTTCTGTGATGAAACATCTGGACCAGTACCAAAGGCTCATATCCGGTCCAGTTCGAGTCGTTCGTGCTTCGAATGTGATGAATGAAATGCTCATGGGCCTGATAGAAAGCCTGGCAAAGGCGGATCGCGGCTTGCCAAGCCCTCCAGTCGAAAGCGCGCAATCTGCCATCGCCCTCGATGTATCGGGTGAGCAACAGTTTGCTTACCGACTGTCCCTGCCGATCCAGCGCGAACAGTTCGTCGAGTTGCGCCAGTTCGTGCGGCCCCTCCCGAACGAGCAGCGTGGTCGCAAGGCACAGGATCCGCTGCGCCTCGATGGGATCGTCCTGCGGAATGGCAGGTGACGGGTCCGCGCCCGCCACTCTCTCGTTTGGGCGATTGGGCACCGCGGTGTCAACTGGAGACAATGTCCCGGGCAAGTCCAAGCGCAATCTCCAAAATGGCTGCCGAATCCAGTACCTTCATCAGCACATGTCATGCCAACCATGTCTCTGCGCTTTGAACGAACGGTCTGTACACTACCTGCAACCCGGTTCCACTGCCCGGATGTGATGCGGCCAAGTCTTCCTGCCAGTACGTGCACCATGATGACCCAGACGCATGGATCGGTGCAGCCCCATCGCCTACGAACCGCCAGCCTCGGTGAGGGGAGAGCGCCGCCCGCATGGCGAGCGTATGCTTCCGTCCCATATAACGCGCGAATCGCTCGCTGATGCTCAAAATCCCTGCCGGTTCGTGCGACTGCCACATGCACATCTACGACGACCGCTACCCGGTCGATCCGAGATGGACCGTGCCGCCGCCGAAGGGCTTGACCGTCGACTACAAGCAGGTCCAGCGCGAACTCGGTCTCGAACGCGTCGTCGTGGTCCAGCCCAATGCGTACGGACTTGACAATCGCTGCACGGTCGAGGCCATCGCGGACTTGGGACCGCAGGCACGCGGGATCGCGATCATCGCGTCCAACATTCTCGACTCCGATTTGCTGCGGCTGCACGCGGCCGGTATCCGCGGCGCGCGCTGCTACGTGCTCCCCAATCCGTTCGTGGCGTGGGACGATGTGCCGAAGATCGCCGCGCGCGTTGCGGAACTTGGCTGGCACGTGCAGGTTCAGCCGGACGGGCGCGAGCTGCCGAAGTACGAAGCGCTGCTGCGCGACTTGCCCACCGACGTCGTCATCGACCACAACGGCAAGTTCCTGGAGCCCGTGCCGCCGGAGCATCCCGGGTTCCAGACGCTGCTGCGGCTGCTCGACACAGGTCGCGTCTGGGTGAAGCTGTCGGCGCCGTACGAAACGTCGAAGACCGGCGCGCCGCGCTACGAGGACGTGAGCGTGCTAGCGCGCGCGCTGGCCAGGCACAACCCGGAGCGCTGCGTGTGGGCGAGCAACTGGCCGCACCCAGGCCAGAAGGTGGTGCCCTCCAACGCGAACATGCTCGACCTGCTGCTCGACTGGGCACCCGACGAGGCCGCGCGTAAGCGGATCCTGGTCGACAATCCGGCGCGCCTCTACGGCTTTTGACCTACTTTGTAACCAAACGCAACGGTACCGTTGCGTTTTGCCTGGCGCCCTGCTAGCCTAGGGTCAGCGGGCATCTTTGCCCGCCCCTTAGGAAGGAAGCGCCATGACCCCATCTCGAGTCGTATCGGTCGGCCTCATCGCGAGCGCACTCGTGATCGCCCCCGTGTCGTCCGCGTTCGCCAGCGGTCCGCAATGGTCGCATGGCGGTTCGTACCACGCACCCGCGTATCACGCCGGCGGCAACCACGGCGCTTATTGGCATGGGGGCGGTGGTGGTTACCACGGCGGCGGCGGTTACTGGCGTGGCGGCATATGGTGGCCTGCGGCGGCCGCAGCGGCGATCGTCGGCACCGCGGCGGCGGTGATCGCGGCACCCTTCGTGGCCTTCGGCAATGCGGTGGCCAGTGCGCCCTACTACGCGCCGGCACCCTACTACGCGCCGCAGCCGTATTACGCGCCGCAGCCCTACTACGCACCGCAGCCGAATTACGCACCGCAGCCGAATTACGCGCCGCAACAGTATTACCCCCCGCAGGGTTACAGCGCGCCGCAGCCCCAATACGCGCCGTCATACGGCAGCGACGCCGGGGCTCCTCCAGGCTATTACGCACAGCAAGCGCCGCAGCAGTACTACAACAATCCGCCGCCCGCCCCTGTATACGCGCCGCAGCCACAGCGGTATTACCCGCCGCCCGCGACGTACAACGCGCCGGCCAACTATCCGCCCGCCACCACCACCTACTATCGCCCGCGCGTCGTGGCACAGGCGGCCTACCCTTCCGATTACGCCCGCTGAGCGCGCCGCCGCCTGAATAGCTGATCCAAAAATGCCGCAGGTGCGCCGGGGAGGGCGCCCGTCACGCGCAGCGTCCGAGCAGTTGGGCGAGCTGATCCTGGACGCGGCGACCGAGATGTTTCTCGCCCACGGCTTCGGTGCCACCAGCATCGAGGCCGTGGCGCAGCGCCTGCGCATGTCCAAGCGCACTTTCTATGCACGCTTCCCGGACAAGGAGGCGCTGTTCGCCGCGGTCGTTCATCGCATCATCCAGCGGCTGCGACCCGCCGCCAACATTCCGCTGATCGAAGGCGCCGACCTCGAGACAATACTCGAGCGGCTCGCAGCGCTCATTCTGCATGCCGCGCTATCACCGCAGGCAATCGCGCTGCATCGATTGATCGTCGCCGAGTCGGCGCGCTTTCCCGAACTCGCGCGCGTTCTCGCCAACGAAGGCGCAGCCGAGGAAGCGACCGCGCTCATCGCGGGCGTGCTCGAGCGCGAGGTGAAATCAAAGCGGCTCGAAATAGACGACAGCCGGTTCGCCGCGCAGCAGTTCCTGCAGATGGTGGTGGCACTTCCGCAGCGCCGTGCGATGGGTCTCGGCGCACCGATGACCGCGCGCGAGTTGCGCGAGTGGCCGCGCAAGGTGGCGGGCCTGTTCCTGCACGGCTGCGTGCGTTAGCAATCCAACGGAAACCGAGCGACAATCGGCGCGGTCGGCTACTCGGGAGAAGCCGGTGATGAGCATCGCTGGGCGTCCGGTCGCCTTACGTGCGGAAATCGCGGCGTACTCGCTTGCCTGGATCGGACTTTTATTCTGCGTCGTCGCTGCGGGGCAGAGCCCGGCCCCCGGCAAGGGTGATGCCCGGCTGCAATTCGTTTCGCCCACCGAGGGTCAGCGCTTCGCACCCGGGGATACCGCAAACCTTGTCGTGCGGGCCACGGTGCCGCTCGCAGCTATCTACGCCGGAGTGGGCCTGCGGGGAGCGGGTGTGCTTCAGCTCACGCGGGACGCTGACGGAGTCACCTACCGCGGCAAATTCGTCATCCCTCACGATTTCGCCGGAAGGGGGGAATTGACGGTCGGTGCCATCGACTTAAAAGGAAGCCCTTTCAACGGCCCCATCGTGACAATCGTCGTCCGGCCCGCGATGGCACCGCAAAGCCTTCGTCCAAGTAGCGCCTACCAACCCGTTTCTTCGGTCGGAGTGACAAGGCAAATTTACATTACCGGGAACTATCCGGGTGGCGGTACCTACGATCTCTCGTCATCCGCGACAGGTACCGTTTACGCCTCCAGCGACCCGCACGTGATTGTCGTCGACGCGGAGGGCAACGCCAAAGCCATCGGTTTCGGCACGGCCTCGGTGAGCGCAACCAACGGAGGCGCAAAGACGTTTGTCAATTTCGTCGTCGAAGATCCTGCGCACCCGCTTCCGCCGCAGGACCTCACGGCGCGGGCGACCTTCGAGAGATCGCCGCTGGAGTTCGATGCCAACCTGACATCACGTCAGAAGACTCCGGTATACGCGCAGACGATCACTATCACCAACGCGTCCGACTGGCCGCTGATCGGGAGGCTCAACCTCACCGTGCAAGACCTGCCCAAGGATGGGTGGCTGTTTGGATTTCCGCCCGGCCGACCGGTGTATTACTTGTGGCTGTCGCCCAAGGACGGCCTCACCCTCGGCCCCGGCGAGGGCGTGACGGCCACGTTGCATTTCTGGGCCCTGCGTTCACCGACGGCGCCCGACTATCGCCTTGGCATCATCCGTTACGCCGGCGATACGGGGCGGATCCAATAGGCTACGAGTCGCGGCAGTAGGACGGGACCCAGCTCGACGCGATCACGTCCGGCGTCATCGCGCTGTAGTCGAACGCGGCGGCCTCCTCGATCATCTTGTCCACGTCGAGCAGATACTCGGACTCGGGGAGGTCCCGGTAGAACATCCGGAACATGGGCACGATCATGCGCCGGGAGACGGCCATGCCGATCGGGCCGATGAAATTGCGGCGCTGCCCCGTATGGGCGAGTTCGTCGATCATGATCTCGCGCAGCATGGCGCGTATGTGGTCGCGCGCCTCCGGCTCGTCGGCGAGGATCTCGTCCAGCAGCCGATCAAGGTGCCGGTACAGCGTCAACCCCATGAGCTCGCTCACGAAGGCCGGCGGCGACATGACCGACTCCGGGAAACTTCGGCAAGTACCGGTAGACGCGGCCCATCCACTTGCCCAGCGGAATCCATTCGATCCGGTCGAGCCGGAACGTGCGGAACATCTCGTGGAACAGCCGGATATGGCAGAACTCCTCGCAGAGGTGATAGCGGCTGATCTTTTCGGTCGTCGACCTCGAGCGCGCCATGCTCGGGATGCCGTCCCAGACGGCGGTGATTCCGGCCCACTCGTGCCGGGCGAACTTGTAGAGAAAGGTAAGCAGCAGCGTCTTGCGGTCGAGGCTCCGCGGATCGTCCACCATCTTGACGTAGTTCCGGTAGAAGCTTTCCGGATCGGCCAGCGGCTTGCGGGTCCGGATCGACCGGGCCTGGAATTGCCCGAGTGCCTCCTTCTTGCGCGTCAGGTTCTTCTCGCCTTCGAGGATTTCGCCCGCATGATCCTGACTGTAGATCCAGTAGTCCTCGAAGTTGTCACGCCGCTCCTGCGTCGTGGCGGGACTGAAGATCGATCGGTATGGGCTCATTCCCGAAAGATACCTGCTAACGCGCCGACTTGCCCGTTTCTTGAGCCGACAACCGTGCAGAGAGCTTCAACTTTTGTGGCGTCTATGCAAGACTGCCTTCACGACCATCATGGAGGAGGAGTCATGCGACTGCGCGCCCTGCTCGCCCTCTCAGCCTTGCTGTGCTCCGCCGTCGCCGTCGCCGGCCTCAAGGAAGGCTATGAAGCGCTGGCCAGGAAGGACTACGTCACCGCGGCAAACGAATATCGCCCGCTGGCGGAGCGCGGGGACCCTGAAGCCCAATATCGGATCGGGCGGATGTACGAGTTCGGCAACGGGTATCCGAAGGACCCGGCGCAGGGCATCGCCTGGATCCGCAAGGCAGCGGCGCAAGACCACGTCGACGCGCAGCAGGAGCTGGGATACGTCTATGCGACCGGCGACGGTGTGAAGCAGGATTATGTGCAAGCCGCCGCATGGTTCCGAAAGGCGGCCGCGGCAGGCGATGCGCAAGCGCAGTACAACCTGGGACTGTTGTACGCCAAAGGCCAGGGTGTTGCGAAGGACTACGCGCAGGCGATCGACTGGTGGCGCAAGTCAGCGGTTCAGGGCAATGCGGACGCGCAGTTCAAGCTGGGCGTCGTCTATCACACCGGCCAGGGCGTGGCCAAGGATGACGTCATCGCGCTCGCCAATGCCACGATCGCCGCGCGCAACGGCGACAAGGAGAACATCGACTACCGGAACGAAATCGCGAAGCCGCTCACGCCGGAGGAAAGACGGAAGGCCATCGCGTTGGCCGATGCCTGGAAGGTCGGCCAGCCGATGCCGGGCAGCACTGTCGCTGCGGGTTCGGCACCGAGCGCAGCGGCTGCAGCACGCGCTCCGGTGAAGACACGATGCTCGGCGACCGGCGTGATGGGCGGCGAGAGATTCGCGGCGACCAACTGCGTGGCGTCGCTGTACGGCGATTCGCACAGTGTTGCGATCTGGTTCAACGAGGATCCCATCACGCCGCAGGAAACGGAGGGCTTCCAGACGTCGTCCTACGCCGATGCCGCGAAAGGTGGCAAGCAGCGGACGCTAGCCATCATCATGTTCTGCCCGGGCGGAGGCAAGGAGACGGCCTCCGCGGCGGCGGTGAAGTCGATCGACTTGAACACCAACCACGCCAAGTCGCCGATGGCGGGCATCCAGCGCGTGGTCGAGGCGCCCAAGGACTTCAAGGTCGAGAAGATGACCGGAGAGGTGAAGCCCGGCGGCACGCTGTCGGGCAAGATCGCCGGCAAGCTCGACCAGACGACGTTCACGTTTGACTTCGACGTGAACCTGCCGGCCAAGGACGCGGCGGCGGGGATGAGCTGCGGGAAGTAGCGGTCAATTCCCGTCGTACTCGTCGTGCCGGCGCCACCAGAAGCCCTGCTCGTTGCGGCCGCGCGGCGCGCGGTCGAGCCACTGGTACATGCCCCAGAGGCCGTCCAGCCCGCGCGCGTACGCCGAGTAGGTGTGGTACACGACGCCATCCTCGAGCGCGAACGCGCTCATGCCCGGCATCTCTCGCGTGAACGTCGCCCAGTCCGTTCCAGCACTGGCTGCGATCTGGGCGGCCACCGGACTCACCTCCCCGGCCGCCGTCGCCCGAGTGTCTCTCGCGCCGAAATTGTATTCGACCGATCCCGATTGCTGCTGCTCCTCGGTGTGCGTCGTCTGGAAGTCGTAGTTGAAGTCGCTGTCGAATGAGGACGCCCAGGGGAAGCTCCAGCCCATCCGCTGCTTGTACGCCTGCAGCTTGGCGAGCGGAGCCCGCGACACCGCCCAGAACATGACGTCGTGATTCACGAGATGGACGACGGAGCCGTTGAAGCCGTCCGCGATCGACGAGCAGGACGGGCACCCCGCCTTGAACTTGGGACCGAACATGAAGTGGTAGACGAGGAGCTGCGAGCGTCCTCTGAATAGGCCGGCCAGCGACGCTGTGCCCTCGTCGGTTTCGAACTTGTATTCCTTGTCGATGCGAACCCACGGCAACTCCCGCCGCTGCCTCGCCAGTTCGTCGCCGCGCCGCGTCAGCGCCTTCTCTTCCTTGAGCAGCTCCAGCCGGGCCGCAAGCCACTCTTCACGGGTTCCGGTGATGTGGTCGGTCATGGTTCTATTCCCAGATGTCGAGCTTGATGTCGGCGGGATGGGGGGCGCCCTTACCGGTTTCGAGAAGTGACTTGAAACTCAACAGGAAGACTCCCCACTTGGTGCTGCAGTGGTGCATGAACTCCACCGGCTCCTTCCAGCCCTGGTGTTTGAAGAGCACGATGGTCCAGTCGCCTTGCTGTTTGAGATCAAAGCTTACCGTCGTGCCGATCCATTCGGCAGGCCCGGCGACTACTTGCCATAGCACGCGCCTGGCGGGATCGAGCTCGAGGACCTTCATGTCGATATCGCCGGCGCCAAAGTGGAACGCGATCACGCCGCCGACTCTGGTTTCTCCTTGCGTGTGGTTCGTCCACCAGCCGGAAAGGCCGTCGATCGTGGTCAATGCCTTGTAGGCAGCATCCACGGACGACTCTTTGATCCCGACTTTGTGCAGGATATCCACTGTTTGCGGTTCTACATTCATGTCGCGCATGCGTTGCTCCTGTCCTCAGTCGGCCGGTCACGACCTGGGTTGATGTCGATCGCCGCGCCGTACTTCGCCTTCCATGCGCGAAGCGTCGAGCGGCTGATGCAGTGATTCCAGCAGAGGTCCATGGCCGGCGTTCCGGCCGCGGCCTCACGCAGGATGCTTCTGATACGCGCTTCGGAAAAACGCCCTCGCATCGTGTCTAGTTCCTCTTGGCGTAAGTGATGAGTGAAAGTGTCGCGCCCTGCGGATCCATGATCGTCGCGAAGCGGCCGACGGTAGCGATGTCCATCGGTGCGAGGAGCACGCGCCCGCCCAGGCCCTCCACGCGCTTGGCGACCGCGTCGACGTTGTCGACGGTGACGTAGCCGCCCCAATTCGGCGGCATGCCGGCCGCGTTGGGTGGCGTGGCGGTGATGCCGCCGATGCCGCCTTCGCCGACATTGATCACCGTGTACGTTCCCGTGCCCATGTCCATGTCCTGGAATTTCCAACCGAGCAGCTTGCCGTAGAAGTTGCGCGCTTCCTTGGGGTCGCTGGTCGTCAGTTCAAACCAGCTGAAGGCGCCGTGCGTTTGAGAGGGTGTGTCCATGAGTGCCGCTCCTCATTTGCGTTGCAAGTAAGACTGCAGCCAGCCCAGCACGCGCCCCCAACCTTGGTTGTGCGCATCGCGCTCCGGCGCGGTCGTGAACCCGGAGTGGGTGACCGTCACGTGCGTTCCCGACGATGTCGGTATCAGCTCGACGAGCACGTGCGTCTCCGGCATCTCGGGGCCGCCCCAGTTGTGATTCCAGGTGAACGCTAGCGCCATGGGCGGCTCGACGCGTGTGTATTGGCCAAATACCGTGAAATCATTCCCATCCTTGCCTTTGCCTTCGGTGCGCCACTTTCCGCCGACCCGGAGATCGCTGTCGAGCTTCGTGCAGCGGTACGTCTGATCGTCGCCCCACCAGGCGAGGCGCTGCTGCGGATCGATCCACGCCTGGAACACGCGCTCGGGCGGCGCGTCGATGTCGATTTCGACGACGATGGTGTCGTTGAATGTTGCGGCGTCGTTCATGTCAGTGCTCCTTGGCTTTCTGCTCGACAAAGCGTTTGAGGTTGCGGAGTTGGTGCTGCCACATGTGGCGGTAGTGCGCGAGCCAATCGTCGACGTCCTTGAGGGGGCCGGCGTTGAGCTCGTAGAGACGGTTGCGGCCGACTTTGATCTCGGTGACGAGGTCGGCCTCGCGGAGGATACGCAGATGCCGGGAGATGGCCGGCCGGCTGATCGGGAAATCGCTGGCGATCCCGTTGACCGGCTGGCTGCCCTGCCGCAGCAGCGTCAGGATGGCGCGGCGGGTGGGGTCGGCAAGGGCCTGGAAGACATCGCGCTCGTCCGGCTTATCAGGAACTGTGTGGTTACGCATTTAGGCGGCCCTGCCTTCTCCATTTAGGGAACGGCCACTTTTTGGTAACCGTTACGTTACCTATTGTACGCGCGGAGGGAGCGTTGTCAAGGGGGTCGTTTCGGCGCGGATTCGCGCCAGGCCAGCCAGCCTATGTGCATCCCGCCACGCACTTCGCCGCGCCGTCGAACTCCATCGTCTTGCCCGACAGCGCCGGATAGACCGGCCGGCCCTTGACCTGGTCCATGAACGATGCGGTGCGCGTCCCCGCCCGGACTTTCCCACCCGCAGTTGCGCTCTCGTTGACGTGCGTGGCGATCACCGTCGCAGGCTGCACGAGCACATTGGCGACGTACGCGCCCGATGCCGCCGTGACGGCGTTGGGGCCCAAGTTCAGGACCATGAGATTCGCCTTGTAGAAATCGGCGACCACCGACTTCATTTCGGCATGCATTCCGGTGTCGCCGGACAGGTAAACGGTGAGCCCGTTGGTGAACTTGACGATGTAGCCGGTGGACGGCCCGAGCGTGTAGCCCAGGTTGTCGGCCTCCAGGTTCTTCTTCTCCGGATCGGTCAAAAGGCCGCGCGGCACGGAGCTTTCATGTGCGGCTGTCACGACGGTAATCTCGACCGACCTGCCCGCGCCGGCCGTCTTGACCGGACGCGTGCCACCGATGTGCGCCGAGGCGATGCAGGGCGCGGCGAAGGGCACGACCAGGTCATCACCCGACTGCGGACAGTTGGCCGTCGGCTTGGCCTTGATGTTCTCGATCTTCTTGCCGATGAAATTGGCCATCGGCACCGACATGACGACGGCGGCGTTCTTGGCGGCGGCGATCTCCGCGGTCGTCGAGTTGGGTGCGGCTGAAACGAAGTCGGGGTTGTCGCAGGCGCCCGCGTCCTGCGCCTTGAGCTTCAGGTCGCCGATGTGGTCGCCGTGCGCGTGGCTCAACAGCACGACGTGGACGACGCCCAGCCTCGGGTCTTCGGCGCCGGTCACCGACTGGCCGGCGTCGTAGAGGATACGCACGCCGGTCGGATCCTCGAAGATCATCGCCCGGTCGCGCGAACACAACTCGCCCGTATGCGAGCCCAATGACGTGACCTTGACGTTTTGCGCCATGGCCGGGACGGCGAAGGCGGCGGCGAGTGCGAGCAACAGGATTCGGCAGTGCGCGAGCGTTTGCATGCTTCCCTCCAGACGTGATTTTTGCCGGCACCTTACAATGAATTCCGCCCCGCGCCTAATGGTCATGTCCGCCCCGCCGCCCGAACTTCCCAAAGCCGCTGTCGGCGCCACGACGGTCAAGGCGTATCTGCCTTGGGTCGTCGCCACCGCGCTCTTCATGGAGCAGCTCGACTCGACGATCGTCAATACGGCGGTGCCGTCGATGGCGGTGAGCCTGGGTGTTGCGCCGCTGAGCCTCAAGGCAGTGGTTACGAGTTACATCCTGAGCCTGGCCGTGGGCATCCCGGTAAGCGGCTGGATCGCCGACAAGTATGGAACGCGCCGCGTCTTTGCGTTCGCCGTCGCGCTGTTCACGCTGGCGTCGGTGCTGTGCGGCATGTCGGTCAGCGTGCCGATGCTGGTCGCGGCGCGCATTCTGCAGGGCTTCGGAGCCGCGATGATGACGCCGGTGGGCCGGCTGGCGATCATCCGCACGTTTCCCAAATCCGAGCTGCTGGTGGCGATGAACTTCGTCATCATCCCCGCACTCGTCGGCCCGCTGCTCGGCCCCACGGTCGGCGGCCTCATCGTGCACTGGCTGTCGTGGCGCGAGATCTTCTTCGTCAACGTGCCGATGGGCATCGCGGCGCTGTGGATCATCTTCCACCACATGCCGGATTATCGCGGCGACGCGCCGCGGCCGCTGGATGTCGTCGGGCTCGTGCTGTTCGGCAGCGGCACGGCACTGCTGTCGTGGCTGCTGGAAATTTTTGGTGAGCACACGATCGACATCACGTCCACGATCGTGCTCTTCCTGCTGTCCATGAGCCTTCTTGCCGCCTACGCGGTGCACGCGCGGCGGATGAAGTTTCCATTGCTGCGCCTGTCGCTTTTCAACGTGCGCACGTTCCGCGTGTCGGTGGCCGGCGGCTTCGTGACAAGGCTGGGCATCGGCGGCCTGCCGTTCCTGCTGCCGCTGCTCTACCAGTTGGGACTCGGGATGCCGCCATGGGAATCGGGGCTACTGATGATGCCCGCCGCGGCCGCCGCGATGGCCATGAAATTCCTGAGCACCAGGATCCTTCGGCGTTACGGCTTTCGCCGGGTGCTGATCGTCAATACCGTCATGGCAGGAGTTTCGATCTGCATGTTCACGCTTGTCACGCCCGCCACGCCGCTGCCCGTGATCGTTCTCTTCGGACTGGCGCAGGGATTCTTCAACTCGCTGCAATTCTCGAGCATCAATGCAATGGCGTATGCGGACATCGCGCCGGCCGAGTCGAGCATGGCCACGTCCATCGCCAGCACGTGCCAGCAGATGTCGCTGAGCTTCGGGCTGGCGTGCGCGTCACTCATCGCCGGCTGGTACCTGGGCGATGTGCCGCAGACCGAACAGCTGGCCATCACGACCGCGCTGCACTACACGTTCCTGACCGTTGGCGGCCTTACAATGCTGTCGTCGCTTTCGTTCTGGACACTGCAGCCGGGCGACGGCGACAATATCAGCCGCGGAAGAAAGCCCCTCGTCGCGCCATGACCCCCTCCCAGAAAGCCGGCATCCTCGCTGAAGCGCTGCCGTACCTGCGCGCGTTCAACGGCAAAACGCTGGTGATCCGCTTCGGCGGCCACGCAATGGCGGATCCGGCGCTGAAGGCGGGCTTCGCGCGCGACGTCGCGCTGCTGCGCCTGGTCGGCATGAAGCCCATCGTCGTGCACGGCGGCGGCTGGGGCATCGACGAACTGATGAAGCAGATGGGCCTGCCCAACAAGCGCTACCGCGGGCACCGGATCGTCGACGAGCGCACGCTCAACGTCATCGAAATGGCGCTCTCCGAACTCAACCAGGAACTGACGTCGCTCATCAACCAGCATGGCGGACGCGCCGTCGGGCTGGACGGGCAGGACGGCCGCTTCATCCGCGCGCGTCCGATGCCCGCGCCCACCGACGACCCCGATGCGCCCGACTTGGGCTTCTTGGGCGACGTCGAGAGCATCGACATCGGGCTCATCAATCTGCTGTTGTCGCGCGATTTCGTTCCCGTCGTCATGCCCATCGGCGTGGCCGCCGACGGCACGACGTACCACATCAACTCCGATCTGCTCGCGGGCCGACTTGCGCGCGCACTCGAGGCCGAGAAGCTCGTGCTGATGACGAACATCGCAGGCGTCAAGGGGCGCGACGGCAAGATCGTGCACATCCTGTCCGCCGGCGACGCTGAGGAGCTGCTGCGCGACCACGTCGTGCACGGCGGCATGGAGCCGCGAGTGACAGCCGCGCTGCGCGCCGTGCGCGAAGGCGTACGCTCCGTGCACATCATCGACGGCGGCGTGCCCAGCGCGCTGCTGCTCGAGGTGCTGACCGCGGAGGGTGTCGGCACTGCGCTGCGCACGGATGCCGGTCCGCATTTCTTCGCTGACAGCCGCGCCTACCTGCTGGAAAAGTAGGCGAGCCAAGACGACGGCGCGCCGGGCAACGCGCCTAGAGGAGGCGCCGGATGAAGCGCAGGATCGCCACTCCCGCGTCCGTGGCGTATGCGCCGCCGGGGGCGCCGTCGAAAGCCGCCTTGCGATCCGGATAAGTGCCCAGGCCATGGTCGGCCTTCGCGGCAACGTACAGCGACGCGCGTTCGACACCGTCGCCGTTCACCAGATGCACGATCAGTTCCTGGTCCGACCTGTCCATGATCCAGTCGTATTCACCCCAGACGACCAGCGTGGGCACGCGCACGGTGCTCCACGCCGCCATCAAGTCCAGCCGCTGCAATTGGTGGTAGAACGCCGCGGGCCGGCCGTATTGCGAGTCCGGCTCGTCGTACCAGACGCCGCGCAGTTGCGGTCGCGCGCGCATCACTTCGGCTGGAGTCAGCTGGTCGAAGAGATATGCGGCATGGAATTCGTCGAGCCGGGCCAGCGTTGCCGCGACCTGCGCGGGCGGCGTGCCCGACAGCACGACGCGCCGCCGCTCGAGATCGACCATGTGCTCGAACCACGTCTTCGACCATCCGCCGACCGTCACGTAACCCAGCACTGGCGTGCCCGCCGCGACGAGCGGTGCGAATCCGCCGCCGTTGCTGATGCCGACGATGACGATGCGCCCGGGATCGACGCGCGGGTGCTTCTGCATCGCGGCGAATGCGCGCTGGTAGCCCGTGAGTTCCGTCGTGAAGTCGGTCGTTGCGCACACGCCTTCGCTGTCGCCCAATCCGGGCTTGTCGACGCGATAGACGATCGCGCCGCTTTGCGTGATCAGGTCGCGGATGAGCTGGTCGGTGGATTCCATCCGCGCCGGAGGCACTTCGACCGAATCGCAGGAGAGCCACCCGGCAATGAAGATCGCTGTCAGCCGGCCGCCGCCGCGCGGAACGGTCGCAATCGTGCGCAGCCGCGCACCACCCGCACCAGCGACTTCGCCCCATTCGGTGTCGATGTCGGCATACGTCTCGCGCGGCGCCGATGCGGGCGTCAGTTGCACATCGACGCGGTCCGCGCCACGTTGCAAGCGCACCGGCAGCGGCGCACCGGCGACGCCGGCGAAGCGCAGCGCCGATAAGCTGGCAACCGAATCGACTTGTATCGCGCCGACGGCGAGCACGATATCGCCGGCACGCACACCCGCTGTCTCTGCCGGTCCGCCCGGTCGCAGCCGCCGCACTTTCGCGCCTGGCGTACCCGCGGACGGATCCTGCAGCGACCAGCCGTAGTCGAGACGACGCGGCAGCGTTTCGGCCGACACGCCCGCCGCCAGCACCAACGACAGGACGAGCACGCCGGCCGCACCACGAATCAACGTCATGCGGATCTCCTCGCGACGGGAACCTGCAACTCGGTGATGAAATCCGCTTCGTTGTCGGCGACCCGCTGGCTCGGCAGCCGATAGCCGCGCTGGTCGGCGCCGAAGCGGTGGTACACCTCGCGCACGGGACCGGCGATGGTCGCGCCGCTGCCTTCCAGCCACGACAGCACCTCGCGATACAACGGTTCGGTCTGCGAATACGGGCCGCCGTAGGCAATGCACGCGGCCTCCTCCACCGCGCCGACCGCGCGAACGTCGGGAAGGTTCGATTGCGGCGCCACCGGTATGCACACTTCGACGTCGCTATCGGCGTCGGAGTAGGACTCATCGTGGAAGAGCAGGAACGGACTCTCGTCGACGCGGTCGTGCGCCGCGGCCCGCTCCGCCGATTCGAACATGACCGTCACCGGCGCGCCGAGCGAGTCGACGCGGCGGCGCACGCACAGCGCAGTCACAGCGGGAAGCGCGCGCACGCGCACCAGCGACGCCGGAAATTTTCCGGGCGCTTCGATCCGTTGCAGCAGCGCATCCAGTTGCCTCAACTGCGCGCTTGCCTCGGCGACGGAGCCCTGCAGTCGCGCGCGATGCGTGCGCAGCAGTTCGCCCATGGCGCGGTCGTCGCCCTGCGCGAGCTCGCGAATCTCGCGCACCGGCAGCCCTAAGTCGCGCAGCGCCTTGATCCGGTGCAGCGCGGCCAGTTGCCTGGCGTCGTAGTAGCGATAGCCGTTGCGCGCGTCGACGTGGACCGGCCGCAGCAGACCTTCGTCCTCGTAGTGACGCAGCGCGCGGATGCTGACCCGCGCGAGCCGGGAAAAATCGCCGATGCGAATCATGGGTGGGCCACCATGCAGCGAACGATAAAGTCTTCCGCCGCGGTAGAGTCAACCCCCCGGCTCAAGGCGACTTCGGACAGTCGCAGACCTCGTTCCCCTTGTCGAACACGATGCGCCAGACACCCGGCGCTTCCAGCCGCCAGATCGACGTGAACGTCGCGATCTGCTTGCCCTTGGGGTCCCAAACGGGGCCTGAACTCAATGCAAGCGTTCCCGATTCCAGCACCTCGACCTGTTCCGGCGCCCACGAGAACGGCGCGTCGGGTTTTTCGTAGAAGCGCTTCCATGCATCGGCCACCTGCTGCCTGCCGTGCAGCGGCTTCGGGCCCGTGAAGAAAATGGCTTCGCTGGAGACGAAGCTCACGAAAGCCGCATGGTCGCGGTCCGCCATCGTCTTGGCGAAGGCCCTCTCGGTATCGGCCACCTGGCGCTGGAGGTCGGCCGTATTCGCCTGCGGCGGGTTCATCGCGCACCCCGCGACCGCCGCCAGAGCCGCGGCGGCGGCCAGCACCGCGAACCTTCGTTCAATCGAAAGAGTTGCCATGGATAACCTCGCAAGGGGTGTTGGTCGCGCACGGCGGGAAGACTATCACCACCATCCGATCCGGGAATAATCGCTATATACATACTTGAGGGGCCGTGAGACTCTGGGTTCGCTGCAATCACCGGAGCCTCCCGAATGTTCAGCGAATCGGTTCACCGCGCGTTTCGCAGGCTGGCATGTCTGCCGCTCGTCGGCATCGCCTGCGCGCTGTCGGTACTCTCGTTCGCAGGTCAACTGGCGCCGCCGGGCTTCATGGTTGCGACGACCCAGGCTGCCAAGGTGGCGGGCGGCATCGTCAGCGTCGTTGAGTACTACAACGCGGGGCTGAAGCACTTCTTCATCACGGCGGATCCCGGCGAAATCAACGCCCTCGACGCCGGTGCGTTCGGTGGCGTGTGGAAGCGCACGGGCCAGGAGTTCCCTGCTTGGGACTTGGTCGGCGCGCCGGCGGACACCGTTCCTGTCTGCCGCTTCTTCGGAACCGACAAATACCGCAGCGACGGCTCCCGCATCGGCGCCAACGGCCACTTCTACACCGCGGATCCCGCGGAGTGCGAGTTTGTCAAAACCGGTTGGCCGGCGATCGCGAGCGACGGCATGTCGTATCCGGCGTGGACCTTCGAGAACTACGCGTTCGCCGTCAAGCTCAGGCTTCCCCCGCAGCAGGGTGGTCTTTGCCCCGCGGGAACCCAGAATTTGTACCGCGCGTACAACATGGGCATGGGCGGCGAGCCGAACCATCGCTACTCGACCGACGGAAACCTGCTGGGGAACATGGGAGGCTGGGCAACCGAAGGCCTCGTCATGTGCCTGCCGCAGTCCAATTCTGCAGGCTTGGCAGCGCAGTTCGTCGCGTGCAGTTCAGCTGATTGCGCGGCGGGCACCACGCCAGTCGGCAACGGAATCGGGCTCGTCAGTCTGCTCGTCAATGTCACCAATACCACCGCCGCGCCTCAGGAGGTGGTCATCGAGCCGGGCCAGACGTTCGTCGCGGTGCTTCCCGTGTACCAGGACGGACTTCTGCTCGAACGCGTGCAGCTCACGATCCCGCCGGGCACCACCCGCCAATACCTGCTGCGCCTGTTCTGCATGCACCTGATGCGCGAGGCCGCAAAGTCCGGTGCGCTCTACACGCAGGGAGCGGTCACGGTCAACGCGGGCTTGCTCGACATAGCGACGCTTGCGGACGGTAAGCTCGGCGTTGCCAATGATCCGTCCACCATAAAGGCAGGACTTGTGCAAAACGCCGTATGGGAGATCACCAACGGGCGCGGCAGCCTGACCGCGGAGCAGCGCAACCTGGTCATCGCGATGCTTGCGACGGCCGCGGACGACGTCGGTGCGCAGGGGAATATCTTCCTGCAATTCCAGGCCACGCTCTCGTACACATCTCCCACGGCCTGAGGCCTGACGGAGAGTCCTACAGGTCCGTTGCGCCCGCCGAATCCGTTCTTCGCCGGTCGACGGGTGCGGCGAGCTTGAGCTTGGTCTGATGGTTGGGAATGCTCGAGCCGTCCGGCATGCGGCCGACGAAGTAGTCGCGTAGCCAGGCGTCCTTGAGTTCCTTCGGCGCGCTGTAGAGTTCGCGCATCAGTTCCGCGCGCCGCGCCTGCCACGCGCGAAGCGGCGCGCTCACCTCCGGGTGGTCGTTCAGCGCAACGATCTCGGGCTCGACGGTCTCGAGCACGCCGCGGGCGACCGGAAAGATCGTGCAGATCGGCTCGTCGCGTTCGAAGCGCACCTTCCCTGGCCGCGTCATCTGCCAGTTCATCGAGAACGGGTATGGCAGCCAGTCGGTTTCGATCACGCCGGTCAGCGGAGCGATGCCGTCCTTGGGACGATTCCAGGGACCGGTGGCGACCAAGTCCCATCCGGGCTCGGTCCGGAAAAGAAACGAAACCTGAAACGTGATGATCCCGTAGCCGAAGTGCGTCTGCACATGATGCACGGGGGGAACGCTTCCGTCATCGCGACGCAGCGCCATCGCGCGAGGATCGCGGTCGCCCGTCCATTCGGCGGTGAACTCGCACGGCGAGACCAGATCCCAGCCGTAACTGTTCGCGATATTCAGCGGCAGGCAGCGGTAGGCATGCTTGTCGATGACGCCGTCCATCCAGGGTCGCGTCGCGGGCGCGGGGCGTGGAATGGGCGCATCGGCATTGATGGCGTAGCAGGTCAGCTTCATGGCAATTCATCGCGCGCAGAATCGGGACGCCATTGTAATGTACGGCTCGCATTACAATCGCGGATGATCACCGTCTATCACCTGTCCACGTCGCGCTCCGAACGCATCCTCTGGCTGATGGAGGAACTGGGCCTGTCCTACGAGCTCGACCGGCATCAGCGCGAACCCAGCGGCGCCGCGCCCGACGCGCTGAAGGAGGTCCACGCGCTCGGGAAGGCGCCGGTAATCCGCGACGGCGACACGGTGCTCGCGGAGTCCGGCGCGATCGTCGACTACGTCGTCCACCGCCACGGCGGCGGTCGCCTCGCGCTGCCGCCGCAAGCCGCCAATTACGCGCGCTATCTCTACTGGCTGCACTTCGCCGAAGGCAGCCTCATGACGCTGATGCTGATCGCACTCGTGCTGTCCCGCGTGCCGGAGGCCGCCGCAAGTCCTGTCCGGGCCCGCGTGCTCGCGCGCATGAAGCAGATGCTGATGTTCGTCGACGCGGAACTGGGAAGCGGTCCTTATTTCGCCGGCGCGGAATTCACTGCGGCCGATATCATGATGCTCTTTCCGTTCACGACAATGCGGCTCTTCCTCGACTACGATCTCGCGCCGCATTCGAATATCGTCGCCTACATCCAGCGCATCGAGGCACGCCCGGCGTACCGAAAGGCGATGACGCTGGCCGGTCGGAAGGCTTGAACACCGGCGCGGCCTACCGCCGTGAACGCTAGACCCGGGGCTCGCCCTGCTCGTTGACGGTTATCGTCGGTCCGGGCGCGAAGCCCAGCTGTGCACGGTGCTCGACCCCACGGAAATGGTATGTGACATCCCAATAGGCAGGTTGCGCGGAGCTCGGAACGTCAGCGCAACGCTGGACATTCTGCGTCGCGGTCTGGCTACCACGATTGACGTTGGCGCCGATGGCGGCACCGCCCACGGCGCCGACGGCCGTGGCCACGTCATTGCCGCGCCCGCTGCCGATCTGGTGGCCGAGAACGCCGCCCAGCACGCCGCCGATGATCGCGCCTGGTACGTTCGGGCTGTTGTTCGTCACGACCTGGTGCTGCTCGACCCAGCACTGCTGCTGAGGAGGACCGAGCACCGCGCGGACGGCCACGACGTCGGCCTGGTAGAGCGCCTCCCCATGGTGCGGATAGTACGGATAGGGCTCCGGGACCGGCGGTGGCGGCGCATAGGAGTAGGCCGGTTCGCCGTGCACGCGGCGCAGCGACGAGATGCGTTTGTTCATTCCCAGCGAGACCAGCGACGGGTATTGGCCGGGCCGCAGCGTGACGCATTGGCCCTGGAACTCCGCGTGCTCGCAGACGATCCATTCGCCACCTTGGACCACGATCGATGAGGCGCGGTCGTTGAATCCGTAGTGATCCAGATTGTCGATCGTGCGATCGGCGGTGAAGACTTGTCCGCGCAGGCCCTCGCGATCGTAAAGCGTGACCTGGGCCGACGCCACGGGGACAAGGGTCAAGGCGGCCAGTCCAACGGCCAAAAAAAGTGTCTTCTTCATACGAACTCCCATGAAATCGACCCCCTTGGGGGTGTGAGACCATTTAACGCCTCACCGCAGCTGCCGGCATACAGCGCGTGGCTCAAACTTGTGTAGGATCGGGACTACGGGCGGATCGGATGTCCGGTCAGCGGTCCAACGGGACCACGAGCTCGAATCCCACGCGGCGATTCGCGGCGCGTCCCACCGCGGTCGCATTATCCGCGATCGGCATCCGGCCGCCTTCGCCCAGCGCCAGCACGCGGCCCGGCTCGACGCCGGCCAACACCAACCGATCCCGCACCGCGTCGGCGCGCGCCTGCGACAGCGTGTCGTTCCTCGCCGCGCGGCCGGTTGCGTCGGCGTGGCCGATAATGATGATGTCCGCGCCAACGCGCCGGATTTCCTGCGCGAGGTCCACGAGCGCGGCGATCGCGTCGGGTGGGATTTCCGCCGAGTCGATCGCGAAGTGCACGCTGAGCGCGGCGAGTTGGCGCTGCAATTTTAGGTCGGGGACGACGCCGATTTCGATGATTGTCGGAAAGTTTTCGAGCCCGGCGGAAGCGAGGTTCTTGCGCACGGCGGCTTCGAGATCGTTGCGGCGCCCTTCGGTCAGCGTGCGGCCGGCGACGACGACGAGGTCCCGACGAACCAACACGGCGCCGGTGCGCAGATTCGGTAGGGGCGCGCGATAGACGGCCTCGGTGACCTTCATCCACTTCTCGTCCTCGGCGTAGCCCGAATTGCAGACGAAGCCCTGCGGGTAGCCCCAGTAGGTGACCGCCACTTCCATTGCCACGATCTTGACCGGCATCGGCGCGCTCCCCGACAGGCGCGGCTGGCCGTCGGCGAACCGGAGCCACAAGCCCTCCGGCACGCCGGTGCACGCGGCCGCCGGCTTCAGGAAGAAGAATGCTCCCACCGCGAAGGCGATTCCGCTCAGGATTGTTGCCACCGCCAAGTCACGCAGGTTCAGCTTCTTCATCGCGGACCACCTTGCAAAGGCGTTGGTCGACGACTTCATTGTGGGCGGCCCACGGGCGGCGGTGCTGGCGACATTCGGGCGCGGCGCGGAACAATTGGGGCAGAGTGCGGGCAATGCACCGCTTCGGGCAGGAATAGCCGACGCGGGGACCGTGTTTGCCCGGCAGCGATTGGCGTAGAATCGATTTGACGGCTTCCGCCCGATGGAAGCCACATCGAGGACCAGCTACCATGGTTCGCGGGCATGCGACTGCAATGATCGGACGACACCGCAGCCTTGCGCTCGCAGTGCTGGGCGTCCTCGCGATGGCGAGCGGCGGCGCCGGCGCCGCGTCCACCACCGTGTACAAGTGCTTCGACCGCAACCTGAACGTCCTCTATACCGACATGCCCTGCACGGGCGAGCAGATGGACGTCAATACGGTCGACGCCGATCCTGTGGCGCTCGCCGAGTTGCAACGCGAACGCGATTCGCTGGCGCGCAGCACGGCGCAGCGGATAGCCGACAGTCATCGCGCGTCATTGGAAAGGACCTATACCGAGCCCTACATTGCCTATCCCGCCAGCGAGGACATGGGCGCGTATAGCGACGTCGGCGGCTACCTTCCCTACGGTTACGCCTATCCTCCGTCCGCGCGCCCCAAGCGCATCCGCGGCGCGGCGATGCATTCGGTCGTGCAGGTTAAGCGGCAGCGCGTCATGTCGACTCCGCCGCCCCGCATCATTTCGCCGCGGTAGACGAGCGACACGTCCCCATCGGTCGGCGCCGATTCCGCCGCGACCCTCGGCGCTCAAGCTTCGCCCCGCTTGATCTTCATCCGCTCTCGGGTCGCCCTGCCCCGGATCTTCCACTGCGCGACTTGCCGCTGCCGTTCGAGCGCGGTCAACGTATCGCGCCGTACTTCGCGCAGAAGCTTGTGGTAGTTGCGCAGGCGATCGTCGTCTATGCCTTCGCGCACCGCGCAACCCGGCTCGGCAACGTGCCGGCAATCGCGAAACCGGCATCGGCCCGCGAGCGCCTCGACGTCGGCAAAGCTCGTCGCCAGCGTCGCCTCGTCGGTATCCGGTCGCAGCGTCCGCAAGCCGGGCGTGTCGATGACGCACGCCCCGCTTGGAAGGCAATGCAGCGAGCGTGACGTCGTCGTGTGCTTGCCGCGCCCGTCGTTCACCCGGACCGCTCCGGTGTCCTGCACGTGCGCGCCCAGCAGCGTGTTGGTCAGCGTCGACTTTCCGCACCCGGAGGATCCCAGCATCACGAGCGTCTGACCGCGTACCGCATAGTTGCGCAGTGCCTGCGCGGCGGACGCGTGCGTCGCGTTGACCGCGATCACATCGACAAGCGAAGGAATGCGGCCGCGCAGTTCATCGAGTCGCGCGTCCAGCGCCTCGGGCGTCGGCGCCGCGACGTCGGCCTTGGTGAGCACGACGACCGGCGTGATGGCATCGCCGTGAACCAGGGCGAGATATCGCTCCAGCCGGCGCGGATTGAAGTCGTCGTCGAGGCCCATCACCAGGAGTGCCGTGTCGACATTGCTCACGACCGGATGACGACGGCCGTCGCCATCGCGGCGCGCGATGTGCGACGACGGCGGGACACGCTCGTGCACCCAGCATTGATGTTGTGCATCGCCGGCGGCCAGCACCCAGTCGCCGACCGCCAGCGCGCTGCCTTCCTCGAGCAACGAACGCACGAGACGCGGCAACGGGCGCGCGCTGTGCGTCCCGCTGCCGTCGTGCAGGCGTACGGATTCCCGGTGAACTTCGCCGACACGCAGCAACCGCAGGTCGACGCCCTCGGGGGATGGCAGATTGGACACGCGACCCGCCAGCGCTGCGTTGAGTCCCAACGACGACAGCGATTCCATATCGATTTCGATCATGATGAGATCTGATCCTTCGTTTCTTTAGCCGGCGCCCGCAACAGGCGAACGCCAAAGAGCTCCGAGCGCAAACGCGCGGAGCAACCAGGGGAAACGTCGGTAGCGCGCCTTTGAGATTCGGCGCGGGAACTTTCAGATCGCTACAGGGACCGTCGAGTCAGAACGGCAAGTCAGGCGGCTGCCGACAGGGGGATGGGCACAATTCTATTCATGGGGCACCTCCGTCAAACGACCCAACGCGGTGAGACGTTGCGGCTTGGGACGCCGCAGCGGCCGCGATTCTGGCATGCGCGGCCGACGCGCGTCAATGGTCGCCGGCCCGGTCCAGCGCCCGGATAGCGTCGGCGTCGAGGCGAACCTGTACGGCGCCCATCAGTTCCTCCAACTGCGCAACCGACGTCGCGCTTGCGATCGGCGCCGTAACGCTGGGTCGATGCATGAGCCACGCCAGCGCCACTTGCGCCATCGTCGCGTTGCAGCGATTTGCGACTTGTTCCAGTGCCCCCAGGATCGCCAGTCCGCGCGGATTGAGGAATTTCTGCATCCCTCCCCCGCGCAGGCTCTTGCCGAAATCCGACTCGGTGCGGTACTTGCCGGTGAGAAACCCCGACGCGAGCGAAAAATACGTGATGACGCCGATGTGTTCGCGTACGCACAGGTCCTCGAGCGGACCTTCGAAGCTCGCCCGCTCGTACAGGTTGTAGTGCGGCTGCAGCGTTTGATAGTGCGGAAGCCGAAGCCGCCGGCTCACGTCGAGCGCCTGCGCCAAGCGCTCCGCGGTCAGGTTGGAGGCGCCGATGGCCTTGACCTTGCCTTGCCGGATCAGGCGCGCATAGGCCTCGAGCGTTTCCTCGAAGGGTGTCTTGTCGTCGTCCCAGTGCGACTGATAAAGGTCTATCGCCTCGACCTGCAACCGCCGCAGCGACTGTTCGGCGGCCCGGACGATGTAATCGGCGCGCAGACATTTGTAGCCCAGACCCATGTCGGAGCCGACCTTGGTCGCGATGACGACGTCGTCGTGGTGCCCGCGCCGCGCAATCCAGCGCCCGATGATCGTTTCCGATTCGCCGCCCTCATGTCCCGCCACCCAGCGCGAATAGGAATCCGCGGTATCGACGAGATTGAATCCGGCGCCCGTGAAAGCGTCCAGCAAGCGAAAGGACGTCGCCTCGTCCGCCGTCCAGCCGAATACATTGCCGCCGAACGCGAGCGGCGCCACCTCGATTCCCGTGTTTCCCAGCTTGCGCCTGTTCATTGCGGGTCTCCTCTTGCGTCGGCGGGTGGGGCATCCGTCTCGGGGGGCTCGGGCGGTTCGGCCGGCTCGGGGGGCCCGACGGGTTCGTGTTCATCGGGTGCCGCCTCTTCGGTTGCGCTTCCCGCCTTGGCAATGCCGAGCAGATCGAGCGTGGCCCGCACGGTCTCGTCGCGGATGCGCGCCTTCATATCCGGCGATGACCCGCCGCACAGCACGCGGCACAGGTTGGTCGTCGGGTCCTCGAAATCGCAGTGCGTCGCTCCCTTCATGGCCGTGGCCCGCACCAGATGCGGCAACGCGCGGGCGATGACCCGGCCGCTGCCGAAGAGATTGCAGCCGGATGCGCCGCCCAGCAGGACCACCGCGGGCGCCGTGAGCTTCGCGGCGGCGTCGCTGCCCGTACCCGTGCGGTCCACCGGATCCAGCCCAATCCAGCCGGCAAGTCCGGGCATCTTCGCTGCGGCGAGTACGGTCGCGAGACCGCCTGCCGACGTGCCGATGAGCACGACCTGCGAGCGCTCCGCCGGCAGCGTCCCGAGGCTTCCCGCTTCGACTTTCTCGGTCAGTTCGACGAGGGCATCGCCGTTGGCCCACAAGTCCATGACGTTGGGGAGGTCCGGGATCACGGCAGTGACGCCGGCCTCCGCCAGCGCCCGGCCCAGGTCACGATGGCGTATGCGCGAGCGCGTAAAGCCATGCGCGACGATCGCCACGCCGGACGAAGGCCCGACCAGCGGCCGATAGATGTCGACGTTTTCGGCAACACCCGCGATTGCGACAGACTCGGTTTCCTTCGTGTACAGCGACGTCTCTGCCGTGCCGGCCGCGGGCAGCAGCAGCAGCAGCAGGACCATCAGCAACGGCTTGGACGGAGATGGCATTGGTCGAACGCAGGCGTGGGTTCGTGACAAGCGTAGCATTCGACGGCCTCCGCGTTGCTTCATAATGTCGTTCAACGCCCCGCATTCCATTCGGATGACCGCTTGAGCCATCACATATCGGCAAGACTCGGCATCGCCTTCTGCGCGCTGGCCATGGGCGCGACGATCGCGTTCGCCGCTGACGCGCCCGCCGCCGCCGATCCGGATATCACGGCGCTGCTGCGCGACGTTTCGCAGTCGCGGCTGGAATCCTACGTTCGCGCGCTGGCCGCGTTCGGCACGCGGCACTCGCTGTCGTCGGCCGACGATCCGGCCCGAGGCATCGGCGCCGCACGGCGCTGGATCAAGGCGACGCTCGACGCTTGCGCCGCCGAACCCGGCGCGCGGCTCAAGGTCGAGTTGGACGAATTCGTCCAGGAGGCAACGCCTCGCATCCCGAAGGCGGTAACGCTGGTCAACGTGGTGGCCACGCTGGAGGGCACGGACCCCGCTGCCAAGGCGCGCACGCTGGTGGTGTCGGGGCATTACGATTCGATGTGTGGCAACGTCATGAACAGCGAGTGCGACGCGCCGGGCGCCAACGACGATGCGTCCGGCACGGCCGTGGTGATGGAACTGGCCTGCACGTTCGCGAAGCGCCGCTTCCCGGCGAGCATCGTGTTCATGGCGGTCGCCGGCGAGGAGCAGGGCCTGCTGGGCGCCGCGCATTGGGCGAAGTCCGCCCACGAGCGCGGCGTGAACGTCGAGGCGATGATCACCAACGACATCGTCGGCAACGCCCACGACGAAAACGGCTGGCGCGATGCGGGCACGCTGCGCCTCTTTGCCGAAGGCGTTCCCGCGGAGAAACAGCTGAGCGAGGAGTGGCAGCAGCGCTTGGCCACCGGCGGCGAGAACGATTCGCCGGCGCGCGAACTGGCGCGCACGATCCGCGACGCGGCGCAGCGCTACGTGCCGGACATGAAAGTCAAGGTCGTGCTCCGGCGCGACCGCTACCTGCGCGGCGGCGACCACATCCCCTTTCTCGCGCAAGGTTTCGCCGCGGTGCGCGTAACCGAAGCGCATGAGGATTTCCGCCACCAGCACCAGGACGTGCGCGTCGCCGACGGCGTCCAATACGGCGATCTGCCGCAATTCGTCGACTTCGAATATCTGGCGGGCGTCGCGCGCGTGAACGCCGCGGCGCTCGCCTCGCTGGCCGGCGCGCCGTCGCCTCCCACGGCCGTGCGCATCGAGACTTTCCAGCTCGAGAACCGGACGACGTTATCGTGGCGCGCCAACCCGGAGTCCGATATCGCCGGCTACGAGATCGTCTGGCGCGACACCACTTCGCCGTTCTGGCAGGGATCGGAATTCGTCGGCAACGTCACGCGGGCGAGCGTTCCGATGTCCAAGGACGACTACCTGTTCTCCGTGCGTGCGGTGGGCAGCGGCGGCCAGCGCAGCCTCGCCACCTATCCGCTGACGCTGCGCAATCCGCAGCTGCCCGCGGCGAAGTGACGACGCCGGCGCGCGGCCGCAACCTGGAGCTTAAGCAGCGGGAACGTCAGGGCGAAGGCGCCGTGACGAACGCCTTCAACTCCGCCGCCATGCGCTCGCGCGATGGCTGGTGGATGTACATCATGTGCCCGGATTCGAAGTAGCTGACGCTGACGTTGTTGCGCAGCGGCTCGCGCAAGCCCAGATGGTTCAATGAGTAGTCGGCTGCCGCGTGCGGCGTCCCCAAGTCGTAGTAGCCGCAGGCGACGTACACGCGCATGTGCGGGTTGGCGTGCATCGCGCGGCGCAGGCTGTCGCCGACGTTGACGTACTTGTTGGCGAAGTCCTTCCACGCCCATTTGTCCCAGATCGGCGCGTGCACGACATAGGGCGCGTCGCTGTCGAACTTGAGCTTGTCCTTGAGTAATCGATTCATGCCCGACGCGTAGGCGCCGATGAGGTTGGAGAGGAACGGGTCGGCCTCGGGATGCTCGCCGGCGTCGTCACGGTCCAGTCCCAGGAAACGCGAATCGAGGCGACCGACGGTCTGGCCGCGATCGCGCAGCAATTCCTTGAAATACCGGAACTCGGTGGGACGCAAATCGCAGCGCAGGACGTACTCGGCGGAAAGTCCCGAGAAGCGCGCGACCTGGGCGGCGATGCGCGTGCGATCGGCCGGCGACAACCGCGCGCCCTGCATCAGCGCGACGGTGTAGGCATTGCTCGCGAACGCCTCGGCGGCGGCGATGACCTCGGCGAGCGGCTTCGCCTGCAGCGCCGGTGACAGCGCGTTGTGGTACCACGCCGTGGCGGCGTACGTCGGCAGGAACAGCGGATAGGGCAATTCGTTGCCATGGTCGAAGGACAGCGTTTGCATGTCGATGGCGAGCGAGACCAGCATCACGCCATTCAGGAATATGTCGTGCTTCTCCTGCAGGTGCTGCGACAGGCCGACCGCGCGCGTCGTGCCGTAGCTCTCGCCGATCAGATACTTGGGGCTGCCCCAGCGGCCGTAGCGCGCGAGGTAGAAGCGGATGAACTCGCCGACCGCGTCGAGATCGCGCTGGTATTCGTGAAATTCGTCGACTTTTTCTCCCTCGGCCACGCGCGAGTAGCCGGTGCCCACGGGGTCGATGAAGACGAGGTCGCTCTCCGTGAGCAGCGTGAGTTCGTTGTCGACGAGGGCATAGGGCGGCGGCGGCGCGTTGCCTTTGTCGTCGGTGTCCACGCGGTCCGGGCCGAGGATTCCGAGGTGCAGCCACACGCTGCTGGAACCCGGACCGCCGTTGAAGCTGAACGTCAGCGGCCGCTGTTCGGGACTTCCCGCTCCCTTGCGCGTGTACGCCGTGAAGAAGATCGTCGCGCGCGCCTTGTCGCCCCGGCTCTTGCCTTCCTTGCCTTCTTCCTTGTCGTCGTAGTCGCGCAACACGACCGTCCCGCAGGTCGCCGTGTACTCGAGCGTCTTGCCGTCGACAACCCGGCTGTGCTCGGTCACGACGATGCGCTCTTGGGGCTCCTTGCGCGCTGGAGCCGGCGGGTTCTTTTCCTGGACGTCGGAGTCGGTCATTGCAGGCTTTCACCGTGTGGGTCGACGCGCATTATCGCAGCCCGAAACCGCGCGCCCCCGGCCCCGCCATGGGGTGGCATTCTCATGTCACAAGTTGTGGCGCACAATATCCGGGCCTACCCCCGCCGCCCCGCTTCCCCCGCGTGGGGTGGGGTAGTGCGGCAGCGCGGCGTCAGCCGTCGCCCGGGACCCGGCCGAACCCGGGCAGTTTGATTGCCGGGTGCCGGACGTCGATGCCGGTCACGAGGCCCAGCACGTTGAGCTCGAGGCCCTCGTCGGGGCCGGCGATCACGCCCAGCAACCCAAGGACAGACACCTGGATGCCGGTGCCGCTGGGCGTCGTGCTGACGATGCGGCCGATCGGAAGATAATCTTTGCCGATCGCCGTCGACGGCAATGTGACGCGCAGTTCGGGTATTTCGCGGCCGAGATGCGCGACGAACGTGTTGCTGTTGGGACCCGGCCACACACTGTACGTGTCGCCATAGGGATACGCCTTGATCGCCTGCGGCAGCTTGGCCTGGATGGCGGCGGCCTCCGCACCGCGCACGTCGCGGATGAGACGCGGCGCCGCGCCGAACCATTCGGCATCCGGCGCGCGATCGTCCGATATGGAAACGACCGAGCGGCCCCCGCCGCCGTACCAGCCGATCACCTCGTAGCGCGTGTAATGATCGGCGCCCTCCGCCTTGGTGGCGAGCCACGTATGGTCGGCAAACGCGCCGCGCCAGCTGAACGCGCGGCTTGCGTAGACCTGCACGATTGCCTCGTGGTGGCTGGCCGGGTCGGGCGCGAGCCCGGCCGACCGGTGCGACGCGTGGCGCCAATCGCCGCGGACGCTCGCCCGTCCCGACGCCAGCGTCAACAGCGGACCGGCGAGCAGCAGCGCGAGACCACAGGAGAGCCACAGGGCCATGCGCGGGCCTTTCGTTCGGGAGGTGGAGGGAGTCATGGACAGGTCGTCAACGCCGCGCCGTGCCCGCACGTTGACCGGACATGGTATCGCGATGGACATGGGCGGCGTCGTGCTTATGTGGGTGCCTGGTCGCCGCGGCACAAGGGGCGCTCGCTGCCGGCGATGCCGCCATCGCCAATCCGGCCATCGATATCCAGCGCTACCTGCGCATCTCGAGCGAGGCCGCCCGATATCGCGAAGCACATCGGCTTTCGGAGGACGAATTCATCCGGATGAGCCGCGAACCCGGGACGATCGTCCTCGACGCGCGCAGCAAGGAGAAATATGACGAGCTGCACATCAAGGGCGCCGTGAACCTAAGCTTTCCGGACATCGCCCTGGAGAGCCTGCAGCGCGTGCTTCCCGACAAGAACGCGCGCATCCTCATCTACTGCAATAACAACTTCATCAACGGCGGCTGGGCCTTCCCGGTCAAGGCAGCGAGCGCGTCGCTGAACATCGCCACCTACATCACGTTGTACGACTACGGCTACCGGAACGTCTATGAACTGGGCCCGCTGATCGACCTCGGCATGGCCAGGCTCGAATTCCAGTCGGCGCACGAGGGGCGCCCGCCGCGGCCCGTTCCGGAGGCCGATGTAAAATAGTCGAGGTCAGCCTGGGACCGTGGCCGTTTTGATTCCTTTTCTTTCCGTGGGTCCGCATTGGGCCGCCGATGAGCGTCTATAGCCTCCCATCGGCCCGGCGACACGACGACATCACCATTCCCGCAATCCGGGTGGCGTTCGTGCTGTCGCTCCTCATCCACGGTGCCGCGTTGTGGACGTGGCTGCCGCGGATGCGGCTGCTGACGCCGATCGACGCGGAGCAACACGATACTGGCACTCCGCTGGACGTGAAGCTGGTTGCGCCGGAGAGTCCGCCTGCCGTAATGCCCTCGATGCCACCGTCTGAACCGCTGGTTGCGCAGCGCTCGCCGCTGCACAGCGCACCGCCGCCCAAGCCCTCGGTGCAGCCGCCGTCTGCGCCCCCGGTAATCGCAATCCCGCGAAGCAGTCCCGAAGTCCCGAGGGTGACGCCCGCCGACACCGCACCGGCGCCGCTCACGCCAACGGGCGCGACCGACCTCTCGTCGTACATCGAAGCGCGCCGTCGTGCCCGCGGCGAGTCGACGACTGCGGAGTCGGGGAACCCGTCGGATGTGCCATCGACCGACGATGAAAACGAGCGCATGAACCGTATCATTGCCGCCAATATCGGCGCGAATGCCAAGCCCGCCTTCGGCACCGACCCGAGAATCGGAGGCGGCCTGTTCCAGATGAAGAGTCTCGACTTCAGCGAGGCGGAGTTCTATTTCTTCGGCTGGGACAAGGATATCAACCGCAACGCCAAGCAGCTGATCGAGGTGCGCAGGGGCGACAATCCGGACATCCGCATCGCGGTCGTCCGGCGAATGATCGCAATCATCCGCGAGAGGGAAAAGGGAGACTTTCTCTTCGAGTCGCGTCCTACGGGACGCCAAGTGCAGCTCTCTGCCCGCCTGAAGGACAACGCCGAGCTCGAATCGTTCCTGATGCAGGAATTCTTCTCCGATCCGCACCGGAGGTAGTGAGCCTTACTCACTGGCGGTCTCCGCGCGCACGCCGTATAGCGTTCGCGGCGGTCAGTTGCCCTGCTTGCGACAGGCCAGCGGAAGATAGCCGACAGGCACGTCGGTCCGGTTCTCGCCCTTGACGGTCATCTTGTCCGGCACGTTCGCGTAACCACAAATCCACGCGACCGGCACGATCGGCGCATCCTCGACCACGGCGGGCCGCAGCGAAAGAACCTTGCCTGCGATCCGGGTGTGCGCGCTGTTGCCGAACGTGATCTGGATTGCGCCGTTCTCGACCGTGACGGAGCGGACGTAGTTGCCGACTATCTTGTCGGGCGCAGGCAATCCGGCGCCGGCATTGTCGACGGGAAACGCCTGCGCCGTGGCCCATGAAAGCGCGATGGGCGCCTTCGCGACGTCCGCCAAAGGCAGCGCCGGCGACGATCTGGTCGGTGATCAGCTTGGCTAAGTAGCTGGGAAGCGCCAATGTCGCCAGAATCGCGACGATCGCGACTACCACCAGGACCTCCATCATCGTGAATCCGTGGTGACGCCGCGCAAAGGTCGCGACAGAGACGGCGCTGCGCATCAGCCCGTCCTCCGTGCATAGAGCAGCGGAAACTCGGCGCGGCGCTCGAATCCCAGGGTGACATACATGGCGATCGCCCGTTCGTTGCCGCTTTCCACATGTAGGAACGGCGTCTGGCCGGCACGCAGCATCCGGTTGACCACGCGGCCCATCAACGCTCGCGCCAAGCCGCGGCCCTGCGCATCCGGATGCGTGCACACACCGCTGACCTCCCGGTGGTCGCCGATCCACATCCGTTCGCCCGCCATGGCGAGCAGTTGGCCATCCTGTCGGATGCCCACGAAACTGCCCAGTTCGACGGTGCGACTGCGAAACGGTCCGGGATGCGTGAGTTCGACCAGTGCGAGCATGTCGGCGACGTCGGCGGCCGAAAGCGCGGTGATTTGCGCGTCGCCTTCCGGCAGCGGCGACGTATCGCGACGGATCATCTGCGCGATGCGGATCCGGTGCAGCGTCTCCCAGTTCATCGGCAACTCGGGCACGTGAGCACCGGCCACGGCAACGTCGTCGCCGATCTCGACCAGCGCCTGCATTGCGGCAACGTTGTCCTTCGCCGCCGCGGTAACCGCTCCCAGAGGCGAGTAGTCGCTCGGATAGCGCAACGCCAGAGGGCCGCCCCGCGCCAGGTGCGCGTGCCTTGTCGCGAGGCATGACCAGACCGGGTTGTCGAGTGCGCTGTCGTCCATGCGGTATAGTTTGCATGAATTCAGTTCGCCTCGCGCAACGCCCGAGGAGACCGCCCATGATTCCGGCCAGATTCACACCGTTCGTTCCGCGGCCCGCCCCGCATCCGCTGGCGCATGGCCAGAACTTCGGCCGGATGACGCGCAACATCGCGACCAGCGATCTCGTCATCAACGCCGCCGATCACCCTCCCGGCATGGTCGTGCCCACGCATGAGCATGCCAACACATATCTGTGCGTCGTGGTGACCGGCGCGTTCGAGTTGCGCGCCCTCCACAGCGACGATTGCCGCGCGGGCTCGGCCATCGCCTATCCGGCAGGACACGTGCACGAGAACCGCTTCGGCAGGCAATCCAGCCGGTGCGTCAACATCCACTTCGGCCCGACGTGGACGGACGAGCGCTGGGTGCGCGAATGGCTGCGCGACTATCATCACGTCGGCATCGGTCCGGCCGCGCCATCGCTGCGCCGGCTCGATCGCGAGCTGCGGGCGGACGACAGCGCCGCCCCGCTGGCGACGGCGTCGGCCGCGATCGAGCTGCTGGCCGACGCGATCCGCGCCGATGCGCCGGCCGACCGCCCGCCGTGGGTGTCGCGAATCATCGACATGGTCGAGTCCGACCTGGCCTGCGCGCCATCGCTGGGCCAACTGGCCGCCGAGATCGGCCTTCATCCCGCGCATGTGTCGCGGGCCTTCCGCAAGACCTGCGGCGAAACGCTCGGCGAGTACGTGCGCCGCCGGCGCGTCGAGGAGGCCGACCGCGCGCTCGGCAGCGGCCTCTCGTTGGCCGAAATCGCCGCGCACGCCGGGTTCTCCGACCAGGCGCACTTCACGCGCGTGTTCCGCCGGCATTTCGGTGTGTCCCCGGGCGCGCGGCGCCGGGCGATGCAGCTGTCGTTATAGCCGGTACGAAATGTTCAAGACCCGGCCGCGAATGCCGGGCTACGCTGCCCCTCACGCACTCGCGATGAGGGGACCATGAACTATCCGGCCGCAATGATGCCGTTCGCCTTGCTGGTGTACTGCCTGCACGGCGCCTGGGCCGCCGAGCCGCAAAAGGCGCAGCCAGCGTCCGCACCTTCCGGCCTCGCCGTGCTGGCCAAGGCCCGTGCTGCGTCTGCCGAATCCGCGTGGAAGAGCGTCGCCGGCCTGACCGCACGCGGACGCATCGACGCGTCCGGCCTGTCGGGTTCATGGACGCGAACCGAGGACTTGAAGCGCGGACGCTACGTCGTTGCCGCAAACTTGGGCGTCATGCGCACGGCCGAGGGCGATGATGGACGCGGGCACTGGCGACAGGATCCGTCCGGCGGCGTCCATTCGCTGAACGCCCCGTTTTCGCAGGCCGCGGCGCGCACCGACGCGTGGCTCACGCGCCGAGGCTGGCTGCGCGCGGGCGCCGAAGCCGCGCGCATCGGCCCCGCCGAGACGCGGGCGCTCGACGGTCGCGAGTTCGTCGTGCTGGAGGCCATCCCGGCGAACGGGCAACCCGTCGAGATGTGGTTCGATGCATCGACGCTCCTGCTCGACCGCACGGTGCGCACGATGCCGATATCGATTCAGACGGTGCGCTACGCGGATTACCGTCGCGTTTCGGGCCTCGCGCTGCCCCATGTGATCGAAACGAGCGATTCCTCGTCGCCGAACAAGGACACGGTGCGAGTCGATCAATGGGAAACGCAAACGCGCGTGAGCAGCGATACCTTCGCCGCGCCGAAGCCGCCCGACGACACGACGCTGGTCGGCGAGACCACGGTCCCGATCGACAACCAGGGACTGATTTCGGTGGAGGCGAAGCTCAACGGCCGCGCGTTCGACTTCATCCTCGACACCGGCGGTCACAACATCATCACACCGGAAGTCGCGAAGATCCTCGACCTTCACCCCGTCGGAGCAGGCGAGAGTGGCGGTTCCGGCAGCGGCACGCTCACCGAGCAGTACGTCCGCGTCGATCGGCTGGAAATCGGCACAGCGACGATGCGCGACCAGCACTTCTATGTCCTGCCGCTGCAATACAACACGGTCGAGCGCGGCGCGCGCGCGCCGCTTGCCGGACTTCTCGGCCTCGAAATATTCGAACGATTCGCGGCGCGGCTCGACTATCCCAATGCGCAGTTGACGCTGCGCAAGCTGGACGGATTCCGGCACACGACGGGAGGCGTGCCGGTGCCGATCATGTTCGACGACGACGAGCCCTTGCTCGTGGGCAGGATCAACGGCATCTCCGGCCTCTTTGGCCTCGATACCGGCAACGCGTCGACGTTGATCGTGCAGCCCGTGTGGGCGCGTCGGCATGGACTGGCCGATACGCTGAAGCGCGGCCTCGAACTCGTTTCGTACGGCGCCGGCGGTGCGTCGCCCAACTGGGCGAGCCGCGTCCGGTCCATCGAAGTGGGCGGCGTGGACCTCAAGCAGCAGATCGTCCGCTATGCCGAGGACAAGGCGGGAGCATTCTCGTCGCGGACCGAGGCGGCGAACATCGGCACGGACACGCTCTCCAATTTCGTCCTCGACTTTGACTACAAGCGCGGCGTGGTCTGGTTCGAATTCCGCCCCGGCCATGTTTCGCGGCCCTTCAATCGCGCCGGCATGAGTGCGCTCAAGGAAGACGCAGACTCGTTTCGGGTGATTCTTGTGCTGCCGGAATCGCCGGCCGCGGCCGCGGGCCTGGCGCCGGACGACAGGATCGTTGCCGTCGACGGCGTGCCGGCGGAAAAGTTGAGCGGCCGTGACCTGTCCGACAAGCTGATCCAGATACCCGGGACCGACGTCGCGCTGACGGTCGCGCGGGGAGGCGTCGGGAGGACCGTCACCGTGTCGCTGCGGGAGATGTTGCGCTAGGCCGCGGGCTTCTGTGCCCAGAACGCGTACGTGCTGATGAACGTGTCGGGGAATTCGGCCTCGAACGCGTTCCAGTTGTCGAGGTTGGTCCGCGGCTTGTCGCCGGGGAAGCGCTGGTTGTACTTGCGCACGACCGGAGGCTCGACCAGGAAGCCGACGAAGTCGAGTCCGAGTTGCGCGAGCCGCTCCTTGATCTGGGGCAGCGTGAAGCGATGCTCCTGTACATGAAACAGGAGGTCGCGAATTTCGCTCGTCACGTAGAAATCCCTGAACGTCGTCAGTGGCGCGAACTTCTGCAGGTTCCCGGGAGCCGTCAGCGCCTGGCGACAACGGCGAATTTCGGACGCCGTCGAGCCGTAACCGCCGTCGGCGATGAACGTCCTCGCCGCAACGATGTTCTGGCGCGCACGTTCGCTGTAGAAGCCCAAGAGCATGAAGCCGCCCGGACGCAGCAGCGACAAGAGCTGCCGCCAGCCGACCATCGGGTCCTCGAGGTGATGCAATACGCCGACCGAGGAAATGATGTCGAACGTCCGCGCGATGGACCCGAGCTTCGTGATGTCGCCCTGCGCATAGTCGACGTTCGTGATCCCGCGCTCGGCGGTCTTGCGCTTTGCGTAGGCGAGGCTCGACAGGCTCAAGTCGACGGCCAGCACGCGCGCGGCGGGAAACTGCTGCGCCATTTCGATCGATTCCTGGCCGGTGCCGCAACCGGCGACCAGGATGTCAAGGTCGCCATTCTTGCCGAGCGGGACAAAGGGTACCGCCGGAAACTGCTCGCGCAGGTAGGCGTCGAGCGAAGGCGTCTTGCCCGCGGCCGGCAACTTGATCCACCGCGGATAAGGGTTCTCTTCATACTGCTGCCGGACGCGGCGCGATACGTCGTCCTCGACGGTGGTCAGCCGGCGCATGCCCTGCCGGTAGCCTTGTTCCTCCCAAGGTTCCACGATCTGCTGCGTCAACAGCGCGGCCACCGACTCCGGCCACGTGCGTTGCCGCAGCGCTTCGGCGTACGGCTCCGCCGACAGCGGGAAATACGCGGCGACCGCCGCCACCCAGACGGCCGGAACCACCTCGCCGGATTGCAGTGCGGCGGCAAGCGTCGCCCGCAGCCGCTGCGCGCGCGACTCCTCGTCCGCGTCGAACGAATAGACGTATTCGCTTAAGTAACATTGGCGCGCAACGTTGCAGTAAAACGCCAGCGTCAGCGGGTCGAGGTCGCCGGCTTCGCGCGTATCGGTCGCCGCCTCGAGCAGCGCATGCCTGACCATCGTGAACAACCGCTCCAATCGCAGGTCGCAGACTTGCGCGTTCTGCAGAAGCGCCTGCAGCAGCGGGTCTGCGGCGAGAGCGGCCAAGCCCTCCGCGCCAAAGAGCTCCTGACCGGGCAGACGCTGCGGCCATGCCTGCACCGCACGCTCGATGCATCCGCTGATATCGCGATCGAGCGAGACGAGCTTGATGGCCGTGCTCGCGAGATCGCTGGGCCTTGCCCATGGCTCCGCCAGTGCGCGGGTTACGAGACGCCGAGTCTCGCGGTCCGCCGCCGCGAAGTCGACGGCCCGGATGCAGCGGGCAAAACTCATTCTGATTTCGGGCGTGTCGCGGAGGTCCAGCGCACGCCGGAAGCTCGCGATCGCGGCATCGATGCGGCCGAGCTCGTTCAGCACGTTGCCCAGGTTGTTGTGCGCCTCCGCGTACGCGGGGTTGGCCGACACGGCAGCCAAAAAACTGGCGCCGGCAGCGTCGAGATTGCCGCGCCGCCATTCGACCAGCCCCAGGTGGTTGTGCGCGATCGCATGGTTCGGTTCGAAGGAAAGCGCGGCGCGAAAGCTCGCGATCGCCTCGTCGGACCTGGCCAAGCTCTGCAGCGCGGACCCCATGTTGCAATGCGCATCGGCATAGCCTGGCTTTAACGACAGCGCCTTCCGGTAGCTGGCGATTGCCTCGTCCACATTGCCTTGCCGCTGCAGCACGGCACCCAGGTTGTTGTGGGCTGACGCGTGATCGGGACGTATCGCCAGCGCTTTCCGGTAGCTCTCGGCCGCCTGCGCCAGATTGCCCTGATCCCGGAGCGCGTTGCCCAGGTTGTAGTTCCAGTCTGCCGAATCCGGATTGCGCGCAAGCGCCCTGCGGTAACTCTCGATGGCCTCGTCCAGCCGGCCTTGCTGCTGCAGGACGATGCCCAGGTTGTTATGCGCATCGGCGAGGTCGGGATCGATCGCGAGGGCGTTCGCATAGCTCGCCGCTGCGTCGACGAGCTTGCCTTGCGCGTGCAGCATGGCGCCCAGATTGAAGTGCGCGTCGACATGGTCGGGTTTCTGCAGAATCGCCTTGCGAAAGCAGGCCGCCGCATCGGCCGTTTTGCCTTGCGCCTCGAGGACGTTGCCGAGGTCGTGGTAGAACTCCGCATCCGATGGCCGGGTCGCGATAGCCTTATTGATCAACTCCACCGCGACATCGCTCCTGCCAACCTGGTACGCGAGCATTCCCATAAGATGCAAGGCATCCGGATGGTCCGGCCATGTTCGCAGCACCTGCCGGTAGAGCGCTTCGGCTTCGCGCAACCGGCCCGCATCGTGGTGCGCCTGCGCCGCCGACATTACCTGTGCTACGCCCTCGTCCGCCGATTGGCCGGCGGTCGTTTCAATGGTCATTGCTGTTCCGAGAAATGCGGCAAAGGCGAATTCTAGCCGGTCTTGAAGTCCGGCCGGCGGAGCCGCTCACTTATCCAATGGCAGCGCTACCGCCAGCGGCGAGCGCTGGCGGTCGAACGTCATGAGACCGCGCGAGAACTGCGGCGCCTCTGCGTCGACCGGATCAGTGCCCGCTGGTTCCATGCTAGTCTCCCCTGCGCTATCCTACGCGCCGCCCCTAGGCTTCACGCCATGAAAATCTCCGCGCATTTCTCGTTCTGGATGGGCATCGTCTTCACGCTGCTGGCGCTGGCGATGGCCATCTCGAGCCTTTCCGCCGTCGACGCGAACGCCGTCGCGGCGGACGCGGCCGACGCCCGCGGCTATGCGATGTTCTGGTTCTTCCTGGCCGCGTTCGGCATCGTCATGGTGGTCGTTTCCTGGCTCATGCTGTCAGGCAAACTGGGCGGCGTGGACGATTGAGCGTGACGCGGCCCGTCGCGCTGCCCGCGACGGCTAACCGGCGGGATTCGGATAGCGAAGCTGGACCGCATTGATTTCCGCCAGCGTCCCGGCGTCGAGTTCCACTTGCGCGGCGGCGATGTCTTCGGCGAGTTGCGCCATCGATGTCGCGCCGATGATCGACGCGCCCAGGAACCACCGGCTTTTCACGTATCCCAGCGCCAATTCGACCAGCGACAGGCCACGCCGCTTCGGCCAGCGCCGCATACGCGTCGACCGCTTCGTGGACGATGGGTTTGCGAAAGCGCAGGCCGGCAGAGTCGAACAGCGTAAAGCGGGCATTCGGTGGCTTCGCGCCGTCGCGATACTTGCCGCTCAGCAAGCCGGCGGCCAGCGGACTGTACGCGAGCAGCGACATGGTCTCGCGAAACAGCGCCTCGGCGAGATCGTTGTCGACATTCCGCGAGACCAGGCTGTAGCTGTTCTGAATCGTGACGGGACCCGGTGCGCCCGCCTCCTTCGCCGCTTGGCGGAACGCGCACACGCCCCAGGCGGTCTCGTTCGACAGCCCGTAGTAGCGGATCTTGCCCGCTTTGATCATGGCGGCCATGCCTTCGACCTGCTCGCGGATGGACGGACCCTTGCGTTTCCTTGGCTGGATCGAACTCGGTCGCGCCGAACATCGGCACGTTCCGCTGCGGCCAGTGGATCTGGAAGACGTCGATGTAGTCGATCTGCAGCCGCGTGAGGCTCGTGTCGACCGCCTCGGCGATGACGTCGCGCGTAAGGTCGGTGCGGCCGCCGCGGATCCAGTCGCGGCGACCCGGGCCGGCCACCTTGGTCGCAATGACCAGATCGCCGCGCGGGCGGCGCGCGAGCCACGCGCCGAGGATGGATTCAGTGCGCCCTTGCGTCGCTGCCCTGGGGGGTATCGGATACATCTCCGCGGTATCGATGAAGTTGACGCCTTGCGCCACCGCATAGTCGAGCTGCGCGTGCCCCTCGGCTTCGCTGTTCTGTTCACCCCACGTCATCGTGCCCAGGCACACTTCGGAAACGTCGAGCTCGGTGCCGGGAAGCCTGCGGTATTTCATCGATGCCCTTCTTAGGTTCGCGTCATTTGCCCCAGCGCAGCGCCAGCGGCTGCAGCTCGCGCGCCAATTCCAGCAAGCCTGCGCGCGTTGCGGGGTGCAGCGCTTCCAGCGGATGGCGCACCGCTTCGCTGCGGATGACTTCGCCTTCGGCCATCACCGCCTTCGTCGCGCGGAGGCCGCATTGCCGGTTTTCGTAGTTGATGAGTGGCAGGATGCGCGCATACGCGGTGGCCGCCGTGTTACGCCGTCCCGCGCGATGGTGTTCCAACACCGGCTTGATGAGGTCCGGGAGCAGCGCGCTGGGCATCGTTCCCGTCGCGCCGGCGTCCAAGTCCGCCATCAGCGTGATCGACTCTTCGCCGTCGAACGGTCCGGCGATCGCGTCGCCGCCCGCTTCGATCAACCCGCGCAGCTTGGCCGCGGCGCCCGGCACCTCGATCTTGAAATAGCGTACCGCCGGCACTTCGCGCGCAAGCCGGACGAGAAACGGCACCGACAGGTTGACGCCGCTTAAGGGAGCATCCTGGACGATGATCGGAACGCGCGCGGCTTCGGCGACGCGCGCGAAATGCTGCAGGATGCCGTTCTCGTCGGCGCGCAGGCCGGCGCCGTGGTACGGCGGCATCAGCATCAGCATCGCGGCGCCGGCGGCGGCGGCGCTGCGGCCCCGCTCCGCGGCGATGCGGGTGCTGAAGTGGCTGCAGGTGACGATCACCGGTACGCGGCCGCCAACGTGCGAAAGGCAAAGATCGACCAGCGTCGCCCGCTCGTCGTCGGTGAGCAGGAACTGCTCCGAGTAGTTGGCGAGCACGCAAATGCCGTCCACCCCCTGGTCCACCATGCAGTCGAGCACGCGGCGTTGCCCGTCGATGTCGAGATCGCCGGATGCGGTGAACGGCGTCGGGGCAATTGGATAGAGGCCCGCGTAGGGGTTGTTGGCGTCGACGGACAAGGATGCTCTCCGGCAGGTTTACGAGGGCGGGGGCGCCGCCTGCGACGCCAGGAACTGGTGCACGAAAGCAATCGCCATGCTTCCCTCGCCGACGCCCGAGGCGACGCGCTTGATCGATCCATGCCGCACGTCGCCGGCGGCGAAGATGCCCGGCACGCTGGTCTCGAGGAGGAACGGGTCGCGGTCGAGGGGCCAGGTCCCCTGCTTGCCCGCGACCAGGTCCATTACGTCCCGTCCCGTGCAGACGTAGCCATTCTCGTCGCGGATCATCGGTTCGGGCAGCCAGTCGGTCTGCGCATCCGCGCCGATGAAGACGAACACCGCGGATGCCGGCTCCGTCACCAGCGCTCCCGTGTCGCGGTGTTCGATGACGATCGATTCGAGACTGTGCTCGCCTTCGACGCGCACGATCCGGCAGCGCGTGCATACCTCGATGTTGCCCTTGGTGGCGAGCTGCTGGATCAGGTAATGCGACATGCTGTCCGCCAGCGAGCGGCCGCGCACCAGCAATGTGACATGGCGCGCGTAATTCGCGAAGAACATCGCCGCCTGCCCCGCCGAGTTGCCGCCGCCCACCAGGAACACGCGCTGGCCCTGGCAGTTCATCGCCTCGGTGCGCGCCGCGCCGTAATAGATGCCGCGGCCGACCAGCGCGTCGGCGCCCGGGACGTCCAACTCGCGCCAGCTCACGCCGGTCGCCAGAATCAGGCTGCGCGCATGGACACGATCGCCCCCGTCGAGGCGCACCGCGTGGCCCGCCGCATCGGGCGCGGATTCGATTCCGATCACGTTGCGCGCAACCAGCAGCTCCGTGCCGAAGCGCCGCGCCTGCTGCAGCGCCTTGGCGCCCAACTCGTCGCCCGGAACGCCGGTCGGAAACCCGAGGTAGTTTTCGATCCGCGACGACGTGCCGGCCTGTCCGCCCGGCGCTTCGCGTTCGATCAGGACCGTATTGAGCCCCTCGGACGCGCCATAGACGGCGGCGGCGAGACCCGCCGGGCCTGCGCCGATGATGGCCAAGTCGTACGCGTCGCGGCTCGGCATCGTCTGCAAGCCGATCTTCTGCGCGAGTTCGCGCAGGCTGGGCGTCACCAGCTTCTCGCCGTTGGCCAGGATGACCACCGGAAAGCGGTCGCCGGGACGCGGCGCTTCTATCTCGCCGTTCGCCCCCGGCCGCGTCGGGTCCAGCCACCGGAACGGGATCTGGTTGCGCGCAAGGAAATCGCGCAGGTCGTGGCATGCGATGTCGTAGCGATGCCCGACGATCGCGGCACTGGGTGGCGCCGCCTGCGTGGCCAATTCCTGCAGGCGCGTCACGCGTTCGGTCATCTTGCGCGTCAGCTCGCCGGCCAGCGTGCTGCACGACGAGAACAGCTGCCGGAAGTCCGACTGGTCAAGCTGCGCGACACGCGATGGCTCGAGCGCGCGGAGGCTCGCGATTGCGGGCGACCCCAGCAATAGTGGCACTTCGCCGAAGTACTCGCCCTTGCCATATTCCAGGATTCGCCGCTCGGTGCCGTGGACCACCTTGCGCACCTCGAGGGAGCCTTCGATCAACAGGAAAAACGATGGCTGCTCGCCTTCGTGGATCAGCCAGTCGCCTTCGCGCAGGCGTACGTCGGCGACGCGCGCCGCCAGCGTTTCGGCCTCGTTGTCCGGCAGCGCCGCGAACAGCGGGACTTCGCGCAGCTCCCCGGCCGTGATCATCGCGCTAGCGATTGCCCGCGGGCAGCGCCGGCACGGTCTTCAGATACACGTAGACGGCGCCGACATCCGTGTCGTTCAAGTTGCGCAGCGTCGGAAAGGGCATCACCTTGCTGACCGCAGTGCCGTCCGGGCGCCTGCCGGAGCGGAGCATTCCGGCGAGCTTTTCGACACTGTCGTAGCGAGGCATCGCACTGCCGGGTCCCGGCGTCAGGTTGGCGGCCGGCGGCCATTCGGGCGGCGAGCCGGGAATCGGTCCGCCGGACAACGTGTCGCCATGGCATCCCTTGCACATCATCGCGACGTAGGCGCCGTGCTCCGGCGTTATGCCGTCGGCGACCGCCGCCGGAAGCGGCAGCGAATGGTCGATCTGCTCGGCGTCGTCCTTGACCATGCCGGTCGCATACAAGCCCTGGACCAGCAGCGGCAGGCGGATCACGGCGCCGGTACCCGTCGCCGGCGGCAGGCTTCGCACGTAGGCGACCAGCGCGGCGACGTCGGGCGCGCTCATCCGGCTGTAGTCCTTGCTGGGCATCAGGAACAGCGGATGCTTCGCCGGCGATACGCCGTGGCAGATGCTGCGCACCCAGTCGGCTTCCGTGTAGTTCTTGACGACGCTTCCCGGACCCGGGCTGATGTTGGGCGCCTTGATGTACATGCCGTTGGGATCGTTGACGACATCGCGTCCGGCCCCATCGGCGCCGTGGCACTCCATGCAGCCGCGGGAGTCGAACAGGTACTTGCCGCGCTTGATGGCCGCCTCATCGGTCACGTAGGCCACCGGCGTGACCGGCACCTCGACGACGCGCGCGCGCTTGTGCTCGGCGAGCGGTCCGGCGGCCAATCCGAGCGCAACGGCGATGATGACGACGACGGCGAAGGCGAACGCAGCGATTTTCAGAACCTTGCGCATCAATTGCTCCGAAGCTATGGACTCCGACATCATACGAAGTCCGGGGCGGCAGTCAACGCGCCGGCGGACGAAGGCGTTCCATTGGATAGCGGCCAAGGCGGCATGCGCCTCCCCAATATTCACGCCTGAGCCTTTGGCGTGCTACCGTTGGGGCGTCGTCGTCGATTTGGCGGTGGACGAAGGGTGCGGCGGACGTGAAAAAGGTCTCGCTCTACAGCAGTTCGGACCGGACGCGCAAAGGGGACGCGTCTCGCACAGGCGCGCCGGCCGATGCGTCGGTGGCCAAAAGCGGTTTCGCGCAGGCGGACCAGGCTTCGACGCTGCGCGCGCGCTGGCGGGTGTTCCGCGCGCGCCACGAGCGCCTCCTGCTCCTCACCGCCGCCGGACTGCTGGCCATGGCCATCGTCGCAGCACATGCGGCGCTGACGCGTCCGGCCCATCCGATCACGCAGGACGACATCGACGCCGCCGTCCTGCACACGCTGGAAACGGTGCCGCAGCCTTCGCACGCCGCGAAAGCCTATGAAGCGGTCCGCCGCTCCGTCGTGCGCGTGCACGGGACCGGATTCGTGAAGGAGCAGGAAGGGCACGCGGTCGAAGGCATCGGCAGCGGCGTCGTCATCGTCGACTCCGGGATCATCCTCACCAACATGCACGTCGTCGCCGGCGCGGACCGTATCCAGGTGGAGTTCGAGGACGGTTTCGAGACCGAAGCGTCGGTGATCGGCGTGCGCCCCGAGCACGACCTCGCCGTACTGAAGGCGGCCAAGATCCCGGACGACCTGCCCGCCGCCACGCTTCGTTCGACGGCCGATCTCGCGGTCGGGGACGAGGTGGTCGCGGTCGGCTTCCCGTTCGGGATCGGGCCGTCGGTTTCCGCGGGCGTCGTGTCCGGACTGCGCCGCGAATACCGCGCGAGGGGCGGCAAGTCGCTGACGAACCTCATCCAGTTCGACGCCGCGGTCAATCCCGGCAACTCCGGCGGCCCGCTGGTCACCGCCGATGGCGAAGTCGTCGGCATCGTGACCGCGATACTCAATCCCACCGACCAGCACGTGTTCATCGGCATCGGCTTCGCCGTGCCGATCGAGAACGCGGCTGCGGCCTTCGGGCTGTCGCCGTTCTGACGCTTGTGGCCTTCGTGACATGAACGACTCATCTCCTCCACACGCCGATCGCAGTGACGTGACGCCGCTGATGGAGCGGATCCTGTACGAGGTCAAGCGCGTCGTCGTCGGCCAGGACCACTTCCTCGAGCGCGTGATGGTGGCCATCCTGGCGCAGGGTCACCTGCTGGTCGAGGGCGTCCCGGGACTCGCCAAGACGCTGACCGTCAAGACGCTCGCGCGCACGATCCGCGGCACGTTCAAGCGCATCCAGTTCACGCCAGACCTCGTGCCCGCGGACCTCGTGGGCACGCGCATCTACAACCAGAAGACCGGCGAGTTCAACACGTCGCTGGGACCCGTATTCACGCATCTGCTGCTGGCCGACGAAATCAACCGCGCGCCCGCGAAGGTGCAAAGCGCGCTGCTCGAAGTCATGCAGGAGTGCCAGGTCACGATCGCCGGGGAGACGCATCGCGTTCCGGAGCCGTTCCTGGTGATGGCGACGCAAAATCCGATCGAGACCGAGGGCACGTATCCGCTGCCCGAAGCGCAGGTCGACCGATTCATGATGAAGGTGCTGGTCGGCTATCCCAGCGAGGAAGAGGAGTTCGTCATCGTCGAGCGCGTCACGGGCGCCGCGCACGACGTCGCCGCCGTGGCGACGACGGACGACTTGGCCGCGCTGCAGCGCGTCTGCCGCGAAGGTTACGTCGACCCTTCGCTGATGCACTATGCGGTTCGGCTCACTGCGGCGACGCGCAATCCCGACCGCTACGGCGTCCCCGACGTGGCGCGCTACGTGACCTATGGCGCCAGCCCGCGAGCAACGATCCACCTGGTCGAGGCCGCGCGCGCGCTCGCCTTCCTGCGCGGACGCGCCTACGTGCTTCCGGAGGACGTGTCGGACCTGGCCCCCGACGTTCTCCGGCACCGGCTGTCGCTGTCGTACGAAGCGCTGGCCGACGCGGTCACCCCCGATGCGCTTATCCTGCGCATCCTGAAGCACGTCGCGAGGCCCGAAAAGCCCCTCGCAACCCATGTCCGGGTCGACGCCGACAGCCGCTCCGGCGCCTGACGCGGTCCTGCGGCGTCTGGAGTGGACCGTGCTGCGCCGGTTGGACGGCGTGCTGCACGGCGATTACCGGACGCTCTTTCGCGGCTACGGGCTCGACTTGGCCGACTTGCGCGAGTACGTCTACCACGACGACGTCCGGCACATCGACTGGAACGTCACCGCGCGGCTGCAGACGCCCTACGTGCGCGAGTACAACGAGGAGCGCGAGGTCGCCGCGTGGTTCCTGCTGGACATGAGCGCGTCGGTGGAATTCGGGTCGCGCGAGCTGCGCAAGCGCGCCATATCCACGGATTTCGTCGCCGTGCTGGCGCGCATCCTCACCCGGCACGGCAACCGCGTGGGCGCGATGTTCTACGGCAGCAAGGTCGACGCCGTCATCCCGGCGCGCAGCGGGCGCCGGCAGGTGCTGCACATCATGCACCGGATGCAGGCGCGCGTGGCGCCCGCCGGCCCGAACGCGACCGACCTCACCGAACTCTTGCGCACCGCATACCGGATGGCGCCGCGGCGCTCGCTCATCTTCATCGTGTCGGATTTCATCAGCGTGCCGGGTTGGACGGAGCCGCTCGCGCGGCTGGCGCGGCGCCACGATGTCGTCGCCGTCCGCCTGTACGATCCGATGGAGATGGAGTTGCCGGACTTGGGTCTCATCCTCATTCAGGATGCCGAATCGGGCGAGCAGATGTTCGTCGATACGCACGACCGCGCGTTTCGCAAGCGCTTCCAGACGGCGGCGCAAAAGCGTGAGGCCGAATTGCGCGCGGCCTTTCGCGCCGCGGGCGTCGATGCCCTCGAACTCGCCACCGACGACGACCTGGTCGACGCGATCCTGCGTTTTGCCGACTTGCGCAAGCGACGCAGCCAACTGGCGGCCGGCGGCGCCTTGCCCGGTCATCTCGGAGCCGCCTGATGTCGTTCATGTGGCCCGAGATGCTGTGGCTGCTGCTGCTCGTTCCGGCGCTGGCCGGCGGTTACGTCCTGCTCTTGCGCCGGAAAAAGAAGGCCGCGCTGCATTACGCGAGCTTGAGCCTCATCCGCGAAGCGCTGGGGCCCGGACAGCGCTTCCGGCGACACATTCCGCCACTCCTGTTCCTGATCGCACTGACGCTGCTGCTCGTCGCGATCGCGCGCCCATCGGCCGTCGTCACGCTGCCCTCGCAGCACGAGACGGTCATTCTCGCGATGGACGTCTCCGGCAGCATGCGCGCCAGCGACGTCAAGCCCAACCGTCTCGTCGCCGCGCAGGAGGCGGCGCGGGCGTTCGTCGCCGACCAGCCGAAGACCACGCGCATCGGCGTTGTCGCATTCGCCGCGACCGCGTCGGTCGTGCAGTCGCCGACGCACAGCCGCGAGGACATCCTGGCCGCCATCGACCGTTTCACGCTGCAGCGCGGCACGGCCGTGGGCAGCGGCATCCTCGTTTCGCTGAAGATGATCTTTCCCGACGTCGAATTCGACCTTCGCTCGTACAACCCGCGCGGCAACACGCTGAAGAGCGCGCCACTCGACCCGGCGCGCGCGCCCGACAAGCCCCAGCCCAAGCCCGTTCCGCCGGGCACCTATTCGGGCGCCGCGATCATTCTTCTCACCGACGGACAGACGACGACCGGCCCCGATCCGATCGAGTCGGCGCGGATGGCCGCCGACCGCGGCGTCCGCGTGTATACGGTCGGCGTGGGAACCGCGGGTGGCGAGATCATCGGTGCGGAAGGCTGGTCGATGCGGGTGCGGTTGGACGAGGAGTCGCTGAAGACCATCGCCAACCTTACCCGCGGCGAATACTTCTACGCGGGCAACGCCGCCGACCTGCAGAAGATCTACCAGAATCTCAACACGCGGATCTTCCTGGAGCAGAAGGAGACCGAGATCACCGCATTGTTTGCGGCGGCGGCGGCGGTCTTCGCGTTCCTGTCGGCGCTCCTGTCGATGCTGTGGTTCAACAGGATCATGTAGCGCTTGGGATCCTGCGGTCGAATTTCCGCCGCAGCTATTCGAGCATGTCTTCCCGTTGCGCCAGGTCGGTGCGCAACTCGTACAGGTCGTCGTCGAGCGCGTCGCGCGACGACACCATGCCGAGTGGCCGGCCATCCTCGACGACCGGGAGGTGGCGGAAGCGACCCTTGTGCATTATGCGCAGCGCGTGCAGGAACGGCTTGTCCGGGTGGATCGTCTGCGGCTGGGGCGTCATGACCTGGCCCACGTTCGTGCCGCCCGGGTCGCGACCCTCCGCAACCACGCGAAACAGCGCGTCGCGCTCGGTGAAGATGCCGCACAGCCGCGTCCCGTCCACGACCAGCAGCGCGCCGATGTTGTGCTGCTTCATCGTGCGCGCCGCCTCGAGGACGGTGACCGTCTTGGGCACGGTGATCGGAGTCTGTCCTTCGACGATGGAGCGCAGTGAGCGGATGGCCATGATCTCCCCCGTGTGCCAAGTCCCAATGCGGCTATTGAGGCCCGCGCGCGCGCGAAAGTCAAGGATAGGGGCGAATCCGGCATGCCGCGCGCTTCGTCCGTTCCGGCGTCCGCTATAGCCTGACAGTTGAATTCGCGCTGCCGGGAGCCTAGGATAGGGCCATCGAACAGGAGAAAGCCATGCGACTAGGACTGATCGGTCTGATTCTTGCGAGCTTTGCGGGCATCCTTGCGCGCGAGCCCCGCGCACGCGGTGATCTGCTACGTCGTCTACGATCACAGCTACAACGTCATCTACCAGAACACCTATCCGCCGGTCGACATGAGCAACGCCGGCTATCCGGCGCGCGAAGCGATGCGCGCCCGCGGCGAGCACCTGACGTTCGGCGACGTCAACCAATGCCCGACGGTCGTGTTCCTGACCGGTGTCGGCGGCGTCGAGTGACATGCGCGTGGACGACGTCGTGGCCGGCTTGCCGGTGCGCACCGCGTCGACCAACATCAAGGCGGCGGCAGCGGTCTCCGCATCGCAAGGTGTCCGGCCCGGCCCGACGCCGACCGGCTTCCGTTCGCCATCGGCCGGCAAGTCCGGGTACTGACCCCCGCTAGCCCAGTCGCGCGCGCAACGCGCGCAGTTCCGCCTCGAGCGCATCGACGCGCTGCGCATACCGCAAGCACGACGGACAGGCTGTACGCGTCGAGCTCGAAGTCCCGGCGCAGCCGGCCCGCGGTACGCGCGACGACGACCCATGACGCCGTGAACGTCCACGATGCTGCCGCCGGATCGACCGGCGCGAGCGCGCCATAGTCGACGAGCGCGCGCAGGTCCTCCTCCGGCAGTCTCCGACAACTCGACCAGTTGCGAGAGCGTCAGCTCGCCGCGCGCGTCGACCGCCACCGCCTCCGCGTATTCAACCTGCATGGGCCGCCTCCTGCTCGAAATGGGCGCGGGGATTGAACGTCGACGTTTCCGCGAGCTGCCGGAACAACGCGCGCTGCGCGTCGTCCAGCACCGTGGGCACGGCGATCTGCACGATCGCGTAGAGGTTGCCGGCCGACCCGTCGGGACGGGCCAGGCCGCGCCCGGCGAGCCGCAACTGCTGGCCGGCCGCGTGTGCCCGCCGGAATCTTCAGCTTCACCGCACCGCCAGGCGTGGGCAGGTCGACGCTTCGCGCCAAGCACCGCTTCCCATGGAGCGAGCGGCAGATCGACGTAAAGGTCGCGACCGTCGGCGCGGAACAGCTTGTGCGGCGCCACGGCGATGTCGAGGTAAAGGTCGCCGTCGCGGCCGCCGCGCGCGCCCTTGCCGCCCTTGCCGGGGACGCGCAGCTTCTGTCCATCGGTGACGCCGCGCGGAATGCGCACCGTCACGAGGCGAGGCACGCGATGCGCGACGCCGTTCTCGTCGTATTCCGGAACGCTCAGGTCCAGTTGCACCTCGGTGCCGTGGAAGGCCTGGTCGAGCGTCACGCGCACAGCGGCCTCGTAGTCGCGGCCCGGAATCGGCGCGTTCGGATCGGCGCGGCGTCTGAACCCGCCGCCGCCAAACGCACCTCCGCCCAATCCGGCAAATAGATCAGCCAAGTCGATGTCGTCGAAGGTCGTCTGCCCGCGCGCGAAGTGCTGCTCCCAATCCGGCGGCGGCCGGAAATCCTGTCCGGGCGCGTGGGTTCCGAGCTGATCGTAGGCGGCGCGCTTTTCGGGATCCTTGAGCGTCTCGTACGCTTCGGCCATCGCCTTGAATTTCTCCTCGGCGTCCTTTTCCTTGGACACGTCCGGATGGAACTTGCGCGCGAGCTTGCGATACGCCTTCTTGATGTCGTCCTGCGACGCCTTCTTGTCCACGCCGAGGATCGCGTAATAGTCCTTGTATTTCATCGCCGCCGTCCGTCACGTTCGGATCGCCAAATCATACCGCAGCGGAAGCGCGTCACCGCCTTGGTCTGCTTGGGCCGCGAATCAGTAGATGACGACCGAGCGGATCGACTCGCCCGCCAGCATGAGGTCAAAGCCTTCGTTGATCCGCGCGAGCGGCAGCGTGTGCGTGATGAGGTCGTCGATGTTGATCTTGCCGTCCATGTACCAGTCGACGATTCTCGGTACGTCGGTGCGCCCGCGCGCACCGCCGAAGGCCGTGCCCTTCCACACGCGGCCGGTGACGAGCTGGAACGGGCGCGTCCGGATTTCCTGCCCCGCGCCGGCGACGCCGATGATCACGGACACGCCCCAGCCGCGATGGCAGCACTCCAGCGCCTGGCGCATCACATCCACGTTGCCGATGCACTCGAAGCTGTAATCCGCACCGCCGCCCGTGAGTTCGACCAGCCACGGCACCAGCTCGCCGCGGACGTCCTTCGGGTTGACGAAGTGCGTCATCCCGAACTTGCGCGCCAGCGCCTCGCGCGCCGGATTGACATCGACGCCGACGATCATGTTGGCGCCCGCCATCCGCGCGCCCTGGATCGACATTGAGGCCGATGCCGCCTAACCCGAACACCACCACATTGGCGCCCGGTTCGACCTTCGCCGTGTTGATGACGGCACCGATGCCCGTGGTGACGCCGCAGCCGATGTAGCACACCTTGTCGAACGGCGCATCCTCGCGGATTTTCGCGACGGCGATCTCCGGCAGCACAGTGAAGTTGGCGAACGTCGAGCACCCCATGTAGTGGTGCAGCGGCACGCCGCCCAGCGAGAAGCGGCTCGTGCCGTCGGGCATCACGCCCTTGCCCTGCGTCGCGCGTATCGCCGTGCACAGGTTGGTCTTGCGCGACAGGCACGACTTGCACTGCCGGCACTCGGGCATGTAGAGCGGGATGACGTGGTCGCCGCGGCGCAGTGTCGTGACGCCCGACCCGATGTCGACGACCACGCCGGCGCCTTCGTGGCCGAGGATGGCGGGAAAGAGTCCTTCCGGATCGGCGCCGGACCTTGTGAATTCGTCGGTATGGCAGATGCCGCTGGCCTTGACCTCGATCAGGACTTCTCCGGCCCTGGGCCCGTCCAGCTGCACGGTCTCGACCGTCAGCGGCGCGCCCGCCACGTGTGCCACCGCTGCTCTCACATCCATGCGAATCGCTCCGCCGCCAATGGAGCCACCATTCTGCCCAACTTTGCGCCACGGAGGGTGAAGGCGTCCGTCGCCGCGTCCGGCAGATCGGCGATACTACGGGCTCGTCATGTCTGTCTGGAGCAATCCATGTCGCTGCTGGTCGCCGGCCTCGTCCTCTTCCTCGGTGTCCATTTGGTTCCCGCGCTGCCGGCAATTCGCGCAGGTGCGGCCGCGCGGCTGGGCGAGGGGCGCTACAAGGGCCTGTTCTCGCTAGCCTCCGCCGGGGGCCTCGTGCTGATTGTCGTCGGCTTCGCAATGGCGCCGGCAACGGAGCGCGTGTTTGCGCCGGTTCCCGCCGCTGTCACGGTGGCGCCATACGCAATGGCGCTGTCGTTCATCCTTTTCGCCGCGGCCAACATGCGCGGCTATATTCGCAAGCGGCTCCAGCATCCGATGCTGCTCGGCCTGCTCATCTGGGCGACCGTGCACCTGCTGGCCAATGGCGACCTTCGGGGAACGCTGCTGTTCGGAGGTTTCGTCGCGTACGCGGTCATCGACCTCGTGTCGGCCGTCGGCAGGCGTGCGGTCAAGTCGTTCGTGCCCGCGATCAAGTATCGACTACATGGCGGTCGCCGGCGGCATCGCCGTTGCCATCGCGGTGATGGCCCTGCACCGCCTGCTGTTCGGTGTGCGCGTCGTCGCGTTCGGCGTCTGAATCAGCGCTTAGTGTTCGCTCGTCGACTGCGCGTCCAGCCACGAGCACAGCGCTTCCTTGAGCGCCACACCTGCGCTAGCGAATCCGACGTCGGCGGGGTCGAGCGTTGCCGCGTGCGTAACGATGAGGCCCAGCGCGCGTTTCTTGTCCGCGAGGGTCAGCGCAGGATCGGCGACATGCTCGCGAAAGTCCTGCACTTCCGACAGGAAGCCGGCCGGGGTAAGGCCGGAGAAATCACCGCTGTCGCTCATTCTCATCGTCGCTCCTTTGCCACCCTAGTTTTTGGCCCGTCTGACCCTCGCTACGCATACACCGTGCCACCGCGACAGGCGGCCGTCCGGCGGCGACGAGTGGAAAACACGGGCTGATCCGGCACAATGGGAACCGGGGGGATGATCGATTCAGGGTTTGCCATGCCACGTCCCCCCGCATCGGGCGCTATCGCCGCCCGCGGAATTGCCCCGTCGCAGCGCGTCCATCCTGCCGGCAGCCCGTCATGCCGCGGTGCGGCAGCGCGCCGGTGCGGCGCACTTTGCGCCATCGCGTTGGCGCTTGCCGTCGGCGACGCGGCGGCCACACCGCCGACTCTCGCCGGCTGTCCGATGTTTCCTGCCGACCACGTATGGAATGTGGCGGTCGACACGCTGCCGGTCGACGCCAACTCGGGCGCCTACGTCGCGACGATCGGCACCGGCAAGTACGTGCATCCGGACTTCGGCACCGTCTACGCCGGCGCGCCGAACGGCATCCCCTACATCGTCGTCGACGCCGCGCAGCCGCCGGTGGCCGTCACCTTCGACTACGACGACGAAAGCGACCCCGGTCCTTATCCGATCCCGCCCAATGCGCCCATCGAAGGCGGCCCGCAATCCGGCGGCGACCGGCACGTGCTGGTCGTCGACCGCGCCACCTGCAAGCTGTATGAAATGTTCGCTGCATATCCCAACGGCAGCGGCAGCTGGCACGCCGGCTCGGGCGCGGTATTCGACTTGCGCGGCTACGCGTTGCGTCCGTCAACCTGGACATCCGCCGATGCCGCGGGCCTGCCGATGCTCCCGGGCCTCGTGCGCTACGACGAGGTGGCCGCCGGCGAGATCGCGCACGCATTGCGCTTCACCGCGCCGCAGACGCGCAACGCCTTTGTCTGGCCTGCGCGCCACCAGGCGTCGAGCCTGACGGGGAGCGCCTATCCGCCCATGGGTCAGCGCTTTCGGATGAAGGCGTCGGTCGACATCTCGAAGTTCGGGCCGAACGTGCAGGTCATCCTGCGCGCGCTCAAGAAATACGGGATGCTCCTGGCCGACAACGGGAGCAGCTGGTACGTAAGCGGCGCGCCCGACCCGCGCTGGAGCGACGACGAGCTGCACCAGATCCAGCAATTGCACGGCAGCGACTTCGAAGCTGTCGACGAAAGCTCGCTGATGGTCGACGCGAATTCCGCGCGCACGGTGACGAGTCCGACGTCACCGCTCGCGATCGAGTTCTACCGCGCGGCGGCCGACCACTACTTCGTCTCGGCCGACCCCGCCGAGATCGCCAAGCTAGATACCGGCGTCCTCAAAGGCTGGACGCGCACCGGGCAAACGTTCTCGGTCTATCCGGCGGCCGACAGCACGTTGCCGAACCACTCGCCGGTGTGCCGCTTCTACGGGCGCCCCGAGGCGGGCCTCGACTCGCACTTCTACTCGGCGTCGCCGGCAGAGTGCCAGTCGGTGATCGATCGCTTCTCGAACGCGTGGATCTACGAGTCCGGCGACGTCTTTGCCGTCGCGCTGCCCGATACGGGCGACGGAAGTTGCGTCGCGGGCACAATTCCCGTGTATCGGCTGTACAACAACCGCGCCGACGTGAACCACCGTTACACGACGTCGCCTGCGATCCAGGCGCAGATGACCGCCGCCGGCTGGATTGCGGAGGGCTACGGTCCGCGCAACGTGGCGATGTGCGTGCCGGGGAGTTGACGCGGAGGATCGCCGTGGACCGGCTAGGTCACGACATTGCGTGGCGTTCCGGCGACGAACGCCTCGATGTTGTCGACGAGCTGGTCAGCCAGCGCCTGCATCGCCTGCGCGCTTGCCCAAGCGACGTGCGGCGTCAGGACGAAATTCGGCAGCTGCAGCCGGAGCAGCGGATTGGCGTCGTCCGGCGGCTCGCGGCTCAGGACGTCGAATCCGGCGCCGCCCAATCGCCCGGCGACCAGAGCGCTCGGCCAGCGCCTGTTCGTCGACAAGGCCGCCGCGCGCCGTGTTGATGAGGAGGCTACCTGGCTTCATCCGCGCGAGCTCGTCGCGGCCGATCAGGTGCCGCGTCGCCTCCGTCAGCGGCAGATGCAGCGACACGACGTCGGCGTCGCGCAGGATCGTGTCGACGTCGACCATCGACACGCCGGGCAGTCCCTCGGCGACCGGGTCGAAGGCGATCACCCGCATGCCGAACGCCAGACCCAGCTTCGCGACCGACTTGCCGAGCGCGCCGAAACCCACGAGTCCGAGCGTGCTTCCCGCCAGATCGTTGATCGGATGGGTGAGCAGGCAGAACGTGTCGGATGTCTGCCACAGCCCGCGCTCCACGTCGGCGCGGTAGGCCGCCAGGTTTCGGCGCAGCGTCAGCGCGAGCGCGAACACGTGCTCCGGCAGCGACGACGTCGCGTAGTTGCGGATGTTGGACACGACGATGCCGCGCGCGCGGGCTGCGGCGAGGTCGACGATGTCCGTACCCGTCGCCGCGACTGCGATCATGCCGCAGCGTCGACGAACGGGCAAGTGCTGCCTCGCGCAGCGGCACCTTGTTGGTGACGGCGATCGTCGCGTCGGCAAGCCTCTCGGCCACGTCATCGGCGGCCGTGCGGTCGTAATCCCGCCACGCGTGCGGGAACCCAGGCTTGCGGACGTTCGCCCCCAGGCTCGCCCTGTCGAGAAAAACGACGGTATGCATTTTCAGCGCCGGCTGACCGATGGTCGCGCCAATGGTAACCTTGAAACGCTTCGTCACCGCCGAAGAATCCGGTGTAATCACAAGGGCCGATTCCATGTCGCGCATCGTTCCGCTTCTGGGGGCCATCCTGCTCACAGCGTGCTCGCCCGCACCCGTCGAGAAGACCCCGGTGCCTCTGACGCCGCCGTCCGAAACGGCGAGCGCCCCCGTGGTGCGGCGCGCGGCTCCGGAAACGGCCGCTGCGTCGGCGGTCGCGCCAGCGTCCGCGGTCGCCGCGCTGCCGATCGTCGTTCCCCCTGGCGCTGTCTACGTCTGCGTTTCGGAGGCTAATGGCGCTCGGCAGACCACCGTCATCGAATTCGCGCCCAAAGTCCACGACCTCTGCACGAAGAATCCGGAGATGGGTCCGTGCCAATACGAGCGCAATGTCTGCCGCGGCAGCGGCGGCCGCGTCTATGCCGCGAATGGCGTCGAGATCACGAAGCAGACCGAGGCGGAATACGACAAGAAAGTGATGCGCGTCCGACTCAAGTCAAACTAGCGGATCGAGCGGCGCGGCGCCCCTGCCTGCGCTGATCGAACTTGATTCATATCAACTGCTGTCCCCACGCGACCACCTATTCTTCGCTGTTGGAGTAGTATCAAAAAGCGATGCCGCACCCGACGCGAGTTGCTACCGGAGTGGTCCTGCAGCGGGGGTGTCCCACGAGACGATAGGATCGCTTCGCAAACCGAGGGAGAGGGACGATGAGAACGAAAGCTTCATGGCTGGCCGGGATCATTGTGACGGTTGCGTTGGGGCTTGCCTTCATCGGTGCGCCACTGGCACAGACGACGACCAGCGTCGACACGCGCAATTTCGAAGTAATCTCGGTCGACGGGAACAAGCTCGTCGTTCGCGATCAGAAGGGCACGAACGAGATCACGGTGCCCGACGACTTCCGCTTCACGGTGGACGGTAAGAAGCTTGCCGTGTCCGATCTGAAGGCGGGGATGAAGGGTACGGCGACGATCACGACCACGACCACCGTCAGGCCGGTCGTCGTCACCCAACTGCGCGAGGCGGAAGTGCTGCGCGCGTCGGACCTGTCGATGACCGTGCGCGAGGCCGATGCCGATACGTCGGTACACACAGGGGCAACTGGACGCGAAGGGAATCCAGATCTACAAAGATGGAAAACCGATCCGTCTGGCCGACTGCGGCGCGGCGACAAGCTGACGGCCACGATCGTCACGTACGCGACCGCCGGTGGTCCTGACCGAGCAGGAAGTGCAGGCGACGCTCGCCGATGCCAAGGCGGAGCCGCCACGACGCAAAGGCGGCGAATACCACTGGCGCAGCGCCGTCCGCCGCGCCAGCCGCCCCTCCGAAAGTGCCCGCTCCGCCCGCCCGCGCCGGCCGCCGAGGCCTCTGGCCTGGGTACGATGGGATACGTGATCATCGCGGTGCTCATCGCACTGGCGCTGTTCTTCTTCATGCGCCGGAAAAAAGCGCCGTGACCGTCGGGCCGAATGGGATGGCTGCTTCGCACTTGACGGCCTGAACGACGGCGGCAACGAGCATCCGGTGGGCGGCTCCGGGGCAATCCCGGTGCCGCCTGCATGGATTCGGCGCATTGCCCGGCCTGCGCGCCGCGCCGATTGACAGGGTCCGTCGGGGTCAGCCCGCGTCTTCGGCCGGAATGGCTCGAACAGACAGCACGCCGTCGATCGCCGAAATGGCGTCGATGGCCGCCGACGGAATGGGGCTGTCGACATCGACCAGCGTGTAGGCCATTTCGCCGCGCGACTTGTTCACCATGTTGTGGATGTTGAGTCCGGCGCGCGCCATGGTCGTCGAGATCTGCCCGAGCATGTTGGGCACGTTCGCGTTGGCGATGGCCATCCGGTAGGGCGACTCGCGGGGCATCTCGACATTCGGGAAATTGACGGCGTTGACGATGCTGCCGTTCTCCAGGTACTCGCGCACCTGGTCGACGACCATCACCGCGCAGTTCTCTTCGGCTTCCTCGGTGGAGGCGCCAAGGTGCGGCAGCGCAACCACGCCCGGTTCGTGCAGCAGCAGCGCGCCGGGAAAGTCGCACATGTAGTACTTGAGGCGGCGCGACCGCAATGCCGCCACGACGGCCGCGTCGTCGACCAGCGCGTCGCGCGCGAAGTTGAGGAGGACGGCGCCCTGCTTCATCACCGCGAGGCGTTTCTCGTCGATGAGTTTGCGCGTCACCGGCAGCAGCGGCACGTGCAGCGTGACGAAGTCGGCCTGCTTCAGCACTTCCTCGATGCTGTGCGCGCGACGCACGCTTGACGGCAGCCGCCACGCCGCATCCACCGTGATCTCCGGGTCGAAGCCGATGACTTTCATGCCCAGCTTGATCGCCGTGTCCGCCACCAGGCTGCCGATGGCGCCCAAGCCCACGATCCCCAACGTCCGGTGCGGCAGCTCGACGCCGGCGAACTGCTTCTTGCCGTCTTCCACCTGCTTTTCCAGATCGGCGGCATTGGCGTCGAGGCTCGCCACGTAGCCCAGCGCCGGCATGACGTTGCGCGCGGCCAGCAGCAGCGCCGCGAGCACGAGTTCCCTTACGGCGTTGGCGTTGGCGCCCGGCGCGTTGAACACGGGGATGCCGCGCTCCGACATCGCCGCCACCGGAATGTTGTTGGTGCCCGCGCCGGCACGGCCTATCGCGCGCACGCTCGCGGGTATAGCCATCTGGTGCATGTCGTGCGAGCGCACGAGGATGGCGTCGGGATGGTCGACGGCCTTCCCTATTGCGTAGCGCGTGCCGGGAAACCGGTGCAGGCCGTGGCTCGAAATCTGGTTGAGCGTGAGGATCTGGTATTTGTCAGCCATGCCGCTGCTCGAATTCGCGCATGTACGCCACCAGCGCCTGCACGCCCGCCAGTGGCATCGCGTTGTAGATCGACGCGCGCATGCCGCCGACCGCGCGGTGTCCCTTCAACTGCACCATCCCGCGCTGCGCGGCGCCCTTGAGGAAGGCCTCGTCCTGCGCCTCGTCGCGCAGCCGGAACGTCACGTTCATCCGTGACCGGTCTTCGCGGCGCACCGTGTTGCGGTAGAACGACGTCTGATCCAGGTAATCGTAGAGCAGCGCCGCCTTGGCGATGTTCTTCTGCTCGATGGCCGCAAGGCCGCCCTGCGCCTGCAGCCATTCGAACACCAGTCCCGCGATGTAGATCGCATACGTCGCCGGCGTATTGAGCATCGAGTCCGCCGCGGCCTGCTCTTTCCAGTTGAACGCGGAGGGCGTGATCGGCAACGCCCTGTCCAGCAAGTCGTCGCGCACGATGACAAGCGTCAATCCCGCCGGCCCCATGTTCTTCTGCGCGCCACCATAGATCACGCCGTACTTCGCCACGTCGACCGGGCGCGAAAGGATGTGCGACGACATGTCCGCGACCAGCGGAACATTGCCGGTATCGGGCGTCCACTGGAATTCGACGCCCGCGATCGTTTCGTTCGTGCACACGTGGACGTATGCCGGATCCGCACTCAGCTTCCAGGCGCTTTGCGGCGGCACGTAGGAGAAGTCCTTGTCCTCGGACGACGCGGCGACGTTCACCGTGCAGTATTTCTTCGCTTCCTTGAGCGACTTCTTCGACCACTCGCCGGTGTTGATGTAGTCCGCCGTCGTGCGGCCGCCCAGCAGGTTGAGCGGGACGATGGCGTTCTCCCCGATCGCGCCGCCCTGCAGGAACAGCACCTTGTAGTTGGACGGGATGGCCAGCAGCGCGCGCAAGTCCGCCTCGGCCTTGTCGGCGATGCTGATGAACTCCTTGCCGCGGTGGCTCATTTCCATCACCGACATGCCGCTACCGTGCCAATCCAGCATTTCGGCGGCGGCCTGGCGCAGCACCGGCTCGGGCATCACGGCCGGGCCGGCGCTGAAGTTGAAGACTCGCATCAGATTCCTTCGGGGAACAAAACAGGGATTTTAGCGGATTTGCGCAGGCCGCCTGCGGCGCCAAGTGCTCGAAGGCTTGCCCATTGGCGGATAATCGCCTGCCGAGATGCCTCTTCGTTCCATGATCACGATCGATCCCGCCGAAATCGAATGGACCGCAATCCGCGCGCAGGGCGCGGGCGGACAAAACGTCAACAAGGTGTCCAGCGCCGTGCATCTGCGCTTCGACATTCGCGCATCGTCGCTCCCGGATGCGGTGAAGGCGCGCCTCGTCGCCCGCCGCGATTCGCGGATCACCAGCGAGGGTGTCGTCATCATCAAGGCGCAGCGTTACCGCAGCCAGGACAAGAATCGCGACGACGCGCTGGCGCGTCTGCAGGACCTCGTCGACGCGGCCGCCTCGGTGCAGCGGGCCCGCAAGGCGACGAAGCCCACCCGCGGTTCGCAACGCCGGCGCGTGGACAGCAAGGTGAAGCGTGGCCAGGTCAAGGCAACGCGCGGCCGGGTCGTCGAGTGAGCGCGTCGATGACGACGCCGCCTGAACTCGCCGCGATCACCCGCCGCACGCTGGAACACTACAGCCAACGGGCCGAGGCATTTTGGGAAGGCACGCGTGGTCACGACGTGCGCCAGAACATTTCCGCGCTCCTTGACGCCATCGAAGGAACTCCGCCGTTCGCGATCCTCGACTTCGGATGCGGGCCGGGACGCGACTTGAAGGCGTTCGCGGACCTGGGCCATGCGCCCGTCGGCCTCGAGGGCGCCGCACCGTTCGCGGACATGGCGCGCGCCTACAGCGGCTGCGACGTGTGGCACCAGGATTTCCTGGCGCTCGACCTTCCCGCCGCGCGTTTCGACGGCATCTTCGCCAATGCGGCGCTGTTCCACGTCCCCGCGCAGGAGCTGCCGCGGGTGCTGGGGGAATTGCGGGCGGCGCTCAAGCCGCGCGGCGTGCTGTTCAGTTCGAATCCGCGCGGCAATGACGACGAAGGGTGGCACCAGGGCCGCTACGGCGTCTACCACAGCCTCGAGGCGTGGCGCGGCTACCTTCGCGAAGCCGGATTCGCGGAAATCGCGCACTACTATCGACCGGAAGGGCTTCCCCGCGATCAGCAGCCGTGGCTCGCGAGCGTGTGGCGCAAGTAGGCTTGCCGATCGCCGGCTGGCGAACCACTAGCCGTTACGGCATTCCTTCGGCAGGTATTTCGCGGGAATGTCGATCGGGATGCACATCCACTGGATGCGCTGCGCCGGATCCACCGCCGGCGCAAGCAGGATGGAGTGGCCGAACAACTCCGGGATCGAGGACCCGAGCGCCAGGCGCAGCCGACCGTTGGCCGGTCGAAAGCTCACCTCGTCGAAAAACGCGGCCGCCGCCTGCAGGCGCAGCGAATCGACATCGAGCTTGCCCGGAATGGCGCGCAGGCGCGCCCAATTTTCCTCGACCTGCTGCTGCAGCGGCCGCACGCTCGCCAGCGCCGCACTGACCTTCGCGCGCACTTCGTGCTCGAAGTAGGCGCCACGGACTCCCGGCTCGACGAGGCTAGCGGCGAGCAGAAGCGCGCCGCCGCCCAGCAGGATTGCGGAGGAGAGCGAAACGGGTGCGCGCTTTCCCAGTTCGCTCGCAACCTGTGCCGTACTGGGGGAACTCGCCTCCGCCCGCCGTACGATCCGCCGGACGCGGCGATAGAGCAGCGAATTGGCGAGAAGCGCGGGCAGGATGCCGGGCAATAGCCAGATGGCCAGCGCTGCGGCGGCGACCCACGGGATGGGCACGTTGTCGATACGAGGGGCCAGCGCCGCGAAGGCAAACGCGCCGGCTACCGGCAGCAGCGCAAAGAGGAATCCCTCGATCCAGAGCTTGCGATAGAAAGCCCACACGGTCGGCAGCCAGAACGAAGGCCAGTGCCATCCCGGCGCGCCGCGGCCGGCCTCATATTTGAGGAAGCGCGGTGCGTAATAGTCGGCAGACGGCCCCACGGCGACGCGGAAGAGCACGGCCAGCGCGGGACGAACGCGCGGCTGCCGCGCCTCGCCCTCGGTCATGTCCGGAAACTGAATCGTGTCGAGAAAGGCCGATAGCGGCGGGGCTTCCCCCGTCGCCGCATCGGGTGCGACACGAGTACCGCAGCGACCGCAAATTCGCGCACCTTCACGCGCGACGTCGCCACAACGGGTGCAGACTCGCCTTGCTTCGCTCAATATGTATGCTCCAAAGATGCGATTCTACCAAGCGCGCGCAGGTTGTGGCGATTGTCGTCGGTGTCCGCGTGCATGTCCGGCCGCGGTTGACGCGTGTCCGCTGCGCGCTTAGCCTACGTGTGGCCCGCCACGGTGCGCGCCCGGGTACGATTGCGCGTACGCTCGGTGCCAGGTTCGCAAGAGAAGGACTGCGGGCGAAACGAAGAGGAGGCATTAGGGCGATGTCAGAACAACACCGCGTGCTGCCGTTGCTCCTCGGCCAGTGCGCCGCGATCGACGCGCTGTTCATCGAAGAGGTCGGCCCCTTCGGCCAGCTGGTCGTGGGCGAAGCGCGCGAGAAGTGGCTGGCCGGCGGGCGCCGCGTGAAGGCCAGCGACATCGACGCCTATATCGTGCTGCTCGCCCGCGAGGTGCCGGAGGAGCGGCAAAGGGCCGAGTTCATCGCCGGTGCGCGCAAGATCATCGGCCGCGAGTAACGGACTGCCGTCACGCCTGCGCAAGCCAAAGGAGCTCCCATGTTTTCGCGAATGTCCATCACGATGCAGTTTGCGCTGGTGTTCCTGGTCGCCCTGGGGCTCATCGGAGGCGCATCCTGGCTGATTCTCGATCGCATCTACCTCACGCAGTTGAAGAGCCAGGCCGAGACGGTCGCGGACAACGTCGACGCGTTCGGCAACTGGGTGGCGCAGTATGGCCGCGTCTGGGTCCGCGACGACGACCGCAGTTACCTGGGCCACCTCGGCCTGTTCCAGCCCGAGGACATGACCGCCACGCCGCCCAAGGTCACAGAGGTCAATTTCTATTCGAAGAATCCGGCGCTGGCGCAGCGCGAATATTCGGAAGTCGTCGAGCGCTCGGCGTCGCCGTCCAAGTTCCGGCTGACGTCGCACAACGTGATGAATCCGAACAACAAGCCCGACGCCTTCGAGGACGGCGCGCTGCGCCGAATCCGCGACGGCGGTCTCAAGGAGTACTACGAGCTGCTGCCCGGGGGCTTTCGCTACGCGCGGACGGTCTATCACAAGGCGTCGTGCATCGTCTGCCACGGCGACGCCAATACGGCGCCCAACGACGTCAAGGTCCGCTACGGAACGAAGAACGGCTTCGGCTTCAAGGAAGGCGACGTCGCGGGGATCATCAGTGTGCGCCTTCCCGCCCGCTCGTTCTGGGACGTGGCGCAGGAGGTCGTCGGCATCTGGCAGCTATTGATGATCGTCGCGGCGTTCGTCATCGCGATGGTGTTCATCCGCTTTGCGGTCGTCGGCCCAATTCGCCGACTCACGTTGGCCACGCAGCAGATCTCCGTTGGCAAGGCCGCCGACTTGGGCGCGGCGAAGATAGACGCGAAGAGCCGCAACGAGCTCGACAGGCTGACGGTCGCGACCGAGCGGCTGCGCCTCTCGATCAACATGGCCATCCAGCGGCTGACCAAGAAGGGCGGCTGACGCCGGCAGGCGCCGAGCCACCTCCGCGCGCGTTACTTGCCGGTGTAGAGCGCGGGGAATTGCGTCTTCAGGTTGGCGACCTTGGGCAGGTCGTTGTAGACGATGTAGGGCTGCGTGGGATGGAGTGCCAAGTAGTTCTGGTGATAGGCCTCCGCCGCATAGAACGCCGGCAGCGGGACGATCTCGGTCACGATCGGACGCGGGAACACCTTCGCCTTGTCCAGTTGCGCGACATACGCCTGCGCGACGCGCTTCTGTTCGTCGTTCGTCGTGAAGATCACCGACCGGTATTGCGTGCCGGTGTCCGGTCCCTGCCGGTTGAGCTGCGTCGGGTCGTGGGCGACGGAGAAGAACACCGTGAGCAATTGCCCGTACGACACCTGCGCCGGGTCGTAGGTGACCTGGACGGACTCGGCGTGGCCCGTCATGCCCGTGCTGACCATCTCGTAGTCGGCCGTCTTGGCGGCGCCGCCGGCATAGCCGGAGACGACGTTCGAGACGCCCTTCACGTGCTTGAACACCGCGTCGACACCCCAGAAGCAGCCGCCGGCGAAGACCGCAGTTTGCGGCCCCTTGGCGGATGCAGCGGGAATATCGACCGCCGGCGCCGGAAGCGCGACGGCACCGTCGGCGGCGCCGCATGCCTGGACGAGCGTCAGGACGGCGAGCCCCAGCAGCAGCGATGCCTGGCGCGGAATGGACTTGAACATGGTGCAACTCCTTGTCGGACAGGGCCAAACGCAGCCCGGTGTGCCACATTAGTCGGGGAAACCGGCAAAAGATTTCACGTCATCGGACTATTCTTCCGGAACACGGATCGCACGGAGGTGCGAGCGCGCGCCGGTGTAGCATTCCTGCGTCTCCGGCCGGACCTACCGCCCCCCCCCCGAAGGAATCACGTGACCTGGTCCCTGATCGCGCGCGACGCCACGGGCGCCCTCGGCGTAGTCGTCGCCAGCCGCTTCTTCGCCGTCGGCGCGCTGTGTCCGCACGCGGCGAGCGGGGTCGGCGCGCTCTCGACACAGGCGCTCGTCAATCCGATGTACGCGCCGGACGCGCTGCGGGCCATGGCGAAGGGACTGGCGCCTGTCGACATCGTACATGCGCTCATCCGCGCCGACGAAGGCCGCGATCACCGGCAGCTGCACATGATCGACGCCCGGGGCCGGATCGCTGCGCATACTGGCGACGCGTGCATCGCCTGGTGCGGACAGCGCGAAGGTATCGATTATTCCATCGCCGGCAACATGTTGGCCGGGCCGCGGGTGCTGGACGACACGGCGGCGGCTTTCGAGGCCGGCGGCGCGCTGCCCTTTGCCTTGCGGCTGATCACGGCGCTGGCGGCCGGGGAAGCCGCCGGCGGCGACAAGCGCGGCAAGCAGGCTGCGGCGTTGATCGTTTTCACCACCGAAGAATATCCGGCACTGGACCTTCGCGTGGACGACCACCCCGAACCGGTCGCCGAATTGCGCCGCCTGTACGACATGAGCCTCGAGCGCTTCCAGCCATTCGTGGCCTGCCTCCCCCGCCGCGACTCACCCGCGGGCACCACCGACCGCGCCGTCATCGAGGCGGAAATCGAACGCTTTCACGCGGCGCGAGGGTCCCGTCCGCCCCCCCGATAGCGGGGTTTTTGCATGCTATGCTGAATCGCCGACGGTGTCCGTGCGGGTGACCGCGCGCCGGCCAACCGCGGGCCGCCCTACCCATTCGTGGAGATCTTCCATGCCGAACCGCCATTCTTTCGTCGGACTTGCGCTTGCGCTGGCACTTGCCGCCGGCCTCAACGGGAGCGTTCACGGGCAAACGCTGCGCATCGGACTGGCCGAAGACCCCGATGTCCTTGATCCGTCGCTCGCGCGGACGTTCGTCGGGCGCATCGTATTCGCGTCGCTGTGCGACAAGCTCTTCGACATCGACGAGAAATTGAACATCGTGCCGCAGCTCGCGACCTCGTACGAGTGGTCGGCCGACAACAAGGCGCTGACGCTGACGCTGCGCCCCGGCGTGACGTTCCACGACGGCGAAAAGCTCGATGCCGCGGCCGTCAAGTACAGCCTCGAGCGGCACAAGACGATGCCCGGCTCCAATCGTCGCGGCGAATTGGCACTCGTCAGCACCGTCGACGTCATCGACCCGGCCACCGTACGGCTCAACCTGTCGGCGCCGTTCTCGCCGCTGCTGGCCCAGCTGGCCGATCGCGCGGGGATGATCGTCAGCCCCAAGGCCGCGCAGGCCGCCGGCGACAAGTTCGGCGCCAACCCCGTGTGTGCGGGCCCGTTCAAGTTCGTCGAGCGCGTCGCGCAGGACCGCATCGTCGTCGAACGTTATGCCAACTACTGGAACAAGGGCGAAATTCACTTCGACCGCGTCGTTTATGTGCCCATTCCCGATGCGACGGTGCGCCTGTCCAACCTGCGCGCCGGACAACTCGACTTCATCGAGCGGGTGCTCCCCTCCGACGTGCCCCAGCTCAAGACCGATGCGCGGTTCAAGCTCGCCCGCATCACGGAACTCGGCTACCAGGGCATCACGATCAACATCGGCAACGGCGACGCTGGACAGAAGAATCCGCTGGGGCGCGACCCGCGAGTGCGCGAGGCCTTCGAGCTGTCGCTGGACCGTGACGGCATCGTGCAGGTCGCCATGGACGGCGAATCCACCGTCGGCAACCAGTGGGTGCCGCCCACAAATTCGTATTACGCGAAGAACATGCCGGTGCCCAAGCGCGACGTCGCGCGAGCCAAGGCGCTGTTGCAGGAAGCGGGCGTGCCCAATCCCGCGTTCACATTGATGACGCCAACCAACAGCGACCAGCAGAAGACGGCGCAAGTCGTGCAGGCGATGGCGAGAGAGGCGGGATTCGACGTCAAGATCCAGTCAACGGAGTTCTCGACATCGCTCGACTTGGCCGACAAGGGTCAGTTCGAAGCCTACGTGCTGGCGTGGAGTGGTCGTGCCGATCCGGACGGCAATGTCTACAGCTTCCTCGCGTGCAAGCAGCCACTCAACAATTCCGGCTACTGCAAGCCCGAGGTGGATGCGATCCTCACCAAATCGCGCACGACGCGCGATCCCGCAGAGCGGCAAAAACTGTACGAGCAGCTCGCGGCGATCGCGCTCAAGGACCGCCCGATCATCTACCTGTACCACCGCAACTGGCTTTGGGCTTACACCAACAAGCTGAGTGGATTGCGCACGGTGCCCGACGGGCTCGTGCGCGTGCAAGGTCTGCGATCCAACTGAAGCTCGCAGCAAGCCACAGCGTGGCCGACACGGGGCGCGGCCGATGCTGACGTTTCTCGTCCGCCGAATCGCGCAGATCGTGCCCACGCTGATCTTCGTGTCGATGCTGATCTTCGGCCTGCAGCAACTGCTGCCGGGCGACCCGGCCGTGGTGCTGGCGGGCGAGGATCGCGATCCTTCCGTCGTCGCGTACCTGCACGAGAAGCTCCATCTCGACGAACCGCTGCCGGTGCGCTACGGATACTGGATCAAGGGCGTGCTGCAGGGCGACCTGGGCGAGTCGATGCGGCTGCAAAAGCCGGTGCTCGAGTTGATCTTCCAGAAGCTCCCGGTGACGCTCGAGCTTGCGTTCCTCGCGATCCTCATCGCGCTGGCGATCGGCATTCCCGCCGGCATCATTTCCGCCGTCAAGCGCAATACCGCGTGGGACCACGCCGCCAATGCCATCGCCCTGTGGGGACTGTCCACGCCCAACTTCTGGCTGGGCATCATGCTGATCCTGCTCTTCTCGGTGACGCTCGGATGGTTACCCGCATCCGGATTCGTCAGTCCCTTCGAGGACCTGCGGGCCAACCTGGCGTCGCTGGTCATGCCGGCGTTCGTGCTGGGCAACGCGATCGCCGCGGTGCTGATGCGGCATACGCGCAGCGCGATGCTGCAGGTGCTGTCGTCCGACTATGTGCGCACGGCGCGCGCGAAAGGGCTGCCGGAGTGGCGCGTCGTCCTGCAGCACGCGCTGCGCAACGCGCTGATCCCCGTGATCACGCTGGGCACACTGGAACTCGGGACGCTGCTGTCCGGCGCCGTGCTCACCGAGCAGGTGTTCACGATTCCCGGCTTCGGCAAGCTCATCGTCGACGCCGTATTCAACCGCGACTACTCGGTCGTGCAAGGCGTCGTGCTGTTCACGGCCACCGCGTACATCGTGCTCAATCTCGTCGCGGACATCCTCTACGTCGTCGTCAATCCGCGAATGCGGGTCCATTGATGGCCGACACTGGCCATTCCGCCAGCGGTTGTCGCCGTTCGCGCGGGTCCTCGCGCGCATCCATGGCGAAGGCTGCTGCGCCGGCGCGCGGCGGCGCTGGGGCTCGTGGTGATCGCCATCGTCGTGCTCGTCGCGTTGTTCGCGCCGTGGGTCGCGCCCTACGACCCGCTGGCGACGAGCTGGACGGCGGTGCGCAAGGGCCCGAGCGCCGCGCACTGGTTCGGCACCGACGAAATCGGCCGCGACGTGCTGTCGCGCGTCATCTGGGGGGCGCGCGCGTCGCTGCTCGCAGGTATCGTCTCCGTCCTCATCTCGCTCTCGATCGGCGTGCCTGTGGGGCTGCTCGCCGGTTACGCGGGCGGTAAGGTCGACATGCTGATCGCCAGGATGACCGACGCCGTGCTCGCGTGCCCGTTCCTGATCCTGGCCATCGCGCTGGCGGCGTTCCTTGGCCCCAGTCTCACCAACGCGATGATCGCCATCGGTATTTCAGCGACACCCGTGTTCATCCGCCTGACGCGGGCGCAGACGATGTCGATGAAGGCCGAAGACTTCGTCCTGGCGGCGCGCGCGATCGGCAACCCGCCCTGGCGCATCGCGCTTCGCCACGTGCTGCCCAACGTCGTTCCCGCGTTGATCGTGCAGGCGACATTGGCGATCGCCGCCGCGGTGATAGCCGAGGCCAGCCTGTCGTTCCTGGGCCTGGGCCAGCAGCCGCCGGCGCCCAGCTGGGGAAGCATGCTCAACGTCGCGAAGAACTACATCGACAACGCGCCATGGATGGCGGTCTGGCCCGGCCTGTCGATCTTCGCGCTGGTGCTGTCATTCAACCTGGTCGGCGACGGCCTGCGCGACGCGCTTGATCCGCGCATGACGTGATAGCCCGGCACGACGATCGTAGGCAACGTTCGAAGCATCTGTAGGACGGCGCGCGGATATGGCACCATGACAGTAGCGAGCACTGAACCCGCCCCGACATGCAATCACGCTATGCACGTTACGGCTTTTGGCTGGCCGTCGTTTGCGCCGTCGCCGCGCTGCTTTCCGGCATCGGCTATCGGCTGGGTTGGTGGCCGCTGCGGATCGGCTTCGACGTGCTCCGTTACGCCGCCTATGGCGCGGTAGCCGCAACGGTGATCGGCATTCTCGGCGCGATCGCCACGCGGCCGGGCGCGTCGCGTCGCGGATTCGCGCAGGCGCTGGCTGCCGTGGTCATCGGCACCGCCACCTTCGCCGGGCCCGCGCTGGCGCTGTATCGCGCTCGCAGCGTACCGCCGATCCACGACATCACGACCGACACCGACAACCCGCCACGATTCGTTGCGGTGCTGCCGCTGCGCGCCGGCGCGACCAATCCTCCGGAATACGGCGGCCCGGAGATCGCCAAGCTGCAACACGATGCGTTTCCGCGAATCGTGCCGTTCGAGTCCGCGCTGGCGCCCGATGCCGCCTTTGCGCGTGCGCTGGCCGCGGCGCGCGATGCCGGCTGGACGATCCAGGCGGTCGTGCCGGCCGAGGGCCGCATCGAAGCCACCGCGACGACGCTGCTGTTCGGATTCAAGGATGACGTCGTGATCCGTGTGACGCCGACGCCACGAGGCAGCCGCGTCGACGTCCGCTCCAAATCGCGCATCGGCCGCAGCGACATCGGTACCAATGCGAAGCGCATCGAAGCGTTCCTGGATGCGCTGGCCCGCAGCCAAGGGTAGCCGTTACGGATTTTTGGGCGGTTCCGAACCGCCCCGCAATGGCGGCGCGCGCGCGCCGCCTGTGGGTTCGACACCGGCCAGCGCCATCACCGGCACCGCCATGCGCCGATCCGCGACGATCTGCTGCGCCGGCGTCAGCGTCGCGTACAGATTCTTGCCCGCGTCGACGATGTCCTCGACGGCCGTCAGCCGGTCGCGTGCGATATCGGCGAGCTTGTCCAGGCGTTTCGGAGCGGGCATGTCGCCTCCCAGCGCCGCCCGCGCGGCGCGCTGCGAATCTTCGGCCATCCTCAGCACGCGCTCGCGGTAGGCGAGCCATGCGGGACGTTGGTCGGGCGAAAGGAGCAGGTCCAGGTCGAGCTGGTCAAGACGATACTGGACCACGGCGAGGACGTTCGCGGCGGGGTTCACGTCCTGTTCCGCGGGCCGGTTGATCCCCATCCGCGACGAGTCGCCGCCGCGCGCCCCCCGCCCAGCGCCGGCGCCGCCCGGCATCTGGCCGCACGCCGCACCTGATATTGCGAGCGCCGCGGTCGCAAGTACAATCCACTGGCACGGTCGAATTCCGGTCACGTCGGCTCCTTTTCGTTGCGATCCGCGAGACGGCATTTGACCACGTGTCGCGGCCGGCGGCTTGGTACAACGCGCAGGCACTTTTGTAACCAGATGCTGCGGCACTGCCGCCGCGACAGCCGCCGTCCGGCACAATGCCGTCGGATTGTCGTTGTCTTGCCGCAAACGATGCACAAAGCCCATGCCGCGTCGCTTGTCCTTCTGGGCGCCCGCGTATCGGAGGCGTTCCGGGACCGGCTCGCTGCGCGCTACGAGGTGCTGGGTCCGCTCGCGCCGCCATTCCCGGAAACGGTTGCGGCGATGCCGCGTCCGGACGCCGAACGCGTCGGCGCGCTCATCACGATGGGTTCCGTGCGAACGACGCGCGCGGCCATCGCCTCGTTGCCCGCACTGGGCCTCATCAGTTGCATGGGCAGCGGCTACGAGGGCGTGGACCTCGAGGCGGCGCGCGAGCGCGCGATTGCCGTCACGCACAGCCCCGCCGCCAATGCGTCGGCGGTGGCCGACCTGGCGATGGGATTGCTGATTGCGAGTGTCCGGCGCATGTTCGACGCCAATGCCTTCCTGCGGCGCGGTGACTGGAAAGGCAATGCCGCCAGGCGCGTGGCCTTCGTGAACGGCCTCACCGGCCGCAACGTCGGCATCTACGGATTGGGCGCGATCGGCGAGAAGATCGCGCGGCGCGCCATCGCATTCGAGATGGATGTGGCGTATCACAACCGCAGGCGTCGCGACGACGTCGACTATCCCTATTTTCCTACGCTGCTCGAACTCGCCGGCTGGGCCGACGTACTCGTGATCGCCGTGCGCGCCGACGCCGGCAATCACCATGCCGTCGACGCCGGCGTGCTCGCGGCGCTCGGCGCCAAAGGGCACGTCGTCAACATCGCGCGCGGCACCGTCATTGACGAAGCCGCGCTCATCAAGGCATTGCAATCAGGCGCAATCGCCGGCGCGGGCCTCGATGTCCTCGAGCACGAGCCGGCCGTACCCGACGAACTGCTGGCGATGCCGAACGTCGCGCTGACGCCGCACATCGCCGGCGGCACGCTCGAGGCGCAGGCCGCGATGCAGGACATGGTCTTCGCCAACCTCGAGGCGTATTTCGCCGGACGGCCGGTACTGACGCCGGTTCCCGAACTCTAGCCGGCAATGAGTGAGTCTGTGCAAACGCAAGTCTGCATCGCCGGGGGTGGACCGGCCGGGATGATGGTCGGCCTCCTGCTGGCGCGCGCCGGCGTCGACGTCGTTGTCCTGGAAAAGCACGCGGATTTTCTCCGCGACTTTCGCGGCGACACGATCCATCCGTCCACGCTCGATGTCATGGGCGAGCTCGGGTTCCTCGACGAATTGCTGCGCCTGCCGCACCAGCAAGTGAGCCAGATTGCCGGCCACATCGCGGGCACCGTAGTGCCGGTCGCCGATTTCACGCACCTGTCCACGCGCTGCCGGTTCATCGCGATGATGCCGCAGTGGGACTTCCTGAATTTCCTGGCGGCGCAGGCGGCGCGCTATCCGGCGTTCACGCTGCGGATGCAAGCCGAGGTGAACGCAGTCATCGAAGCGGAGGGCCGCATCGCGGGCGTCGTTGCGACCACGCCGGATGGCCCGCTCGAGATCCATGCCGGCCTCACGATCGGCGCCGACGGCCGGCATTCCACAGTGCGCGAGCGCGCGGGATTGCGCGTCGACGCACTGGGCGCGCCCATCGACGTCCTGTGGTTCCGCCTCGCGCGCCAAGCCTTCGAAACGCAGGAATCCGGCGGCTACTTCGGTCCCGGCTACATGTTCGTGATGATCAACCGCGGCGATTATTGGCAGTGCGGCTACGTCATTCCCAAAGGCCGCGTCGACGCGATCCGGGCGGAAGGACTGCCGGCGTTTCGCGCGAAGCTCGTGCAACAGGCGCCGTTCCTTGCGGAGGCCGTGGCGCAGTTGCGCGACTGGGACGAGTTGAGCCTGCTGACGGTGGCTGTCGACCGCCTCGCGCAGTGGCACCGGCCGGGACTGCTGTGCATCGGCGACGCCGCGCATGCAATGTCGCCGGTGGGTGGCGTCGGCATCAATCTCGCGATTCAGGATGCCGTGGCCACCGCCAACATCCTGGCCGTGCCGCTGCGCGAACGCCGGGTAAGTCCCGACGACCTCGCCCGCGTGCAGGCGCGGCGGGAGTGGCCGACGCGCGTGACGCAACGCTTCCAAGTTATTGTCCAGAACCGCGTCATCGCCAATGTGCTGGCCGGAACCGGCATCGGCAGCGGCGGCGCACTGCCACTGCCGCTGCGGCTGCTCGCGCACCATCCGGCGCTGCGCCGCATTCCCGCGCGAGTGATCGGCGTAGGCGTGCGGCCGGAGCACGTGCGCAGCCCGGCGGTCACGGCGCCGGGATCATGACCAGCCGGTCGTTGCCCGATTCCGCGCCCCAGGCCTCGCCCGAGCGGCCGAGCATCTGGCGCACGCCGGCGTCGCCGCGATTGGATTCGTAGCGCTCGAACTTTTCGGTCGCCGGATCGAAGCGCACGATCGCGTTGAGGCTCCAGTCCGTGAGCCAAACCTTGTCGCGATCGTCCACCCACACCGAGTAGGCGTGCGCGTTGCCCGGCAGCTTCCATTCGCGCCAGGTGCGGGCGGCCGGATCGTACATGCCGACCTGTCCCGTGTTCCAGTAACTCACCCAGATGCGTCCGCGCGAATCGGACCACACGCGCCGCGCGCCCTGTTTCGGCGTCGGCGGCTCAATGACGGTGGCTTCGCCGGTCTCGGTATCGATGCGCGCAATGTGGTTGCCTGCCAGTGACGCGTAATAGACCTGTCCCAGAGGGCGTGGTGGTGATGCCGTAGGGGCCGCTGCCGCGCGGCGCCTGCCAGACCTTCACCTCGCCGGTGGCGGGCTCCACCTTGCCGTAGATGCCGCTCTGGCCGGTAAACCACACGCGCCCCTTCTTGTCGAACGTCAGCGTGTTGAGATTGGCGTAGCCCGCGTCGCCCGAGAGCGGAAACGTGCGCAGTTGGCGTGTCGCGGGATCGAAACGCACGATCGCGTTTTGGCCGCCGTCGGTGATCCACGCCGCGCCGTCGGGTCCGACGACCACGCCATGCGGCGCCGAGCGCGTCCCGAGCGCGACCTCCTCGTACTTGCCCGTCTTGGGGTCGAGGATGCCCAACTTTCCCTTCGCTTGTGCCGTGTAGTAGACCGGGCCGCCGGGCACGGGTGCCGCGGCGACGTCGTGCGGGTGCGATCCGCGCGCGACCTCGAAATAGACGGGCTCGGCCGCCAGCGCCGGCGCGGCCGCGAGACCGATGAACGTCATCGTCAGCATTCGTGCGATCGTCATGATCATCTCCATCGTCGTCATATCATGGGCCGGATGTGGCCAGCCCCGACCTGCCGCGTTCCGCGCAGATGTAATGCGGCGGTCCCTGCTCACGAATCGATGTCCGGCCGCTCCCGCACGCGCACGACATGGACGCTGCAATGCGCGTTCGCGGTGACGTTGGACGCGACGGAGCGCCACCACGCGAGTTTCTTCTGCGCCGGCCCTGGCGCGCCCAGCACGATGAGATCGACATGGTTCGCGCTCGCGAGTTCCAGCAGGGTGTCTCCCGCCCTTGCCGATTCGATGACGTGCAGCGATACCCTCGACGCAGGCAGCTTGAGAGGCGCAATCCACTGGCGCAGCCGCACCCTGTGCTCGAGTTGCCGTCCCGACGCCGTCTCGCCGTCCGTCGGCCCCTCGCCCAGCGGCGCCGCGCTGATCACCGACACGCACATCAGGCGAAATTCCGGATTGAGGCCGACGATTTGCCGGGTCGTCCATTGCAACGCAGGGTGGCGCTCGTCGTCGGGATGCTGCGTGTCGATGGCCACCAGGATGACCGGCGCGTCGATGCGCTTGGTATGCAATGCGGCGGGCCGGTCGCGGCGGCTGCGCCACCAGCGTCCGACCTGCGTCAATGCGCCTACGCCCCTCGCGTCGGAAGCGCGTTCCGTCAGCGGCACCTGGTCCGGATGCCGCAGGTCGAACGCCAGGTGCGCGGCGGATTGATAGCGTGCTGCCGCGTCGGGCTCCAGACAGCGCAGGATGACCTCCTGCAGCCACGGCGGCACGCCCTCATCGATGCTGCGGGGCGGCGCGGGTGCGCGCCACAGCCGGTCGCGCATCCCCGCGTACGTGGCGGGCGCGCCGAAAGGTTGTTCGCCGGTCGCAAGCTCATAAAGCAGGACGCCCAGCGCGAAGAGGTCGCTGCGTGGGTCGCTCCGGTCGTTGCGCAGCTGCTCGGGCGAAACATACGGCGCCGATCCGGCCGCAAAATGCTGCTGTTCCGCCAGCAGGTCCGGATAGCGCGCGTGATGCGCGTATCCGAAGTCCAGCAGCACCGCCTCGCCGCTGGCGCGCAAGATGAAATTCTCCGGCTTCAGGTCGAGATGCACGACGTCCTGCGCGTGAATGCTGTTCACCGCGTCGGCGAGCGCCGCGCCGATGCGGACGACCGAAGGAGTAGGCAGCGGCGCGCGTTCGACGATCGCCGCCAGCGATTCGCCGTCGATCCATTCCATCGCGACGTACGGCGTCGCGGACAGGTCGCCAACGGCGACGAAGCGCGGCACGTGCGGACCCGAGAGCACCGGCAGAATCATCTGCTCCATTTCGAAGCTGACGATGGAGAGTGTCGGCTGCGCGCGGCCGATCGCCGGCGCCTTCAACACGACCGGAAATCCCGGGTCGCGGCCTGGGGGCGGCGTCACCTTGTAGATGAAGCCGTTGCCGCCCGCGTGGATGCATTCACCGACGACAAAGCCGTCGATTTCGGCCCCGGGAGCGAATCGTTCGAGCATGGAAAGGATTGGGCTAGTGCACCGAGCGGCGCATCAGATCCCGAGCTCCACGCGGTAAGCAAGGGACGCCGGCAGGCCGCACTTGCGTATCTTGCCGGCGGCCAGCGCGGCATCGTAGGCCACACGAAAGAACGTCATCTCCCGCCGCTCGATGTCGAAGAGCGTATACGCGGCGGCGGGATTGCGATCGCGCGGTTGTCCCACGGTGCCGACGATGGCCAGCCAGCGCCGGTGGCCGCGGACGGGAATTGGCGTCCCGGGCACCGGCCGGAATTCGCGAACCCGCCCCTCGCCCGCCTCGAAATACAGCAACTGATCGTGCAGGTGGCCGCAGAACGTGTAGCTCGCGTCGGTAGCGTCGATGCAGTGCCGGGCTTCGGCCGGACTGTCGATGTAATCCCAGCGCGCCGGCGCAGCCGCCGATGCGTGAACGAAGCAGATGTCCTCTTCGCGAACGACAAGCGGAAGTGCGGCGAGAAAGCGCCTCTGCTCCGCCGTCAGCGTCTCGCGCGCCCAATCGATCGCCGCGCGCGCCGCATCATTGAAATAGCTTGACGCGTCCTCCACCGCCTCGTCGTGGTTACCCTTGACGGCCACCGCGCCTTCCGCGACATGTTGCGCGACGATTGCGACGACCGCCTGCGCGTCGGCGCCATAGCCGACGAAATCGCCCAGGAAAGCGAAGCGCGCCGCGCCATTGTCGCGCGCGTGCGCGATGCACGCGTTGAGCGCCTCGAGATTGGCGTGGATGTCGGACAACAACGCAATGCGCAACGGGACCCCTTTCCCCCAATACGCCGATCGTAAACGCGAATGCGGCGCACCTCTTGATGCCGGTCAATCCACCGTTTGGGCCTAGGGCTGGCGGGAATGAGGCGCCGGCATCGGGTCGAACATCTCATCGTCGACGTAGCACCAGCCCCAGGTTTCTCCCGGTTCGAACGACTTGATCAAGGGATGCTGCGTCGCAAGGAAGTGCCGCGTCGCGTGCTTGTTCTTGGAATCGTCGCAGCAGCCGACGTTGCCGCAAATGAGGCAAAGCCGCAGGTGCACCCAGGTGTCGCCCAGCTTCTCGCACTCGGCGCAGCCACGCGAGCGGGGCGTCACGGCGCGCATCTGGCCTAAGTGACTGCAGCGCTGGGACATGGCGTTCTCCTCGTTCGCATCGCCGTTCAGGCGACGCCAAGTCGTTCGGTGGCGATTAGTCTATATTGAAACTTTTGGGATTCGCGTCCATGCCCGTCAAATCGTTGCGCCGTGGATTCATCGCCGCCGGGATCGTCGCTGCGCTGGCATCGCTCGCCTATGCGGGTGTGCTGGCCACGCTGTACTACGGCCAGGAACGCCTCATCTTCCCCGCCAAGACATTGCCCGCGGACTACCGGTTCCAGTTCGACCGGCCGTTCGAGGAGATCGCCGTCACCGTGCCCGGCGGCTCACTCGACAGCCTGCTGTTTCGCCAGCCCCATCCGCGCGGCCTCATCTTCTATCTGCACGGCAACGTCGGCGACGTCACCACGTGGACGACGGGACTCGATTTCTACCAGCGGGTCAACTACGACCTTTTCATCTTCGACTATCGCGGCTACGGCAAGAGCGCCGGCCGCATCGAGAGCGAAGCGCAGCTGCATGCCGATGTGCGCGCCGCGTGGGACGCCATCGCGCCGCGCTATCGAAACGTCCCGATCGTCCTCTTCGGCCGCTCGCTGGGGACCGGACTCGCGACGCGGCTTGCCGCCGACGTCGATCCCGCGCTGCTCGTGCTGGTGACGCCGTTCACGAGCCTGGCCGCGGCCGGAAAGCGCCGCTATCCGTATGCGCCGGAATTCCTCGTCAAATATCCGCTGCACAACGACACGACGATCGGTTCGGTCAGGAGTCCGGTGCTGCTGGTGGCGGGCACGCAGGACCGCCTGACGCCGCTCGCCGACAGCGAGGCACTGAGGGTGCTGGCGCGCTCGCCCGTCGAATTGCTCGTCGTCGAAGGCGCCGGACACAACAACATCCAGAACTTTCCCGCCTACGTCGACGGCCTCGCCGAACGGCTGGCACGAGTCGGCAACGGATGATCCGACAGTTCCTTGCCGACGCTGGAGATTCGCAATGACCCGAATTGCCATCGCCTATGCGGTGACCGCCATCGTCTTCTGCAGCCTGGATTTTCTCTGGCTGGGCTATGTCGCCAAGGGCTACTACCAATCGCAGATCGGCGCGTTGCTGCTGGAAAAGCCCAACCTGCCGGCCGCCGCGCTGTTCTACGCGCTGTATGTGGCCGGCATTCTCGTGTTCGCGGTGATGCCCGCGCTGGACGCCGATGCGTGGACCAAGGCGCTGCTCCAAGGCGTCCTGTTCGGGTTTTTCGCCTATGCGACCTACGATCTCACGAACCTCGCGACGCTTTCGGGTTGGTCGACCGGCGTGGCGCTGCTCGATCTCGCGTGGGGATCCATCGTTACCGGCGCATCGGCGACGGCGGGCTACGTCGTCACGAAAACGCTGGGCTAGGCGCGCCCGCGGGCGCGACTTTCGCGAAGCTCGGCGGGCGCCGACCCGTTCAGCGCTCGGGATTGGCGGTCACGCCTGGGCACTGCGGAACCTTGCCCCAATAGCCGTCGCAATACTGGATTCGCACGCGCTGGCCACAGATGAGACCGTCGAACACACCCTGGCGGTCGCATTCCGACAACGCGTCGCGCATCGTTTGCCAGCGGTCGGGGGCGGGGCGCGGCGGCGGCGCGGGGGCTGCCACGGGCTCGGGCGCCGGCGGTTGGACCAGCGTCGCGGGATCGACGTTGTCCATCGTGAACGTCGGACCGGCCGGGGGACTTGCGCGCTTGGCAACGATCGCCGGTTTCGCCACCGGTTGCGCAGGCGGATCGGCGACGGGGGGCGCGGGCGGCGCCGGAACCACGACAGCGGCCGCCGTCGGCGGAGCAATCGCCGGAGCCGCGGGCTCCTCACGAACTTCCGCAACAGCGGGCGCGACTCCGGCATCCCCTTGTGATCGCGCGCCCAGTTCGCGCAGCCCGAAGTAACTGGCGCCGCTCAGCGCAGCGGCAAGAATGGCGATCCCCACGAAGATGCGGCGGCCGAGACCCGCATTCGGCGCGGCGCTCGCACCCGTCGCGACCGGCGATGGCGGTGCAACGGGAGTCCTTGGGTTCGAAGCGGCGACGGCGGGAGTCGGGGTGGCCGCGGAGCGCGCACGCCGGGACATGCGCCGGGCGTCGATGACCGACGGGCGCCGCATGTCTTCCTGCACCGTCACATAACGGGCGCGCTTGAGCGCAGCCTTGCAGGGAGCGCATAACATCGCCCCCGGCAAAGTCGACTTGCCGCAGATCGTGCAGTCCATCGGGCCTTTCTGCGGTTGCCGGCCACAACAGCCTACTCGTCCCTCGCTTTGCCGGCCTCCCGCATCTACCATGCCAATGTCATAGTAGCACCGGGACGCGGTTGCCGCAAAGATGTCCGACAAGCGGCGGCGGCGGTTGACTACAAAGCGCCCCCGTGTGCTCCGAAGCGTCAGGCGTAATGCTGTCCGAACCGGTTGGCGAGGAATCGGTCGAGGTCGGCCTCTTCCTGCCGCACGAAGCCCTGTTTCGGCAGCGCGCCTTCGCGCATCATGTCCACCATCGCGCAAATGCCCGCCGCGGTAGTCACCTGGATCGCCGAATAGAGCTTGCCGCCGACGGTCTTGCTGTAGATCTTCTTGGCGAACGATTCCTGCGTCAGGCGGCCGTCCCGCATTCCGCTTACCGTGACGAACACGAGCACGACGTCCTGGTGCGTCATCGGCACGGATTCCTCGAGCACGTCCTTGAGTATTTCGCGGCGCTGGCCGAGGCGCAGGTCGCGGATCAGCATCTTCACGATGTCGCGATGGCCCGGATAGCGGACCGTCTTGTAGTTGAGGTTCTCCACCTTGCCTTGAAGCGTCTCGCACAGCGTGCCCAGGCCGCCGGACGTATTGAACGCTTCGTACGCGACACCGTCGAGAGAAAAGGCCTCGATCTCCTCCAGCGCCAGCGTCTCGTGCAGCCGGCTGTCGATGATCGCCTCACACGGATTGCAGTACTCGTTGATGAGCCCGTCGGTGCTCCACGTCAGGTTGTACTTCAATGCATTGGTCGGATACACGGGCAACGCGCCGACTCGCATCTGCACGTCGCGCAGCGTGTCGAACTTCGCGGCCATCGCATGCGCGAGGATCGAGATGAAGCCGGGCGCCAAGCCACATTGGGGAACGAGCGCCGTCTTGGCTTTCGCCGCGAGCGCCTTGACGCGGCGCGTGCTTTCGACGTCCTCGGTGAGATCGAAATAGTGCGCGCCGACATCGACGGCCGCGGCCGCGATCGCCGGCGTCAGGTGAAACGGGCACGCGCTAATGACGAACTCATGGCCGCGGATCAGTTCGCGCAGCGCCGCCGGGTCGCCGAACTCGCACCGCACGGTCGTCGCGCCCAACGCCGCCATCGGGGCCAGGCGCGCCGCGTCCTGGTCGGCCACCGTCAGCGCGTAGTCGCCCGACGCCTGCAGGAAGTGGGTGATCGTCTCGCCGATCTTGCCGGCGCCCAACAGGATGAGTCGCGTCATGGTTCGGTTCCAAGAGGGTTGGCTTGCGATCGACGGATTCTAGGCCGCGCGCCCGACGGATCACAGGCTGCAAATAGGCGAAATGCAGGTACAATTCCGTCGATATGCCAACGAATACGGCAAAACGACGGATCACCACGGAACAGCAGCGGCTGCTGGCGTTGCTCAGGCGCAACGCACGGGAATCGACGGCGTCGCTGGCCCGCAAGCTGGGGGTCGCGCGGACCACCGTGCAGGAGCGCATTCACCGGCTGGAACGCGACGGCGTCATCGCCGGTTACACGGTGCGCGTGACCGACGCGTTCGCGAAGGCCCGGATCACCGCGCATGTCCTGGTCAACGTCAACGCCAAGCTGTCCGAGCGGGTGGTGCGCGAACTCGAGGCGTCGCCGCATGTGCGGGCCATCTACGCGCTGTCCGGCGTGTTCGACTACGAGGTGACGGTCGACGCGGGCAGCACCGAGGAGATCGACGGCATCCTCGACACGATCGGCCGCATCGAGGGCATCGAGCGGACGCAGACGTCGATCGTCCTGTCCATCAAGTTCGAGCGCTAAAGCCCGCGAATATTCGCGTGCCGGCGGCTACGCTGGCGCGTATGCTGGACAGCTGTCGTCCACAATATGTGACGGAGGGCTCATGCGCACGCAATTCCGGCTCCTGGCCACCCTGCTGCTGCTGTTCGGCGTCGCCGCCTGCACGCCGAACGAGGCGTTCCGGAAGAGCGCGGCAGTCGCCGTCTCCTGCACGCCCGACGCCACGGAACGCGTGCCGCCGGCCTGCCGGCAGGCCATCACGGAAACGACGGACCAATACGACTTGCACTTCGTCGAGTTCGACGACCAGGGCTGGACCTATCCCGACGCCGCGGACGTGGGCCACGATCCGCAGGCGGACCAGGCGTCGCAACAACTGCGCCTCGTGATGGAGCGCCTGTATGCGGCGGTGAACAAGTCGCCGGTCCGTGTGTTCGTCTATATCCACGGCTGGAAACACAACGCCGCCTTCGATGACGATAACGTCGTCAATTTCAGGTACTTTCTCAAGGAGGCGGCCCAGTACGAGCAGGTCGCGCAGTCAACCAACCGGGTGATCGGGATCTACGTCGGTTGGCGCGGGAAGTCGCTCGATGTGAGCGAGCCTTGGATATCCGCGACATTCTGGGACCGGAAAGGCGCCGCGCAGCACGTTGCCCTGGGCTCGGTACGCGAACTGACCGCCCAACTGCGCGCCTTCCAGCACCTCGCGAACGACGCGCAACCCGAGAGAGTGAAGTTGGACGCGGTACCGAAGGACCAGCGCGTGCGCATCTACATGATCGGGCACAGCTTCGGCGGCCTCGCGCTCTACGCCGCCGTGTCGCAGTCGCTGGTCAACGGCTTCGTCACCGGCGAGGACATCGACGGCAAGCATCCGCCGGTGGAACGGTTAGGTGACATGATCGTGCTGATCAATCCGGCCTTCGAGGCCACGCGTTACCAGCCGCTGGATCGCGCGGCGCGCAACCGCAAGTACGATGTGTATCAGGCACCCGTCTTCATTTCGGTCACCTCCGACGCCGACCAGGCGACGGGTAAGCTCTTCCCCTTGGGGCGGACCCTCAACACGATCTTCGAATCGGAACTGACCGCGGAGGAGCGCACGGCAAATCGCAACACGCCCGGCCACATCGACGCGTACATGACGCACCGGCTGGAAATCAAGGCCACGGACGCGGCATCATGCAAGGGTTGGCAACCCGACCCCAAGACTCCCGAAGAACTGGCCGCGAACATTCAGCTCGAATTCAACAACTCGCAGGCCTTCGTGAGCCGCCTCGAGAATGAGCGCTGGCCGCTCGGCGCCGACGGGAAACCGGTGCCGCGCGTCTTTTGCGGCGGCCTGGTGCTGACGCCGCTCGGCGGCCCGCCGCCCACGCCATATCGAAATCCCGATCCCAACATGCCGCTCTGGAACGTCACGGTGACTAGCGACATAATCCCGGATCACAATGACATCAATCGACCGATCTTCCGGGCCTACCTGCGGCAGATATTCCTCGACGAGTACTTCAACACCCGGCCTCGCGCCCCCGCACCGGCGGCGGCGCGCCAGACGCAGTTGCCGAAGTGACGGCGCACGCAGCACCTGATCAGCCACGAAAGGGATGCAATGACGCAGAACACGAAAGTCGCGATCGTCACGGGAGCCGGCAGCGGCATCGGCAAGGCGGTCGCCACGGCGTTCCTCAAGGGCGGGTATCGCGTCGCGCTCGCGGGCCGGCGCCAGGAGCCGCTCGACCGGGCCCTCAAGGAGGCCGGCGCTACAGCGGCCAACGCCCTCGCCGTTTCCACCGACGTCGCGAACCCGGAATCCGTGCGCGCGCTGTTCGCGCGGACCAAGGCGGCGTTCGGACGGCTCGACGTCCTGTTCAACAACGCAGGCGTCGGCGCACCGCCGGTCAACATGGAAGACCTCACGTTCGAGCAATGGAAGAATGTCGTCGACATCAACCTCACCGGCGTGTTCCTGTGCACGCAGGAGGCAATCAAGCTCATGAAGGACCAGACGCCGCGCGGCGGACGGATCATCAACAACGGCTCGATCTCGGCGCACGCGCCGCGCCCCAATTCGGCTCCCTATACGTCGACCAAGCACGCGATCACCGGATTGACCAAGTCGACGTCGCTTGACGGGCGCAAATACGATATCGCCTGCGGGCAGATCGACATCGGGAACGCGCACACCGAGCTGGCCGCCCGGATGGCGAGCGGCGTGCCACAGGCCAACGGGCAAATCGCGATCGAGCCGCTGATGGACGTCGCGCACGTCGCCAGTTCGGTCGTGTACATGGCGAGCCTGCCGCTGGACGCCAACGTGCAGTTCATGACCGTGATGGCGACCAAGATGCCCTTCGTCGGGCGCGGTTGAAGCTTACCCGCCCATCACTCTCGCGAGGCGCCATGCCCAGCCGCAAGATCATCATGGCCGCGTTCGACCACGGCCAGGTGCCGAAGGTCGCGTGCATCAACAAGGCGACCGTCGACTTGGGCGTCGATTTCGACAAGCTGGTTCCCGCGCTGCAAAAATTCCTCGATGAGCATTTCGTACCGGTATGGGGCACGCCGGCCACGATCGTCAAGGCGACGAAGCCCTTGGCCGGCGCGTGGAGCATCGCGTTCCTGGACGACGCGGACGCGGCCAACGCGCTCGGCTATCACGACCTCACGAAGAACGGCCTGCCGCTGTCCAAGATCTTCGTCAAGACCACGCTTGCCGACAGGCAGAAGGTGAGCGTGACTGCGTGCCACGAACTCGCCGAAATGATGGTGGACCCGGCGATCAACCTGTGGGCCGACGGGCCCGACGGATCGCTGTACGCGTACGAGATGTGCGACGCCGTCGAGGAGGACGAGTTCGTCATCGACGGCATCGCGATGAGCGACTTCGTCTATCCGGCGTATTTCGAGTTGTTCCGCAAGCCGTTGTCGGCGCAGTTCGACTACCTCAAGCTGTTGAAGCGTCCGTTCGAATTAAGGAAGGGCGGCTACTCGCTGATCCGCAAGGGTGCGCAGGTCACGCAGATCTTCGGCTCCACGGCCAAGCAGAGGCGCTTCGAGGAAGAAGACCGGCGCCTGCATCGCAGCGAATACCGCAAGGCGCGGCTGCGTCGCTGATCCCGCTAGCCGCGAAAGCAGAAGCGCGCGGCGCGGCGCCGCTGCACCCGGTAGGCGGCGCCAAAGCGCCGGCGCAGCCAGTGCGGGCGGTGAATGCGCCGCAGCCATGCGCGCGCGTGCCGATACGCCGGCTGCCGCTCGAGCCACGCATGCAGCAGGTGGCGAATGTGCAGGAAGCCCTGCTGCACGCGCAGCACCCAGCCGATTTGCGTGATCGAAGGCGCCGTCATCTGGTATAGCGCGGCGAACACCGCCGAGAAGATCAGCTTTTCCAGGATCAGCACCGTCATCCCCAGCATGATCCGGCCGTGCACGAACGCCAGCACGATCACGCTCTTGAGCGGCAGCAGCGCCAGCACGGGCAGCACGAAAAGGGACAGCGCCTGCAACGGCGTCCGCCGGCGAATCCATTCGGCGCACGCCGCGACCGGGCGCAGTCGCGCCAGGTCGCGAAGGAATTGGGCGGTACCCTGCCACACCCATTCCTCGAACAACAGGAGCAGCGCCGCGCAGAACAGGAGCGGCCGGGTGAGCCAGCGCCGGATCAGGGGTCGGGGTTTGCGCACGGTGCCCGTTGCGATTGAGATTGAGCTCGAGGTTCGGGATTTCGGTCAGTTGACGCCATTTGGACCCCACGCCGCAGCCCTCTTCCAGCAGTATGCGACGAACGGCGGCGCGGGCCCCTTCGGCGGCGGCGGGCCGCGCCGACCGACGAAAGGCCTGTCGGTAATGCCGCCGCCGGCCAATGCCTCATTCTTTTGCGTCCTTGCCGGCGTCGTCGGCCGGAACCGACGGAAACTGCTGGTCGATCAGCCGCCGCGCTTCCTCCGGGGGCAGCTCTGGTGCGCCGCCCGGCACATCGTCGGGCCTTAGCGCCGTCGGATTGCGCTGCCAGACGAGCGCTGGCCACGCGAGCACGAGCGCCAGGACAAGGAGTTGCGCCGCGAGATACGGGCGCAGCGCGCGCGTGAGGCCGGCCAGCGAGAGCCCGCGGCGGACGCTGTTGCGCACCATCAGCACCGCATAACCGAAAGGCGGCGTCAGGAAGCTCGCCTGCAGGATGAGCAGCGTGAGCACCGCGACCCACGTCGTGTTGTGGACGAGCGTGAGCAACGGAGGCATCGCCACCGGGATGACGACGAAGATCATTTCGAACGCGTCGAGGACCAACGCGCACGCGGCGACGATCGCGAGGACGACAATCAGCGATCCGAACTCTCCTGCGCCGAGCCGGACTAGCGCTCCGGCGACCCAGCGGTCGGTGCCAAACGCGCGCACGACGAGCGTGAACATCGTCGCCGCCACCAGCAGCGCGAACAGCGCGCCGGTGACGGCCAGCGTGTCGCGCAGTACGTCGCCCAGCACGGGCAGCGTGAGCGTCCGCGTCGCCACGCCAAACGCGAACAGCGCGACAGCGCCGAACGCCGCCGCCTCCACCGCATACAGGTAGCCGAGCGTCACGCCGGTGAGCAGGCTCCCGATGAAGATCGTGGTGACGGCGGACGTCAGCCACTCGCGGCCGGCGGGTGGCGATTCGGCGTTCGCGGGCGGCTGGCGGCGGTTTGTCCACCATGCGACGGCCGCGCACAGCGCGAGCAGGATGGCCGCGGGCACCAGCGCGCCGACGAACACGTCCTGCGTGTTGATGATGCGCACCGACTCGCGCGTGAGGTTGGTGGCCTCGGTGTGGGCGCGCATCATCGCATCGCCGAGCAGGATCAGCACCAGCGACGGCGGGATGACGACGCCCATCGTGCTCGCGACGCACACGAGCGCCGCACCGCGTTCCGGCGCCAGTGCCCGAAGCAGCGAGGCGCGGACTAACCGTGCGCGACAGCATCGCCACGCTGGCGCCGACCGACCCGTTCATCGGGGCGAGCAACACGCCAAGACCAAGCCCGGCCAGCGAGGGTCCCGCACCCGTCCTGGTCAGTACCCGGCTGCCCGTGCGGAAGAGAATGTGCGCGAGCGGAAGATGATTGAGCAGCGCGCCCATCAGCACGTAGAGCGGCAGCGCCTGCAGGATGTCCTGTTCGAGCAAGCCCAGCAGTCGCGCGGGCATCGCCGTCAACAGCGGCAGCGCGAAGGCGCCGGCGATCATGCCACCCGTCGCGAAGAGCAGCGCTACGCCGATCAGGACCATCCAGGCCGGCAGCCCCGTCGCGACGAGGAGCACCGCCACGGCGACCAGCATGCCGATGCCGGCGATCTCGATCATGACGTCGGAGCACTGCCGCCGCGAAACGCGTCGAGCAGCGCCTGCACCAGCACCAGCGTTGCCGCAAGCAGCAGCGCGATCTTGAGCACGAAGTATCCGGAATTGTAGGTTTCCGGAAAGGCCTCGAGCTGCCGGACGGACTGCGCTGCCATCGGCCACGCCGCGTACAGGATGAAGAGCGACCACGGCACGAGGACAAGCAGCGCACCGACGCGCGCCAGCGTCGCGCGCGTCCGCGGCGCATAGCGCTGCGCGAACACGTCCGTGGCCAAGTGCGCGTGCCGCCGCGTCGCATACGTGATGGCGATACTCACGTACAGCGCGAACAGGCATTGCGCAAGATCGTTGGCCTCGCGCGAATACATCTGCACGACGTCGCGCAGCGGCCATTGCAGGAACAGCAGCAGGCTGACAGGAAGGACCAGGATTGCGCCGGCCCACGTGATGCCTCCGACGATCCGGTCCAGCCGGCGTCCGAACGCGGTCATCGCGGCCTAAGGCTAGCCGATGTGCTGCCGCAGGAAGGCGAGTGTGCGTTCGCGCGCCAGCTTGGCCGCCGCGGCGTCGAAGGCGGCGCGCTGATCGCAGTTGAACCCGTGGTCGGCAGCGTAGATGAACACCTGCACGGCGGGATGCGCGGCCGCGAACGCCTTGACGCCGTCCATCGGAATGCTGGCATCGCGCTCACCGAAGTGCACGATCACCGGACACATAGGTTCCGCCGCGCCAGCCGTCGTCGTGCCGGTGCCGTAGTATGAAACCGCGGCCGCGAATCCCGGCAGGCGCACTGCCGTCATCCACGTCAGGTATCCGCCCCAGCAATAGCCGATCACGCCCACTTTGCCGGCGGCGGCGACCGCATCGCGGCCGGCTGTGATGTCAGCGTACGCCGTATCGTTGTTGGCCAGCGCTTTCAGGTCGCGTCCACGCGCGATATCGGCCGGCGTGTAGCCGATATCGACACCGCGTTCGTAGCGGTCGAAGAGCGCCGGCGCGATGGCGACATAGCCGTCGGCCGCATAGCCGTCGCACACGCTGCGGATGTGGCTGTTGACGCCGAAAATCTCCTGCGCGACGACGAGTCCGCCGCGCGGCTTCCCTGCCGGGTCAGCGCGATACGCCGGAAGCCGAAACCCGTCGGCCGCGACCAGATCAACCCACTTGCCCATGCGCCCCTCCTTGTCCGCGACGACGCGCGCCGGCGCCGGCCGTCCGGATCACGTGAAGAATATCGCGTACACCAGCCCGATCACGACCAGCCATTTCACGACGTAGTAAAGCGTCCGGTTGCGGCGCTTGAGCGCCTTGCCGGGCACGCGCAGGTAGTACACGACGCTGAAGATGCGGTTGAGCCAGCCGACATGATCACCGGCCATGTTCTCGGTCTGGGCCGCGCGGATGAACGTATTCTTGTACCACTTGTTGAAGCTGGTGATTGCGCGGTTGGTCAGCGGCCGCTCGACGTCGCAGAACAGGATCACCCGCGGCTGGTCGGTCTTGTTCTCGGCCCAGTGGATGAACGTCTCGTCGAACATCACCGCTTCGCCGTCGCGCCAGTGATAGGGCTGCCCGTCGACGAAGATGTGGCAATCCTCGGAGTTGGGCGTCACGAGCCCCAGGTGGTAGCGCAGCGACCCGGCGTAGGGATCGCGGTGCTTCCCCAGCTTGCCGCCGGGCGGCAGCATCGCGAACATGGCGCCGTTGATCGTCGGGATGGACTGCACCAGCGCGACGGTCTTCGGGCACAGCGCCTGCGCCGAAGGCAGCGGCGTGTCGTACCACTTGACGTAGAACCGCTTCCAGCCGCGGCGGAAAAACGAGTTGAAGCCCAGGTCGTTGTAGCCGGCAGCCGCGCGGATGTGGCCTTCGTCGAAGAGCTGCAGCGCCTCTTCGCGCAGCATCTGCCAGTTGTCGGTGAGCGGCTGCAACTCGGGAAAGCGGTCGATCTGGATGAAAGGCCGGTTGGGCACCGCGGAGAAGAAATACAACAGCGCGTTGTACGGCGCCATGAACGTCGAGTGGTCGGTGACCTGCCGGTAGAACTTGAGCCGGACGCGGCCGCGGAAATGCACGAACATCGCCGACGCGATGAACAGGTACAGGATCGCGGCCTTCCAGGACAAGAGACTAGCGAGCATCGAAGTCATGTCATTGCATTGACTGGCCGTCGCGGCCGCGCCGCCACGGCCTTCCAGCGGCGATGCACCCAGTACCATTGCTCGGGGCGGCGCAGGATGACCCTTTCCAGTACCGCATTATAGGCGCGCGTGTTGAGGCGGATGGCCTCGCCCGTATTTTCGCATTCGATCGGCGCCATGGGATCCTCGAAACGTAACACATGCCTGCCGTCGGCCTCGCGCCAGCTGGTTGCTGGCAATACCGGCGCGCCCGTGGCAAGCGCGATGATGGCGAGACTCTTGAACGTCCACGCCGGGTGGCCGAAGAAGTCGACCTCGATGCCGTCGGGTGGCCGGGCGTGCTGATCGAACGGGAACACGATGGCGTCGCCTTGGCCCAGCCGGTCGAGCATCGCATCCAGCGACCCGCGCTTGGGAAAGACGCCGAACCCGGCCTCGTTGAAGCGCCGAGTCACCAGCGCATCGAGCCACGCGGGCTTGATCGCGCGGCGCACGAAATGGAACCTGCCGCGCATCTGCGGATAGTGGTTGAGGCCGGCGATCGTCGCGACTTCCCAATTGCCGAAATGCCCGGTGACGATCAGCACGCCCTTGTTCTGGCCAAGCGCGTCGGCGAACGCTTGCACATTCTCGATGCGCACCAGCGCCATCTTGCGTTCGTGCGACAACCAGCGGAAGCGCAGGAATTCGCAGAAGAGCCGCCACAGGTGGCCGTAGTGCGCCTGCGCCATCCGCACAATTTCGTCGTCGCCGACGTATCCGCCGTAGACGCGGCGGAGATTGTCGAGAATCACCTGGCGGCGGATCGGCACGAACCGGTAGAGGAACCGGCCCGCGCGCGGCACAGCGATCACATCGTCCTGGGCCAGTGCTACCGCCGACGCGCTCGCATGATCGTGCGTCAGCGAGAGGTCGACCGACTTGATCCGGTAGCGCGCGAGCAGGGCCGCGGCCACGGGGCCGCACACGAGCTGCGGCGCGCCGTAGTTGTCACGTGCCACGGAGAACTGCGCGGCTTCGACGAGACCCAGCGCCGTCTCGCGCGGGAAGAGCTTGAGGCACGCCTCCTTGGCGGCGAAACGCGCCGCGAGGCTCGCCGTGCGGCCGGGACCTTCGCCGGCATCGCTCAATTCCTGCGCCGAAAAGATTCGCGCCAGATCGGCCGCCGGCGTTTCGCGCAGGAACCGCTCCATCCGGGCAATTTCGACGGTGTCGATGCCGCAGCGGCGGTTGGTGGCCGCGGCCGTCATCGTGAAGTCGCCTGCCTTCAGGCCGCGCGCACCAGCAGCGCCGCGTCGGTCCCGCCGAATCCGCGGCACAGGATCAGCGCGACGTTGCTGCGCGGCGTCTGCGCGCGCGCCGCCATCGGCAGACCGGCGCAATCGGGATCGAGGTCGCGCAGCGTGGCCACGCCAGGCACCACGCCCTGGCCGAGCGCCGTGAGGGCGAGCGTCGCCTCGAGAATTCCCGCCGCGGCGATGAGGTGGCCGAACGACCATTTGAACGCCGTCACCGGCGGAGCGCCGTTCGCGAAGACCGTGCGGATCGCGGCGGCTTCCGACGCGTCCGATGGCCGTGTGCCGTTGCCGTGCGCGACGATCATGCCGACGTCGGCGGCACGGATTCCGGCATCGTCGAGCGCGGCCCTGATCGCGCGCGCCAGGCCGTCGCCGTCGTCGCGGATCGCGAGCAGTCCCGTCGCCTCCGACGTGTAGCCGCCGCCCAGCACTTCGCCGAGGACCGTTGCGTTGCGGGCCTTGGCCGACGCTTCCAACTCCAGCACCAGCGCGCCGGCGCCCTCGCCGAAGAGGCTGCCGTCGCGCGCCGCATCGAAGGGGCGCAGCGTATTTTCGGCCAGTAATCCGAGCCGATAGTAGTAGAGGACCATCTGCGGCTCGATCGGCGCGTCGTGGCCCACGGCCACGATGCGCTCCGCCTCGCCGTTGCGCAGCGCCTCCATCCCCTCGATCACCGCGAGCGAGCCGCTGCAGCTGTGATTGGTGATGCACGCGTTGCTGCCCTTGAGGCCATATTTGATGCCGATGTGTCCGAGCACGTTGTTAGGCAGCGAGCGCAACAGCCACATCGGGTTGACGGTGTTGGCCAGCTCGCGGCCGAATTCCGGCAGGCTGTCGTTCGCCGCCGTCAGCAGCGGGAAATAGTCGTACTGGTTCTGGAAGTTGCCGCTGCCCGAGCCAACGTATGCGCCGGTGCGATCGGAAAACGTCGCGGCTTCGGGAGCGGACAGCGTTTCACGATGCGCGACGAGCCCCGCGCCTTCGATCGCGCGACCCGCAGCATAGAGGCCGAAGAGGTCGGTGCGCCGGATGAGCTTGTGCAGCTTGCGATCCTCGACCATTTCGCGGGGGTTGAAGTCCGCGACTTCGCCGGCGAGTTGCGTCGGCCACTGCGCGACGTCCCACTGCCGAACCGGCGCGATCGACGATCGGCCAGCCGTCACCTCCGCGAAGATATCGGCCGGCGACTTGCCGCCGGAGCACACGGCGCCCGCACCCGTGATCAGGATGCGCCCGGCGCTCACATTGCACTCCTCGTTTCGCCGCGGCCGCCCGGCGTGCCGTCGACAGCGTCGGGACTGCGCAGCACGATGCAGCTGTTGGAGCCGCCGAATCCGAACGAGTTGGACATCGTCATCCGAACCCGCTGTCGGCGCGGCACGTCGCGCACCAGATTCAAGTCGCAGTCGGGATCGACCTCGACCAAGTTCGCGTTGATCGGCATCAGGCCGTCGCGGATCGAGAGCGCGCAGATGGCAACTTCGACCGCGCCGGCGGCCGCGATCAGGTGGCCCATCGTGCTCTTGGTCGAACTCACCGAGAGCTTGGCAACGCCTGCACCGAAGACAGCCTTGACGGCGGCGCTTTCGCTGCGATCGTTCATGCCGGTCGACGTGCCGTGCGCATTCAGATAGTCGATGTCGGCGGGTGCGGCACCGGCGCTGGCCAGCGCCTGCTGCATCGCCTGGATCGGGCCGTCGCCGTCGGGCGGTGAGTCGGTGATCCGATAGCTCGACAGCGAGTTTCCGTCGCCGGCCAACTCCGCGTAGATGCGAGCGCCGCGGCGCCTTGCCGCTTCCCACTCTTCGAGCACCAGGAACCCCGCGCCTTCACCGAGCAGGAAGCCGTTGCGTGTCGCGTCGAACGGGCGGCTCGCGCGCTGCGGCGTGTCGTTGTCCGGCGAAAGCGCAGACAACAGGCAGAATCCGGAGATGCCGACCGGGCTGATCATCGAATCGAAGCCGCCGGCCAATACGTGTCGACCGTGCCGCGCCGGATCAGCTTCATCGCCGTGCCGAGTGCCTGGCCGCCCGACGCGCACGCCGTGTGCACGGACGTCGCGTAGCCGAGAATGCCGTGGCGGACGGGTCAGCAGCGACAGTCCCGCCGCGCAGTTGCTGCGGCAGAACGCCAGCGGATCGTTCGCCGGTCCGTCGGTCAGCAGCAAGTCCGCATGCAGCTCGCCGTCGGCCGCGGCATGGCGGTGCGTCGCGACGAGGTCGGAGAAGTCCACGCCCATCATGCCGGCGCCGACCGCGCATCCCCAGCGCGTCGCATCGGCCGCGGTCGGGCGAATGCCGGCATCGTCGAACGCCTGCTCGGCGGCCGCGAGCGCGAAGCGGTGCGAGCGGTTCGCGAACTTGAGCAGCTTGCGGTCGCTCGCCAGGCTGCGCAAGGTCGTCGAAGCCCTTCACTTCCGCCGCGATGTGCACCGGGAAAGCCGCTGGCGTCGAAGAGGCTGATCGGCCGCGCCGCCGCTTCGGCCGTGACGCAGCGCGTCCCACGTCGTGGCGACGTCGTTGCCGACCGGCGTGACGAGTCCCAATCCAGTGATGGCCACGCGGCGCATGGCTGTCATTCGCGTCATTCCTCCGCTGTCCATTCGAGGCGCGCCGTGGCGATCGACTTGCCGTCGGCATCGCGCGCGCTCAGCGCGACGCGCGTCGTGTCGTCCTGCGTGCCCGTCACCTCCGCCAGCGAGTCGACGACCTGCCCCGGCACGATGAATGCGCGCATCTTCACGTGCGTCATGCGCGTCGCCGCGGGCGTGGACCCGGCGCGAACGGGCGTTCGACTCCCGCGCAAGTGGCATCGCCAGCCCGATCTGCGAGTCGAGCAGCAGCGTCGCCGGGAACACCGGCCGGCGGGGAAAGTGATCGGCGAAGAACGGCGCGGACGCCGGAATCGTGCAGCTTCGCCCGCAACGAGCTTGCCCCGGATCGTGCTCGACAATTTCCACGCGTCGGATCCGACGACGCCGTGGAAGCGATCCGGCGGCGCGCCGGCGCCACGCAACAGACGCAAAGCGCTCGCGCAGCGCCTCCGGCGCATCGAAATCGGCGACGGCAGCATCGGGACCCAGGCAGTCGTTCAATTCGATGCATGCGCGTGCCGTCGACATCGGCCCAGCCGCGATAGGAGACGCGTCGTCGTCGACATCGTCGATTTCCACGGCGAGGTCGAGGACGATCGCCCGGCTGCGACCGCGGAGAAAGCGCGTCTCGCCTGCAAGCGCCGCCACCGGCCGCCCGCGGTAATCGATGTGTTCCATCGCCACCCACGCGGCGAGCTGGCCGACCGCCTCGGCGACGAGGCACGCCGGAAACGCGGCGACGGCGGCCGGCACGTGGAAGACTGCCGCGGCGCCGCCTTGCCCGGCGCGAAGTCCGTGATGCGGTCGACAAAGGAGAACGCGGCGAAGTGATCGGCCATGCGGGCGTCGCTCGAGCGTTCAGCCCGCCGCCTTCGCGTCGCGCTGCGCCTGGATCACGAGCTTGCAGAACGTCTCCGGCGTGAAGAGCCGCGGAATGTCCTTGACCTTCATCGGGTCCGCGAAGCGGTCGGCCGGAATCTCCGACAGGTACGAGCGCAGCTGCGTCAGGCCGGTCTCCGTCAGCACGCCCTTCTGCTCGAACTCGGCTTCGGTCAGGCTGCCGCGCGCGTTGTCGATGATCTTGCCGCGCGGGATCTTGATCTTGAACGCGCGCTCCAGGCGAAACACCATGTCGAGGAAGTCGATCGACTCCGCGTCGAGTCCCTCGATCAGCGACACGTCGAGCTTGATGTCGCGACAGGTCGCAGCCCAGCGCATCGGCCATCGTCTCGGCCACGGTCGGGAACACCGCGTTGATTTCTTCTTTCGTGATTTCGGTGGTCATTGCTCATTCACTCCATTTTGAAACCGCCATCGATATTGATGACCTGTCCGGTGACATAGTCGGCAAGGCGCGAGGCCAGGAACCATACCGCGTACGCCACTTCCTCCGGCTTGCCATAACGCCTGAGCAGGATGCGCGCCTTGACCGCGTCGCCGGCCATCTCGCGCACGTCCTGCGACATCTCGGTCTCGATCACGCCGGGCGCCACCGCGTTGACGGTGATCCTGCGCGGCGCCAGTTCGACCGCCAGCGAGCGCGTGAACGCATTGATCGCGCCCTTGCTCGCCGCGTAGTTCGTCTGGCCGCGGCCGCCCTTTTCCCCGGCGACCGAGCTCAGGTTGATGATCTTGCCCGCGCGCTGCGACGATCATGTGCGGCACCACGGCGCGCACGACGTTGAACACGCCGCCGACGTTCGTGTCGAGCACGAGCCTGCACGTCGTCGTCGTCCATGGCGGCCAGCTGATTGTCGCGGATCAGCCCGGCGTTGTTGACGAGGATGTCGATCCGGCCGCAGCGCTCGGCCACGCGCTCGACCGCGGCCGCGCAGGCCGTCGAATCGCGGATGTCCACCTGCTCCGACGCGATCCGGCCGAGCGGCTTGCCATCGCCGACCACTTCCGCGGCGGCCGCGACGTTCTCGCGGTAGAAGAACGTCACATCGGCGCCTTCGGCGGCCAGACAGTTCCACGATGGCGCGGCCGATGCCGCGGCTGCCGCCGGTCACGATGGCGACCTTGCCTGCCAGTCCCGCGTCCAGCGTCATGTCGGCGTCATCCGGAAATCGCGAAGCCGCCGTCGACGACGAGCGTGTGGCCGTTGATCATGCCGGCTTCCGGCAGGCACAGCAGATAGACGGCGCCGGCGACGTCCTGCGGCGTCAGCACCGGGCCTGCGGGCGTGCGCTGCGCGAAATTGGCCAGCAGCTCGTCGCGATTCGGAAAATAGCGCAGCGCATCGGTGTCGACCACGCCGGCGCTCACCGTGTTCACGCGGATGCCGCGCGGGCCCAACTCCTGCGCCAGCGCGCGCGCGAGCGCCTCGAGCGCCGCCTTCGACGCACCGATGAAGCCGTAGCCCGGCATCGCGCGCTGCGCGCCCAGGCTCGACAGCGCGATGATGCGCGCGCCGGGGGACATCAGCGGCAGTCCGCGCTGCGTCAGCAGGTTCAGCGCGAGCGCGTTGGTCTCCATGCACCAGCGCCAGTGCTTGAGCGTCATGTCGACGGTCGGCTTCAGCACGCCGCTGGCGGCGTTGCTGACCAGGATGTCGAGCCGGTCGAAGTGCTTGCCGAATTCCGCGAAGATCTCGTCGACGCTGTCCGGGATGCCGACGCTGCCCGGGATCGCGCACGCGCGCCGGCCCAGCGCGCGGATCTCGGCGCACAGCGCGTCGGCCTCGTCGGCGCTGTTGTAGTAGTTGGCGGCGACGTCGCAGCCCTCGCGCGGCGAGCTTCAGCGCGATCGCGCGCCCGATGCCGCGCGCCGCGCCGCTGACGAGCGCCACTTTGCCGGTCAATGCGCCTGCCATGATCGGTGTCCAGGGAGTCCTCGCGCCCGCCCCGATTGCCGGCTGCAGCTGCAGCGCCGGGCGGGACAGGCAAAACCGCTATTCTACCGTGCCCGCTCCGTTGCCTCGCCGGATCCTGCTACGGTGGCCCGTCTGGCTGGCACGGCGACCTCCCGGGCTCCGCGCAGGCAGTGGAGACTGGCGGCGACGATGCCGTCGATCGCCTCCCGGCGTATCCGGCGATCGGTACGAGATGACGATCTCGAGCGCGTCTCCGGCGGTCGTCGCCGCCACGACCATCGGCGCAGCGGGCCCGTCGACACCGCGCGCACGTAGCGGGCGGCGAATCGCGGCTCCGCCGTCCTGCCGCCACAGCGCGTCGACGTTGAGCATCGTCACGCCCACCCAGACGGGCAAGTTCTTGGTGTGGAAGACGCTGCCGCTGCGTCCAGCCCCAGGAAGCGGCCAGACGACGCCGCTGTACCACATGCCGATCAGCGTCTGCAGGTAGAGCTGGCGCCGCTTGCCACTGCGTGGTCTGCGCATGGATGTCGCGCGCCAGCTCGCGCAGGGTGATGCCGTCCGGGCACCAGGTGCGCGACGCTGGAACGAACTCAGGAACTGGCCGAATACGTGGCGCACGTCGGCGTGCGACGTCGCGCGCGGATGTTGATGATCGACGCCGCGGCCAGGTAGATGCGGCGCCGCGCCGTCTGCCGTTTCTGCGTCGAGCGGCGAAAGCGCCTGCAGCATGACCGCGAGCAGCAGGTCGTTCAGCGTCACGTTCCAGTCCTCGCGCCGTGCGCAGCACCGCAGCGAATTCGCCGGCGTCGAGCCGGAACGTACGCGAGACCGTTGGTCGGGTCCGGCCGCGCAGGTAGCGTGGACGGTGCGAATGCCGGCCGAACTGAGCGCGAGCCGGGCAGGCTCAGCAGGCCGCGCAGCAGCGCGCCGGGCATGGCGCCGCAGGAGCAGCCGGCGGTACGTGTCCGGATACAGCTCCGGCACGGTTGCGGTGGCGCCGGCCGCGTCGCCCGCAATAGCGCGCGAGCGATCGCCTGCAGCAGCAGCACGATCGAATCGCCGCCCGCGACGAAGTGGTCGTATGCCAGACGCGAAGTCGAACGACGCGCCGCATCGACGACGAAGAACCGGAACGGGTCGATCGCGCCATCGGCGGCGAAGCGGTCGTTCAGCTGGCGCTCCATTTCATCGGTCGAGCACGCGCCGTGGATCGGTACCACCGGCATAACACGGGCAATCGACATGCGCGTCGCCGCCGCCATACTCGTAGCGCCGCGTGCGCGGTGTCGAGCGTGAGATGCGTGAGTCCGCGCGCGCTCGAGTTCGCGTGCCGATGGCGCTCTTCAAGCGCGCCGCGTCGAGCGGCGACCGTCGACGTGGACGGCATGGACCGCGCTGTACGGATGCAGTTCGCGCCAGCGCAGCATCGTCGCCTGGAACACGATTGAGCTTGCCGCGCATCAGTGGCCTCCCGTGCGCGCAGCAGCTGTTGCGCCGAGCGGCACCAGTGCCTCTTCACGCTGTACCAGATGTCGGCTGCGTGCATGAGGTTCGACGTGTCGATGCCGCGACTCGGGCAGGCGGAGGCTGCGGCTTGCGGGACATATGCGTCGATCCACGCGCGCGTGACTCGTTGGCGGCCAGTTGCGCCGTCTCGGGCATACCGACGTGGCTGGTGCCCGCCGGCAGTGTCACGTTGCGCACGCCGCGCCGTACCGATGGCCACATAGGGCTCGGGATCGCCCGAATGTGCCGGCAATCGGCATCCCACGGAATGGAGAAGCCGGTGAAGTCATCGACCGTATCCGGAATCCTGCGCAGCTTCGCCATCATGTCCCATTGGCCCAGCAGTATGCGCGGCAGCTTGCCGGTGGCGAGGCCGCGGCATAGCCGACGGTGAGTCCGTCGACCGGCCGCGTGGCGCCGGTCAAGCGGATCGCGGATCGTCGTCCGCGCCGAAGGGCAGTGCCCGCCGCGGGATCCCACACCGGGATGCGACTCGTGGAATGTCCCGTCGAGTTCGTAGAGAATGCGCATCGCCATCATCCCGCCCTGGCTGTGGCCGATCAGCATCGGCATCATTCCGTCGGCCTCGTAATACCACGCGAGCGTGCCTGCCCACTTGCGGCTGTCGCCGAAACTGCCTGTCGACAGGCGGCCATCGGCGGGATCGCGTATGCTGCTGCGCCGGATAGCCCATCGCGATCAGGAACTCCGCGAAAGGCTCCATCGTCACCGACGGCCAAGCTCCCCTGGAACAGGATGATCCGCGGCGCAGTACCTAATGCCAGCAGACCGGACACGTCGGAAGGCGTCAGGTGCGCGCAGTCGAGCGCCATCGATCCTGCGAGCGAGGGCTGCGTCCGGGGTAGCCGCCGACGCGCCGGAGGCAACGGCGAGCGCACCCGCCACCGCCAGGGAGACGACGAGCCGGCGAACGCCACCGCCCTTCGTGCGGCGCCGTCGGCACCGGGTGGCGCGGGACCCCTGGTCATTCTCGCAGCGTACGGCGAGGCGTTTTATGACGACGGTCAAGATCGGCGTGGAAGGAACCTTCCGGTCCGCTGCATGTACCGCGCGTAGTCGTCGCCCTGCGTCCGCAGCAGGTGGCGCTCCTCGTTGCGAGCTTTCAAGTTCATCCAGACGATGTGCGCGGCGGCGACCGCCAGCATGGGCGCTGTCGGCACGACGATCGCCGTGCAGATCATGAGCAGGATTGAAAAAGCATAGATCGGGTGCCGGATGCGGCGGAACGGCCCGTCGGTGATGAGGTTCGTTTTTTCCCCGACGGCCACGGCCATTCGCCAGTCCTTGCCCATCCGGGCCCAGCAACGGGCCGTAGCGACCAGGCAGAACACCGCGACGATTGCGGCCGCCCACCGGCAGACGCCGTAGGCCGCCGATTGCACGGCGAAGTCTGGCCTCGCCCAAGGCGCGCTGGCGTTCGCTTGCGCAAGATAAGGGCAGGGCGACCCAAAGCGCGACGATCGGCAGGAAGACTAAGCCCATGAACCGTTCGAGCGGCTGCGCGGGCTTCAGGATGGCGATATTGCGCGAGTGCCGTTTCACGCGGACGATCATGACGCCGACGCCGATCCAATAGGCCCAGATCGTCGCAGTGGTGATGAGACCGGGGAGATCGTTCATGTGGGGGTCGCAAGGCGGTGTCGTCGCGGCGCTTTAGTGGCGTGCCGTGGAGGGTACGACGGCGGGTGGCCCGACGGCAACGTTGCGCGCGCCGCGCATCTGTGTCAGGGGGACACCGGCCGCGACGCGCTAAGCTTGGCGCCATGCGCTGCCTCCTCGTCTTGTGCGTCGCCGCCGCGGTCCCCTCGCTCGGCGGGTGCGACGCCGTCAGGTCGGCAGCGGACAAATACAATCCCTTCGCCACGTTCGAGTCGCGCTGCGCGCGCCTGCCGCCGGCGCACATCGAAGTGCGCACGGCCCTTATCAACGTGGCCACCAACGACCAGCTTCCGTTTCGCGAACTGACGCAACTGGGCGAGGGTAATTCCGCGACGCACCGCACGCTCGGCCAGACCCGCGCGGAATTCCGGCAGGACGCAGAGATCGAGATCGCGGGCCTGCACGACGCGAACGGCGCGCGCGCGTGCTCGCGGCCGCAGATCCGCGTGGAGCTCTCGATGGCGCCGATGACGGTCTATGTGGCCAGCGAGCTGCGGGATGTTCCGTGCGCGCGGAGCGTGGTCCTCGAGCACGAAATGAAGCACGTGGCGGTCTACCGGCAGTATCTGGCGGACGCCGTCCGGGAACTCGAGGCGACGCTGCCGCGGCTCTTCGGCCAGCGCATCATCGTCGCCCGCGACCCTGGCGCCGGGGAAGCGCAGGTACGCCGCGAGTTGCAGGCGTTCCTCGCCGAATTCAGCGCGCGCGCCGACGTGGAGCTCAAGCGGCGGCAGGACGCGGTGGACACCGCGGAGGAATATGCGCGGGTGAGCAACGCCTGCGGCGGCATTCGCGTCGAGTAGCCGTACGGCGGCGCACCCGGGACACCTGTCCGACGGAAGGCGCCTTTCCCGGGACTCCGCAGGGCGCAGGCAGTAGAATTGCCGCGCCATGCCCTCGCCTGCCCTCCCCCTTGCGGCAATGTCGGCCAACGACGCGGACGGGATGCCACCGCTGCCGCCGGGGGAAGCGCAGGCGCTGCTGCGCGTCGGCTTCGAACGGTTCAAGAAGAAGCTCACGGAGCTGACCCAGGCGGCGCTGGATCTGACGGACGACCTGTTCGAGACGTCCAGCCCCATCCCCGACGGCGAAGTCGCGGCGTTTCGAGCGCAACGGCCGGAATGGCTCGCCCATTTCGATACAACGCTGACGGAGCTCTTCGAGCGCAGGCTCGCCGGACAACGGCGAAAGGGCCTGCGCCCGGACGCGGACGCGTCGCTCGCGGCGCTGCGCGTGCTGACGCCGTTCGATCACGAGAAGCAGGCGGCACTGACGCACGCGGCGCGCTTTCTGTCCCGCTTCACACAGCGGGAGTTGGCCGCGCTGGACATGCGCGTGGGCGCTATTGCTCGCCGAGGTGTCGCCCACGAACTCGATAATCCGTTCGCGATTCCCTACGTGCTGGACGCACTGGGTTCGACGTCCCGCGCCGTGTATCCCAATCCTCGCGTCTGGCGGCCGCTGATGGAGCGCCTGCTGGTCGACCTCACGCCGAATTTCAACGGTCTCTACATCGCGCTCAACGGCTTGCTCGCCGATCACGGCGTGCTGCCGGAGATCAAGGCGACGCTGCGTGCGCGCAGCGAGCATCGGCCGACGGACGATCGCGACCTGCTCGCGACGTTCACGCAAATGCTCCACGAGGCCGAGCAGCCGATCCCGACCGACGTCGTCGTGCCGGACATGTTGCCGGAGCCCTCCGCGCCGCCCGCGCTGTCGTTCGACAAGCGCCCGCCGGCGGCGGCCGTCGCGCCGGTGCCCGCGCTGCCGCAAATGGTGTCGGCCGACATCCTGGCCGGCCTGGCCGCGCTGGCCTCGCTCGGGTCGGCAGGTGCCTCGCCCGGCGCGGCCACGGCAACCCCAGCCGGCGCGAGCGCCTCGGCGACGCCGGGCGGCGGCGCGTCCAATGCGGAAGGAGAGTTCCCGAGCCTCGATCCGCTGATGGCGCTCGGCACGTCGACGCCGCTCTTCGCCACGCTGGCGCAGTGGCAAAAGCTCGACCTGCGCGCCGCGATCGCCAAGCTGGCGCCGCCCCCGGCGACCGGCGATGCGGGCGCCGTCGTCCCACTGAACCTCATTCCCCACATTCGCGCGGCAGTGGCCACGCAAATGTCGAATCCGGCCGACGCCATTTCGATGGACGTCATCGGGCTCCTGTTCGACTACATCTTCCGCGACCCGACCATCGGCGAGTCCACGCGCGCGCTGTTCGGCCGTTTGCAGGTGCCCATCGTCAAGGCCGCGCTGCTCGACCGATCGTTCTTCTCGGACAAGAAGCACCCGGCGCGTCAGCTGCTTGACCATCTGGCCGATGCTGCGGTCGGCGCCGCGAACGACCCGACCTATCGCGCGCAGTTCGAGGCGGTCGCGCAAGAGGCGATCGACCGCGTCTGCGCGGATTTCGAAATCGACGTGTCGTTGTTCCGCGAAGCCGACCGGCAGCTGCTGGCGTTCGCGGACAAGGAGCGCCAGTTGTCCGTTGCCGCGCTCCAGGGCGATGTCACCCAGGCGCTGCACGCCGAGGAGGAAGAAGCCGACCGCGCCGCCGTGCGCGTGCTGCTTCGCGACCTCCTCGCCGGCCAGGACATTCCGTTCGAAGTGCGTTCGTTCGTCGACACCATATGGGCCGAGTACCTGACGGCATTGCGCAAGGAACACGGGACCGACAGCGAGCCGTGGGACGCGGCGCTCATCACGCTCGACGACACGCTGTGGAGCATCGTGACCAAGGAGCGCAGCGCGCAAAAGGCGCGGTTGACGAAGTTGATTCCGTCGCTGATCGGCAGGTTGCGCGCCGGCTGCAAGGCGGTGCAGGTCGCGCCGGAGCGGTCAAAGACCTTCTTCGAGGCGCTCTACGCGCTGCACATGGCCGCGATCAAGCAGCCGTCGTCGCCAGCCGGCGCAGCGACCGGTACGGCGGCAGGCGCAGCGACTGGCGCGGCGACCGACGCAGCGGGCAATGCGGAAACCCCGGCAGTCGCTGACGCCGCCTCGCCACCACCCATCAACGCGCACGACTATGTGGGAGAGATGGTGGTCGGCACATGGCTCCAGTTCGATCTGCCGGAGGGCGTGGTCGACGCTCGCTTGAACTGGGTGAGTCCGCTGCGCGCAAAATACATCTTCACCAGCCGTTCGCGATCGCACGCCATCATGCTGACGCCGGAAGAACTCGCGTACCGGCTGGGCAGCGGCGCCGCGCGGCTGATCGTCGAACCGGTGCCACTGTGGGACCGCGCCGTCAGCTCGGCGCTCAACACGCTCGCCGCGCGCAAACCGCCTTCGGGCACCGGTCCCGCCGTTCCCGCACCGGCCATCGCATGAGCGCAACCGAACTCGCCTTCACGCCAATCGGCGAATTCATCGAATTGCATCAGCTGCTCAAGGTGACCGGTGTTTGCGAGAGCGGTGGCGCGGGCAAGGCACTCGTCGCGTCGGGCGCGGTCAGCGTCGACGGCCGGCAGGAACTTCGAAAGGCCGCCAAGATTCGCGCGGGACAGCGCGTCACGGTCGGGCAGGTATCCATCCGCGTGGTACGCTGAAAGCGCCCCGCTCAAGGTTTTTCCGCTTCGATTCCACCCTCGGCGTCCCAAGCGCCTTGGAGTCCCGCCGTCGCGTATAGGACAATGGCGGTTTCGGTCCGCGCCCGCGATCCTTTGGGCGCACCCCATTTTCGAAAATGCCCATGATCCGCGTCCTTGCCCGCCTTGCCATCTGCCTCTCTCTCGCCGCCGGCGCGGCGCTCGCCTCCGCGCAAAACGCCGCCACGCCCCGGCCCGACCCGATCGCCATCCTCGCCGATGCGAAGGCCGCAAGCGGTGGCGCCGCGTGGGACGCGCTGCGCACGCAGCACAGCAAGGTCAACATCGGCACGGCCGGCGTCAAGGGGACGGCCGAGCGGTGGTCAGACATCTACACGGGCCGCTCGCTCATCAAGTACAGCATCGGACCGGTCACCGGCGCCGCGGGCTACGACGGCAAGAACGCCTGGTCGCAGGATGCGTCGGGTCAATCGCGCAGCGAGACCGGCGACGTCGCGCGCGAACTGGCGGTGAACGCCGCCTATCGCGACAAGCTCGCGTTCTGGTTCCCCGACCGCGCGAAGGGGCAGATCTCGTTCATGGACCGCGTCACGGACGACGGAGCGGATTTCAACGTCATCCGGATCCTGCCGGAGGGCGGCCGCCCGTTCCAGTTCTGGATCAATGCCGAAACGCACCTGATCGAAAGGCTGGTCGAGCGCGAGGGCCAGGAGACGCGGACCGAATTCTTCATGGACCTGCATGACGTCGAGGGCGTCAAGGTTCCGTTTCGCGTCCGTGCGACGCGGGGCGACCCGCGCAACGACGAGGTCATCACCGTCGAGAAGCTCGACTACAACTGGCCGCTCGCCGGCGTCGTCTTCGTGCAGCCGGCCGGCGTCCGACCCGACTACCTGATAGCCGACGGACGCGCCGCCGCCGAAGTGCCGTTCGAAGTTCGCGACGGCCACCTGTTCCTCGCCGTGACGCTGAACGGTAAGGGACCGTTCCGGATGCTGTTCGACGCCGATCGCGACAACGTGCTCTCGCCGCGCGCGATGGTCGCGCTGGGTATCAAGCCGGAGGGAAATTTCGGCACGGCGGGTGTGGGCGAGGACCAGCAGGCGATCGGCGTCGCGCGCGTCGACCGCCTGGACATAGGCGGCGTCGAGGTCGACGGCATGCTGTTCGCGGCCATCGACGTCACGGCGTTCATGGCGCGCGTCGAGGGTGTCGACGACGTCGCGGGCGTCGTCGGCTATGAACTGCTCAAGCGCTTCCCGATCAAGCTCGACTACCAGCGGTCGCGCGCGACGTTCTACGACCCGTCGAAGTTCACCTATTCCGGCAACGGCGTCGCCGTGCCGGTCCGACTTCGCGAGCACGTCCCGGTCGTCGACGGCAGCATCGACGGCTTCAAGGGCATGTTCGCCATCGACACGAGCAGCCGCGGTTCGCTTTCGCTGTCGGCGCAGTTCGTGGACAAGAACGGCTTCGTCAAGCGCTATGGCGCAACGCAGTCGTTCGTGTCCGGCGCCGGGCCGGAGGGCTACCTGCACTCGCTGCTTGCGCGCGCCAATTCGCTGAAGCTCGGTGACGTGGAGGTCGCGAAGCCGGTCGTCGCGCTGGCGACGCAAGGCGGCACGGCCGCGACGCTCTCCGATGTCGTCGGCGGCGTCGGGTATGGCGTCCTGCGCCAGTTCAACATCACGTTCGACTACGCCAACTCGACGCTGTACTTCGAGAAGAACGCCAATTACGGCCAGCCGGACGCGTTCGACCGGTCCGGCATGTGGATCGAGCGCAGCGCCGAAGGCTTCGAGATCATCGACGTCATCAAGGATGGTCCCGCGGCCAAGGCCGGACTCAGTCCCGGCAACGTCATCGTCGCCATCGACGGCAAGCCGTGGACGTCGGTGCCGCTCGCCGGCGTAAGGCAGGACCTCAAGGCCGCGCCGGGCACCAAGGTGAAAGTGAAACTTGGCAGCGGCAAGGAAAGCGTGGTGACGCTGCGCGATCTCATCTGAGGTGATTCGAAACAACAAAGGAGCAACGCACGATGACCAAGACCAAGGGTGGAGGCATCCACTTCCCGGCGCCCAAGGGCAAGCACGGCGCACCGCTGGTGCCGGGCCAGGATGCGCGCAAGCCGAAGTCCATGCCCGTGCCGCGAGTTATACCGCGTACCAAGGCCAGCCCGAAAGGGCGTTAACGCGTGGCCCGACGCGCCCTCGTGGCCGGCGCGACCGGACTGGTCGGATCACGGCTCGTGGAGGTCCTCCTCGCCGACGCCGACTATGCCGAGGTCCACCTGCTGGTCCGGCGTCCGTACGCGCGCAAGGACCCACGGCTGCGCGAGCATCTCGCCGATTTCGCGACGCTCGAGCGCTTCGCGTGGCCCGCGGTCGATGAGTTGTACAGTTGCCTGGGCACGACGATCGGGGCCGCCGGCTCGCAGCAGGCGTTTCGCGCCGTGGACTTCGACCTGCCTCTTGCCATCGCCCGGGGTGCGCGGGCGTCAGGCGCCGCGCAGTTCCTGTTCGTCTCGGCCATGGGCGCCGACGCGCGTTCGTCCGTCTTCTACAGCCGTGTGAAAGGCGAATTCGAAAACGCCGCGGCGGCGCTTGGGTTTCCCACCACTATCGCCTTCCGGCCGTCGCTGCTCGCGGGGAAGCGCGCCGAGCACCGTTTCGGCGAAAGGGTCGCCCTGGCCGTGCTGCGGCCGGCGCGGTGGATGCTGCCGCGCAAATACCGGCCAGTTGCCGACGTCGCCGTCGCGCGCGCGATGGCCGCATACGCGAAGCGCGGCCTCAGCGGATTCCACGTCGTCACGTCCGACGAAATCCAGGCGTTCGCGCCCTGCTAGCGCCGGTTTCGCCCTTGCCGGCCTTCTTCCACCTGCTGGCGCTGACCGCGCCCCTGTTCCTGCTCGTGCTGCTGGGCTACGCGCTGGCGCATTGGGGCCGCTGGCCGCGCACCGCGTCCGACGCGCTGACGCGATTCGTCTTCTCGGTCGCCATTCCGGCGTTCCTGTTCCGCCTGATGAGCGATTTCTCGCGGCTGCCTCCGGTCGACGCGCGTCTGCTGATAGCCTACTTCGGCGGCTGCGTCGTCGTCTTCACGCTGGGACGCGTGATCGCCGCAACGCTGTTCCGCCTGGATGGCGCCGCGCAGTCGGTGTTCGCCATGGGCGGCATCTTCGCCAACATCGTGCTGCTCGGCATCCCGCTGACGAAGGTCACGCTGGGTGACGCGTCGATGCCTTCCGCCTCGCTCGTGATCGTCTTCAATTCGCTGCTCTTGTGGACGCTCGTGACGGTTTCCGTCGAATGGGCGCGCCACCGCGAATTGTCGATGCGCGGCTTTGCCCGGACGATGCTGGCGGTCGTCCTCAATCCCGTCGTCGCCGGCATCCTCCTTGGCACCGCGTTCGGCTTCTCCCGGCTCACGCTTCCCTTGATGATCGACGAAACGGTGCGCCTGGTGAGCCAGGCCGCGATTCCCTTGTCGCTCGTCGTGCTGGGCATGGGACTGTCGGAATACGGGATTCGCGCCGGCTGGCGGCAAAGTACCGCGATCGCCGTGTTGAAGCTCGCCGTCGCGCCGTTCGCCGTCTACGTGATCGCGCGCGCGCTGGCGCTGCCGACCCGCGAACTGCAGACGGTCGTCGTCATGGCGTCGATGCCGATCGGCGCCAACGTGTATCTGATGGCGCGCGAATTCAAGACGATGGAAGGTCCGGTGGCATCGAGCCTCGTGCTGACGACGGCGCTCGCCGCGGTGACGACCCCGCTGCTGCTCACGCTGCTCGGCGTCACGCCGCCTTAGAGCCATGGCCGAGAAGGCGACGATCTTCAAGGCGGACCTGGCCGTTGCCGACATGGACCGCAATCATTTCGCGACACACGCGCTGACGATTGCGCGGCATCCGTCGGAAACCGACGAGCGGATGATGGTGCGGCTGCTCGCGTTTGCGCTTCATGCCGACGATGCGCTGGCGTTCGGGCGCGGGCTCTCGAGCGAGGACGAGGCGGACCTCACGCAACGCGACCTGACGGGCGCCATCCAGCTGTGGATCGACGTCGGCCTGCCCGACGAGCGTTCGTTGCGGAAGGCGGCGGGCCGCGCGGCGCGCGTCGTCGTGTATGCCTATGGCGGGCGCGCCGTCGACCTGTGGTGGACGAAGAACCGCGATGCCCTGACGCGACTTGCGAACTTCACGGCATTCGCCGTTCCGCAGACCGCAACCCAAGCGCTCGCGCGGCTCGCGGAACGGACGATGCCTCTGCAATGCACGGTGCAGGAGGGGCACATCTGGCTGTCAAACGCCAGCGAAACCGTGGCCATCACGCTCGCCGCGTTGACCGATCCGGTATAATGGCGTCACGCGGCAACTGACCAGTCCCCCTGCCGCCGTCGGATCCGACGTCCCGCCAATTCCCCGTTTGCCTGCGACTGGTGCCCTCACCCGGGCAACAGGCCGATACTTTTCCGAAAGCTGTCATGTCCTTCTCCAAGCTCGGCTTGTCCGACGCGCTTGTGCGCGCCGTCACCGAACACGGCTATGCCCAACCCACGCCCGTGCAGGCGCAGGCGATTCCCGCCGTGCTCGCGGGCGGCGATCTCCTGGCCGGCGCGCAGACCGGCACCGGCAAGACCGCCGGCTTCGTGCTGCCCATGCTGCAGCGGCTGGCCACGGCCAACGGCGCCCCAAACCCCACCCGCAACGGAATCAAGCCGATCCGCGCGCTGATCCTCACGCCGACGCGCGAATTAGCCGCCCAGGTCGAGGAATCGGTGCGCACCTACGGCAAGTATTCGAAGCTGTCGTCGACGGTCGTCTTCGGCGGCGTGGGCATCCATCCGCAGATCGCTCAGTTCAAGCGCGGCGTCGACATATTGGTCGCAACACCCGGCCGCCTGCTCGACCACCTGGGCCAGGGCACGGTGAACTTGAGCCACGTGGAAATCCTCGTGCTCGATGAGGCGGATCGCATGCTCGACATGGGCTTCATCCGCGACATCAAGCGCATCCTGGCGCTGTTGCCGAAGCGCCGGCAGAACCTGCTGTTCTCGGCAACGTTCTCCGACGAGATCAAGACGCTCGCCGACAGCCTCCTCAATGCGCCGGCGATGATCGAGGTCGCGCGGCGAAACTCGACGGTCGAGATCATCACGCAAAAGGTCCATCCGGTGGACCGCGACCGCAAGCGCGAACTCCTCTCCCACCTCATCAAGACGCAGAACTGGCACCAGGTGCTGGTGTTCACGCGCACCAAGCACGGCGCGAACAAACTGGCGGAGCAGCTCAATCACGATGGCATCACGGCACTCGCGATCCACGGCAACAAGAGCCAGTCGGCGCGCACGCGCGCGCTGGCCGAATTCAAGGAGGGCGACCTGCAGGTGCTGGTGGCCACCGACATCGCCGCGCGCGGCATCGACATCGACCAGTTGCCGCACGTGGTGAACTACGACCTGCCGAATGTCCCCGAGGACTATGTGCACCGCATCGGCCGGACCGGACGTGCCGGCGCGACGGGCGAGGCCATCTCGCTCGTTTGCGTCGACGAGCGCGACTTCCTGCGCGACATCGAGCGGCTGATCAAGCGCGAAATTCCGTCGGTGGTCGTCGCAGGATTCGCGCCCGATCCGTCCGCGCGCCCGCAACCTATCCTGCAACGCCAGCCGCGCGGCGGGTCGCCCGGACATTCGCGGGGCGGACCATCGCAACGCCAGCCTCAAGGAAGGCACAACGCGCCGGCCACCTCCAAGGGTCGCGGCGGCCAGGCGACGGGCCATCGCGGCGCGAAACCCGCGCCGCGGGCGGCGTCCGGCGAGGGCCGCGCCGCATCACCCGCGGGCATCGGCACCGGTGCAGCGCCGGCGGCGCGAACGCCGGGCGCCAGGCCGCCTGCGGTCCGCCGCTTCGGCGGCAGGAGCCGCTAGACGTCGAGGTGCGAGAACAGGACGGTCGACAGGTAACGCTCGCCGAACGAGGGGATCACCACCACGATCAGCTTGCCGGCGCTTTCCGGGCGCTTGGCCACTTCGAGCGCGGCCCAGGTCGCCGCCCCCGAGGAAATGCCGACCAGCAAACCCTCCTCGGTGGCCATGCGTCGCGCGATCGCAAGCGCGTCGTCGTTCTTGACGCGAATGACCTCGTCGTAGATCTTGGTGTTGAGGATCGCGGGAACGAATCCGGCGCCGATGCCCTGGATCGGATGCGGTCCCTTGACGCCACCGGACAGCACCGGTGATGCATCGGGCTCGACGGCGATGATTTTGAGTCCGGGCCGGCGCGGCTTCAGCACCTCGCCCACGCCTGTAATAGTGCCGCCAGTGCCGATGCCGGCGATGAAGATGTCGATCTTGCCGTCGGTATCGCGCCAGATCTCCTCGGCGGTCGTCCGCCGGTGTATTTCGGGATTCGCCGGATTCTCGAATTGCTGCGGAATGAAATAGCGGGAGTCCGCCGCCGCAAGTTCCTGGGACTTCTTGATGGCACCCGTCATGCCCTCGGGCCCGGGCGTCAGGATCAGCTCCGCGCCATACGCCTTGAGCAGCAGCCGGCGCTCGCGGCTCATCGTCTCGGGCATCACGAACGCGCAACGGATCCCGCGCGCCGCGCAGACCATCGCCAGTCCGATTCCCGTGTTGCCCGACGTCGGCTCGAGCACGATCGTGTCCGCCTTGATCTTGCCGGCCTTCTGCGCGGCATCGATCATCGACAGGCCGATGCGATCCTTGACGCTGTGCGCCGGATTCTGGAATTCGAGCTTTCCCACGACCTGCGCGGACAGCCCGGCGGTCAGGCGGTTTATGCGTACCAGCGGCGTGTTGCCGACGAGTTCGGTGACGTCCTTGGCGATGCGCATGGCGGCGGCTCCTAAGTCTTTGCGATGGCGAAGGGCAAGTATAGCGGGGCCTGCGTCACGAAAATGTCATCGCGGTTCCACGACAGTGTGGCCGCCGGTGTCGCCGAGACGCGGAGCATGCGAGAATTGCGCTGTCGCAATCAAGATGCAGTTCATGGACGCAACCACTGGCAAGAAGTCCTATTCGGTCCGCCATTCGGGCATTCACGGCCGCGGCGTGTTCGCCACGCAGACCATCCGCAAGGGCGCCGTCATCCTCGAATACAAGGGACGCCGCGCGTCGTGGGACGAGGCGATGCGCCGGCCCGACAGCGACCCCAGCGACGCCGCGCACACGTTCCTGTTCGAACTCGACGACGGCCGCATCATCGACGCGCGCGTCCGCGGCAACGCGGCGCGCTGGATCAACCATTCCTGCACACCGAATTGCGCAACCTTCGAGGATCAGGATGGCCGCGTCTTCATCGAGGCCAAGCGGACGATCCGCGCGGGCGAGGAACTCTGCTACGACTACCGGCTGTCGGTCGACGGCCGCCTCAACAAGCGGGAACGCGCGCAGTATGCCTGTCGTTGCGGCACGGCCAAGTGCAGGGGATCGCTGCTCGAGCGCACCGGCCGATAAAGGCCCCAGGCGATAATGCCGGCGCGGGTGCCTCTCCCCGCCGCCGTCATGCCACGTTCACCCACTTCCGTGCCGTCCCACCGCGCCGTCCGTCCCCTTGCGGCGGAGAAGGTCGCCGCACTGCGCGGATGCGCAAACCGGTTTGGCGGCGGGGCCGCGGCGGCCAAGGCCGCGCTGCTCGGCGAAATCGCAGCGTGCGCGGTGAACGATCCAGGCGTTCTGCTCGCCTACCACGACTGCCTGCTGTTTCTCCTTGCCTACCCGGAATCGGCGGCGCTGCGGGCGCTCGCGCGGCGCGAGCTCTCGCGCGTGGCCGCCGCCGCGCGCGACATCATCGACAACGGCCCCGCCCGCGCACGTGCGCGGCTCGCAAACAGCGGCGTCGCCTGGGCGCCGATGACCATCGCCTTCGGCTACGACATCGCGCGCTGGCTCGTCCTGCGCTATCCGCGGCACGCCGAGATCGAATCCTTCGATGCTGCCGGCGCGCCGTTAGCAACCGTGCTGCGGCATGTGTTGCCGGCGATGGAATTCGAATTGCTCGCCGCGGACGATGCAGCGTCGGATGACCTTCTCGCCGAAGCGTCCGCCGGGCATCGCGGGACGCGCCTCGCGTGGCTCGTCGCGCAAATCGCGCGCGTCCCCTCGAGCGAAGGGTTGCGCGAGCAGCTCTTCGACTCGCTGCATGCGTACATTGTGATCAAGCCGGGGGCGACGGCGCTGTCGCGGACGTTCGTACGCGGGCTGCCGCTGCGCACGCACTTTCACCGCCGCGCATTGCAGCGTGCCGTCGATCCACCTTCCATCCTCGCCGAACCGCTTGCACGGCCCCACGCACTTGATCGCGCGGCGCGTGGGCGCTTGCTCGACGCGGGGCGCGCGATGCTCACGAGCCTGGGTCGCGAAACCGATGCCATCGCGGCGGCCGATGCCGACGGCGTCGAACATCACGATCTCGGGCGCGGCATAGCGATCGCGCTGTACGCGATGGCACCCGGACGCCGGCTGCCGCTCGACTCGCACGTGGGTTTCATGCTCTTCAAGAATACGGTCCCGATCGGCTACGGTGGCGGGTGGCCTTTTCTCGGCACGGCGAAGGTCGGCGTCAACATCTTCGCGCCCTACCGCGGCGGCGAATCGTCCTATCTTTTCTGCCAGGTGCTTCGCGTCTACCGCCAGCGCTTCGGCGTCGACCACTTCATCGCCGAACCGTCGCAATTCGGCAGTGGCAACCGCGAAGGCCTCGCATCGGGCGCGTTCTGGTTCTATTACCGGCTGGGGTTCCGGCCCGTTGTCCCCTCGATCGCGGCGCTGGCGGCGGACGAATTCAACCGCATCGCCCGCGATCCGGACTATCGCGCACCGCTGCCCGTGCTGCGCCGTTTCACGCGATCGGACATCGAATTGCGCGTGCACGGAACGGGCATTCCGCTGCCCCCGTGCGACCCCGCCGACCTGTCGCTCGCCGTCTCCGCCTGGATCGCGGAGCGCTTTCGCGGCGATCGCGGTGCGGCGCTCGCGCTCGCCGCGCGAGCCGTGAGCCGCGCACTGGGCGTGCGGGGCGGCGGCCGTTGGCCCGAGGTCGAACAGGCGTCCTACCGGTCGTTCTGCCTGTTGCTTGCGCAGATTCCCGACCTTGCCGACTGGTCCGCCGCGGACAAGGCACGGACGGTGGCTCTGGCGAGGGCCAAGGGCGGCGACGAATTCCGCTATTACGACCTGTTGCGCTCGCATTCGCGTCTTGCAGCCGCATTGCGTGAGCTGGTCGCGCGGCGCGTTTAGAGTCCGCGTCCCGGGAGTCGCGAAGGCTGCTCGTCGGCCGGCAGCGACCACAGGTCCGTCGCGATGGCCGCCGAATTCGGGTGCCCCGTTAGAATGGCGGCATGAATTCCTCTTCGAAGCGGTTCGTCGCCTCGCGTTTCGTCGCGTGCCTCCTTCTGGTGGCCGTGGCAGCCGGCGCGCAGGCCCAGACGCACAAGCCGAACGGCTCCAAGGAGTGCGGGCCGCCGCCGTTCGGGGCCATGTGCCCGCCGCAGGCGTGGATGGCCTTCGCGCGGATGGACGTCACGATGAAGTTGGGCAGCTACAAGTCCGACTTTGTGATCCTCTTGAGCGATTCCCACGACATCTACGCCAGCTACTACGAACAGACGGCTGACGCAAAAGTCCGCGGCGAAGCGCTGCTGCTCGCCGAGCAAGCTGCTGGTCACCAAGGCGGACGTCGACGACGGCATCCGCGACCTGCGCGCCGTCGACATCCCGCTTTCGGTCGCGCAACTCGCGACAGTGTTGCTGGGCGCGGCCATTCCGGACGGACCTGCGACGCTCTCGGAGCCGCGCACGATCAAGGCAGCCGATCGCGACCGCTACGTCCGGGCGCCGACGTCCACCGGCGGTTCGCTCTACGGTCCGCCGTGGCAGATGACCGGCAAGGTCCGGCGCGCGACCGCCACGACCGTTGTCTTCGACATGAAATTCACCTTCCGCCAGGTCGACGCCGACGGCGACCTGCAGAAGGGGCCACCGATCGCGCTCGAGCTTGCCGGCACGGCCGACTATCCGCCGAAGCGCGCCGACATCCCGGATTCATTCAATCTCTCGGGATGGAAATTCACGACGCCCGGCGCCGAAAGCGTGACCGCCACGAACGTGGGCGAGGCGCGCAAGCTCTTCAACCTGCGCTGACGACCGGCCGGGATTACACCGTCAGCCGCTCGAAGCAGGCGCCGAGAAACGACGCGCGGTGACGCTCCGGCAGGTCCGGCGATTCGAACACGCGTCGCGCTTGCGCCAGCAGGAACGCTTCGTCATCGGAGTCCTGCGCAAACCACCGCAACGACGGTGGAAAGGCGTGGATCATCTGGAAGTCCTCGTCCATCCGGGCGAGGAACGCGTCGCGGCTCATGCCGTAGTCGCGCGCCCTGGCCGCATTGGCGATGAAATCGGAGGCCTCCAGGCACTCGCCAACGGTAGGCACGCTGGCGTCCGCAGCGGCCGCGAGGGCGAAAGGCAGGATGGCGGCAACCAGCTGCGCGCGCCGTCGCGCACGTCGACTCATCGAGACCTCTGCTGGTCCGCGGCCATCGGCCCATGCTAGCCCCGGGCGGCACGGGTTTCAATCTTGCTCCGCAGCATGGCCTTCGATGGGCGCGGGAATTCCTGCGCCGGCGCGGCAGCCGGTTACAATCCGCGCGTCGCCGCCCCTTGCGTGCCCGCCCTTCGCGGATGGAACAATGGCCCGAAAGAAGATCCTCAAGTCCGCCGGCAAACTGGTGATCCTCGACCACGATTCGAAGATCCTGGCGGGCAATCCGCTCGGCGACCCGACGCTGCGCAAGCTGGCCGTCTGGCTTCCGCCGGGCTACGACGAAGGCGCGGTTCGAGGCAAGAGCGCCCGGCGCGGCAAGCGCTACCCGGTGCTGTGGGATTTGGTCGGCTATACCGGGTCGGGCATGGCGCACGTCGGCTGGCGGCCGTTCGACGAGAACGTGCCCGAGCGCGCTGCACGCCTCATCCACGAGCGCCGGATGGGCCCGTGCATCATCGTGTTTCCGGACTGCTTCAACTGCCTGGGCGGGAACCAGTACATCAACTCGTCGGCGATGGGCGCGTATGCCGATTACCTGACGCGCGAGCTGGTCCCCTTCGTCGACCGCGAATTCCGCACGCTGGCGTCGCGCGACCACCGCGGGTGCTTCGGCAAGTCGTCCGGCGGCTACGGCGCGATCATCCACGGGATGAAGTATCCGAAATGCTGGGGTGCGATCGCCAATCATTCCGGCGACGCCTATTTCGACTTCTGTTACCTCACCGACTGGCCGCGCACGCTCAACGAGCTCGACCGCTACCGGCGCCCGCGCAGGCACGCGGGAAAGATGGACGTGGCGAAGGATGCCAGCGGCAGCGGCAAGGGCTACGACGACGGCCGCGTCAAGCGCTTCCTCGATGCCGTGTGGACCAAGGAAAAATTGAACGACGCGGAGGGCCACGCGCTGATGGAAATCGCAATGGCGGCCTCCTACGATCCAGACCCGCAGGCACCCCTCGGCTTTCGCCTGCCGCTCGACCTGGAAACAGGGGAGATGCTGCCCGCGCGCTGGAAGCAGTGGCTCAAGCACGATCCGATCCATCTGGTCGGCCGGTACAAGGAGAACTTGAAGACGCTGCGCGGTGTCTACATGGATTGCGGCTGGCGCGACCAGTATCACCTGCATTTCGGAGCGCGCATCCTGTCGCGCGAACTCGCCAGGCATGGCATCAAGCACACGTACGAGGAGTTCGACGATACGCACTCGTCGGTGGACTACCGGATGGATGTGAGCCTGCCGTTCCTGTACCGGGCGTTGAAGCCCTAGGAGATCGCGCGTGGCCGTGGCGCATGCTTTCCGCTGCCCCCTGGCGCCGATCCTCCGCGCGCTGGTGTTCTGCGCGATTGCGCTCGCGACAGCCTCGGCACGCGGCGACGGGACGCCGGAATCGCCACCGCCCGCCAACCTCGACTACCAGGCAGGACTGGAGGCCATCCGGACCAGCGACTGGGACCGCGCCATTGCCAATTTGAACGTCGCGGCGGTCGCCTTGCCCACCGATGCCGACCTCCAGAATTGGCTGGGGTACGCGTATCGCCACGTCGGCAAATACGAGGAGGCGTTCGACCACTACCGCGCGGCGCTGCAGCTAAACCCGTCGCATCTGGGCGCGCACGAGTACGTCGGCGAGACCTATCTCATGGTCGGCAACAAGGCGAAGGCGCGCGAGCACCTGGCCAAGCTCGAGCGCCTGTGCGGCAAGAAGTGCGACGAATACCAGGACCTGCAGAAGGCCATCGCGGCCGCGAAATAGAGGAAAGGGAACGCCATGCGCTGGGGAGACATGCGTCAGAGCGACAACGTCGAGGACGCGACGAGGGGCCGCCGGCGGGCGGCGGCATGTCCTTCGGCGGCGGCATGCGCTTGGGCGGCGGCGCGATCATCCTCATCGTGATCGTGAGCCTGCTGTTCGGCGTCAATCCGCTGCAGTTCCTGGGAATGATGGAAGGCGGCGCGCCGCCCGCGCCCCGCGCCGTCGCCGCAGGTCGCGAAGCCCGGTTACGGTCCGCAGGTCGCCAAGGCGCGCCGAGGACCCGGACAAGGATTTTCAGCGCGCGCGTGCTGGGCGACACCGAGGACGTGTGGACCGCGCTGTTCCAGGCGATGGGAATCGCGTTACGAGCCACCCAAGCTGCGTGCTCTTCCGAAGCACCACGTCGTGACCAGATTGCGGCCAGGCGAGCTCGGCGGCCGGACCGTTCTACTGCCCCGGCGACCGGAAGCTCTATCTCGACACGTCGTTCTTCCAGGAACTGCACAATCGCTTTGGCGCGCCGGGCGATTTCGCGCAAGCCTATGTCATCGCGCACGAGGTCGGCCATCACGTGCAGAACCTGATGGGCACGATGCGCGACTTCGACCAGGCGTCGTCGCGGCTGGATCAGCGCGGCCGCAACGCGCTGTCGGTGCGGCTGGAATTGCAGGCCGACTGCTATGCGGGCGTCTGGGGCTTCTACGCGGCCAAGCGCAACCTGCTCGAGCCCGGCGACGCGGAAGAGGGCTTGCGGGCGGCCGCCGCGGTCGGCGACGACAAGATCCAGAAACGAACGCAAGGGCATGTCGTGCCGGAAGGCTTCACGCACGGCACCGCCGAACAGCGGTCGAAGTGGTTCCAGACCGGATTTCAGTCGGGCGATCCGCGCGCATGCAATACTTTTGCTGCGAAGAGTCTTTGAAGGAAGGAGGACAGGATGCGCACGATGCTCTTTTTTGGCGCCGTGGCCGCATTGGCGCTAGTCACCGGATGTGCGGACGCGCCGCTCCAGAGCAATGCGGTCGACGGCAAGGTCGTCTGCCATCCCGACAAGGTCGCGCAGGCCGAGGCCGAAGCGAAGCGAGCAGGCAAACAGATGATGTGGGTCAACTGCCCGCAGGCGGTCCTGCGTACAAGCTAGGGTTCGCGCCGCCGCGCGGTGTGTGCGACGTGCCGTTGCTGCCTCCGGCCAAGCCGGCTGGTAATCTAGCGTGATGCCGCCAAGCCTGACCTGTCCGGGATGCCGGAGCCCGATGAAGGCTGTCGAACTCGAGAGGCGGCCTTCGGGCACGCTGGTCGTCGACCTCTGCGACGGCTGCCAGGTGCTGTGGTTCGATCCGATGGAGAGCCCGCAGCTGTCGCCTGCCGCCACGCTTGAGCTCTTCCGCGAGATCAACGACGCGCGGCCGGAAGTGCGCGCGACACTGGCGCAATCGATGAATTGCCCGCGCTGCGATTCGCTGCTGGCGCTGACGCAGGACCTGCAGCACACGACGCGCTTCTCCTACTATCGCTGTCTGCGCGGCCACGGCCGGTTGACGCCTTTCTTCCAGTTCCTCCGGGAAAAGAATTTCATCCGCCCGATTCCGCCGGAGGAACTGGAACGGCTCAAGTCGCTGGTCAAGATCGTGCGGTGTTCCAGTTGCGGCGCGCCGATCGACCTCACCAAGTCCACCGCTTGCGAATTCTGCCGCGCGCCAATCTCGATCCTCGACCCGGAGGCCGCGAGCCTCGCCGTGCGCGAGCTCGCCAACATCCATACGACCGCTGTCCCGCCGCCGCAGAGCGACGCGGAGCGCGCGGCGGCCGGCGTGCTGGCCACCATCCAGTTCGACCGCGCGCTGGCGCGCGAGCAGTCGCAGCGCCCGGAGGGGTTCGCCGTCGACCTGGTCGCCGTCGGACTGTCGGCGCTGGCGTGCTTCCTGTCGCCGTCCTGATTGCTGGGAAGGCCAGGGCGGCAATCGCCGCGGTTCGCCCACCCATACACCGTTCGTTGGCCACCGCGTGGGTGGGAGATTAGAATTGCCCCTTTTCCGTCACAGGAGCTTGTCCGCCATGACTATCATCCGCCTCCTGGCCGCGTTGGCCTTCATCGTCGGTGCCGGGAGTGCCGGCGCCCAGACGCCCGCGCCAGCGTCGGCGCCCGCCACCGCCATCCCGAAGTCGACATGCGCCAAGCCGGACCACTACCCGGGCCGGCTCGCCTCGGACAACAACAAGAAGCAATGGGAGCGCGATGTGCGCACCTGGGGCGAATGCATGAAGAAATACGTCGCCGACCTGCAGGTGCAGATCGACGCGTCGATCAAGGCCGCAAACGCCTCCATCGAGGAATACAACGCGGGCATCAAGGATTTCCAGGAAGAAGTCCGCAAGGCCAACGACCAGTAGGCCCGCGCGGATGATGCGCCGTCCGTTCGGGGCCGATGGGGTACCATCGCGCATCATGGATATGTCGCGCTCATGCCTTCGCAGCGCCTCGGCGCTTGCGCTGGCCTTCGCCGCCGTCACGCTCGGTGCGTGCGCGTCCATGGGACCGCCGCAGCTCACGCTGAAAATCACCGGCGTAGAGGCCGTCGCGGCGGCACCGCCGGAACAGCGCCTCAAGGTGTCGCTGCGGATCGTCAATCGCGCTGACCGCGACGTGGCGATCGACGGCATCACCTACGCGCTGGATATCAACGGCCGCGAATTCGCGAGCGGCGTGTTCACGCAAAAGGTCACCGTGCCCGGCTACGGTGAGACGACGGTCGCGATACCCGTAGCGGGAACGCCGTCGGCCATGGCGCCAACCGCCGACGATGCCCCGCCGCGCACGTCGGCGTCGGGCGGGGCGGCGGTGCTTTCCACGTACCGGATGCGCGGCAAGGCGAACGCGAACTTCTCCGGCGCGACGTTCGACACGCAGGCCGAGCTGCCCGTCCCGGCGCCGGCCAGGCCCGCCGGGTGACCCCCGCCCGCGCCGCGTCGCACCTCACCGCGGTCCCGTCGACCGCCGCCGACGACACTGCGCGCGCGATCGCCGTCGTGCTGCGCGAAGGCTTCGACCGCCACTACGCGCTGTTCCGCGATTGCGCGCGCGCCGCCAAGCATCACTTCGAGACCGCCAACTGGCGCGCCATCCGCCACGTCGCCCGCGACCGCATCGACTTCTACGACCGGCGCGTGCTGGAGACGGTCGCGCGCATCAGCAGCGAATTCCGCTCGGCGGGCCTCGACGGCGCCGGCGCCGACGCGCTGTGGGAGCGCATGAAGCTCCACTACATCGGCATGCTGATCGACCACAAGCAGCCCGAGTGCGCGGAGACGTTCTTCAACTCCGTGTCGTGCAAGATCCTGCACCGCGCCTATTTCCACAACCGCTTCATCTTCGTCCGGCCCGGCGATCTCCACCGAGCACATCGAAGCCGACCCGCCGACCTACCGCAGCTACTACCCGCTGGAAAAGGGCCTGCGCGCATGCGCTGATCGACATCGTGCTCGACTTCCGGCTCGAAGCTCGCTTCGCCGATTTCCGGCGCGACCTGATGCAACGTGCTGGCGCGCGTTCCGCAAGCGTGCGCCGCGGCCGTTCGTGCCCGAGGCCAACCACCAGATCCAGGTGCTCTCGACGCTGTTCTTTCGCGACCAGACGGCCTACATGGTCGGCCGCGTCGTCAACGGCAACCAATTCTACCCGTTCGCGGTCGCGCTGAAGCACGCGCCGGACGGCCGGCTCTACGTCGACGCGCTGCTGATGGACGACGTCGAGCTGGCGCTCCTGTTCTCGGCCAACCGCTCGTACTTCCTGGTCGACATGGAAGTGCCGTCGGCGTACGTCGCCTTCCTGCGCGGCATGCTGCCGCGACAAGACCGCCGCCGAGCTGTACACGATGGTCGGGCTGCAGAAGGCCGGCAAGAATCTCTTCTACCGCGACTTCCTGCACCACCTCGCGCACTCGCGCGACCGCTTCATCGTCGCGCCCGGCATCCGCGGCCTGGTGATGAGCGTGTTCACGCTGCCGTCGTATCCGTACGTGTTCAAGGTGATCAAGGACCGCATCGCGGCCTCCAAGGACACCGACCGCGCCAAGGTCATGCGCAAGTACGCGCTGGTCAAGCACCACGACCGCGCGGGCCGCATGACCGACATCCTCGAATATTCGGACGTCGCGTTTCCGCGCGACCGCTTCTCGCCCGAGCTGCTGCGCGGAACTGAAGCACGTCGCCCCGTCGCAGGTCGAGGAGGACGGCGACCGCATCATCGTCCGGCACCTGTACATCGAGCGGCGGATGACGCCGCTCAACCTCTTCCTCGAGGGCGCCGACGACGCGCAGCGCATCCACGCGGTGCGCGAGTACGGCGATGCGATCCGCGAGCTCGCGACGGTCAACATCTTCGCCGGCGACCTGCTGTTCAAGAACTTCGGCGTGACGCGCTACGGCCGCGTCGTGTTCTACGACTACGACGAGATCGAGTACCTGGTCGACTGCCGGTTCCGGCGGATTCCCGCGCCGCCGCCGGGCTACGACGAGATGTCCGGCGACGTGTGGTATCCGGTCGGGCCGCTCGATGTCTTTCCCGAGGAGTTCGCGACGTTCCTGCTCACCGACCCGCGCGTGCGCGAGGCGTTCGTGGCGTTCCACCGCGAACTGCTCGACGCGCGCGTGGTGGCAGCGAGTGCAGCAGGCGATGCGCAAGCGGCGGGCCGGCCGAAGTCCTGTCCTATCGCCGCAGCGCGCGCTTCGCGCCGCCGGTGCGCATGCCGTGCCCGCCGGCTGACAAGTTGGCGCACGGCTGCGCCGCTCGGCGGCTGCCGCCGACCGGTCTTCGGTTCGCGGGCGGACGCACCGGCCCCGCGCCGCCCATACTCGCCGTTCAACAACATGCGCCGGCGAGGCGTGCCCGAGGCGCCGACGAGAGCGTGCGTTGGGGGGATCGTCGCGATGTACCTCAGCGCATTCGACATGTTCCGCATCGGCCCGGGACCGTCGTCGTCGCGCACCGTGGGTCCGCAACGCGCGGCGCTGCGCTTCGTCGCATGACCTGGCCGCCGACGGCCTGATGCCCGCGACCGCGCGCGTCGAAGCCGAACTCTACGGCGGCCTGGCGTTCGCGGTGCGCGAACAGTCGACGGACCGCGCGATCGTCGCGGGCCTCTGCCGGCGAATCCCCCGAACGCTGCGACGCGACGGCGCTCGCCGTCGGGCTCGGCGCGCGTCGAGGTCGAAGGCAGCCTGCTGCTGGGCGGCCGGCATCGCGTGGCTTCGTGCCCGCGCGCGACCTGCGCTTCATCGTCAACCACTCGGTCGCCTTCGACGGCAACGCGATCCGCTTCATCGCGCGCGATGCCGGCGGCGAACCGCGTCGCGTCGCGCGTCTACTACTCCACCGGCAACGGCGCCATCCTGGCCGAAGACGACGTCGCCAATGGCGCCGACGCCGCGCGTGCCGTATCCGTTCGCCTCGGCGGACGCGCTGCTGCACCTCTGCCGCGTGCACGGCAAGCGCATCCCCGACATCGCGCGCGCCAACGAGTGCGCGCTGCGCAGTCCCGGCGAAGTCCGCGCGCGGCCTGCTGCGCATCGCGCAGGCGATGCGCGCCGTCGCTCGAGCGCGGCCTCGCGACGCAACGGCATGCTGCCCGGCGGCGCCGCTGCGCCGCGCGCCCGCGCTGGCCGACGCCATGAGCGCGGCGCCGGCGACGCCGGACGCGCGTTGCGGCGTCTACGCCACGGCCGTGGCCGAGGAAAACGCGGCGGGCGGCCGCGTGTGTCCGGCGCCGTCGAATGGCGCCGCGGGCCCCGTGGCGGCGCTGCTGCAGGCGTGGCGCGACGACGCGGCCGCATCGACGCCGACGCCGGCACGATCGACTTCCTGCTGGCCGCGCGCGGCGATCGGCGCACTGCTGCGCGCGGTCGGCGTCAAGCAGGTCGGATGCCAGAGCGAGATCGGCGTCGCGTCGCGCGATGGCGGCGGCCGGCTACGCCGCGGTCAACAACGGCAGCAACGCGCAGATCCTCTACGCGGCCGAGCGCGCGCTCGAGCCGCACCTGGGGCTCGCCTGCGATCCGGTGGGCGGCCGCATGCAGGACCCGTGCATCGAGCGCAATGCGAAGGCGGGCGCGCTCGCCTACGACGCCGCGGTCAGCGCCGTCCGGATGCCCGATCCGCCGGTGGGACTCGACCGCGTCGCGTGGTCGGTCGTCGAACGGGGCGTAGCGATGGCGGGGCGCTACAAGGTCGCGTCCCTCGGCGGGGTGGCGGTCAACGTCGCCGAGTGCTGACGCTGCTCGGACCGTCGCGGCAGCCCGCTCACGTGCGACGCCGGCGCGCGGTGCTATCCTCGCGGCCAGCCTCCCCGGGAATCCGCGCATGAAGCCGTCCGACCGCTCCCGCCCGTCCTTGCTGTTGGCCGCCTTGCTGCCGCGTGCTCGCGCTGGCCGCCTGCGAAAATCCGATGAAGAAGAAGGAAGAGGAAATCGCCAAGAACACGTTCGCCTGCCAATACAACGGCGAGCGCTTCGTCGTCGCGCTTCGCCGACGGCGAGGCGCGCATGCTGCTGCCGGAAAGCGCAGCGCGTCACGCTGTACCAGGTGCCGACCGGATTCCGGCGTGCGCTACAGCAACGGCACGCATGGAACTGCGCGGCAAGGGCAGCGGAACTGCAGCTCATCCGCGACGGCGTGGTGACGCCGCTCAAGGACTGCGAGCCCTACGCGATCTGCCGCCCGCCAAGTAGCCGGCGCGGCATGCCGGCGCACGCCAGCGGAACTGCCGGCGTCGGCGTCATCGGCACCGGCGCCATGGGCATGGGCGTCGTGGAGAGCCTGCTGCGCGCGGGCTTCGCGACGCATGCGCGCGACATCCTGCCCGAAGTGCAAGCGCGCGGCCGCCGCACGCGGCGCGACGTGCCATCCGGACGCGGCGGCGCTGGCGCGCGCCTGCGACATCGCGATCATCCTCGTCGTCGATGCCGCGCAGATCGACGACGTGCTGTTCGGCGCGGACGGCGCCGCCGACGCATTCCGGCCCGGCGGCATCGTCATGCTGTCGTCGACGGTCGCGCCGGACTACGTGAGCGCGCTCGCGCCGCGGCTGGCGCGCGCACGGCGTGACGCTCGTCGACGCGCCGGTCTCCGGCGGTCCGCGCCGTGCGGCCGACGGCACGATGACGATGATGGTCGCCGGCGACGCCGACGCGCTCGCGCGCTGCGACGCCCGTTTTCGCGGCGATCGCCGGCCGGGTGTTCCGCGTCGGCAGCACGCCGGGCGACGCCGCCAAGTTCAAGATCGTCAACAACCTGCTGGCCGCGGTGAATCTCGCGGCCGGCGCGGAGGCGCTGGCGCTCGCGGTCCGCGCCGGCCTCGATCCGCGGCAGGTCGTCGACGTGATCAACGCGAGTTCCGGCGGGAGCTGGATCTTCGCCGACCGCATGCCGCGCGCGCTCGCGGGCGACTTCGCGCCCGCGCGCCGCGACGAAGATCCTCACCAAGGACGTGACGATCGCCGCCGAGTTCGCCGCGCGCCTCGGCGCCGACGCCACGTTCGCGAATGCGGCGCGGGACGCGTTCCGGGCCGATGGTCGACGCCGGTTCACGGCGAGCTGGACGACGCGGCGATCCGTCATACCATGCGGCAGGAACGCGGTAGCAAGTGAAGGCCCTATCCGGCCCTTCGCGCGCTGCGCCTCGTCGATGTCCATGATACATCCACAGCCTGCGAAGCGGATCGGATGCGGCACGTAGTTGCGCACCCACGGATGTGCCAGCGTGTCCTCGATGTCGTTGAATCCGCACCGCCACGGCGCGTAGGCGATGCACCAGCTCGGTCATCCGGTCGAACAGATGCGTGCGTTCCGGTGAATCGGGCAGGCGGCGCGCCTCGTCGAACAGCTTGTTGAATTCCGGCAGGTTGAAGCGCGCATAGTTGGCCTGCCCGACGTTCGGGCCGTAGAGCAGCTGCATGAAGTTCTCGGCGTCCGGATAGTCGGCATTCCAGCCGTCGTCGCGCATCGGGATCTTGCCCTTGCGGCCCATCTTGCGCAGTTCCGGCGTCTTGTCGTATCTCTGACGTCACACCGGATGCCGATCGCGTCCATGTTCTTCTTCCACAGTTCGTCGCGTCTCGCGCGTCGAACGAATCTGGCGGCGACCAGCGCTCGATGACGAGCGGCTTGCCGTCGGGCGTCTCGCGATAGCCGTCGCCGTCGCGATCCTTGTAGCCGAACTTGTCGAGCAGCGCGCGCGCCGCGGCGGGATCGTAGACCTGCGCCGGCGTCTTCAACTTCGGGATCGAAGCCGGCGATGTCGGGCGGGATCGGTCCGTTGGCGGGCACGCGCGCGGCCTGGAATACAGCACGCGGATCGCCTCGTCGTCGTTGAACGCCATGCCGATCGCGCGCCGCAGCGCGATGTGTTCGGGCGTGTAGCCGCCGACGACCGGATCCTCCATGTTGAAGTAGGTGAAGACGACGTTCGGGCGCAGCAGCGCCTGGTGCAGGATGCCCTTGGCCGCGAGTGCCGGCAGCAGCTTGCCGTCCGCCAGCGCCTGCTCACGAGTTCTGACGGCAGGAGGTCGAGATAGTCGATCTCGCCATTGAGGAACGCGAGCCAGCGCGCCTGGTCTTCCTCCATGATGCTGATGTCGATGCGCGGGACAGGAACGGCAGCCGCTTGCCCTTGAGCGCTGCGGCGACCGGCTGCGACGATCGCCGGAATGGGCCCGGCGGGCACGTAGGTGGCTTCGCGGTATCCCGGATTGGCCAGCAGTTCGATGTACGAGCTGCGCTTGTAGTTGCCAAGCATGTACGGTCCCGTGCCGACCGGATGCGCGCCGATGTCGTTGCCATACGCCTCGACGACTTCGCGCGCCATCGCGCGGTGTTGGGAACGGCAAGCACGTAGAGAAAGCGCAGGTCGGGCTGCCTTGAGGCGAATCTTGCAACGTGTAGCGGTCGACGACCTCGCAGCCCGGCGATCGGCGCGTCATAGTCGAACTTGCCGGTCTTCCGCTTGCTCGCGCACTTCGTCGCCGCCGACGATCTTGCCCTCGAGCATCCAGAGCCACGGCGACTTGACCGCGGGGTCGAGGATGCGCTTCAGCGCTGATACGTGATCGGCCGCCGTGCAGCTCGCGCGGCTTGCCCGCTTGAAGGCCGGGTCCGGCGTGAAGAAGATTCCGCTTCTTCACCGTCACGTGAAGACCTTGCCGCCCTCCTCCACGACCGGCATCGCCTCGAGCGTGCGCGGCACGAGCTTGACCGGCCGCGCGAGGTAGTCGTAGTCGAGCATCGCCTCGATGACGCTGGCGATGACCTCCGCGGAGGCGGCGTCGGACGCGAACGCCGGGATCGAAGCTCGTTTCGGCGATCGGCAACGTCGCGTGCAGCGTCTTGCCGCGCGTCCGTGGCATGGGCCGCAGGAAGCGTCAGCCAGGCGGCCAGCAGCGCGATCCGCAGGGCGCGGGATCGTATCGGCGTGGGCAAGGGGGTTCCGAGGCGGGAAGAGCGGCGTGGCTATAATCGTATCATCCACATTCGCCAATGGATGGCAGCCGGACAATCGCCATGGAAATGAAACGACTCACCGGCGGCAGCCTGCGCGCCGCAGGCTACGACGAGCGCAACCGGAAGCTCGTCGTCGAGCTCACGGCCGGAACGTTCGAGTACGCGGGCGTGACGCCCGAAGTCTGGCGGCGCTTTTCCGGCGCGTCGTCGCCGTGGAGCTACTTCCGCGACAACATCGAGGAAGAGTTCCCGGCAAAGCGCATGCGCTGACGCCGATACGCGCGCGACGGACGGACGACGGCGCGCCCGGGGTATCCCCGCGCGCGCCTTGTCCTGCGGTGTTGCCGTTACTGGATCGTCAGCTTGCGGCCCGCGAGCGCGGGCTTCTTGGCGAGCTTCAGTTCCAGCACGCCGTTTTCGTACTTCGCCTCGCTGGCGGTTTCGTCGAGCTCGACAGGGAGCACGAAGCTGCGGTAGACGGCGCCGTAGTAGCGCTCGCTGCGCAGCAGCGCGTTCGCCGTCCTTCTGACGTCGGTTTCCTTCTTCACTTCGGCGGCGATCGTGACCTGGTTGCCTTCGATCGTCACCTGGATGTCGTCGCTGCTTGACGCCCGGGATTTCGGCATGGACGACGTAGGCGTTGTCCTTTTCGGTGACGTCGACCTTGATGGCGACGGCGGCGTCCTTGGCGACCCGGACGGGCTTGAAGAGACCGCGGAAAAGGTCGTCGAGGCCGGCATCGGCCGAACGGGTCATAGAGTTGCACGGTATGCATGGTTTCACTCCTGTGTGGCATTGGGGTTCGATGCGCGGGCACGCCCTCCTTGACGCAACGCAAGGCCGCTGCACCGCTCGCAATGCCAATCTGTGGCCGGAAGCAGCCGTTTCAAGAGCTGGACCTTGCGCTCCGTGCCAGGCGGCGCGACGATGTGGCCGTCAGCAGCGGCGGGCCATTCGCCGCGCCGCTGCACGACACTTCGCATCCACGGAGACAAAAGCATGACGCCACCCCCGGCCACGCTGACCGCCGCCCAACGCGGCGCCCTGGAAGCCAAGCTGGTCGCCCGCCGGGCACGTTGCGCGCCGAGATCGAGGCCAAGCTCAACACGCAGGACGACCCGGCGCTGATGGGCTTGCGCAACCGGATGGAGGAAACGGACGACTGGGCGGTCGCCGACCTGGAAACGGCGCATGGACGTCGCGGAAGTCTCGCGCGACGCCGCCGAACTGCAGCGAGGTCGACGCGGCGCTCGCCCGGCTCGAAGGACGGCACCTACGGCACCTGCCTCGAATGCGGCGCGCCCATTCCCTTCGGCGCGCCTCGACGCCTATCCGATGGCCGCGCGCTGCATCGCCTGCCAGGAACAGCTGGAGACGGCGATGCGGCGCGCCGGCGCCGGGCGATGGGCTAGCGGCCGCGGCGCCTGCTACTTGGGCGCGGACGCGTGACGCCGCCGCCCTTCGCGTAGCTTTTCGACCCACGCGAAGAACTCGCCGTACCAGAGCCGCGAATTCTGCGGCTTCAGGATCCAGTGGTTCTCGTCGGGGAACCAGACCAGGCGCGCCGGCACGTTCTTCGCCTTGAGCGTGTTGTAGTACTGCAGCGCCTGCGTCGCCGGCACGCGATAGTCCAGCTCGCCGTGGATCACGAGCGTGGGCGTCTTCGCCGCCTTCACGTAGTGGTGCGGCGACTGGCGCATCACCGAGCGGCGCGATTGTCCCAGTGGAACGCCCCCAGCTCCTTCGCGAAGAAGCCGAACGCGTCGGTCGCCATCATGCTCACCCAGTCGTAGCAGCCGGCGTGGCACACATAGGCCTTGTAGCGGTCGGTGTGGCCGTTCATGAACGCCACCATGTAGCCGCCGTAGCTGCCGCCGGTGGCGACGAGCCGCGTGCGGTCGATGTAGCCCTGCTTCAGCATGAAGTCGGTCGCCGCCTCGGTATCGGCGTATTCCTTTTCGCCGTAGCGGCGGGTGATCGTCTCCAGGAACTTCTGCCCGAACCCGGACGAGCCGTGGTAGTTCACGCACGCGACGACGTAGCCGCGCCCGGCGAACACCTGCGTGTTCCAGCGGAAGTGCCAGCCGTCCTGGTGCGCCGCGTGCGGTCCGCCGTGGATCGAATGCAGCAGCGGCCACTTCTTCTTCGGAGTCGAATCCGGGCGGATAGATCGACCCAGACCTGCACCGGCTCGCCGTGCCAGCCCTTGACGGTGAATTCGCGCACCTCACCCAGCGCATGGCGCGCGAGCAGCGCGCGATTCAGCGACTCGATCGGGCGCTCGCCGCTGCCGTCGCCGCGAGACGCGAAGAGCGCGGGCGGGTGCGTGGCCGTGCGCACGCGCGAACGCGAGCACGCCGCCGTCGCGCGAGCGCGCGAAGCCCGAGAACGCTGCCGCCGGGCACGACCAGCGCCGGCTGCGCCGCCGCCAGCGGCAGCCGATACAGTGCCGACGCGGCCGCGATCCTCCGCGAGAAACAGCAGCGCGGCCGAATCGGCACTCCACTGCACGTGCATCGCGGCGCGGTCGAAGCTTGGCGCCAGCGCGCGCATCTTGCCGCCGCGGCGCGCGAGCAGCGTCAGGTGACCCTGGTCGTTGAACGCGCGATCGGTGTCGTAGGAAAGGAAGACGAGCCACTTGCCGTCCGGCGAATAGACGGGTCGTGGCATCGTCGGTGCCGGTCGCCGCGGTCAGCACGCTGCTTGCGGCGCGTGGCGAGATCGACGGTCACGATGTCGCGCTGGTGCATGAGTCCGGCTCGGCGCCAAGTCCGCCGTGACGGCGCAGCTGCCGCCCATCCGGCGAAATGTCGTAGTCCTCCGCCGACGGATCCCACGGCGGCAGCGCGAGCTTGAGACCCGCGAGCAGGTCCTCGCTGTGTCCGGTGCGCATGTCGCACGCGAACACGTGCGGCTCGCGGCCATCGGTCAGCCAATGATCCCAGTAGCGCGTGGCGCGCGCTCGTGACACGTGCGCCTTGACCTTGGAGTCCGTGCGCTCCTTCATGCGCTTCGCCCTGCGCGGCGTCGGTCGCGCAGGTCGGGCCACGATCCACGACACGAACGCGATGCGGCGACTGTCGGGAAACCACTTGAGCGACGCGAGCACCCGTCGCGACGTTCGTCACGCGTTCCGCCTCGCCGCCATCGGGGGCGATCCGATAGACCTGCGGCTCGGTGTCGTCCTTGCGCTTGGCGGTGAAGGCGATCCACTTGCCATCCGGCGACCAGCACGGCTCGCTGTCCTTGTCGCCGGCCGTCAGGCGTCGCGTTCGCCGGGCCTTGCCTTGCCCGGAAGGCCATCGTCGCCCATACCCGTCGGAAACAACCACAGCTCGGTGCGTGCTTTCGTTGGTCGTCCATCGTGTACGACGTGACCGGGGCGCACGCGAACCGCCCGTCCGGCGACAGCGTCGGGTTGCCGATCGCGCTTGATCTGCCACAGCGCTTCGACATCGAGAGGCGGCAGCGCGCGGGATCGGCGAGTGCGGGCGGGCGGGCATGCGTAGGCACCTTCGGTTAGAATGGCGACTGGCCGGATTCTAGCGCGTCCCCCAGTCGCGGCCGCGCCCCCGATCCCTCCGCAAGACCTCCGAATGACCGCCATGAACTACCGCAGGCTCGGCCGCTCCGGGCTCAAGGTGAGCGAACTTTCCTTCGGCTCGTGGGTGACGTACGGCAACCAGCTGGGCACGGACACGGCGCGCGAATGCATGGCCGCCGCGCATGATGCCGGCGTCAATTTCTTCGACAACGCCGAGGTCTACGCCAAGGGCCAGTCCGAGACCATCATGGGCGAGGTGCTCGCAGAAGCTGGGCTGGCGCCGCTCGTCCTACATCGTTTCGACCAAGTTCTTCTGGGGCCTGCACGACGGCCCCAACGAGAAGAACACGCTCAACCGCAAATACCTGATGCAGGCGATCGACGGTTCGCTCACGCGCCTCAAGCTCGACTACGTCGACCTCGTCTACTGCCATCGCCCCGATCCGGACACGCCGATCGAGGAAACGGTTCGGGCGATGTCCGACATGATCGCCGCGGGCAAGGCGCAGTACTGGGGCACGTCGGAGTGGAGCGCGGCGGAAATCGCCGCGGCGTGGCACCTGTCGCGGACCGGCACCACCTGCACAAGCCGGTGACGGAGCAGCCGCAGTACAACCTGTTCCATCGCGACCGCGTCGAGCAGGAATACGCGCGGCTCTACGACGACCTGGGCATGGGCACGACGATCTGGAGTCCGCTGGCCTCCGGCCTCCTCACCGGCAAGTACAACGACGGCATCCCGAAGGATTCGCGCGCCAGCCTCAAGGGCTACGAGTGGCTGGCCGAGCGCATCGTCGATCCCGGCCAAGATCGCGCATCGTGAAGAAGCTCGTCGCCCATCGCGGCGCGAGCTCGGCTGCACGCTGGCGCAGATGTCGCTCGCCTGGTGCCTCAAGAATCCGCACGTCTCGACCGTCATCACCGGCGCAAGCCGCGCCGCGCAGGTCGCGGAGAACATGAAGGCGCTGGACGTCGTGGCGCAAGCTCACGCCGGAAGTCATGGCGCGCATCGACGCGCGTCTCGCCGCGGGCAGACGCCGGCATGATTCCGCGCGCGCAGGTTCCGACCGGCACGATGAATCCGCTCGAAAGCTGGGGCGAGGAACAGCGCTCGGCGTACCTCTACCGCGCCTGCGCGCAAGCCGAATCCGGCACGCCGCGCGCGGCACTGTTCGCGCGGCTCGCCGTCGAGGCCGAGGCGCAGGCGGCGATCTGGCGCGCGCAGTTGACGGCCCGCGGCCATCCCGCACCCGGGCCGTACGTGCCCGACGGGCGCGCGAAGCTCGTCGCGCGGCTCGTGCAGCTGGCTGGGCCCGCGACAGCCTGCGCACGCGTGCTGGCCGCGATGAAGGTGCGCGGCATGGTGATCTACGGCAGCCCGGTCGGCGACGAAGGCGGCCACGCGACGCCCGACTGCGGGCAGCGGCATCGAGCATCGCCACCGCAACCTGGGCGGCGGCGGCAACCTGCGCGCCGCCGTCTTCGGCGTCAGCGACGGCCTCGTGTCGAACGCGAGCCTGATCCTGGGCGTGGCGGGCGCCAATCCCGATCCGCACGTCGTGCTGCTCTCCGGCGTCGCGGGCCTTGCGGCCGGCGCCTTCGCGATGGCCGCCGGCGAATACGTGTCGGTGCGTTCGCAGCGCGAACTGTACGAATACCAGATCGCGCTCGAGCGCGACGAACTCAAGGAATATCCCGAGGCCGAAGCGCAGGAACTCGCGCTGATCTACGTCGCCAAGGGCTTGCCGCAACGCGAAGCCGACAAGCTCGCGCAGCGGCTGGTCAGCGATCCCGAGCATGCGCTCGACACGCTCGCGCGCGAGGAGCTGGGGCTCAATCCCGGCGAACTGGGATCGCCGCTCGGCGCGGCCGCGAGCTCGTTCGCCGCGTTTGCCGCGGGCGCGGCCGTGCCGCTGGCGCCGTTCGTGTTCGCCGCGGGCACGGCGACGCTGCCCATCGCCATCGGCGTCACGGCGGTGGCGCTGTTCGGCGTCGGCGCGGTGCTGTCGCTCTTCACCGGCCGCAGCGCGTGGCTGTCCGGATTGCGCACGCTGGCGCTCGGCGCGCTGGCGGGCGGCGTCACGTTCGCCATCGGCCGCCTGTTCGGCGTCAGCGCCGGCTGATGGCCGCGACGCCGCGCCGCGAAGGGCGATCGCCGCGCGTCCGCACCGCACGCCCCGCGCCGCACGCGCCGTCAAGCGCGCCGCCGGGTGCCGGCACTCGACATCGGTCCCGCGCTGGTGCTGGCGCCCGGGCGCGAAAAGTCGTTGCGGCTGCGCCATCCGTGGATTTTCTCCGGCGCGATCGAGCGCGTCGAAGGCAACCCGGCGCCGGCGACACCGTGACGGTCGTCGCCGCCGACGGCGCATTCCTCGCGCACGCCGCCTACTCGCCGTCGTCGCAGATTCGTGCGCGCGTCTGGTCGTTCGACGAGGACGCGACGATCGACGACCGGCATTCTTCACGGCGGCTGGTCGCGCGCGCGGCCGCCGCCGCGCGCGCCGCTGCTTCGATGCGGCGCACACGGCGGGCCGCATCCTTCACGGCGAATCCGACGGCCTGCCCGGCGTCATTGCCGATCGCTACGGCGACGTCGTCGTGCTGCAATGCCTGTCCGCCGGCGCGGAGCGCTGGCGCGACGTCCATCGCGCGCGGCGCTCGTGGAGGCGACCGGCGCGCAGTGCGTGTTCGAACGCTCGGACGCCGATGTGCGCGCGCTCGAAGGCCTGCCGGTGCGCACCGGCGCCATCATCGGCGAACTGCCGGAGCGCGGTGACGATCGTCGAGGACGGCCTCGCCTATCCGCGTCGACGTCGCGCACGGTCAGAAGACCGGCTTCTACCTCGACCAGCGCGACAACCGCGCGCATCGTGCGCCGACACGCGCACGGGCCGGCGCGTGCTCAACGCGTTCTGCTACACGGGCGGCTTTTCGCTGGCGGCGCTCGCCGGAGGCGCCGCGTCGCGTGGTCTCCATCGACAGTTCGGCCGACGCGCTGCGCGATGGCGCGCGCCAACCTCGCGCGGAACCCGACACTCGACGCCGCGCGCGCACATTGGTGCGAAGCCGACGTGTTCGCGGAACTGCGCCGGCTGCGCGACACCGGCGCCACCTTCGACCTGATCGTGCTCGACCCGCCGAAATTCGCGCCGACCGCCGCGCACGCGGAGCGCGCGGCGCGCGCGTACAAGGACATCAACCTGCTCGCGTTCAAGCTGCTGGCGCCCGGCGGGCTGCTCGCGACGTTTTCATGCTCGGGCGGCATTTCGGCGGAACTGTTCCAGAAGATCGTCGCCGGCGCGGCGCTGGATGCGCACGCCGACGCGCAGATCATCGCGCAGCTCGGCGCGAGCGCCGACCATCCGGTCGCGCTGAATTTTCCCGAGGGCGACTACCTCAAGGGCCTGCTGATCCGCAAGCCGTGAGCATCACGCCGGCTGCAGCGCGAGCGCATCCACGCCGGAACCCGCCCCTGCGCGCCAAGCGAACGACGTTCGACTTCGATCTCCGTCGGCGACATCCGCAACGGTGCGTTGCCGCGACCCGGAATTTCAACGAGCCGCCGGATCGGCGAGCCCCGGCTGCGCGCGCAGGTAGCTGCCGAGCGATGCGCCGAGCGACGTACCGATCCAGTCGACTTCGTCGACATCGAGGTGGGACAGCAGCGCGTTGAGGTCCGCGAGCATTTGCGCGCAGCCATTGTCCGTCGCCGTCCCGAGCCAGTCACGCTGGCCGCGCGGCGCGAGGTCGGGACAGATCACGCGAAAGTCCGCGGACAGCGCGCGCGCGAGCACGTCGAAGTCCCGCGCGTTGCGGCCGTAGCCATGCACGCAGACGACGACGCGCGGATTGTCTGGGCGACCCCAATCGCAGTAATGGAGGCGATGGAAGCCGCCGACGCCCAGCCCGCGGTAGGACCCGTGCCGCGGGATGCGCAAGCGTTCGCCCTCCTCTGCGCGCCCAAGGGCCGCCGTTTCGATACGCGAACCCATGGTCTAGCGATGCGGCGCCGGCACCGACAGGTTCCACTTGCGACGATGGCCGACGGTTCGGAACGCGTTGCCGACCGATGCGCCAAAGCGCGTCAGCCGGGTCCAGAACGCCACGAGCAGGTTGGTCACCGCCTCGGCGCGCATGCGCTGCGCGTCGCGGACGTATCGGCGTCAGCATTCATCGGGCGTCGAATTGAAGTCGTTCATGGCAACCTCCATCTAAAGGTCAAGGGGCGTCGCAGCTTCGTTTGCTGCGCTGCACCATGCCAAGATAGGTTCGGAGGTCCCGCTGACTGCCAATCGTACTTTCGGATGTTCTTGATCCGTTTCACTGCGATAGTAACGGCGTAACTAACTGTTTCAACGTCATTTATCTAGCCGGTTGGCGCAGCGCGTCCGGACGCGCAAAAACAAGGCCGCATTCGGTTACCCGATGCGGCCTTGTCAGCCTCGGCCGGATGGACAGGAGGTCACCCGGCCGTGTTCAGCAACTTTTGCGCTACATGAAACTCTTCGCTGAAGCCTTGCCCGGCAAGCAACCGCGGACGCCTAGCCGCGGTCCCTTCATGCATTCGGACTGCGCCTTGGAGCGGGCGTCGCCCGACATTCCCGCCGTCTGCTTGTTGCACATCGCCATCTTGCTCTCCGGCTTGGGCGCGGCGCGGCTTGGCCGACAGGCAGTCGCTCATGAATTTCTTGCGATCGTCGCCGGTCTTGCCTTCGGCCTTGGTGTTGCAGACCTTCATCTTTTCCTGCTGCGAGTTCGTCGTGGCCGGAGTGGCGGCGGCGGGGGCGGCAGCGGCAGGGGCCGCGGCCGTCGTCGCCGCGGCGGGTTTGGCCGTATCGGCCGCAAACGCCGGCGCGGCAGCCAACACGCAGGCCGCCATCAGCATCATCAGTTTGTTCATGGAATTTCCTCCAAAAGGACAGCATTTCTGGTCAGTCGACTGGTCCGGCCCGTCGTTGCGTTGCGGAAGATGGCGCGGCCGGGGCGTTTCGAGTGCAGTCTACGGCATCCTATAACGCGCGAAGCAACGAATTCGCCGACCGTCCGGGGCGAGTGTTGCGTCCATGCCATCCTGCGCCGCAGCACCGGTCGTGGCACAATGGTGTCCCACGGCCGTCGGCAGGCCGGTAATATATTGTTTTCGCTGCAAAAAGCCCTGACGGAACCCTTCCCGTGCCGACCTCCACCACCCGCCGCGACCGGCCGCCGCCGGCAGCCCCGCGCCCTCGTCGCGGCCCATCGACGACACCCGCATTCGGGAGATCACCGAACTCGCGCCGCCCGTCGCACCTGCTGCGCGAATTTCCGGCGTCCGAGCGTCCCGGCCGCGACCACGTTCGAGGCGCGGCAGGCGATCCATCGCGTGCTGCACGGTGCGGACGACCGCCTGCTGGTCGTCGTCGGTCCGTGCTCGATTCACGACTACGACGCCGCGATCGATTACGCGACGCGCCTGGCCGCGCTCAAGCGCGAACTGGCGGAACACACTGATCATCGTGATGCGCGTCTATTTCGAGAAGCCGCGCACCACGGTCGGCTGGAAGGGCCTCATCAACGATCCGCGGCTGGACGACAGCTTTCGCATCAACGAGGGCCTGCGCCTCGCGCGCCGCATCCTGCTCGAGATCAACGAGCTCGACCTTCCGGCGGGAACGGAATACCTGGACATGATCACGCCGCAGTACATCGCCGACCTGATCGCCTGGGGCGCGATCGGCGCGCGCACGACGGAAAGCCAGGTGCACCGGCAGCTCGCGTCCGGGCCTGTCCTGCCCGGTCGGATTCAAGAACGGCACCAACGGCGACGTCCGCATCGCCGTCGACGCCATCAAGGCCGCGTCGGCGCCCCACCACTTCCTCTCGGTCACCAAGGGCGGCCATTCGGCCATCGTGCACACGGCCGGCAACGAGGACTGCCACATCATCCTGCGCGGCGGCAAGACGACGAACTACGACGCCGCGAGCGTCGACGCGACGTGCAACGAACTCGCGCATGCCGGCCTCGCGGCGCGCGCTGATGATCGACTGCTCGCACGCCAACAGCCAGAAGCAGCACGACCGGCAGGTGGACGTCGCCCGCGACGTCGCGCGGCAGATCGCCGGCGGCGACGCGCGCATCTTCGGCGTGATGATCGAAAGCCATCTCAATGCCGGCCGCCAGGATCTCGTGCCCGGGACAGCCGCTGCAATATGGTGTGTCGATCACCGACGCCTGCATCGGCTGGGACGCGACGGAGGGCGTGCTGCGCGAGCTGGCGGAGGCCGTTCGCGCGCGCGCCGTGTCGTCCTGACCGACGAAGCGTGAGCGCTCGGCGTCTGCCGCGTTCGCGAAGCCGCCGTGCCGATGGAAACCGAGCTCAAGCTGGCGGTGCACGCCGGAAGCCGCGGCACGCCTCGCCCGCCATCCGCTGCTGAGGGCGCTGCGGCGCGCACCGTCGCGCAAGTCGCAGCTGACGTCGACGTACTTCGATACCGAGGACCTGCGATCTCGCCCGCGGCCGGCATCGCGCTGCGGCTGCGGCGCGACGGCCGGCGCTGGCTGCAGACCGTCAAGGGCCGGCCCGGGCAGGAGGGCGCCGGCGGCATGACGGCGCGCGCCGAATTCGAGTGGCCCGTGTCCGGCGCCGAGGCTCGATCCGCTGCGCTTCGCGACGACGCCGTTTCGCCGCGCGCTGGGCAAGGCGGAGCGGCGCGGACTTGAGGCGCAATTCACGACCGACATTCACGCGCACGACCATTCCGCTCGCATTCGCCGACAGCACGATGGCGCTGGCTGTGCATCGACGTCGGCGACGTGCACGCCGACGTCGACGGACAGGCGGCTGCGCGCGCCGATCTGCGAAATCGAACTCGAACTGGAAGCGGGCGACGTAACGCGGCTCTACGAACTCGCGTACGCGCTGGCGGCGGACGTCCCGCTGGCACTGGAGCCGCTGAGCAAGGCGGAGCGCGGCTACGCGCTGCGCCATCCTCGCGACGCGAAACCGCTGCAGGCGGAGGAAGCGCCGATCGCACCCGACGCGACCGCGGCCGACGGCTTCGCCGCGATCATCCGCGCCTGCCTGGCGCAGATCGAAGGCAACGCCGCCGGCTTTGCGGCCAGGACGACCCGGAGTGGATCCACCAGATGCGCATCGGCGTGCGCCGGCTGCGCGCCTGCCTGGCGCTCGCCGCGCAGATCCATGGCGCCGGCGCGCATCGAGCCGCTGCGCGTGGAACTGCGCTGGCTCGCGCACGCGCTCGGTCAGGCGCGCGACAACGACGTGTTCGCGCTCGAGACGCTGCCGGCGTTCACCGCCGCCGTCGGCCGTAGCAGCAACGCCGGCGCGCTGAAGCCGGCGCTGCGCGCACTCGCCGCGCAGGCGGCGGCGCGGCGCGCGGAAGCCCGGGCCGCGGCGCGCGCAGCCGTCGCGATCGCTGCGCTTCCTGCGCCTGGTGCTGGCCGCCGCGGCGCTGGCGGCGTCGCCGCTGAGCGGCAGCCCGGACCCGGTCGCGCTCGAGGCCGCGCCCGCGATGTCGCGCGGCCGCTGCTCAAGCGTCGGCATCGCGCGCTGCTGGCGCTGGGGTCGAATCTCGCGCACGCCGCGCCGGAGACGCGGCATGCGGCGCGCCTGGCGGCGAAGAAACTGCGCTACGCGACCGAATTCTTCGCGCCGCTCTTCGCCGAGGAAGCGCACGCGCGCCTATCGCCGCGCGCTGACGGCATTGCAGGAAGAGCTGGGCGCGTGGAACGACGCCGCGGTCGCCGCGCGGCTCGCCGCCGAACTGGCGGGCGCCGCGTCGCCGGCCGCGGCCGCGTTCAGCGGCTGGGCGGCGGCGCAGGGCGCCGCGCGCAGCGCGGCGCTCGACAACGCGTGGGCGGCCTTCGCGCGCGCCAAGCCGTTCTGGTCGCGCGACTAGCGTCAAGGCTGCCGAGGGAAGACACGATGCTCGAATCGGCGGAAGTCGGCCACCGGATCGCCAAGGCCACCTATCGCGCGCGAGGAGACGAAGCTGCGCGAGGCGCTCCTCAACGGGCAGTACGAGATGGGCGCAGCGCAAGCGCGGACCGATCCTGGTGCTGATCAGCGGCCTGGAAGGCGGCGGCCGCGGCGAGACCGCCAACAAGCTGAACGAGTGGATGGACCCGCGCTTCATCCGCACGCACGCGTTCGGTCCGCGCGCGCCGGAGGAGGAAGCGCGCCCGCTGCGCGTGGCGCTACTGGCGGGCGCTGCCGCCGCGCGGCAGGATCGGCATCTTCATGAACGCGTGGTACCGCGAGCTCGTCCGCGCGCACGTGCTGCAGCGAGGTCACCGAGCGTCGCAGTTCAATGCGCACCTGCAGGAAGTGCGGCAGTACGAGCAGATGCTCACCGACGAAGGCATCGTGCTGCTCAAGTTCTGGATCCACCTGTCGCAAGCGCCGACCAGAAGCAGCGGCTGCGCGACCTCGAATCCAACCCGAAGACGCGCTGGCGCGTGACCGGCGATCGACAGGCGCGCGCTCAAGCACTACAACAAGTACCACGACATCTGGGAGCAGATGCTGCGCGAGACGTCGATCGGCGCGGCGCCGTGGTACGTCGTCGAAGGCACCGACTCCAACTACCGCAACCTGACCGTCGGCAAGATCCTGCACGAGGCGATGGTCAAGGTCAATGCGGGCGCCAAGCCCGTGCCGCGCGCGGTCGTGGCGCCGGCGCCGTCGGTCATCGGCAACGTCGCGCTGATCCGGCAACCTCGACCTCACGCAGAAGCTCGACGAGAAGACCTACGACCGCGACCTCGCGAAATGGCAGGCGCGGCTGGCGCAGCTCACGCAGCACAAGCGCTTTCGCGACCGCGCGCTGATCCTGGCGTTCGAGGGCTCGGACGCCGCCGGCAAGGGCGGCGCGATCCGGCGCGTGGCGACGTCGCTCGACGCGCGCCAGTTCGTCGATCGTGCCCATCGCGGCGCCCACCGAGGAGGAGCGCGCACAGCCGTTCCTCTGGCGCTTCTGGCGCCAGATTCCCGCGCGCGGCGGCATCACGATCTTCGATCGCACCTGGTACGGCCGCGTGCTGGTCGAGCGGGTCGAGGGCTATCTGCGCGGTCTCGGACTGGATGCGCGCCTACGACGAGATCAACCAGTTCGAGGAACAGCTGGTGCGCGCCGGCATCGTCGTCTGCAAGTTCTGGCTGCAGATCAGCAAGGAAGAGCAGCTGAAGCGCTTCAAGGCGCGCGAGAAGACGGCGTTCAAGCGCTTCAAGATCACGCAGGACGACTGGCGCAACCGGAAGAAGTGGGATGCCTACGAGCAGGCGGTCGCCGACATGGTCGACCGCACGTCGACGCGAATTGGCGCCGTGGACGCTGGTCGAGGCGGAGGACAAGTACTTCGCCCGCGTGAAGATCCTGAAGACGATCGCGAAGCAGCTCGAGCGCGCGCTGGACTGACGGCGGATGCGCTTCGCCCGATGCGCCCTGGTCGCGATCCCGTGCCCTATCGACGCGCCGGTCTGGCTGCCCGGCGGCCACGCGCAGACCATCTACCCGGTGCTGCTGCGCAGCCCCGCTGGTCGCCTACCGGCGCGAGCGCGTCGCTACGCCCGACGGCGACTTCTGGGATTTCGACTGGCTGGTCGACGCCGCGACGCCGCGCGCCGACGCGCCGCTGGTCGTGCTGTTCCACGGCCTCGAAGGCAGTTCGCGGCTCGCACTACGCGCTGCGCGCTGATGGCGCACCTCGCGGCGCTTGGCTGGCGCGGCGTCGTGCCGCATTTCCGCGGCTGCGGCGGCGAGCCCAACCGCATGCCGCGCGCCTACCACTCCGGCGACCACGCGGAGATCGCCGCGATGCTGGCGGCGGTGCGCGCGCGCGTCGACCCGCGCACGCCGGTGTTCGCGTTCGGCGTGTCGCTGGGCGGCAGCGCGCTGCTCAACTGGGTCGGCCGCGCCGGCGCGCGATGCGGCGCCGACGCGTCTCCGCGGCGGCGGCCGCGTCCGTGCCGCTCGACCTGATGGCGTCCGGGCATCGTCGATCGACCGGGGCTGGAATCGGCTCATCTACGTCGCAATCGTTCCTGCGCACGCTGAAGCCCAAGGCGATCGCGATGGAGCGGCGCTTTCCCGGCCTGGTCGACGCGCGGCGCGTCGCGCGCGCGACGACGATGTGGGAATTCGACGACGCGGTCACCGCGCCGCTGCACGGCTTTGCCGGCGCCGACGACTACTGGACGCGCGCGTTCGTCGAAGCCATGGCTGCGCGACGTCGCCGCTGCCGACGCTCGTGCTGAACGCGAGCAACGATCCGTTCGTGCCGGACGCGTCGCTGCCCGGCGCCGAGCAGGTGAGCGCCGCGGTCACGCTGCTGCAGCCGGCGCACGGCGGCCATGCGGGCTTTGCGACGCCGCCCGTTCCCGGCGACATCCGATGGCTGGCGCGGCGCGTCACGACATTCTTCGCGACGGGCAGCTGATCGCGCTGTCGGCCGCCGGAACCGGCGCGCAGCCGTGCGAAACTACGCGGCCGCGTTCCCCACAACTCCGATGCCCTGCCATGACCACCCTCCCCCGCGAAATCTTCAAGGCCTACGACATTCGCGGCATCGTCGGCAAGACGCTCACGCCCGCCATCGTGCGCGCCGTCGGCCAGGCGCTGGGCTCGCTGGCGCGCGAACGCGGCAGCGACACGTTCGCCATCGGCCGCGACGGCCGGCTGTCGGGACCCGAACTTGCTCGTCCGCGCTGGCCGACGGCATTCGCGCCGCGGGCGTCAACGTCATCGACGTCGGCATGGTGGCCACGCCGATGACCTACTTCGCCGCGCATCACCTGCGACACCGGCTGCAGCGTCATGGTCACCGGCAGCCACAATCCGCCCGACTACAACGGGCTCAAGATGGTCGTCGCCGGCGACACGCTGTCGGGCGACGACATCCAGGCGCTGCGCGCGCGCATCGAGGGCGGCCGACTTCGCGACGGGCCACGGCGACGTACCGCACGCGTCGACATCGCGCCGGCCTACCTCGACCGCATCGTCGGCGACGTCAAGCTCGCGCGGCCGCTGAAGATCGCCGTCGACTGCGGCAACGGCGTCGCCGGCGCGTTCGCGCCCGACGCTGTATCGCGCGCCTGGGCTGCGACGGTCGTGCCGCTCTTCTGCGACGTCGACGGCACATTTCCCAACCACCATCCCGATCCGTCGCAAGCCGGCGAACCTGCGGGACCTGATCGCGCGCGCTCGGCCAAGGCGACTGCGAACTGGGCCTGGCCTTCGACGGCGACGGCGACCGCCTGGGCGTGGTCACGCGCGACGGCCACATCATCTATCCCGACCGCCAGCTGATGCTGTTCGCCGCCGACCTGCTCGACGCGCAATCCCGGCGCGACGATCATCTACGACGTCAAGTCGACGCGCAACCTGAAGCCGTGGATCACCAGCGCATGGCGGCGTGCCGCTGCTGTGGAAGACCGGCCATTCGCTGATCAAGGCGCAAGATGAAGGAAGCGCACGCGGCGCTGGCGGGCGAGATGAGCGGCCACACGTTCTTCGGCGAGCGCTGGTACGGCTTCGACGACGGCCTGTACGCCGGCGCGCGGCTGCTGGAAATCCTGTCGCGCCACGCCAATCCGTCGGCCGTGCTCGACGCGCTGCCCGACGCGCTGTCCACGCCCGAACTGAACGTGGCCGTGCGCCGAAGGCGAGCCGCACGCGCTGATCGCGCAAGATGGCCGCGACCGAGACGTTCCCGGGTGCGAGCGAAGTGATCCGCATCGACGGCCTGCGCGTCGAATACGCCGACGGCTTCGGCCTGGCGCGCGCGTCCAACACCACGCCGGTCATCGTGCTGCGCTTCGAGGCCGACAACGCGGCCGCGCTCGCGCGCATCCAGGACGAGTTCCGCCGCGTGCTGGGGCGCGCCAAGCCCGGCGCGACACTCCCCTTCTGACGATGCGCCGCGACGCTGACGCTGGCCGACGTCGAGGCCGCCCGCGAGCGCATCGCCGGCGGCATCTACGTATCGCCATGCGTCGAGTCGATCCCGCTGTCGCAGCTGACCGGCGCGCACATCTTCTGCAAGCTCGACTACCTGCAGCGCACCGGCAGCTTCAAGGAGCGCGGCGCGCGCAACGCGCTGCTGCTGCTGACGGACGAACAGCGCAAGCGCGGCGTGATCGCGGCGTCGGCGGGCAATCACGCGCAGGGCGTCGCCTATCACGGCAGCCTGCTCGGCATTCCGGTCACCGTCGTGATGCCGAAATTCGCGGCACTGATCAAGGTCACCAACTGCCGGCATCTGGGCGCCAACGTCATCCTGCATGGCGCCGATCTCGGCGAGTCGCGCGTGCGCGCGGAGGAGATCGCGCGGAGCGAGGGCCTGACGTTCATCCACCCGTTCGACAACGCCGACGTGATGGCCGGACAGGGCACGATGGCGCTCGAGATCCTCGAGCAGACGCCGGACGTCGAGGCGATCGTGGTGCCGGTCGGCGGCGGCGGACTGCTCGCCGGCATCGGCACGGTAATGAAGGCGCTGCGTCCGCAGGTGCACGTCGTCGGTGTCGAGCCGGAGCATGCGGCGTGCCTCACCGCGGCGCGTGCCGCCGGCCATCCGGTGCCCGGTGCCGCTGTCGCCGACGCTGGCGGACGGCCTCGCCGTTCCGTTGCTCGGCAAGCTGCCGTTCGCCGTGCTGCAGACAAGTCGTCGACCAGGTGGTCACCGTCGACGAGGCGAACATCGCGCTCGCGATCCTGCGCCTCATCGAACTGGAGAAGAGCGTCGTCGAAGGCGGCGGCGCCGCGCCGCTCGCGGCATTCCTCGCCGGCAAGCTCGACAATCTCAAGGGCAAACAGGTCGTGCTCACGCTGTGCGGCGGCAACATCGACCTCACGATGCTGGGCCGCGATCATCGAAATCGGTCTTGTCGCCGACGGCCGCGTGTCGCGCTTCACCGTCACGATCAGCGACCGGCCCGGCGGGCTCGCGCGGCTGGCGGAACTGATCGCCTCGACCGGCGCGTCGATCAAGGAAATCGTCCACGATCGCGCGTTCTCCGGCCCCGACCTGTCGGCCGTGCGCGTCATCTGCGTGGTCGAGACGACCGGCCACGCGCACGTGAAGGAGTTGCACGCCGCGCTGGCCGCGGCGGGGATGCAGGTCGTCGCCTAGTACGGTATTCCGGCGCGCCGGTAGACGAAGCCCAGCAGCCACGCCGGTCCGACCAGCAGGAACTTCACGTCTTCGAAGAACGATGGCTTCTTGCCTTCGATGACATGGCCCACGAATTGCCCGATCCACGCCAGACCGAAGACGACCGCCGCGACGATCAGCACGCGGGCGCCGAGCAACGTCAGCGGATACACCATCACCGCAAGCACCACCAGCATGCCCAGCGCGATGGACGGCGACAGCCACGCGTAGAACGCGAGCGCCAGGGCGATGCCGACATAGGCGGCCAGCGGCGACCACGCCCACAGCGCCGCCAGCACGCTCCACGTGATGAGCGGCACGCAGATCCAGTGGATCGCCTTGTTGGCCGAATTGCGGTGCGATTCGGCGTAGCGCTCGAACAGTTGGTCGACCTTGCGCACCGTCGCCCCTCGGTAGTCCGTTGCAGACGATCGTCGCACACCGGCGCGGCAGCGTCCAGAATTGGCGCCACGCGGCTATAATCGCCGGCGAAGGCCGTCGGCCGCCCATCCGCGGCGCCCCAAGCGGCAACATGGCCAACAAATACCGCGGCGGCGACCGCCGCCTCTGGAGGACGCATGAATCGCTTGCTGCGCAGCATCGCACTGCTCGCCATCGGACTGGGCACGGCCCTCTCCTCGATGGCCGCCGACCAGTTCATCAACGTGCTCACCGGCGGGACCAGCGGCGTCTACTATCCGCTGGGAGTCGCGTTGGCCAACGACATCGGCAAGGCGATGCCCGGCGTCAAGACGTCGGTCCAGGCGACCAAGGCGTCGGTCGAGAACCTCAACCTGCTCCAGGCCGGACGCGGCGAAGTGGCGTTCACGCTGGGCGACTCGCTCTCCGACGCGTGGAAAGGCAATGAAGACGCGGGCTTCAAGACACCGCTCAAGAAACTGCGTGGCATTGCCGCGATCTATCCCAACTACATCCAGATCGTCGCGCGGGCGGACGCGGGCATCAAGACGCTCGCCGACCTGAAGGGGAAAAAGATCTCGGTCGGCGCGCCGAAATCCGGCACGGAACTCAATGCGCGGGCAATCCTGGCGGCCGCAGGCATCACCTACAAGGACTTTTCCAAGGTCGAGTACCTGCCCTTCGGCGAAAGCGTCGAGCTCATGAAGAACCGCCAGCTCGACGTCACGCTGCAGTCCGCGGGCCTGGGTGTGTCGGCGCTGCGCGACCTCGCGACGTCGGTCGACATCATCGTCGTGCCGATTCCTGCCGACGTCATCAAGAAGACCAACGACCCCGCCTACCTCGCCGCGGTGATTCCCGCCAACACCTATCGCGGTCAGACCACCGACGTGCAGACGGCCGCCGTCCAGAACTTCCTCGTCACCTATGACGGCGTGAGCAATGACACCGTCTACGGCATCACCAAGGCGCTGTGGACGGGGCTCGATCAGCTGGTCGCCGCGCATTCGGCGGCGAAAGCCATCGACCCGAAGCATGCGCTTGACGGCATGCCGATCCCGCTGCATCCGGGCGCCGAGAAGTATTACAAGGAAGCCGGGCTGATGAAATGACGTCGCCGCAGGTCCCCGCTGCCGAAATCCAGGCAGCCGAGGCCGCATTCGACGAAACCGGCGTCAAGCGCGAGCTGACGGGCATCGCGTGGAAGGTCGTCGCCGGCGTGGCGCTGGCGTTCTCGACCTACCAGCTGATCATCGCCGCCTTCAGCCCGCTGTCGAGCCTGCCGACGCGCTCGATTCACGTCGGCTTCCTGCTGCTGCTGTCGTTTCTCATCTATCCGATCGGCAAGCGCGCCAACCGGCACAAGATCGCGTGGTTCGACGCGGTGCTGGCTGCGCTGGGCGCAACGCTTGCGCTGTATCACCTGGTCTTCGAGGCCGAGCTCATACAGCGTTCCGGCGACCCGACTCTCGTCGACCTGTTCGTGGGCTCGATCGTCGTCGTGCTTCTCTTCGAAGCCGCGCGGCGCGTGCTGGGCGTGGCGTTGCCGATCGTCTGCGGAACCTTCCTCGCCTACGGATTGTTCGGCCAATACCTGCCGTCGGCCATCGCCCATCGCGGCTATGGCTTCGATCAGATCGTCGGCCAGCTCTTCCTGGGCACGGAAGGAATCTACGGCATACCGACGCTCGTTTCGGCGACCTACATTTTCCTGTTCATCCTGTTTGGCTCGTTCCTCGAGCACGCGGGCATGATCAGCCTCTTCAACAACATCGCGTTGGGCTTCGTCGGTCATGCGCGAGGAGGCCCGGCCAAGGTAGCGGTCATTTCTTCCGGCATGATGGGCATGATCTCTGGATCGGGCGTGGCCAACGTCCTCACCGTCGGGCAGTTCACGATTCCGCTGATGAAGCGCTTCGGCTACACGCCCGTCTTCGCCGGCGCCGTCGAGGCGACGTCCAGCATGGGCGGCCAGATCATGCCGCCCGTCATGGGCGCCGTCGCGTTCATCATGGCCGAGACGCTCAACGTGCCGTACGTGACGATCGTCAAGGCCGCCGTCATCCCGGCGATCCTCTACTACCTCACCGCGTTCGCGATGGTGCATCTGGAGGCCGGCCGCAGGGGCCTACACGGGATTCCCAAAGCCGAATGCCCGAATCCGTGGCAGGCGATCCGGACCAAGTGGTACCTGATGCTGCCGCTGCTCGTGCTCGTGTTCATGCTCTTCGACGGCTTCACGCCGATGTTCTCCGGCATCGTTGGCTTGGCGCTGACCGCCGTGCTGATCCTCGGCGCGGGAATCGCTGGCGGATTCGGCTCGACGTCGTTCCGCGTGGTGTTCTGGGTCGCGCTCGGGCTGGCGTCGGCCAGCTTCTTCAAGTATGGCGTGTGGCCCATCATCGGCATGATCGCCCTGCTCGTCGCCGTGAATTTCGTCGTGAAAGGCGGCCGCGAAACGCTCGCCATCATGCGCGGCAGCCTGATCGACGGCGCGCGGCAGGCCATCGCGGTCGGCATCGCGTGCGCGATCGTCGGCGTGATCATCGGCGTGCTGACGCTGACCGGTGCGGCGTCCAACTTCGCGGCTTTCGTGCTCGACATCGGCTCGAAGAGCCTTTTCCTGTCGCTGCTCCTGACGATGATCGTGTGTCTGATCCTCGGCATGGGCATTCCGACGATTCCGAACTACATCATCACCAGCGCCATCGCCGCGCCGGCATTGCTGAAGCTCGGCGTGCCGTTGATCGTCTCGCACATGTTCGTGTTCTATTTCGGTATCATGGCCGACTTGACGCCGCCGGTGGCGCTGGCGGCATTTGCGGCCGCGTCCATCGCCAAGGCGTCGCCGATGAAGATCGGCTGGAAGGCCACGCACATCGCCATCGCCGGCTTCGTGATTCCGTTCATGGCGGTGTACGACCCCTCGCTGATGCTGCAGGCTGGAACGCTGCTCAACACCGCCTACGTCGTGTTCAAGGCGATCGTCGCCATCGTCCTGTGGGGTGCGGCGTCGATAGGCTACCTGCGCGGCCTGCTCACGTGGCCGGAGCGCATGCTGGCCACCGCCGCAGCGTTCCTGCTGGTCATCGCCGTGCCGTGGACGGACGAGGCGGGATTCACGCTTGGCGCGATCGTCATCGCGTGGCATTGGTATCGCACGCGCAGCGCGCCGGCAACCGCGTCCGTTTAACTCCGGCCAGCCGGAATGCCCGCTCCGTGAACTCCGTCAGTTGACCGGACTCAATTGACCGCAATCTGCCTCCTCGTGGCCGGCGTCGTGCGCGCAACGCTGCCCGGACCGGAATTCACGCTGGCGTGGGAGCACTCGGTCGAAAAGACGCGGTGGGACGAGCGCTACCGGAATGACGGCGATGCACTCACGCTGGTCGAAGCGCGCGTCGAAGGAAGCGGCGCGGGCATGGAAGCGCCGCCGGGGGCGCGGCTTCGCGATGGCCGTTGGTCGTGGCAGCCAAATTCGCCGATTCCCGAGCTCCGCTTAACGCAGTCGACGTACACCGCGGATTACATGCTCTGTTCTGCCGGGCGGTGCGCAAACCTCGGCGCCTGGACGGGACCCACCCCACAAGGCGCCGTCGTCACCCTCCGGCCGTGCGATTCTTCAGCCGGCGGCCAGCAGGTCGGGCGTTAGCGGCGGCCGCCTTTCGAGCGAGCTGACGCGCACGGGAAAGGCCCCCAGCTTGCGGTCGAGAAAATAATTGCGCAACGTCCGGGTAATCGTCCGGAACGCCAGCGTTTCCCACGGAATGTCCTCTTCCGCGTAGAGCTTCACATCGAGACTCTCGTTGCCGGGACCGAAATCGAGGTCCTCGAGTTTTGCGCGGAACATCATGTAGACCTGATTGATCTGCGGCAGGCTGATGATCGTATAGAGATCGCCCAGGTCGACACGCGCGTGCGCCTCCTCGAGCGTCTCGCGCAGCGCCCCCGCGGCGATCGTTTCTCCGTTCTCGAGGAATCCGGCGGGCAGCGTCCACAGCCCGTAGCGCGGCTCGATCGCGCGCTTGCACAGCAACACGCGCCCATCCCATTCGGGCAGGCAGCCGACGACGATCTTGGGATTCTGGTAATGAATCGTGCCGCAATTGGCGCACACGAAGCGCGGCAGCGTATCACCATCGGGCACGCGCCATTCGAGACGCGACGAGCCGCAATGGCTGCAGAATTTCATCGGGGTCATGGCGGTGGTCGGGTTCCGTGCATAATTGTCGCACCCTGCCTCGCGGAGTTGTTGACGATTATGACCCTACGTTCGCTGCTGCCGGAAGCTGTCGATGCCTATGTGCACCAGGTGGCGACCCGCGAGGCGCCACTGCAGTGCCGCCTGCGCGAAGAGACCGCGAAGCTTCTGATGGCGATGATGCAGATCGGCGTCGACCAGGGCCGCGAGTGACGAGTTGCTTGGTCTCCATCGGCGACGGCATCCTGCTCGCGCTCAAGCGCTGACCGCGGCGCGGTCCGTGCGTCACCGCCGGGACGATTTCATTGGCGCAGAAAATTCTCGCGGTAGTACTTGAGTTCCTCGATCGACTCGTAGACGTCGGCAAGCGCCTCGTGCTTGCCTTCCTTCGGGATGCCCTTCATGAGGTCGGGCTTCCAGCGCCGGCAGAGTTCCTTCAACGTCGACACGTCGAGGTTGCGGTAGTGGAACCAGTCCTCTAGCGCAGGCATCCAGCGCGCGAGGAACCGGCGGTCCTGGCAGATGGAATTGCCGCACATCGGCGAGGCCTTCGCCGGCACCCGCTCGCGCAGGAAAGCCAGCGCATGTCCTTCCACTTCCGCGTCGGTCAGCGTCGACGCCTTGACCTTGTCGATCAATCCGGACTTGCCATGCGTGCCCTTGTTCCACGAGTCCATGCCGTCCAGCACGACGCTGTCCTGGCGCACGACCCATACCGGCGCTTCCGCGACGGTATTGAGATCGGCGTCGGTAACGACCAGCGCGACCTCGATGATCCGGTCGGTGTCGGGATTGAGGCCCGTCATCTCCATGTCGATCCAGATGAGGTGATTGGCGTCCGCGGGCATGGCGTTCAGGCTTGGCTCATTGGGGTCACCGAGATTGGCGTAAAATGCGCGGACCATTCTCGCACAAAGCGCCGAGCCGCAAAGGCCGGCCAGATCTGTCCCTTGACCTCGCCCCACTTCACCGCGCTCTTCCTGGCCGCATTGGCGCTCTCGCTCGCCATTCGCGTCTGGCTGTCGCGGCGGCAGGTCGCGCACGTCCTCGCGCATCGTGATGCCGTGCCGGCGGCATTCGCGTCGAGCATCGGGCTCCCCGCGCATCAGAAGGCGGCCGATTACACAGTGGCCAAGCAGCGGCTCGGCACGCTCAACACGCTGACCGACGCCGTGCTGCTGCTAGCAATGACCGTCGGCGGCGGTCTCGCATGGATCATCGGCTGGACCGAGACGATCGACATGACCCCGCTGTGGCGCGACGTGCTGCTCTTTGCGATCACCGGCGTCGTCTACGGCGTCGTCAGCCTGCCGTTTTCGTGGTGGCAGACCTTTCGCATCGAGGAGCGCTTCGGCTTCAACCGGATATCGCTGCGACTCTGGATCGCCGATCTCGCGAAGGGCGTCGCGGTGGCGCTGGCGCTGGGCCTGCCGCTGCTGATCCTCGTGCTGTGGCTGATGCGCACGGCGGGCCCGCTGTGGTGGCTGTGGGCGTGGGCGGCGTGGATGGCGTTCCAGCTTCTGATCCTGGTCCTCTATCCGACCGTGATCGCGCCGCTGTTCAACAAGTTCACGCCGTTGTCGGAAGGTCCGGCGCGCGAGCGCATCGAGGCGCTGCTCGCGCGCTGCGGCTTTGCGCGCACCGGGCTTTACGTGATGGACGGCTCCAAGCGCTCTGGCCACGGCAACGCCTACTTCACCGGTTTCGGCCGCGCGCGCAGGATCGTGTTCTTCGACACGCTGCTCGAGCGGCTCGTCCCCGACCAGATCGAGGCCGTGCTGGCGCACGAACTGGGACACTACAGGTTGAAGCACGTGGCCAAGCGCGTCGCATGGTCGGCCGTGGTGTCGCTCGTCGTCCTGGCGCTGCTTGCGTGGTTCGCCCGCGAGCCTTGGTTTTACACGGGCCTGGGCGTTCCCGAGTCGCTGCTCGCGGTCAGCATGACACGTCCCGGCGTCGCCCTCGAATTGTTCCTACTCGCGCTGCCCGTGTTCACGTTCGTGCTCGAGCCCCTCTCGTCCCTCTATTCGCGCAAGCACGAGTTCGAGGCCGATGCCTATGCGACGCGCCACGCCGATGCCGCCGCGCTGACGCAGGCGCTGGTCAGGCTGTACGAGGACAACGCGTCGACGCTGACGCCGGACCCGCTGCATTCGGCGTTCTACGATTCGCATCCGCCCGCGGCGGTGCGCATCGCGCACATCGAGACGCTGGTCCGCGACGCGCCCGCCGGGGTGACCGCATGACATCCTCGCGCAAAGCGCTCGACACCCGGCTGCTCGCGCTGGCGTCCATGCATTGCCGCGAAGGCGCGCCGGCGCTGGGCACGGACGAACTCGCGGCGCACGTCGCCGCGTTGCCGGGCTGGATCTTCAACGACGGCCAGATCGAGAAGTCGTTTCTCTTCGCCAACTACCACGAGACGATCGCCTTCGTGAACGCGCTTGCCTGGATCGCGCATCACGAGGACCACCACCCGGACCTACAGGTCCACTACAACCGCTGCGTCGTCGTGTTCTCGACGCACAGCGCGGGCGGCATCACGTTGAACGACATCGTCTGCGCGGCCAAGACGGAGCGTCTCTTCGCTTGACGCCCGGACGCGGCAGCGGCGTTTCCGGCGTCGAAATGGAGGGCCTGGTTGTCGCCACCTACCGGCGGCATTACGCGGTAACGCTGGCGGATGGCGAAACCCTCGAATGCGTGCAGAAGGGGCGCTCGCTGCACATCGCGTGCGGCGATCGCGTCGGTGTCGCCCGCGTCGCGGGCGGTGGCGCCATCCTGTCCGTCGCGCCGCGTTTGAGCCTTCTCTACCGCTCCGACGCCTTTCGCGAAAAGCTGATCGCGGCCAACGTCACGCAGATCCTGGGCGTCGTCGCCCCCGGTCTGGGCCTGGACGAGGAACTCATCAATCGCTGGATGATCGCGGCCGAAGCGCAGAACTGCCGCTTCGTGCTCGCGGCCAACAAGTCGGACCTGCCCGAGTTCCCGTCGCTGCTCGCGCGGCTTTCGCCCTGCGCCAAGCTGGGCTACACAGTGGTCGAGCTGTCCGCGGTGCGCGATGCCGCGCCGGTCGCGGCGCTGCTCGCCGGACATCACACGGTGCTCGTCGGTCAGTCGGGAATGGGAAAGTCGACGATCGTGAACGCGCTGCTACCGGATGCCGGGATCCGCGTCAGGGAGATCTCGACAGCGCTGGCCGCTGGCCGCCACACGACGACCGCGACGACCCTTTATCTGCTGCCGGCGCTGGGCGCCGACACGTGGATCGTCGATTCGCCTGGCATGAAGGTCTTCGGGCTCGCGCACCTCGATCCCGGCGTCATTGCCGAAGCGTTCGTCGAGTTGCGCCCGCTGCTCGGGCATTGCCGCTTTCGCGACTGTCGCCACGATGCCGAGCCCGGATGCGCGATCCGGGAAGCGGTGGAGCGCGGGCTGGTTGCGCCGCATCGTGTCGCGCTGCTGCACGCGATGATCCGCGAAGCGCACGCGGCCCGCGACCCCTCGCGATAGTCGAGCCGACCTTCAGGGCACGAGGTTGGCGACCGTGACGAGCAGGATGACACCCAGCCACAGCACGAGCGCCCGCCACACCAGTCCGACAGCGGAAGGAAGGACGTCCGCTGTGGCAGGCTCGCCGGTGCCGATCTCGGCGCGAACGTCCGGCTCGCCCACCAGCACAGGGAGCGGCCCGCCCAGCTGCACACCCAGCGCGCCGCCACCGCTCGCCAGCAGAATGCCGATGGCGAGGCCGCCGTCCTGAAGCGACCACAGGTGCGCCTGCGTGCGCCAGCATGAGACCGCGTCTTCGAAATCGCCGACGATCGCGAACGATATCGCGGTGAGCCGGACTGGAATCCAGTCGAGCAGCGCGAGCAACTGCCGCGCCGGCCGGCCGAAGGCGTCGCGCGCCTGCGTGTGCGGCGTGGGCTCGACACCGGGCGCGGCTGAACCCCATTCCTCGGCGAGCAGCGCCACCGCACGGTAGAGCACCGCGCCCGCCGGTCCGGGCAGGATCACGAACCAGAAGATCACCGCAAAGACCTGGCGATACGCGTCGATCAGCCCGCGCTCGATGGCCAATCGCGCCACGTCCTCGCTCGTCAGTTCGCTGACGCTGCCTCCGCGCCAGGCCGCGAGCGCGCGCCGCGCCTCCGCGAGGTCGTTCAGCTTGAACGCGTTGACGATCGCGGACACCGCGTGGCTGAAGCGGCGGAATCCCATCATGAAATACAGGACCACGACCATGAAGACGAAGCTCAACGCCGGGTGCACAAGCCATGCGGCGAGGAACAACCCTTCGACGACCAGCACCGGCGGCGCGAGTGCGGCCGCGAGCGCGAACCAGCCGTGCTGCGCGGTCCCGCCGTTCCACCGTCGCTCGATCCAGCGCGCGTAGCGAACAAATGCCCGCTCTGCCGCGGCCCGCCACGCGAACGCCCGCCATTGCTCGAGGCCCAGCGCCGCCAGGACGGCGAGGAAGCTCATGCCAGCCGCGTCACGAGAAGAACTCCTTGATGATCTCCTTGAACAGCGGCGTCGCTGCCTCGCCCAGCCATTCGAAGACGACCATTTCGCGCGTCACCACACGGATGCCCTCGTCGCGCATCCGCGTCAGCGCGATTTCGCGGTCCATCGGCCGCCGCGACGCGATGGCATCGGCGACCACGTAGACTTCCTTGCCATCCTCCAGCAACTCGAGCGACGTCTGCAGCACGCACACGTGCGCCTCGGCGCCGACGACCACGACCTGCGCCCGGTCCTGCCCCGGCAATCCCGCGAGACACTGCGCCGCGACCGCCGAAAAGTGAGTCTTGGCGGCGATCGCGTTGGAGGGAATGAGCTTGCGCACTTTCGGCACCAGCGATCCCAAGCCTTTCGGATAGTGCTCGGTCGCCGCTACGGGAACGCCGATCCTTTGCGCGACTCTTATGAGCCACGAGACATTCGCGACCACCGCCTCGGCATCCGTGAGCGCCGGAACCATCTTCGTCTGCAGGTCGACCACGAGCAGCATCGAACGTTCGGCATCGATCAGCATCGGTCATCCTTCACGAGCGAGTCATCGTCACGGCAACGGGCGGCAGACCGGTGCGGATCCTCAGGGCCTTCAGCCCTTGAGGTCTTCGCGGTCGCGATACTCGTCAAGCGCTTCGGGATTGGCGAGCGCCTCGGCATTGCGCACGTCGCGCCCATGCACGACGTCGGATACGGCAAGTTCCACGAGCTTGCCGCTGCGCGTCCTTGGAATGTCCGTCACCTGCAAGATCTTGGCCGGCACGTGGCGCGGCGTCGTATTCACGCGGATCGTCTGCCGGATGCGCTCGGCGAGCGCATCGTCGAGCGTCAGGCCTTCGGAGAGCTTCACGAACAGCACGACGCGAACGTCGGTGCCTTCGCCCGGCGGCCATGCCTGCCCGATCACCAGGCTCTCGGCGATCTCGGGCATCGGCTCGATCTGCTGATAGATCTCCGCCGTGCCGATGCGCACGCCGCCGGGATTGAGTGTCGCGTCGGAGCGGCCATAGATCACGAGGCCGCCGTGCTCGGTCAATTCGGCCCAGTCGCCCTGGCGCCAGACGCCCGGATAGCGTTCGAAATAAGCCGCGCGGAATTGCGCGCCGTCGGCGTCGTTCCAGAAGCCCGCGGGCAGCGCGGGAAACGGCGACTTGCACACGAGTTCACCCTTGGCCTGCACCAGCGGCTTCCCGTCGTCGTCGTAGACGTCGACATCCATGCCGAGGCCGCGGCACTGCAATTCGCCGCGCCAGACGGGAAGCGTCACCGAACCGAGCGCGAAACACGACGCGATGTCGGTGCCGCCGGAAATCGACGACAGGCAGAGGTCGTCCTTCACGCACTGGTATACGTAGTCGAAGCTCTCGGGCGCCAGCGGGCTGCCCGTCGAGAACATAACGCGCAAGCTGGCCAGGTCGAAGTCCTTTCGCGGCACCTGCGCGATCTTCTTCTGCGCGTCGATGAATCGCGCCGACGTCCCGAAATGGGTCATCCGCTCGAGTGCCGCGAGCTTCCAGAGGATCCGGCCCTGCTGGATGAACGGCGACCCGTCGTAGAGCAGCAGCGTGGCGCCGGCGGCTAAACCCGAGACCAGCCAGTTCCACATGACCCAGCCGCAGGTCGTGAAAAAGAACAACCGGTCGCCCGGCTTCACGTCGCCGTGCAACCGCTGCTCCTTCAAATGCTGCAGCAGTACGCCGCCGGCCGTATGGACGAGGCACTTCGGCACACCCGTGGTACCCGACGAATAGAGGATGTACAAGGGATGCGCGAACGGAAGCGCAGCGTAGTCGATCGGACCGGGAAGAAACGGCGCCAGCCAGACATCCCACGCGATGGCGTTGCGCACGCGGGACAGGTCGTCCGAGGCGCCCGGCGTCTGCTGCAGGTACGGGATGACGATGACCTTCTCCACCGACGGCAGCCGCGCCACGATCTCGGCGACCTTGTCGAGGATCGGGATCACCTTGCCGCTGTACCAATAACCGTCGACGGTGACGAGGATGCGCGGCGCGATCTGCCCGAACCGATCCAGCACGCCTTGCACGCCGAACTCCGGCGAGCACGACGACCAGACCCCGCCGCGCGCCGTCGCGCCCAGCATCGCGATGACGGCCTCGGGCATGTTCGGCACGTAGGCGGCGATGCGGTCTCCCGGCGCGATCCCGTGCGCCGCGAAAGCACCCGACACGCGCGAGGCCAGCGCGTGCAATTCGAGATGCGTGAGGCGCCGCTTGATCTTGTCCTCGCCCCAGAACACCAGCGCATCGCTTTCGTCGTCGGGGCGCTTGCGCTCAAGCAGGTTCTGCGCAAAGTTGAGCCGCGCGTCAGGGAACCACCGGGCGCCCGGCATCTTGTCGGCGTCGACGAGAACCGTTTCGCCGCGCTCGCCGATCACGCCGGCTTCGTCCCACACTTCGCGCCAGAAATCCCATTTGTGATCGATCGACCATCGCCAGAGCGCGTCGTACGTCGACAGGTCGACGCCGTGCCGCGCGCCGAGCCGTGCGGCGAAGGCGGTGAGGTTCGCCTTCGCGACCCGATCCGGCGTCGGGCTCCACAATCTGGTCGCGGTGGCGGTCATTGCTTCAGGCGCCGTGGGTGCGCAGCGGCGCGACGATGATTTCGGGCAGCGGCGTGGATTTGCCCGTGCGACGATTGATCCAGACCAGGCGCGAGGCGCCGTCGGCGAATTTGCGACCGTCCATCCAGATTTCGTAGAACGAGGCGATGCTGGTGCGCCCCGGCTTGCCCAGGAACATCCGCACCTCGATGTCGCCCGGATACACGAGCGGCGCTAAGAATTCACAGCTCGCGTTGGCGATCACCGGTCCTTCCTCGGCGTCGATGTCCGCATATTGGGGAGACTGCGCATGGAGCCATTCTAGGCGCGCCTGTTCCATGTATCGGAAGTAGATCGTATTGTTGACGTGGCGGAACAAATCCATGTCGCCCCAGCGGATCGACTGCAGCGAGGTGTGGACGAGTCGGCGGGAGTCGGACGCAGTCATGTGGAGGGTCCAACGAGTGGCAGCCGGTTGGCCGAAGCCACCGGCAATTATAATGGGCGGTAACCCCCAAACCCTCAAATCCGGGCATTGCCGAGGAAAGCCGCATGGCGCGCGAAGCGATGGAGTATGACGTTGTGATCGTCGGCGGCGGCCCCTCCGGCCTGTCCGCGGCCATCCGCCTGAAGCAACTCGCCGTTGCGGCCAACCGCGAAACGTCGGTGTGCGTGCTCGATAAAGGGTCGGAAGCCGGTGCGCACACCATCTCAGGTGCGGTCATCGACCCCAGGGCGCTGAACGAACTCATCCCCGACTGGAAGGAAAAGGGCGCGCCGGTCACGACCGCGGTGACCGAGGATCGCTTTCTCGTCCTGACCGAGGACAAGGCTTATCGCCTGCCGAACTGGTCGCTGCCTCCGCTCATGAACAACCATGGGTGTTACATCGTGAGCCTGGGCAACGTCGTCCGCTGGCTCGCGCAGCAGGCGGAAAGCTTAGGCGTTGAGATCTATCCCGGCTTTCCGGCCGCGGAAGTTCTCTACGATGACAACGGCGCCGTACGGGGTGTCGCGACCGGCGACATGGGCGTGGCGAAGGATGGCACGCACAAGCCCGACTACCAGCCCGGCATGGAGCTGCATGCGAAGTACACGCTGTTTGCCGAAGGCTGTCGCGGCTCGCTGTCGCAGGAGCTGATGCAGAAATTCAACTTGCGCGACGGCATCGACCCGCAAAAATACGGCATCGGCCTGAAGGAGCTGTGGCGGGTGGCTCCCGACAAGCACCAAAAGGGACTGGTCATGCACAGCCAGGGCTGGCCCCTCGACAGCAGCACCGGCGGTGGCTCGTTCCTGTATCACCTGGACGACAACCTGGTCTCCGTCGGCCTGGTCGTTCACCTGAACTACGAGAATCCGCACCTGTCGCCGTTCGACGAATTCCAGCGCTTCAAGACGCACCCCGCGATCCGTCCGACCTTTGAAGGCGGCAAGCGCCTGTGCTACGGCGCCCGCGCGATCAACGAGGGCGGGCTGCAGTCGGTCCCCAAGCTCGCCTTCCCCGGCGGCGCGCTGATCGGATGCGCTGCCGGATTCGTCAATCTGCCGCGGATCAAGGGCACGCACAACGCGATGAAGACCGGCATGATCGCCGCCGAGTCCGCGTTCGCCGCGCTCGGCGCCAACCGCGCGCATGACGAACTTGCCGACTATTCCGACGCCTGGCGCAAATCGTGGGTGTACGAGGACCTGTACAAGGTGCGCAACGTGAAGCCCGGGCTCAATTGGGGCATGTGGGCGGGAACGCTGCACGGCGGCGTGCACATGTGGCTCAACGACCTGGGATTGGGCGCACTGGTGCCGTGGACGCTGCGTCACGGCAAGGCGGATCACGAGACACTGCGACCCGCGGCGGAGATGCCGCGCATCGCGTATCCCAAATACGACGGCGTGATCACGTTCGACAAACTCTCTTCAGTGTTCGTGTCGAACACGAATCACGAGGAGAACCAGCCCGTTCACCTGCAACTGCGCAACGCGGCCATCCCGGTCGACGTGAACCTCAAGCTCTACGACGGTCCCGAGCAGCGCTACTGCCCGGCCGCCGTCTACGAATTCGTCGATGAAGGAGGCGGCGCGGTCGCCAAGCGCCTGCAGATCAACGCGCCGAATTGCGTCCACTGCAAGACATGCGACATCAAGGATCCACGGCAGAACATCCACTGGGTCACGCCGGAAGGCGGCGGCGGGCCCAACTATTCCGGGATGTGAGGGCCGCGCCGCCCGTTCAGTCCCAAAGCCACGCCGCGCCGCGAACGCCGCTCGAATCGCCGTGCGCGGGCTTGGACAGGCGTGTGTCGACGCGATCCGAGAATACCCAGGCGCCCCACAGGCGCGGCACGCTGGCATAGAGCCGATCGACGTTCGACATGCCGCCGCCCAGCACGATCACATCGGGATCGAGCACGTTGATCACGTGCGCCAGCGACCGGGCCAGCCGGTCCTCGTAACGCGCCAGCGTCGCTTCGCAGCCCGCGTCACCGGCCGCAGCGCGCACAGCGATGTCCGATGTGGCCACGCTCGATGCCGTGACGCGGCGGTGGTCGGCTTCGAATCCCGGACCGGACAGCCACGTTTCGATGCAACCCGTGTGCCCGCAGTAGCAACGCGGACCGGGCCGCTCGTCGTCACGAGGCCACGGCAGCGGATTGTGTCCCCACTCCCCGGCGATCGCATTCGCCCCTTCGATCACGCGTCCATGCGCAACGACGCCGGCGCCCACGCCCGTGCCGAGGATGACGCCGAAGACGACGGCCGCGCCCTGCCCCGCGCCATCGGCGGCTTCGGATAGCGCAAAGCAATTCGCGTCGTTCATAATGCGCACGTCGCGGCCCAGCAAGCGGCACAAGTCTTCGCGGATCGCGTGGCCGTTCAGGTTCACGGAGTTGGAGCCGCGCAAGAGACCGGTGGCACGCGAGATCGATCCGGGCGTGCCGATGCCCACGGACGCCGAGTTGGGCGCCAGTCCCAGTTCGCGCTCGGCGTCGCGGACCAATGCCGTCACCGCCGCGAGCGTGGCTTCATACCCGTCGTGCGGCGTCGCGACGCGCCGGCGCAGCCGCTCGCCACCCTCGGCATCGAGCGCCACGATTTCGAGCTTGGTCCCGCCCAGGTCCACGCCCAGGCGAATGGCTTTCGGCATTCGTTCTTCCCCACTTTGCCCACGGCAAATCGCCATCAGGCCGACGCCTCTGTTGACCCTCCACGCGCGATGAACGAATATTACCGTCCGTCGCCATGGCGCCCAATTCGAGGCGTTGGCACCTTGGGGGAGATGCGCATGCTTCGCGGCTCGAAACACCTGGCGGTTGCCGCCATCGCATCGCTGATCGGCTTGGCGCTGCCGGCCGCGGCGCAGCAGTTGAACGTCATCTGCCCGGTGCAGGCCGAATGGTGCACGCTCGCGGCGACCGAATTCGAAAAGGAAACCGGCATCAAGGTCGGGCTGACGTTGAAGGGCTCCGGCGAGTCGTTCGCGCAGATCGCCGCCGAGAAAGCAAATCCAAAGCTCGACCTCTGGTTCGGCGGCACCGGCGACCCGCACCTGCAGGCCGCCGAGCAAGGGCTGACCGACGAATACAAGTCGCCGATGCTGGTACAACTGCAGCCGTGGGCGCAGCGGCAGGCTGAGCAGTCGAAGTACCGGACCGTCGGGCTTTACCTTGGCGTGCTGGGCATCGGCTACAACACCGAGTTGCTCGCGCGGAAAAAACTTGCAGCACCCGCGTGCTGGAAGGACTTGGTCAAGCCGGAATTCGCCAATGAGGTGCAGATGGCCAACCCCAACGCGTCGGGCACCGCGTATACCGCCATCGCGACGATTGTCCAGGTATTCGGCGAGGAGGAGGCCTTCAAGTATCTGAAGGCGCTGCACAAGAACATCAACAACTATCCACGGTCGGGCGTGGGGCCGATCAAGGCCGTCGCGCGCGGGGAGACGCTGGTGAGCGTCTCATTCATCCACGACGTCGTGACCGAGGCGCAGGCCGGCTTCCCCGTCCGAAGCGTCGCGCCTTGCGAAGGCACCGGCTACGAAATCGGTTCCATGTCAATCGTCAAGGGAGCGCGCAATCTCGACAACGCGAAGAAATTCTACGACTGGGCGCTGACGCCAAAGGCACAGGCGCTCGCTGCCCAGGCGAAGCAGTTCCAGCTGCCGTCGAACGTCGGCACGCCGGTGTCGCCGCTGTCGCCCAAGACCGCGGACATCAAGCTCATCAACTACGACTTCGCGAAATACGGCGCGTCCGCCGAGCGCAAGCGGCTGCTCGAGCGCTGGGACAAGGACGTGGGATCGCAGGTCAAATGACGCGCTGCGACCCGTCCGATTTCACGAGATGCCCGACACGATGATGCGCCGACTCCTCATGCCGATGCTGGCCGCCTTAGGCGTGGCCTTCGTGCCATCGCTCGCGAAGGCACAGCTCAACCTGTACTGCAGCTCGCCCAACACTGCCTGGTGCCAGGGAATGGCGAACGGATTCGAAAGGGTGACCGGTACCAAGGTTTCGGTCATCCAGAAGGCGACCGGCGAAATGTTCGCGCAGATCAGGGCCGAGCACGCCAATCCGAAGGGCGACGTCTGGTGGGCCGGGCCTGCCGATTCCTACCTGCAGGCGGCCGACGACGGATTGCTCGACGAGTATCGGTCGGCCAACCTGCTCGAACTCTACGACTGGGCGCGGCAGATCACCAAGGTGTCGGCGAACCGCGTCGCCGGCGTCTACGGCGGCATCCTGGCGCTGGGTTACAACACCGAGATCGGCGACAAGAAGAAACTGCCGCCGCCCAAGTGCTGGAAGGACCTCGTCAATCCGGTCTACAAGGGCGAGTTGATGCTCGGCAACCCGACGACGTCCGGAACGGCTTATCTGATGCTGGCCACGCTCGTACAGGTGTTCGGCGAAGACGACGCGTTCAAGCTGATGGCGGAGATCAACAGGAACGTCGTCAGCTACGCGCGCTCAGGCATCGGTCCGATGACGGCGATCACGCGCGGTGAAATCTACGCCGGCAGCACGGTCCTGCACGGCGTGATCAACGAAATCGTGCGCGGCTTTCCCGTGGCACCCGTCCTGCCGTGCGAAGGCGTCGGCTACGAGGTGGCCGGCGTAGCCATCATCAAGGGCGCGCACAACCTCGACGCGGCACGGAAATTCTACGACTGGGCACTGACCGCCGATGCACAGAAGATCGGGCTGGACCTCAAGGAGTATGCAATTCCCGACCAATCGCAATGTCGTCCTGCCCCCGATGGTCCCCAAGCTCACCGAGGTCAAGGTCATCGACTACGATTTCTCGAAGTATGGCGCGAGCGAGACGCGCAAGCGACTGCTTGAGCGGTGGGAGAAGGAAATCAACGCAGCGCCCAAGTAGATGAGGACGCACCGACGCGCCCTGCTCGGCTGGCTCATTGTCGGTGCGATCGGCTTCCTCATCGTGCCGTGGTACGCCTTGCAGGACACGGTGCTCGGCGTCGCGTGGCTGCGCGACTGGGCCGGCAACGACAATGCGCCGGCGCTGCTGCAGGCATCGCGCTTTGGGCGCGCATGGCTCATGCCCATGGGCGTGCTGCTGATCATAGGCACCGCGTTGCTGGCGCCCGGTATCGAGCGCCCCGCTCGCGGCGTCGGCATGATTGTCATCGGCGCCACGGGCTTCGCCTATCTGCTGCTCCAGGGCTTCGCGATCGGTCCGGCGGGCTGGAGCTTCGATACGCTGACGGCCACGTTCGGCCCGCTCTCCGGCAAGCAGTACGGCATGGGGCTGGGCGCGTGCCTCGTCGCCGGCGCGTTCGCGATGATCTTTTCGCTGGGCCTAGCCCTGCGAGGCTATTTCAAGGGAGACGCGTTCGTCGCCGGCAGTGTCGTGGCGGTCGGCGTGCTCGTCGCGGTGTTCACGTTCTTTCCGGTCGTCAAGATCCTGATCCAGGCCATGCAGGACAACGACGGCGCCGCGTCGCTGGCCGCGTTCGCCAATCGCCTGTTCACGGAAAAGACATGGGGGCTGGGCTGCATCGTGGGCTCGACGCGTTGTGGCGTCGCCTGGAATACGCTGCTGCTGGCGATCGCCTGCGCCGTGGGTTGCACGGCATTGGGTCTGGCCTTCGCGCTGGTCGTGACGCGGACGCAATTCCGGTACAAGAAATTCCTCCGCGTGCTGTCGGTGCTGCCCATCATCACGCCGCCGTTCGTCGTCGGCCTGGGCCTCATCCTGCTCTTCGGGCGCTCCGGCATCGTCAACCAGGTGCTCGAATGGGCGTTCGGCATCACGCCGACGCGCTGGCTGTACGGGCTGCAGGGTGTGCTCGTCGCGCAGATCTTCGCGTTCACGCCGATCGCGTTCCTGGTGCTGATCGGTGTCGTCGAAGGCGTGTCGCCTTCGTTCGAGGAGGCGGCGCAGACGCTGCGTGCCGGGCGCTGGCGCACGTTCGCCGACGTCTCGCTCCCGCTGATGAGGCCGGGCCTCGCCAACGCGTTCCTGATCACGTTCATCGAGTCCATCGCCGACTTCGGCAATCCGATCCTGCTGGGCGGCAACTTCGGCGTGCTGTCGACGGAAATCTTTTTCTCCGTCGTCGGCGCGCAGCTAGACCAGGGCCGAGCGGCCACGCTGGGCATCGTGCTGCTGGTATTCGCGCTGGGCGCCTTCTTCCTGCAGCGGCGCGTGCTGGGGAAGAAGGTCTACACGGCAATGTCGGGCAAGGGCGATTCCGGTATGCCGACGCCGCTTCCCGAAGGTGCACGACGCGTCTGCTACGGCCTCGTGCTGCCATGGGTTTTCCTCACGATCGTCATCTACGGGATGGCGCTGGCCGGCGGCTTCGTCGAGACGTGGGGACGCGACTACACGTTCACGCTCAAGCACTACGTCAAGGCCTTCGGCGTCGAATGGGGACCGCACGGGATCCTGTGGGCGGGCGCCGCGTGGAATTCGTTCTGGACCACGGTCGAGTTGTCCGCGATCGCCGCGCCGCTCACCGCGGGCATCGGCATCCTCACCGCGTGGCTGCTCACGCGACAGAAATTCGCCGGCCAGTCACTGTTCGAATTCGGCACGATGCTCTCATTCGCGATTCCCGGCACCGTCATCGGCGTGTCGTACATCCTCGCCTTCAACGTGCCGCCGATCGAGATCACCGGCACGGCGATCATCCTGGTCGTGTGCAACATCTTCCGCAACATGCCGGTGGGCGTGCGCGCCGGGATGGCGTCGATGGCGCAGATCGACCCGAGCCTCGACGAGGCGTCGACCACGCTCGGCGCGCGCAGCGCAACGACGCTGCACCGCGTGTTGCTGCCGCTGCTCAAGCCCGCTGTCGTTGCAGCGCTCGTCTACAGCTTCGTGCGTGCGATGACGACGGTCTCCGCAGTCATCTTCCTGGTCTCCGCGCAGTACGAATGGGCGACGACCTACATCATCAATCGCGTCGTCAACGGCGATTACGGCGTCGCGATCGCGTACAGTTCGGTGCTGATCGTGCTGATGCTGGTCGTCATCTGGGCCATCCAATGGGCCGTCGGCGACCGCAGGCTGGGCCGCCGCAGCGCCGTTACGGCGGATGTCGGCCAACTGGCAAGCTCAGCTGCCTGATCCTAAACACCCAACGCCATGACCGCCGCCTCGATCGAATTCCGCAACGTCAGCAAACTCTACGGCGACGTGGCCGCCGTCAGCCACCTCGACTTCTCCGTCGCCGCGGGCACGCTGGTGACGCTGCTCGGTCCTTCCGGCTGCGGCAAGACCACGACGCTGCGGCTGATCGCCGGCCTCGAATTGCCGACCGAGGGCACGATCCTCATCGGCGGCAGCGACGTGTCGCGCGTCTCCGCGGCCGAGCGCGACGTGTCGATGGTATTCCAGAGCTATGCGCTGTTCCCGCACATGACCGTGCTCGAGAACGTCCGCTATGGCCTTGTCGTATCGCGCATGCCAAAGCCTCAAGCGGACGAGCGCGCGCGCGCAGCCCTGTCCACCGTAGGCCTCACCGGATTCGACCAGCGCCTCCCGTCGGAACTGTCGGGCGGGCAGCAGCAGCGCGTCGCGGTGGCGCGGGCATTGGTGCTGGAACCGGCGGTGCTGCTCTTCGACGAGCCGCTGTCCAATCTCGACGCGCGGCTGCGCCGCCAGATGCGTGAGGAGATCCACGAGTTGCAGCAGCGCCTCGCGCTGACGGTCGTGTATGTCACGCACGACCAGTCCGAAGCGATGGCGGTGTCCGACCGCATCATCGTGATGAACAAGGGCGGGATCGCGCAGGAGGGCGCGCCGCGCGACCTCTACGAGCAGCCGCGCGACCCCTTTGTCGCCGGCTTCATGGGCGACGCCAATCGCGTCCGCGGTACACTCACGCGCCGCGACGACACCTACGGCGATGTGCTCGTCGGCGGGACGACGCTCAAGCTTCCGCATCGCGGCCTTCCCGACGGCGACGTCGACCTGTCCATCCGCCCCGAGGCGATCACGTTCATGCCGCCGGAGGACGCGCCGCTCAAGGCCATCGTCCGCAAGGCCGCATATCTGGGCGGCCTCATGGAATACACGCTCGACTCGTCGATCGGTGACCTGTTCGTCATTTCCACGATGGTCGACCGGCCGCTTGCCGTGGGCGCCGCCGTGGGCATCGCACTCGCGCACCACGGCGTCGTCGCCATTCCGCCGGCGTCGGCCTAACCATGGCGGATGCACTCACCGAACGCGCCGAATTCGCGGGCCGCCTGGCGCGCGCGGCCGGTGCGCTCGCCAACCGCTATTTCAACCGCGAGCTCGATTTCGTCGCCGAGACCAAATCGCGGCAGGACTACGTCAGCGTCGCCGATCGCGCGGTGGAGGCATTCATCCGCGCGGAACTGTCGCGCGCCTTTCCCGACGACACGATGCTGGGCGAGGAGACCGGCGGGACCGTGGCCGAGCGCACGTGGATCGTCGACCCGATCGACGGCACACTCAATTTCGTCCACGGCGTGCATTACTGGTGCGTGTCTATCGCGTGGCTCGAAGACGGACAGCGAAGGATCGCCGCGATCTACGATCCGGCGCCCGACGAACTGTTCGTGGCCGCACGCGGCAGCGGCGCGTTCTGCAACGGTGTGCCGATCCACGTCTCGGATTGCGACGCGCTGGATCGCGCACTGCATCGGCATTGGCTTCGTGCATCGTCACGACCTCGAAACGCAGCTCGCGCTCAAACGGGACTTGTCCAATGCGGGCGCGGCGATCAAGGACATGGGCGCGGGCGCGCTGATGCTGGCGCACGTCGCTGCCGGACGGTACGAAGCGTTCCTCGAGCCCCATATGCACGCGTGGGACGCCGCTCGCCGGTCTGCTGCTGGTCGAGGAGGCTGGCGGCCGCGTGCTGCCCTACCCCGGCCCGCAGGGCCTGCTGCACGGCGGCGCAATCATCGCATCCAACGCCGAATTGTTCGACGCGCTTAACGCGGCGGTCAGCTTGAACGCCAAACGCCGAGAACGCTAGCGCGCCATCAGGGAATCGCGCAGAACACGTTGCCCTCGACGATCCAGCCGCGCTGCGTCAATTCGCGCACCTCGCTGTGGCTCGTGACGTAGCGGTGACTGGCCTGGCCACCCATGCCGTTGTTGTACAGCCGGACGACCGGAACGCGGTCGGGCGTGCAAGTGTCGGCCACGGGCACATCCGAATTGAACGCGATGCCCTCGTACGTCCAGAACGGATCGGTCTTGACCTTCGCGCATTCCGCGATGTCGATCGTGTAGAAGTGCGAATTGGGGCCGACGCCGGGCGTGCCGAAGAAGCGGCACGCGGGCAGCCCGCGCGGATCGCCCGCGGGCCACGCCTTGAAATCGAATCCGGTGCGCTGCCAGCCCGGCACGATGACGCCTGCGTCGAGCATCGCGGCTTCCGCCGGCTCGGCCGTGATGAAATAGTGGTTGAGCGAATTGTTGTAGAACTCGACGACGATGCGCTCGCCGGGCATCTCCGCCGACGGCGCGACGTAGTCGGTCTTGAGAATATCGTCGCCGCCGCCCGCTACCTCGGTCATCCGCGCGCTGGTCGCGCGCGCCACCGGGTCGCTGGTCAGCTGGCCCGCGAGAAATCCCAGCGACCACGTGAATATGTCGTCGGAGAACGCGGGATCGAACCCGTGCTGGACGCCCGTCAGCGCGACGAGCTGGCGCGTGTTGGTCAAGTGCATGAAGCCTCTTTCGGTCGCGGAAATGGGCGCCGTCGTGTCCGCCGTGCCGCTGATCGCGAGCACCGGGACCGTCACGCCGTCCAGCCCCTTCTGGTCGCGGCCGAAGGCCGGCAGAAAGTCCTGCCCGAAATACGGCACATAGGTTGCCGCCGCCTTGAGCCGCGCATCGAAGGTGACCTGCTTCGAGGACTGCCCCACCGTCGTCGTGAGCGCAGCACCCGCCATCAGCAGCAGCGATTCGCCGCCCAGGCTCGCGCCGAAGCCGCCGACATTGGCGGGATCGACGTGATCGGTGAACTGCGGACTGGCGAGAACGGCAGTCGAGGCCAAGCGACAGCGACAGCGGCCGAATCGCCTGCATCGCGACGAAGTCCTTGATATGCAGTAGCGCGTAGACGAGATCGTTGAAATTCTCGAGCTTGACGTTCGCGAACCGCAGGTCGCCGTGGAACGGGGCGACGACGACATAGCCCCAGCTCGCAAAGACGGCGATCGCATTGATGTAGTCGCCCGACAGCGGGCTGCCGGAGAGGCCGTGCGAGAACAACAGCACCGGGTAACGCGCGGTCACGTCGGCGAAGATCGGCGCTTGCGTGCCCGTTGCATATGCGGCACGACGTCGCCGGTCGGCAACATGTAATCCGGGCGCAGATTCGCGGCCGATGTCGGGTAGCAGACCAGCAAGACATGAGGGAACGTCTGGTTGACGTATGCGCCGTAGAGCTCGCCGTCGTTGGGGATCACAACATTTGCGGTCAGCGTGTCGACCGGCCCGACGAGGAGATCGGTGACGTAGTGCGCCATGCCGCCTGTCGGATTGCCTTCCCAGTAGTCCTGGGCGTTGCGCCCGGCACCACCCGCGAGAAATCCTGCGCGACGTTGCTGCAGCCGACCGCATAAGGGCCTGGCGGGAACGGCGCGATTGGTTCCGCGAAAACGTCGGACATGCCGACGAGCAGGACCGCGATCGCCGCAACGGCTCGCCAGTTGCTACGGTTGATCATGTTGCCCTCGCATGCCGAACCAGAGTTCACTTATCATTCGAATTGCTGGTTCAGTACACCAGCGGCGATGAGATTGTCGTGTAGGACATCGCCGACTCGCCTTACGCGTCAGCGCAGCAAGGTTGTATCGAGCGAGAAGATGAGCCGCAGCGTGCGGCCCACGTAGAAAGGCGCGTTGCCTCAAAACGCCTCGACGGGAAGCGCGAGGACGCTGTCGCCGCCATGCGTGACCGCATGGGCATAGCCCGACGCCTGCGGCAGCAGGCACTCGGCATAGAAGCGCGCCGTGGCGATCTTGGCGCGCAGGAAGTCGGCGTTGCCGACGCCGCTTTCCGAGTTGGCCGTGCGCGATCAGCGCCGCGCGGCCCAACTGCCAGCCGCCGGCGACGATTCCCCACAGCTTGAGGTACGGCACCGCGCCCGCGTGCGCGGCGCGCGTGTGCGGCGCCGAATGCCGGCACCAGCCAATCGATCGCGGACTGCAGGTCGGCGGTGCTCGCCGCCAGCTGCAGGCCGATGGCATTGAGTATCGGGTCGCTGTGGGAGGCGAGCTTCGCGGCGACCTTGTCGATGTCCGCCGCGACTGCGTTGGCGACCGCGCCTGCATCGCGCGCCGTCTTGCGGCCGATCAGGTCGTTGGCCTGGATGCCCGTCGTGCCTTCGTAGATCGTGATGATCCGCGCGTCGCGGTAGTGCTGCGCCGCACCGGTTTCCTCGATGAAGCCCATGCCGCCATGCACCTGCACGCCAAGCGAGGTGACTTCCTGCGCGATTTCGGTCGACCAGCCCTTGACGATCGGGATCATGAAATCGACGAACGCCTGGTGCCGCTTGCGCGCCTCCTCGTCGGGATGCGCGTGCGCGTTGTCGATCGCCGCGGCGGTGACGTAGGCCACGGCGCGGATTGCCTCGGTGTAGCCGCGCATCGTCATCAGCATGCGCCGGATGTCCGGATGCTCGATGATCGGCCCGGCCTTGGCGGCCTTGTCGAGTCCCACCGCCTTGCCCTGCACGCGATCCCTGGCATACGCGACGGCGCGCTGGTACGCGCGCTCGGACAGACCCACGCCTTCCATGCCCACCGAGAAGCGCGCGAGATTCATCATGATGAACATGTACTCGAGGCCGCGATTCTCCTCGCCGACCAGATAGCCGATCGCGCCGCCATGGTCGCCGTAGACCAGCACCGCCGTCGGGCTCGCGTGGATGCCGAGCTTGTGCTCGATCGACACGCAGTGCACGTCGTTGCGCGCGCCCAGCGAGCCGTCGGCGTTGACCAGGAACTTGGGCACGACGAACAGCGAGATGCCCTTGACGCCCTCCGGCGCATCCGGCGTGCGCGCCAGCACCAGGTGGATGATGTTCTCGGTGTAGTCGTGCTCGCCGAACGTGATGAAGATCTTCTGGCCGAAGAGCTTGTACGTGCCGTCGCCCTGCGGCACGGCGCGCGTGCGCACGGCCGCCAGGTCGGAGCCCGCCTGCGGTTCGGTGAGGTTCATCGTGCCGGTCCACGTGCCGGCGACCATGTTCGGCAGGTAGGTTTGCTTGAGCGCGTCCGATGCCTTTCAACTCGATCGCCTCGACCGCGCCCTGCGTGAGCAGCGGGCACAGGTCGAACGCGAGGTTGGCCGCGTGCCACATCTCCTCGACGGCGGTCTGCACGAGTTGCGGCAGCCCCTGGCCACCGTACTTCGGGATTCTTCGTGAGTCCGTTCCAGCCGTTGTCGCAGAACTGCTTGTACGCCTCCTTGAATCCGGCCGGCGTGCGTGACCGTGCCGTCGTCGAGGCGCTTGGCCCCTTCGCGGTCACCGGCGACGTTGAGCGGATCGAGGACGTTGGTCGCGAACTTGGCGGCCTCCTCGAGGATCGCGGCCACGGTGTCGGGCGCGGCATCCTCGAATCCGGGAAGCTTCGCGATCTGCGGCGAGACCCGCGAGTTCGTTCATGCACGAACTGCATTTCGGCGAGGGGGGCGTGATAGGTGCTCATGCGGGACCGGCCTTGCGCAGTTGGATGGGCAGCGACCAGCTTACCGCCGCCCGACTGGACGATTCGCTCTAATCTGTTGCCGACCCCTGCGGTCAGCCCAGCGCGGCGGTCAGCTCCGGCACCAGCACGAACAGGTCGCCGACCAGTCCATAGTCGGCGATCTGGAAGATCGGCGCCTCCGCGTCCTTGTTGATCGCGACGATGACCTTGCTGTCCTTCATGCCGGCCAGATGCTGGATGGCGCCCGAGATGCCGATGGCGATGTACAGGTCCGGCGCGACGATCTTGCCGGTCTGCCCGACCTGGTAGTCGTTGGGCACGTAGCCGGCGTCGACGGCCGCGCGCGACGCGCCGATGCGCCGCGTTGAGCTTGTCCGCCAGCGCTTCGAGCATCTTGAAATTCTCGCCGCTGCCCAAGCCCCCGGCCGCCGGAGATCACGACGCGCGCGCTGGTCAGTTCGGGGCGCTCGGACTTCGTCAGCTCCTGCGCCGATCACTTTGGCGTGACCGGTATCGGCCGGTGCGGCGATCGTTTCGACCGACGCCACTGCCGCCCGTCGCCGCGGCCGCGTCGAAGGCCGTCGCGCGCACCGTGATCACCTTGACCGGATCCTTCGACTGCACGGTCGCAAACGCGTTGCCGGCGTAGATCGGACGCACGAAGGTGTCGGCGGAAACGACGGAGGTGATCTCCGAGACCTGCGCCACGTCGAGCTTGGCGGCGACGCGCGGCAGCGCGTTCTTGCCGAAGCCCGTGGCCGGCGCCAGCACGTGCGTATACGCGCCGGGCAGAACGCTCAAGGCTGTCGCGGCGACGTTCTCGGCCGTCGGCATGGCCAGGTGCGGCGCGTCGGCGTGCAGCACCTTGGCGACGCCGGCAACGCTGGCGGCGGCCGTGCGCCGCGGCGCCGGCATTGTGGCCGGCGACGAGGACATGGACGTCGCCGCCGAGTTGCAGCGCGGCGGTGATCGTATGCAGCGTCGCGGACTTGAGCGACGCGTTGTCGTGTTCGGCAATGACGAGGATGGTCATGGCGGGCTCTCACGCGATGACTTTGGCTTCGTTGCGCAGCTTGGCGACCAGTTCCTGCACGTCGGCCACCTTGCCGCCGCCCTTGCGCTTGGGCGGTTCCGACCACTTTCAGCGTCGTGAGGCGCGGCGTCACGTCCACGCCGAGCGCGGCCGGCGTGGTCGTCTCCATGCGGCTTCTTCTTCGCCTTCATGATGTTGGGCAGCGTCGCGTAGCGCGGCTCGTTCAGGCGCAGGTCGGCCGTCACGATGGCCGGCAATTTCATCTGCAGCGTCTCCAGACCGCCGTCGACCTCGCGCTTGACCGTGGCGCCGCCGTCGGCGATGTCCACCTTCGACGCGAACGCCGCCTGCGGCCAGTCGAGCAGCGCCGCGAGCATCTGCCCGGTCTGGTTGGCGTCGTCGTCGATCGCCTGCTTGCCCAGGATCACGAGCTGCGGCTGTTCCTTGGCGACGATCGCCGCCAGCAACTTGGCCACGGCCAGCGGCTGCAATTCGACGTCGGTTTCCACCAGGATCGCGCGGTCGGCGCCCAGCGCCAGCGCCGTGCGCAGCGTTTCCTGGCACGCGGTCGACGCCGCACGACACCGCGACGATCTCGGTCGCGATGCCCTTCTCCTTCAGGCGCACCGCTTCCTCGACCGCGATTTCGTCGAACGGATTCATCGACATCTTCACGTTCGCCGTGTCCACGCCCGAGCCGTCGGCCTTGACGCGGACCTTGACGTTGTAATCGACGACGCGCTTGATCGGGACCAGGATTTTCATGACTTGGACCGGGAGGAGCGGGGAAAGCGCGATTATAACGTTGCCGGCGCGCTGCCGCCTGCGACCATTTGGGTGCCGGACCTCAGGTTGCGGGCGGCAGTGCCTCCACGTAGGATGGGCGCCCGCCCGATCGAACGCCGTACCTTGCCGAGGTACCCGTGACATCTCCCACGCTGCTCCCGCCGTCGGATACCGCCGAAATACTGAAGCACATTCCGCATCGGTATCCGTTCATGCTGATCGACCGGATGGAGGCGTGCGAGCCGCACCAGTGGGTGCGCGTGATCAAGAACGTCAGCCACAACGACGAATTCTTCGCCGGCGTGCCGCTGGACCGGCGCGTCATGCCGCAACTGCTGATTGCTCGAGTCGCTCGCGCAGGCGGCAGGCGTGCTCTGCCACTACTCGGGCATGATGAGCAAGATCGGCAAGACGATCTTCTTCTTCGCCGGATTCGACAAGTGCCACTTCGGGCGCGACGTCGTGCCGGGCGACCGGCTGCTGCTCGAATGCACGATGAAGCGCGCCGCGCGCGGCGTGGCCAAGATCCACGGCCGTGCCAGTGTGGACGGCGAGATGGTCGTCGAGTCCGACCTCACGGCCGTCATCCGCGACATGGCGGACGAGGCGGCCAAGCGCACCGCTGCGGCCGCCAGCAGGCTGAGCGCGTGCGGCGGCCTAAGGCCGCGATAGCGCCGTCGCGAGGTCGTCCAGGAAGCGGGCGGCCGCCGCGCCGTTGATGAGGCGGTGATCGAACGTCACCGCGATGCGCACCTTGCCCGATGAGGGTTGCTGCGGCGCGCCGAGGAAGAAGATCGAACTGGCCGGCGCCACCAGCGTCGGTACGGCGTCGACGATGCCGAATTCGCCGAGATGCGTGAGCAGAATCTGCGTATCCTCGGCGGCCTCGGCGCCATCGCGGATCGCCGCGCGCATGCCGCGCGCAGCACGCGCGCACGAAGTCCGGCAGCGTCCATGCGTTCCGCCTTGCGCACCACGGCGATGATCAGCTCGTCGTTCGGGCGCGCGAGCGCGATGCCGACGTTGACATGATCGTATTCGCGGATGCGATCGTCGCCGACCATCACCGAGCGGAATTTCGCGTGCGACTGCGCGACGCGCGCCACCGCGTGCGCGAACACCTGGAACGGCGTCGGCCGCGGCGTCGCCCTCGGCCGGCACGGCTGTCTCGAGACCCGACCACGGCACGTCGATCGCCAGCGTGCCCGGGATGACCAGCGTCGCGCTGCGCCGCAGCCTGAAGATCAGCGCGCGATGGCCCCCGGTGACGCGGCGCTCGCGCATGCCGTCGCGCGTCCGGCGATCTCCGCCGCGCGCGCGGCCAGGTACTTGTCGATGTCCTCCGGCAGCAGCTTGTTCGACGCCGAAGGGATGGCCGCCAGCGCATGGTCGTCGAGTCCGCGCTCCTGCGCATGCGCGCGCGTGCGCGGCGGAATGAGCGCGCTCCGGCCAGCGGCGACGCGCCGCGCTCCGGCGTCGCCTGCCGTCGCGACGCAGCGCGACCGTCGCGTCGATGTCCACGACGTCGCCGGCCGCGACGCGCCATTCGAGAAGCGTGCCGTCGAACGGCGCCTCGAGTTCGACCGTCGTCTTGTCGGTCTCGATGACGTAGAGCCGGTCGCCGCGGCGCAGCGGCGCGCCGGGCGCGCGGAGGAGCTCGACGATGCGCGCCTCGCGCAGCCCTTCACCCAGTTGTGGAACCCGAATTTCCCGCGCGCCGTTTTCCGCCATGTCGCTCATTGCATCACTTCCGCCAGCGCGGCATGCACGCGCGCGGCATCCGGCAACACCGCGTATTCGAGCACCGGATTGAACGGAATGTGGCCGTCCTCGCGCGCCACCAGCAGCGGCGGCGACAGGAAGCGGTTGAAGCGCGCCTGCGAGCCGACGATCTCGGTGATGATCGCCTGGCCGAAGCTGCCGGTGCGCGCGTCCTCGGTGACCACGACCAGCCGGCCCGTCTTCGCCACCGACGCGTCGATCGCCGCCCAGTCGCACGGCACCAGGCTCACGAGGTCGATGATCTCGATCGACCAGCGGTCGGCATGGTGCGCCGCCGCCTTCTGCACGACCTCCAGGCAATTGCCCCAGGTCACGACGGTGATGTCCGTTCCCGATTGCACGATGCGTGCGCGACCGAAGCCGCGCGCCTGCGGCGGCACCGGATCGTGCCGCACGCGCATGATGTGCTTGGGAATGAGCAGCAGCGTCGGATCGGATTCCTGCAGCGCGCTCCACAGGAGGCCCGCGAGATCGGCCGGCGTGCTGGGAACGGCGACGCGCAAGCCGGGAATGTGCGTCCAGAATCCTTCGTTGGACTGGCTGTGCCACGTGCTGCCCGCCGGCAGGTACGCGCCGTAGGGCGCATAGAACACGGCCGGACACGTCCAGTCGCCGTTGGAGCGCCAGCGCAGCGTCGCCGCCTGGTTGAGCAACTGGTTGAACGCCGGCGCGATGAAGTCGATGAACTGCATTTCCAGGATGGGCCTGAATCCGGTAGCTGCAAGGCCCACGCCCATGCCGGCGATCGTCGCCTCGGCCAGCGGCGAATTCACCACGCGGCCGGGAAAGCGCGTCGACAATCCTTTCGTGAAGCCGAACACACCGCCCTTCGGATCCTCGACGTCCTCGCCGAACATCACCGTGTTCGGGATGCGCGCCAGCGCCTCGCGCAGCGTCGCGTTGAGCGCGCCGGCCATCGTGTTGGCCGTATCGTCCAGTGCGAATGGCGGCAGGTATCCGTCGGGATCGAACGGCCCGAAGAGCTTGGTATTGGCCGAATGGGCCGCCGGGGCCGGCTCGATCTCCGCGGCGGCGTAGGCGGCGTCCGCTTCCGCGGTCGCCTCGTCCTGCAATGCGCGCACTTGCGCGGCGTCGAGCGCGCCGCTCTCGACCAGCGCTGCCGCATAGCTGGTCACCGGATCGCGCGCCTTCATCTGCGCGATCTCCGCCGCGGAGCGATAGATGCGGTGGTCGTCGCTGTTGGTGTGCGACGTCAGCCGGTCGAGTTCCACCCAGAGGATCGTCGGTCCGTCGCCGCGACGCGCCGCGGCAATTGCCTCGCTGCCCGCCTCCGCGACCGCGTCGACCGAGCGGCCGTCGACATGGCGAAAGATCGACGTGCCGAAAATGCCCAAGCGAAACGGCAACTGATCGAGCGTCGGCGTGCTGATTCCGTAGCCGTTGTCCTCGACGACGAAGACGATCGGCAGCCGATCCTGAACCGCCTGCGCGACCGCCTCGAAGAATTCCCCCTGCCGCGTCGACGCGTCGCCGATCGTGCACAGGACAACGCGTTGCTCGCCCTTGAGCTTGATTCCCCACGCCGCGCCGACGGCGGGCAGGCATTGCGAGGCGGTGGGCGTCGCGGGCGGATAGATGCCGAGCCGGCGATACGATCCATGCACCGGCATCTGGCGGCCGCCGGACGACGAGTTGGCGGTGGCCAGGTGCTCGCGCGCCATCTCGAGCGGCGTTACGCCGCGCGCCTGCATCAGCGCGCGATCGCGGTAGTAGAGGAACAGCAGGTCGTCCGGCTCGAGCGACGCGGCCAGCGCCGCCAGCGCCTCGTGACCCTGCCCGGGAATGTGGATCCAGCCGCGGCCCTGGCGCAACAGGCGCTCTTCGCGCAAGTCGCCGGCGCGGATGAGGAAGAGATCGCGGAGAAGATAAGTGCTTTTGAGGGCAATTCCGCTGAAAATTGACGTAGCCAAGGTCGGATGACGTTTGTTTGGTTCTGACGGAGCGGGTAAGTGCTAGTTAACGGCTCGTTTTGTACCGGTGCTTGGACAGCTTGTTCGTTCGCTTTGCGCGCTCATCGCTTGAATGCCGGCTGTACCTTCTTAGGATATGTCAGCCAATGCGATAGGGGGCAAACCGCTCGGCACTGCAATTTGGCCTGCGTGCCTGAAGCCCTAGAGGGACAATACCTCTGCAGGCTCCGGTACTGTACCGAATGAGATGATAACTACAATAATTGGACATCTTTTGCTCCTCTGCAGAATACGGGTCTCGATTGATAAACTTTAACGAATCCAGAGTTGCATTTCTCAAGTTGTTCACCACAACTTTGTCCGAGGTCAATTTGCAGACCCTGAACACGTGCTACTAAGTTGGTTTGCAGGGCGCCAAACGCATTGTGATTTACAAAGAGGCCGAGGGTAGTGTCTACTATCCATCGAAAGCACATCAATGACCGGTTGGAAGTGGAGGCAAGCATGCTCAAACATCCTAGCATCCCGCACCAAATGAGTTACGGAAGAGTTCGTTAGATTAGGCCAGAATGTACACGACAACAATATTCTTGTTTGTTTTCCTTAGTCAGTTCGAATCGTATGGTCATCGAGGGAGCCCATAGTGAACACGAATGCACAAATCCACGCCTTTCCGAAACCCATTCCACTCTTCAAGCAAGTGGAGACGCGATTCGACCCTGAATACGGCGTTCTTTGGGGATTCATGAATCCAGTTCCACGGCCCTGTTTCAATCCACTGATACTCGAGGAACTCGGCGATTTTGTGAAGAGCATCGACGAGCCGCGCGGCAAGTACCGCCATGATGGATCGATGCATTCAGTCAACTATGCGGTGATCGCCTCCAAGGTTCCCGGCATATTCAATCTCGGTGGCGACCTTGAACTGTTCAAGCAGGCAATCCTGAACCAAGATCGTGAACTCCTGGTGCAGTACGGTCGGAAATGTATCGACAATCAATTTCCCTGGTCCCGCAACTTCGATCTTCCTCTCACCACGATTTCGCTGGTACAAGGCGATGCGCTTGGCGGCGGGTTCGAATGCGCGCTTTCGAGTACGGTTATCGTCGCCGAGGAATCGGCGCGCATGGGTTTCCCGGAAATTCTATTCAATCTCTTCCCAGGAATGGGCGCGTACAGCTTCCTCGTCCGCAAAGTCGGGCGCCGCAAGACCGAAGAGATGATCACGAGCGCGAACATCTATTCAGCGCGCGATCTATACGATTTCGGCGTCGTCGACGTCGTCACGCCCGACGGCACTGGAGAGGCGGCCGTTTACAGTTACGTGCGCAAGCATGCAAAGGCCGCAAATGCGCGCCGCGCAATTGAATCCGTTCGCAATGAGTTCGAGCCGGTGACTCACTCCGAACTCACGCGAATCGTCGAGATCTGGGCCGACACAGCGCTCAAGCTCGACGCCCGCGACATGAAGATGATGGATCGACTTGTTCGCGCGCAGCAACGCGGCGGCACGCCGGCCCCGGAAGCGGTTCAGCCCCCAATCTGGTCAGAATGGAGGCGGCAGCAGGCGACGACTGAATCGCAGTCGAGAAGCGCCTGTCAGCTGGAGGATTTGAGCCTGTTCCTGCGTTCTTCCAGGTGCGCATCCAGCGCCTCCAACGTTCGCGTCGAGGTCTCGCAGCAATTCTTCGGTCCATTGCGCCGCTTTCAGCCGCAACAGGTCGTGAGACGCCTTCTCGAGCCGGCTCGCCATTTGCGTCAGCTGGGTTGCGCCGACGCTTGCGGCGCCACCCTTCAGCGCGTGAGCGGCATCCTTGACCGATTCGTACTTTCGATGCGCCATCGCATCGACGATTTCCCCGACGATGCGCTCGGTGTCGCCGCGGAAGCCCCGCAAGAGTCGCTCGACAAACGTCGGGTCCTGCGACAGGCGGCCCAAGTCCTCCAGCACGGATGCGTCGACGGGCGGCGTATCGACCACCTGCAGCGGCTGTCGATCCTCGGGACGCAACTGCGGCGCCGCAAGCATGTTCAGTATCGGTTCGATCTCCAGATTGCGCTCGACGGCGTCCAGCAGCACAGACGCGCGGATGGGTTTCGTGACGAACTCGGCCGCACCCGCCCGCATGCATTCATCGATCAATTCGGTCGTGACGTTTGCCGAAAGAATCAGGATCGGTATCGGATTGCGGGTCGAGAAGCGATAGAGCTTCAGCGCCTCGAGACCGCTCACGATCGGCATGGAGAGGTCGATCAAGCGCGAGATCGAAACCGCCGCGTTCAAGCGCGTCCAGTGCGGCTTCCCCGTTGTCGACAATTGTCACGACGTGCCCGCCGCTCTCCAGGATCATCTGCGTGACGCGCTGATTGGTCTGGTTGTCCTCGGCCACCAGTACGCGCGCACCGCGCAGCTTGTGGACGCTGGCGAGATTGCTCGTCGAGAGCGCCCTGACCGCGGCGGACACCTTGATCGTCGACGACAGTTCCTCGGTCAGATCGATCCCCCGCGGCTCAGCGTGCGGCAAGGGAATCTCGAACCAGAACTTCGTGCCCACCCCGAGATTGCTGGTCAGATCGATTCGCCCGCCCATCAGCGTAACCAGATGGCGCGCGATCGTCGTGCCAAGGCCGGTTCCACCGTAGACCCTCGTGATGGAATCGTCAGCCTGGGCAAACGGCTCAAAAATCATCGTCTGCTTTTCGTGCGCGATGCCGATCCCCGTGTCCTCGATCTCGAAGCGCATCATCGACACACCGCCGTTCGCACCTAGCGCGCGTGCGCGCAACGTTATGTGTCCCTTCTCCGTGAATTTCACAGCGTTCGCCAGCAGGTTCAAAAGCACCTGGCGAAGGTGGTACGAGTCACCGTTGAACCAAGCTGTGGCTTCCGGTGAAACTTCGGTGCGCACGTCCAGCCCTTTGTAGCGAGCTTGCGGCAGAATGATCTTTACCGTCGACGTGAGCAGCTGGCCCAGGTCGAAAGGCGCTATCTCGATCTGAACGCGGCCGGCCTCGATCTTGGCCATGTCGAGGACGTCTTCGATCTGCGCAAGCAGGAGATTCGCGGAGGTCGTCATCGTCGCGACGATCTCGCGCTGCGATTCATTCAGGCTTGTTTCGCGAAGCACGTCGGCCATCGCAATGACACCGTTCAGTGGTGTCCGCATCTCATGACTTACGTTGGCGAGGAAGCGGCCCTTTGCCTGGTTTGCGTCATCGGCACGCTTTTTCGCCTCGGTAATGCGCTGCGTGAGGACACCGACGTAGAACGGAAGGACGATCAGTCCCGCCAGGAAACCAAGCCCAATACCCAAGTGCTTCGACCAGAAATCGGAGAAAACCAACACCAGCGTGAATCCGAGAAGGGCGAGGGCCTGCGAAACGTGGAGATAGAAACGGCCGAAGCGGAAGCCATTTCCGAACGATACGAACAGATAGACGCCGACGACGATCGCTCCGCTCTCCCCCATCTGGAGGAGGAAGTACGTCGTCGCGGCATTGTCCGAGATCACGCCGACGATGCGACGTGGAATCGAATCCTTGTCGCTTGCCAGTACGAAAGCTACCAACGCAATCGACAATGCGAGGAAGCCAGCCCCGACCAAGACCAATTGCTGTTCATCCGGGTTGAGGTGGCCGTCCCGGAAGGTGTGGAACAGCAGGTAAACGTACGTTGCGCCAACGAGGGCAAATCGCAGTAACGACTGTTCGAGCTCGGCGCGCGGCGCCGAACCTAGCATTTGCGTCCAATGCTCGCGGGTCAACCAAGCGCGCATCGATGTAGGCTTTTTAGCCAAGAGTTTGAAATTGCTATCAATTGTACAGAGGTAACGTTACCGAGTTCAGGGGAAAATTCCCCATTCTCCTTACGTGCCCAAGCCGTATGCCCCAAAATCACACCAACTGAAGCAAGACCCGTGCCGCTTCAGAATGAGCCGGAGACCTCATAAATTCGAGTTTTGCGTGACGAGTTTTGACAGTTATACGCCCCGCCGGGGCAGGGACAATCCGCCGGACCGCCTGTACCTTTCTGAATCGAGGCTGATTCAGCCGGGCGACCCTACGATGTCGGTAGTTTTGCTATCCGACCTGACGACGGGTTGAAGGGCTTCGACGAGAGTAAAAAGGGCAGGAGCATGGGCCACAGCCTGGGGCCGCTTGAACGTCGGAAAAATCCGAAATGACCGATTTTTCTGAGTCCCACAGTCGCGGGGTCAAGGACGTCATGACGCGCCGTGACTCCGGGATACATTGCCAAAAGACGCTGCGCCCCCTTTGCGGTGGCAAACGCATCATCGGAGAACGAGAGAGCATATGTCGGTACACGAATGGCCGCGTAGCGAGCCATCAGCATTATTGTTCGCTTCGTGTCCGTACCTTTTGATTCCGGGCGGAGTTCCGGAGAACGTCGCGACGCCCACTGGAGAGCTACGCCTGCGGGAATGTTCTCGCCCAATCGCAGCGCGCGGCCCGGAAAATAACCAACCGCATGTGTGAGCATCGGCATGACCCCATGCCAGAGTACAGCCATGGGGACCCGATACAAGTGCCGGTAGTCGCCAAAATATCCGGTGTGCGCGCCGACAAATACTAGTCTGGCGAGTTCCGAAACATTCGAGGCGGCGCCGAACAGCATGGCACCGACGCTATGTGCAAATCCAGCTAGTTCGGCATTTGGATAATGGGCACGAAGCCACGCGATGGCGCCAGAGCAATCCAGCTCGGACCAATCCTCCACTGTGGCGACAAAGCCGCGAAGACGCGTGGGGCGGGAGGTGCCTATTCCGCGGTAATCGTAGGTCAGGACCGGGATGCCCTGGCTCGCAAGGTAGGTAGCAAATTGGGTGTAGCGATCTGCAGGAATGCCGCCGCCGCAGTTGATTACAACGGCACACGCGGGGTTCGTTACGTTTGCCGGTTCGTGAAGCACGCCGCCTAACTTGAATCCATCCAAAGCCGGGATGGAAACTGCGGTGACTAAAGGTAAGTTTGCAGCGTTTGGTTGCGCTATACATGTTCCGAACGCTGCGGTGTCCTTTGGGTGATTCATCGTCAACATCGATTATTCACAATAGTGCAGTCCAAATTCCATAACCTCGGGCGGAAGAAACGTTGAACACCTGCTCATATGAGTAGACACGGGCGCCTAGAGATCAGGCCCGGCCATTGTTTGTATACCCTTTCGTCTTACAGAACGAAACGGGTTAGGGAAGCCCGCTGACCAGACCGAGTTGCATCCCAATTGCGACCGCCTCCTGGCGATTTGCTGCCCCAAGCTTAGTACGGACCGCGTCAAGATGGAATTGAACTGTTCGATCGCTGATCTCCAACTTTCGGGCGATGTCGTCGGTGGTGAGACCATGCGCAACCATCCGCAAAACACCGGTTTCTCTACCGGACAAGTGCGCGCCTTTGAGCCTTGACGGAAAGCCCTTTTCGACCACCGACTTCATGAAAAACTCGTGGAAGTAGTGTCCGAAAGAAAGCAGATCCGGCAAGTTCCTTTGAATCATTTGTAGGCGAACGGGGTCGATAACGTGAAGTTTGGAGTTGTAGACAATCATGATGCCGCCATGCCCGACGTCGTGCAGCGTGTACGCAAGGCCGCTACATGTGCCATAGCGTGCCGCATCGTCGAGAAACTCGTCGCTGCGCGCGCCCTTTCCGCGCATGTCGTTTTGATCCCAGATCACCGGCATCGTGCTGTCGTAAACCAGCTGGACACGCGGATCCACTTCAACGTAAGCCTTCTGATCGTAGAGCACCATCCACTCGGCGGGCATCGTCGTGAAAACATAATAGCTGTGCCTCCTTGTCAGGACGCGGATTGGTGCTTAGCGCGTACGCGAAACTGTCGAAACCCAAACCCTCGACAATCGCCCTCACAACCGGCACGAGTTCCTTCCCTTGCGCAGCCGCTTCCACCAGTGGCAGAAAAATATGCGGTACCGCCCGGGTGGCGGGAATCGCCCCGGGTTTCAGGTCGAGCAGTCGCAATGGCATAGCCTCAGCTCCCCAGCCTCTGCCACACCCCGCCCACCAGGCCCTCGATCGGCCGGAACGTCGCCTTGTAGGCCATCTTCCGGCTCTCGGCGATGAAGTAGCCGAGGTAGAGGTACGGCAAGCCCAGGGCCTTGCAGCGCTCGATCTGCCACAGCACGTTGTAGGTGCCGTAGCTCATCCCGGCGACGCTGGGGTCAAAGAACGTGTAGACCGACGACAGGCCGTCGACCAGCCGGTCGACCAGGCTGACCATCCGCAGGCCGCCTTCGTCCCGGAACTCGTACGAGATCGGTCGCGACGTTGCTGTGGAGCAGGAAATGCTGGTACTGCTCGCGGCTGTCCTGGTCCATGCCGCCGCCGGGATGCCGGTACCGTTGATAGGTCAAATACAGCGCGTAATGTTCGGCATCGTACGCTAATTCACGCCTAACTGCCGTTAACGTCGCGTGACTCCGGAGAATTCGCCGTTGCGTCCGCCCCGGCTGGAAATCGGCCACGGGGACCCGCACCGGGACGCAGGCCCGGCAATGATCGCAATAGGGTCGGTAGGTAAAGGCGCCGCTGCGGCGAAAGCCCAGGCGGACCAGTTCGCTGTAGACGCGGGTATCGATGAGGTGGCTCGGGGTGGCCACCTGGGAGCGCGCCGCCCGGTCGGGCAGGTAGCTGCAGGGATACGGAGCCGTCGCGTAGAACTGCAGCGAGGTCAGGGGAAGGTCGTTCAGCTTGCTCATCGCAGCTCGATCTCGGATGCCTCGAATGCCCCCGCGCGCCACCCGGCCACCGGTTCGGTCGAGTGTATCAATTCGGTCAAGATGCCCCGCAAACGCCGCGCGGGGGATCGGCCGCGCGCCAAACGACTGCCAGATGGGCGGTCTCCTGCTGGCAGTCGATAAGCGGCACGTCCAAGTGTCGCAGCAGCGCGACGAGATGGACGAGCGCGACCTTGGACGCGTCGGTCTCGCGCGCGAACATCGATTCGCCGAAGAACACGCGCCCCAGCGCCATGCCGTAGAGCCCGCCGCACAGCTGCCCGTCGCGCCAACTCTCCACCGAATGCGCGATCCCGCGGGCGTGCAGCTCGCAGTAGGCGTCGACCATCTCCGGCGTAATCCAGGTGCCACGCTGGCCGTCGCGCGGCATGATCGCGCAGCTGTCGATGACGTCGCGAAACGCCGTGTCGATGCGGATCTCGAACTCGTGCCGCCGCACGCGCCGGCCCAGCGACCGCGACACGCGGAACTCGTCGACGTACAGCACCATCCGTGGATCGGGACTCCACCACAGGATGGGCTGCCCCGCGGAGAACCACGGAAAGATGCCGCGGCGGTAGGCGGCGATCAGCCGCTCGGGCGAGAGGTCGCCGCCGGCGGCGAGCAAGCCGTTGGGGTCGGCGAGCGCCGCGGTGAGCGGGGGAAACGGTGCGTCCGGACGGAGCCAGGCGAGCACGTCAGTCCGACAGGACGCGCAGCGCCGCGGAGTGGAAATCTCGCCGCCACAGCACGGCCAGGATGACCAGCGTAAACGCGATGAAGTGGTACGGGGAGACGAACCACGTGCCAGCGGCGAAGCCGAAGTAGTACGCGCGAATACCGCGGTTGAAGTCGTCGCCGGCAAGCGTGCTGAGCTGGGAGAATCGCTCCGCCGAGCGCTCGAGTTCATTGTCCGGCGTGCCGGGGCCCGGCGCGGCGCCGACCAGGATCGACACGAAATTGAATTGGCGCAGCGACCAGGTGAACTTGAAATACGCGAAGATGAAGATGGCAACCAGCAGGATCACCTTGACCTCCATCACCTGGCGCGCCGCCGCGTGGCCCCCTGGCAGGTCGGCGGTCAATTCGACAAGCCGGTCGATGGTGCCCGCGACCGCGATCAGGCCGGCGATGACGTACGTCGTCGTGCTGGCGTAGAACGAAACGCTCTGCACGAGGTTGCCGATCAGCGACGAGTCGACGATTCGGTTTTCGCGATGGGCCATCTGCCGCCCCCACGCGAGCCGGTGCCGGTGCGTGACGCCGCGTAATCCGCGAAGGCCGCGGGTCCGGTGGTCCGCGTAATAGCCATAGGTGCCCCAGCCCACAAAGAAGATGGCGAGCGCGATCCAGTCGATTGGCAGAAATCCCTTGAGCAGTTCGGCGTACATGAGGATGGAAGAAGGCGGTTCGGCGTGAAGTTTAGGCGCTTCGGGCCGTTCCGGTAAAATCGCCTGCGTCTGGCTTAAGCGTCCCCCGATAGCTCAGCGGATAGAGCAGCCCCCTCCTAAGCGACAGGTCTCATAGGGAAAAGACAGAATTGACGCGGTAATAGCGCGGTGAACGTAAAGCTAGACGGTACGCTAAGATGCGCGCCAACACCCCGGTAGCTCAGTGGATAGAGCGCGTCCCTCCTAAGGATGAGGTCACAGGTTCGATTCCTGTTCGGGGTGCCAATGACGACAATGGAGTGGGGAGCCTTCGATGCGTCAATTCCGGCTGTGTGTTCTGTTCCGTGCGTCCACGATGGTATACGCCCAAACGAATGCGCCTTTCACTCTCGTCTGTCGCTTTGGGGACTCGAAGATAGGTTAGCTGATGCTCGCATCGAGACGTTTGTCAAGAAACGAGACACGTCGGTGCAACAAAAGTTTCCACTCATGTTGTTGGTTCCTGCCTCGGCCTTCGCCTTCTTTTTTCTCGTGCAAATGATCGGTGGGCACTATACGATTGGAGCATGTGTCGTATTTGCGGCATTTCTAACAATCACCGGTGGCGTAGGTTCAACATTCAGCGCGGCGCGATAAGGCAGTTGGCTAGGCTCGAACAACGGAAGCGTGACGCGACCGAAGAGACCTCACTTCAGCTAGGCAAAATTGCTACACAGATGGATCGGGCATCAAAGCAGCTCGCCGAAGCTCAAGCCATAGCGGATTGTGAGTGACCGGTGACCCCCAGAACAAGCCCGCCATTACGGCGGGCTCAATCAAACTCTAGGGCCAGGCATCCATGCGCCTGTTGCCTTGATGCTCCTTGCGGGCCCACTTGATCGGGAGTTTCGAATGAAAAGAATGCGATTCGCGGGCTGCCTTTCTGCAGTACTGGCCGTGATGCTGTGCGCGCCGGGCATCGGCCTCGCCGCTTCGATCAAGGGCAAGGTGGTCTTCGTGGGGCCGGTTCCCGCGCAGAAGAAAATCGAGGTGACGATCGATCAGTATGTATGCGGCAACGAGAAGGATCCGGGCGACCTGTTGCTGTCTCCGCAGAAGGAGCTGCGGAACGCCGTCGTGTGGATCGAGAATCCGCCCGCTGGAGCCACCGCGCCGGCGCTGCCGACCAAGGTCGAGATGGACCAGAACGGATGTGTCTTCGTTCCGCGCGTCGTCGTCGTCCCCGCGGGCGGTATCGTGGACTTCCTCAACAGCGACCGCCTGCTCCACAACATCCACGCCACGCCGAAGCTCAACGTGTCGTTCAATCGCACGCAGCCCAAGAGCAGGACCATCCCCGTCACCTTCGCCAAGCCCGAGGTCGTGCGGATCAACTGCGACCTCCACTCGTGGATGGTCGGCTGGGTCGTCGTGGCGGCGAATCCCTACTACGTGATCACCGGCGCCGACGGGCAATTCGCCTTCGACAATCTCCCGCCCGGCCAGTACAAGCTGCAGATCTGGCATGAGCGCCTGGGTACGTCGCAGGCGACCGTCACCATCACCGACAAGCAGGCCGGTCGGGTCACCGTCGAGATGAAGGCTCCCTGACGCAGGGGTTCAGGGCTTGACCTCGATCTTCTTCGAGGTCTCCCACGCGGCGGAATGGTTGGGCTCGGCCAGCGCCCGCAACGTTCCTCCCTCGTCCAGCGCAATCGTGAACGTCACGGTCGGCGACGAGTAGACCGGGTGGAGGTACGCCCGCGCGATCTCGACCGAGTCCTTGTAGAGCGCGATGTAGCGGATCGAATGCTCCGACAGCGAGGGATGCTGCGAACCGGCGCCGACGCTCACCGTGACGGTAAACCAGTCGCCGCGGTTGACGGAGTCGGGCGCGACGATCTTCGGCGAGTGCTTTGCGTCGAACGTCGAATGAATCTGCCGGAATTCCGGGGTGAATTGCTCGGCCTGGTCGCCGGCGGCGCGAGTGTCGATCCCGGTCAGTCCGAGACCGAAGGCGATCGCGGCGTAAACGGCGTTGCGCGGAACTCGAATGGCTTTGATCATCATGCACCTCCGATTCGTCCATCAGCGTTCGGGCAGCACCTCGCGGATCATTGCCAGAAGTTCGCGTGGGCTGTATGGCTTCGCAAGATAGTTGCTGGCACCCGCTTCCGATGCCTTCTCCCGGTCGCCGCTCAGCGCGAACGAGGTGATCACGATGATCGGGATGTCAGCGGTGCGCGGGTCCGCCTTCAGGACCTTCGTCGCGTCGAGGCCGGACATCTTGGGCAACTGCACGTCCATGAGGATGAGATCCGGCAGCTCCTTCTGCGCCATTGCAACTCCGGATTCGCCGTCCATCGCTTCGATCAGCCGGTAGGTCGTGCGGCTCAGCAACTGTTGCACGATCTTGCGGTTGTACTCGTTATCCTCGATGTAGAGGATCGTCTGTTCACTCATGCGTCACCGCCTTTCGCGCGGAGCGGCACGGCAAAGTAGAAGACACATCCCTTGCCGATCTCGCTTTCGACCCAGATGCGGCCTCCGTGCATCTCCACGAATTTCTTGGTGATGCTGAGTCCGAGTCCAGTTCCTCCGAATTCCCGCGTGACCGTAGAATCGACCTGTTGGAATTCGGCGAACACGTTCTCCAGCTCCTCCTTCGGGATTCCGATCCCGGTGTCGGAAACACCAAAGACGAGATCGTCTCCGACGCGATGCACACCGATCTCGACCTTCCCCTCCCGCGTGAACTTGATCGCGTTACCGGCGAGATTCATCAGGCACTGCGTCATGCGCCCGCTGTCGCCGAACGCGACGGGAAGTCCGTCCGGAACGTCAGTCCCGAACTCCAGGCCCTTCTCGGTGGCCAGCGAGCGCAGCGACACGTAGACGATCTCGACAACTTCCCGTGGCGAATATTCGCCGAGCGCCAGCTCCATGCGGCCCGCCTCGATCTTGGAGAGGTCGAGCACGTCATTGATGAGACGAAGCAGGTGGCGGCCGTTGACCTGGATGTCGGTGAGCGGCTCCTTCAGATCCGTTGGGACGTCGCCGTAGAGGCCGTCGATCAGCATCTCAGTGAATCCGAGAATCGCATTCATCGGCGTGCGCAGCTCGTGGCTCATGTTGGCGAGGAACTCGGACTTCGCCTTGCTCGTCAGCGCAAGTTGCTGATTGAGGCGACCGAGCTCGGCGGCCGCATTTCGCTGATCCGTGTCGAAGCGCTGCAACTCCTGGCTCATGTGGTTGATCCGCTCCGCCAGCATGCCGAACTCGTCGCGATTGGGCACGTCGATGCGTCCGCCGAATTTGCCTCCCGCGACCTTTTCCAGAAACTCCTGCGCCTCTCGGACCGGAAGTATGAACGACCACGAAATCACGAAGCCGCATCCCAGCGCAAGGATGACCGCCGTTATCGCAAAGGCCGCGGTCAGGATCAGCGAGCGGCGGTTGGCGGCGATGACGCTGTCGCGAAGCCGCGCCATTCGTTCCTGCTGCACCGCAACGAGGCGCCCTACGCGTGCCGTGATTTCGCTGTCGAGCCGCTCCTGACGACGCAGGAGGGTAGCGGTGACCGAGCCGAGCTTGCCGTCGCGGATCGCATTGGCCATGTCAGCAACGACGGACATCGCCTCGTCCTGCGACAATCTGATGTCTTCGACCAGGGCGGGATCGGCAGTTCCCGCCGCCTCGACCTTGGCCAGCCTGTCATTGAATTGGTTGTTCTCGCGCAGAATCTTGGCGATCGCCACCTCGTCCTGCGAAAGCAGGGCCATGTCGGTGTAGTGCATCTGCCTCGCCAGCGCGCTCTCGCCCTGCTGCGCCAGGCTGACAAGTTCGTGCGCCTCGTCGAGCTGCTCACTCTGATGCGTAGCGTTGACGATGGTCTGGAAGCTGACCAGTGCCATCGCGATGAAAAGAGCCGTGACGATTAGGAATGCCGCGAGGAGCTTGGTATGGACCGACGCGCGAATGCCCGCGACCCATCGCACCACGAACCGCAGCGGGGTTCGACTCTGGACGCGCTCGGCAAATTGCTCGAGTCCGATTTCCGGATTCCCCGCTGACGAGAGATTTTCGAGTGAAGATGGCACTTCGCTCCCGCCGCTCCGTCCCTATCGTTCCTTGTGCGTCGCCGGTCAAGGCCGTATATTATCCTCGCCCGCTAGGACTATCGACGGTGAGAACACCTCCTCGCATCCTCATCGTCGACGACAACGCGATGAACGTCAAGGTCCTCCAGACCCGCCTCGCGGCCGAGGGCTACGAAATCATCACAGCTGCCGACGGCGAGGAGGGGCTCTCGTGCGCCCGGAAGCACACGCCCGACCTCATCCTGCTCGACGTCATGATGCCGAAGCTCGACGGCTTCGAGGTGTGCCGGCGGCTGCGGGCGGACGCCGCGTTTCCGTTCACGCCGATCATCATGGTGACGGCGATGGCCGATTCGAAGGACGTGGTCGCGGGGCTCGAGGCCGGCGGCGACGAATACCTCACCAAGCCGGTCGACCATGCGGCACTGGCCGCTCGGGTGCGCTCGATGCTCCGGATCAAGCGCCTGCACGACAAGGCTGAGGCTCTTGCCGCCGAAGTCAAGGAGTTGAACGTTTCGCTGGAGCGGCGCGTCGCCGAGCAGGTCGGCGAGCTCGAGCGGGTCGGCCGCCTGCGGCGCTTCTTCTCGCCGTCGCTCGCTGAGCTCATCGTCAACGGCGGCACCGACGATCCGCTGAAGAGCCATCGCCGCGAAATCACGGTCGTTTTTCTCGATCTGCGCGGCTTCACCGCATTTGCCGAGGTCGCGGAGCCGGAAGAGGTGATGGGTGTCCTGCGCGAATATCACCAGGCCACCGGCGAGATCATCATCGAGTACGACGGCACCCTCGAGCATTTCACCGGCGATGGAATGACGATTCTCTTCAACGATCCGCTGCCGATACCGAATCCGGCGGAACGCGCGGTGAGGTTGGCATTGGCGATTCGCGACCGCATCGGCCAGATGGCGAAGGACTGGGTCCAGCGCGGATACGATCTCAGCCTTGGCATCGGCGTCGCGCAGGGCTTTGCGACTATTGGCGCGATCGGGTTCGAGGGACGCTGGGATTACAGCGCGATCGGGACGGTGACCAACCTCGCCGCACGCCTGTGCGGCGAGGCACCCGGCGACCAGATCCTCATCTCGCAGCGCGTGCACGCCGGTGTCGACGTGTTGATCGACGTCGATCCGCCGGAATCACTGACGTTGAAGGGATTCCGCCGTCCCGTGCAGGCCTACCGGGTTCGCGGACTGAAGGCGCCAGCGGGCTGAACCCGTCGAAACAGCGCGGGCGCATTTGGTCGCGATCAGCCGGGCGTCTTGTCCAAAACGAAAATTTGCTGCCCGCGGCGAGACAACAACGCATTGCGAGGCGGCTCGTAGTGATTTTCCGAGGTAAAGGGCTCGGCGAACAAGTTCGCCTTCAAATTGGCACGAACAAAAAACACGTTTGTGCCGGTTATGTCGCATCCATGGAGCGAGCAGCCGAGCCGCCGCCCCAGCAATTCCAGTGCCTTCAGGCTGGCGCCGGAATTGCTGGTCCCGTCCCACGTGCGAGCCGGATCGTAGTAGCGACAATGGCCGGGTGAGCTTCGGCATTTCGGTCCCTTCAAAAAAGAGCGGTGCTCAAATAAGGTCGGGGCGGCGATCTATTCCGACAAGTCATTATTTTAAAAGGAGAATATGCCGTTATCGAAAAGCCTCGTAAAGTTTGGCGCTACCCAGTCCCTAACGACTCCTAAGGGGCAGGTCGCACGTTCGATTCGTGTTCGGGGCGCCAACCTCATTTGCCCATAAGTCTGCGGTTTTATCGCGTTGACGCCCTCGCCCGCCCTGGCCTAGTGTCCGGTGGCGTCAGCGACTGGTGGCCGCGAGTGCGGAATCCCCTGTGAAAGTCCCTTCCCATTGCGCGCTATCCCGAATGGGATCGCGTCCTGCATCCGGAAAAAAATGCATGCACAAGGTTCCGGCCGAGGCAAAATGACGGTCGCCGATAACCTGTCGCGGTCCTTTGGGAGCCCATCGTGAGGCTTATCTGGAAACTCAATCTGGTGCTGCTGGCGATATTCCTGGTCGGCCTTGTGATTTCGAGCTACGTTTCGTACAACGTACTGCAGAAAAGCGCTCGCGAGGAAGTGCTGCAGCACGCGCGCCCGATGATGGAGGCGGCGCTGGCTTCCCGCCCCTACACCAACACGCAGGTCAAGGCGAGTACGGGGAAGGGGAGGAGATCGCGTTCATCGCGATGGAATACTTCAACGGCATGGGCCTGCGCGAATACCTCGAGTGCAACGTCAACTTCGAGCTGGGGCAACTGGTCAACATCATGGGTCAGCTCCTGCAGGCGCTGGAGTTCGCGCACGGGAAGGGCGTCGCGCACCGCGACATCAAGCCCGCCAACCTGATCATGACCGCGAACGGCGAGCTCAAAGTGGCCGACTTCGGCATTGCGCGCATCGACGCGTCCGAACTCACGTTGGACGGCGCCGTGCTCGGCACGCCTGCGTACATGTCGCCGGAACAACGCATGGGCAAGCCGAGCGACCACTGTTCGGACCTCTTCAGTGCGGCGGTCGTATCCTACGACCTGCTGACGGGCGTGAAGCCCTTCGTCGGCGCCGTGGACACGCTCATGTACAAGATCTGCCAGGTAGACGCGATGCCGCCGTCGCAGGTCGCTTCGTATCACCTTCCGGGAACCATCGACTCGCTGTTCGCGAAGGCGCTTACCAAGGCGCCGGACGATCGCTTTCAACAAGCGCGCGACTTTCGCATGGCACTCGCGGAGGCGCTCAATGCGTCGGAGTTGGCGTTGGGGTCGTTGGACCTGACGATCCTCAACCTGCCGCCGGTATCGATGCCGACCAAGGCGTGGGACGACGTCGTCCTGACCACCGCCGAACCGCAGAGCATTCCTGCGCGAAATGGGGCGGGATGACGAGTAGCTGTCGCCGCGGCGGAACGTCTTGCCGGCCGGCGTGTCTTTCCTGATCCGTCACCAAAGGACTCCGTTTGCCCTCCTCCATCGCGCCGCCGACGCAGTACCACATCGTCCCGCTCGATCCGCACGCACATCTGTACCAGGTGAGCGTGACGATCGTCGACCCGGATCCCGCGGGCCAACGCTTCCGGCTGCCGACGTGGACGCCGGGCAGCTACCTGATCCGCGAGTTCGCGCGGCACTTCGTATCGGTGCGCGCGGAAGCGGAAAGCGGGGAAGTCACGATCACCAAGGAAGCCAAGGACGTGTGGCGCGCCGCGCCCTGCTTCGGCCCGCTTATCGTCGTGGCGCAGGTGTACGCGTACGAGCTGTCGGTGCGCACCGCCTATCTCGACGGCACGCGCGGCTACTTCAACGGCGCATCGATGTTCCTCTGTCCGGTCGGGCGTGAAAATGCCCCTTGCACCGTCGACATCGCGCCGCCAGACCCCAGGTTCGGCGAGTGGCGGGTCGCGACGACGCTGCCGTCCGCCGATGCGCCGCCGTATGGCTTCGGCCGCTATCGCGCGGAGAACTACGACGAATTGATCGACCATCCGGTCGAAACCGGCACGTTCGTGGCCGCGACGTTCACGGCGGGCGGCGCGCAGCACGACATCGCGATCAGCGGACAAGCGGATGCCGACCTGCCGCGGCTCGCCGCCGACCTCACGCGTGTGTGCCAATGGCACATCGATCTCTTCGGCGGCGCACCGGGCAGCCCGGCGCCGTTCGACCGATACCTGTTCCAGGTGATGGCCGTGGGCGACGGCTACGGCGGACTCGAACATCGCGCGAGCACCAGCCTCCTGTGCCGCCGCGACGACCTGCCGAAGCCCGGCGTGGAAAAGATCACCGACGACTACTTGGGCTTCCTCGGTCTCGCCAGCCACGAATATTTCCACACGTGGAACGTCAAGCGCATCAAGCCCGAAGCATTCGTACCCTACGACCTCGCGCGCGAGAACTACACGCGGCAGCTGTGGGCGTTCGAGGGCATCACCTCGTACTACGACGACCTGGCGCTGGTGCGCTGCGGCCTCATTCCGGCATCGCGCTATCTCGAGCTCATCGGACGCGCGATCACGACCGTGCTGCGCGGTCCCGGCCGGCTGGCGCAAAGCGTCGCCGAGTCGAGCTTCGACGCGTGGATCAAGTTCTACCGGCAGGACGAGAACTCGCCCAACGCGATCGTCAGCTATTACGCGAAGGGTTCGCTCGTCGCGCTTGCGCTGGACCTCACGCTGCGCACGTCGAGCGGCGCGTCGCTCGACGACCTGATGCGCGCGTTGTGGATCCGGCACGGACACCCCGGCATCGGCGTGCCGGAGGACGGCATCGAGAAATTGGCGAGCGAGCTGGCAGGACACGACTTGGGCGACTTCTTCACGCGCTACGTGTTCGGCACCGACGACCCACCGCTGGCACGCCTGCTGGCCGACTTCGGCGTCTCGCTGCAGCTGCGTGCGGCAACCGGGCCCAAGGACCGCGGCGGCAAGGCGGCACCGGACGACACCGCGCGCAGCACGCTCGGCGCGCGTGTCGCGCCCGACCTCGAAGCTGACGCACGTGTTCCGCGGCGGGCCGGCAAGCCGCGCCGGATTGTCGGCCGGCGACACGCTCGTCGCCATCGACGGCATCAAGGCGATCTCCGCGATCTGCATCGAGAAGCTGCTGCAACAGCCTGGCGGGGTGCCGCTCGCCGTCCATGCGTTCCGGCGCGACGAGCTGCGGACGTTCCGCGTGGAACTCGACGCGGCGCCGCTCGACACGGCGTATCTGATCGCTCGATGCCGATCGGCTGCAGCGTCCATGCGCTTCGCGCCGGGACAGCGTGGCTCGGTACTCGCGAATGATGTAGCGGCGCGGTTCGCGCGACGCTCGTCGGCGCTGGCGTTCGCGGTCGGCGCTTCCTGCTTGCGCATCGGCGCTCGACCTGACGCCGCCGGAGACGCCGTACGACGCACCATCGAGTCGCTCTTCGGCCGCACGCTCTACGATCCTTATCGCTGGCTGGAGGATGATCGGAACGCCGGACGTCGTCGCGTGGTTCCACGCGCAAAACGACTACACGCGCAGCATCCTCGACGCCCTTCCCGGTCGCGACGCGCTGTATCGGCGGCTGAGCGGAATTGAACGGCGACACGCACGTGCGCGACATGCAGACCGCCGGCGACATTCTCGTGTACCTGAAGCGGGCGCCGGACGAATCCAGGTTCCAGCCTGTATCTGCGCGACGGCATCAACGGCGCCGAACGTCTCCTCGTCGATCCCGCGCAATACGACCGGCGACGGCCAGGCGGCGGCCATCGAATATTTCGCCGTCTCGCCCAACGGCAAGCGGCTGGCGTTCGGCGTGGCGCTGGGCGGCACCGAAGACGCGACACTGCACGTCATCGACGTCGCGACGCGCACCCAGATCGGCGCGCCCATTCCGCGCGCGCGCGGCGCCAATCCGGCGTGGCGGTTCGACAGCGAAATCCTCTTCTACACGCAGCAGCGCGACCGCACCGAAGGCGAACCGGTCGCCGACCAGATCCGCGGCAGCCGCGCCTACATGCGAACCTTTACGCCGCGACGGAAGCGTGACCGACGTCGCGATCTTCGGCGGCGGTCTCAATCCTGCCATCGCCATCGACGCTGACGACACGCCGACCGTCCACGTGTCGCCGGTGTCGCCGTTCGCCATCGGCGTCGTCAGCCACGGCGTGCAGGACGAGGTCACGCTCTACGTCGCGCCGCTGACGCAACTGCGCGGCGCGGCGACACCGTGGCGCAAGCTCGCGACGGCCGAACAGGGAATCACCGACTTCGACCTGCGCGGCGAGTGGATCTACCTGTCTGACGCACGAGAACGCGCCACGCTACCAGGTCGTGCGCTGGTCGCTGCGCGATCCGCGTCCCTACTCGCTTGCCGGCGCGGAGGTCGTCGTGCCGCCGTCGGAGCGCGTGCTGCGCGGCGTCGGCGTGGCGAAGGACGCGCTGTACGTGCAGGAGACCGACGCGGGATACGACGCGCTGCGCCGGCTCGAATACAACGTGAAACTGAAGCGTCCGCCGCGCCCGCGGCCAAGGGCAAGGCGCAGGCGAGCAACGGCCCAAGTCGCCCGCCGCGTTGCCCAAGACCGCCGGCATCGCGCGCGGCACCGAGGTGAAGCTGCCGTTTCGCGGCGCGGTCGAGGAACTCGTCACCGACCCGCTGCGCGCCGGCGCGCTGGTGCGCCTGGCGGGCTGGACCGAGTCGCCGGCCTATTACGTCGTCGACGGCAAGACCGGCGTCCGTCACGCGCACGACTTGCTGCCGCGCGCCGTGTCCGACTGGAGCGGCATCGTCGTCAACGGACGTCATGGTCAAGAGCCACGATGGCGTCGGACGTGCCGCTGACGATCGTGTATCCGAAGAACGTGGCGCGCGACGGCAGCGCGCCGCTGCTGCTCGAAGCCTACGGCGCGTACGGCATCAGCGAAGTCGCCGGAGTTCTGGCCGTCGCTCCTCGTCGTGGCTGGAACGAGGCGGCGTCTATGCGGTCGCCCACGTGCGCGGCGGCGGCGAGCTGGGCGACGACTGGCATCGCGGCGGCTATCACGCCGACCAAGCCCAACTCGTGGCGCGACCTCATTGCCGTGCGCGCAATGGCTTGATCGGCGAACGCTGGACGGCGCCGGCGAAGCTCGCGCTCCTCGGCAGCAGCGCCGGCGGACTCACCGTCAGCAATGCGATGGTGGAGCGCCCGGAACTGTTTGCCGCGATGGTCAGCCAGTCCGGCTTTCACGACGCGCTGCGCAGCGAAACCGGCGCCGCCGGCTCCGGCCAACGTACCCGAATTCGGCACGGTCGCCACCGAGGAAGGCTTGCGCGACCTGCTCGCGATGAGCAGCTACGCGCGCGTCGAGGACGGCGTCGCGTATCCGGCCGCGATGCTGACGATCGGATTTCGCGATGCGCGCGTCGACGCCTGGGACCCGGGCAAGATGGCCGCGCGCCTGCAGGCCGTCAGCGCAGTCGTCGGGCGGCAGCGGCAAGCCGGTCCTGCTGCGCGTGGATTTCGACAGCGGCCACGGTACCGGCAGCTCGGCCCAGATGGTCGACGAGACCACCGACCTCTTCGCGTTCCTGCTGTGGCAGACCGGCTCGCCCGACTTCGCGCTGCCGTGACCGCCGGGCCGCGCGATCACGCCGGCGGGGCCTTCCAGTGCGGCGGGATCGTCTTGTCGAAATAGGGCAACGCCTCGATGCGCTCCTTCCACGCGCGCAGTTCCGGCGTGAGCATGCCGGCCGCATCGAGATCGGGCAGCTTCATTTCGGCGCGCCACAGCGCCGCGACCAGCGGATACAGCGTGAAGTCGGCGGCCGACAGCGGCCCGGCCAGAAACTCGCCGCGCATCGATTTCGTGAACAGAACGAGCTTCCTCGACGACGGCCTTGCGGCCCTCGGCGATCTTGTCCGGCTCGCGCTCCTCCGGCTTCTTCCAGAACGCCTGCGTGAGGACTTGGTCGGTGGCCTTGTAGTAATAGTTGTCGACCTCCTCGATCAGCCGGCGCACCAGCGCGCGCTGCCGGGCATCGCCGGGAAAGAGCGGCGCACCGCGACCCGGATAGGCTTCGTCCAGGTACTCGACGATCGCGTTCGATTCGTAGAGCACGAAGTCGCCGTCGACCAGCACCGGCACCTGGTGGCGCGGATTGAGCGCGACGAACTCCGGCTTGCGCGTGTCGCCGGCCGCAAACGACAGCACCTTGCAGCTCGTAGGCAAGCGCCTTGTGCTCCAGCGCGAACTGCGCGCGCCACGCAAACGGCGATCCTGATCCGTAGTAAAGCGTCAGAGCTCATGTCTGACCTTTCTCCGGAGATCTTGGAATTTCACTTCCTGGTGCGATTGCCCATCGAGCCGCGCATCGCCTCGAGCGACGCCTTCTGCAGTTCCATCGTCTTGATGCTCATCTGCATCATCGACACGCTCATCGTCAGCCAGTTCTCGATGATGCGCAGCTCGGCGATCTTGCGGTCGATTTCCACCGGGTCGAGCGCCGCGAACATCGCGGCGGGATTCGGAAACGGCATCGCGCCCGGCATGGCGGCTGCGGCGGCACCGCGGCGCATGCCAATCCCGGGCATGGGCACGCCGAGCGGATTCCACATCTTCTGCATGAACTCCATCGCGTCCTGCGGCGAGAACGGAAAGGCGCCGGGTGCCGGCGCCGGGATTCTTGTTGTCGCTGCTCATGGGGCTCCTCCTGTCGTGGGTCTCGGCGCAGGGCGGTGCGCCTCGCTCATTTGCTAATATCCTCCCCCATGGCGGAACTTGGCGCAACCGTGCACGACACGGCTCACGGCCATCGTCGGCGACGCGAACGTGCTTTCCGCGGCCGACGACGTCGCGCCCTATCTGACCGATTGGCGCGGCCGCTACCATGGCGCGACGCTCGCCGTCGTGCGGCCGGCGACGACCGACGAGGTCGCGCGCGTGGTCGCGGCGTGTGCGCGAGCACGGGCGTCGCCATCGTGCCGCAAGGCGGCAATACCGGCATGTGCGGCGGCGCGACGCCGGACGCGACCGGGACGGAAGTCGTGCGTGTCGCTCAGCGCGCATGAATCGCATTCGCGCGCTCGACGCGTCGAACGCGACGATGACGGCGGAAGCCGGCGTGCCGCTGGCGGCGGTGCAGCAGGCCGCGGCCGACGCCGGCCTGCTGTTCCCGCTGTCGCTGGCCTCCGAAGGCAGCTGCACGATCGGCGGCAACCTGTCGACCAACGCCGGCGGCACCGCCGTGCTGCGCTTCGGCAACGCGCGCGACCTCACGCTGGGACTGGAGGTCGTGCTCGCCGACGGCCGCATCTGGAACGGCCTGCGCGGCCTGCGCAAGGACAACACCGGCTACGACCTGAAGCAACTCTTCATCGGCGGCGAAGGCACGCTCGGCATCGTCACCGCCGCGACGCTGAAGCTCTTTCCCGCGCCGCGCACGCGCGTCACGGCGCTGTGCGCGCTTGCCGTCGGTCGACGCGGCCGTCGCATTGCTGGCGCGGCTGAAGGCGGCGCTGGGCGATCGCCTGACCGGATTCGAACTGATGAGCGGTTTCGCGCTGTCGCTGTCGCCTCAAGCACCATCCGGCGCTGCCCGAACCCGTTGCCCGGGCATCCGTGGTACGCGCTGATCCAGGCCGACGACAGCGCCGCCGACGCGCCGCTGCGCGGCCATGGCGGAAGCCGCGCTTGCCGCAGCGGTAGCCGACGGCGTCGCGCGCGATGTGGTGGTCGCGCAATCGGTGCGATCAGGCCGGCAAAGCTGTGGGCGCTGCGCGAAAACATCAGCGAATCGCAGCGGCGCGAAGGACCGAACATCAAGCACGACATTTCGCTGCCCGTGTCCGCGATTCCCGCACTTCATGGCCGAATGCGGCGCGGCGCTCGCCGCGCGCATTTCCCGGGTCGCGCCTGGTCGTGTTCGGGCACCTGGGCGACGGCAACCTGCACTACAACCTGTCCGCGCCCGAAGGCGTTGCCGCGGCGTCGTTCCTGGCGAATGGCGAGGCCGCGAACCGGATCGTCCACGATCTGGTCGCGCGCTTGCAGCGGAAGCTTCAGCGCCGAGCACGGCGTGGGACAATTGAAGCGGGCCGAGCTTCATGCGCTACAAGTCCGCCGTCGAACTCGACCTGATGCGCGCGGTCAAGGCCGCGCTCGATCCCGCGCAACCTCATGAATCCGGGCAAGATCCTGTAATGGGCAAGATCGTCTTCTGGCTGGTCGTCGTCTTCGGCGTGCTGTTCGCGCTGCGGCTGTGGAACGTGGCCAAGGTGCGCGCCCGCCGCAAGGACGCTCCGGGCGCGGGCAATTCGCGCGGGCCCGCCGCCACCGCCATGATCGAATGCGTCGATTGCGGGGTATTTCTGCCCCGGACGGATGCCACGACCGCCGCCGGACGGGTATCGTTGTGGCGACCCGGCCTGCCCCAACCGAAAGCGCAACCTCGGCTTGACGGTACGGGCGCCCTACTCTGCATCGCGATGCAGCAGCCCGCCCCCGCCATCCCGCCGTTCGAGCCGCCGCCGCTTCCCGTCGTCGCTCAGCGATTCGGGCCGGCGCATCCTGTGGATCGTCGGCCTCTATCGCGCCGTGTGCGCCGCGATGCTGCTCGGCACCGCGCTGCTGGTCGACCCCAAGCTCCTCAACATCGCCACGCCCAACGCGTTCATCACCGGCGTCGGACTGTACTTCGTCTTCGGCCTGGCGTCATTCTGGTGGGTGCAGCAGGAGCGGCTGCCGCTGCCGCTGCCGCACATGCTGTTCGGCCTGCTCGTCGGCGACGTGTTCTTCCTGGGCCTCATCATGTTCGCGGGCGGCGGCTTCGGCGCGCCGCTGCCGATCCTGCTGTTCCCGCAACTCGCCGCGGCCGGCTGGCTGCTGCGCCAGGAGACGGCCTTCGTCCAGGCCGGCTTCGCGTCGCTCGCGCTGCTGGGCCTCGACGCGTTCCGCGTGCTGGACCGGACAGGTCGGCGCGGGCGCAGCTGTTCCAGACCGGGATCATCGGCTTCGGCTATTTCACGACCGTCGGCATCGCCGTCGCGCTGGGCCGCTACACGAAGCAATCGGAGGACCTGGCGGCGCAGCGCGGCATCGACGTCGCCAACCTGGAGCAGGTGAACCGGCTCATCATCCAGGACATGCAGGACGGCGTGCTGGTCGTCGACCTGAACGGCATCGTCCGCGGCCACAACGCGCAGGTGACGCGACTGCTCGGCGGCTTCGGCCGGATGCGCGGCGGCATGCGCCTGGCCGAATTCAGCACGACGCTGCACGACTACTGGCGGCGCTGGCAGGAGGACTTCAGCGAGACGCTGGCGCCGTTCAAGGTGGAAGCGACGCAGCGGCTGCTGCGCGTGCGGCTGGTGCGCATCGGGTCGGGCTTGAACGGCGGCACGCTGATCTACCTTGAAGACCTGGGCCGCGCGCAGACCGAAGCGCAGCAGATGAAGCTGGCCGCCATGGGCCGGCTGACCGCGTCGATCGCGCACGAGGTGCGCAATCCGTTGTCCGCGATCAACCAGGCAGCGCAACTGCTGGAGGAAGATGGCGCGGTCGCGCCCGAGGGCGCGCGGCTGCTCGGCATGATCCGCAACAACGCCAAGCGCATCGACCGCATCGTCGGCGAAGTGCTGCAATTGAACCGGCGCGACCGCCAGCAGCCGGAGGTCGTGCAGTTCGCCGAATTCATGCGCTCGCTGATCGACGAAATCGTGCCTGCGGAAAACATGCCGCCGGGCGGCGTGGCTGATGCAGATTCCCGACGACCTGCTGATCATCTTCGACCGCGGACACTTGAACCAGATCGTCTGGAACCTCGTGCGCAACGCATGGCAGCATTGCCAGAAGAAGGAAGGCAGCATCCGCATCGTCGCGCGCGCCGGCTACATGGGCGACGCCGTGATCTGCGAACTGAACGATGACGGTCCGGGCATTCCGGCTGAGTTGCGGCCGCAGATCTTCGAGCCGTTTTTCACCACGCGGCCCGGGCGGCACGGGCCTCGGTCTGTACATTGCGCGGGAACTGGCCGACGCCAACGGCGCGGCGCTCGAACTGCTGCCCAAGGGACCGGGCGCGCATTTCCGGATGACATTGAAGCGGGCATTGACGCCGGGCCAGCCGGCCTGATGCCATTGAGGATGTAAGGGAGACGATCATGGCAAGAAAAATACGCGGCCAACCGAAGATCCTGGTCGTCGACGACGAACCGGACCTGCTCGAACTGCTGGAGCTGACGCTGTCGCGGATGGGCCTCGACACCGTCTGCGCGCAGTCCGTCGGCGAGGCGGTGCGCCTGCTCGACACGAACCCCTTCGACCTGTGCCTCACCGACATGCGGCTCCCGGACGGCGAAGGCCTGCGCGTCGTCGAGCACATCACGCAGAAGGGCCTCGACGTGCCGGTCGCGGTGATCACCGCGTTCGGCAGCGCGGAAAACGCGGTGGCGGCGCTGAAGGCCGGCGCGTTCGACTACCTGGCCAAGCCCGTCGCGCTGGAGCAATTGCGCGCGCTGGTGAAGCAGGCGTTGAAGGTCCCCGAGAAGACCCAGCCGGCGAGTTCCTACCGGCTGCTGGGCGAATCGCCGGCGATCGAGCAGGTGCGCGGATTGATCGAGCGCCTCGCGAAGAGCCAGGCGCCGGTGTTCATCAACGGCGAGTCGGGCAGCGGCAAGGAACTCGCCGCCCGGACGATCCACCTGAACGGTCCGCGCGGCGAGCAGCCGTTCGTCGCGGTGAATTGCGGCGCGATTCCGGAAAACCTGATGGAGAGCGAATTCTTCGGCTACCGCAAGGGCGCGTTTACCGGCGCGGAAGCCGATCGCGACGGCTTCTTCCAGGCCGCCAATGGCGGCACGCTTTTCCTGGACGAAGTCGCGGACCTGCCGCTCACGATGCAGGTCAAGCTGCTGCGGGCGATCCAGGAAAAGAAGGTGCGCAAGGTGGGCGCGACGCAGGAAGACCCGGTCGACGTGCGGATCATCAGCGCCACGCACAAGAAACTCGCGCCACTCGTGGAGTCCGGCGACTTCCGGCAGGACCTCTACTACCGGCTGCACGTGATCGAACTGGCGATGCCGTCAGTTTGCGCGAAATGCGCGAGGACATACCGCTGATCGCCGACGCGATCCTCACCAAGCTCTCGCGCGGCGTCACAGCGCAACTCGACGCCGAGGCGGTCGCCGCGCTGGAGCGCTACCCGTTCCCGGGCAACGTGCGCGAACTGGAGAACATCCTCGAGCGCGGACTGTCGCTCGCCGCCGATCCGCAGCGCATCACGGCCGACGACCTGCACTTGACGCCGCTGGCGGACGAAGCCGACGCGGCGCTGCCGCCCGGCGAAAAGTGGCCGCTGCAGGATTACCTCGACCGCGTCGAGCGCGCCGCGATCAACGAGGCGCTGGAGAAGACGCGCTTCAACCGGACCGCGGCGGCGAAGCTGCTGGGCATCACGTTTCGCGCCATGCGCTACCGGATGGAGCGGCTCGGCATCAAGTAGTCTGTTTTCCCGTTTTCTCGCAAAGCCGGGGCGATTATCCCTTAAACTGTCGACTTGGAGCCATCCCGTCGATTGTCGCCGGCAACGTGGCGCGATCGTCAGTTCAGTGACCGCGGGACTTCCCTCCCGTCGCCGGATCCCGTTTCACCCCAAGCGCGAATTCGCCGCGAGAAGTCGACCGCCCCATCAGCCGCCTGGGCGCGCGCATTGACATGGGCCCGCTGTCTGCAATTCCGGAAACGACAGGCCCATCGTCTCCAGTCGTCCCTGTTCATACAGATACTCCGGTACATAGCCGCTCGCCAGGATCTTCCAGCTAAGCGGCACGCGCCCCGCATTGACGTGGTTGTTGGTCCAGATGTTTGTCGTGCAGTTGGTCGTCAGCGTGTTGTAGAACTCGGGGTGCGTCCGCAGCTCGTTCATCTCGTGCATATACTCCAGGAACAGTCGCCGCTCGACTTCGATCGAAGTCTTCACGCGGTAGATGTACACATCCTCGGGTGGATCGTGGCGATAGTTGGTGCGCAGCCGGATGAGGTCCCGCTCGTCGGCCACGATGTAGACGAGCTCGTACTGCCGGAAGAAGCCTTTGAGCGTCGAGTAGCCCTCCCCTTTCGGCTTTCGCACCTCGATGGAAATGGCGAGATAGTCGTCCCCCGTGAAACCGAAGCTCACGAAGACGTGGGCAATCGCCGGACCCGCCCAGTAGGAGGTCACGACGTCCAGCGATCGCAGTTCCCGAACGTCGAAAGACTTGTCGTAATACGCAGGGGTGAAGTCGGTCTCGCTGCGATAGCCGAAATTGCGGATGTTGTGGACGGTGACGCGATCGCCTTCAATCGTGGCGTACGGCAGCACGGCCACCTCCGGCTGCCAGTCGCGTTCGTTGGTCGGCTCGATGCCCGACCACAGGATCGCAAGGCCCGCGCACAGAACCCCATACGTGCCGATCGCACGCCAGCGCCAGCGGCGCATGAAGAGCGCGATCAGCGTTCCCACAGCGGCCACGGCGAAGCCGGCCACCAACACGCGACGGGCCAGCATATTGCCCGGCCCCGCATACTCGAGCAGCAGCACGCCCCAGACTCCGATCCCCGCGATCAGCAGAGCCAGAGCGGCGAGGCCCGCACCCCGGGCAATTCGCACAGGCAGTCGTCGCATGGGCATCCGGACGCTCGCTCGAGCGGGCGCAACGCTTGGGCTCAGTCAGCCCCTCCGGCACCATCCTTCGCCTCGGCTTCCGATGGGACTCGCCAGAACGGCCGCTTGACCTCCACCAGCGGCCGTCCCGGCTCGTTGGGCTGGAGCCCGTACCTCAACATGGCGATGAGATCAGCACTCGCCCTCGGGTTCGAGACGAAGTAGCCGTGTCCGAACAGATCGGTCGTCCCGCGAACCTGAACTACATCGAGGAAACCCAGCCGGCTCGCCAATGCAATCTGCTCCGGCGTCAGCACCGTCGTGTCGACGCGGCCGAGCCGGGCAAGGCTGCCGAACAGCCAGCCCGACGTGGCGAGTGCCTTGTCGTCGGGGGAAACGTAGATGGTGAGGTGGAATGGGCGCAAGGCCTGGAACACCGCATGCGGATCCGGCGCCGCGCCGTAGGGCGCGTCGGGATCGGAGATTATCGCCAAGATCTTTTCCGGAGCCACCTCGATGTCCAGATCCGGTGCCATGAGCACGACGTTGCCGAGCTTGAGGCGCCGAGGCAGCGTGGTCTTCTGCATGTACGCCTCGAAGGAAAGCTCGGACAGCGCGGTGGCCAGCACGTCGGTCCCGCGACTGTGGGCCAGGATATGAATTCTCTCGAGCCCCGGCGTGTCCGCGATGGTGCGGATCGCCTTCCGCAAATGCTCGACCGCGAATGTACTCGATTCGTAGTCTTCTTCGTAGCCGAACAGGATTCCGTGTTTGCCGCCCGCGGGCCAAGTGAAGATCGCGCAAACGAACTCGCGCCCCAGGAAGTGGCACATCTCGCCCATCGTCAAGGCTGCGTCGGTGAAGGAATTGCTGACGCCGTGGACATACAACACGATCTCCTTGCGCGGACTCAAGGCGAGGCGACGCGCGATCTCGGCCTGCAGCGCCCGGTTGGCCGCTTCGTGTGCATCGACGACCGCGGGCGCGCGCGTCAGCCCTGCGGGCGCCGCCGCAACGTCGTAAGGAATTCGCGGATAGCGGCCGAGTTCCTTCGTCGGACCGAGCTTGAGGTTCGTTGGTGTCGGACGCTCGACGAGCAGGCTCTGCTTGACTAGCGTGTCCCACGTCATGTCTTGGCCGAACAGAATTGTCGCCGATCCAAAGGCCATCGAGCGCGACCTGTCCGCCGTGTACGGTTCCGGCTCATCGGGGCTCGTCGCGGGCGCGCGGTCGGTAATGAACAGCAGGTCCAGAGGCGGTGCCTGAACGTCGGCGGGCGCCCGAGTGAAGAGCGGCTGCGCCTGAGCCCCCGTGTACAGCGTCGGCGTCGGCATCAGCGGATAGTTCGTCGCGCATCCCGCCAGGCCGAGCAGCATGGCCGTCGCAATCACAAATTGGAAGCGAATTTCAGTCATTTGCGACTCCCTGACGGATATCGGGACTCATATATTGCGCAAAATTATCACCCTAACACTTGGCCGGGGTCGCTCATTGACCTGAGGCAAGGTTCGCGGAAACGCGGATCAACGTCCGCCATTGGGAACCTCGCGGAAGCACCCCTTATAGTGCGAATGCTGTCTGTAGAATAGCGAAGGCTCCAATTAGGTGCCACCACTCCCGAGTCTTGCAGGTGACTGCCGACGATGCTCTCGACCATCCTCGCCGCTTTCATTCTCGTGGCCATCACCATGGTTCTGCACATCGTCGGACTGGTTGCTTTGCTCGTGGCGCTGGTGAGAAGGCACGCCCACGCGCCGACGCGCTTCTGGCCGATGACCCTGCTGCTCATCGAAGTGGCGTGGGGGCTCGTCCTGATCCACGCGACCGAGATCGGGCTCTGGGGATTGTTCTTCCTTTGGGCGGGATGCCTGCCGGATGCCGAGTCGGCGTTCTATTTCTCGGGAGTCACCTACGCGACCGTTGGCTACGGCGATGTCGTACTGCCGCAACCATGGCGGATGCTCGGACCCATCGAGGGATTGACGGGAATCCTGATGTGCGGACTGTCGGCAGGTCTTTTCTTCGCGATCATCGCCAGATTGATCGGGCCCAGGTTCAAGGCTGAGACCCACTAAGTCGCACGTCACTCATGTTCACATCCTTCAGCCTTGGCGCGCTCGCACAGCTGTCGCTGGTCCTGAGCGGCCTTGCGGTGTTCCTGGTCAAGGTGCCCAGGCGCATGGTCGGCAATCTTGCGGGTTTCGGTGCGGGCGCGCTTATTGCGGCCGTTGCCGCAGATCTGTTGCCGAACGCCAAGCTTCTGCAGATGTGGCAGGTCGCGCTATGGACGATGTTCGGCGCCGGCATCTTCATTCTCGGCGAACGCTACGTGGACCGTAAGTTCGGCGCCGAAGGCGGCGGCGGTCCGCTCGGGATCGTCGTCGGGGCGATCGTCGATGGCGTACCGGAGTCCATCATCTTCGGCGTGCAGATAGCCAGAGGAACCGAGATAAGCCTGGCATTTCTCGCAGCGGTTTTCGTCTCGAACATTCCTCAGGCGCTGGCTCCCTCCGCCGGACTCGCGGAAAGCGGCTGGAGTTGGCACCGCGTCGCCGGCATGTGGCTTTGGGTCATGCTCGCCTGCGGTGTCGCTGCCGCATTCGGCAATTTCGCGGCGACGACTTTTGGCGGCGCCAACGGCGCGCGCGCGGCCGCATTGGCCTCGGGCGGGATTCTGGCGATGCTGGCCAATTCGCTGATTCCCTTTGCGCATGAGCGCTCGGAGAGTGCCGGAACATGGACCGTCGTGGGTTTCTGCTCTGCCCTGGCCATGGGCGGATGATGAACCAGACGCGAAAGGTCTTCGGGGCGGGACATGACTAATCAATGGATCGTTCGTCGTAACGCCGCATTGACGGTGGCCCTGGCGCTGGTCTTGGCTCTGGGATGGTCGAGTCCCGCCTGGCCACAGGACCTCGCTCCGGAGCTCCGCGTCGCCACCTATGTGCTTCCGCCCTTTGTCATGCAGAAAGGCGATCAGCTCACCGGATTCAGCATCGACCTCCTGGAAGAAGTCGCCAAGAGGCTGAAGCGCAAGCCGAGCTACAAGGTAGCGCCCGACACAAAATCATGTATTGAATTGGTGCGGTCTGGCAACGCCGACATCGGCGTCTCCGGGATCTACTTCACGACCGAGCGCGACAAGATCGTCGATTACACCTATCCGATACTGGAAGTGGGACTGCAGGTCATGGTGCGGGACTCCGGCAGGGGAGTGCAGAGTCGTCCCTTGCGGGATTGGCCTACATTGCTGTTCTCGCGTTCGGCGGTGGTGTGGCTCTTCGCGGCCCTGGTCGCCATCATGATCCCGGCGCACGTGCTGTGGTTCCTCGACCGCCGGAACGAGGACGGTGTGAGCCCGACCAAGAAGTATCTTCCGGGCATCTTCCATACCATGCTTTGGGCGGCCACGGCGCTGGTCTCGCAGGTGCAGGTCATGCCACGGCAATGGCTTGCGCGCGTCGTAGGTTTGCTCTGGATGTTCGCTGGCGTGGTCTTTGTTGCGCTTTACACCGCTCAGCTGACCGCGCTCCTGACGGTCGACGAGATTCGCGGCGCAATCAACGGTCCCGGCGACTTGCCGGGAAGACGGGTTGCGACCCTGGCAGACAGCACTTCCGCAGTCTATCTTCGGAAGATCGAGGCGGACGTCCAGGAATTTCCGTCGACGGACGAGATGTATCAGGCACTGCTGGACGAAAAGGCCGATGCCGTACTGCTCGGCTCGGCGAGCCTCAAGTACTACTCGACGCACGAAGGGCGCGGAACGGTGAAGCTGGTCGGTCCCGAATTCGACAAGAACGACGTGGGTTTCGTGGTTCCGCTGGACAGCTCATTGCGCAAACGCGTCAGCAATCAGTTGCTCGAGCTGCACGAGGACGGCACGTATCGGCGGATCTACGCCAAGTGGTTCGGCAGCGAGTAGGCGAGAAGCCGACGGAGGTTCCGTTCAGGTCGGCTAAGCCCTCGTCAACTCCTGGCTCGATCCCGGCGGCGAGCCCAGGCAGCGACGACAACCAGCAACACGAGCCCGACCACCCCGGTTACGATCAGCATGACGGTAGACTTGGGCTCGGCGGCGCTCGCCCCTGCGGTTACGAGGGCCGCGCCGACGTTGCGTCCGGCCGTCGCGTAGCCGAGCAGGCGGCGGCCCGCCGGGTTCGGCTCGCCCAGTGCCCAGGCGCCCGCGAACAGCAGCAAGACGAAGAGAATCGCTGCGCCGATCGCGCCGCTGCCCAGGACGCCGGCCAGCGCAGTGAGGTTCGTGAGGCAGATCAGAAGGACCACGGCGACAAAGCTGATGTTGGACGTCTTGGTCACGGCCGGCAGGAGTCTGGCGCCAACGCGCGGCGCAAGACTCCGCGTTGCCATGCCGAGCGCGAGCGGGGCGAGCATCAGCACAACCAGCGGCGCCGCTATCTGCCAAGGGTTCACCTGAACACCCTTAGCGAACAGCGGCAGCGCCAGCGGCATGACCACGACGCTGACCGCCATCAGCAGGACCATCAGGGCCGTCGCGCTCGCCACGTCGGCACGGCCGGCTTCGGCGACCTTCGGCAGCAGCGGCGTGCCCGCAGCGAAGCCGAGCAGCAGCAATCCCAGCTCATACCCCGGGTCGATCGGAAGCATGGCGCCGATCGACAGGGCCACGGCAGGCGCCAGTACGAAGTTGGCGATCAGCGCGCGAAGGATCCACACGGGACTCTGCAGGGGCGCCACGATCTCGGCTCTTTGCACAGCCAGCCCGATCGACAGCATGCTCGACACGACGAAGACGACGAGCGTGCCCTTGACGAGCCATTGCAACGGATCCATCGTGTCAGCGCTGATGCGGCAGTCCGCTCGCGGGCCCGGGTCAACTCGTCCAGAAGGTTGCAGCGTGGGCTCGCGACAGCATGCCTCCGGCGAGGTTTCTGGCGATGAACCCCTTCTGCAACAGCATCCGTGTCGCGGAGTAGGCGCGCTGGCCGGACCGGCAGATGACGAGGATCTCCCGGTCGCGCGGGAGCTCGCCCAGACGCGCCCGGAGTTGACCGAGCGGGATGTTGACCGCGCCCGGCGCACTCTCCACGGCGAGTTCGAAGGGTTCCCGAACGTCGAGGAGGAACGCGTTCCCGGCGGCATCCCAGTGGCTGATCGGCATGTCGCCACGCAGGACGTCGGCTGCGACCATTCCCGCGAAATTGACCGGATCCTTCGCGCTTCCGAACTGCGGCGCGTAGCACAGCTCCGATTCTTCGAGGTCGTAGACGGTCGCGCCCATCTGGAGCGCCATCGCGAGCGCGCTGATCCGCTTGTCCACGTTGTCCTCGCCGAGCGCCTGCGCGCCGAGGAGGCGCCCGTCCGATTTGCGGAAGATGACCTTCATCGCGATCGGCTTCGCACCCGGGTAGTAGCCGGCGTGCGAATTCGGGTAGAGGTAGATCTTCTCGTAGTCCTTGTCGCCGATCCGCTTGAGCGTCTTCTCGCTGGCGCCGGTCCAGGCGGCCGCCGCGCCGAAGAGTCCGATGATCGAGGTGCCCTGGCTGCCGCGGAAGCGGGAGTCGCGCCCGGCGATCACGTCGGCCGCGATGCGGCCCTGCCGGTTCGCCGGCCCGGCGAGCGCGATGAGACTCCACTCGCCGGTCACGACGTCCTTGACTTCGACGGCGTCGCCGACGGCGAAGATGTCCGGGGTGCTCGTGCGCATGTGCTCGTCGACCCGGATCCCGCCGCGTTGGCCGATTTCCAGCCCAGCGGACTTCGCCAGCGTGGTGTCCGGGCGCACGCCGAGCGCGAGGATCACGAGGTCGGCCGGATACGACTTGCCGGATTTGGTGAGGACAGCCGAGCGCATCGTTTGCGGCCTTCTGGAATCCGGCCACGCCGTCGTTGAGCGCCAGGCGGATGCCATGTCGCTCCACGATAGCCCTCGACGAGGCGCGCCATTTCCGGATCGAGCGGCGCCAGGATCTGATCGCCCATCTCGACGAGGGTGACCTCGAATCCGCGATGCACGAGGTTCTCCGCCGTCTCGAGGCCGATGAACCCGCCCCCGATGACCACCGCACGGGTCTTGGGCCTCACCGTCTGGAAGCCGGAGTACCTGTGCATCCCGGACAGGAACAGGGACCCTCGTTCGATCCACTCGCGGATGGCCCGCGTGTCGGGCACGGTCCTCACCTCGAAGATTCCCGGGAGGTCGATGCCGGGCAGGGGCGGGCGGATCGACGGCGCGCCGGGCGACAGCACGAGCTTGTCGTAGGACTCGGTCGTCACCTCGCCGGTTGCGACGTTGCGCAGCTCGACAGTCTTCTTGTCCGGCGAGATCTTGGTGGCTTCGCAACCCGTTCTCACGTCGACGGCGAACTGGGAACGAAACGTGTCCGCGTCCGCGACGAAAAGACTCGCTTCCTTTGGGATGACGTCGCCGACGTGATAGGGCAGCCCGCAATTCGCGTACGACACGTACGGCCCGCGTTCCACCATGATGATCTGTGCCTTTTCGTCCAGTCTGCGCAGGCGAGCCGCGCACGAGGCGCCGCCAGCCGAACCGCCAATGATGATGACTTTCATGACTTTCCCTCCAAACGTTTGAGATACCAGCATGTCGCGAATCGTCGGCCCGCATCCCGGTGCGATCCGGAATGGACATCGCTCACTTTGTGCGATCTACAGCCTTGACGGATCTG
>CAVVEH010000002.1:0-390212 GCA_963747265.1 uncultured beta proteobacterium | reverse complement strand
GTCCGATTGGCGGTTCATCACCGACACGCCACGTCGAGCGCCAACGAGGCGATCTTGTCGTCCTGGACCGGCGTCCATGGCTCGTCCTTGAGACGTTTATAGGCTGATTGCACACCGTCGTTGAAGGTTTGCTCGCCGAACTTCCTGATCATCCTCTTGCTGCAATTGACGTCTGCGCTGACGCTCCTGCCCGTGAATTGGCGGCAGTCTCCAAAGCCGATCCGGTAAAGCACTTGCCCCCGCCGGTAGCGGTGAAGGTAAACGTCGAGATAATTCAGCTCGGAGATGTAGGCGAACGCTGCCTCCAGGGTCGCGGCGGTCCGGCGCCACGAATCGAGCCTGTCGCACACCACGCCATGTAGCGCCTTGTCCGCCTCGGCCTAGCCCGGCGGCCGCCCTCGCAGTGGAGTCGTCCTGCGCGCGCAGGCGAGTGGTGGCATTTTTCCGTCTTCCCAGTCCTATGTACGCGCCACCTAGCGGAGCGCGTGCTTTTCACAGCAGTTCGATCTGCGACCAGCGCGCCGCTCGGCGAGGGTGGCGAGCAAGCGGCCGTCGGTTACGACTCCCATTCGACTATTGCGCCTGTGGTCCGGCAGGCGACGAAGAACATCTCCGACGTCTTTCCCTCTTCTGGATATTGGCGATCAAGACTACCAATTTCCGTGCGCTGACCGCACGCCGCAGTCGCGATGACAAACACCGCCAGCGCGAAATAGCTCCATCCTCGAGTCCTGTCGCGAGGCGAGCGTCATCCGCCGCCGATGCCGCAACGCGGCCTGGCGGATGATCGTGCGAATGGGCATGTTGTTGTCTACCCCTTGGGGCACATGGTTACGTAGATCGGCCCGGCCGAGGTCAGCTGCGCTCCGTCGAAGACCACGCATTTGCCATGGAGGCTTCCGTCACGGATCATCGCGCCGCCCTCGGCGACACCTGCTCGCGCAGATTGCGCATGCCATGGTTCATGCAGTCGAATTCGAAGACCCAGCCCGCGCCGGAAAAGGCGCCACCGCTGTAGTTGCCGAGCCGGAATTGCCCCCTGCCGCCGCTCGGCCTGGCGCACGAGGCAGGAGTTGCAGCTGCCTGCCGTCGAAATTGCCGAGCGGCTTCCAGCCCTCGCGCGTATCAAGGGCCCGTCCAGTGTCGATCGTCACGCCGCACAAGCCATTCAGGATGATACCTTCCGGACTCGGCGCGCGCCTCCTGACTCTCTTGCGTCTTGTTGGCCACGGGTTTCTCGTTGATCATCTGGTCGTCCGCCCAGTCGCCTGACGTCATGACGACCTGCATCGGCGGGGAGCTGCAGTCGTATCGAACGTCACGGCTGAGCCGGCCAAACGACCATTCTGTTCGACGACGATACGGACGCGTCCCTGGCCCTTCGGCATCTTGCCGGACCTGTCGAGGTCAAGTCGGTAGATCCCGCCCATTTGGCCGAGCGCTTGCCGATCTCCTGCGTCGAGAATCGCTCAGCGGCGACATAAAAACAACTGCGGCGACGACGAGGATCGTCTTCATTCGCCACACTTCCTCAGTCGCCTCAGGCACTCGGCGACTCATCGATAGAAATGACCCGACGTGAGCGCCCAAAGGAACAACAGTAGGATTGCCGCCATGACCGGCAGGCCGAACCACAGTATTCGACGGCCTCTGCACCAGCAGATGCGGCTTGCTGCTGCGACTGCCCTCGATCACCCTTGCTCGTTCCGCTAGCTCGTCGCCGCGTTTGCCTTGCGCGGCGACGATGTCGAGGAGCTTCCGCTGCACCTCCAAATTCGCAACCTGCGCGTCGCGAAGCTCGGCGAGCAGTCGAATCCATTTTTCGGCGTCGTCGTGTTCCATGCCTGCCCCTGAATTGCCCTTTCGGGCTCGCGGTCGCGGTCGCGTACAGATCGTTCCAACGTGACCGGCGCTGGATCGGGGTCAAGCTTACCGAATGTGCGGGCTACAGCCACAACCCGACTGTCAGACGGCGGTCGGCAAACCCGACCGGGTCAGGCCCCAGCTAGTCAGTGATCGACGTTGTTGCTCACTCGACTCGAGCCATATGCCCGGTGACCTCTTCCCTGCTCGTGGTAGAGATGTCGAAACCGGGGCTCGAACCTCACGCCGCACGGTCGCCGATCTCCACGCATGCGCGCCCCGCAACGATCACTTCGTCGTAGCGCTTCTTCATTGGCAAGTTCAGGCTCGAAGATCGCGCGTCGAGCAGCGCCATCGGCGATCCAGCGCGCGACGAGTTCCGCGATGCGGATCGGCTGCAGGACAATGTCGCAGACGAGCAGTCGACCGCTCGTTTCGGGCGCCAGGTGAGTCCGCTCCTCGCACGGACCTGCGCGACCAGCGGATCGTCCGCGCAACGCTTCCCTTCAGGTCCTGGGCCCGCTCTGTCCTGAAGCGGCAGTCGACTCGATGCCGCGATCCGCCAATTGCCGGTCGGCCCGCCGGGGCGGCGCCGAACCTCGACCGCGCGAAGTCGCTGGCCGCAAAGCCGCCAACTGCTCGTCCTCGGACAGGAACACGTCGAAGGCTTCGGCTAACTTGAGCGTCGAACGTGACGGCACGTCCCGCGGCATCTTCAAGCGCGGAATGCCCATCGGCCACGAGGAATTCCAACCGGGGGCGCTCGTCGCCACATAGGCGTGCTGCTTCGACGTGAATACGACATCGCAGACGTGGCAACCGTGGGTGGTCGTCGACCGTAATCAACTGCGAGTCGCGTAAGGCGTCGCGCAACAGCGGCTCCAACCGGCGGCACATCGGCGACAACTGCTTGCCGTCGTTCGTGTCCGGGAATTCGAGCCACAGCGACCCGCACTTGACCCCGATTTGGCGAGCGACGTCGACGATCGGCGTTATGCGGTCGCGCTCGCCCAACGCAAGTGGACCGGTGCCGATCGAGATTTCGCGCGCAAAGATGGGCGGATGCTGCGCCAGCGCTTCGGACATGCGCGCCGGGACGAGCGACTTCGACAACGGCAGCGTCACGAGACCCGGCACGCAGAGCGGACCTGCGTTATCGGACGCACCGCGGCCTGCGCAACGGCAAGGAGGTCGCGCGCGCATTCCGGCTCGAACCCGGCGCGGCACAGCGCGACGATCGCGTGAGCGCCCGTCGTCATCGTCGAGGTGGGAATGCGACCGGGCGACCGCGCGTGCCGCCCGGAGCTTAGCGTCAGGCGTTCTCGGGTTCCGTCGCCCGGCGCTTCATGAGCAGGGCGGGAACGGGCCTTTGCCTGCCGGCGCCGTGGCCATGTCCACCCGAACCGTGCATCAGCGCGGACTTCGCCTGCTCGCCCGCGGGACGATGGGAAACCGGTTGGTCGGGATTATTGGCATAGACCGCATCGCGTTGCCGCTCGCGCTCGTTGCGCCCGTCGTCCCGATGACCTTCGCCGCGGTCGCGAACGCGCGCAGCGGCAGGGCGCTCCGCCGGCGCGGCCGCGGCGGGCCGCGGCGTTTCCGTCCGTGCGTGCGTGCGCCGCTCGCCGCGAGGTGCGCGTTCAGCGCGTTCGCTGCGCTCGCGCGATGGCGTGCGCGCGGCGGCCGCGGTGGCGTCGAATCCGTCCACGAATTCCACCGACACCTTCTTCTTCAGCATCCGCTCGATGTCGGCCAGGTATTTCTCTTCTTCCGGCGCGACGAACGAGATGGCTTCGCCCGATGCACCCGCGCGGCCGGTGCGGCCGATCCGATGCACGTAGTCTTCGGGCGTGTGCGGCAATTCGTAATTGACGACGAGTGGCAGGTCGTCGATGTCGAGGCCGCGCGCGGCGACGTCGGTGGCGACTAAGACCTGCAGCTTGCCTTCCTTGAACTTGGACAGCGCCTCGAGGCGTGCCTGCTGCGTCTTGTCGCCGTGGATCGCTTCGGTAATGAGGCCGTCTTTCTCGAGTTGCCGCGCAAGCCGCGACGCGCCGTGCTTCGTGCGCACGAAGCACAGCACCTGCCAGACGTTGCGCGACTTGACGATATGCGTGAGCAGCGCGCGCTTGGCGTCCTGCGGGCACTTGTAGGCGCGCTGCGTGACGGTGTCCGCGGCCTCGTTGCGGCGCGCCACCTCGATCAGTTGCGGCTCGTTCAGCAGCTGGTCGGCGAGCTTCTTGATCTCGTTGCTGAATGTCGCGGACCACAGGAGGTTCTGGCGCTTGGCCGTCGCCGGCAGCAGCGCCATGATCCGCTTGATGTCCGGAATGAAGCCCATGTCGAGCATACGGTCGGCCTCGTCCAGAACGAAGATCTCGACCTGCCCCAGGTTGACGCTCTTGTGCTCGATGTGGTCGAGCAGCCGGCCGGGCGTGGCGACCAGGATTTCGACGCCGGCGCGCACGATGGCGAGCTGCTGCTTGATGTCCACGCCGCCGAAGACGCAGGTGGACCTGATGCCGGTGTATTTGCCGTATTCCTTGATCGCTTCCTCGACCTGGATCGCGAGTTCGCGGGTCGGCGCCAGGATCAGCGCGCGGACCGGGTGGCGGGCGGGGGAGGGGCTGGCATTGGCATGCGGTTGCAGCCGCTGCAGAATCGGCAGAGCGAATCCGGCGGTCTTGCCCGTGCCGGTCTGCGCGCCGCCCATGACATCGAGGCCCGCCATGACAACGGGAATGGCCTGGGCCTGGATAGGCGTGGGCGTGGTGTAGCCGGCTTCGGTCACGGCCCTCAATATTTCAGGGCTGAGTCCGAGCTCGTTGAAGCTCGTGGCACTCATGAATGCTCCTGTTGCGGCCTACCGCCGTCGGCGGTTTCCGGTCCAGGCAGCGCAAACGACGTTGCGTTTGGGTTAGGGCGGGAAGTTCGCCCGCGATGGGGCGGCATCTTCACGCTTCTGGTGGGCGGTGACCGGAACGGCCGCCCGAATTGGCATTATAGCCTAAGTCGCGGATTTTTCAAAATAAATGTGGCGGGACACACCTATTTTGTTGTATAATCGACCGTTTTTGCTGCGGTGCAGCGCAAGATCTTGCCAGATGAGGCACGGATCCCGCGCCGTCCATCGCACAATGACTTAACGGAACGAGCCCACGATGACCACGCCGCGCCAGGACCTGCGCAACATCGCCATCATCGCCCACGTCGATCATGGCAAGACGACGCTCGTCGACAAGATGCTCGTGCAGGCGGGGACGTTCGCCAAGCACCAGCACATCGGCGAACGGATGATGGACAGCAACGACCTGGAACGCGAGCGCGGCATCACGATCCTCGCCAAGAATTGCTCGATCCGTTACGGCGACGTGCGCATCAACATCGTCGACACGCCGGGCCACGCCGATTTCGGCGGCGAAGTCGAGCGCATCCTGGGCATGGTCAACGGCGTGCTGCTGCTGGTCGACGCCGTCGAGGGCCCGATGCCGCAGACGCGGTTCGTGACGATGAAGGCGTTGCAGCAGGGCCTGCAGCCGATCGTCGTCGTCAACAAGGTCGATCGCCACGGCGCGCGGCCCGAATGGGTCGTCAACCAGACGTTCGATCTTTTCGACAAGCTGGGCGCCACCGAGGAGCAGCTGGACTTCCCGGTGGTTTACGCTTCCGCGTTGAACGGGTGGGCGACGCTGGACGTAAATGTCGCGAAGGCCGGCGTGGCTCCTGAGGGTGGCGACATGCGCGCGCTGTTCGAGACGGTGATCAAGCACGTCCCCGCACCGGTCGGCGATTCGGACGGTCCTTTCCAGCTGCAGATCTCCGCGCTCGACTATTCGAGTTACGTCGGACGGCTGGGCATCGGGCGCATCCGCCGCGGGCGCGTTGCGCCGGGACAGGAAGTCGCGGTGTTGAACGGTCCGCTGGCCGAAGGCGAAATGCCGAAGAAGGCCAAGATCACGCAGCTCTTCTCGTTCTCGGGCATGGAGCGCGTCCCGGTGGAGACCGCCGAAGTCGGCGACATCGTGCTGGTGACGGGTGTCGAGGAATTGTCAATCGGCACGACACTGGCGTCGGTCGACACGCCGGAGGCGCTGCCGCCGATCATGATCGATGAGCCCACGCTGTCGATGTACTTCCAGGTCAACACGTCGCCGCTCGCCGGCCGCGAAGGGAAGTACGTGACGTCGCGCAACCTGCGCGACCGGCTGGCCAAGGAAATGCTGACCAACATGGCGCTGCGTGTCGAGGAGACAGGCGACACCGATGCGTTCCTCGTATCGGGCCGCGGCGAGCTGCACCTCACGATCCTGATCGAGAACATGCGCCGCGAAGGCTTCGAGCTGGCCGTGTCGCGGCCGCGCGTCGTGCTGCGCGAGATCGACGGCGTCTCCTGCGAGCCGTACGAGTCGCTTTCGGTCGACGTCGAAGAGACGCACCAGGGCGCAGTCATGGAAGCGCTGGGCGCACGCCGCGGCGATCTGACCAACATGGAGTCGGACAGCCAGGGACGCACGCGCCTCGATTACCGCATCACCGCGCGCGGCTTGATCGGCTTCCAGGGCGAGTTCATGAACCTGACGCGCGGCACCGGGCTCATGAGCCACGTGTTCGACAGCTACGCGCCGGTCAAGGGCGAAATTCCCGAACGGCGCAACGGCGTGCTGGTGTCGGCGGAGGACGGACCCGCCGTCGCCTACGCGCTGTGGAAGCTGCAGGACCGTGGCCGCATGTTCGTGTCGCCTGGCGAAATGCTGTACGAGGGCATGGTCATCGGCATCCACAGCCGCGACAACGACCTGGTGGTCAATCCGATCAAGGGCAAGCAACTCACGAACGTGCGCGCGTCCGGCACCGACGAAGCGGTACGCCTCGTGCCGCCGATCCAGCTGAACCTCGAATACGCGGTTGAATTCATCGCCGACGACGAGCTGGTGGAAGTCACGCCGCAGTCGATCCGCATCCGCAAGCGGCACCTCAAGGAACACGAGCGGAAGAAGGCTAGCCGCGAAGCGGCCTAGATCGTTGAAATCGCGTTCGAAGGGCCGCCGTCGTGCGGCCCTTTGCATTGGGTCTCTCGCTTGCCGCCGAAGAGGGTGAACGCGACAATGGGTATCGTCACGAAGGCTCGCCATGCCCGACCTCCCGACTCTTACGCCCGAACTCGCGGCTGCGTTTGCCGACATTGCGCTGGCCAACGTCGTCCGCGAATTCCCCAACAAGCCGGACCATGTGATGGGTGCGGCGCAGGACGCGCGGCGCCCGCGCGACTTGCACCCGGCGTTCTACGGCAGCTTCGATTGGCACTCGTGCGTGCACATGCACTGGCTGCTGGCGCGCGTGCGGCGGCTCTTCCCGGAATTGCCGCAGCGCGAAGCCATCGAGGCAGTATTCGACCGCCACTTGGCGGGGCCCAACATTGCCGCGGAGTGCGAGTATCTCGCCCGTCCGGAATCGCGGTCGTTCGAGCGCACTTACGGCTGGGCGTGGTTCCTTGAACTTGCCACCGAACTCTCGCGCGGCGCCGATGCGGCGTCGCGCCGTTGGTCCGCGACAGTCCAGCCGCTGGCCGCCGCGTTTATCCGCCGCTACATCGACTACCTGCCCAGGCAGCAGTATCCGTTGCGCGTCGGCGCGCATTCGAACAGCGCGTTCGGACTGCTCTTCGCGCTCGACCATGCGCGCGCAGCCGGCGAAGCGGCGCTCGAAGCGTCGTGCGTCGAGCGCGCGGATCTCTGGTTCGGCAAAGACCGCGAAGCGCCGGCTGCGTGGGAGCCGTCGGGCGCCGACTTCCTGTCCCCGGCGTTGCTCGAAGCCGAACTGATGCGACGCATCTTTCCGCAGCGACAATTTGCGGCGTGGCTCGACGCGTTTCTGCCGAGCCTTCGCACGCGCGAACCGACAACGCTCTTCGTGCCTGCGGAAGTGACTGATCGCACCGATCCCTTCATCGTGCACTTGGACGGCCTCAATTTTTCGCGCGCATGGTGTCTTCGCGGCATCGCGTCCGCGTTGCCCGCGTCCGATCCGCGCATGGAGCTTCTCCGCGTGGCCAGTGCCGTGCACCTACACGCCGGCATGGGAGGATTGGCGGCGGGGGACTACATGGGCGAACACTGGCTCGCCACCTTTGCCACCCTTGCCCTGACCCAGTAGACTTCCCGCGCGATGGCCGAAACGCTCCCGATCGTCCTTTTGGTATTGCTCGTCGTTCTGCTGCTGCTGGGCGTCGTCGCACTCGTGCGCATTTCGGCGTTGGGCACGCAGGTCGCGCGCACGGAATCCGATGTGCGCCAGGACCTCGCCAACGCGCGCGCCGAACAGGCCAGCGGGGCCGCGGGATTGCGCACCGAAGTGGGCGGCGCGATCGGCACCTTTCGTGAAGCGACGCAGAAGCAGCTGACCGACATGGCCGGCCTGCAGCAGCGGCAACTGCAGGGATTCGGCGAGCAACTCGCCAAGCTCACGCTGTCGAACGAGCAGCGGCTGGACGCCGTGCGCCAGTCGGTCGAGCAGCGCCTCGACGTGCTGCGCGTCGACAACGCCGCCAAGCTGGAGCAGATGCGAGCGACTGTCGACGAAAAATTGCAGGCGACGCTCGAGCAGCGCCTCGGCGAATCGTTCAAGATCGTGTCGGACCGGCTGGAGCAGGTGCACCGCGGACTGGGCGAAATGCAGACGCTGGCGGCCGGCGTGGGCGACCTGAAGCGCGTGCTCTCCAACGTGAAGACGCGCGGCATGTGGGGAGAGGTCCAGCTCGCTGCGCTGCTGGCGGAAGTGCTGACGCCGCATCAATACGGCACCAACGTGGAGACGGTGCCCAACAGCGGCAAGCGCGTGGAGTTCGCGATCCGCCTTCCGGGAAGGGGTGATGACGGACGGCCGTGCTGGCTGCCGGTCGACGCCAAGTTTCCGCTGGAAGAGTGGCAAAAGCTCCAGGACGCGCTGGAGCGCGCCGACGCGCCCGCGGCCGACATGGCGCGCAAGGCACTGGCCGAGTTCCTGCGCACGCAGGCCAGGATGATCCGCGAATCCTACGTCTCGCCACCGTTTACCACGGACTTCGCGATCCTGTTCGTGCCGACCGAGGGGCTCTACGCCGAAATGATGGCGCGCGCCGGATTCGCCGAGATGCTGCAGCGCGAATTCCGCGTCACGCTGACCGGGCCCACGAATTTCCTGGCGCTGCTCAACAGCCTGCAGATGGGGTTTCGCACGCTTGCCATCGAGCAGCGGTCGAGCGAAGTCTGGAAAGTGCTGGGCGCGGTGAAGACCGAATTCGCGAAGTTTGGCGACGTCATCGCCAAGACCAAGGACAAACTCGACCAGGCGAGCCGTACGCTCGACGAAACCGGCGTGCGCAGCCGCGCGATCGTCCGCGAGCTGCGAAAAGTGGAGTCGCTACCCGAGGCGGAATCGCGGAGCGTGCTGCCTCAGATCCTGCTGCCGGACGCCGACGATACGCCGCCCGAGAGCAAATAGCGGCACCGCCCCCATGTTCGCAACCCTACGGCGCTGGCGGCAGCAACGAGTACTCAAGTCACAGGCCATCCCCGAAGCGCTGTGGCGGGACTCGCTGGAGTCGCTGCCTTTTCTCGCGATCTACACCGACCAGGAACTGGCGCGCCTGCGCGAAAAGGTCGTGCTGTTCCTGGATGCGAAGAACATCATCGGCGCGCGCGGCCACCGCGTAACGCCCCGGCAGCGCGTGGTTATCGCGCTGCAGGCGTGCGTGCTGATCTTGAACCACGACATAAGCTTCTATAACGGCTGGCAGAACGTCATCATCTATCCGGACGAATTCGTCCCCGGCTGGGAATGGGAGGACGAGGCCGGCGTCGTGCATCGCAACGAGGACCCGATGGCGGGTGAAGCGATCGAGGGGGGGCCGGTCGTGCTGTCCTGGGCCGATGTCGAGGCGAGTTCCGACTGGACGACGGCGGGCATGAACCTCGCGATCCACGAGTTCGCGCACAAGCTCGACATGCGCAATGGCGTTGCCAATGGCTGCCCGCCGCTGCCTGCCGAGATGCCGCCGCACGTATGGAAGAAAACGATGCTCGGTGCGTACGAGCATTTCCAGATGCGCGTGGCGCGCGGGGACCGCACCGCCATCGACCCGTATGCGGCGGAGAGCCCCGCCGAGTTCTTCGCCGTGCTGTCGGAAGTGTTCTTCGTGGATCCCGCGCTGTTGCGCCACGAATATGTGGCGGTGTACCAGCAATTTGCGCGCTTCTACCGGCAGGAGCCGGCGGCGCGCACCGAATTATTGCTCGAAGAGTAGACGACCCCCACGCTCACTTCGTTCGCTGCCCCTAAGGGGACGCGAATGATGGGCGGCGTTCAGGCTGACGGGCGACGCCGCTGGCCGCGAAGAGCGCCATTCGCCCGTCAGCCTGAACGCCGCCCATCATTCGCGTCCCCTTGGGCAGCGAACGAAGTGAGCGTGATCTACTCTTCGAGCAATAATTCGGTGCGCGCCGCCGGCTCCTGCCGGTAGAAGCGCGCAAATTGCTGGTACACCGCCACCCGTGTTTCGTCACGCGGAGCGGCGCATCCACGAAGAACACTTCCGACAGCACGGTTTTCGGACTCCGGCGGGGCTCTCCGCCGCATACGGTGTCGTGGCGGTGCGGTCCCCGCGCGCCGCGCGCATCTGGAAATGCTCGTACGCACCGAGCATCGTTTTCTTCCATACGTGCGGCGGCATCTCGGCGGCGGCAGGCAGCCATTGGCAACGCCATTGCGCATGTCGAGCTTGTGCGCGAACTCGTGGATCGCGAGGTTCATGCCCGCGTCGTCCAGTCGGAACTCGCCTCGACATCGGCCCAGGACAGCACGACCGGCCCCCTCGATCGCTTCACCCGCCATCGGGTCCTCGTTGCGACAGCAGACGCCGGCCCCTCGTCCTCCCATTCCCAGCCGGGGACGAATTGGTGCAAGATGATGACGTTCTGCCAGCCGTTATAGAAGCTTATGTCGTGGTTCAAGATCAGCACGCACGCCTGCGGCGCGATAACCGCGCGTCGGGGCGTTACGCGGTGGCCGCGCGCGCGATAGATGTTCTTTGGTGTCCAGGAACAGCACATTTTTTCGCGCACGTTTCCTGGTCGGTGTAATAGGCAGCGACTGCCAGCGAGTCCCGCCACAGCGCTTCGGGGATGGCCTGTGACTTGAGTACTCGTTGCTCCACCAGCGCCTGGGTTGCGAACATGGGCGGTGCCGCTATTTGCTCTCGGGGCGGCGTATCGTCGGCGTCCGGCAGCAGGATCTGAGCAGACGCGCTCCGCGATTCGCCTCGGGGTAGCGACTCCACTTTTCGTTTCGCGGAACGAGATCGCGCGGCTGCGCACGCCGGTTTCGTCGAGCGCTCGCCTGGTCGAGTTTGTCCTTGGTCTTGGCGATGACGTCACCAAACTTCGCGAATTCGGTCTTCACCGCGCCGGCACTTTCCAGACTTCGCTCGACCGCTGTTGCGATAGCAAGCGTGGAAGCCCCATCTGCAGGCTGTTGAGCAGCGCCAGGAAATCCGTGGGCCCGGTCAGCGTGACGCGGAATTCGCGCTGCAGCATCTTGGCGAATCCGGCGCGCGCCATCATTTCGGCGTGAGGCCTCGGTCGGCACGAACGGGATCGCCGCGAAGTCCGTGGTAAACGGTGGCGGCGAGACGTAGGATTCGCGGATCATCCTGGCCTGCGTGCGCGGGACCTTGCGCGCGCGCCACGTGGCCGCGGGCGCGTCGGCGCGCTCCAGCGCGTCCTGGACTTTTGCCACTCTTGCCACGGAAACTTGGCGTCGACCGGCAGCCGGCACGGGGCCAGCCATCCCGTGACCGCCCTTCCCCGGAAGGCGGATCGCGAACTCCACGCGCTTGCCGCTGTTGGGCACCGTCTCCACGTTGGTGCCGTATTGATGCGGCGTGAGCACTTCCGCCAGCGGCGCCGCGAGCTGGCGCCTCTCCCCACATGCCGCACGTCTCCACGTTGGAGAGCACGCGCTTCAGGTCGCCCACGCCGGCCGCCAGCGTCTGCATTTCGCCCAGTCCGCGGTGCACCTGCTCCAGCCGGTCCGACACGATCTTGAACGATTTCGCCGAGGCGCTGCTCAGCGTCGCCTGCAATTTTTCGTCGACAGTCGCTCGCATCTGCTCCAGCTCGGGGTGTACACGCGCCAGCGCGTCGAGGCGCTGCTCGACCGACTGGCGCACGGCGTCCAGCCGCTGCTGCAGTTCGACAGCGTGAGCTTGGCGAGTTGCTCACCGAATCCCTGCGGCTCCTGCAGCCGGGCCATGTCGGTCAGGCTTTGCCTGCGTCGCTTCACGAAAGGTGCCGATCGCGCCGCCCACTTCGGTGCGCAATCCCGCGGCCCCGCTGAGACCTCGGCGCGCGCGTTGGCGAGGTCCTGGCGGACGTCGGATTCCAGTACGCGCAACCTGCGTGCCCAACGCGGAAATGCGCACGAGTGCAACGACGCCCAGCAGCAGCAGAACGACGAGCAACACCGGAAGTAGGAGCGTTTCGCCATCGCGCGGGAAGTCTACTGACAGGCAAGGGTGGCAAAGGTGGCGAGCCAGTGTTCGTGACCCCCGCCGCCAATACCTCCGTGCCGGCGTGTAGGTGCACGATGGCGGCCTCGCGGAGAAGCTCCACGCGCGCGTCGGACGCGGGCAACGCGGAGCGCGATCACGAAGACACCATACGCGCGAAAAATTGAGGCCGTCCAAGTGCACGATGAAGGGATCGGTGCGATCGTCACTTCCGCAGGCACGAAGAGCGTTGTCGGTTCGCGCGTGCGAAGGCTCGGCAGAACGCGTCGAGCCACGCCACAAATTGTCGCTGCGGAAAGATGCGTCGCATCAGTTCGGCTTCAGAGACGCCGGGGGAGTGGAAGTCGGCGCCCGACGGCTCCCACGCAGCCGGCGCTTCGCGGTCTTTGCCGAACCAGAGATCCGCGCGCTCGACGCACGACGCTTCGAGCGCCGCTTCGCCGGCTGCGCGCGCATGGTCGAGCGCGAAGATGCCGAACGCGCTGTTCGAATGCGCGCCGACGCGCAACGGATACTGCTGCCTGAGATGGAGTCCTAGCGGCGGATAAACGCGGCGGCCAGCGGCTGGACTGTCGCGGACCAACAGCGCGACGCCGCATCGGCGCCGCGCGAGAGTTCGGTGGCAAGTTCAAGGAACCACGCCCAGCCGTAAGGCGCTCGAACGACCGCGATTCCGGACGGGCGAGATACTCGCACTCCGCGGCAATGTTGGGCCCCGGCCAAGTGGCGGTCAATACTGCCTCGATGGCTTCGCGCTGCGGCAATTCCGGAACAGCCGCACGCGCGCCAGCAGCCAGTGCATGTGCACGCACGAGTGCCGATCGAAGCTCGTAGAACGCCGGGTGCAAGTCGCGGGCGCCGCGCGTCCTGCGCCGCACCCATCACATGGTCCCTTGTTGGGGAATTGCGCAGAAGGCGGAGCGTTAGGCCAGCGCAATATCGGCAAACGCAGCCGCGAGTTGGCGTAAGTTGGGAGTGGCATGGCGAGCCTTCGTGACGATACCCATTGTCGCGTTCACCTTCGGCGGCAAGCGAGACCCAATGCAAAGGGCCACACGACGGCGGCCACGCGATTTCAACGATCTAGGCCGCTTCGCAGCTACCTTCTTCCGCTCGGGTAGCTCCTTGAGGTGCCGCTTGCGGATGCGGATCGACTGCGGCGTGACTTCCACCAGCTCGTCGTCGGCGATGAATTCAACCGCGTATTCGAGGTTCAGCTGGATCGGCGGCACGAGGCGTACCGCTCGTCAGTGGGACGCGCGCACGTTCGTGAGTTGCTTGCCCTTGATCGGATTGACCACCAGGTCGTTGTCGCGGCTGTGGATGCCGATGACCATGCCCTCGTACAGCATTTCGCCAGGCCGACGAACATGCGGCCACGGTCCTGCAGCTTCCACAGCGCGTAGGCGACGGCGGGTCCGTCCTCCACCGACGCCGGCACGCAATTCGCCTTTGACCGGCGCGTAGCTGTCGAACGCGTCGTGGACCATGACGCGTCAGGTTCATGAAACTCGCCCTGGAAGCCAAGATCAAGCCGCGCGCGGTGATGCGGTGATGAAGCGCGCGGTGCCTCCTGGCTGTCCGACTCCATGTTGGTCAGATCGCCGCGGCGTGCGCCCATGACCGGCCCCTGGTGCGTCTCTTCGACGTCGACCAAAAGCATACGGCTCCGCAGGAGACGCCGTCGATCTCGCGCAGCACGACGCGCGGCCGCGACACGGCCAGCTCGAAGCCTTCGCGGCGCATGTTCTCGATCAGGATCATAAATGGCTTCCGCCGCGGCCCCGATACGAGGAACGCATCGGTGTCGCCTGTCTCCTCGACACGCAGCGCTTGGTCGCATTTCCTTGGCCACCGTGGCGCAGGTTGCGCGACGTCACGTACTTCCCTTCGCGGCCGGCGAGCGGCGACGTGTTCACCTGGAAGTACATCGACAGCGTGGGCTCATCGATCATGATCGGCGGCAGCGCCTCCGGCGTGTCGAGCCCGACACCACGTGTCGTGCCGATTGACAATTCCTCGACACCCGTCACCCGCGCCGATGTCGCCGACTTCGGCGGTCTCCACCGGGACGCGCTCCATGCCCGAGAACGAGAAGAGCTGCGTGATCTTGGCCTTCTTCGGCGATTTCGCCTTCGGCCAGCGGACCGTTGAACACCGCGACTTCCTGTCCCGGCGCAACGCGCGCGGCGGATGCGCCCGATGCCCAGCCGTCCGACGTAACTCGAATAGTCAGACGCTGCCAGCTGGAAAGGACCGTCCGAATCGCCGACCGGTGCGGGGACGTGCTTGATCACCGTCTCGAACAGCGCGCGCATGCTCACCCTCAGGAGCCACGCCGGCCTTCGCGACATTTACGTCCAGCGTCGCCCACCCGTTCAACGCGGAAGCGTAAACCACCGGGAAGTCCAGCTGCTCCTCGGTGGCGCCCAGCTTGTCGAAAAGATCGAACGTCTGGTTGACGACCCATTCGGCGCCGCCGTGGCGATCGACCTTGTTGACGACGACGATCGGCTGCAGGCCCTGCTGCAACGCCTTCATCGTCACGAACCGCATCTGCGGCATCGGGCCCTCGACGGCGTCGACCGGCGGCGCGCGCCGTTGACCATGCCCAGGATGCGCTCGACTTCGCCGCCGAAATCCGGCATGACCGCGTGTCAACGATGTTGATGCGCACGTCGCCGTAACGGATCGAGCAATTCTGCACGAGGTCGTGATGCCGCGCTGCTTGGCGTCCAGGTCGTTGCTGTCCATCACAACTTGGGCCAGGTCGAGATCTTCGTGCTGGATGAAGCCGACCGCATGCTCGACATGGGTTTCATGCCGGATGTCGCGGATCATGGCGCTGCTGCCCGCACGGCCAAGCGCCAGAACCTCCTGTGGTCCGCGACGTTCAGCAACGAGATCAAGACGCTCGCCGACCAGCTGCTGAATGAGCCGCAGCTGATCGAGATCGCGCGCCGCAACGAAGCCGCGGAATCGGTCACGCAGCGTGCCTACAAGTGCCCGCAGGACGCCAAGCGCGCGCTGCTCACCCACATCGTCAAGTCGCGCAACGACTGGCAGGTGCTGTGCTTCGTGCGCACCAAGCACGGCGCGTCGCGGCTCGCGCGCCAGCTCGAGAAGGACGGACTCATACCGTGGCGATCCTCGGCACAACACGCAGCAGGCGCGACGCGAGGCGCTGCGAAGTTCCACGAAGGCAAGCTCCGAGGTCCTGGTCGCCACCGACATCGCCGCGCGCGGCCTGGACATCGACGACCTGCCACGTCGTCAATTACGAATTGCCGCACACGCCCGAAGACTACGTCCACCGCATCGGCCGCACCGGCCGCGCGGGTGCATCGGGCGAAGCCATCTCGTTCGTCGCGCCGGAAGAAGAGAAATACCTGGCCGACATCGAGCGGATGCTGAAGAAGAAGGTGTCGGTGGAATTCGTGGACGGATTCGACGCCACCGCGGCCGCCGCGCGCACGCCATCGCGCGAGCGCAGCGAACGCGCTGAACGCGCACCTCGCGGCGAGCGGCGCACGCACGCACGGACGGAAACGCCGCGGCCCGCCGCGGCCGCGCCGGCGGAGCGCCCTGCCGCTGCGCGCGTTCGCGACCGCGGCGAAGGTCATCGGGACGACGGGCGCAACGAGCGCGAGCGGCAACGCGATGCGGTCTATGCCAATAATCCCGACCAACCGGTTTCCCATCGTCCCGCGGGCGAGCAGGCGAAGTCCGCGCTGATGCACGGTTCGGGTGGACATGGCCACGGCGCCGGCAGGCAAAAGCCCGTTCCCGCCCTGCTCATGAAGCGCCGGGCGACGGAACCCGAGAACGCCTGACGCTAAGCTCCGGGCGGCACGCGCGGTCGCCCGGTCGCATTCCCACCTCGACGATGACGACGGGCGCTCACGCGATCGTCGCGCTGTGCCGCGCCGGGTTCGAGCCGGAATGCGCGCGCGACCTCCTTGCCGTTGCGCAGGCCGCGGGTGCGTCCGATAACGCAGGTCCGCTCTGCGTGCCGGGTCTCGTGACGCTGCCGTTGTCGAAGTCGCTCGTCCCGGCGCGCATGTCCGAAGCGCTGGCGCAGCATCCGCCCATCTTTGCGCGCGAAATCTCGATCGGCACCGGTCCACTTGCGTTGGGCGAGCGCGACCGCATAACGCCGATCGTCGACGTCGCTCGCCAAATCGGGGTCAAGTGCGGGTCGCTGTGGCTCGAATTCCCGGACACGAACGACGGCAAGCAGTTGTCGCCGATGTGCCGCCGGTTGGAGCCGCTGTTGCGCGACGCATTGCGCGACTCGCAGTTGATTACGGTCGACGACCACCCACGGTTGCCACGTCTGCATGTCGTATTCACGTCGAAGCAGCACGCCTATGTGGCGACGAGCGCCCCCGGTTGGAATTCCTCGTGGCCGATGGGCATTCCGCGCTTGAAGATGCCGCGGGACGTGCCGTCACGTTCGACGCTCAAGTTAGCCGAAGCCTTCGACGTGTTCCTGTCCGAGGACGAGCAGTTGCGGCTGTTGCGGCCAGGACTTCGCGCGGTCGACTTGGGCGCCGCGCCCGGCGGCTGGACCTGGCAATTGGCGCATCGCGGCATTCGCGTCACTGCCGTCGACAACGGGCCGATGAAGGGAAGCGTCGCGGACGATCCGCTGGTCGCGCACTTGTGCGAGGACGGACTCACCTGGCGCCCGAAACGAGCGGTCGACTGGCTCGTCTGCGACATTGTCCTGCAGCCGATCCGCATCGCGGAACTCGTCGCGCGCTGGATCGCCGATGGCGCTGCGCGACGCGCGATCTTCAACCTGAAGCTGCCAATGAAGAAGCGCTACGACGAAGTGATCCGTTGCGGGGCGCGCATGCGGGAGATCGCGGACCGTGCCGGCGTGAACGTCGACCTGCGGTTTCGACATCTCTACCACGACAGGGAAGAGGTCACCGGGCATATGGCCCGAGTCGATTGAGCAACAACGTCGATCACTGACTAGCTGGGGCCATGGGTCGGGTTTGCCGACCGCCGTCTGACAGTCGGGTTTTGGCCGTACCCGCACATTCGGTAAGCTTGACCCCGATCCAGCGCCGGTCACGTTGGAACGATCTGTACGCGACCGCGACCGCGAGCCCGAAAGGGCAATTCAGGGGCAGGCATGGAACACGACGACGCCGAAAAGATGATTCGACTGCTCGCCGAGCTTCGCGACGCGCAGGTTGCGAATTTGGAGGTGCAGCGGAAGCTCCTCGACATCGTCGCCGCGCAAGGCAAACGCGGCGACGAGCTAGCGGAACGAGCAAGGCTGATCCAGGACCGAAATATGGATCTGCTGGTGCAGAGCCGCCGAATACTGTGGTTCGGCCTGCCGGTCATGGCGGCAATCCTACTGTTGTTCCTTTGGGCGCTCACGTCGGGTCATTTCTATCGATGAGTCGCCGAGTGCCTGAGGCGACTGAGGAGGTGTGGCGAATGAAGACGATCCTCGTCGTCGCCGCACTGTTTTTCTACGCCGCCGGCGCTTACTCCGCAGGAGATTGGCAAACGCTCGGCCAAATGGGCGGGATCTACCGACTTGACCTCGACAGGTCCGGCAAGATGCCGAAGGGCCAGGGACGCGTCCGTATCGTCGTCGAACAGAATGGTCGTTTGGCCGGCTCAGCCGTGACGTTCGAGTACGACTGCGCGCGACGCACGCTGCACAACCTGACGTCAGGCGACTGGGCGGACGACCAGATGATCAACGAGAAACCCGTGGCCAACAAAGACGCAAGGGTCAGCGGGCGCGACGCCAGTTCGGAGATCATCCTGAATGGCTTGTGCGGCGTGACGATCGACACTGGACGGGCCCTTGATACGCGCGAGGGCTGGAAGCCGCTCGGCAATTTCGACGGCAGGCAGCTGCAACTCCTGCCTCGTGCGACGAACGGCGGCAGGGGGCAATTCCGGCTCGGCAACTACAGCGGTGGCGCCTTTTCCGGCGCGGGCTGGGTCTTCGAATTCGACTGCATGAACCATGGCATGCGCAATCTGCGCGAGCAGGTATGGAAGGGCGGCGCAATGATCCGTGACGAAGCCTCCATGGCAAATGCGTGGACTTCGACGGAGCGCAGTGACTTGGGCCGGGCCATCTACGTAGCCATGTGCCCCAAGGGGTAGACAACAACATGCCCATTCGCACGATCATCCGCCAGGCCGCGTTGCGGCATCGCGGCCGGATGACGCTCGCCGCGCACAGGACTCGAGGATGGAGCTATTTCGCGCTGGCGGTGTTTGTCATCGCGACTGCGGCGTGCGGTCAGCGCACGGAAGATTGGTTCTATATCGCCAATTTCGAGGGAAAGACGTCGGAGATGTATCTTCGTCGCCTGCCGGACCACCAGGCGCAATATCGAATGGGAGTCGTAACCGACGGCCGCTTTACCGGCGAGGGCGCGCTGGTCCAGATCAACTGTGAAAAGCACGCGCTCCGCTATGTGCGCGTACAGGACTGGGAAGACGGAAAGATGACGCACGACGTGCGCGCGCAGGACGACTCCACGTGGAGGGCGGCCGCCGGTACCGAGGCGGGCAAGGCGCTACATGGCGCGGTGTGCTACGGCTCATTCGTGCCCGGACCGCCGCGACCCTGGAGGCGCGTCGCCTACATCTCCGAGCTGAATTATCTCGACGTTTACCCGCCGATGACCGGTGGGGGCAAGGTGCTTTACCGGATCGGCTTTGGAGAGACCGCCAATTTCACGGGCAGGAGCGTCAGCGCAGACGTCAATTGCAGCAAGAGGATGATCAGGAAGTTCGGCGAGCAAACCTTCAACGACGGTGTGCAATCAGCCTATAAACGTCTCAAGGACGAGCCATGGACGCCGGTCCAGGACGACAAGATCGCCTCGTTGGCGCTCGACGTGGCGTGTCGGTGATGAACCGCCAATCGGACTAGCCGCCAAGCCGGCCGTATTGCTCCTTGAGCTTTTCCAGCGTCGCAGTAAATCCCGCGAGCCGCGCACGCTCTTGCTCCACGACTGCCGCCGGCGCTCTTGCGACGAAGCTCTCGTTGCCGAGCTTGGCGCTGGCTTTGGCCGACTCGCCTTCGATGCGCGCGATTTCCTTGCCGATCCGCTCGCGCTCGGCCGCCGGGTCGACCTTCACCTCGAGCATGATGCGCAACTTGTCGACCACCTGAACCGGCGCGTCCGTCGCCGGCAGATCGTCCACGACCTGGGCGTCAGACAGCTTGGCGAGAGTGATGAGATAGTCCCGAAACGTATCCGGACCGACCCGCGCAACGTCGCCCGAAATCAGTAGCGGAACCTTCTGCGCAGGGGACAGGCCCATTTCGCTGCGCAGGGAACGACATTTGTCGACGAGCTCCTGGAGGGTCGCGATCTGCATGGTCGCAATCGGATCGCGGTGCCCCAATGCCACGGGATAGGACTGCAACGAGACCGTTTCCCCGCGGACGCCTGCCAATGGAGCTACTGTTTGCCACAGCTCCTCCGTGATGAACGGGATGAATGGATGAGCAAGTCGGAGAGTCGACTCCAGTACGCGCACCAGCGTGCGGCGTGTCCCTCGCTGCCCGGCCTCATCTGCACGCGCAAGGTCAACTTTGGCCAACTCCAGATACCAATCACAGTACTCATTCCACACGAATTCGTAGAGAGCCCGCGCCGCGAGGTCGAATCGATAGTCGGCGATCTGCTTGTTGATTTCATCTGCGGTATTCGTCAGTTCGGCCAGAATCCAACGATCGGCGACGGACAGCGTCACCGGTAATGACTCGTCCAGCCCGACATCCTTGCCGTCGACGTTCATCAGCACGAAGCGCGTCGCGTTCCACAGCTTGTTGCAGAAGTTGCGATAGCCCTCGCACCGGTCCATGTCGAAGTTGAGCGTGCGGTTGAACGTCGCCAGCGACGCGAACGTGAAGCGCAGCGCGTCCGCGCCCACCGACGGAATGCCGTTCGGGAACTGCTTGCGCGTGCGCGCGGCAATCGACTCCGCCTGCCGCGGGTCCATCATGTTCGACGTGCGCTTCGCGACGAGCGTCTCGACGTCGATGCCATCGATGAGGTCGAGCGGGTCGAGCACATTGCCCTTCGACTTCGACACCTTCTGGCCGTGCTCGTCGCGCACCAATGCGTTGATGTAGACGTCGCGAAACGGGATGCGTCCGGTGAAGTACGTCGTCATCATGATCATCCGCGCGACCCAGAAGAAGATGATGTCGAAACCTGTCACCAGCACCGACGACGGCAGGAAGCTGCGCAGCTCGGGCGTCTCGTCGGGCCAGCCCAGCGTCGAATGGCACCATAGCGCCGACGAGAACCACGTGTCGAGCACATCGTCGTCCTGCTTGAGCGGTCCCGGGTCGCGCCCGAGTGCCGCATGCGCCTTCGCCCGCGCCTGAGATTCGTTTTCCGCGACGTAGATGTTTCCCGCGTCGTCGTACCACGCGGGAATGCGGTGGCCCCACCACAGTTGCCGCGAAATGCACCAGTCCTGGATGTTGTTGATCCAGTGGTGGTACGTGGACAGCCATTCGCCCGGGACGAAGCGCACCTGCTCGCGCTCGCCGCTCGCTGCCGTCGCGATCCCGTCGCCCACCGCGACAAGACAAAGATCCTGGATCGTCTTGCCCGGAAAATACGGATGCGAGGCGGGCGCCGGCGTGGTCATCGCGACGAACCACTGGTCGGTGAGCATCGGCTCGACCACTTCACCGGATCTGCCGCAGCGCGGAATGATCATCTTGTGCGGCTTCTCCGAGACCAGCAGGCCGGCCGCAGTCAGGTCCGCCAATACGGCCTTGCGCGCGGCGTAGCGGTCGAGGCCGCGATATTTCGCGGGCGCGTTGTCGTTGACCTTCGCTTCCAGCGTGAAGATCGTCAGTGGTACCAGCTTGTGCCGCTGCGCGACCTGCCAGTCGTTGAAGTCGTGCGCGGGCGTGATCTTCACCACACCCGTGCCGAACTCGCGCTCGACGTAGTCGTCGGCGATGACGCGAATCGTGCGACCCGTCAGCGGCAGCGTGACTTCCTTGCCGACGAACGCCGTGTAACGTTCGTCGTCCGGATTCACGGCGACCGCGACGTCGCCCAGCATCGTCTCCGGGCGCGTCGTGGCGACGACGAGGGAAGCGGTCCCATCGGTGAGCGGATAGCGAATTTCCCAGAGCTTGCCCGTCACCTCCTCGTTCTCGACTTCGAGGTCGGACACGGCGGTGCCGAGCTTGGGATCCCAGTGGACGAGCCGCTTGCCGCGGTAGATGAGTCCGTCGTCGTGCAGCCGGATGAACGTCTTGCGCACCGCCGCGGAGAGGCCCTCGTCCATCGTGAAGCGCTCGCGCGTCCAGTCGGCGGAGGCGCCCATCCGCCGCATCTGCCGCGTGATCGTGGAGCCGGACTCCTCCTTCCACGTCCACACGCGTTCGACGAACTTCTCGCGGCCGAGATCATGCCGCGACTTGCCTTCGGCCTTCAGCTGCTGCTCGACGATGATCTGCGTGGCGATGCCGGCGTGATCGGTGCCCACCTGCCACAGCGTGTTGTCGCCGCGCATCCGGTGATAGCGGACCATGACGTCCATCAGCGTCTGCTGGAACGCGTGCCCCATGTGCAGCGAGCCCGTGACGTTGGGCGGCGGCAGCTGGATGCAGAATGCCGGCGCGCCAACCTTCAAAGACGGCTTGAAGTAGCCGCGAGCCTCCCACAGCGGATACCACTTGGCCTCAATGGCGTGAGGATCGAAGCTTTTGGCGAGTTCCATGGACGATGACAATGCGCGCGCCTCAATTTGCACAACTGGCGCGCAGGAGCGTGCAAAAGCCGGAAATTATAGCGGAATGCGGCGGGCGAACCGCCGGCGTTCGCTCAGCGCGGCGCAGGCGCCTCGTCGACGCGGGCCGCGCCGGTCATCCGGTACAGGATGCCGTTCGAATCATCCTTCACGACCGAGAATTTTCCGCCGATGACGATCGGATCGAACGTGTAGGCAACCGGCGATCTTCGCCTCGACCTCGACGATTTCGTCGGGACCGGCGGGAAGGCAAAACTGGCAATGCGGAGGCACCGCGGAGAGCAGAAAGCGCTTCTGCTTGTCGCCGATGTCGAGCGGAATCATGAAGCCCTGCACCTTCACGTCGGTGCGGTCGAGTCCCAGAATGTCCTTGGAGAAGCCGGGAATCAGCTTGCCGTCCTTCTTCACCGGCTCGACCTGGGCGAGCGTCTTCCACGACACGACGCCGGCACGCTCGGGAAGGAGGCCGGACGCGTAGTCGGCGGCCGTCGGCAATCCGGCTGCCGGGAATGTTGGTGTTGAGCGCGAGCGGCCGGGGCGGCGGCGAGCGAGAGCAACGAAAAAGCGGCGCGCAGCGTGCGATGCATGGGTTCAACCCTCGGCAAGCGTGGCGGCGACATCCAGGCGATACGCCCGCCAAGCCGGCCACAATGCGGCGATTATACCCGCGGCCAGTGCCAGCGCGACCACGGCCCACTCCTCCGGCATGAAGCGGCGAGCAGCGTCGGCCAGCGGAGCCGCCTGCGGCAGCCACCATCCGATCGCGGCCGCGGCTACTGTGCGCAATGGCCAGGCCCAGCACCGTTCCGGCGGCCGCCAGCACCAGGCTTTCGGTCAGCAGGACGGTGGCCACCTGCACGCGCGACGCGCCAAGCGCGCGCATGATGGCCAGGTCGTAGCGCCGCTCGTCCAGCGCCTGCGCAAGCGCCACGAACAGCATCAGCGTCGACGCCGCGACCAGCAGCAGCGCGAACGCGCGGATCAGGTCGACGCCGGCTCCGAACACCGTGAGAAGCCGCGCCGTTTCGTAGGCGGGCGACGCGGCGACCAATTCCGTTTCCTTGTCGATCGCGCGCGGCAGGCTCGCGGCGGCCAGCGGCGTCCGGTATTTGACGAGCGCCAGCGTCACTTCGCGTCCCGGGACGGCCTCGGCTTGCGCAGGCGCGGCCGCAGCGCCTGCCGTGTGTCCCGCATCCTTTGCCGGACCCGCCTTCCCTGCGGCCTTCGCGGGTGCGCCGGACTTCGCATGGTCGGCGTCATCGTCGTCATCGCCGTGATGATGCTCGTGCACGGCCCACACGCTGGCGACCGACGTCAGCACGAGCCGATCGAGCACCGTGCCGGTGGGCGCCAGCACGCCGGTGACCGTGTAGCGCGCATCGCCATGCTCGCCACCGCCTTCGGCCAAGCCGTGCGAGCCGACGAACCTGTCGCCGACGCGCAGCTTCGACGCGCGCGCGACATCGCTGCCCAGCACGGCATCGAGCGGCATGCTCCACAGCGCGCCCTGCGCCAGCGTGCCGCCGTAATGCGCGACGAATTCGCGGTTCGGTGCCGACGATGCGAAAGCCCTGGAAGCTGTCGCCCAGCGCCAGCGGAATCACCTGCGCGATCAGCGGATTCCTGCGCAGCGTCTCGATGGCCGCCAGCGGAATGTTGCCCGGCGGAACATCGGCGTGATACACGCCCGCCAGCACGATCTGCAGCGGACTGCCCTTGGCGCCGACGACCAGGTCGATGCCCGCGGCGTCGCGCGTCAGCCGTGCCTCGAGTTCGTGCGTGATCAGCAGCGTCAGCGCGACCGTGGCGCAACGCCGAGCGCCAGCAGCAGCACGACCAGCAGCGTCGACAGCGGCCGCCGGCGCGCGTAGGCCAGCGCGAGGCGAACGATGCTCATCTGCAGAATGCCGTCATGCCGCCGCGACGTTCCACGCCGGCAACGTGAACGAATGCGGCAGCAGCGACCGCACGCGCGCGTCGTGCGACGCGACGACGAGCGTCGCGCCGGCCTCGATGCGCCTGGCCGCGCAGCAGTTCGAGCGCCTGCGCCGCGTGCGCGTCGTCGAGGTTGGCCGTCGGCTCGTCGGCGAGCACGAGCGCCGGGCGATTGACCACCGCGCGCGCGATGGCCACGCGCTGCGCCTGCCCTTGCGACAGCTGCGACGGAAAGCGGCGCGACAAGTTCGAGCGACGCCGACCGCCTCCAGCAGCGCGGTGATGCGCGGCTCGTCCACCGGCAATCCCGCCAGCGTACGCGCCAGCCGCAGGTTGTCGCGTACAGTGAGCGCGCCGACGAGATGCAGGCGCTGCGGCACCAATCCCGACCGTGCGCCCGCGCCAGCGGTCGCGTGCGCTCTCGGAAAGCGCGACAACGTCGGTGCCGTTGACGATCACCGATCCCACCGTGGGCGACGTCAAGCCCGCGAGGATGTGCAGCACAGTCGACTTGCCGCTGCCGGATTGGCCGGCGAGCAGCCACGCCTCGCCGGCGCCGGCGCGCCACTCCGGCACCTCGACCGCGGTCACCGCGCCATAGCGATGGAGTATGCCGACCAGTTCGAACATGGGTTCAATCTAACAGGTCTCCGGACCGTCAGACGCGCCGTCTCAGACAGCCGTCACTGCCGGCCGTCATGCCGTTGCCGTCACCCGATTACGCGGCGCGGCTGCGTCCGCGGACGCCGGTGCCACGGTCCGGCGTCCGACGGCTTGCGCAACCGCGTCGAGTTTGTCCATCAGCGCGCTGAATTCGGACGGCGTCAGCGCCTGGTCGGCATCGCACCATGCCTCGGGCGGGTTCGGATGCACCTCCACCAGCAGGCCATCGGCGCCGGCGGCGACCGCCGCGCACGACAACGCCGACACCATCCATGCCTTGCCGCCGGCGTGCGACGGATCGGCGATGACCGGCAGGTGCGTTTCGCGCTTCAGCACGGCGATCGCGGTCACGTCGAGCACGTTGCGATAGGCGGTCTCGAACGTGCGGATGCCGCGCTCGCACAGGATGATCTTGTGATTGCCGCCGGCCGCGATGTATTCGGCCGCCATCAGCCATTCGCTGATCGTCGCGCTCATGCCGCGCTTCAGCACCACCGGCACGTCGACGCGGCCCACCTCCTTCAGCAGGTCGAAGTTCTGCATGTTGCGCGTGCCGATCTGGATGACGTCGACCTTCTGCGCGAGGAACGTGTCCAGCATCCGCACGTCCATCAATTCGGTGACGACGGGCAGGCCGTGGCGCGCGGCGGCGTCCTTGAGGAGCGTCAAGCCGTCGACACCCTTGCCCTGGAACGCGTAGGGACTGGTGCGCGGCTTGAATGCGCCGCCACGCATCAGGCGCGCGCCGCCCGCCGCGACGGCGTCGGCCGCGGCAGTCATCTGCGCCTCGGTCTCGACCGAGCACGGGCCCGCGATCATCTGCACGGCGGCGCCGCCGAGCGGAACGCCGCGCACATCGACGACGGTGTTCGCCTTGTGCCATTCGCGCGCGACGAGCTTGTACGGCTTGACGATGTGCATCGAGCGCTCGACACCGGGCAGCGTGTCGAACATCTCGGGGTCGAGCTTGCGCTCGTCGCCGATGGCGCCGATCAGCGTGCGCTCGGTGCCGCGCGAAATGTGCACGCCCAAGCCCTGCGCGCGAATCCGTGCCTCGACGGCGGCGATCTCCGCGTCGCCGGCGTCCGGCTGCATCACGATGATCATGGTCGGTCTCCTCTTCCGTGCGTTGACGAGCTCGAAAAACAATTCGGGCGACCCTTTTGGGGCCGCCCGAATCGTGGAATCCTGTTCTGTTGCTGGAGGAATCTACGGTCGCGTCCGGTCCCTCTAGGGTGCTGCGCCCAGAAATAGAAGAAGATACGCGTAGCGCGTACGGCCGCGCGGCGGCGAAGAGCAGGGGACGACCGAAGCGACGACGATTCCATGGACTTTCAGTCTAGCACGAGAAGCTGTGGTCACGCGATTGCGCGAGGCCGTCACCGGCGATCAGTGGTTGCGCCGCCAGCTGTCGATTTCGCGCTCGATGGCCTCGGCGACGTAGGCGCGCAACAGTTCGCCGACGTGCTGGTTGATCGTGGCGACCAGGTCGGCACTTGCGCGATCGACGATCGGCTGCAGCCGCTCGCCCAATTGCGTGCGCAGGCCGGTGTCGGTGAAGAGGTCGATGCGCTGCAGCACCTGCATGCGGATTTCCTCCGCCATCGCTTCCCAATGCGCGGCATCAGGGGCCGCCGGAGCGGCGGCAGGCGGCGCGGATCGCGGCTTGCGGGGGAGCTTGCGCCGCAACGGGCTGCTGCCGCTGCGGAATCGATTCGGCGCACCGCCAGGCGCGGGAGCAGGCGGCGACCGGCGCGCTTCGCTGTGTCTCCCGTGCAACAGCGCCGCGGCGCCTCCGGCAATGACCGCGGGCGACCGCGGGAGACCGCCGCTGGCGGCGGCAGGCGTTCGGACGCCGGCACGCGCGGGTTTGCACGACGGGCGGCTGCAGCGTCTCCTCTTCGCGCGGCGCGGCGGCGATCGCGGCGGCGAGCTCGTCGTCGAGCTCGTCGATTTCGTCGAAGTCTGGCCGCGGGCAGCCGGACGCGGCGCAGGTCCACCGGCGGAACGATCGCGATCGAGTCCGGCGCATCGCCGATCACCGAGGGCTCGGCCTCCTGGAAATCGAGCCATACCGAGGGCTCGCCCTCGTCCACTGCGGGGTCGATCGCCGCGGCCTCGATCTCCTCGACCTCGTCGGTCAGCAGCGGCACGTCGTCGCGGTTCGGCTGCGGCGTCGGCGGCGCTGTCGCGCGGCGCCGGCGCGAAACGCGACTGCGCCTCCTGCGCGGAAGGCACGGCATCGGTCAGCACCGGAATGTCGTCGTCGACGCTGGCGCGATTGCGGCGCATCAGCGCATCGGCCTGCTCGAGCAGTTCACGCGCCGTCGGCACCGATCATTCCTTTCCCGACAGGTTGTGCGGGCGCAATTCGTAACCGCGCTCCTTGTAGAACTTCCAGCGTTCGCGCCCGGCCGCGGCGTCGGCGTCGTCGGTGCCGACGATTTCCGCGAGGCGCTCGAAGCGGCTGAAGAACGGCGGCGGCGCCGGGTGCAGATTGACGAGCACCGCCGCGGGACCCGCGTGCTCGAGCGAGTGGCCGATCCAGATCGGCGTTTCGGCGGCCAGCGGGCTGTCCATCCTGCAATGCGGAAGAAAGCTCGTCGGCGGCAACAGCCACAGCCGGCGGTCGAGCGCGTCGGTGGTGGCGGCATCGGGCGTGAGGACACGGACGCTGCCGTGCGCCGCGTGCGCCTTGGCGATGATTCGCGCCGCGACGTCGAGGCGGTCGGGCACGTGCGTATAGAAATCGATCGTGGTCATCGGCTTCAGGCGCCTTGACGCAGCTTGACCGCGTTCGCGCCGCGTCACGCCGGCGGGTTCTCCTGCGCGAGCAGCCAGGTGGCGAGCAGCGCCACCGGCCGGCCGGTGGCGCCCTTTTCCTTGCCGTCCTTCCATGCGGTTCCGGCGATGTCCAGGTGCGCCCAGTCGTATTTCTTGGTGAAGCGCGACAGGAAACACGCGGCGACGATGCTGCCGCCGCCGACGTCCGGCGATGTTGGCGAAGTCGGCGAAATTGCTGGCGAGCCCCTCCTGGTAATCCTCCCACATCGGCAACTGCCAGGCGCGGTCGTAGGCGTCGTCGCCGGCCGCGAGCAGCGCGCGCGCCAGCGTCTCGTTGTTGCTGAAGAGGCCGCTGGCGACGTGTCCCAGCGAGACGACCATCGCGCCGGTCAGCGTCGCGATGTCGACGACCGCCTCGGGCTCGTAGCGCTCGGCATAGGTCAGCGCGTCGCGCGAGGATGAGGCGGCCCTCGGCGTCGGTGTTGAGCACTTCGATCGTCTGGCCCGACATGCTGGTCACGACGTCGCCCGGCTTGGTGGCGCTGCCCGACGGCATGTTTTCGCACGCCGGGATGAGGCCGACCAGGTTCACCGGCGCCTTCAGTTCCGCGATCGTCCGGAACGTGCCGAAGACCGCCGCCGCGCCGCACATGTCGAATTTCATCTCGTCCATGTTCGCGGCCGACTTGATCGAGATGCCGCCGGTGTCGAACGTGATGCCCTTGCCCACCAGCACGCAGGGCTTGGCGCTGGCCTTCTTCGATTGCATGTATTCGAACACGATGAACGTGGGCGGCTGGTCGCTGCCGTTGGTCACCGACAGGAACGAGCCCATGCCGAGCTCCTCGCATTCCTTGCGCTCGAGGACGGTGACCTTGATGTCGGGAAATTCGACGCCCAGCTTGCGTCGCCCGCTCGGCCAGGTAAGTCGGCGTGCACAGGTTGCCCGGCATGTTGCCCAGGTCGCGGGCCATGTCCATGCCGTGCGCGATGGCCAGGCCGCGCGCCGCGGCGGCTTCGCCGTCGGTGAGGTCCGAGCGCTGCGGCACCGACAGCGTCAGCTTGCGCAGCGGCCGCCGCACTTCGGTGGGCTGGCTTTTCATCTGCTCGAAGCGGTAGACCGCCTCCATCGCGACCACCACGCGCGTGCTCGACGCGCCAGGCGACTTCCCGCCGCTTGACCTTTTCCTCGGTCAGGTAGACGACGGCCTCGTAGGAACCGGTCTCGTTCAGCAGCTTCACCGCGGAGCGGATCGCCGAGCGGAATTCGCGGTCGCGGAAGTCGCGCTCCTTGCCCAGGCCCACCAGCAGGACGCGGTCGGCGAGCGTGCCGCGGACGTTGTGCAGAAGGAGCGTCGCGCCGAGCTTGCCCTCCATGTCGCCGCGGCGGATGATTTCGCTCACGTAGCCGTTGCTGGCGCGGTCGATCAGCTCCGCCGACAGCGAAAGCTTGCGATTGTCGAACACGCCGACCACGACGCAGGCGCTGCGCTGCTTCTCGGGGCTGCCGCTTTTTATGGTAAATTCCATCGCGATCCCTCATCTGCGGTCTCGGCATTTTGTTGCCGTTTGGCGACCTGCCGCGCATTATCGGCAAATTCGCCCGAAAAAGTCAAAACTTTTCCTTATGTCATGATTTTCCGGAGAAGCCTGGTACGGGAGCTGACCGCCACGACAATCGGCCTGTTCGTCGTCCTGCTGGCCATCCTGTTCACCCAATCCGTCATCCGCATCCTGGGGCGCGCGGCGGGTGGTGCCATCGCCGCCGACGGGGTTCTGGCGCTGATCGGCTTCAACGCGATGTTCTATTTGAACCTGCTGCTGTCGGTCGCGCTGTTCCTGACCGTATTGCTCACGTTGTCGCGCTGGTACCGCGACAGCGAAATGGTCGTCTGGTTTACGTCGGGCCAGTCGCTGACGGCCTACGCTGAAGCCGATCATGCTGTTCGCCGCGCCCTTCCTGGTGGCGATCGTCCTCCTGTCGCTGTTCCTGTCGCCGTGGGCCGAACAGCGCAAGCTCGAATTCGAACGGCAGCTGGAGCAGCGCGACGAGGTCGGCGTGCTGGCGCCCGGCCTCTTCAAGGAATTCAAGCGCGCCGGGCTGGTCGTCTACGTCGAGAGCCTGAATCCGATCGACGGGCGCATTCGCAACGTATTCCTGCATTCGGTCGACGACGCCAAGGACACGACGACCGTCGCCCGGCTGGGCCATCTCGAGGAGAAGCCCAACGGCGACCGCTTCGTCGTGCTGGAGAACGGCAGCCGCTACGAGGGCAAGCCCGGCACCGCCGAATACCAGGTCATCGCCTTCGACAAGCTGGGCCGGCGCATCGAACCCGCCGAGGCACGCGCCATTCCGGCGACGAACAAGGCGATGCCACTGTCCGCGCTGGTATTCCTCGACGGCCCGAGCGAGCGCGCCGAGCTCTTCTGGCGCCTTTCGGTGCCGATCCTCGCGCTGATCCTCACGTTCCTCGCGATCCCGATGTCCTACGTGAACCCGCGGATCGGGCGCTCGCTCAACCTGGTCGCGGCGGCGTTCCTGTACATGGTCTACACCAACTGCCTCAACATCGTGCAAAGCATGATCGCGCAGGGTCGGATCGGCTTCTGGACCGGTCTCCTCCTCCCGCACGCGGTCGCCGCATTGCTGGTCTTCGTGCTGTTCCGGCACCAGTTGTCGATCGCGGGGCTCTTCAAGCGCGCAGCCGCGCGCCCCCGTACCCCACCCGCCGGCGGCCTGACGTGCGCACCCTTACCCGCTACGTCAGCCGCGACGTGCTGTTCTCGACGCTGCTCATCTTCACCGCGCTGCTGATGCTGTTTTCGTTCTTCGATCTCATCAACGAAATGCGCGATGTCGGCAAGGGCAACTACACGCTGACGGCGGCGCTGCTGTTCGTCACGCTGAACGTCCCGTCGCGCCTCTACGAGCTCTTTCCGGTGGCGGCATTGATCGGCACGCTGTTCGCCATCGCCCAGCTGGTCGCCAACTCGGAATGGACGGTAATGCGCGCGTCCGGCGCGTCGGTCATGCAGCTGGGATGGGCGGTCGTGCGCGTGGGCATTCCGCTGGCGCTGGCGACGTTCCTGGCCGGCGAATTCGTGGCGCCTCCGGCGGAGCGGCTCGCGCAGAACCTGCGCGCGGCCGCGCGTGGCGATTCGACGGGGATGGTCGCACAGCAATTCGACTCCGGCTTTTGGTTCAAGCAGGACCTGACGTTCGTCAACATCCGCACGGTGCTGGCCGACATGAAGCTGGTCGGCATCCGCATCTACGAGTTCGACCGCGACCTCTCCCTCAAGACGGTGCGCAGCGCGGAGTCCGGCAGTTATGCCAGCGACGGCATGTGGAAGCTGGAACAGGTGAAGGTGACCGAGCTTTCGCCCACCAGCGCGAAGGTCTCGAGCATGCCGGTCTGGATGTGGGAGACGGTGCTGAAGCCGTCGATCCTGACCGTCTACCAGGTCGCGCCGGAGCGGCTGGCCATCGCCACGCTCTACGACAACATCCGCGTGCTGGGCAGCAGCCAGAAGACGTCGCGGTTCGAGATCGCGCTATGGGGAAAGCTCTTCTACCCGGTGACGGTGCTGGTGATGATGATGCTGGCGCTGCCGTTCGCGCAATTCCAGCGCCGCCAGGGTGGCATGGGATTCCGGCTGTTCGCCGGCACGATGCTGGGCCTCACGTTCTTCCTCGTGGGCCGGCTGTTTTCCTATCTGGGTGTGCTCAACGCGTGGCCGCCGATGTTCTCCGCGCTGTTCCCGCTGGCGACGTTCACCGTGCTGGCGCTCGCGATGCAGTGGTACATCGAGCGACGGTAAGTCAAGCGTGAAGCGGACCATCCGCTCGCGTCCGGATTTGCCTGATTGGTGCACCAGCGCGAAGCAGGCCATCCGCCTCGGGCTCAGCTGTCGCCAAGCGTGCCGTCGCGTGCGTGTTTCGCCGCGCGGCGGGCAGTCAACACACGACTACCCGCCGCGCGCCGCACGCATCGCGCCGACGGCGACAGATTCGCCCGATGCGGATGGCCTGCCCCGCGCTAGCGTAGCGTGACGCCACCGGACATCGCGGCGGTGGGAGACGCGGCCGGCGGCCGTGGATCGCGCCGGCCGTCGCGGGTGGCGCGGCAAGCGAAGTCTTGGGTTGACGAGCGCCGACGCGCCGGGAACCCGCAGGCCGGTGTTTGCGATCCCCGGCCGCTAGCCGCGTCTCCCACCGCTGCGATGCCAGCTGAACCCAACGCCCGGCGATGGGCAACAAAAAACCCGCAGGGCTCGCGCGCTGCGGGTTTTGTTGACGCCTTGCCGGTGTTACGTCGCGGCGGCTTCGGCTGACGCCGCCACGACGTTCGCGTACTTGTCCTGTTTCGGGCCCTTGGTGCGGAACTCGACGTGGCCGTCGACCAGCGCGAACAGCGTGTGGTCCTTGCCGATGCCGACGTTCACGCCAGGGTGGATCGTGGTGCCGCGCTGGCGAATGATGATGCCGCCGGCGCGAATCACTTCGCCGCCGTAGACTTTCGTGCCCAGACGCTTGGAGTGCGAGTCGCGCCCGTTGCGCGAACTGCCGCCTGCCTTTTTATGTGCCATGAGTGATTCCTCGTTACCCGTCAATTACCCGACGATCGCTTCGATCTTGAGTTCGGTGAAGTTCTGGCGATGGCCCTGGTGCTTCTGGTAATGCTTGCGGCGGCGCATCTTGAAAATCTTCACCTTCTCGCCGCGACCGTGCGCGACGACAGTCGCCGTCACCGTCGCGCCGGCGACGGTGGGTTGACCCAGACGGACGCTGTCGCCCTCGCCGACCATCAACACCTGATCGAGGATCACACTTGCGCCCACATCCGCCGGTATCTGTTCTACTTTGAGTTTTTCGCCGGGGGCAACCTTGTATTGCTTGCCGCCGGTTTTTATGACCGCGTACATGAGAGACTCCGCTTCCTGGTTTTGGTTACCTCAGTTGCCACTTAGTGGCCATTCCGGCCCCGCAAAGAAACCGGGAAAAGCCTTGAATTATAAGGGCGAACTGCCATCCTTGTCAAAGCCCCGCGGCAAGCCCGGAAAGGGTCCGTCCTTGCGGGATGAAACCCGCCGTTCCCCGCCCTCCGGTATCTTCGCAGCCTTCCGGCCTCCTCCAGACCCCCGGCCTGGCCCGACCCTGCCCTCCCATCGACCGCTCCCGTCCCTTCCGTGATCATCGAATTCCTCAAAGCCACCATTGGCGCGGACATGGCCGCCGTCGATCGCGTCATGCGCGAGTCCCTTTCCTCCGAGGTCGTGCTCATCCGGCAGGTCGCCGAACATATCGTCGCGGGTGGCGGCAAACGGCTGCGCCCCGCGCTGCTCCTGCTGACTGCGGGCGCGACCGGCTATTCGGGAACCGATCACCATGCGCTGGCCGCCGTGATCGAAATGATCCACACGGCGACGCTGCTGCATGACGACGTCGTCGACGAATCGGACCTGCGCCGCGGTCACCAGACGGCCAATGCGCGGTTCGGCAACGCCGCGTCCGTGCTGGTCGGCGACTTCCTCTATTCGCGCGCTTTCCAGATGATGGTGCGGCAGGACCGGATGCGCGTACTGCAAATCCTGTCGGACGCCACCAACGTGATCGCCGAAGGCGAGGTGCTGCAGCTCATGAACGCCGGCAACACCGACTTAGGCGAACACGCGTACATCGAAGTGATACAGCGGAAGACGGCGAAGCTCTTCGAGGCGGCCGCGCGCTTAGGCGCGGTGCTTGGCGAGGCGCCCCCCGAGCGCGAAGAGGCGCTTGCCCGCTACGGCATGCACCTGGGCACCGCATTCCAGCTGATCGACGACGTTCTGGACTATTCGGGCACCGCGGATTCGATCGGGAAGAATTTGGGCGACGACCTGGCCGAGGGCAAGATGACGCTGCCGCTGATTCGCGCGATGGCGACGGGCAGCGCCGACGATGCGGCGCTCATCCGGCATGCGATCACGGAGGGCGGCCTCACCGATTTCGCGCCGGTGGTCGCGGCTCTGCAGCGCACCGGCGCCCTCGCCTATGCCAGGGGCTGCGCCGAAGGCGAGGTCCGGCGCGCGGCCGATTGCCTGGAGGGGCTCCGCCCCTCGCCGTACCGGCAAAATCTGCTAGAATTGACGACCTTCGCAGCGCAGAGAACGTATTGAAAGGCCGCACTTAGTTGGCGGCGTTCCTGCGGTGCTGGATTCGCGAAGACGTTTCGATTCCCGTCGCGGATCGCATGAGGTCAAGGACAATTCGGGGTGTAGCTTAGCCTGGTAGAGCGCTACGTTCGGGACGTAGAGGCCGGAGGTTCAAATCCTCTCACCCCGACCATTTCCCGACGTCGAGTCAGACCGTCAGCCAGACATCCTGCGAGCGCACGCCCGTGCATGAGTTGCCGGAGCTTGAAGCGCTGCTGACCGCCGCCGCCGCCGCGGCCGAAGCAGGGCGCATCGACGAGTCGCTGGACGCGTATCAGCGCGCGTTGGCGCTGGCGCCTTCGAACGCCGGACTGCATCACAATGTCGGCGTCCTCCTCGCGCGCCTTGGCGACGTGCGCGGTGCCGAGGAGCACCTCGTGGATGCCGAGCGGCTGAATCCGCGTTCGCCGGTCTCGTCACTGGCGTTGGGTCATGTCTGCTTCCTTGCCGGACGCACCGCCGACGCGGCGGCCGCATTCCAGCGCGCGTTGCAACGCGCCCCCGAATCGCAGGAAGCCGCCGAAAATCTCGGCCTCACGTTGCACATGCTCGGCGAACCGGCGCGTGCGCTGCCGATCCTCGAGCGGGCGCGCGTGCGGCGTCCCTTCGCCGAAGAGATCTTCCGCCCCCAGTTCGAAGCACTCCAGACGCTGGGCAGGCTGGACGAGGCGGACGAGGCGTTCCTGCCATTCCAATCCGGTGCGACGCCGTCGGCATGGCTGGCGGCGACCGGATTGCGCTGGGCGCGCACGAGCACGCACGCGGAACTCGAAGCCAAGTACATGTCGATGGCCGTGGTTTTGCATTACGCGCTGCCTGACCTGCGCTGGCTCGCATCGCTGATCGGGTCCATCCAGTATTTCGACTTCAGCCGCGACGACTTCGCGAAGCTGTATCGCAGCTACAACGCGCTGATGCAGCAGTCCGCCGGGACCGTGACCGCGGTCAACCCGCGACCGGCACGGACCGCGGGCCGCCTGCGCGTCGGGTATCTGTCGGGCGACTTCCGTCGACATGTGATGGGCGACCTGATGCTTTCCGTGTTCGCCCGCCACGACCGTCGCCGCTTCGAGGTTTTCGCCTATTCGTTGTTGCCTGAAGCGCTCGAGGATGCGACGACGGCACGGTTCCGGACTTCCTGCGACGGTTACGCGTCGCTGGCCGCGCTCGACGACTCCACGGCCGCGGATCGGATCGTCGACGATCGCATTGACGTGCTCGTCGACCTGACGAGCCACACACCGCAGGCGCGGCCCGGGATTCTGTTGCGCAAGCCGGCCCCGGTGATCGTTGCCCACCTGGGTGACCACGGCACGATCGGCTTGGCGCAGGTCGACTTCAAGTTGACCGACGCGTGCGCCGATCTCCCGGACGCCGCGTCCTATCAGATCGAGGCGCCGCTCACGATGGACGGCTGCGTGATGCCATTCCGCCGCGTGCCGCCGACGCCGGCGGACCCCGCGGGCCGCGCGCGAGCGGGTGCACCGGAGGGCGCCGTCATCTTCGGCATGTTCTCGGCCACGATAAAAATGTCGCCGCGCGCACTGGAACTGTGGCGCCGAATCCTGGATGCCGTGCCGAATGGCTGCCTGGCAATTTCGCCCTTCGTCAAAGCCGAACTTCTCCGGTCCCTCGCGCGCCTGAAAGCCGCAGGCATTCCGACCGATCGGATCGTCGTCGTGCAACCAAGTGCTGACGACGCGGTCAACCGCGCGCGTTACCGGTACGTCGACGTGTTGCTCGACACACTACCGTACACCGGCGGCGACTCGACGGTCGCCGCGCTCGACATGGGCGTGCCGGTGGTCACGCGCGTCGGAGAGCGGCAAGCCGAACGAATGGGATTCTCGATCCTCTCGCACCTGGGCGTTACCGAGACCGTCGCGCGGACCGACGACGAATACGTCGCCATCGCCTGCCGCCTCGCAACGGATCCGGCGTGGCGCATGGAGCTATCGGCGCGCATCCTGGAGCGAATCACCGCGTCGGGGATAGCCGACTTCGGGCGCTACACGCGAAACCTGGAAGACGCCTTGGAGCGCGCCATCGCGATCAAGTCGCACCCGCGCCGATGACGGAATTGCACAGGCGGAGCATTTGCGCGCGATCGAGATTCCTCGCGACCGCCGTCTTCCGGCTGTTGTGCGCATGGACGCGCAGTCGTCCGTCGTACTTCTGCATGAACCGGGCGCCGAAAGCGGCATAGTCACCGCCAAAATTTCCGCGTGACCGGTGGGCGATCAGCATGTCCTTGCACACGGCGACGCTGAACCCGGCCAGATGGGCGGCAAACGTGAAGTCGGTGTCGTAGACGTGAAAGCCGTCGAAATTGGCCGCGTCGAACCGAACGGACTCGAGCACCCGCCGATTCGCGGCCATGAAGAAACCGTCCAGCGCCTGGATGTTGGCGACGACCGCGCGCTCGAATCCGCCCCACATGGTCAGATCAAAGCGCCGGGCGGGCCATGCATCGTCGGCCGGGTAAGCGACGATGCCGTGGACAAATGGATCACCGGCCCACGTCCAATTGCTGTCGATCAGGCAATCGGTCCCCGCGCAACCGATCACGTCGTGGGTCTCGAGATGCCGGCGGATGACGTTCGCAATACCCGGCGTGACGATCTCGATGTCGTCGTGGCAGAAGATCACGATGTCGCCGCAGCTCCGGCCGACGCCCCGGTTGTAACCTTCGGCAAGCGACCGCGCATCGTGGATGCCGATGATTTCGAACGGCGCGTCGCCCATGCTGGCCGCGAGGTTCTTCGAAACGGCGGCGTACTTGCCCGAGTCGATGCTGCAGACGACGATCGAAATCATGGCCGGTTCGGCATTGTAATCGCCGAATCAAGCCGGCGCGATGTTCGCCATTCCCGTATGGAGCGTGCGGTCACGCTCAAGCGTGCGAAGACCCGATGACCTTCTCGCAGAGCCGCAGCGTCTCCGCGCGGTCAAGATGCTTGGCGATGGCCACCTTACGGCTCGTGGGGGCGTGGACCGGCAACCTTCCCTGATACTTCCGCATGAATTTTTCCGCGTAAGGCGTCCATTCGTCGCCAAAGTTGCCGTGGGACTGATGGACGATCAGGATGTCCTTGAATATCGCGATCTTGAAGCCCGCCAAGTGGGCCGCGTAGCTGAAATCGACGTCGTAGAGATGAAAGCCGTCGAAGGTGGCGTCGTCGAAACGGACCGCCTCCAGCACGCGCCGATTGGCGGCCAGGAAGAGGCCATCCAGCGCCTGGATGTCTTCAACGACAGCACGATCGAATCCTCCCCAGACAACTGTCGAGAACCGGTTCGCAGGCCAGGCATCGTCTTCGGGACATGCGACGATGCCGTGGATGAACGGATCGCCGGCGTAGGCCCACTTGCTGTCGATCAGGAAACTCGTACCGGCGCAGCCGACCAGGTCGTAGGTTTGCAGGTGTCTGCGGATGCGCGGATGAAAGTCCGGCGTGAGAATCTCGATGTCGTCGTGGCAGAAAATGAGGATGTCGCCGCGGCTTTGGGCAATGCCGCGGTTGTAACCCTCGGACAGCGACCGCGCGTCGTGGATGCCGATGATCTCGAATGGAGCATTGCCCATCCTGTCCGCGAAATTCCTGGAAACGGCCGCGAACTTTCCGGGGTTGATGCTGCAGATGATGACGGAAATCATGTCGGGTTCGGCACCCATCGTACTGATATCATTGGATTTATGATCAAGCAATCTGGATGTCAACCTATACTACCTCGGTTGCGGCCCATTGACATGGGCGGATTGCGGCGCACGTCGGCCCATTCGACTGCCGCCCTCGGATCCGGCCACCCGCGACTATAATCGCGGCATCAAGGCGGCGAGATGTTCGCCATTCACGTAAGGAGTCCCCCATGTTTCGCCGTTGCTTGTCCACAGTACTCGCGCTGTTCGCCACCGCTGCGCTGGCGCAATCCGCACCACCGGGTTACCCGGCCGACTACGCTCAGACCATCGCCGCCGCCAACAAGGAAGGCAAGGTCATCATCTACAGCGCGCTCGACACCAAGGCCGCGCAGCCGCTGATCAAGGACTTCAACGCGCTCTATCCCAACATCAAAGTCGAGTACAGCGATCTCAATTCGACCGAACTGTACAACCGCTTCATCGCGGAATCGGCATCGGGCCAGGGCTCGGCCGACGTGATGTGGAGCTCGGCGATGGACCTGCAGGTCAAGCTGGTCGATGAAGGCCAGGCGCTGACCTACACGTCGCCTGAGGCGTCCAAGCTGCCGGCATGGGCTGTGTACAAGAACCAGGCGTACGGCACGACCTACGAGCCCGCGGTCTTCATCTACAACAAGCGGCTGGTGACCGGCGATGAAATCCCGACGGATCACGCATCCTTCGCCAAGCTGATCAACACCAAGGTCGACAAGTTCAAGGGCAAGGTCACGACGTACGACATCGAGAAGAGCGGCGTGGGCTTCATGTTCGTCGTGCAGGACAACAAATTTTTCCCCGGCATGAAGGATCTCGAACACGGCTTCGGCGCGTCCAGCTACCGCGTGTACGGCAGCACCGGCAACATGCTGGAGAAAGTCTCCTCGGGCGAGCACCTGCTGGGCTACAACGTACTGGGATCGTACGCGCTCGTCCGCGCCAAGAAGGACCCGGCGCTGGGCGTCGTGTTGCCCAAGGACTACACGCTCGTGCTGTCGCGCGTCCTTTTCATCGGCAAGCAGGCGAAGAACCCGAACGCTGCGAAGGTGTGGGTCGACTACATCCTGTCGCAGCGCGGACAGAAACTGATTGGCAGCGACGTCGAGCTCTTCTCCATCCGCAACGACGTCGACGCCGAATACACGGCGGCGTCGCTGACCAAGCAATTGGGGCCCAACAACGTGAAGCCGATCCCGGTGAACGCCGAAATCGTCACGTACCTCGACCCGAAGAAACGCCTCGACTTCCTGAATGCGTGGAAGGCCGCGCTCGCCGCCGGCGCCGCGGGCAAGTAACACGGACGTGCCGGAGAGGCGCGGCTTGAGTAGGCGCCCTCCGGTTCTCGCAACAGCTCCATCGACCGTCGAGACTCCATGCGCACCGCGACCCTAGCCGCCGTTCCGCGCAGCCTCACGATCCTGGTGACGGCCGCGGCGGTGCTGGCGCCGCTGCTGCTGATCCTCTACCAGAGTTTCCTGACTGCGCCGTTCTTCGACGTGCGCAAGACGGTCGGCATCGGCGCCTACGAATTCATCTTCGCCGATTCGGATTTCTGGCAGGCGTCGCTCAATTCGGTGCTGATCGCCGCCGCCATGGTCATCATCGCGGTGCCTCTCGGCGGCCTCTTGGCATTCGTCATGGAGCGCACCGACCTGCCGGGCAAGCGCTGGATCGAGCCGCTGATCCTCGTCCCGAGCTTCGTGTCGCCGATGGTGCTGGCGTTCGGGTTCGTCGTCGCGGCAGGGCCGGTCGGCTTCTACACGGTGTGGGCAACCGAGATTTTCGGCGGCGCGCCGTGGGGCATCTATTCGCTGACGGCCATCGGCGTCATCGCCGGCCTGCTGCACGTGCCCAACGTCTACGTCTATGCGTCGGCAGCGCTGAAGAGCCTGGGCTCGGATGTGGAAGAAGCCGCGCGTGTCGCGGGCGCATCGCCATTTCGTGTCGCGACGACGGTGAGCCTGCCGCTGATCATGCCCGCGCTGCTCTTCGCCGCTGTCCTGGTGTTCTTCCTGGGGTTCGAATTGTTCGGGCTGCCGCTGGTGCTGGGCGACCCGGAAGGCCACCTCGTGCTATCGACGTACCTGTACAAGCTGACCAACAAGCTCGGTACGCCGTCGTACCATCTGATGGCAGCGGTGGCGATCTGCATCGTCGCCGTGACGTTTCCCCTCGTGCTGCTGCAGCGATACCTGCTGCAGAACGCGCGCAAGTACGCGACGATCAAGGGCAAGGCCGGGCGGATGCGTGAGTTGCCGCTGGGCAAGTGGAAGTGGGTCGCCGCCGCGCTGATCGGCATCTGGCTCTTCGTCGGCGTGATCGTGCCGCTGTCGGGTGTCGCGCTACGCGCGTTCGTGTCGAACTGGGGCTACGGCGCCAAGCTCGCAGAAGTCTTCACCCTTGAACATTTCCAGTCGGTCTGGGACGAGCCCATCCTGGTCCGTGCGATCTGGAACACGATCCTGATCGGCACCGTCGGCGGCGCCATCGCCGTCGCGTGCTACACGGCCATCGGCTTCGCCACGCACCGCCGCAACGACGGCTGGTCGCGCTTCGTCGACTACCTTGTGCTGGTCCCCCGCGCCATACCCGGACTGCTGGCCGGCTTGGCGTTCCTGTGGGTGTTCCTGTTCTTCCCACCGCTGCAGCCGCTGCGCACGACGATCTTCAGCATGTGGCTCGCATACACGGTCGTCTGGCTCGCGTACGGCATGCGGCTCATCTCGTCGTCGCTGATGCAGGTGTCGACCGAACTCGAGGAAGCCGCGCGCACGGTGGGGGCCAGCCGCGGGCAGATTTCGCGGCAGATCACGCTTCCGCTGATCCGCCACGGGCTGATCGCATCATGGCTTCTGGTCTTCATGATCTTCGAGCGCGAGTACTCGACCGGTGTCTACCTGCTGGCCCCCGGCACCGAGGTCATCGGCGCACAACTGGTTTCGCTGTGGCAGGGGGGCGCGATCGACATCGTCGCCGCGCTGTCGCTCATCAATGTCGTCCTGGTCGGTGTCGGATTGGCTCTCGCGCTGCGCTTTGGCGTCAAGCTGCGCGACTGAGGTGTCAACTGAGGTGGAGAAAAGGAAGCATCCCATGGCTGAACTCACCGTCGACAACCTGCACCTGACGTACGGCGACAACCCGATCCTGAAGGGTGTCTCGCTGACGCTCAATCGCGGCGAGGTCGTGTCGCTGCTCGGGCCCTCGGGCAGCGGCAAGACGACGCTGCTGCGCGCGGTCGCCGGTCTCGAGACGCCGCACGAGGGCACGATCAAGATCGGCGACAAGGTCGTGTTCGACGGCGCGGCGCGAACCGATGTTCCCGCCGAGGGCCGCAACCTGGGCCTCGTGTTCCAGTCCTATGCGCTGTGGCCGCACAAGACGGTGTTCGACAACGTCGCCTACGGCCTCAAGCTGCGCAAGATCAGCGGCAACGACATCAAGACGCGCGTCACGGCGGCGCTGGGGCAACTGTCACTGGGACACCTTGGCGAGCGCTTTCCGCATCAGCTCTCCGGCGGCCAGCAGCAGCGTGTCGCGCTGGCGCGCGCGCTGGTCTACAACCCGCCAGTGATACTGCTGGACGAGCCGCTGTCGAACCTCGACGCCAAGTTGCGCGAAGAAGCCCGCGCGTGGCTGCGCGAACTCATCGTGCGCATGCAGCTTTCCGCGCTGTGCGTGACGCACGACCAGGGCGAGGCACTCGCGATGTCGGACCGCATCCTGCTCCTCAACAACGGGCGCATCGAGCAGCAGGGAACGCCGCAGCAGATGTACAGCGACCCGGTCACGCTGTTCACTGCCGACTTCATGGGCAGCAACAACAAGCTGACCGGCCGCGTCACCGAAGTGCGCGACGGCGCCGCGCTGCTGGAAGGCGACGGCTGGAAGTTGTGGGGCGCAGCGCGGCAAAGCGCCAAGGCGGGGACGGACGGCACCGCGATGATCCGCCTCGAGCGCATCCGGCTGACCGACGGCCCCGGCGACAACCGCCTCGAAGCTGGCCTCACGACATCGATGTACTTAGGCGACAAGTGGGAGCACCTGTTCGCGCTCGGCGAATCGCGGCTGCGCGCGTATGGCGACAAGCCGCTCGCCAGCGGCCGGCATTGGCTGCACGTGCCGCGCGAAAGCCTCTGGGTCTTTTGACCCGTCGTTCTATCGTTTGCCGAAGCGTTCGAACGCGTACGCGAGTTCCGGCCCTTCTTTCCCTCCATAAGCCAGTTCGGCAATAAGGAGAGCGAACGGTTCGCTGTATCGCGCCATCCGCAGCGGACCCGCATCGACGGGCTCGAAACCCGCGTCGCGTATGAGCTCGACGGCCACCTTCTTCCCGGCCTGATCGTCGCCGCAGTACACGAGACTCGGCCGGCGGGTCCTGCGCTTGGCTTCGTACACGCCGAACAGCACTTCGCTCGGCACCGTATTGAAAGCGGACACGACGCGGGACTTCGGAAGTCTCTTCTTGAGTTCCTCGGCGCCTGACGACGAATGGCCGATGACGAGCCCGGTGTCGTCGTCGTTCATCGGCAGCGAGCAGGTAATAACCGTCTTTCCCGACAGATCGCCTGCCTTGTTCAGCACATCGTCGACGCGCGACCAATGGACGGCGAGCAATATCGCGTCCGCCTCGCTGCGCGGCCTCTCGCGGTGTCCCGCATGTTGCGCTGCCCTTCGCGTTGCGGGCCAAAGTCTTCAGCTTCCGCTCGCTGCGGGCGTAGCTGAATGTCACGTCGTGTCCGGCTCGCGCGAAGATCGTCCCGAGCTTCCCGCCCATCAGCCCGAACCGAGAATGCCGACTCGCATGTCGGTCCCTACGACGAGGTACCGGTCGACGCCCGCACCTGCGCTCAGCGACCGACCAGTTGCTGCAGATGTTCCGGGTATCGGGCTCCCTGAAGCGTGATCGTCGAGACGGCGCTTTCGATGATGCGAAGCTCCTCGGGCGTCAGTTCGACGGCAGCCGCGCCGATGTTTTCCTCCAGGCGATGCAGCTTCGTGGTGCCGGGGATCGGAACGATCCACGGCTTCTGGGCCAGAAGCCAGGCGAGCGCGATCTGCGCAGGCGTCGACCTTCTTCCGGGCCGCGATCTCGCCCAGCAGATCGACCAGGGCCTGGTTCGCCTTGCGCGCCTCCGGCGTGAAGCGGGGGACGATGTTCCGGAAATCGGTGCTGTCGAACGTCGTGTTCTCGTTGATGGCGCCGGTGAGGAAGCCCTTGCCCAGCGGGCTGAAGGGAACGAAGCCGATGCCGAGTTCCTCGAGCGTCGGCAGGATCTCCTGCTCGGGCTCTCGCCAGAACAGGGAGTATTCGCTCTGCACTGCGGTGACCGGCTGGACGGCGTGCGCGCGCCGGATCGTCTGCACGCCCGGCTCGGAAAGTCCGAAGTGCCTGACCTTGCCTTCGCGGATCAGGTCCTTGACCGCGCCGGCGACATCCTCGATCGGCACGTTCGGGTCGACGCGATGCTGATAGAAGAGATCGATGACGTCGGTCTTCAATCGCTTGAGCGACGCCTCGGCCACCTGCCTGATGTGCTCGGGCCGGCTGTTCAAGCCCCGCTGCTTGCCGTCCTTCGGGATCGATGTCGAAGCCGAACTTGGTTGCGATCACCACCTGCTCGCGGAACGGGGCGAGCGCCTCGCCCACGAGCTCCTCGTTCGTGAACGGGCCGTAGACTTCGGCGGTGTCGAAGAAGGTGACGCCGCGTTCGAACGCCGACCGGATCGAGCGAAATGCCCTGCTGCTTGTCGACGGCGGGACCGTAGCCGTAGCTCAACCCCATGCAGCCCAGTCCGATGGCCGAAACCTCGAGTCCGCTGTTTCCAAGCGTGCGCTTCTCGCATGTTGCCCTCACTTTCCCTGACGAAGATTCAAGAACGATGTGTGCATGATGCGCGTTTCGACTTTGTTGATAAATACGTATAATCCGAATGAGGTATTGAAAAAATGTCAGGAATGAACCGGGAAGACTGGGGCAGCCTGGCGGCATTTGCCGTCGTCGCGGAGGAGCGCAGCTTCACCCGCGCCGCCGCACGTCTTGGCGTATCGCCGTCGGCGCTCAGCCATACGCTGCGGCGCCTCGAGGAGCGCCTGCACATCCAGCTGCTGGCCCGCAGCACACGCAGTGTTTCGACAACGGAGGCCGGCGAGCAGTTGCTCGCGCGGCTCCGCCCGGCGATCGACGAGATATCCGGCGCGATCGAGGATCTGGTGCGGCTGGTCGGCCGACCCTCCGGACAGGTCCGGATCACGGCGTCCAGAACGGCCGCTCGGATGGTGATCGCGCCGATGCTGCGCGCTTTCCTCGACCGCTATCCCGAGATCGTCGTCGAGGTGCTGATCGAGCCTGGGTTGACCGACATCGTCGCGCGGCGATTCGATGCCGGCATCCGGTTGGGTGAATCCCTCGAGAAGGACGTGGTTGCCGTACCGGTGACCGGCCCGCTTCGTTTCGTCGTGGTCGGATCACCGCGGTACTTCGCAGCGCACGCGAAACCGTCGACGCCTCAGGATCTGCGCCAGCACCGCTGCATCAACTTCAGGCTGCCGTCCGCAGGCACGATCTACAAATGGGAATTCCAGAAAGGCAGCCGCAAGATCGAGGTAGGCGTCGACGGGCCGCTCGTCTTCGACGACGAGGGGATGGTCGTCGATGCCGCGCTGGACGGTTTAGGCCTTGCATACCTGATCGAGGACCAGGTTGCCCCGCTCGTTCGCGACGGCGCGCTATCGAGGGTGCTCGAGGACTGGTGTCCGACGTTTCCCGGGTTCTTCCTGTACTACCCGGGTCGGCGCCAGGTATCACCGGCGCTCGCGGCGCTCATCGACACGATACGAGTTCCCGCCAAAGCCAGAAAGGGTCGTTGACCGGCCGTCAGTCGAATCCCGCGGCGCGAAAGTGCGCTCGGCCGCTATCGTTCGTCAGCGCATCGACGAAATCGCGGGCGACCTTGTTCGCGGGATCCGGGACCCATGCCGTGTAGGTCGTCGCCAGTTGCAAGGCATCCGGCAGCGGGCCGACGAGCAGGCTGGCGTCGATGTGCCGTATCTCGCTGACTTGGGTGATGCCCAGTTCCACTTCACCTCGCGCCACTTTGCGCGCGACGTCGATGCCATTGGCCGCAAGCACGATCTTGTTCGCCAGTTCGCCCCGCAGCCCCAGGTCGTCGATGACCTTGGCGAATTGAATACCCACCGTGCCGCCGCGCGCGGGATCGGTATAGGCAATCGTCTGCGCACGCAAAAGCGACGCGCGAAATGCCGCCGTGCTGGACAGATCGGGACGCGGCGCACCGACGCGCGCCGCCACACCCACCCTGACGGTGCCCAAATCGCGTACGAGTGTCGCTCCCTTGGCCGTCGCATTCGCCCTGGCCGCGATGCGCCCGCGGCCGTTGATGACGATGTCGGGCCGCGCGCCGGCGGCCAATTTGTCGTCCACCTGCCCCGCCGTCGCGAATTCGAACATGACGCGGGTTCCCGTGTCGCGCGTGAACTGCTCGGCGATCTCGGTCGCCGGCCCCTGCACGGCGGCAGCGCTCAGCACCTTGAGTTCGTCGGCGACAGCAATGCCGGCAAGACTCGCTGCCAGCGCGGCGACCACAATCAACGCATGTCGCATCGCAGCGCCGGCAGCCTCAGCCGTGTTGCATCGGCAAATTGAGGCCCTTGGCCTTGGCGACGTCGATCGCCTTGGCGTAGCCCGCATCCGCGTGCCGCATGACGCCGGTTGCGGGATCGTTCCACAATACGCGCGCGATGCGCTTGGCTGCAGCATCCGTGCCGTCACAGACGATCACGACGCCCGCGTGCTGCGAGTAACCCATGCCCACGCCACCGCCGTGATGAAGCGACACCCATGTAGCACCCCCCGCCGTATTGAGCAGCGCGTTGAGCAACGGCCAATCGGACACCGCATCCGAGCCGTCCAGCATCGATTCGGTCTCGCGGTTGGGGCTGGCGACGCTGCCGGTGTCGAGATGGTCGCGGCCGATCACGATTGGCGCTTTCAGTTCGCCGCTCGCCACCATCTCGTTGAACGCGAGACCCGCGCGATGCCGCTCGCCCAGCCCGAGCCAGCAAATGCGCGCGGGCAATCCCTGGAATGCAATGCGCGAGCGCGCCATGTCGAGCCAGCGGTGCAGATGCGCGTCGTCGGGGAAGAGCTCCTTGACCTTGCGGTCGGTCTTGTAGATGTCCTCGGGGTCGCCCGACAGCGCCACCCAGCGGAACGGGCCCTTGCCTTCGCAGAACAGCGGCCGGATGTACGCAGGGACGAATCCCGGAAAGTCGAACGCGTTGGCGAGGCCTTCGTCGTGCGCCACCTGGCGGATGTTGTTGCCGTAATCGAACGTAGGAATCCCCTGCGCGTGGAAGGCGAGCATCGCCGCGACATGTACCTTGCACGACTGCTTCGCGGCCGCGATCAGGCCCGCATGCTGTGACGGATCCTGCTGCGCCGCGCGCCATCGCTCGACGCTCCAGCCCACCGGCAGATAGCCATAGACCAGGTCGTGCGCGGACGTCTGGTCCGTCACCATGTGCGGCTTGACGTTGCGCCGGACCAATTCCGGCAGGATCTCCGCTGCGTTGCCGACCAAGCCGACGCTCACCGGCTTCTTGGCGGCACACGCGTCGGTGATGATCGCCAGCGCGTCGTCGAGGTCCTTCGCCTGTTTGTCGAGGTAGCGCGTGCGCAGCCGCATGTCGATGCGCGACGGCTGGCATTCGATCGCAAGCATCGACGCACCCGCCATCGTCGCCGCGAGCGGCTGCGCGCCGCCCATGCCGCCCAATCCGGCAGTCAGTATCCACTTGTCCGCGAGGTTGCCGTCGAAATGCTGGCGACCCGCCTCGGCGAAGGTCTCGTACGTGCCTTGCACGATGCCCTGGCTGCCGATGTAGATCCACGACCCGGCCGTCATCTGGCCGAACATCATGAGGCCCTTGCGGTCGAGCTCGTTGAAGTGTTCCCACGTCGCCCATTTGGGTACGAGGTTCGAATTGGCGATCAGCACGCGCGGTGCGTCGGCGTGTGTCTTGAACACACCCACCGGCTTGCCGGACTGGATCAGCAGCGACTCGTCGTCGTTCAGTTCGCGCAGCGCCGCGACGATGGCGTCGAAGCATTCCCAGTTGCGCGCGGCGCGGCCGATGCCGCCGTACACGACCAGTTCCTGCGGATTCTCGGCCACTTCGGGATCGAGGTTGTTCATCAGCATCCGCAGCGGCGCCTCGGTCAGCCAGCTCTTCGCGGTACGGTCGGTGCCGCGCGGCGCGCGGATCACGCGGTCGGCGTGCCGCGTGCCCTGTGCCGCGGCGAGGGTCGAAGGATTGTCGCGATGCATGAGGATTCTCCGGTCAGTGCGCCTTCGCGTAGGCGTCGATCTTCGCGTTCCACGCCATCTTATCCTCATCCGGCAGGAACGACGCGGCAAAGGAATTGCGCGCCAGCGTCACGATGTCGTCGCGGGAAAGTCCGAGCGCCTTTTGCGCGGCCACGTAGTTGTCGACGACGTAGCCGCCGAAGTACGCGGGGTCGTCCGAATTGACGGTGACGCGCAAGCCGCGGTCGAGCAGGCGCTTCAGGTTGTGCTGCTCCATTTTCGGAAACACGGCCAGCTTGACGTTCGACAGCGGGCACACGGTGAGCGGGATGTGCTCCGCGACCAATCGCCGGCACAGCGCATCGTCGCTTTCGCAGCGTACGCCGTGGTCGATGCGCTCGACGTGCAAGAGGTCGAGCGCTTCCCATATGTAGGCGGGAGGACCCTCCTCGCCTGCGTGCGCCACTGCCCGGAAACCCGCGTCCCGGGCCGCGCGAAACACGTCGGTGAATTTCGACGGCGGATGGCCGACCTCCGAAGAGTCGAGGCCGACGCCGTGGATCGCGGCCTTGTGCGGCAACGCTTCATGCAGCGTGCGCATTGCATCGTCGGCCGGCAGGTGGCGCAAAAAGCACAGGATCAGCCGGCTGGTCATGCCGAAATCGCGTTTGCCTTGTGCGAGCGCCGACGTGATGCCCGTCATCACTGTCGCGAACGGAATGCCGCGCTGCGTGTGCGTCTGCGGATCGAAGAAGATCTCGGTGTGGACGACGCCATCGGCATGGGCGCGCGCAAGATACGCCATCGTCATCGCATGGAAGTCGGATTCGTCGCGCAGCACATCGGCGCCGGCGTAGTAGATGTCGAGGAACGACTGCAGGTTGTGGAAGTCGTAGGCGCGCCGCAACGCCTCCACCGACGGGTAAGCCAGCTTGACGTTGTGCTTGGCGGCCAGCGCAAACACCAATTCGGGCTCGAGCGAACCCTCGATGTGAATATGCAATTCGGCCTTGGGCAGACCGCGAATGAATGCGATGTCCGGGTGGGGCGATGTCATTCCGGTTCAACCTGCGTCGAACAGGCCACCCACGAATGGCAGGAAATCGCCGGCCTCGACGCGGCGGCGCATCGCCGCGAGATCCGGCGCGAACGCACGGTCGCGGTCCCAGAACGCGGCCTCGGCGCGGACGATGGCAAAGGCTTCGGCCAGCTTCGGCGACGTCTTCGAGCGGCGCGCGAAATTCGATGCCCTGCGCTGCAGCCAGCAGCTCGATCGCCACGATCGCCGACGTGTTGCCCGCCATCGGCGTCAGCCGCCGCGCCGCGAACGTCGCCATGCTGACGTGGTCCTCCTGGTTGGCAGACGTGGGAAGCGAGTCGACCGACGCCGGATGCGCGAGCGACTTGTTCTCCGAGGCCAGTGCCGCGGCCGTCACCTGCGCGATCATGAATCCGGAGTTAACGCCACCGTCCTTGACCAGGAACGGCGGCAACTCCGACAGATTCGTGTCCATCAGCAACGCGATGCGGCGCTCGGACAGCGCGCCCGTTTCGGCGAGCACCAGCGCCAGGTTGTCGGCGGCGAACGCCACCGGTTCGGCGTGGAAGTTGCCGCCCGACAGGATTTCGTTGGCATCCGCGAACACCAGCGGATTGTCGGACACGGCATTGGCCTCGGTCAGCAGCACGGCGGCGACGTGCCGCCACTGGTCGAGACAGGCACCCATCACCTGCGGTTGGCAGCGCAGGCTGTACGGATCCTGCACGCGATTGCAGTCAACGTGCGACGCGCGGATGGCGCTGCCGGCCAACAGGTCGCGATAAATTGCCGCGGCATCGATCTGTCCGCGATGGCGCCGCACGGCATGGATTCGCGCATCGAACGGCGTGTCGCTGCCGAGGCACGCATCGACCGTCATCGCACCGGCGACGAACGCGGCGGACATCGCCCGCTCCGCCGCAAACAGGCCGGAGAGCGCCAGCGCAGTCGACACCTGCGTGCCGTTGAGAAGCGCCAACCCCTCCTTGGGCGCGAGCTCAATAGGATGCAGTCCGGCGAGCGCCAGCGCCTGCGCGCCAGGCACGATGTCGCCGTTGATGCACGCTTCACCCTCGCCGATCAACACGGCGGACAAGTGCGCAAGCGGCGCCAAATCGCCCGACGCGCCGACCGACCCCTGGCCCGGAATGCACGGCACGATGCCGGCGTTCGTCAGGTTGACCAGTAGCTCGATCACTTCCCAGCGCACGCCCGAGTTGCCCTGGCTCAACGATGCGGCCTTGAGCGCGATGATCAGGCCGACGACCTCATCGTCGAGCAGCGCGCCGGTGCCTGCGCTGTGCGAGCGCACCAGCGCGCGCTGCAATTCGCTCAACCGCGTGCCGTCGATGCGCGTGCGCGCCAGCAACCCGAAGCCCGTATTGACGCCATAGACGGTGCGTCCTTCGGCGATCACCTGCGCGACCGTCGCGGCTGCGGCGTCAACGCCGGGCTTGGCTTCGGAATCGAGCGCCAGCGTCGGACGCTCGGACCAGATGCGCCGCAGGTCGGGCAACGTCAGGCGGGAGGGACGCAGCGACAGAGGGGACGGCATAGCGGGCGATTTTACATGGGGCATTCGGACGAATTTGAGACAATTGTGGCATACTACTCGTACGATACACGACCGTCCGTGTCTTCGTGGTTGCCGTGGATCGCACCGCAGTTTTGCTCAATCTCGAACTGGGAGAACATGATGCGCAAGAAAACTCTCGCAGTCGCATTGGCAAGTCTGGCCCTCGCCGCGTCCGCAACTCTGGCTTCCGCCGCCAGCAGCGAATGCGCCGGGCTGCCTTCGCAAGCCGCTTTGAAGACGGCGCTCATTGCCGCCGTCGCCGTGGAAACCAGCGGTCTCGATTTCGACATGTGGGCGACCATCGTGAACCGCGATGGCGTCGTCTGCGCCGTCGCGTTCTCGGGCGCGGATCGACAGTCACAGTGGCCGGGCAGCCGCGTGATTTCGGCCCAGAAGGCCAACACGGCGAACGCGTTCAGCCTTTCGCATCCCGGGACGGGCACTGTGTTTCCGCAAGGTCTCGCGTTATCGACTGCCAACCTCTACTCGGCCGTCCAGCCGGGAGGTTCGCTATTTGGTCTGCAACTCAGCAATCCGGTCGATACGGGCGTCGCCTACAAGGGCCCCGCTTCGCATTACGGCGGCACGAACGACCCCATGGTTGGCGAGCGGATCGGCGGCGTCAACGTCTTTGGCGGCGGACTCGCGTTGTACAACGCCGGGCGCGTGGTGGTCGGCGGCTTGGGCGTGAGCGGCGACACCTCCTGTGCCGATCACATGATCGCATGGCGCACGCGAAACAACCTCGGACTCGACCATCTCTTAGGCATCGGCGGTGTTTCGGGCGATCCGGCGCGTCCCGACAACATCGTCTACGATATCGCCGCTGGAGTCAGCGCCGGCGGATTTGGGCATCCGAAGTGCATCAACACGGGGGACGAAACCGCGTTGCCGGCCGTGCAATAGATTCGCCGGAATGCAACGACAAACGCCGCGGCTTCGCCCGCGGCGTTTTTTTAGAGCTACTTGGGCGGCGCGGCGCCCGCCGGCGTGGTTACGGTCTTCGGCGCACTGGCGGCGGGCTTCGGCGCCGCTCGCGCCGCCAGCGTGTTGGCGCACTGGATGTTCTCGGGCGAACCCAGATCGTAGCCGGCGATCGCGCAATCACGCTGCAAATTGCGCATCCGGTACTCGGCTTGCGCCTCGGGCGAATTGCCGCGCGCCGTGCATTGGAACTCGATCTGGTAGATGTGATGCGCGGGCATGTCGGCGTTGGTTCGCTCGATGGCGATGAACGCGCTTTGTCCAGTCTTGGCGCAAAAGCCGTTCGCCTGCGCCAGGCCGACTCGAGCAGCCTCCATGGGCGTGTTGTCGATGGCCGTCACCTGCCAGGCATCGCCCCGCAAGTTGACGGGGCCGCCAGCGGAAGCGCAGCCCAGGAGAAGCGCTGCGCACACGAGTCCGAGGCTGGCCTTGATGCCGGAATCCACGCTGTTCCTTGTTTGCGGCAGACGACCGAATCTTACCGGAACGAAGCCTTTGCCAAGGCAGCCGCTATCATTGCGGTTGATTGAGGACATGCTCTTCCGTCGAACGTGATCAAACACCGAACCGGCAAGGACGATCTCCGGGCCATCGCGCACGAGGCGATGCTCGAGCGTGGGCTGCTGCCGGATTTCTCCGCCGCGGTGCTCGAGGAAACTCGCCGGATCGCGGGGGCGGCTCCGGTCTCGGGCGCCGCATTTCGCGATCTCCGCGGCCTTCCCTGGGCGTCGATCGACAACGATGACTCGCGCGACCTCGATCAGCTGTCGGTTGCCGAGGCGACCGCAGACGGCGCGGTGACGATTCTCGTCGCCATCGCCGATGTCGATGCGCTGGTGAAAAAGGATTCCGCCGTCGATGGCCACGCATGGACCAATACGACGTCGGTTTACACGCCCGCCGAAATCTTCTCGATGCTGCCGGAGAAGCTTTCGACCGACCTTACGTCGTTGGCCGAAGGGCAGGACCGGCTGGCCGTCGTGGTCGCAATGGTGGTCGCCGACGACGGCTCCGTGAAGGCGTCGGACATCTATCGGGCCGCCGTGCACAATCGCGCCAAGCTTGCCTACAATTCCGTTGCCGCCTGGATCGACGGCGACGCGCCACCACCGCCGAATCTCGCGGCCGTCGCCGGCCTGGACGATCAGCTCCGCATGCAGGATCGTGTCGCGCAGGCGCTGAAGCGCGTGCGGCACGCGCAGGGAGCACTGCACCTGGAGACACTGGAAGCCCGGGCCGTATTCGACGGCACCACGCTGACCGACATGGTGCCGGACACGAGGAATCGGGCAAAGGAACTGATCGAGGACTTCATGATTGCCGCCAATGGCGTCACCGCGAGATTCCTGGACGCGAATGGCCGGCCCTCGCTGCGGAGAGTTCTGCGCACACCCAAGCGCTGGGATCGCATCGTCGCGCTGGCGGCGGAATCGGGCACGCGGCTCCCGCTGACGCCCGATGCGGCCGCGCTGGACGATTTTCTCACCGGGCGCCGCGCCGCCGATCCGGTGCGCTTTCCCGATCTCTCGCTGTGCGTCATCAAGCTGCTGGGCCGGGGCGAGTACGCGGTCGACATCCCCGGCCGGCCGTCCGAAGGTCATTTCGGCCTGGCCGTGAAGGATTACACGCATTCCACGGCGCCGAACCGCCGGTTTCCCGACCTCGTCGCGCAGCGCCTGTTGAAAGCGGCACTCGAATCGCAACCGGCGCCGTACGACATCGATGAACTCACGACGCTGGCCGGTCACTGCACCACGCAGGAGGACAATGCAGCCAAAGTGGAACGGCGCGTGGCGAAGTCCGCCGCGGCGCTGCTCCTCGCCCCACGCCTGCACGCCCGCTTCGACGGCATCGTGACGGGCGCCTCGGACAAGGGAACGTGGGTGCGCATTTCCAACCCGACGACCGAAGGCAGGGTCGTCCGCGGATTCGAGGGGCTCGACGTGGGCGACCGCGTGCGCGTCGAACTCGTCCACACCGATGTCGCGCGCGGATTCATCGACTTTGTGAAGGCTCCGCCTCGGCCATGAAACCGATCGACCCCCAGCACAAGCCCCTCGCGTACAAGGACGAGGAATTCCTCGACAGCGACGACGCGCGGCCGCTGCGCATCCTTGCCGAATATCTCGAGCCGATGGAAGTCTTCCGCCGCGAGCACATTTGCGACACGATCGTGTTCTTCGGTTCCGCGCGTCTCAAACCGGATGGCCCGTTCTCCAAGTACTACGATGCGGCGCGCGAACTCGCCCGCATGGTCACCGCCTGGTCGAAGGATCTTCCTTCGCGGGCCCATCGGTTCGTCGTGTGCAGCGGCGGAGGCGGCGGAATCATGGAGGCGGCCAACCGCGGCGCTTTCGACGCCGGCGGCAAGACCATTGGCCTCAACATCGGGCTGCCGCAGGAGCAAGTACCGAATCCGTACGTCACGCGCGAGCTCACTTTCGAGTTCCACTATTTCTTCATGCGCAAGCTGTGGTTCGCGCATCTGGCCCGCGCGCTGGTGGTGTTTCCCGGCGGCTTCGGCACGCTCGATGAGTTGACCGAGATCCTGACGCTGATGCAGACGAAGAAGATCGAGCGCCGCATTCCTGTCGTGCTCTACGGATCGAACTATTGGAAAGAAATCATCAATTTCGAAGCGCTGGTCCGGCACCAGATGATCAGCCGGGAGGACTTGGCGCTTTTCGCGTACGCCGACGATCCCGCGGAGGCGTTCGCGCTGCTGCGGGCGGGGATCACGGTCGAGCCCGCGGAGGCCCCGGCCATCGCGCATTCGCGAACAGGTCGATCGCGCGAAAACCCGCGCTGTTGAGGCTGCCTTTTCGCCGATCTCCACGCGGCGTCCCAAAAGGCCACTTTCGCTATCGGCGCGGCACCGGATGTTGCCCTTGATCAACACGGATGCGCCGCAAGCGGCCTATCGTTAGCATCGACTCTCGTCGTTACCGTTGCTTCTGCGGGCGCCGGGATGGCACACGACCTCGCCATGGGCAATATCGATTTTGCCGAACTGCGCTCCGCCATGGTGGACGGCCATATCGCCCGCCGCGGCGTGCGCTCGCATCTCGTTCTCGAGGCGATGCGCACGGTGCCGCGCGAAGCCTTCCTGCCGGAGTCGCTGCGGGAATTCGCCTACGAGGATGCGCCGCTGCCCATTGCCGAGAACCAGACGATCTCCCAGCCGTACATCGTCGCGCTGATGACCGAAGCCCTGGCGCTCGAGGGCGGCGAGAAGGTGCTGGAGATCGGCACCGGCTCGGGTTACGCGGCAGCCATCCTTTCGCGCATCGCCAGGGATGTCTACACGGTCGAGCGCATCGGCCAGCTCGCCGAGAAATCCGCGCGCAGTCCTGGCCGGCCTCGGTTACCGCAACGTCCATGTGCTGCATGCCGACGGAACCCGCGGATGGCCCGATCACGCGCCGTATGATGCCATCGTGGTCGCGGCAGGCGGGCCCGAGATTCCCGAATCGCTGAAGGCCCAGCTCAAGATCGGCGGCCGGCTGGTCATCCCCGTGGGAGCAACCGGCGCTACCAGGAATTGGTTCGCGTCATCCGCGTCTCGGAGCATGAATACAAGACGGAGGACCTTGCGGATGTCCGCTTCGTTCCTCTGGTCGGGGAAGAAGGCTGGCCGTCGGAAGATGGCATTACGTCCCGGCCGAATCGCGGCCGGCAGCCAGGACCTCCGACCAAACGCTGGCAAGGCGATCGCGGCATCCTGCGAGACATTCGGAGCGATTGACTCGGCCGACCTCGGACCGCTGCTCGATCGCATCGGCGCCTGCGCGCGTCGTACTTCTCGGCGAAGCGACGCATGGCACGTCGGAATTCTATCGGATGCGCGAGCGCATCTCGCGCGAGCTGATCGAGCACAAGGGCTTCACCTTTCATCGCCATCGAGGGCGACTGGCCCGACGCCGCGCGCATCGACCACTATGTGCGGCACGCCAGACATCCGCCGTCCGAATGGACGGCCTTCGCCCGCTTTCCCGTCTGGATGTGGCGCAACCGCGAGGTAAGGGCATTTCGTCGATTGGCTGCGGCAGCACAATGCCAAGGTGCGACCCGGCGAGCGGGTGGCGTTCCACGGCCTCGATCTCTACAGCCTGTACAACTCGATCCGCTCGATCCTCAAGTATCTGGATGACGTCGACCCGCAAGCGGCATCGGTCGCGCGCGCAGCGCTATGGATGCCTGACGCCGTGGCAGGCCGATCCGGCCACGTACGGCCACGCGACGCTGACCGGCGCCTACGAGACCTGCGAGCGCGAGGTCATTTCCATGCTCATGGATCTGATGAAGAAGCACACCGCTTATGCCGAGCACGATGGCGAGCGGTTCCTGGACGTCGTTCAGAATGCCCGCCTCGTCGCCAATGCCGAACGCTACTACCGGACCATGTACTACGGATCCCGCTCGTCCTGGAATCTGCGCGACAGCCATATGTTCGAGACTTTGCAGACGCTGCTCAATTTTCACGGACCGAAGGCCAAGGCGATCGTCTGGGCGCACAACTCGCATGTGGGCGACGCCAACGCGACGGAAATGTCGTTGCGCGGTGAATACAACATCGGACAGCTGTGCCGTGCAGGAATTCGGCGATGCGGCCTATCCGATCGGGTTCGGAACGAACAGCGGGACGGTCGCGGCGGCATCGAACTGGGACGAGCCCATGGAAATCAAGACGGTCCGCCCGGCGCTGCCCAACAGCTACGAGCGGCTGTGTCACGAAGCGGGCAAGTCGCAGTTCCTTCTGCCCTTGCGCAGTCCGCATGCGGCGGATCTCAACGAACGGCTGATGAAGCCGCGGCTCGAACGCGCCATTGGCGTCATCTACCGGCCGGACACGGAACTGCAGAGTCATTATTTCCAGGCGGTGCTGCCGCGGCAGTTCGACGAGTACATCTGGTTCGACGAGACGCGGGCCGTGACGCCGTTGAAGACGGAAGAGGTGGAAGGGCTTCCGGACACCTATCCGTTCGGCCTTTGACGCCAACCATGGCCGCATGCAGCGACACGCGATACGTCGTGGACAAGCTGGCCTGGATGCGCGTCGAGGGCATCTGGCCGAACGGTCTTCGATACCTGTGGACGGATGCCTTCGGCGTCGTTCTCCTCACCTCACTTTATGCCGCGCTGGATGAGCGCCGATACCTGGACGAGGCGGAACGGCTTGTCGGCGAGGTCGACCGCGTACTCGGCCGTCCTCGCGGCCTCCGCATCGGCGAAGCACCCGATCGCGACGGCCAATACTTCCATTACCTCGCCATGTGGCTCTATGCGCTCTCCGTCCTCGGCCGCCACATCCCGGACTACCGGCAAAAGGGCGTGGAGCTCGTGCGCCAGGTCCATGACGCCTTCGTCGTGCCGGGCCGCGGCGTCGTATGGAAGATGAGCGAGGATCTCCGCCGTCCCTATCCGGGTTTCGGATTCGGCGCGCTCGATGCCTTCGATGGCTATGTCTCGTACCGACTCCTCGACGAGCAGGCGCTAGCGGGCGAAATCGCCGACATGCGGCTCCTGATCGAGCAGACCGCATCCGACCTCGTCATCACGCAGGATCTGGGGCTGGGCATGATGCTGTGGATGACCCATTTTTTCCCCGGTGAGGACTGGGCGACGATCCAGAGAACGCAATGCCTGCTCATGCTCGACACGATGTGGGTGGATGACGGCTACTTCTGCCGCGAGCCGCGGCTCCGTCAGGTCAAATTCGCGTTCACCAATTACGGCTGCTCGATCGGCCTGCAGGCAGTGAACGCGACGCCCGACCGAGTTCACACGCTAAACACCTTTTTCGAGAACTACCATTCGGGAGACAACTACGACCGGGAGGCCATCACGCACGTCATGGCCTGCAGTTCGCATTTTCCCGGCTATCTGCTGCGGGGCTTTGGCTGAACCAGACCGAGCAGCGCATCGCAATTCCGGACCTCCGTTGGTGCCGATTAAAAGCGCTTCTCCCTCGCGCGGCGTATGCTTTTCCCGAAGGCCGCGAGTCGATCGCGCCGGCGACAACGCAAAAGGACAAATGAAATCCATCATCGCGCAGGACCTTCATCGGATAGGCGTCTCCTCGCCGGTGGCATTCGAAGTGACGTTTGCCGATGGCGAGACCTACCGCAACCGGGCCGAGGCCCCTGCATTCTCGCTGCATTTTCGAAATCGCGCGGCCGAGCTGGGAATCGCGGCCTTCGGTCACATCGGCATGTGCGATGCCTATTTCGACGGCGATCTCGATGTCGAAGGCGATCTCCGGGCAGCATTTCGGGCGGGGATGGGCAGCGGCTTCGATTCCGCGAATGTGCTCGTCGAGCAGCGAAATCGATGGCACGAGTTTCGCCACTCGAACGCAAGTCACGAGAACGCGAAGGAGAATGCGCGAGCGCACTACGGGTTAGGCACCGAATTCTATCGTCTCTGGCTCGACGACCCGCTGATGATGTACACGTGCGCCTACTGGCCGGAGGGAACGGCGAGCCTCGAGGAAGCGCAGGTCAACAAGATCGAGCACGTCTGTCGCAAACTGCGCTTGCGCAAAGGAGAGACCGTCATCGACGTCGGATGCGGATTCGGCGGCTTCATGTTCCACGTGGCGCCGCGACACGGCGTCCACATCACCGGAACCAATACCACGACAGAACAGGTTGTCGCAGTCCGCAATGACATCAAACGGCTCGGGCTCGAAACCCAACTCGACGTGATCGAAGCGGACTTTCGCGAGAGGCAGGGCCCGTTCGACAAGGTCGTCTCGATTGGCGTGCTCGAGCACGCCGGGCGCGACCAGCTCGACGAGGTCATCAGGGCCCACGCCGACTGCCTGAAACCGGGAGGCCTCGGGATGTTGCATTTCATCGGGCACGTCGGCCGCCGGGAAACCGAGTTCTTCATCCGGGAGCACGTATTTCCCGGGGGCTGGATCCCCAGCCTGGCCGACACCATTGTCGCAATGGAAGCCAACGGCCTGGAAGTTGTCGATATCGAGAATCTGCGCCGTCACTACGCTCTCACGCTCGATGTCTGGGCCGACCGCTTCGATCGCCGCTGGCCCGAGATCCACGCGCTCGATCCGGCGAAATTCAACGAGCGGTTCCGGCGCATCTGGCGCACCTATCTCATCGGGTGCGCCGAGATGTTTCGTTCGCCCAATGAGCACACGCACCTCTTCCAGATCGTGTTCAGCAAGGGCAACATCACACGCGACAGCTATCCGATGAGCCGCGATTTCCTCTATTTGAACTCCGCAGGTCCGCACGGGTGAACGCGCGCCCGGCCCATGACGGTCAAGGCGCCGCGCCGACGCGCGGCGATGCCGGCCATGCGGCCAGACGCGAACAACTTCTCGGTCAGCTTCGCGACGTCGCCAAAGAGAAGGGAGGCGGACGGCTCGGCTTGCGCAAGGACACGTCGAACCTCTTTCGCGATCCTTCGCCGGCGAAGAAGCAACGGCTCGACATGCGCGGATTCAACCACGTCATCGCCATGGACACCGTCGAAGGGTGGATCGAAGCGGAGGGCATGACGACATACGAGGATCTCGTGGCGGCCAGCTTGCCGCATCGCGTACTGCCGCCGGTCGTCCCCCAACTCAAGTCGATCACGCTGGGCGGCGCCGCCGCCGGTGTCGGGATCGAGGCGTCTTCATTCAAGTACGGGCTCGTGCACGAATCTCTTCTCGAATTCGACGTGCTGACCGGTGGCGGGCGTGTGCTGAAATGCCGACCCGATAACGAGCATCAGGACCTGTTCTTCGGCTTCCCCAACTCGTATGGCACGCTGGGATATGCACTCAAGCTCAAGATCAAGGCCATCACCGCCAAGCCCTATGTCGAAATCGCGCACCACCGATTCAGCGACATGGCGAGCTGCTTCGCGGCCCTCGAGAGTCGGTGCCGCAACGGCGCCGATTTTGTCGACGGGGTGGCCTTCGGCCCGGGCGAGTTCTATGTCAACACGGGCCGCTTCGTCGAATCCGCGCCGTACACCAGCGATTATACGTTCGAGCACATCTACTACCGGTCGATCCGAGAGCGCGAGGTCGATTATCTGACCACGCTCGATTTCATCTGGCGATGGGATACAGACTGGTTCTGGTGCTCGAAGAATCTCGGCGCGCAAGTCCCCTGGATCCGCCGCCTGTACGGTCGCAAACGCCTGGGATCGCGAACCTATCAGCGCCTCATGCGCTGGAACAGCCGCTGGGGTCTCACCGCCAAAATCGATCGACTGCGCGGCGGACACGCGGAGTCGGTAATCCAGGATGTCGATATCCCGATCGTCCGTGCTGCGGCGTTCCTCGACTTCTTTCAGCGGGAGATCGGCATAGCGCCTGTGTGGATATGTCCGCTGACCGCCACCGAATGCGCCGGCCGGTTTCCACTCTATCCGCTAAAACCAGGCCAGTTGTACGTGAACTTCGGGTTCTGGGATGTTTTGCGCCGCCCGACGCGGTTCGCGCCGCACAGGTTCAACCGTTTAATCGAGGAAAGGGTCTCCGCATTTGGAGGCATCAAGTCTCTGTACTCGGAGAGCTTCTTCGATCGCGATGCGTTCGACCACATTTACGGCGGCGACGTATACCGGAAACTAAAGGCCAAATACGATCCCGACGGAGAATTCCCGGAGCTGTACGACAAGTGCGTGCTGCGCCATTGAGCCGCTGGCACGCAGCGCCACAATATCAAACAGATGACTCCCTTCTCGGTTCTTGACCTCGCCCCCATCGTCCAGGGCAGCGACGCTGCGCAGTCGTTTCGCAACACGTTGGACCTGGCGCGTCATGCTGAACGCTGGGGCTACCGACGCTACTGGCTGGCCGAGCACCACGGGATGCCTGGGATCGCGAGCGCCGCCACGGCGGTGCTGATTGGGTACGTGGCTGGGGGTACGTCCACGATCCGCGTCGGGGCGGGCGGCATCATGCTTCCTAACCATTCACCGCTCGTGATTGCCGAACAGTTCGGTACCCTTGAGTCGCTCTACCCCGGGCGCATCGATCTCGGCTTGGGCCGGGCACCAGGCTCCGATCAGATGACTGCACGAGCTCTACGTCGCGACTTGTCGTCGGACGCACGGGAATTTCCGCAGGATGTGCAGGAACTCGCGGACTACTTCTCTGCAACTCCCCGGCAGCCGGTACGCGCAGTGCCTGGCGCCGGATTGAACGTACCGCTGTGGATTCTGGGATCGAGCCTGTTCGGGGCTCAACTTGCGGCCGCGCTGGGCCTGCCTTTTGCCTTCGCGTCGCACTTCGCGCCGGCCCAGATGCTGCAGGCGATTGCCATTTACCGCAGCACCTTCCGCCCTTCCGCGCAACTGGCCAACCCCTACGTCATGCTTGGCTTCAACGTGTTCGCCGCCGAGACCGTGGAGGAGGCGCGATTCAGGGCAACTTCCTGGCAGCAGGCCTTTATCAATCTGCGCAGCGGCCGTCCTTCGCAGCTACCTCCTCCGCTTGAGGGCTACCTCGATCGCGTTGGCCCGCACGAGCGGGCGCTGCTCGACGATGTCCTGTCGTGCTCGGCTATCGGCTCTCCGTCCGTCGTGCAAGCTGCTCTGCACGCTTTCATCGGACGCACTGGTGCGGACGAATTGATGATCGCATCACAGATTTTCGAACACGCTGCGCGCCTGCGCTCCTACGAAATCACAGCGCAAGTGCTCACGGACCGAGTTCAAACAAATCGCCCTTAGTTCTTGGTCTTTGTTCAAGCGTCCGGAGCGGAGAACACCGGGCTCGAGGCCAAGTTCAAAGGGCCAAGAACGGATGACCGCTTTCGACCCGATGCAGCCATACGCGCCGCGGCAAAGCGGACCGTCGCGCCCAGTGTCAACTAATAGTCAGGAACCCTCATCCAACCACGCACGTGCCTGGGCGATAGCCTCGTCATATGAGAGTGAGCGGCCCGCAGACTCGGCGGCCGTGAAAGCCGCGTCGCCTAGTGCACCTCGCGCCCGCGCGATAAGCGGCATAAGGAACGCTTCGTCCGCTCGCTCGCGCTGAAAACCCATTTGTGCCCATAGCGCCTCGGTTGCTCCATAGAGCCATCCGGCGCACTTCCACTCACTCAATGAGGCCGCAAGCCCAGCCGAGCACACCAACTGTCCGACGCCAAGGGGCTTCGACTCGATCTCCTCGGCGATGGCGAGCCCCTCGCGCACCAACCCGCGGGCGCGCGCCCCCAATCCGCGACTGATCAATGTCATTGCGAGGTTGGAAAGATTGAAGACAACGCTGGCGAGATCTCCCCGCTCGCGGTCAAGAGCCAACGCTTCATCGTATAGCGCCCGCGCCTCATCCAACTTCGCCTCCGCAACGCGCAGCTCCGCGAGGCCGCTGAGCGCTTTGGAGAGCTGACGCTTGTTTCCCAGCTGTCGCGAAAGTGCAAGCGACTCTTGCATATGCTCCTTCGCCGTGGCCCAGCTCCCTAGGGCATCGAACACCCACCCCAGCAACCGGTGCGCTTCGGCCTCTCTTCCCCTGTCGCCGATCTCCTTGGCGATAGACAGGCTCGTCTCCCCGTGATCTTTGGCCTCTCCGTAACGGCCCATAAAATAGCCGGCGTCGCCCGCAAGCCAGAGCGCGCGGCACCGAGCGAGGTTGCGCCCCTGCGCCCCAGGCCGCGCCAGGGCCTCTGTCGCCACCTGATGTTCCAGCGCTATCAGGCCGCGATGCACTAAGTACTGACGCAGCGCGAAGACCAGCTGCAACCCCAGTTCGGCGCCGTTCTCGGCGTGATCGCACCAAGCATGCGCCGCCAAAAGGTTTTCGTGCTCCTGGTCAATCCGTGCGAACCACGCGCGTTGTTCCGGGCCGACAAGCTCCAACTCGGCCTCCTCGGCAAGCGCGACGTAGAACTCGAGATGGCGATTACGCGCCGCCTCGTCCTCGCCGGCCTCGCGCAACCGGTCCTGCGCGTACTGGCGCACCGTTTCCAGCATCGAGTAGCGCGTCGTGCCCCCCTCGACACGGTGCGTGATAATGAGTGACTGGTCGGCCACACGCGAGAGGAGGTCCAACATCGCATACTCGTCCGGTGACTCACCGGCCACATGCACTGCACCACTCAGGGTCCAGCTACCGACAAATACCGACAGCCGCTGCAGCAGCCGCTGCTGGTCGGGCGCGAGATGGTCGTAGCTCCACTGGATCGTGGCCAGCAGCGTCTGTTGCCGTGCCATGGCGGTCTTGCTGCCTCCTGTTAGCAGCCGGAACCGGTCGTCGAGCCTGGCGCGGATTTCCTCCACCGAAAGCATTTTCACGCGGGCTGCGGCCAGTTCGATAGCCAGCGGAATGCCATCCAGTCGTCGGCAGATCTCGGCCACCGCATCACGACTGTCGTCTGCCAGCAAGAACTTCGGAACCAACAGTCGCGCCCGCTCGACGAAGAGGCGCACCGCCTCGCAGGCATCCAGTGCTCGGGGGTCAAGCTTCGATCCGGGCGGTGGAAACGACAGCGAACGAACAGTGACTGTGCGTTCCCCGGAAACACCTAGCCCTTCGCGGCTGGCAGCCAACACGCGCACGCCTCGGGCGGCGCCAATCACCCGCTGGACCAAAGCCGCGCATGCCGCCACCAGATGCTCGCAGTTGTCGAGGACCAGCAGCATGTGTTGACTGGCAAGGCGGTCGCAAAGCGTGTCGATGATCGGTCGGTCATTCTCCTCTCGAATCCCGAGCAGCGTGGCAACCGTCAATGCCACGCGCTCTGCGTCAAGGAGAGGCGCAAGATCGACATAGCACACGCCGTCCGGAAACGAGGACAGCGCCCGTTCAGCGAGTTCGATCGCGAGGCGCGTCTTGCCGCAGCCGCCGATACCGGTCAAGGTTAGCAGCCGAGTCTCGCCAAGCAGAATTGCATATTCGTCGAGATCATCTTCGTGGCCGATGAAACTGGTCAGGAGTTGCGGCAGGTTGTGTCGCTTTGCCACGGGCGGTGATGACGATTCGCTGGCAGGGGCGATTTCCAGCGTAAGGCGGTAGCCGCGGCCCGCTACGGTGGCGATGGCCCCCGCCCCCAGAACCTTGCGCAGTGTGGAGACCTGGACCTGCAGGTTGTTCTCCTCCACGACCAAGTTGGGCCAGACCAGGGCGAGCAATTCATCCTTGGTAACCAGCTGGCCCGCGCGCTCGACCAGGGCCAGCAATACGTCGAACGCCCGGTCACCGAGCGCAACCGGGTGGCCGTCCGCCAGCAACTGGCGTTGGTTCGGTCGCAGTTCAAACGAGCCAAAGCGGTATGCGGGGGCCATGGTTCGGCACGTCGGGAGGATTTGCCGCGAATTTACCCCAACGCCGCTCCTGAAGAGTGTCTTTCAGAACGTTTAAGCCCGGGCTAAAGGACTGAAGCGCCATGCCGGTAGGAAAGTACGCCCCAGCAACACCGGACTTTCCCAACGACCGCAAGGAGACTGCCATGAACGCCAAGCCCACGCTAGCCCGCCCCCGCGTCGTCACGACTGTCGCCGCCGCCGCGCTGTCGACCGTCATCGCGCTCGGGCTCCTCACCGCCGTCACCGGCCTATTCCAGCGCGACGGCGCTCCGTTTGAGCAAATGGTCATCGCCGAGCGCGCCTGCGCCAATTACGCGTTCGTATCTGAGCGTGAGACTTGCGTGCGTCTCTACATTGCCACATCACGCGTCCAGAGCGTCGCGAGTCGCTGAAGCTCTACCCAGCGATCCATCGACGCGCGGTCGCCGCCGAACAAACTAGGCGACCAAAGGCCGCAGGTGTACGTAGCTGTACGGCCGCTTGTGGCCGGGAGCGGCCGTTCGCGCCGCCCGAACACGTCGCGTCTAGTCAAGAACGTCGAGTGCGGGCAAGCCACCAGATCCCGTCACGCAGTGCCACAGATAAACCGCGAGTCCCGGGTCGCCGGTCCATAGCGAGTATCGTCTGCGCCCATGGTGCTGCCGGGCTTGTTCGCTCTGGGCGATTGCGTGCATCGCAAAGGATCGCGCACGTGCAAGCCAGATGGGGTCGCCGGTGCGTCGGTGGAGCTTGAGGAAGGCATAGCCGTTGCCCGCCGTGCCGTGGCAGACGCCAGGGCCCTTGGCCAGCGGGCCGGCATTCCAAACCGCGTTCCCGGCTTTGACCAGCATGTCGTCCATGTCAGTCGATCGCTTGACCGGAAAGTCCGACAGGCCAGTCACGATGCCAGGCGCGCCGTGGCACCACTGCAGGAGAATCTTAGTTCGGCTGGCACTTGGCGCTTCGGCAACTGGAGGCCAGTTGGCACCCTCATCCTCGAGAACCGCGGTGGCGCGAAGAGACTCGACGCAGCGATCGTAGAGAGCTTCGCGGCGATCCATGGGCAGCAGAGCCGCGCCGCGTACCAAGGCGTACGCATTTCCCGCAAACCCGTGTCCGGCGCCGAGTAGCTGCTCGATGCGGCCGTAAAGATCCTGCGTCCATAGGTGGCAGCGGACTACTTTGCTGGGAAGCCAGGTCTGCCAGAGTTGCTCGACGTTCTCCAGGTAGAGGTCGCGCCAGCGTGCTTCTCCCGTCCAGCCAAACATGTGCAGAGCGGCGACCATGGTACCCGGCGCCGCCCACAGTGCCTCGTTAGTGGGATTCGGGATGTTCCTGGCGATCGCGCTGTACATTCGATCGGCCGCCTCTTGCGAGTCAGTCAGCCGCCACTGAACGAGCAGGATGCCCACTTCACCCAGGAAGTACGAAGGCACGACTGCGCCCGTATCCGGTTGTGCGAGGTAGGACTCGTAGACGCGACCGATCAAGTCTGGTGGCTTGATGCGCAGCGACACCGCGCCGGCCCGCTGCAGGTACCACATCGCCCACAGCACTCCGGATGCGCCCAGATAGATTGACTTGTGCGGTGGCTCGGGATCTTTGCCTTCATCGAGCGGGTGCCAAGGCCAGATGATGCCGGTCCCCGCCATCGCCTCAATCTCTTCGACGATGGCGACAATGGCAGCGCGGGCCCGCGTTGCGTCCCATTCCAGGTCGAGCAACGGTTCGTGTCGGGCGGGTTCGAACAGCATCGTATCTCACGGGAAGTTGAGAGAGCGGGACCGCGGGTGGCGCCGATCGTACAACACGGCGAGACCGCGCGCATGCATCGAAGTGCCGGCGTGACATTTGCGCGGACACCGCTTGTGGCCGATTTGAAGGTACCCACGTTTGATGGACACCTCAATCAGGGCAATACTGACTGGAGGAGGTGGTTCAATGCAATACACACCGCGCAGGAAATTGACTCGGGAATTCAAGCTCGAGGCGGTTCGTCAGGTGGCGTTAAGCGAGAAGCCCAAGGCACAGCTAGCTCGGGAGCTCGGCGTACGCGTCGGTCAGTTGCGAACATGGCGGCTCGAGTTCGAGAAGGAGGCAGTGACCGGTATCGCCAAGCCAGATCGATCTGCGGCTGAGGATCTTGAGCAGCTGCGTCGCGAGAACGCAAAGCTCAAGATGGAGATCGAGATCTTAAAAAAAGCGGCCATCTACTTTGCTCGGGAAGCGAAGTGAAGTACGCCTTCGTTGAGAGGAATCGACGGCAGTACGGCGTGCCGGCCCTGTGCGAGGCGCTACAGGTCTCGCGCAGCGGTTACTACGCTGCCCGCCGGCGCGGCCCCAGTGCTCGCCTGCAGCGCCAGGTCGACCTCACGGCACGAATCAGGACGATCCATCAAGCCAGCCGCGAGTCGTACGGCGCGCCTCGGGTGTATGTCGAGCTGCTGGCTCAGAAGGTGCCCTGCTGCCGCAATACCGTGGCCAAGCTGATGCGCAGAGCGGAGATCCTGCCCAAGGCGATCCGGCGGTTCCGCGTGACCACCGACTCCCGCCAGACCAAGGCCTCGCCGAACCTCATCCACCGGGACTTCACGTCAGAACATCCCAACGACCTCTGGCTGAGCGACATCACCTACATCCCGACGAGGCAAGGTTGGCTCTACCTGGCTGCGGTTCTGGACGCGTACTCGAGAGCCGTGGTGGGCTGGGCGATGAGCCGAACGCTGGATACGAAGTTGGCGATGGACGCGTTGAACATGGCGATCGCGCATCGCGGCCCGCCGGTCACGCTGCACTCCGATCAGGGGTCAACGTACGCCACCGGAAGCTACCGGGAAATCGTCCACCGCTATGGCATCAAGCAGAGCATGAGTCGCAAAGGCGATTGTTGGGACAATACGCCGATGGAGAGCTTCTTCCATACGCTTAAGACCGAATTGGTCATGCACTGCGACTACAAGACGCGCGACGACGCGCGGGCCAGCTTGTTCGACTACATGGAAGTGTTCTACAACCGGCAGCGACGGCACTCCTCGATTAGCTACGAGGCCCCACTGCCGTTCGAGGCGATGAAGTCGCCAGGTAAGGTGTCCACCGTTCGTGGGTAAGACCAATTGCAGCCATTCGTCAACGGCCGCTAACGACTGCGGGCTCAACCGGTGGATGCAACACACTATGGCGTGAGCCATCAGAGGAGTGTTGCAGATGAGACCTCGGATCCATTACACGGAGAGCCAGAAGGTGCTGATGTGGGAGCGCTGGCAGAAGGGCGAGTCGCTGCAGCAGATCGCCCAGTTGTTTGATCGGAACCACTCGTCGATACAGGGGATTCTGGCCGCGACCGGCGGGATCCGTCCCGCCCCACGGCGCCGCTCTCGATTGGCGCTGACCCTGGCCGAACGGGAAGAGATCTCGCGCGCGGTGGTTGCGGGTCATTCCATGCGTTCGATCGCCGCGCAACTCGGCCGAGCGCCGTCCACGATCAGTCGGGAGATCAAGCGCAACGGTGGCCAAGCATGCTACCGAGCGAGTCGGGCCGACCAGTCCGCCTGGGATCGAGGCCGGCGTCCCAAGGTCGGTAAACTGGCGGCGAACCGAGTGCTGGCGCGCCTCGTGGCAGGCAAGCTCCGACTGCAGTGGTCACCGGAGCAGGTTGCCGGTTGGCTCAAGCGCACTTATCCAGACGATCCGAGCCGTCAGGTGTCACCCGAGACCATCTATCGCAGCCTGTTCATCCAGGCCCGCGGCGCCCTGAAGAAGGAACTGGTGGCGCATTTGCGGCGCAGCCGAGTGATGCGCCGGTCGCGCCATCACACCCAGAAGACGGACCAGCACGGCCGCATCACCGACGCCGTCTCGATCAGCGAGCGTCCGGCCAACGTGGCAGACCGGGCGGTGCCCGGTCACTGGGAAGGCGACCTGTTGTTCGGCAGCAAGAACAGCCAGATTGCGACGTTGGTCGAGCGTCAGACACGCTATGTGATGCTGGTGAAGGTTGCCGGCAAGGACACCGAGACCGTCATCGACGCGTTGATCAAGAACGCGCGCAAGTTACCGGACCAGCTCTACCAGTCGCTGACCTGGGATCGGGGCAAGGAGATGGCCGATCACAAGCGCTTCACCCTGGCAACCGACATCAAGGTTTACTTCTGCGACCCTCAGAACCCCTGGCAGCGTGGCAGCAATGAGAACACCAACGGGCTCTTGCGGCAGTACTTCCCCAAGGGAACAGACCTCTCAGGCTACTCGCAAGCCAAGCTCAACGCCGTGGCCAGAAGATTGAACGAGCGCCCTAGGAAAACATTAAACTTCGAAACACCAGCTGAACGATTCCACCAAACTGTTGCGTCGATCGGTTGAATCCGCAACCCATAGCGGTCCGTCGATTCTCCGGAAAGCAGACATTTGACGGCGGAAAAGCGGAAGTTCAATTCCATAGTTCAACGGCCGAGCGCCGACGGCGCCCGCCGCAACCGTTTGCTTGCGGACTTCTGAAAGCCGGCAGCCAGCGGCGTTGCGTCGCAGATTTTCGTTCGTTGCGTGACATTTGCGACCAGGGTGCCGTTTGCGAGCGAACGCTCGCATCTGACGCACGGGCTACGCTAATCGCCGCGCGCCACGCTGTGGGAACTTTCGGGCCTGGCACGCCGCCCGTTACACCTGCCGAGGGCATGTTGCGTTCCGACAACGAAGGGCGTGTTCACGCGTGCATCATCGTCAATTCTTGACATGCATCAATAGCCACGTTGAGGGTCCGACAAATAGTGGCACTTACTGCAAACGGGAAATCGCAAGGCGTGGACCGGCTTGCCAGGCAAGGCGGGGTTTCCTGCACTAAGCAGCCTCGCCCCTGGGCCGGAAGCAGGGGGCCACGACAACATGCCCAAGCATATCGCTCGACTCATCCTCCTGATGGTCGCGTTCGGGGCAGCGGCTTATGGGGCGAAGGTCTTCTTTACCGCGGACTCGTTCTACCGCTACGGCCACTATCGCGGCGATTCGGTCGCCGAGATCGCGTCGGACAAGCCGAAGTTCAAAGGCTCCGATTCTTGCCGCGCTTGCCACGCCGAGCGGTATGCCGAGTGGTCCGGGGGCGTCCACCACAGCGTCGATCTAGGCAAGGCCGTCCAATGCGAGGTCTGCCACGGAGCGGCCGGCGGACGGGACGTCAAGGGAATGTTCGAGCACGTTTCTACCGGGGTCGATCACCCGGCGAGTGGCAAGCTCGCGGTGCCCACCGACACACTGAGGTTATGCCCGATCTGCCACGAAAAGATGCCCGGCAGACCTGCCGAGCAGAAGCAGATCGTGCTCGCGACGCATGCCGGCACGCAGCAGTGCACGGCGTGCCACAACCCGCATTCGCCAAAGACGCTTCGCGGTCCCGCGGCGCCGACTGCATTTTCCGGAAGCGGCGCAGTTGGCAAAACGAGCGTTTGCGCTGGGTGCCACGGTGGCGACGGCATGAGCGCGAATCCGGTGTGGCCAAACCTCGCCGGTCAGCACGACGCGTATTTGGTCGAGGCGCTGAAGGCTTATAAATCGGGCACAAGGGAAAACGCGATGATGGCGCCAATCGCGAAGGCGCTGAGCGAAGCGGACATACGCGAGGTCGCCGCCCATTTCGCAGCATTGAAGGTGAAATCCCCGGGCGCAGCCGTCGGTGGCTCGAATACCGCCGCCGGCAAGGCGAAAGCCGCGGTTTGCGCCGGCTGTCACGGTGCAAACGGTGTCAGCAGCAATCCGGTGTGGCCAAGTCTTGCCGGGCAGCAGAAGGACTACCTCGTCGCAGCGCTCAAGGCGTACCGCGACGGCACCCGAAAGAACGAGGTGATGGGCGGGATGGCGAAGGGCCTGAGCGACGGCGACGTGGACGCGCTCGCCGGCTACTTCTCGAGTGTGCGTTCCGAGTGAAGTTCGTACTGACCGTCGACATCCTTCCAGGGAGCGCTTCGAAATGACGGAGACAAGGGACAAGAGTGCCGATGCACGGCGCAGTTTCCTTCGGCTTTTTGGAGGCGCGGTTGCCTGTGTCGGTGCGGCGGCAGCCGGCAAGATTGCGGTTACGCAAGCAGAGGCAGAGTCCACGCCCTCCGCGGTCGCGGCACCCGCCATACCAGGATACGACTGGGCGAAACACCGCTGGGCCTTCGGGGTCGATGCGACCAAGTGCATCGGCTGTCTGCGTTGCGTCGAGGCCTGCAAACGCGAGAACGAGGTCATCGGCGATGCGCATCATTTCCGCACGTGGGTCGAGCGCTATGTCTATCTGGAAGGGGAGGAGAGCCCCCGCGTCGACAGCCACAGCGACCCGGTGAACATCGAGGCGTCGGGCTCCGAACACGAATATCGGTTCGCCAATCGCTACAAGGACGCGAACGTAGAAAAAGCGTTCTTCGTTCCGAAACTCTGCAATCACTGCACGCACCCGGCTTGCGTGCAGGTATGCCCCACCGGCGCAACCTACCGTACCGATGACGGCGTCGTCGTCATCGACCACAAGTACTGCATTGGCTGCCAGTATTGCGTGCAGGCTTGCCCCTACGGCGCACGCTTCTTCAACGAGGAGAAGCAGGTGACGGATAAGTGCACGTGGTGCTATCACCGCATCACCAAGGGCCTCCAGCCCGCGTGCGTTGCCGTTTGCCCTGTCGGCGCGCGCATCTTCGGCGATCTGCGCGACAAGCAAAGCCCAGTGAGCCAGTTCATTCGTAACAACCGGACACGCGTGCTCAAGCCGGAATCCGGCAACGCCCCGAACGTCTATTACGTCGGCCTCGACAAGGACGTGATCTGATGGACCCCGTTCCCAACATCGCGCCGTTCATCGGCTACGTGTACCCCAACGAGACCGTCGTCCCGTGGACGGTGCTCGTTGTCGTCTATCCGTATCTCACCGGGCTCGTTGCAGGTGCGTTCACCGTTTCGAGCCTCTATCAAGTGTTCGGCATGCAGCGGTTCAAGCCGGTCGCGCATCTCGCGTTGCTGACGTCACTTTGCTGCATGCTCATCGTGCCCACACCGTTGCTGCTCCACCTCGGCCATCCGGAGCGTGCGCTCAACGCGATGATCACGCCGCACACGACATCCGCTTTCGCGATCTTCGGCTATGCGGCGAGCTTCTATGTGCTGCTCCTGCTGCTCGAGAACTGGTTCGTATTCCGGCCGCACATCGTGCATGAGGCGCAACGGACCAAAGGTGCGCTGCGCCTGTTCTACCGTGTCTTGTCGCTCGGGTCCGACGACTTGTCGGAAAAGGCGATGCGTTACGATCGCAAGTGGATATTCGCGCTCGCGGTCATCGGCATACCGGCGGCGCACGGACTGCACGGTTACGTCGGCTTCGTGTTTGGCTCGCTCAAGTCGCGCGAGTGGTGGTCGTCCGACCTGATGCCGGCAATATTCCTTTTCTCCGCAATCATCTCCGGCACCGCGCTGTTGATCGTTATCTACGTGATTTCGTGCCGATTGCGCAAGATGATTGTCGACCTGCCTTGCCTCAAGGGAATGGCATATGCATTATGGGGATTCATGCTGTTTACGCTGCTGCTTGAAGGCGTGGAGTTCGCAAGCCTCGTCTATCGGGGCCGCGAGGGTACTGAGATGATCCTGGAGTTCGTCAAAGGCCCGCTCATTGTGCCATTCGTCATCCTGCAATTTGGCGTTGGCTCGGCCGTGCCGCTCGTTCTGCTCACGTTCATGATCTGGCGCGGCGTAAGCGGCAGGGCGTTGATAGCGGGCGTATTCGTCAGCGCGTGCCTCGTGCTTCTCGCAGTGATGATGATGCGCTGGAACGTCGTCATCGGCGGCCAGGAGATCGCCAAGACTGGCAAAGGGCTGCTGTCTTATACGCCAACTTTCCTGGGCCGCGAGGGGCTGCTTGTGGCCGCCGGCGTGATCGCTGCGCCATTCGTACTGCTATCAGTGATGGTGCGGCTGTTTCCGCCGTGGCCGCAAGCGACTTAGGCAGCGTGATTTCTGGGGACACCATGGTGTCTCTCGGCAGCGCAAATGGAAAACGAGATCCCGGGTTCGTCTGGACGAAGAACGACCCATTTCTCCGCTCTGTGCGCGCTGAGCCGCGGTGGGATGTATTCCTGCGCAGGATAAGGCTCGCGGATGAGGAGAAATCGCGTTGCTGCTTGCGCCGGCTGTCGCGGGTTGGGTCAAGATCGTTACGTCATCATCGCCGGTGGACGACAAGCACGGATCAATGACTGCATTGGAGCGCAATGCGCTACGGCCCGAAGCGAAAACGATGACTAGGCAGGAAGCCTTCCCGCCGCCGTGCCGTGGCCGGACATGGTCGTCGCGGCAGCCGCCTAGTACAACCCTTCACAGCTTGTCCCGCATGGCGATCATGGCCCGGAACAGCTGAGGGTCGTCCCATGGCGCGTCCACCGGAAGGTCGCGCAAATGGTGACTTTCGGGGTCGCGCAGCCACTCGCGCGGAAAAACCACGAGCAGTTGCCCCTCGGCAGCCACCGAGCGGGAATCTGCCGCCGAAGATTCTCCTGCAAGCGCTCGATAGAGAGCGACGGCGAGATCGGAGCCGGCTCGCTCGCCCAGGTGCATGTGGGTGACGATGCGGCGGTTGATTTCCAGCAGGTGGGCTGCGCCGGTAGCGGCATCGATCGCAAATTGCACGTTGAAGAAGCCGCATATGCCAAAGGCCCGGCAGAGCGCCTCGGAAAACGCTCGGGTTTCCGGCGAGTCGACGAACCGAAGCACCGTTGTCTGGCCCTGGACCGGATGGGTGCCCGCATGCCGCTCCCATGCGAAGCCGGCGCATGGTTCTCCCCGAAGCGCGACCAGCGCCTGCGAATGGTGCGGTCCGCTGATGAATGCCTGCACCAGAAGGCTGCGCGGCCTTCGGTCACCGAGGTCCAGCTGATCCGGCCGGAGCAAGCGCCGGGCGGCAGCGACGAGTTCGCCGCGCGTGGCCACGATCTCGACGCCTTTCCCCGCGAAGCCAAAGCGCCGCTTGAGGACCACGGGGTAGCCGTTCGCCTCGGCAAACATCTCGGCATCCTCCACACGGGTGAAGGTTGCGGAGCGCGGCATCCGGACTCCCGAGGCCTCGGCGGCGGACGGCAACAGCGTCTTGTCGATGCTCGTCGCATAAAATTCGGGATCGCCCAGCGATGTCCTGATCAGCGCCACGAGCCGTGATTCGATCGCCGCTTCCAGACCGCGCGGCGGGTTCAGCATCAGCGTGAAGAGCAGGCGGACCGCCATTTCGTCGCAGGGGACCAGAAGTTGTGGCGAAACCTTGTCGACCATCCGCATCAACGCAAACAGGAACTCCATCGGGCCCGCATCATCCGAAAGCAGGCCGACGCGCGACACGAAGCGAGATTTCAACGCCAGCGAGCCGTTCGGCGCCAGTAGCGCAACGTCGAACCCGGCCTTGGCCAGCGCGCGCGGCATGCGCGCGGTTCCGAGCCACAGCGTTGCCGTCGAGACCAGCAAAATGGTCGGACTCATGCCGACCCCGGAACAGCGTGACCCATCATGAGGCTGCCGCCACCGGCACTGCCTTCGTGATCCGGCGCCGCCTCGGGCACGTGGCGTTCATTCGGTCATGCCCCCGGTGGCGCGAATGACTTCCGTCCAGTGCCGTACATCGGCGTCGATCTCGGTGGCAAATTGCTCGGGCGTTCCAGCCGCAGGCTCCATGCCCATCAGCACAAATTGCGCACGCAATTCGGGCAGTGCAACGATGCGCACCAGTTCATCGTGCAGCCGCAACACGATGGCCCGCGGCGTGCCTGCCGGAACGACCACGCCGTGCCAGGTCGTGACGTCGAAGCCTGCATACCCCGCCTCGGCGACGGTTCCCACTCCGGGAAAATCCGCCATGCGGTGGGACCCGGTTACCGCCAACGCGCGCAAACGGCCACCGCGCAGGAGTGTCGCCACGGTGCCAAGATGCGTGAAGAGAATGGGCACCTCGCCCGCCAGCACATCTTTGAGCGCGGACGAGGTTCCTGCATAGGGAATGTGCGTCAGGGTCACACCGGCGCGCTTGAACAGCAGTCGCGCAGCCATGTGCGATGTCGAGCCGACACCGCCGCTCGCGTAGGACAGGGTGCCGGGGCCGGAACGCGCACGTGCCATCAGGTCGGCGAGCGACCGAACCCCAAGGCTTGGAGTGACTGCGATGACGATGGGAAGGCTGACAAGCTTGGCAACCGGGGTGAAAGCCCTCTCCAACTCGCTGCGTTGCGCCTCCAATTCGCCCGGCACGATCGCGCTGACTCCGTTGTTCGCAAGGAACAGCGTGTAGCCATCGGGAGCCGCACCAGCCGCTTGTTCCAGTGCTATCCGGCCCGCCGCCCCCGGCCGGGACTCGACCACCACGGGCACTCCCAAGGCCTGGCTCAAGTGCGTGCCGACGAGACGGCCAAGCAGATCGCTGGTGCCGCCCACCGGGGACGGCAGGATCAGGCGTATCGCATGGCCTGGATACCGTTCTTCGTCCGCCGCGAAAGCCATGCGACGCGGCCATACGCAAGCGGCGAGCGCAGACGCGAGCAGCCTGCGCCTGGAAAGGGTGCCGCGTGGCCGCGGTGTTTGACTAGGGCCGCGCGGAGCGATCATGTCTTCATTTCTGTCGCGCGCATGCCGGCCAAGGGAAAGCGATCGAGCATCCGCGTAGTCAGGTCAATTCACGCGAACTCTAGCATCCCGCTGCCCCGGCGCTCGCCGACCAGAAACAAAAGCGGCCCACCGAATGGCAGGCCGCTGCTGTGTTGGACCGCGCGGCTTCCTAGTTCGACGCATCGGCGCCGTACCGCGAGTGCGCATCCCTCGATCCGCTCTCGCGCCGATGGTGCCTGTGCGCTGCCGTACGCGGGACCTACGCTGGATTCCCGTTCTCTTGGGCCATCAGCAGCGCCCGCATACCGACGTAGGACGGGACCTCCTCCACTGACGAGACCTTCGTGGAAGATCTCTCCGGAAGCATCCCTTCAAGTTCAAATACACGGCGTTCCAGAGACGCCTTGTGATCTTCCAGAATGGCGACCTGGCGGCGCAGGCGCGCGCCCGTCCATTGACCCTTGATCACGCTTGGTGTCGACACCAGCCCTGCGATCAACGCACCCAGCGCAAGCGCGACCAGCAGCACCACCGCCAGGGAGCTGTCGTAATGCCAGGAAGCCAGGACCACGGTCACGGGAACATTGTTTTGTACGGCAAACGTGACCGCCCCAATGGCGAAGACAATACCCAGGATCAGCAGCAGCTGCATGATTTGGTCCCTCCGATCGCAACTTTTACGCCACCCGAGTGGCTTCGTCCGTACGCCAGCGCACTTACCATTGCGCCGCCGCGAAAGAAGAGCGCGCGACGATGACAAACCGCTCTTTAGGAAGCGGCGATGTTGCTGTAACTTGATGTCAGCACCTGTCCCGGCAAATCGAGCCTGTTTGACGGCACGAAGGAACGCGCGTACAAGAGTGGAGCAGGGTCCTCAAGCAGCGAAATCGCTGGTCGGTCGCACCCGCTTCGGCGGTACTCCTCAGGTCGCAGTCTCCCTCCCTTGAAGCTCCCGCGTATTGGGCGAATGCCCGTCATTTGCATTTCAATGGAGCAGCAGACATGAGCACAGGTATCGTAAAGTGGTTCAACGACGGTAAAGGCTTCGGCTTCATCACGCCGGATGGCGGCGGCAAGGATGTTTTTGCCCACTTCTCGGCAATCCAGAGCGAGGGCCACAAGAGCCTGCGCGAGAACCAGAAGGTGTCCTTCGATATCACAGCTGGCGCCAAGGGCGACCAGGCTACGAACATCAAGGCGCTCGACTGAGAAGCTGCATCGGCGGGTAAGGCTCCGACCATCGGGTGCCCTGTTTCCCCGTCGAGGGCGGCAGATAGCGAGCCGCTGCGATCCTCACGCGCGTGGCGGCACGCAGCGAACGCAGACGCCATGGCAGAGCGACCCACGCTCGGGATAGCCCTCGGCAGCGGGGCGGCGCGCGGCTGGGCGCATATCGGGATACTGCGCGCGCTCGCCGATCAGGGCATTGTCCCCGATTTGGTTGCGGGCTGCTCGATGGGGGCCATGGTCGGCGCCGCATTCGCCGCTGGACGCATCGAGCAGCTCGAATCGTGGGCGCTTTCGCTCGACGGAAAGGGCGTGGTCGGGATGCTCGACATCGGGCTGCGCGGCGGCCTCATCAAGGGCCATCGTCTGCTCGACCACTTTCACGTCCAGTTCGCCGATGGCCCGTTCTGCGATCTAGAGTTGCCATTCGGAGCGATAGCCACGGATCTCGCGTCTGGGCAGGAGGTGTGGCTGCGCGAAGGCCAGGTCTCGGATGCTGTCCACGCCTCATGTGCCGTCCCAGGCCTTTTTCGCCCAGTGCTGCGCGATGGCCGCTACCTGATCGATGGAAGTATCGTGAATCCGATACCGGTCTCGCTTTGCCGCGCCATGGGGGCGGACGTGGTAATTGCCGTCGATCTCGGGTCCAAACGGGGGCGGCGGGAGGAAAGGGCCGCGCGGGAATCCCCATCCTATCGACAGCGGCTGACGAACGCATTGCTGCGGCGGCAAGTCGACATTGCCGTGGCGAACACCCGGGACGTGGCGCCGCTGCCGTCGATGATCGACGGGTTATTCGGCGCGATCGACATCATGCAGGAGCGGATTTCGGACCAACGGCTCGCGAGCGAGCCGCCCGACGTGCTGCTCATTCCGCGTCTGGAACCACTCGGTCCATTCGCATATCACCGTGCCGCGCTGGCCATTGCCGAAGGGCGGGACGTCGTTGCGCTCATGCTGCCCGCCATTCACGCTGCGCTGGCGGGGTGACATCCGGTGAAACCAGTACCGAAATAAGACCCCTTGACCGGTGCCGTCCCCGAAATGACGTCACCGGGCGTCGAAGTCCGGCCGCTTGTCAGATCACGAGGCACGAAATCAATCGAACCCATCCCCCCAAACCCGCTTCATTCACCAAGCGACTGAAAATGAAAACGGCCCGCCAGATGGCGAGCCGTTGATCGCGCAACCTCGCTGTAGCAGTCGAATGCAGTGCAGCGCAGGGGTATGCAAAACGACGCTGCACATTCTAGTATCCAGCTTAGATCTATCAGCCGGGCTGCATTCCAGGAGCGGCTCAACTCGTCACGCCGGCATTGCTCACGGCCGCATCGCCCGGCGCCAACTTTCCAGTTTCGACTCGTTGCAGGAGTCTCGCCCAGCCGTCGTCGACTTCGGCTTGCAGGACTTCGATGTCGGCTGAGCTCAAATGCCGATAACGGCGTTGCAGCGCTAGGTAATCGCTTATCGGGCGCGTCTTCGACATGTGGCTGAGCGTGTAGGTGCGCCCGTTCTCGACTTCGTAGAGCGGAAACGCGCCGCTCTCGACCGCATACCGCGCGGCGGTCAGGCCCGCGTCGTCGGGCAGCCCCCAGCCGTCGAGGCAGGGAATCAGCAGCGTGATGATTCGCGTGCCATATATCGTCTTGGCCTTCTCGACCTTGCGGATCAGGTCGGGCAGGAAGCCGACACTCGCGGTGGCCACGTACGGGACCTCGTGTGCTGCCATGATCTCGGTGAGATTCTTCTTTCGCGAGGTCTTGCCCGCGGGGGTCGAGCCGGTGCTCGCCAGATGAGGCGTCGAGGATGACTTCTGCGCCCCGGTGTTCATGTAGCCTTCGTTGTCGAGGCAAAAGTAAATGAAGTTCTCGTTGCGCTCGGCTGCGGACGAAAGGCACTGGAAGCCGATGTCATAGGTGCCGCCATCGCCGGCCAGCACGATCACCTGCGTGTCGTGCTCGCCTCGCGCGTCGAGCGCCCGGCGCAAACCCGATGCTGCGGCGGCGCTCGCCTCGAGCGTTGGCTGATAGACGGGGATCTTGAGCGAACTGTAGGGTTGCGGGCCCGCGATGATCGCCATGCAGGACGGCGGAACGATGGCCATCGTCTTGGGTCCGAGCGCGGCGAGCACGTGCCGCACCGACAGCGCATCGACGCAGCCCGGACACGCCGCGTGCCCGGAGCAAAGAACGTCGTCTTGCGGCAGTTCGAGTTTGTGCACGCGCATCACCTGACCCAGACCGACTCGGGTTGGGCTTCACTCGCGTTCGCCATGCGGACGAATTCGCAGATCTTCTCCGGCGAGACATTGACACCGCCCACGCCCGCGAGATAGCCGTGGATCCGAGGCGCGTCGGGCGAGCCATAGAGCGCAGCGCGCAATTCCTGGTGCAGCACGCCGCCGTGGCCCGGCGAATAGTTGCGATCGAGCACCAGCACGTCGGGAACACCTGCCAGGCCGGCGCGCAGCGCCTGCACCGGAAGCGGCCGGAACAGCCGTACCTTCAACAGGCCGATCATCAAACCCTCTGTCGCGCATCGCATCGACCGCATCGCGGGCAGTGCCGCACATGCTGCCCATCGCGACGATGACCATGCGGGCGCCTTCGCAGCGGTAGCGCTCGATCAAGCCCGTAGCCACGACCAGTAAGCTCGTTCCATTCGCGGTCCGCCTCCAGCGCGGCGGCGGGAACTTGGTCCATCGCCTCGCCGAGCGCCTGGCGATGGCGATAGAACATGTCCTGTGTCACCACGTTGCCCCAGGACTCGACCTTGGCGGTGTCGAGACGATGGGGAGGCGCGTACGGCGGCAGGAAGACATCAACCAGTTCCTGCGCGGGGACGCGCACCGGCTCGAGCGCATGCGAGACGTAAAACGCGTCGAGGTTCACCATCACCGGGAGCAGCACCCGTTCGGCGACCCGGAACGCCTGGATCACCGTGTCGAGCGACTCCTGCGCGCTCTCCGTGTAGTACTGGATCCAGCCGGTGTCGCGCTGAGAGAGGCTGTCGGTCTCGTCAGGCCAGAACGCCCAGGGCGACGCAAGCGTCCGATTCACATTGGCCATCACGATCGGGGCCCGCGCGCCGCTCGCGTAATGCAGCAGCTCGTGCATGAGCAGCAGGCCCTGCGAAGCCGTCGCCGTGAACACGCGAACGCCAGCGAGCGACGCCGGGATGCAGGCTGCCATCACCGAGTGCTCGGACTCGGGGGTCAGCACTTCGGCATCGAACTCGCCGTCGGCCTGGAATTCGGTGATCTTCTCGAGAATCGGCGTTTGCGGCGTGATCGGATAGAGCGGGACCACCTTGGGTCTCGCCAGACGAGCCGCCCAGGCGACCGCGTGATTGCCGGTCAGGAGCATCGGCTTCTCCCGCGCAATCGTTCTCGCGCGCGTTCACGGTGGACCCCCACGCTGCGGTTGCCGCCGCTGCCTGCCCCCGAGGGGCGCGATTCGCGCCTTGGGCGGCCCGCGCGCTCATCTCGCCTCCTCGATCATCTTCATCGAGCCGGTCGGGCACTCCTTGACGCAAAGGCCGCACCCCTTGCAGTAATCGGTCAACACCACATAGCCGCCGGCCTCGCGTTTCACCGCGAGATCGGGACAGTAGTGAACGCAGTTGTCGCACTCGATGCAGGTACCGCAGGAGAAGCAGCGCTCGGTTTCGGCGAGCGCTTGCTCGAGATCGAAGCCGATCTGAACTTCGGAACCGCTCGCGAGACGCTGTACGGCAGAGACGCGCTGCTCGATCGCCCGTGCCTGCCGGGGGTAATAGAAGGTGTTGATCGCCGCGAGCTCGACGACGGACTCGGCATCGACATCCACGCCGGCATCGTCGTCCTTGTCATCCGCGTCCTGCGAGCCCTCGCGCAACACGCGGTCGATCTCGAGCGCGGCGCGCTTGCCCATGCCGATCGCCTCGGTCACGAAGCGCGCCATGCTCGCAACGTCGCCGCCGGCATACACGCGCTCGACGGTCGTCGCCTGACCTTGGTCGGTCCTGAGCAACCCGCCGTCGGCTGCGAGCGCGGCGGAGAACGGCGCGAGGTCGGGGTCCTGCCCGATCGAGGGGACGACGGCATCCGCATCGAGCGTGAACTCGCTGTCGGCGACGGGGGTCACCGTGAATTGCCCGCGCGTCGCAGCCGCCTCGAACTGGACGCGCACGCACTTGAGCACGAGGCCGGCAGTGCCCAGGTCGACGGCCTCGGTCAGCATTGCGCCGTTGACCAGTGCCACGCCTTCCTCGATCGCTTCGATCACTTCCTCGCGCTGCGCCGGCATCTGCGACACGCTTTCGAGCGCAAGGATCGTGACCTCGTGTCCGGAACGCAGCGCGCTGCGCGCGACATCGATGGCGGCGCTTCCGCCGCCGATCACGACCACGCGCTTGCCGAGCGCGGGCACGATACCGGCGTTCGCGCGCGCCAGGTAGTCGGCACCATCAATCACCCAAGGCTGCGTGTAATCGAGTCGTGGCAGACGCTTCTGGCACCGCGCGCCGACGGCGAGGTACACGGCATCGAAGTCGGCGCGCAGGCGCTCGAAGTCTTCGGCTGTCTGCATCGATTCGCCGCAGCGCACGTCGATCCCCAACGCCACGATGCGCGCGATCTCGCCATCGAGCACGGCTCGCGCGAGGCGATACGGCGGAATGCCGTAGCGCATGAGGCCGCCAAGCTCCGGACGCGATTCGAACAGCGTGACCGCGTACCCGCGTCGTCGCAGATGGAACGCCGCCGAGAGTCCCGAGGGTCCTCCGCCCACGACCGCGATCCGCTCCTTGCGTGCGGCTTTGATCGGCGCGAACGCCCAACCTTCCGCGAGCGCCCGTCGCCGACATAGCGTTCGAGCCGGCAGATCGCGAGCGACCCGTCAAAACCGGCGCGATTGCAGGCGGCTTCGCACGGGTGGTGGCAAATGCGCCCGGCCACTGCGGGAAAGGGATTGTGGCGGGTAAGGATCTCCCACGCGCCGCGAAAGTCGCGCGCGCGGGCACGGCCGATCCACTCGGCGATGTCGCCGTTCACCGGACAGGCGGCGTGGCACGGTGACGGGGCGTGGATGTGCTGCGGCAACGCCGCGCGCCATGTGCCGGTCTTGAACACCTCGGTGGTGCCGGTGGTCCAGGTGGTCGGCACCGTATCTCTCGAGTTCATGCCGCCACCCTCGAAAGCTGCGCCTCGACCCACCGGTAGCCCTCTTCGCAAGCCGCGACGTTCTCGTCGTGCAGTTTCGGCGCCTCGTCGATAAGCGCGCGCGCCAGCACCTCGAGTTTCGGCGCCGCGATCGCTCGCGCCAATGCCCCGAGCAGTGCGGAATTGACGATCCGTCCCAGTCCGTGGCGGCGCGCAATCGAGATGCCGTCGACCGGAATCACCCGATAGCCCGGGAGCTTCTCGGCGAACTGCTCGCGCGTCCTCGACGAGTTCACGACGATCAGCGTGTCCGGGCGCGCTGTCGCAAGCAACCGGCCTTCGAGAAGGCTCGCGTCGAAGCACAGGATCGCGTCGGCCCGCTCGATGTCGCAGCGCACGCGTATCGGCCGGTCGTCGACGCGAATGAAGGAACTCACTGGCGTGCCGCGCCGCGCGCCGCCGTAGCTCGCGAAGGACTGCACTTCGCGCCCCTCGGCGAAGAACGCCATCGCCAGCAGCGTGCCGGCCGTCTGCGCGCCTTGACCGCCTCGGCCCTGAATGATGATCTGCAGCAAGGGCTAGCCTCCTGTGGCATCCGGCGCGACGATCCAGTGTGCGTGCCGGGGCGCGCTAGCGGACGCGAGCGTCCATTGTCGCGTGGGCGCGCAGGCCAAACCTTGTTGCAGATCAAGTAGATCGCGATACCGCACTGCAGCGCAAGCCTGTAAATCCCATCAGCCGAACAGGCGCCGGGGTCGACTCAGTCCGTATACCGTGCGGGGTCGGGGTCGTCGGCCCAGTACCGGTCCGGCTTTGGCGTCTTCTTCATCCACGCCTTGACGAGCGCGACATGCTCGCGTTCTTCGGCTTGCAGTTCCCGGGCGGCCTTGCGCACTGATGCCACCGTGGTGACGCGCGCCAGCTGCGCGAAGAAGCGCTCGGCTCGTTGTTCGTTGACGAGTGCCAGCTGCAAGGCGTGATACGGCTGCATCAGGTAATGGACGTCGTCGCCGGGAGTGGTCTCGGGGGCTTCGAAGCCCTCCCAGGAAGGCTTGGCCGATGCCGGCGCGGGCACGTGCTCCCACGCCATCGCGGCCATGATTTGCGCCGCATGCTTGCTTTCAATGTCGGCCATCTTGCGGAACAGCGCGGCGACCTCCCGGTTGTTGTGCGTATCCATCGCGTCAGCAAAATCGGCGTAACGCTGCGCGGCTTCCATTTCCATCACCAGCGCCTGCGACATCAGCTCGTCGAGCGTACACGTGGTCCCTTGGTCGCGGCGCGCGGCTTCTTCGATGCCGCGGCCTTCCTAGTCGTCTTCGAACCGCCGCTCATATCTCGAACTCCGCCTCCAAGTCCGCCGGCGAGTATTTCGACTTGCCGGTGGTGGTGGGATACGGGGTCCTGTCGCCGGCGTAAAGCACGCCGATATTGAAACCGTCGTCCGTCATGATGCGTCGTGCGGCGCGTGCCGGATCGTCGGTCGCCGTCACGGGTGCCGGATGCGCCTGGCGCTTCCATTCGCGTTGCTCCGGCCGGAAGGTCACGCACGGGCTCAGGATCTCGACAAACGAGAATCCGGGATGGCGGATGGCTTGCGCGAGGATCTCCGCGGTGCCATTCGGGTCGCCGGAAAAAGCGCGGGCGACGAAGTTGGCTCCTGCCGCAAGCGCGATGACCAGGGGATGGAAAACCCGCAGGCCGGTCCCTCCCGGCGACAGTTTCGAATCCCAATCCGGCTCGGTCGTAGGCGACGGCTGGCCCTTGGTCATGCCGTACACGTGGTTGTCCATCACGATGTAGGTGAGGTCAACGTTCCGCCGGCATGCGTGAAGGAAGTGGTTGCCGCCGATCGAATAGCCGTCGCCGTCGCCGCCGGTCACCAGCACGGTCAGCTCCGGCCGCGCAACCTTCAGGCCCGTCGCTGCCGCGAGCGACCGGCCATGGACCCCGTGGAACCCGTAGCACGACGTGTAGGCGGGGATCCGCGACGAGCAACCGATGCCCGATACAACTGCGACGTCCTCCGGCGGCACGCCGACTGTCGCCAGCGCCTTGGTGATGGAGCTCAACACCGAATAGTCGCCGCAGCCGGGGCACCAGATCGGCTTGTAGCCGGACTTGTAACTCTGCGCGGTGCGGGGCGCGGAAACGGCGATATCGTTCATTGGCACTGCCATTCCAAAATGGCTTCGGTGAGTTCGCCCGGTCGCAGCGGCAGCGGACCGGGGCGATGGAAGCTCGCCGGCTTGCCCGGCAGGTCGAACGCTGAGCGCAAATAGCGGTAGAACTGCGCTCCATGGTTTTGTTCGACGACGAGGACGCGCTTCACGCCCTCCAGCGCCTTGGCCAGTCGCTCCGGCTGCGCAGGTGACACCAGCCGCAGCGCGATCAGTCGCACGTCGATGCCGCGCTCGGCCACGCGCCTCACGGCCTCTCGCGCCGCCGCGGTGGCCGAGCCGAAGGTGATTACCGCAGCGTCTCCGTCGCCCTCGATGTCGGCCCACGCGTCGCCGTAATCGTAATGCAGCAGCTTGCGCTCGCGCTTGTCGAGTTGCACGCGATGGTCGCGCGACTGACTGCTCGGGATCCCCCCCTCGGTGTGCTCGAGGCCGTCGGCCGTGTAGACCACGCCCGGCGTTCCTGGAATGGCCATGGGCGAGACGCCGGAGTCGGTATTGAGGTAGCGTTTGTAGTCGGCGGTGTTCGCCGCGGCAGTCAGGCGCTTGCCGACAAGCCCCGATTCCGCGGGTCGGTCGATGATCGCGCGCGACTGGCCCATGAACTGATCGGAAAGCACGATCGCCGGCGCCTGCATCGCCTCGGCGAGCTGCACCGCCCACTGCGTCGTGGCCAGGCAGTCGGCGATCGAGGTCGGCGCGAGCACGAGCCGCGGCGCGTCGCCGACGAGTCCGCAGACCGCGAAGGAGAGATCGCTCTGCTCGCTCTTGGCGGGGATTCCGGTCGACGGACCGCCACGCATCACGTCGACGACAACAATCGGGATTTCGGCGCTGACCGCGAGGCCGATGCCCTCGGTCATCAACGCGAGGCCGGGTCCTGCCGTGGCCGTGAGCGACGGCACGCCGCCGTAGGAGGCGCCGATGATCATGTTGATGGACGCAAGCTCGTCCTCGGCCTGCAACAAGCTGCCGCCGACTTTGGTCAACGCCGGCGCCATCCATTCGAGCAACTCGGTCGCAGGCGTGATCGGATACGCAGCGACAAAACGAACGCCGCCGCGGATCGCGCCATAGCCGGCAGCCTCGTTGCCGCTGATGAGCCAGCGCTTGCCTGGAGGCGCGTCACCGGGCACAAGTTTTGGCGGCCCGTCGATGTCCGCAGCGGCAGCGATCCCAGCCTCGAAGCGCGGCCACGTTCGCCTGCAGAGCGGCATCCGCCTTCTTCCAGGAATCGCGCAACGCAGTCTCCAGCGCCGCCGCCGGGACTCCGGCCAGCGCGCCTGCCAAGCCGAGCGCCACCATGTTGGGCCAGCTCCCGGGAATCGCCTTGCTCATTTTCTTCAGCGACAGTGGCACGTAGCGCGCGCCGGAATGCCCGAACACCTCCGGTGCTTCGCCTTCATCCGGGTCGCCGATCATCACACTCGAAGCACCCAGCGGGATTTCGTCGGCAAACCGGCCCACGTTCTGCCAGTCCATCGCGAGCAGCAGATCAAATTTGTCACCAAGCGATTCCAGGGGATGGTTGCCGAGCCGTATCAGCGCCGCCGCTTCGCCGCCGCGGATTTGCGGTCCGCTGGTCCGAACCATGATTCCGTACAGGCCGGCTTTCGCGGCGGCGTTGAGCAGCAGCGTTCCCGCCGTCATCACGCCGCTGCCGCCACTGCCCGCGAGCGCGATCGAGATGCTCGAGTCCGCGCCACGCGAGCGCGCCCTCCCTGCTCTGGGGGTTTCCGTTGTGGCTGTTGTTAGCACGTCGTCGCTCCTGCCCGCTTCGCGTTCTGTCAAGTAAACCGGTTGCGTGTCGAGTTTGGTTTGACACAGATCAAGGTGGTCGCAATCCCCATGTTGCACTATATTAAACTTAAATACGTATTATGGTACTGTAATACCAGAATAGCCTTCGATAGCCGTTGGGTCAAGCCCGACGGACGTGTCTGGAACGGCGCGAAGGCAGGTGCGCAATCTGACGCGTGAGGAGGCAGCCCGATGAGCATCGAAGCCCACCGCTGGCTAATGACGGCAGTGAACGCCCCGCTCGAACGCGTCGCGTTCAGCCCGGAGCCGGGGCCCGGCGAGGTCGTCGTCAGTGTCGCCGGGTGCGGTGTCTGCCACACCGACCTCGGGTACTTCTATGACGGGGTACGGACCAATCTGCCTTTGCCGCTGACGCTGGGTCACGAGATCAGCGGCCGCGTCGTCGCAGCCGGTCCAGGGGCCGGAGGCTGGCTGGGGAAGGCAGTCATCGTTCCGGCAGTCCTGCCCTGTGGCGAATGCGATCTCTGCCGCCGCGGCCTCTCAACGATCTGCCGGTCGCAGAAGATGCCCGGCAACGACATCCAAGGGGGCTTCGCCACGCATATCGTCGTCCCCAGCCGCGGCTTGTGTGCGGTCGACGAGTCGCGCCTCGCCCGCGCGGGCTTGGCACTCTCCGACGTGTCGATCGTCGCCGATGCCTTGACCACGCCGTACCAGGCCGTGCGGCGCGCGGGCGTCAAACCGGGCAGTCTAGCCATCGTCGTGGGTGTCGGCGGCGTGGGTGGCTACTGTGTGCAGATCGCCAACGCGTTCGGCGCGAAAGTCGTCGCGATCGACGTCGATGAAGCGAAGCTCGCGGCGATTGCCGGCCACGGAGCGGCGTTGACGCTCGACTCGCGCGCGCTCGACGGTAAGGCCACCAAAGTCGCGATCATCGATTTCGCCAAACGAAGCGGCCTCCCGACGACCGAATGGTTCATCTTCGAGTGTTCGGGCGCCGCACCCGGCCAGCTCACCGCTTACGGGCTGCTCGTCCACGGCGCGACGCTGTCGGTCGTAGGATTCACGATGGACAAGGTGGAGCTGCGGCTATCGAACCTGATGGCGTACGATGCGCGCGCCATCGGCAACTGGGGCTGCCCTCCCGAGTATTACGCGGCAGCGCTGGACCTCGTGCTCGACGGTAAAGTGCAGATCAAGCCGTTCATCGAGGTGCATCCGCTCGACGACATCAATCGCGTCTTTGCCGCTGTCCACCACCACGAGATCAAGAAGCGCGCGGTACTCGTACCAGCCTAACCCAGGAGTTTCCAAGATGAATGCCCCCGACATCCAAGTTCCGCTGCGCGACTTCAAGAATCACGACCTCGTCGACGATTTCGCCAAGGCGGGTGTGCGCTACGAAAAGCAGCCTGCAAGAACTCCCGACGGCGCGGTCGTGCCGGGGCTGTCCAATGCGTGGATCACGCTGGACAACCCCGCGCAGTACAACTCCTACACGACCGAAATGGTAAAAGGCGTGATTCTCGCCTTTCGCGCCGCGTCCAACGCGCGCGACGTCAACTGTGTCGTTTTTACCGGTTCCGGCGACAAGGCGTTCTGCACCGGCGGCAACACCAAGGAGTATGCCGAGTACTACGCCGGTCACCCGCAGGAGTATCGCCAGTACATACGGTTGTTCAACGACATGGTCTCGGCGATCATGGCCTGCGACAAGCCGGTGATCTGCCGCGTCAATGGCATGCGCATCGGCGGCGGTCAGGAGATCGGTATGGCCTGCGACTTCTCGGTCGCCCAGGATCTCGCCCGCTTCGGTCAGGCCGGCCCGAAGCACGGCTCGGCGCCGATCGGCGGCGCGACCGACTTCCTTCCGCCCATGATCGGCAACGAGCGCGCCATGGTCGCCGGTGTGCTGTGCGAGCCCTTCTCGGCGCACAAGGCCTACCACTGGGGCATCGTGGCGGACATCGTCCCGGCACTCAAGGTCGACGGCAAATTCATCGCCAATCCGCTGGTCGAAACGCAGCGTTTCGCCGACGAGTACGGCCGGATCGTGTTCGGCGACTTCAAGACCGGCGAGGCCGCCACAAACGGCAAGGCGCTGCTGGCCAAAGGTGCGGTCGACCTGTCTCTGCTCGACGCCAAGGTCGAAGAGCTTTGCGCCAAGCTCTTGCTAACCTTCCCCGACTGCACGACCAAGACGCTCGAGGAGTTGCGCAAGCCGAAGCTCGACGCCTGGAACCGCAACAAGGAAAACTCTCGGGCGTGGCTCGCCCTCAACATGATGACCGAAGCACGCGCCGGATTCCGCGCCTTCAATGAGGGCACAAAAGAGTCGCGCGAAGTCGATTTCGTCGCACTGCGCCAGGCATTGGCGCGTGGTCAGGGCTGGGACGACGCATTCACCGACAGCCTGATGCCGGGGCGGCGCGCATGAGCGGCGCAGGGCCGCCCCAAGGCGCGAATTGCTCCCCCTCGGGGGGCAGCGAAGCGGCGGCAGCCGCAAGCGTGGGGGTACACCAATGACCGCGATGCGCGTCGAGCCGATTGGCGTATCCGCGTTAGCCAAGGTCTGGCTCGAGCGCGATGGCGCGCTGTTGCGCCTGCGTCTGGCTCGGCCAAAGGCCAACCTCGTCGACGCCGCGATGATCGCTGCGCTCCACGGCGCACTTGCTACCTATCGCAGCCAAGTGGGGCTGCGCGCCGTGTTGCTCGACGCCGAAGGCCCGCACTTCAGCTTCGGCGCAAGTGTCGAGGAACACCTGCCCGACCGCTGCGCAGCGATGCTCGCGTCGCTGCACGCGCTGATTCTCGCCATGCTGGAGTTTCCCGCACCGATCCTCGTCGCCGTCCGCGGTCAGTGCCTCGGCGGCGGGCTCGAAGTCGCGCTGGCGGGGGGTTCGATCTTCGCGGCGCCTGACGCACAACTGGGTCAACCCGAGATGAAGCTCGGCGTATTCGCGCCGGCGGCCTCGTGCCTCCTGCCCTATCGGGTAAATCAGCCGGCAGCGGAGGACCTGCTGTTCTCCGGCCGTTCGATCAGTGGCGAGGAGGCCAAAGCGATCGGCCTCGTACAGGTTACCGCGGCGGATCCCGAAGCGGCCGCGCTCGCCTACTTCGAGCAGCATCTTGCCAACAAGAGCGCTGCTGCGCTTGCGTGCGCCCTCGTGGCGGCGCGCGGTGCATACGTTGCTGATGTGCGTACGCGACTGGCTGACGTCGAACGACTCTATCTCGATCGGCTCATGCAAACGCGCGACGCCAACGAAGGGCTCGCCGCGTTCCTCGCCAAACGCCAGCCGCAATGGGAGCACCGCTGATGGCCACGGTCCCGACTGCCATCCAGATCGTCGAGCGCTGCCAGGCGCTCTTCGAGGACCTCGAACTCAACGCCGTCAAGGAATGGAAAGCAGCGGTGCCGGGTCGCAAGGCGATCGGCTACATGCCGATCTACGTCCCGCGCGAGCTCGTCCATGCGGCAGGCATGCTATCCGTGGGCATCCTCGGCGGCGGCGACCAGATTGAAGTGATCCAGGGCGACGCGTACTACCAGAGCTACATCTGCCGGATACCGCGCTCGACGATCGAGCTTGCGCTCACCGGCCGCCTCGATTGCCTCGACGGCATGCTGTTCCCGTCGATCTGCGACGTGATACGCAACCTGTCGGGCATGTGGCAGATCCTGTTCAAGGACAAGTACGTGCGCTACTTCGACGTCCCGCAGAACTACGAGGACGCGATCGGCGGCACGTTCTATATCAACGAGCTGCAAGCCCTGCGCGACGATCTCGGCAAGCTGCGGGGCACGCCGATCACCGACGAGGAACTCAACGCCTCGATCGCGGTCTACAACGCGAACCGCCGCGCAGTGCAGGATCTCTACGCTTACCGGGCCAAGAACCCTTGGCAGGCGCCCACCTCCGAGGTGTACCTGGTGCTGCGCGCGGGCATGGTGCTGCCGCCGGAGGAGCACACGCAACTCGTCCGCGACTACATTGCGGCGGCTGAAGCGCTGCCGCGACCGAAGCGCGACAACGCGCGCGTCGTGTTGAACGGCTCGTTCTGCGAGCAGCCGCCGCTCGGGCTGATCAAGTCGATCGAGATGGCCGGCTGCTACATCGTCGACGACGACTTCATGCTGGTGACGCGTTGGTTGCTCGACGACGTACCTGCGAGCGGCAATCCTCTCGAGGAGCTTTCGAAGGCGTTCCTCCACCGTTCGGCAACAACCGCGGCGAAGTACGACACGCATCGCGAGGACAAGGGCGTGTTCCTCCTCAAGCAGATCAAGACCAGCGGCGCGGAGGGCGTGATTTTCGCGGCTCCGTCGTTCTGCGACCCGGCGCTTCTCGAGCGTCCGATGCTGCAGGACGTGCTCTCCAAGCACAACGTGCCGCACACTGCCTTCAAGTACGCGGAGAACACCGGCCAGATGGCTCCGATCCGGGAACAGGCGGGCACGTTCGCCGATTCGATCAAGCTTTGGAGCACCGCGTAAGGTACTGAAGATCACCTGTCAAGGAAGCCACGCCATGAACGCGACTGCCGCGATGCCCCAAAGTACCAAGAAGCCACCGGTCCAGAAGGAGGACGCGATGTGGCTGCAGAAGGAGATGATCAACCGCAACTATCATGAGCTCGCCACCGCGCGCGAGCAGGGCCGCAAGGTGGCCGCGACATTCGTGCCGGGCAACCTCAACGAGCTCTTGATGTGCTTCGACTTCGCGCGGAGCCTCCCGGAAACCAACGCGCTGCAGAACGGCCTGCGCAAGAAATCCGGCAAGTTCATTCTGGACGCGGAGCGCGACGGCCAGTCCGAGGACGTCTGCAACTACGTGAAGGCCGACCTCGGCATGATGCTGGGTGGCGAGATCGGCCCCACCGGCGAGGCATTGCCGAAGCCCGACATCCTGCTGCTCTCGTACACCGGCTGCTTCACCTTCATGAAGTGGTTCGAACTGATCCGGCACAAGTACGGCTGCGAGAGCGTGATGCTGCACGTGCCCTACCAGGGCGAGGGCAAGATCGCACCGAACATGCGCGACTACGTGGTCAAGCAATTGAAGGAGACCGTGATCCCGACGCTGGAGCGCATCTCCGGCGTCAAGTTCGACATCGACCGGCTGCGCCAGTACATGAAGGAATCGACCAAGGCCGAGGAGGATCTGGTCGCGGTGCTGCAGTCGGCGAAGAACCGGCCATCACCGATCGACGGCTACTTCGGCGCCGTCTACTACATCGGCCCGATCTTCACCGCATTCCGCGGCACGCCGGAGGCGACCGAGTTCTACCGCGTGCTGCGGCAGGAGATCGAGCAGCGCGTGCGCGAGGGCAAGGGCCCGATCACGCCCGATGGCGAAATGGGCGAGGAGAAATACCGGCTGGTCGTCGAAGGCCCACCCAACTGGACCAGCTTCCGCGAATTCTGGAAGATGTTCTACGACGAAGGCGCGGTCGTCGTGACTTCGACCTATGCCAAGGTCGGCGGCGTCTACGATTTCGGCTTCCGCCACGATCCCGAGCATCCGATCGAATCGCTCGCCGAGTACTGCCTCGGCTGCTACACCAACCTCAACCTGCCGTCACGGATCGACATGATCTGCAAGTATATCGACGAGTACCAGGCCGACGGTCTGTTGATCAACTCGATCAAGAGCTGCAACAGCTTTTCGGCAGGACAGCTGCTTATCCTGCGCGAGGTGGAGAAACGCACCGGCAAGCCGGCGGCGTTCATCGAGACCGACTTGGTCGACCCGCGTTATTTCTCGGCGGCGAACGTGAAGAACCGTCTGGAGAGCTACTTGCAGATGGTCAAGCAGAAGCGGACTGCGGTGGCCGCGGCCGCCGCGCACTGAGGGGGATGCCATGCGCTGCTTCATCGGCATCGATTTGGGCTCCACGACAACCAAGGCGGTGGTCCTCGACGAGAACCAGAACATCCTCGGGCGCGGCATCACCAACTCGCGCTCGAACTACGACACCGCGGCGGCGATCGCCAAGCAGGAGGCGCTCGTCAACGCCCGCTTCTACCTTTTCCGGCAGGCGCTCGGCAGCACTTCGGCGCTCAACGGCGCGCTCGATGGGTTTATCGGCCAACTCGAACGAAGCTTTCGCCTCGAGCAATATCTCGAGCAACTCGCCGACCTCGAGGCTACCTGCCAGCGCAACGTCGGGACAGCCAAGTTTGGCGACAGCGCGGCGGCCGTCAGCGCGGCGCTGACGGAGGTATTCAAACGGCTCTCCATCGAGGTGGCGGCGCTGTTCGCGCCCGGCGCCAAGCCCAAATCAGACTTCTTCCGCGACATCGCCGGCGCCCAGTATCTCGCGATCGGCGAGGCCGTCGCCAAGGAATCCGGCATCCGCTACGACTTCCTGCTCAACGTGTTCGACCGCTCGATCATCGAGGTCGAGAACCGCGTCTATGGCGACTCGATCAGGCGGCACCTGCTCGCCGCGCTCGAGCGCACCTTCGTGGCACTGCCCGACACCGCGGGTCGCAGGGACAAGGTCGAGGCGCCGATCAAGGGCATCCTCGACATGCCGATGGAGGAGACCTACGTCGTCGGCACCGGCTACGGCCGCGCCCGGCTGCCGTTTTCCAAGGAACATGTCCGCTCCGAAATCCTGTGCCACGGGCTCGGCGCGCACGTCATGCACCCTGGCACGGCGACGGTGCTGGACATCGGCGGCCAGGACACCAAGGCGATTCAGGTCGACCCGAACGGCATCGTCGAGAGTTTCCAGATGAACGACCGCTGCGCCGCCGGCTGCGGGCGCTACCTGGGCTACATCGCCGACGAGATGAACATGGGCCTGCACGAGCTGGGTCCGATGGCGATGAAGTCGACCAAGACGATCCGCATCAACTCGACGTGCACGGTTTTCGCCGGTGCCGAGTTGCGCGACCGGCTCTCCCTGGGCGACAAGCGAGAAGACATCATGGCCGGTCTGCACCGGGCGATCATCCTGCGCGCGATGTCGATCCTTGCACGCTCCGGCGGCATCCGCAACGAATTCACGTTCACCGGCGGCGTCGCCAAGAACCAAGCAGCGGTGAAGGCGCTCAAGGATCTCGTCCGCGAGAACTACGGCGCGCTGACGCTCAACATCAATCCGGACTCGATCTACACCGGCGCGCTCGGTGGCGCAACGTTCGCGTGGCGCGCGGTAGTCGAGGAAGGGAAAACCGTGGAGGCACGGTCGTGACCTACACCATCGGCATCGATATCGGCTCGGGCGCGGTCAAGAGCGCGCTGTTCCGCACCGACGACGGCAAGCACGAATGGCTGGCCAAGCGCTTGGAGCGCATCCGGCGGCGCGACCCGATGCAGCTCGCGCAGGAGGGCTACGAGGGCGTGCTCGCGGACGCCGGCCTCAAAGCCGAAGACATCGACTACATCGCGACCACCGGCGAGGGCGAGAACGTCAAGTTCGCCACCGGCCACTTCTACTCGATGACCACACATGCCCGCGGCGGCGTATTCCTGCATCCGGGGGTAAGCGCGGTGGTCGACATCGGCGCGCTGAACGGCCGCGCGATCTACGTCGACGAGCGCGGCAAGGTGCTCTCGTACAAGATGACCAGCCAATGCGCGTCGGGGTCGGGGCAATTCCTCGAAAACATCGCCCGCTACCTCGGCGTCGCCATCGAGGAGATCGGCCCGCTGTCCAAGAGCTCACAGAACCCGGAGAAGTGCAGCTCGATCTGCGCGGTACTCGCCGAGACCGATGTGATCAACATGGTATCCCGCGGCATCGCGACCAATGACATCCTGAAGGGGATCCACCTCTCCATGGCGTCGCGGATCGTGAAACTTCTCAAAGTCACGGGTATCAAGGAAGGCACGGCGCTCATCACAGGCGGGCTCGCGCTGGACACAGGCTTGCTGGCGGCGATTCAGGAGGAAATGGTCAACGAGAAGGTAAAAGTGACGGCCGTCAGCCACACCGATTCGATCTACGCCGGGGCCGTCGGCGCAGCGCTGTGGGGTGCCTTCCGCCACGGCAAGCTGCGTCAGTTGCAGGAACGCACCGCGGCGTGACTTTCGATAGGAGAGAACGATGGCATTACTCATCAACGACAACTGCACCGCCTGCGACGCCTGCAAGCCGGTGTGTCCCAACGAGGCGATCAGCGTTGGCGACCCCATGTACGTGATCGACCCGCTGCGCTGCACGGAATGCGTCGGCGCCGAGGACGAGCCGCAGTGCAAGCTCGTCTGCCCGGCGGACTGCATCGTCGTGAATCCGGATTTTCAGGAATCGCCCGAAGAGCTGATGGCGAAGTACGAATCGCTCCACGGCTAGCACGCCGCTTTCGCGTTACCGAACGGTGACGCTTCGCTTACCGCGCACCGCGGCGCTCACCATGCTGACAATGAATGCGGCAAGCGCGATCGCATTGAGCAATGCGCCAAAGCGCGTCCAGGCAAACTGTCCCGCCGCGTCACCGATGACCCGCACCAGCAACGACAGATGCAACAGCGCGAGCGGCAGGTAGAACGTCGGATGATACGGCACCTTGATTCGAAGCACGGCGGGGAAGATGATCGGCGCGTGACCGAACACCATCGAAAAGACAAAGCCAAGCCCAAGCGCGTGCAGCGCTGCGTCATACGAAGGTGCGCCGGGCGTCAGCCCATGCGCAGCCAGGATGCCGCCGCCGACTGCGAGCCAGGCGTAGCCTGACAGCAAGCACACCGCGATATAGCGGGTAAGGCCCCGGTTCCGAACCGTACGGCGCGCGATGTCCTGTTTCAAGAGCCACGCCGCGAGCGCCACCAATCCGGCCGCAAAGACCCGTATCCCCCAACCCGACGTCGCTCCGAGCAGGCCCGCGCCGATGAAGACCATGATCGCCGCGAAGGTCCACGTTGCGACTCGCGACGGCAGCAGGAAGCGCGACAGCTCCAGGCGTTCCCCGGCAATGGTAAGGATGAGGAAGGCGAACCACCACGTCACGACATCCTGCACGGTCGAGCCTGCGGCCCACCGCGAATTTCCCACCGCCCAGCACACGGCGCCAAGCGCGAGGGTGAACGTAAACAGCGCCGTCTGGCGGCGGACGATGTCGATCGATGCGGCGAGCAACATTAGGCTGCCGGCGACGAAGAACCAGGCCGCGGCGGTGGCCGCACCCGCGATCGCCGCTATGCATCCGACCCCGGCCAGGAGCGGGCCCAGATATGCCCAGTAATTGCCGATCGCGACCGCACGCTCGAGCGCGATGACCACGCCGAAAAAGCCGCTGATCATCAACGGCCCGTGCAGCGCAGCCACCGCCGCAACTCCGTCGGGAACGCCCCAATCGAGCCGCGCCAGCCCCGTGCCCACACCGACGATGAGGCCGGCGAAACCGAGGATCAGCAAGGGCGCGCGCTGCAGCGGCCGCAAGCCGCCGTGCTTGACGGGAGGGACAGAGGCGTTCTCGGGTGGAGGGGCGCTCACGGGCAGCGCGTTCCGGACCATCCCGGCGATTCGCGAGGCCCGCCCAGCCGAGTCGCTAGAAGGTCCAGCCGAAGTGGTCCTTGGCTATGCCGGTCATCTTGTCGGGCGTCCACGGCGGGTCCCATACGAGCCGAACGTCCACCGCGGTTCCTTCCGGCACGATCGCCGCAATGGCGCTGTGGGCCTGCTCGGTGATCATGTCCGCCATCGGGCACGCAGCGGTGGTCATCGTCATGTCGACGTGCACGCGTGCCTGGCGCAACCTCGACTCCGTACACAAGGCCGAGGTCCACGATGTTCATCCCCGCCTCGGGATCCTCTACTTGCCGCAGCGCCTCGCGCACCGCTTCATCGTCGGGCATCGATAGAGGAACCATGGGTTTTGCCGGGTCGGTTCGATGCGAAGCCGTTCGGAGAAAGTGTGGTCCGCTAGGCGAGCCGACGCACAAAGGCCAGCCGCTGCGACGGGGCGAAGCCCACGTCATAGAGAAAACCGAGCAGCGCCCAGTCGCGCGGGGCCACGACCGTTTCCACGCGCTCGACGCGCAGCGCGCCGAGATTGACAAACAGTTGCGACACGAGAGCACGGCCCACGCCGCGTCGCGCATAATCGGAATCGACGCCGATGGTGTCGATGACTGCCACCGGCTCGGTGCGTCCGAAGTCGCCCAAGTCGACGCGGGCCATCAGAAACCCGACGATGGCTCCTTCCATGCGTGCGGTCAGCGAGACCCGGATTGCCGAGTCGCGGTCAGTCTCGACCAGCTTGTGCTGCATGTAGTCCCGGCGGTCGCGCCCCGTGATGCTGCGGTCGATGCGCACGATTTCCGCGAGATCGCCGGGCTCCAGCGCTCGGACATCGGCGCTGTCGCGTGCGAGACGTTCGAAATCGTCGCCGCCTCGGCCGCCATAATCGACCTCTGGAGCGGGGTTCCCGACGTCCATGTCCGCGGGATCGTCGCGTTGCGGTTTGTATTCGCCACCGTCAACCGCGCAATCGACGACGTGGTCGGGCGCGAGGGTGAAGCCCATCGCATCGATCCAGCGCAGCATCCGATGGTCGTTCCACGCCGCGGTCGTGCGCACCTCGGAAATTCCGTGCCGGCTGCCAAGATCGCTCAGGGCATCGAATAGGCTGGCGCCGACGCGCTGGCCCCTTGCGTCGGGGCGCACCCCGATGACCTCGAGGCGCAGCGCGGTCGCGACGCGCCCGAACTCGCCGGTCAGCACTCGCGCGAGTATGTACCCCGCGAGGCCCTTTTCATCGGTGGCTGCGAACTGCGCATGCAGCTTAGGCTCGTTCAGCGCCGCCACGAGCCGCCGCTCGAAATACGCACGGCGTGTCATCCCTTCGCTGGCGGCGTCGATCGCGACGACAGCGGCGAGATCCTCGCGCTTGAGCGGACGAATCGTGACGCTCCGAAGTCCAACAGCTTCCATGATCGTTCCAGTTCCGCAGTGTCCGGGCGTCAGGCTGCCGCGTAGGCGAACGCAAGTTCGCGGTCGGTATCCTCGTCGAGCACGTCGTCGAGCATCGGCAGAAGGGCCATCGTTTCCTTGTGAATGTGGGCAGTCAACCGCTCGCCCATCTCCAGCGCGCCGCGCTTCAACGCCTCCCAGCCGCTCGCCTCGAGCGTCCCCGCTGCAGCCGCGCGAGCGAGCGGTAAGAGTTCGGCGGTCACTTCCCGAATCGCAACGTGCTCTTCCATAAGCAGGCCCACGATGTCGCCTTCTCCGGCGGCCTCGAGCCTCGGAAAGAGCTCGCGCTCCTCGAACTCGAAGTGCCGGGCGATGTCCCTTTCGATGTGACTCGCCAGCGACGCGGCAAGTCGGGTAAGCAAGGGATCGCGTGCCGCCCCGGACGGGGAAACGCGCACGAAGGCACTGCTCCGACCTGACCCAGCAGCTCAAGAGTGGCGCGGTGCTCCTCGTCGAGCAGACGGTTGACCTGGCGACTGAAGATTCACTGCATCCTCTGTTGGCGCGACAGTCCGACGATAGCGTAAGCCGCGCGGAAGAGCCCTTGATCCGGATCAAATCGGCGGCGATTGACGGTGGTTGCCGGACGCCTGGGCCGACATTGAAGCCAATACCCGCGATGCGATGATGAGCTTCAGCACCTCGCTCGCGCCCTCGTAGATGCGCAGCGCCCGCACTTCGCGATAGAGCCGCTCCACGGTCATCCCGCGCACGACGCCCAGGCCGCCGAAGATCTGCACGGCCGCGTCGATGACCTGCTGCGCCGATTCGCTGGCGAAGAGCTTCGCGATCGAGGCCTCGCGCGTGACCCGCCCGCCTGCGACATCTCGCGTCCACCCGGCCCGGTAAACGAGCAGCGCCGCGGCGTCCACGGCGACCGCCATGTCGGCGAGCTTGGCCTGGGTCAACTGGAACTCGGACAATGCACGACCGAAGATGCGCCGCTTGAGGGCCCACAGCGTGGCTTCGTCAAACGCCCGCCGCGCGAAACCCAGGGCTGCGGCGCCGACCGTCGAGCGGAAGACATCGAGCGTGGCCATGGCGATCTTGAAGCCCTCGCCCGGCTGGCCCAACAGGCGATCGGCCGCAACGCGGCACTCGTTGAAGCGCAGCGTCCCCAAGGGGTGCGGAGCGATGACGTCGATGCGTTCCGACGCATCCAGACCGGGCGTGTCGGCGTCGACGATGAACGCCGACAAACCCTTGGTTCCCGCTTCTTCGCCGGTCCGCGCGAAGACGATGTAGTAGTGCGCGAGCCCTGCGTTGGAGATCCACGTCTTGACGCCATCGAGGCGCCAGGAATCGCCATCGCGCGTAGCGCGGGTGGCGATGGCGCCGGCATCCGAGCCGGCATCCGGTTCCGACAACGCGAACGCGCCAATCAGCGTTCCGGCCACGACTCCCGGCAGGATGGACCGCTTTTGATCGTTGCTTCCGAACAGGGTGACGGGGACGCTGCCCAATCCCTGCATGGCGAAGGCGAAATCGGCAAGACCCGAAGCTCGCGCCAGGATCTCGCGCGCCAGGCACAAGCTGCGCACGTCGAGTTGTTCGCGCGCGCCGCCATAGGCAGCGGGAACGCACGTCCCGCAACAATCCGGCCGCCCCGAGCTCGCTCACCAGCCGGCCGACGCAACCGTAGACCGCGTCGAGGTCGTCGTCGGCACCGTCGAGCAAGCGCGGGAGAGCCTCCGCTGTCCAGCGCTCGAAGCTCGCGCGCCTGATCGCGATGACGCTCGTCGAAGAACGGCCACGCCAGGTAGCTCGCGTCGGGCATCAGTTGCCTTCGAACACCGGCTTCTGTTTGGCCACGAAGGCGTGGTAGGCGCGCTCGAAGTCCTGCGTCTGCATGCAAATCGCCTGCGCCTGAGCTTCGGCCTCGATGCACTCGCCGAGACCGGAGCTCCACTCCTGCCACAGCATGGTCTTGGTCATCGCGTGGCCGAAGGTCGGACCGTCGGCCAGGCTCACCGCCATCGCGGTCGCTTCCTCAAGGAGCTTCTCCGGCTCGACGAGGCGGTTGTAGAAGCCGAAGCGCTCTGCCTCCTCGCCGCCGACGACACGGCCCGTATAGAGCAGGTCCGCGGCTCGCGACAACCCGATCAACCGCGGCAGCAGCGTGCACGCGCCCATGTCGGCGGCGGCGAGACCGACGCGAACGAACAGGAACGCGAGCTTGCTGCGCGCGGTGGCAAAGCGCAGATCCGATGCGCAAGCCACCAGCGCGCCGGCGCCGGTGCACACGCCGTCGATGGCGGCGATGATCGGTTGCGGACAGCCGCGCATGGCCTTCACCACGTCGCCGGTCATGCGCGTGAATGCCAGCAGCTCGGGCATCTTCATCTGCACCAGCTTGCCGATGATGTCGTGGACGTCGCCGCCGGAACAGAAATTGCCGCCCTCGCCGGTGAACACAATCGCCTTGACGTCGGTGGCATAGACCATTTCGCGGAACAAGTCGCGCAGCTCGCCATAGGATTCGAGCGTGAGCGGATTCTTGCGCTCGGGCCGGTTGAGCGTAATCGTGGCGACCTTGCCCGCGACTGCATAGCCGAAGTGCTCGGCCTTGTAGTTGGCCAGTTGGATGCGTTTCATCATGGTTGCACTCCTTGTCGAGGAAGAATCAGCCGACCATCGTCAGACCGCCGCTGACGCTCAAGACCTGTCCGGTGATATAGCTGGCGCGGTCGCTGGCGAAGAACACGACGGCGTCGGCGATCTCCGAGGGTTTGCCGAACCGGCGGAACGGAATGGCTTTCTTGAACGCCTCCAGGTGCTTTTCCGGCACGGCGAACAGGAGCGGCGTCTCAGTGGGCCCGGGGCAGACGCAGTTGACGTTGATGTTGTAGCGGGCCGTTTCGCGGGCCAGCGACTTGGTGAAGGCGATGAGGCCTCCTTTGGCGCCCGAATAGACGGTCTCGCCGAGACTTCCGACACGACCGGCATCGCTGGCGATGTTGACGATCTTGCCGCTGCCGCGCTCCATCATCTTGGGTAGCAAGGCCTTGGCGAGTTTCATCGGTCCGACGAAGTTGAGTGCGATCAACTTTTCCCAAAAATCGGGAGTGTCTTCCCAGAACGGTCGGGTCTGGCCCCAACCGGCGCCGTTGACCAGTATATCCACCGCGCCGACCTTGGCCTGCACGGCCTCCGCGAAGGCGTCGATCGAAGCCTCGTCGGTCATATCGACGGGCAGGAATTCGGCCTTTTGGTCCTTGTTGCGGATGGCCGCGGCCGCGGCCTCGCCCTTGTCGCGATCGATGTCGGCGCAGATGACCGTTGCCCCGGCTTCCGCCAGAGCCTCTGCCGTGGCCTTGCCGATGCCGGAAGCAGCGCCGGTAACGACCGCGATCTTGTTTTCGAAACCCATGGGACCTCCTTGCGCTAACGTCATGTGGTGCTCTTGGTGAGAAATTCCGAGACTTTGCGGCGCGTCTCGGGATCGTCGTAAAGCGCTCGCGTTGCCGCGATTTCCGCCGCGAAGCCATCGCAGGCCGGATCGTGCACGGCGGCGATGCAACGCTTGCCGGCGCCCAGCGCCGCCCTGGGCATGCCGGCGACACGCGCCGCGAGCTCGCGGCACCAGAGCGCAAGTTGCTCGCGCGGCTGGGTCCACTGGACGAGGCCGAGACGCAGGGCTTCCGCACCGTCGATCACCTCCGCACCGAGGATCAGGCGTTTGGCCGTGCCCTGACCGCATAGCCGGGTCAGCCGCTGGGTACCGCCCGCCGCGGGCAGCAGGCCCAGCCGTACCTCCGGCAGTCCCAGCCTCGCGTCGACCGCAGCGACTCGCAGATCGCAAGCGAGCGCGAGCTCGAGCCCTCCGCCCATCGCCGCTCCGCCGATTTCGGCGAGCGTCACGACCGCCGCATTCTCGAGGCGCATGAACAGGCGTTGCATCCGCAGCACGACCTCGACCATCGCATCGCGCCCTTCAGGCGTGTCGAAGCACGAGCGCATCAGTGCCAGATCGGCGCCGGCACAGAAGATCCTGTGGTCGCTGCGAATATGCAGCACTGAAATGCCCTGATCGGCCGTCGCTTCGTCGAGCACCGCCTCGAGGCGCGCGATCAACTCGCCATCGAGCGCGTTGACGGGGGGCCGGGAAAGCGTGGCCACCATCACCCGGCCGACTCGTTCGGTAGCAAGCATGGATGCGATTCGCTGATTCAGGCGAGCGCGACCAATCGGTCGAGCACCGCAGCATCCGCCAGCAGATCCTCGCTGGCAGCTTGATGGACCACCCGGCCGCGGTCGAGAACGATCGCCTGCTTGGCCAACGACAGCGCGACGCGGACGTGCTGCTCGACGATGATCACGGCGAACTCGCCCGAGCGCACGAGATCCTGGATCACCTTGACGACGGCGCTGACAATGATCGGCGCCAGCCCTTCCAGCGGTTCGTCGAGCAACAATACGCTGGGATTGGTCATCAGCGCGCGAGCGATCGCCAGCATCTGTTGCTCGCCGCCGGACAATTGGTTCCCGAGATTGCTCCGTCGCTCCTTGAGTCCGGGAAACGTGCGGTATATCCGTGCCAGATCCCACGGGCCAGGCCGCGCGACGACGCGCATGTGCTCGTCCACGGTGAGCGACGGATAACACAATCGCTCCTGCGGAACCCAACCCAGACCATAACGCGATCGCAGATAGGTTGGCATGCGGGATATGTCCTTGCCATGCATGAAGAGTTGTCCCCGCCTGAGCCGGGTCAGGCCCATCAGCGTGAGCAGCAGCGTCGTCTTGCCGACGCCATTGCGTCCGATGAGTGCCAGACTCCCGCCCTGCTCCAGCGCAAACGAGACGTCTTCCAGCACCGTCGAGTCGCCGTAGCCGGCACAGAGTCCTTCAGCCGCGAGGAGGCAATCCATGTGGGGCTCCGGTTTGTTGATCAAAGGTGATGCGATGGGCCAGCCTGATTCAACGAGTGTGACAGCGTCCGTGAGCGTCATTGACGAGGATGGCCCGTGGCTGCGTCTTCGGTCGCCGTTTCGGCAGCGAGTGTTGCGTGCAGATCGCGCAACCGCCGGCGCACCAGCTTGCCGGTCGGCGTGCGTGGCAGCGCCTCGATCGGATGCAGCCAGCGCGGTCGCTGATAGGGCGGAAGGCGATCGGCATGCTCGCGCAGCGTTGCCGCATCGAGCACCGGCGCGCCCGGCTGCGCGACGAAGAACAGCGCGACCGCATCGACGCCGTCGGCATCGGGAACCGCGACTGCGGCCGCCTCGGCGATGCCGGGACACGCAAGCGCAATGCGCTGCTCGAGGTCGACCAGATCGACCCAGCGGCCGTACACCTTGACCAGCGAATCGTCGCGCCCGGCGAAGCGCCAGCCGCCGCCTTCCACGCGCTCGAACAAGTCGGACGGCGCGAACGCGCCATCGCGGAAGTGCTCGGCCTGCACGTCGGGGCGGTTCCAGTAGCCGAGTGCAATGGTCGAACCGCGAATGATGATGCGCTCCGGTCCTTCGGACGCCGGCGATCCGGGTTGCGAGCCGGGCCTCGCGCGTCGAGCGCAGCCACGTCGACGCCCGGCGAGACGCGCAACCCGTGGCCGTCGTCGCTGTCCACGAGCACCAGCACGAGTGTTTCCGAGGCGCCGAAGCCGTTGACGATGGTGCGCCCGAGCTGGCGCTTCCATTCGTCGCGCAACGTCGCGGGCAGCGCCTCGCCCGCCGAAACGTAGAGCCGCACGCCGCATTGCGCGAGCTGGCCGGCCAAGCCTTCCTTGAGCAGGTTGCGGTACAGCGACGGCACGCTGAACAGGACGTTCGCGCGCCGCGCCATGATGCTCGCGACCACACCCTGCGCGGTCGGCCACTGCGGATCGAGGATCACCGTGGCACCGAGCTTGAGCCCGGCCAAGATGCAGTTCGCAAGCGGATAGGCGAAGAACAGCTTCGAGCTCGCGTAGATGCGGTCCTCCGCGGTGAGCCCGAGCCGCTCGCGACCGACGCGCTCGATCTCGAGCGCGATGCGCTGCGGATGCACGACCGCCTTCGGGTGGCCGCTGGTTCCTGACGAGTGGACCCAGAGCACGGGATCCTCAGGTCCCATCGGCTGCGCCTCGCACGGTGCGGCGTGCGGGAGTTCCCGCCGCCACTCGGGGAGCGAGATCACCTGCCTGCTCCATGGCTCCGGCGTGTCGTCGCCCGCTTCGGCGAGGATGAAGAGGAACCCGGCCGCATCGAGGATCGCGAGCCACTCTTTGGCAGGGACACGCGGGTTCACGCCCACCGCGACGCCGCCCGCCCAGATCACGCCGAGGTAGGCGACGACCCAGTCGAAGCCGTCTGGCAACTTGATCGCGACGCGATCGCCGCGCCGCACGCCGCGTGCACGCCATTTCGCTCCGGCGCGCGCAACGGCTTCACGAAGCTCGCCGCGGCTCATCTCCTCGCTGCCGCAGACCAGCGCCACGCGCGCGTCGTCGTGATCGGCCAGCAACACCTGTGCGGCGTTCATCGTCGCTGGCCGCCCCGGTCGCGACGGGCGGCGGCTCGTCGCGCGCCGCGCCGACCGCGCCCGACTTGCCCTCGCGCCAGCGCGCCTGCTCGGTTCGAAGCAGCGCGGCGTGCTCGCGTTCCTCCGCCGCCAGCTCGCGGTACAACCGCTGCGCCGCCGATCCGGGTCCGGTGCTTGTCGGCGGTCGCCTCGAAGAACGTGGCGGCGCGTTCCTCCATGTCGATCGCGACGCGAAACAGATCCTCGGCGTCACCGACGCGGTGATCGACGCCCGCGAAAACGACGGCATGCTCGACCGCGTGCGCATCGAACACCGGTGTCAGGTCGACGTGGTAGCGCCCGACCAGCGTGTCCATGTGCTCCCGCTCCATTGCAGCGAAGCGGGCGAAGAGCTCGCGCAGCGCCGGGTCGGACGCGCTTACCACGGCGCGATGGTAGAACGCCTGACCGCCAAGCTCGATCTCGAATGCCTTGCGCACGGCGCTCATCGCCGCGGCATCGCCGACCGGCCCCGGCTCGAACAGTTCGAGCTCGCCGCCGCACAGCGGACATCCGCCGTAGGGAAACGCGAAGCCTTCGCTCACCTTGGCGCAGGATCGGCAGCGCCAGCGAACCGTCGCGCCCGCGCAGCAGATGTGCGGCTCGACGTCTTCGTCGAGCGGGCGATGGCATTTCGGGCAGAGCTTCGCGTCCTCCTTCACAGCGTCTTCGCTCCGTCAAGCGCGAGTTCGCGCACCAGCCGTTGCGCCAGCACGGCAGCGACCTGCCGGCGGTAGTTCGACGGGGTGACGGTGGTCCGCATCGGGCTCACCTGCTTTTGCACCAGCTTGGCGAGCGCCGAGAGCGTGTCCGCGCCAACGGCTCGTCCCAGCAGCGCGTCGGTACCGGCAAGGACGAATGGCCGCGAATTGGTGCCGGTGACCGCCACGCGTAGCTCCGCGAGCTCGCCATCGCGAACCGAGAGCGCGCACGCCACGCCGGCGAGCGGGAAATCGACCGCGGCCGCGAACGCAGGCCTTGCGATAGCCGGATACGAGACCGGCCGGGCGGCGCGGGAACGAGCACGCGCGCGAGCAACTCGTCGGCGGCGATGGTCAGGTGCGCGGCGCCGTCGTCGCGATACAGATCGGAGAGTCGGTATGCGGCGCGTGCCGCGGCTTGCGACCAACTCGACTTCGGCGCGAAGCGCGAGCAGCGCAGGAGCGAGATCGCCCGAGAACGCGGCGTGGCAATGCGTGCCCTGCGGCGCGACGTGGCAGACCTTGCCGCCGCGTTTCAGGCAGTATTCGTTTGTCGCACGCCACCATTGGCTCTGGTTGTAGAACACGCAGCGGGTGTCGAGGCAGAGGTTGCCACCGACCGTGGCCACGCTGCGATGCGCGGGGCCTGCAACCGTGCGCGCAGCTTCGGCGACCGCCCGATAACCTCTGCGCCACGCGGGTGTCGGCCGCGAGCCGAGACAGCGTCACGCCTGCGCCCAGCGAGAGTCCCTCGTCGGTGAAGGCGATGCTGGCGAAGTCGTGCACCGCGCCGAGGTCGACGAGCATGGAGGGGCGTTCGATTCCCCGGCGCAAATTCGGCAGCAAGCCGGTCCCTCCGGCGAGCAGGCGGGCGCCAGGCTCGGACGCGAGCAGTGCAGCGGCCTCGGCGATGCTCGTTGGACGCTTGACGGCGAACGCGGACATCCGCTCCATCTCACCCTCCCACCGGAGCATCGCTGCGCGAGCGCGCCGGCGCTTGGCCCGAAGACGTTCCTTGCGCTTGCGCGCCTGGATCGCCTCGAGCACGCGATCGGGCGAGGCCGGCAGCTCGGTCAGGCGAATGCCGATGGCGTCGCAGATCGCATTGGTGAGCGCCGGCGCAAAGCCGTGCAACGAGCCTTCGCTCGCCTCTTTCGCGCCGAACGGCCCGAGCGGATCGTGGCTCTCGACGAGCTTCACCTCGATCGGCGGCGACTCGACGATCGTCGGGATGCGGTAATCGAGCATGCTGGGTCGCAGTGGAAGCCCTTCGTGATATTGCGTCTCTTCCGAGAGCGCCTGTCCCATGCCCATCCACACTGCGCCCTGGACCTGGCCCTCGACGGCGAGCGGGTTGATCGCGAAGCCGCAGTCGTGCGCAACCCAGACGCGTTCGACGGTGACCGCACCGGTATCCTCGTCGACGCTGACCTCGACGACCTGCGCCGCGTACGAGAACCCGGCCGTCGAGCCGACGGCCGCGCCGCGGAACTTGCCGCCCTGCGTTTCCGGCGGCGTCGACCACGTTCCCTTGACGATCAGCGTTCCGCTGTCGACCAGCGCAGCATCGACCGCCGCGGCGAAATCGAGACCGCGATCGGTCCCCGCGACACGGCAGTGCTCACCTTCCCACTCGATGTCATCGGCGTGGACCTCGAGACGTTTCGCCGCGGCGGCCACGAGCACACGCTTCATCTCCTGCGCTGCGCGCAGCGCCGCGTTGCCCACCATGAACGACACGCGTGACGAGTAAGAGCCGTTGTCCTTCGGCGTGAGCGCGCTGTCGGTGGCGATGACGCGGATGCGTGCGAGCGGCAGCGAGAGCACCTCGGCCACGATCTGCGCGAGCAGCGTGGAGGAGCCCTGACCGATGTCGGAGGCACCGGTGAGGATGGTGATTCCACCGTCGAAGTCGAGCTTGAGGTTGATCACCGCATGCGGCTCGCCGCTCCAATGCACGGGTTTCGCCGATCCCGACACATAGTGCGAGCAGGCGAGCCCGAGGCCGCGCCCGCGCGGCAGCTTGCCGCGGCGCTTCTTCCAGCCGGAAGCCTGCTCGACCCAATCGAGGCACGCGGGAATGCCGTACGAGTTGACCTGCAGGTCGTTGATGGTGCGGTACGGAGGAGCGATCAGGTTGGCACGCCGTACCGCGAACGGATCGAGGCGGAGCTCGCCGGCCATGATGTCGAGCAGCGATTCGAAGGCGTGCCGCGCATCGACCGCGCCATGCCCGCGCATCGCGCCGCAGGGCGGCGTGTTGGTGTAGACGCGATAGCCACGGTATTTCACCGCCGGCACCGTGTAGAGCGCGTGCAGCAGGGCGCCGGCATAGAGGATCGTGACCAGGCCGTAGCCGCCGTACGCGCCGCCGCGCTGAACGATCTCGCAGTCGACCGCGGTGATCTCGCCGGTCTTCGTGAGCCCGAGCTTCAGGCGAATGTCGGTCTCGGGCCGTCCGCGATGGGTGAGGAAGCACTCCTCGCGCGACAGCTCCATCTTCACCGTCCCGCCGGCGGCGCGCGCGAGCAGTGCCGTGATCATCTCGAAGTTGAGCGGCTCGACCCGATGTCCGAAACCGCCGCCGACGAAGGGCTTCACCACGCGGATGCGCGAGCCGTCCATGCCGAGGCAGCGGGCGAGCGTCAGATGCAGGTAGTACGGCACCTGGGTCACCGAATGCGTCGTGAGCCGATCGCGCTCCGGCTCGTACGCCGCGACCGCGGCATTGAGCTCGATCTGGCCATGCGCGACTTCGGCATAGTGGAACGTCTGTTCGCGCACGAGATCGGCGGCGGCGAAGCCCGCATCGACGTCACCGAACGCACTGATCGACCTCGCGTTCGATATTGCCCGCCTTCTTCTCGTGCAGCAGCACCGCGTCGGCGACGCGCGCCTCGGCGGCGTGGAAGTACGCGGGCAAGGGCTCGATGTCGAGCACGATGGCGGCGAGCGCCGCTTCTGCGGTCTCGTCGTCGACCGCCGCCACCGCGGCCAAGGGCTCGCCGCGATAGCGGACTTTGTCGCGGGCGAGCGGCCACTCGTTCTGCGCGATCGGGATCACGCCGTAGGGCGCGGCGAAATCCTCCCCGGTGACGACGGCGCGCACGCCGGGAATCGCCCGCGCGGCCGTCGCGTCGATGCCGCGGATCATGCCGTGCGCGACCGGACTTCTCAGGATCCGGCCGACCAGCGCTTCACCGAACGGAAGGTCCGCGGTGTAGCGTGCACGTCCGGTAACCTTCTCGATGCCGTCGATCAGCGGTGTTCGTTGCCCAACCGTGTGCTCCCGCGAGTCGGCAGGTGCCGCGGGCACATGATCGCGGCCGGTCGTATCGACGATCTCGTTCATCGCATCAAGCTCCGGCGGCCGCCTGCACCGACTCGATGATCTTCACGTAGCCGGTGCAGCGGCAGAGGTTGCCCGATAGCGCCTCGCGGATCTCGGCCTCGGTCGGGCTCGGGCGGCGTCGCAGCAGCGCCTCGGCGGCCATGATCATTCCCGGCGTGCAGAAGCCGCACTGGGTGCCGAGCTTCTCGTGGAACGCCTGCTGCAGCCGACTCATGCGGCCGTCGACCGCAAGGCCTTCGATCGTTTCCACGTGCCTGCCTTCGCAGCTCGCCGCGAGCGTAATGCAGGCGAGTCGCGGCTCGTCGTCGATCAGCACCGTGCAGGCGCCGCATTCGCCCCCGTCGCAGCCCTGCTTGGTTCCGGTCAGCCCCGCGGTCTGGCGCAGATAGTCGAGCAGCAGCATATGATCGGCAACCGCATCCTCGCGCGCGCGCCCATTGACCGTCAGTGAGACGAGGCGTTTGGTCATCGGTCAGTCCTTCGGTCGCAGGTCGCGGACGCGTACCGCCTTGCCCTGCGAGCGCGGAATCTCGCCCGGCTTCTTCACGACGCACGTCGGCGGTGATGCCGATCAGCGACTTGATGTGATGGGCGACCTGGCGCGCAGTCGCGTCGTAGGCTGCGGCGTCGACCCCGGGTTGCGCTTCGGCTTCGACGGTCAGGTGATCAAGGCTGCCGTGGCGCTCGACGACGAGCTGGTAGTGCGGCGCGATGTTGGGCAAGCCGATGAGCACCGCTTCCACCTGCGACGGATACACGTTGACGCCGCGGATGATCAGCATGTCGTCGTTGCGCCCCGTGATGCGCAGGATGCGCAAGTGCGTCCGCCCGCAATCGCACGGCGCGGTCGTGACCTTGGTGATGTCGCGTGTCCGGTAACGCAGCATCGGCAGCGCTTCCTTGGTGAGTGTAGTGATCACCAGCTCGCCCGGCTCGCCCTCGCGCACCGCACGGCCGCTCTCGGGGTCGATCACTTCGAACAGGAAGTGGTCCTCCCAGCCGTGCAGTCCAGCCTGGCACTCGCATTCGCAGGCGACTCCGGGCCCCATGATTTCCGACAATCCGTAGATGTCGATCGCCTTGAGGCCCAATCGCGCCTCGATCTCGCGCCGCATCGCGTCGCTCCACGGCTCGGCGCCGAACATGCCGATGTCGAGCGTGCTTTTGGTCAGGTCGACACCTTGTTTTTCCGCAAGCTCGGCAATCGCCAGCGCGTACGACGGTGTCGCGCAGAGAACGCGTGCGCCGAAATCCAGGATCAATGCAATCTGCCGCTCCGTCGACCCGCCCGACATCGGCACGACGGTGGCACCGAGCCGCTCGGCGCCGTAATGCGCCCCCAGGCCGCCGGTGAACAGCCCATAGCCGTATGCGTTGTGAACCAAGTCTCCGGGCCGCGTGCCGCCGCAGGCGAGCGAGCGCGCCATCAGATCGGCCCAGGTGCCGAGGTCGGTTGCGGTGTAACCGACCACGGTGGGTTTGCCAGTCGTTCCCGATGACGCGTGCAGGCGGGCGAGCGTATCGCGCGGCCTCGCGAACAGGCCGAACGGATAGTGATCGCGCAAGTCGGTCTTGCACGTGAAAGGCAATCGCTCAAGGTCCGCGAGGCTTGCGATGTCGTCGGGCAAGATGCCGGCCGCGTCGAGTCGCGCGCGATGCATCGGCACGTGCTCATACGCATTCGTTACCGTCGCGCGCAACCTGTCGAGTTGCAGCGCGGCAAGCTTCTCGCGCGGCATCGTCTCCAGCTCGCGCTGGAAGTAATAGCTGGAATGAGCGTCGGTCCTGATGCCCACTTCCGCCATCGTCGTTGCGCCCATGGAGCCTCCCCTGTCGATCAAGGACGCGCGCCGCGCACCGGCAGATGTGCGAGCGCAAAGCCCTGGTTGAATCCGGCACGCGTGACGATCACGAGCTTGACCCAGGCACCGGCGAGTGCCGCCAGCAATCCGGCCAGTGCCGCGATAGGCAACGCGAATACGCTGGCGAAAGCCGCGACCCCTGTCAGCACGAGCGGCAGCAGCGTGCCCGCGAGCATCAAGACGCGCCCCGCTGAATCAAGCGCCGCCCGCGCTCCCGGCGCCGCGCTGCCGGCAAGACGCCGCCGATACGCGACCCAGACCACGAACCGTGCGACCACGAGCGCACCGAACAGGATCACCGTCGCGCCCGTTTCGGCGCCATGAAAGGGTGCGGTCAGCAGGAACGCACCGCCGCCTTCGGCGAGCCCCGTCGTCACGAACAAGGGCCGCAGGAGCGGTTCGCGCCACGCCGGGATCCCCTTCGCGGCCTGCAGCAGACGCGCCTGGCAGTAGACAAACACCAGTGCGAGCCCGGCAGCAATCCAGGCGATACCCGTCACGCCCACCGCTGCGAAGAGGCCGGCGGGGAACAGCAGCATCGCGGTCCAGGCCTCGCGTGCCATCCACGAGGTGCGCGGGTTGCGCAGCACTCTGATCGCCCGGAGAGGCCGTCCCAGCTCGAGCGCAACGCAGAGCAGTCCCAAGCCGACGAGCCCGAGTCCGGAGAGCACCAGCGCGGAGAGCGCCGGCCCGGTCACCCCGGACAGCGCCGCGAAAACGATAAGACCGGCGCCCATGCCGCCGCCGATGAAATTACCGGCCGCGCGTGCATCCCAGCTCGTCTGCTGCCACGGGTTGGGGCCGTAGCTCACGTAGACTTTCGCCGGCCCTTTCATTCGGTGGTCTCCACATTCCGATCCCAAAGGTAGTAGAAGCCGGGACCCGTACCGAGCTCCTCGTGCATGCGGAAGCTCGCGTTGCGCGCGAGGAGCTCTGACACGCTGCTCTGCGGGTCATCGAGGTCGCCGAAGGCAGAGGGCCTGCGCGATGCATGAGTTGACGCACGCGGGCGTTGCCTCGGGATCGACGCCAGGTGTCTTTCCTTGCGCGAGTCCCGCGTCGATACGATCGACGCAGAACGTGCACTTGGTGGCCACACCGAGCCGCCCATCATCGCGTCGCTTCGCCTCGTTCTCCATCTCGGTGCCGTAGGCGAACCCAGGTCGCATCGTCTTGGACCGCGCCTGATACGGGCACGCGACCGCACAGTACGCACAGCCGATGCAGATGTCGTAATCGATCGTGACGATGCCGTCGGCGCGCTTTTTCGTCGCCGTCGTCGGGCAGACTTCCATGCACGGCGGGATCGTCGCAATGCTGGCAGCCAACCGGCACGAAGGCACGCGTCACCTGCGGATACTCGCCCTGCTCGATGTCGAGGACACGGCGCCACTGCACGCCGGGCGGAGTCGCATTGGCTTGACGGCACGATGCGGTGCACGTCTGGCAGCCGACGCAGCGTCGAAGATCCGCCACCATGACCCAGCGCGTCATGTGGAGACCCCCTGCGTCGCGGTCGCCGCGGCGGGTGCCGCGGCTGCCGGAGCGATCCTCACGCGCACGATGTCGGCGCCGGAACCGGTCGCATCGGTGAGGTCGAGCGACATCGTGGCGAGCGAGTTCATGCTGGGCACGCCGAAATCCTTGGTAAACGGCGTCGCCCAATGGTCGAACTGGCCAAGCAGGAGCAGCGTGTCGGGGCGGATCCCCTGCCGCAGCACGGCGCGGCCCCGCACGCTCCGCTGCGGTGTCGCGATCTCCACCTGCTCGCCGTCCGCGATGCCGAGCTTCTCCGCTGTACGGGTGTTGATGATCACGCCGCGGTGGCCCGCGACGTTGTCGGCGACCTCCTTGATCAATTGCATGCCGACGTTGGCGCCCCACGCGTATTGCATGCTGCGCGCGGTCAGCAGCCAGAAAGGATAGTCCTTCGGTTCACCGCCGGCTTTGACGACGGCCGCGACCCACGGTGCGGTGAAATCCTTGCACGCGGGCAACGTCTGATATTCCTTCAGCTGCGTGTCCCACCAGTGCATGTCGTTCTCGTGCAGCCGACGGCCGAGCTCGACGCCGACGCGCCACAGGCGCTCCTGATACGGCAGCTCGAAGCGCAGCCCCTGCCTGACGAGCTCGGGGAACAAATACCAGTTCACTCGCGGAAACGGCTTCGTCGCCAGGCCATGCTCCTTCCACCAGCTGAGCCCGTGCTGCTCCCGGCCGTCACTGACCTCTGCGCTCGCGGCGCGGCAGACCGCGTCCCAGATCCTCTCCGGCGTGCACGCTACGTCCGTCGGCAGGGAGAAGTCCCCATGCGGACCCTTGAGCGGGACGCCAGCGGCGCCGCGGTTTATTGCGGCGTTGTATTTCTCGAGCAGCCCGACGCGCTGCGCGAGCTCGGTGGCGATCGCGGTGAAGTCGCGCGCGTCACCGCGGGTCGCGACGGCCGGCTGCCGCAGCGCGAAGCCCTGCTGGTCCCAGAACTGCTCGACAAACTTCGAGCCGCCAATGCGGATGAGCTGGAGGCTTTCCAGGTCGGTCGCCTCGGGAAGCAGCAAGTCGGCGAAATGATTGGTCTCGTCGCGCGTATATGCGAAGGCCACCATGAACGGGAAGCGCGCCATCTTGTCGGCGACGGCGACCGTGTCCCAGAACGAGATCGCCGGGTTGGTGCGGTAGACGAACCAGACGTCGGGCAGCGTTACGCGCGGGAGGCCCTTCGGCGTCTCGTCGAGAAACATCCATGAAAAATGGGTGGGACCGAGCGCCTGGCTCCAAGGGCCGTTCCCCGCGAGCGGCACCATCGTCCGATGCGCGTTGCGAATATTGGGCTGCGGAGACCAGTGCGCCTTGTCGGTCGGGTTGAGCGGGTACGCCATGAAACCGTCCGGCCCCGGCTGCACACTCTCGATGCGCGCGGTAACCTGCCGATTCAGGCGCACGGTCGTGCCGAGTGTGCCGCCGGGAACCTCCAGGGCGCCGACGAGCGCAGCGAGCATTGTGCGTGCCCAAACGCATTCGAAACCGCCCCAGCCGTTGTTGACCGTCTTGCCCAGACTCACGGCGACCGGACGATAGGGCAGCGTGATCCCGTCGATCTCGATCGTTTCGCCGATGCGCGCATGCTGGACGAACTCGTGCGCGATGCGGCGCATTGTCGCGGCGGGGACGTCGCAGATGGGTTCCGCCCACTCCGGCGTGTATGGCGCCATGTGGATGACGAGCTTGGTGAAAGCGGTTTCGCCGGCGAGACGGCCCTCGCCAAGAACCTCGTCGTCCGCACCGATTTCAATCGAGTCGACCTCGTGCCTCCCTTCGAGCGCCTCGGTGAGATCCGGCGTGTCGAACGGCACGGCGGCATGGCGGGCGGTATCCCATACGAGTGGCTTGCGCGTCGCGCGGTCGCGCAGGTAATAACCGCTCGGCCCGACGAGATAGGGCGACGCGGTATAGCGGGAAAGGAACGCGACGTCGAGTTGCTGACGCGGAATCTCGTGGAGCAGCGCGTGCACCAGCGCGTAGAGAAACGCGGCGTCGGTCTTGGGCTTGATCGGGACCCACTCCGCGGAGCAGGCGCCGGTCACCGAGAGATGCGGCTCGACCTGCACGCGCTTCATGCCGCGGATGCGGGCGTTGGCGTGGCGCCAGACGCCGACCACACCGCCGGATGCCTCGACGTTCGCGCCGCAGGAGATCAGGTAGTCGGTGAGCGGCGTATCCGGCGACACGGTGAAAGCGCGGTGCCAGAACTCGCCGTAGAGGTGCTCGGAGTGGTAGCACTTCACGCCCTGGCCCGAGCCGAAGCCCATGTCGGCCGGCCCCCAGGCCGCGAGGAACGCGGCAAACGTGCCCATGTAAGACTGCGGCGTGCCGCCTCCGCCCAGACTCACGGCGAGCCGCGGATAGCCCGATTGGTCGGTCAGTCCCTGCTCGCGCACGCGGTTCAGCCGTTCGGCGATCAGCTCGAACGCCTCGTCCCAGCCGATCGCCACGAAGCCGGGATCCTCGTCGCGACCCTTGCGCGGGTTCGTCCGCTTCATCGGCGTCAGCACGCGATGCGGGTTGTACGTCTTCTGCACCAGCCCGTACGCCTTCACGCATACCTTGCCGCCGCCGGGGTGCACGCCTGCCGCGCAGAAATTCGGCTCGACCTCGGTCGCCACGCCGTCCACGACTTTGACCGTGAGCAAATCTGGCCCTGCGACGCACTGGTAGCAGTACGTCGGAACGCGACGAGTACCGTCGCGCAGGGCGTTCATGCAAGCCCTGCCTTGGCCGCCTTGGCCGCGAGCCGCGCCTCGGTGGTCTTGAGGTCGACGATGAAGCGGTGGTGACGACCGCGGCAGATCGAGTCGATGCCGTCACGACCCTCGACGTCCAACGCGACGGCACGGCCCTTGACCTCGGCGACGGTCACCTTGAGCTCGACCGACATACCCATCAGCGTCGCGGCGAGATGATCGAGCTCGATGCGCGTGCCGACCGAGTCCTCGCCCGGATCGAGGTGCGGCATAAGCAGCTCGCGGCACGCAATCTCGACGTCGCGCACGAGCATCGGCGTCGCGTACACGCGCGCCCTTTCGCCCATGAAGTCGATCGTGCGCTCGCGGTCCACGGTCAATTTCGAGGTTGCGGTCACGCCTTGTGCAAGCGAAGCCTTCATCGGACTCTCCTGGGTTGCTATGGGTTGTCGTCGCGGGTCACATGCGGTTCATAGGCCGAGATAGGCCTGCTGCACCCTTGGATTGCCGAGCAACTCGCCACCGCTACCCGACAGCGCGATGCGCCCGACTTCGAGTACATAGGCGCGATCGGCGATCGCCAGCGCCGCCCGTGCGTTCTGATCGACCAGCAGGATGGTCGTCGCCGCATCTTTCAGCGAGCGAATGATCGTGAAGATCTCGGCCACGATGCGCGGCGCGAGCCCCATGCTCGGTTCGTCGAGCAGGAGCAGCTTCGGCCGCGTCATCAAGGCGCGACCAATCGCCAGCATCTGTTGCTGTCCTCCCGAGAGGGTTCCGGCCGTCTCGCGCCGTTTCGCCGCCAGGATCGGGAATAGCGCGAACACGCGCTCGAGCGCACCGGCGATCTCGGCGGCCGGCCGCACGAACGCCCCGAGGCGGAGATTGTCTTCGACCGACAGCGGTCCGAATACCTGCCGCCCCTCCGGGACCTGCACGATGCCCATCTTCACCCGCTGACGCGGCGACGCGCGCGTCACGTCCGAACCCTCGAAGCGCACGCGGCCTCCAGCCGCCGGCTGCACTCCGGAGAGCACCCGCAGCAACGTCGTCTTGCCTGCACCGTTGGCACCGACGAGCGCAACCAATTCGCCCTGCCCCACGTGGAGGTCGACGTCGGCGAGCGCGGGAATACGCCCGTAGCGACTCGACAGGGCGGCGACCTCAAGCATGGCCGACCTCCTCCGAGTCCGCTACGCCCAGATACGCCTCGATCACGCGCGGATCGGCGCGGACTTCCGCCGCCGTCCCTTCGCTCAAGCGGCGTCCGTAGTCGAGGACCAGGATGTGATCCGAGACGCCCATGACCAGGCGCATGTTGTGCTCGACCAGCACCACCGTCGTTCCCGCAGCGGCGAGCCGCTTGATAAGCGCGTCAATTTCCTGCGCCTCGGTCGGATTGAGTCCCGCTGCAGGTTCGTCGAGCAGCAGCATACTCGGCTCGCCAGCCAGCGCGCGCGCGATCTCGAGGCGCTTGAGCGCGCCGTACGGCATTGCCGCCGCGCCGATCCCCGCGTAGTCCTCGAGGCCGAGAAAGCGCAACAGCTGCAGCGCGCGTGCACGGCATTCGTGCTCGGCCCGCGCCAGGCGGGGAGTGTGGAGCAGCGCCGCCAACAGTCCGCAACGCTCGCGCAGATGGCGCCCGGTCATGACGTTCTCGAGCGCGGTCATGTTGAAAAAGATCTGCAGGTTCTGGAACGTGCGTCCGATGCCCGCGGCAGCGAATTCATGCGGTGGGGCGCCGGTAAGGTCGCATTCATCGAAGATGATGCGGCCGGTGCTTGGCAGGTAAACGCCCGTCAAGAGGTTGAGCAGGGTCGTCTTGCCCGCGCCGTTTGGACCGATGATCGAATGAATCGTCCCGGGTCGGGGCTGCCACGAAAGATCATCGATGGCGCGCACTCCGCCGAATTCCTTCGACAGCCGCTCGACGCGCAGCGCGCTCATCGAGCCCTCCGCAGCCAATAACCGGCAAGCGTCGGCACCACGCCGCGCGGCAGGAAGATCATCGTGAACATCAACAGCGCGCCGAAGACCACGACTTCGTAGTCCTTGAGCAGCGTCAGAACCTGCGGCAGCACCGTAAGAATCGCCGCACCGACGACAGCGCCGAACGTCGATGCCATGCCGCCGAACACCACCATCGTCACCAGTTCGATCGAGTGCAGAAACGACGCCTTGGCCGGCGTGATGAAGCCGGCGTAGTAGGCGGTGAGCCCGCCGGCCACGGCCGCGAAGACCGCGGAAACGACGAACACCATGAGCTTGTGCCGTGCGCTGTCGATGCCCAACACTTCGGCGGCGATCTCCGATGTGTGCAGAGCCCGAAGCGCACGGCCTATCGGCGATTCGATAAGGTTCTGCGCCAGCCACACCGCGAGCAGCAGGCAGCCGCCGATCACCCAGTACCAGGTGCGCTCGCCCTGGACGACCAGCCCGAACACCGCCAATGGTGCTACCGACATGCCGTCGGGCCCGCCCGTCAGAGCGTCCTCAGTGGAAATGACGATGGAGACGATGATGCCGAGCCCGAGTGTGGCCATCGCGAGGTAATGTCCGTGAAGCCTGAGAATCGGACGGCCGACCACGAAGGCCAGCAGGGCGACGCCCGCGGTCGCCGCAACGAGCGCCGCGAGCGGCGGCCAGCCGTACCGCGAGCCCAGCAGCGCCGAACCGTAGGCACCCAGCCCGAAGAAGCCGGCGTGGCCGAGACTGATCTGCCCGGCATAGCCGATGAGCAGGTTCAGGCCGACGCAAACGATCCCGTTCAGGCCGACAAGGATCGCGACGTCGTAGAAATAATTGTTGGTCAACGCCAGCGGCGCGAGTGCAATGACGACCGCGAGCAACAACATCCCGCCGGTGCGGGAACTGGCCCACCACGGGTGCGTTGCGTCCTGATGGTTAGACGCGAATGCTTTGAAGTGCGCCAAGGATTCCACGGGGTCGGAAGAACAAGACCACCAGCATGACGAGGAACGCGACCACGTCCTTGTAGGCGGACGAGATGTAGCCCGCCGACAGGCTTTCGAGCAGACCGAGAACGAGTCCGCCGACGATGGCGCCGGCGAAACTGCCGAGGCCGCCCAGCATCGCAGCCGCGAAGCCCTTCAGTCCGAGCATCACGCCGACGTCGTATGACGTGAAGGTGATCGGCGCGATGAGCACGCCGGCGATCGCACCGAGTGCGCCTGCCAGGCCGAAGCTCGCGAACAGCACCTTGGCGACGTCGATGCCGACGAGTTGAGCGGCAAGCCGATTGTGGGACGTGGCGAGCATCGCCTTGCCGAGCAGCGTCCGGCCGAAAAACCACGACAGGGCGGCGACGATGACAACCATCGCACCGAGCACCCACAGGCTTTGCGGCACGATGGTCGCACCGAGGACCACAATCGGCCGATCGCCTGAAAACGCAGGCAGCGGATGGATCCCCTTGTCCCAGACGAGCTGTGCGAGGCCGCGCAGGAAGATCGACGCCCCGATGGTGATGATGATCAACGTCACGACGTCCGCGTGCGGCGCGCGCTCGACCGCCAGTTTCTCGAGCAGCAATCCGACGACGGCTGCGATCACGACGGCGCCCGCGATCGCCATCGGCAGCGGCACGCCCGTGGCGACCAGCGACACGGCGCTCATGCCGCCGATCATGACGAACTCGCCCTGCGCGAAATTGATGATTCGGCTCGCGTTGAAAATGATCGAAAAGCCCAACGCGACCAGCGCATAGACGGAGCCGGCGGTCAGCCCGCCGGCGAGGAACTGGGTCCACTGGCCGCCCATGCACAGCCCTCCATCAATTACATTGCGCCCTCTTTGACGAGCACCCAGTTGCCGTTGCGTACTTCCAGCATGCGGAACGCGGTGAGATCGAGACCCATATGGTCGGTGCTCGACATGTTGACTACGCCCCCCGTACCGACGTAGCCATGCGTGCTTTCGATGGCGTCGCGGAGTTTCGCCTTGTCGGTGCCGCCGGCCCGCTTGACCGCGTCGACTGCGATCATCAGCCCGTCGTAGGCGTGGCCGCCGAAAGTCGAGACGTCGGATTTGTACTTGGCCTCGTAGTCGCGTGTGTAGGAAACGACAACCGGCTTTTGGACATCGCCGGCGGGGAGGATATCGGCGACCAGCAGCGCTGCGGCAGGAAGACGCACACCTTCCGCAGCGTTGCCGGCGAGCTTGATGAACTCTTTCGAGGCGACGCCGTGCGATTGATAAAGCGGCACGGCGAGACCCAGCTGCCTATAGTTCTTGGTGACGATCGCCGGCCCCTGTCCGAATCCGCAATTGAGCACCGCCTGGACCCCCGGTGTCCCCTTGATCTTGGTGAGCTGCGCGGTCATGTCGGTGTCCGCGGCGCCGTAGCTCTCGTCGGCGACGACATCGACGCCGTACTTGCCGGCGACCTTCAGGCATTCGGCGTGCATCGACTTGTCGAAGCCGCCGGCGCCCGAAATCAGCGCGACCTTGCTTAGCTTGCGCGCCTGCATGTCGGCGAAGATCTTCTCGCAGGCCATGCGGTCGGTATGGGGCGTCTTGAAGACCCACTTCTTGACCGGCTCGATGATGACCACCGCTCCGGCCAGCGACACGAATGGCACCTGCGCCTGCTCGACCAGCGGAACCGCGGCCATGGTCGTGCCGGTCGTCGACCCGCCGACGATGATGTCCACCTTGTCCTGCTCGAGCAGGCGTTTGGTGAAGGTACGCGCCTTGTCGGCGTCGCCCCCGTCGTCGTAGACCACCAGTTGCAGCTTGCGGCCTGACACACCGCCGCTGGCATTGATGCGGTCAACGTACATTTCGAGCGTCTTCTGCTCGGGATCACCGAGAAACGCGGCGGGTCCGGTCACGGAAAGAAATGCGCCGATCCGAATCGGTTCTTGGCCGGACGCCGACCCGACTGTGGCGAGCGCACCCCCGATAGCGATTACCGGGACCAGCAATAGCGCACGAGCCTTGCAAATGGCTGCCATGGCAAACTCCTCCTCCATTTTGAGCATGGATGGTGTATTCTGGTACCGAAATGCGCGTATTGAATTGATCTGCGTCATCCATTGAGGCCGCCGACGACCGCCAAACCCAAGCGCCGGAGCGCAGGTCGCTCGACGGCCGGGGCCCGCGCCCTGGAGCCCACGCCTGCGGGTCCCATCGTCGTTCGGGCGGTGCGCGGCGGCGATCTCGCCCAAGTCATCGCCATCGACGCCACGGTGACGGGGCTGGAGAAGCGCGACTATTGGCGGTCGGTCTACCGGCGTTATGGCGACTCGGCGCAGGCGGGGCGGCAATTCCTCGTGGCGGATGCCGGGGGGCACGTCGTCGGGTTCATCATCGGCGAAGTACGGGACTGGGAATTTGGATCCCCACCCTGCGGTTGGGTGTTCGCGATCGACGTCAAGCCCGACTCTCGGCAGGCCGGCATCGGTGCGCGCCTTCTCAATGCAATTTGCGCGAGCTTCCGTCGTGCCGGAGTGCGCAAGGTGCGTACGATGCTCGGACGCGACAACACGGTGGTCCTGTCGTTCTTTCGCAGCCAAGGCATGATGGCCGGGCCATTCATTCCGCTGGAGATGGATCTTGGGACCTGACGGCAGACGCTCGACGCGTGCGGACGCAAGGCGATGAAACTGCAAAAGAACACTTCGCTCGCGCTCTATAGCGTCCTCGAGTTCGCGGCTTATCCGAACCGTCACATCTCCGCCGCCGAGATCGCTGATAAGTATGGCGTTTCGTCACATCATCTTGCCAAGGTCCTCTCGGAACTCGCCCGTGAAGGCGTCGTCGAGTCGGTCCGGGGTGTAGGCGGCGGCTACCGCTTCGTCGGAAACGCCCGGCGGCTGACGTTGATGGATATCATCCGCACCTTCGAAGACCTGTCGCCGGCGGCCGCCGGCCGGCGCGAGCCGAGCGAACTCACTCCCGTGGGCAGGGCGCTCGGCGCAGTCCTGTCGGAGATCGACGAAATCGCCAAGGCGACCTTCAGTTCGATCACCCTCGCCACGATGCTGCGTCTGATCGAGCGACAGCAGCGCGATCATGCAGCGTTTCAGCTGCGGACCTCCAACCATCGCGCCTCGGCGCGGGCCCCTCGCGGGGAGCGTAACTAAAGCAGATCGTCTGACTGTCGACCTCGCGCGTCGCGGTTGATTCGCGACGGATCGAGCGCGAGCGTCCCCTTGCACCGGATCGCCATTGTTGACGCGGATCAAGGCCGGTTAGCCCGCGCCCTCGCATAGTAGCCGTGCCAGCCGTAACGCAATAGGGAAACGCGCGCATGCAGCTTGCCGGCAGAACGGCGATCGTGACGGGAGCCGGCCAAGGCATCGGCGCGGCCGTGGCCCGGGCTTTTGCATGTGAAGGTGCACGCGTGTGCGTCGCGGACCTTGCCGAGGATCGGGCCGAGGCTGTGGCGAGTGCTCTGCGAGCCGGCGGTGCCAAGGCGATCGGCCTAGGTTGCGACGTAGCTCGTCGCGATCAGGTCGCTGCGATGATCGCGGCAACCCTCGAGCATTTCGCCGAGGTCGACATCCTCGTCAACAACGCCGGCATCATCCGCCCTGCGATGCTGCACAAGATGACCGAGGCGCAATGGGACGAAGTGATCGCGGTTCATCTCAAAGGAAGCTTCAACTGCCTGCAGGCGGTGGCGCCCGGCATGATGGGGCGGCGCTACGGCCGCATCATCAACGTGACCTCGACCGCCGGCGTGCTCGGCACCATCGGTCAGATCAACTACAGTGCCGCCAAGGCAGGAATCGTAGGGCTCACGATGTCTGCCGCGAAGGAGCTCGCGAAGTTTGGTATCACCGTCAACGCGATCGCGCCCGGCGCCGCGACGCCAATGACCGAGACAATCCGCACCGACGAGCGCTTCAAGGCGAAGTATCTGGAGCGTATTCCGGCCGGACGCTGGGCGGAACCCGAAGAGATCGCTCCGGTATTTGTGTTCCTCGCATCCGATGGCGCCAGCTATGTGACCGGGCAGGTCCTGGCAGCGGATGGCGGCTTGACCATGCGCTAGCGCCAGCAATTGTCCTCATGAGGGATCGACAAACGATCGTCCGACACCCTCGTTCGTACTCACACTCCGAGATGCCGGTGCAGTAGGTCCGGCTGCGCCAGCAGCGTGGGGCTGTCGCCTTCGAACACGACGCGGCCCTTGACCAGGATCACGCTGCGGTTGGCGACGGCCGTCACCGCCGCGTAGTTCTTGTCGACGATCAATGTGGCGATGCCGTTCTCGCGGATCTCGCCGATGATGCGCCAGATCTCGCGGGCGATCTGCGGCGCAAGCCCTTCGGTCGCCTCGTCGAGGATCAGCAAGTCGGGATTGGTCATGAGCGCGCGACCTATGGTCAGCATCTGCTGCTCGCCGCCCGAGAGTCTCCAGCCGCCGTTCTCGAGCCGCTCCGCCAGGCGCGGAAAGGTGGCGAGCACGCGCTCGTAGGTCCAGTCGCGCCGCCCGTCCGGGCCCGCACGCGCAGCCATCACGAGGTTCTCGTGCACGGTGAGGTTGGGGAATATCCCGCGACCCTCCGGCACGTAAGCGATTCCCTGGCGCGCGACGAGGTAGGGCTCGGCGCCGGTCATCGGGGTGCCGCACACCCAGACTTCGCCGTGGCGCGGCTTGACGAGCCCGAGCATGCTGCGAATCAGCGTGCTCTTCCCCATGCCATTTCTGCCCATGAGCCCGACGGTCTCGCCACGGTCGATCCGAAAGTCGATCCCGTGCAGGATGTGGCTCGCGCCGTAATATGTGTGCAGCTCGCGCGCCTCCAGCAGGGCCTCGCTCATGAGATCGTCCCCTGCGCAATCGCGCTCATGCGGCGGCCGTCCCGTCCCCGAGATACGCTTGCCGGACCGCCACGCTGGCGCGGATCTGCGTCGGCGGGCCGCTTTCCAGCACCTGGCCGTCCACCATCACCGTGATCGTATCGGCGAGCGCGAACACCGCATCCATATCGTGCTCGACCAGCAGGATCGCATGGTCCGGCGCGAGTTTCTTCAGCAGTTCGACCATTCGACCGGCCTCCTCCGCGCCCATGCCGGCGAGCGGTTCGTCAAGCAGCAGCACTTCCGGGGAGGTAGCGAGCACCATCGCGATCTCGAGTTGCCGCTGCTCGCCGTGCGATAGCGTCGCGGCGATGCGCTTGCCACGCCCGTTCAACTCTGCCGCCTCGAGCGCGCGCCGAGCGGCGTCGCATACAGGCGCGTAGTCGAGAGCGTCGGCCACGATGTGCAGCGCACGGGGAGCACGTGACTGCGCGGCGATACGGCAGTTCTCGAACGCGGTGAAGCCCGGGAAGATGTTGGTCTTTTGGTAACTTCGGCCGATCCCGATACGCGAGCGACGATCTGGGCTCAGGCGCGTGATGTCCTCGCCCCTGTAGCGGATCGTGCCCGCCGACGCAGAGAGCTCGCCCGACAACAGGTTGATCAGCGTCGTCTTGCCTGCGCCGTTCGGACCCAGCAACGCATGCAAGCGGCCGCGGTGGAGCTCGATCGTGACGTTGCCGGCGGCCATCAGACCGCCGAAACGGCGGGACAATCCCTCGGTGGCGAGGATCGCATCACTCATCGCCGGCTTCTCCGATGAGTGTCCGCTCGAAGCGGTTCATGACGCTCGCCAACCCACCGGGGAGGAAGATCACCAGCAGGATGATCGAGCCTCCGAGCAGCAGCTGCCAGTGCGTGGTGACCGACGAGAAAAGCTCCTGCAGCGCCACGAACGCAAACGCGCCCACGACCGCTCCGTACAGGCTCCCGAGCCCGCCCAGGATCAGCATCAACAGCACGTTGCCGGACTCGTGCCACGACAAGAGCTCGGGATTGATGAAACCGAATTGCATCGCCGCGAGATAGCCGGCGAGCCCGGCCAGCGCGCCGGCGATCGCGAAGCTGGCGAGCTTGTAGCGATACACCGGAAAGCCGAGGGAGCGCATCCGCTGTTCATTGCTGCGGATCCCCTGCAGCGCGCGGCCGAACGCCGAGCGCAGCAGCAGCCGCAGGAAGATGAAGACGAGGACCATCGCCGCAAACACGAAATAGTAGACGTGCGTCGCATTGCCGAGGTCGAAGGGTGTGAAACCGGCAATCGCGGCGACGGGCTTGAAATTCATGCTGATGCCGTCGGATCCACGCCCAAACCTCGTGTCGTGGAACACGAAGTAGAACATCTGGGCAAAGGCGAGCGTCACCATGATGAAATAGATCCCCTTGACCCGGACGACGAAGGCTCCGACGAGGAGTGCGGAGATGCCAGCGACGGCGATGGCCACGGGCAACGTCAGCCAGAGATTGGCCGCCTCGTACCTGGGCGCGAGCAATCCCAGCGCATACGCGCCGACGCCGAAGAACGCCGCGTGGCCAAACGATACGAGTCCGGTGTACCCGACCAACAGGTCGAGCGACAGCGCGAAGATCGCGAGGACCATCACCTTGGTCACGAGCTCGGTGTAGAACGTCGCCCCCGCTAACGGGAACAGCGCGAGCAGCGCCAGCGCGGCCATCAGCGCGATCTTCTTGCGCTTCAAGCGCCCGCCTCCGACAGCCGATCGCGGGCGGCAAATGCCAGCCGGTGCCGGCTATACACGACGAAACAGGCCTTCCGGCCGCCACAGCAGGATCGCTGCCATCAGCAGGTAAACAGTAACGCCCGCGGCTTCGGGAATGAGCACCTTGCCGAACGTGTCGGCGAGCCCGATCAGCAGCGCCGCGACCAGCGCGCCCCACACCGAGCCGATCCCGCCGATGACGACGACGACGAAACAGATGATCAGCACGCCCGTGCCCATACCCGGATACACCGACGATACCGGCGCGGCGAGCATCCCGGCAAACGCCGCGAGCGCAACGCCGATCGCGAACACAAGCCGGTAGACGAGATTGATGTTGAGCCCGAGCGATTGCACCATTTCGCGGTTCGACGCGCCGGCACGGATCATCATGCCGACCCTTGTCTTGGCGATGAGCAGGTAGAGGAGCACCGCGAGCACGATGCAAACCGCCGACATGAGCAGCCGGTAGACCGGGTAGGAAAGCGTTTCCGTCAGAGGGATCGACCAGTTCAGCAACTCGGGCACGGCGACGCCATGCACGTCGTTGCCGACGATGAGGCTGCGCAACTCCTCGAACACCAGGATCAGCCCGTAGGTCAGCAGGACTTGCTGCAGGTGGTCGCGCTGATACAGACGAGAGAAGAGCGCCCACTCGAGGAACACGCCGAGCACAACCGACAGCACGACGCCCAGCACGATCGCGATCATCAGGCTGCCAGTCAGCGAGGACAGCGAGAAGGCCATGTACGCGCCGATCATGTAGAAGCTGCCATGGGCGAGGTTGATGATGCCCATGATCCCGAAGATGAGCGTCAGGCCGGATGCCACGAGAAACAGCAGCAGCCCGTACTGGACCCCGTTCAGGAGCTGGATTGCGAACGAATAGACGTCCATCAAGCGCCGCCGGCGGATCCCCAAAAACATGCGCGGGCAGGCACGATGCCCGCCCGCGCAGAATCTTACAACGTTCTCAGAGCTTGCAGCCCCGCGGTGGATCGGTGATGTTCTTGACTGCAACAGAAACGACCTTGTTTTCCTTGCCCTCCACCTTACGCAGGTAGATGTCGTGGATCGGGTTGTGCGACTTGGTGAGCGTCATCGATCCGCGCGGACTGTCGAGCTTCGTGGTTTCCATCGCCTTCACCAGTTCGGCGCGCTTGGTGGTATCGCCCTTGACCGCATTCATGCCGGCAATCAGGAGCTGCGCCGCGTCATAGCCCTGCACCGCGTAGACGTCGGGCGCGGTCGCATAAGCCTTCGTGTACGCCGCGCGGAACGCATTGTTCTTCGGGATGTTGAGCCCGTCGCCGTAGTGCAATGTCGTCAAGAGTCCCTGCGCTGACTCTCCCTGCGCGTCGAGCGTTCCGTCCGTGAGGAAGCCCGGCCCGACCAGAGGGATCGTCTTGTTGAGGCCGGCCGCCGCGTAATCCTTGACGAACTTCACCGCGCCGCCGCCTGCGAAAAACACATAGACGACGTCGGGTTTGAGCGCGGCGATCTCGGTCAGATAGGACTGGAATTCGACCTGCGGGAACGGCAGGAACATCTCCTTGATGACCTTGCCGCCGCCGGCCTCGAACGCTTCCTTGAAGCCGCCGGTCGATTCCTTCCCCGCCGCGTAGTCCCACGTGAACGTCACCGCGGTCTTCTTCGTCTGCTCGGCCATCACCTTGCCCATGGCGATGCCCATCTGAGAATTCGAGAAGGAGGTGCGGAAGATGTTGGACGCGCAGAGCGGGCCAGTGATGTCGTCGGCACCGGCATTGGGAATGATCAGCAGCGTATTGTTGTCGCGGGCGACCTTGGCCATTGCCAGCGCCACGCCCGAGTGCACCGTACCGACCAGGACATCGACCTGGTCGCGCTTAATGAGTTTGTTCGCATTTTCCGGTGCCTTGGCCGGATCGGACTCGTCGTCGACGGTGAAATACTCGATCTCGCGCCCCGCAAGCTTTCCGCCATTCTCGGCGATCGCGAGCTTGAAGCCGTTCGTGATCGCCGTGCCGAGCGCGGCGTAGGTGCCCGTATAGGGCAGCATCAGCCCGACCTTGAGCTTGCCCTGCTGCTGCGCCTGCGCGGGCGCCACGGCAAGCATGACTCCGGCTGTTGCCAACACCGAGGCCGCAAGGACGCCCAAAACGCGGCGCCGGATGCCGGTGCACGCCGAACACTGCTGGATCTGATTCATGACAAACTCCTCCCGTGACTTTGCTGCGATGTCCGAAACGCGAACGAGCTGCGCGGCACCCCTTGGATCTTACGCCGCGCGCTGGCGAAGCTTGTAACGCTGGATTTTGCCGGTGGCCGTCTTGGGCAGCTCGTCGATGAACTCGATCCAGCGCGGGTACTTATAAGGTGCGAGGCGCGATTTGACGTGGTGGCGCAGTTCCTCGGCCAACCCCGCCGACGCAGCGTGCCCGGCCTTCAGCACCACATACGCGACAGGCTTGATCAGTTTTTCCTCATCTGCCTTGCCGATCACCGCCGCCTCCAGCACTGCGGGATGGGTAATGAGCGCCGCTTCGACTTCGACCGGCGAGACATAGATGCCGCCGACCTTGAGCATGTCGTCGGTCCGACCGGCATAGACGAAGTTACCCTCCCCGTCGATCGAATACTTGTCGCCGCTCCTCGTCCACGGACCATGAAACGTGTCTTGGCTCTTCTGGCGATTGTTCCAGTATGCCATCGCGCTCGTCGGTCCGCAGACCTGCAGCTCGCCCACCTGTCCGGGGGCGGCCGGAAGCCCGTCGTCGCCGACGATTCGGAGCTCGTAGCCCGGCACCGGCGTGCCGGTGGTCCCATAACGTACGCTTCCGGGACGATTTGACAGGAAGATGTGCAGCATTTCGGTCGAGCCGAGGCCGTCGAGGATCTCGACGCCGAAATGGTCCGTCCATCGCTTTCCGAGATCGGCCGGCAGCGCCTCCCCGGCCGACGTGCAGACGCGCAGGCGGAGTTGGCTGCGCTTGGGGAGATCCGGGCTCGCCAGCAACGCGGCAAAAAGCGTGGGCACACCGTAGAAGATCGTCGGCTTGTGCTTGGTGAGCCGCGCGAAAACTGCCGCCGGCGTTGGACGCTCGGCCATCAACACCGTAGTGGCGCCAACGGAGAGCGGAAACGTGAGTCCGTTCCCGAGGCCGTAGGCAAAAAAGAGCTTCGCTGCCGAAAAAACGACGTCCTCCTCGCGGATGCCCAGGATCGGCCACGCGTAAAGCTCGGCGGTCGTGATCAGACTCGAATGCGCATGCACGGTCCCTTTTGGCGCACCGGTGGACCCGGACGAATACAGCCAGAAGCACATGTCGTCCGATGTCGTCGCAGCAGGGGCAAAGCCGACGGCGGCTTCCGCGAGCAGGCTCGAAAAGGAATGGTGCCCGGCGGCCGACTGGTCGTCGGCAGCGCCGCAAACGATGACATGCTTGAGGCACGGCAGGCGGCCGAGGAGCGGGGCGAAAACCGACAACAAAGGTGCCGACACGATAAGCGCGTGCGCGCGGCTGTCGCGCAGCATGTACTCGTAGTCGGCCGTCGTGAGCAGCGTGTTCGCGGCGATCGGGACGATGCCCGCCTTGATGCTGCCGAGGAAAGCCGTTGGAAAATCGATCGTATCGAGAATGCAGAGGAGGACGCGCTGCTCCGCCTCGAGGCCAAGGCCCACCAGAGCGTTGCTGCAGCGATTCACCCGCTCGGCGAGTTCGCCATAGGCATAGCTTCCGCGGTCGTCGATGTAAGCGAGCTTGCCCGCGCGGCCCGCCCGAAGATTGCGCTCGATGAGATCGTGCGCCACATTGTAGTCGCGTGGGATGTCGATCCGCGGCGGGCTCACCCGCTGATCGGCCGTGCTGAGTCCCAACATCAGCAACTCCTCCTGCGTCTCTGGTTATGGCGCCCGGGGGCTCGGTCGGGGCCCAGTGAATTTGATCTTGCCTGTGGGCAGCAGGTAAAACATTAGCGCTTTGCCGTCGCTCACGGTGGGACCGTGCGCGGTTCCAGGGCCCTAGTTCCTCCCCCTCGCGATTGCACATCCATCCTACTACGAGCGTGTGCTAACGGGCAATGGCGGCATGGATCACGTGCAAGATTTCGCTCGGCTCTTTCTCGCGCCGGGGGGTCGGCAATTGCTGCAGGGGCACAGGTCCCAACTCGTTTGACATCTTCGGCGCGCTCGTGAATTGTGTCGAGCAGTGATTCGGAAACCGCGCGTCACCTCGGCTCCGGCATCACCGCGGTCGCTTCGATCTCTACTCTGGCCCCGTCTTCGATCAGCGCCGCGACTTGAACGGCCGTCATTGCGGGGTAATGACTGCCCAGCACTTCGCGGTAGGCGCGGCCGAGCGATCGTAAGCTCGCGAGGTATTCGTCCTTGTCGATAACGTACCACGTCAGCCGCCCGATATCCTCGGGACGCCCGCCCGCTTCCGCCAGTACTGCTACAACGTTCGCTAACGCCTGGCGCGCCTGACCCACGAAATCGTTCGCTTCAAACTCGCCCTTCGCGTTCCAGCCCACCTGTCCTGCCACGAACACGATCCGGCCTGTCGCCGCGACGCCGTTCGAGTAGCCTCGCGGCTTTGTCCACATCGGCGGTTGCAGGATTTGCATGGCATTCCTCTTGGCTTGAGTTTGCGCTGAGTTGGCCGCAGGCCGAGCGCTCATGACCGTTGCGCCACCTTAGCAAGTTCCTGTCAGGAGCTGACAGGCATCGTCAGATCGTAGTTGCCCTTGACCGGCCGAAATCGGCTGTGGATTCAACCGGTGGATGCAACACACTATAGCCTGAGCCATCAGGGGAGTGTTGCAGGCCAATACCCACTCGACCACGCTGGCGCGCCATATGCAATTGATTTGCATATCGTTGAGGCGAGAGTCGAAAGTCGATCTTCGGGTTAGTCCAAAAAATTACGGCAGAACTCAGTCACAGCCCCAAAAACAAAAGGGCTCGCCTCGCGGCAAGCCCTTGATTTGTTGGTTGCGGGGGAAGGATTTGAACCTTCGACCTTCGGGTTATGAGCCCGACGAGCTGCCAGACTGCTCCACCCCGCGATAGGAGGGTAATTATAGCGCGCGCGGGTGTTCCGGGTCAATCCCGGATTACAGCGCCTCGGTCTCCGCCGTCTTCGGCCGCCAGACGAGCAAGCGGCGCCTCGATGCGCGTCACGATGTAGTCGAGCAGCAGCGCGAACACCGTCAGCACGAAGATGCCGGCGAACACCGTGTTGATGTCGAACACGCCTTCGGCCTGCAGGATCAGGTAGCCGACGCCCTTCGCCGAGCCCAGGTACTCGCCGACCACCGCGCCGACGAACGCCATGCCCACCGACGTGTGCAGGCTGGAGAACACCCAGGACGTCGCCGACGGCAGGTAGATGTAGCGCAGCAGCTGCCGCCTCGACGCGCCCAGCATGCGCGCGTTGGCGAGCACCACCGGGCTCACTTCCTTCACGCCCTGGTAGACGTTGAAGAACACGACGAAGAACACCAGCGTCACGCCCAGCGCGACCTTCGACGTGATGCCCAGCCCGAACCACACGGCGAAGATCGGCGCCAGGATCACGCGCGGCATCGCGTTCATCGCCTTGATGTAGGGATCGGCGAGCGCGGACGCGAGCGGCGACAGCGCCAGCCACAGGCCGATCGCCGAGGCCCAGCAGGCTGCCGACGGCGAACGCGAGCAGCGTCTCGATCAGCGTGATGGCGAGGTGCGGATAGATCTTGCCGCTGGTGAACCAGTCCCAGATGACGCTGGCACACCTTGAGCGGCTTGCCGAAGAAGAACGGCGCGAGCACGCCCGGTCTCGGTCAGCACGTACCAGCAGCCGAACAGCGACGAACAGCAGCAGCGCCTGGTAGAGCGCCGAGCGTCGGCGCCGCTGACCTTCGGCGTCACTGCCGGCTTTGCGCATAGCCCTTCAGCACTTCCGCCTTCAGCACCTGCCAGATCGCCTCGTGCAGCTCGACGAACGCGCGGCTGCATGCGGATCTCGGCGACGTCGCGCGGACGCGGCAGGTCGATCGCGAACTCGCCGATCGGATGCGTCTCCGGTCCCGCCGACAGCACGATCACGCGGTCGGACAGCGAGATCGCCTCCTCCAGGTCGTGCGTGATGAACAGCACCGACTTGCGATCGGCCGACCACAGCTCGAGCAGCTCGTTTTCCATCAGCTGCCGCGTCTGGATGTCGAGCGCCGAGAACGGCTCGTCCATCAGCAGGATCTCCGGATCGAGGATCAGCATCTGCGCGAGCGCCACGCGCTTGCGCATGCCGCCCGACAGCTGGTGCGGATAGCGATCCTCGAAGCCGGCGAGGCCGACGCGCGCCAGCCACTCGCGCGCCCTGGGCGACGGCGTCGGCCTCGCGACGCCGTGGAACTCGAGGCCGGCGGTGACGTTGTCGAGCGCGCTGCGCCACGGCATCAGCGCGTCGGACTGGAACATGTAGCCGGCGCGCGCGTTGATGCCGGCCAGCGGCGCGCCGTGCACCAGCGCGCGTCCCGACGACGGCGCCAGCAGTCCGGCGGCGACGTTGAGCAGCGTCGACTTGCCGCAGCCCGTGGGCCCGACGACCGAGACGAACTCGCCGGCGCCGACGGTGAGCGACGTGTCGCTGACCGGCGATGTAGCGGCCGCCGCCGCCGCGCGCCGGCGAACGCGCAGGTGACGTTCGTCGAGCGCGAGCGCGGCGCGGCCGCGCCTGGCCATCACTTGAACTTCTGCGCGGCCTTCTGCTGGAACGTCATGTTGACCGTCTTGGCGAGGTCGACGGTCGCGTCCTGCACGCCGGGATCGAAGGTCTTCAGGTCGCGGTAGACGTTCTGCGACGCCTCCAGGCTGATGAAGCCGTCGTGCTTGAAGCCGTCGAGGTTCTTGATCAGCGCCGCCTTGTACAGCGCCTTGTCGGTGTAGTACTCGGGCGGCACCGCGGCGACGATCTGGTCGGGCGTCGACGTCTGGATGAAGCGCAGCGCGCGCACCATCGCGTTGACGACCGCCTGCGCGGTGTTCGGATACTTCTTCGCGAAATCGACCGGCACGTAGATGCAGCCGGCCGCGTAGGCGCCGCTGTAGACCTCCTGCATGCCCTTGGCCGTGCGGGTGTCGATCACCGGGACGATCGAGCCGTCGGACTCCAGCTGCGAGATGACCGGGTCGAGATTGGAGATGGCGTCGATCTCGCCGCGCTTCATGATCGCCACGGCGCCGGCGGTGGCGCCGACGCCGATGATCGCGACGGCATCGGGCTTCAGGTCCGGCCTTGGCCAGCAGGATGTTGACGAACATGTTGGTCGACGAGCCCGGCGCCGTGACGCCGATCTTCATGCCCTTGAGGTCGGCCGGCGACTTGTACGCCGCGGCCTTCTCCTTGTTCATGCCGAGCACGATGCCGGCGTACTTGCCCTGCAGCACCAGCGCCTCGATGATCTGGCCCTTGGCCTGCTGCGTGATCGTGTGCTCGTACGCGCCGGACACGACGTCGACGCTGCCGCCCAGCAGCGCCTGCAGCGCGCGCGCGCCGCCGGGGAAGTCGAGGATCTCGACGTCGAGTCCTTCGGCCTTGAAGTAGCCGTTGCGCTCGGCGATGGTCAGCGGCAGGTAGTAGAACAGCGGCTTGCCGCCGACGCCGATCGTGAGCTTCGGCTTCTCGGGCGCCTGCGCCAGCGCGAGCGGCGACAGTGCACGAGCAGTGGCACGACCGCGGCGCAACGCCGCGCACGACGCAGCGTAACGAACCATTGAATCCTCCGGACCATGGCTCCTCGCGAAGCAGGTCGTCTATTGGCAGCGATTTACGGAACGTCGACCGAGCGTGACCGCATTGTCGCGGCGCGCGGATGCGCGCGTCAAACGCGCGCGCGAACCGCGGCATGGAGGCCGGCCGTGCGGCGCGACGCGGCGCGGCGCGTGCGTCGATCCGCCGCCGCGGCGCCGCGTTGCGAGCCGGAGAGCTTGTCCGCCATCGCCGGGCCGACCCACCATTGCGGCTCCGACGGCGGCGACATGCCCTCGGCGCGCTCCCGCTCGGCGACGCGGATCTTGCGCCGCGTCGAAGGCCGCGCAGCGAACGTCGGCGCGCTGGCCATGCCCTTCTGGAAGAACGCTTCGCCGAAGTAACGTCGAATCGCTCGCCGTCGCCGCAGCCGAAGGACGTGCGGTCCGCGCGCGACGCGGTGATGATCAGCGTGTGCTCGTCCTGCAGCGGCTCGACGTAGCCGCCCGAATAGCACGCGGACACGACGATGATCCGCCACTTGATGCCGGCGTCGTCGAGCAACTGCCTGCAAGCCGGGCGGCGTCAGTTCCACCAGCGACAGCGGCGGCAGGTCGGCGCTCAAGCGGAAATCGCGGCTGCCGTGGCTCGCGAGGTAGACCATCACGACGTCGTCCTCCGGCATCGATCGCCGCGCCGATCTCGTTCAGCGTCTCGCGCAGGTTGGTGATCGTCGCGAACGGCGTCGCTGAGCAGCGTCTGCGGGTTGTTGACTGAGCACGATCGAACGGCCCGACGTGCCCCAGCGCTCGTCCATCACGTCGCTGCGCGGCCTCGACGTCCTTGCGGAACACGTCCTGCCGTCCGTACGGCGCGAAGCCGACGAAATAGAGATCGGACGCGCCGGGACGCTCGTCTTCGAGGTTCGACAGCGCGTGGTCGAGCAGGAGGTTCTGCGTGGCGAGCACCGCTTCGGAACCAGCGGACAGCCCTTCCGGCGACGTCGAGCGCGGACGACCGGTCGCGCCACCACGGCTCGTTGGGCGCCAGGCTGTTCGACAGCCAGATCGGCGCGGCCAGCAGCAGGCCGCCGCAGATCGCGCGCGCAGCCAGACGCGCGACGTGGGTGGCGCGAATGCCACCGCGACGCAGCGCACGAGGATCGCCACCATCCACAGCACGAGCAGACGACCGCCGAGTGACGCCGCCCAACGCCAGCGGAATGTATCGCCATTGAGCAGCGGCAGCAGGAAGTTCAGTCGCCTGCGCGCAGCGGCACCGCCGCCAGCACGATGACGGGAATCGCGAGCGCGAGCGCGCGCTGCCGGAAGATCAGCGCCAGCAGCGCCGCCACCAGCAGCAGCAGCGCGGCCGAATACAGTTCGGTGCCGGCGCCGAGCAGCGAGAACTCGCGGTCGGTCCGGCGCGGAACCAGTCGCCGTCAACGTCGATGGCTGCGGAGAACACGAACAGCAGCAGCAATTGCGCGACATCGATGCGGAACGCGAGCCGCGTCACCGGCAGGAACAGCGCCAGCCGCAGGCCGGCGACGAGATTGCGTGCACAGCGAGGCAAGGGCGTGGCGCATGAGTGATCGGACAGGTCGACGGCTTGAGGTTGCGTGGGAGCGCGGCGTCAGGCCGCGGCGGCGTGCGCCGCGATGAAGGCCTTGACCCGCTGCGCATCGGCGCGCAGCGTCGTGCTGTGCTGCGGCCGCGTCTTCGAGGTCGCGCCACGTCGGCCGGGCGCGCCGGATCGCGGCCCGATCGCCTCGCGGATCGTCGCCGCGAACTTGGCCGGCAGCGCCGTCTCCACGCAGATGAGCGGCGTCGCCGGCGTCGCGATGCTCGAGGCCGACCTTGACGCCGTCGGCCGTGTGCGGATCGATGACGAGGCCGTAGCGCGTCGCGATCTCGCGAATCGTCGCCAGGCGGTCGGCATGCGTGCTGCGTCCCGAGACGAAGCCGGCAGCCTGCACGTTCGCCCACCACGGCGTGCCGGACAGGTCGAAGCCGCCGTCCCGCGCCAGCTTCGCCCACAGGTCGCGCACGGATGCCGCGATCACGGCCGGTCACGTCGAAGACGAAGCGCTCGAAGTTGGACGCCTTCGAAATGTCCATCGACGGCGACGACGTCGCATGCGTTTCGCGCGGCCGAGCGCGGCCGATAGCGTCCGGTGCGGAAGAATTCGTCGAGCACGTCGTTTTCGTTGGTGGCGAGGATCAGCCGCCGGATCGGCAACCCCATCTGCCGCGCGACGTGCGCGGCGAGGATGTTGCCGAAATTGCCGGACGGCACCGCGAAGTCGACGTGCTGCGTCGTTGTCCGGCGGTCGCCGCGAAATAGCCCTTGAAATAGTAGACGACCTGCGCCGCGATGCGCGCCCAGTTGATCGAATTGACGGCGCCGATCTTCCAGCGCGCCTTGAACGTGCGCATCGTTGGCCACGGCCTTGACCAGGTCCTGGCAGTCGTCGAACGTGCCGTCGACGGCGAGGTTGAAGATGTTCGGATCGGCGAGCGAGAACATCTGCGCCTGCTGGAACGGGCTCATCCGGTCCTGCGGCGACAGCATGAACACGGCGATGCCGCGCTTGCCGCGCATCGCGTACTCGGCCGAGCTGCCGGTGTCGCCCGACGTCGCGCCGAGGATGTTGATCGAGCCGTTGGCGCGCGCGAGCACGTACTCGAACAGGTTGCCCAGAAGCTGCAGCGCGATGTCCTTGAACGCGAGCGTGGGTCCGTTGGACACGCGCAGCAGGTGCAAGCCCGGCGCCAGCGTCGCAGCGGCATGATGTCGTCGCTGCCGAACGTGGCCTGCGTATAGGTCGTGGCGATGATCTGCCTTCAGGTCCGCCGGCGGAATGTCGTCGATGAAGCGCGACAGCACCGCGAACGCGAGCTCGCGATAGCCGAGCGGGCGCAACGCCGCCAGTTCCGCCGGCGTGAACCGCGGATACGCCTGCGGCACCGCGAGCCCGCCGTCGGGCGCCAGGCCTTCCTGCAGGATCGCGCAGAAGGGCTGCGGATCCTGCGCCCACGCCCGCGGGTGCTGATACGTAGCGCATCAGTTCAGCTCTTCCAGCCGGATGCGCACGATCTTGCCGCGCACGGTGGGCAGCGCCTCGATCTTCGCGATCGCGTCGACGACGTTCTTCTCCACGATGCGGTGCGTGAGCAGGATGATGTCGGTCTGCTCCTCGCCTTCGGACGGCTCCTTCTGGATCATCGCGTCGATCGAGATCTCGCGGTCGGCGAGGATGCGCGTGATGTCGGCCAGCACGCCGGGCTCGATCCTCGACGCGCATGCGCAGGTAGTAGCTGGTCACGACTTCGCCGATCGGCAGGAACGGGCACGTCGGTCAGCTGGTCGGGCTGGAACGCGAGGTGCGGCACGCGATGCTCGGGATCCGCCGTATGCATGCGCGTCACGTCGACCAGGTCGGCGATCACCGCGCTGGCCGTCGGCTTCGGCACCGGCGCCCGCGCCGTAGTACAGCGTCGGTCCCGTCGCGTCGCCCTTGACCAGCACGGCGTTCATCGCGCCTTCGACGTTGGCGATCAGGCGCTTGTGCGGGATCAGCGTCGGATGCACGCGCAGCTCGATGCCCTCGTTTGCCGTTCGCTTGCGCCCGGCGCGTGATGCCGAGCAGCTTGATCCGGTAGCCCAGCTCCTCCGCGTAGCGGATGTCCTCGCGCGTCAGCTTGCGTGATGCCTTCGGCATACGCCTTGTCGAACTGCATCGGCACGCCGAAGGCGATCGCCGACATGATCGTCAGCTTGTGCGCGGCGTCGATGCCTTCGACGTCGAACGTCGGATCGGCTTCCGCATAGCCGCGCCTTTGCGCGTCGGCGAGCGCCGCGGCGAACGTCGCGCCGGTCGCGCGCATTTCCGACAGGATGAAGTTGGAGGTGCCGTTGATGATGCCCGCGATCCACTCGATGCGATTGGCGGTCAGGCCTTCGCGCAGCGCCTTGATGATCGGGATGCCGCCCGCCACCGCGGCCTCGAACGCCACCATCACGCCGCGCTTCGGAGGCCGCGGCGAAGATCTCGTTGCCGTGGTGCGCGAGCAGCGCCTTGTTGGCCGTGACGACGTGCTTGCCGTGCGCGATCGCGTCTTGCACGTACGACAACGCCGGCGTCAATGCCGCCGATCAGTTCGCACACGATGTCGACGTCCGGATGCCGGACGACCACCGTAGGATCGTCGGTCAGGTTGACGCCGCTTTCACGACTGACACCGCGCGTGCCGTCGCGCGCGCGGTCGAGCGTGCGCGTCGCGATCCACGTGATGCGGATCGGCCGCCCGGCGCGGCGCGTGATCTCCTCCTCGTTGCGGCGAAGAACGTCCCACGTGCCCTTGCCCACGGTGCCGAAGCCCAGCAGGCCGACGTTGAGCGGCTTCAACGCGCGTTCCGCATCATGGGCCAGCGCCCGCCCGGCCGCCCGAAGGGCGCTGTGCGCCCCCTTGGGGGCAGCGAACGTAGTGAGCGTGGGGGTCCATCACTGCCCGCCGGACCGCTCCAAGGGCGCGCCTGCCCCCTGGGGGGAGACGCGCGCAGCGCGTTCCGGGGGGATCTCCAGCCCGTCCTCGCGGAACATCTGCTTGATGCCGCGGATCGCCTGGCGCGTGCGCGCCTCGTTCTCGATCATCGCGAAGCGCACGTGGCCGTCGCCGTACTCGCCGAAGCCGATGCCCGGCGACACCGACACCTTGGCGCCGGCCAGCAGCTTCTTCGCGAACTCGAGCGAACCCATCGCGCGATAGGCTTCCGGAATCTTCGCCCACACGTACATCGACGCCTTGGGGTTGTCGACCATCCAGCCGGCCTCGTGCAGGCCCTTGACCAGCACGTCGCGCCGGCTCTGGTACTTGCCGACGATCTCCGCGACGCAATCCTGCGGGCCCTCCAGCGCGGCGATCGCCGCGACCTGCAACGGCGTGAACGTGCCGTAGTCGTGATACCCCTTGATGCGAGCGAGCGCGTTGACGAGGTTGCGGTTGCCCACCATGAAGCCGATGCGCCAGCCGGCCATGTTGTAGCTCTTCGACATCGTGAAGAACTCCACGGCGACGTCGCGCGCGCCCGGCACCTGCATGATCGACGGCGCCTTCCAGCCGTCGAAGCAGATGTCGGCGTAGGCCAGGTCGTGCACGACGTAGATGCCGTATTCCCTGGCGATGGCGATGATCTTCTCGAAGAACGACAGCTCGACGCACTGCGCGGTCGGATTGGCCGGAAAGTTGATGATGAGCATCTTGGGCTTGGGGAAGCTCATCTTGATCGTCCGCTCGAGCTCGGCGAAGAAGTCGACGTCGGGTGTGAGCTGCACCTGCCGGATGTCCGCGCCGGCGATCACCGGCCCGTAGATGTGGATCGGATAGCTCGGATTGGGGACGAGCACCGTGTCGCCGCGGCCGAGCGTTGCAAGCGCCAGGTGCGCGATGCCCTCCTTCGAGCCGATCGTGACGATCGCCTCGGTCTCCGGGTCGAATTCGACGCCCCAGCGGCGCTGGTACCAGTGGCAGATCGCGCGGCGCAGCCGCGGGATGCCCTTCGACACCGAATAGCCGTGCGTGTCGGGGCGCTGCGCGGTCTCGACCAGCTTGTCGACGATGTGCTTCGGCGTGGGGCCGTCGGGATTGCCCATGCCGAAGTCGATGATGTCCTCGCCGCGGCGGCGCGCGGCCATCTTCAGTTCGGCGGTGATCGAAAAGACGTACGGGGGGAGGCGCTCGATGCGCGAGAACTGCGTTTCGAGCGGTCTTGCAATGAGGGGGGAGGACATGAGGCTCTTTCTTGCGTAAGCGCCCGGAACCGTCCGAGCGACGTAAGAAGCGGGGAAATCCACTGACTCCCGTATCATTCTAGCGGCCGAAGGCGCTTTGCCGCAATGCACAATCACGCAGGGCCGAAGCTCGACTTCGCATGAAATTCCACCTGCAGACGCCCGCCGCCAACCTGATCGCCGCCCTGGGCGACGACTGGATACGGATCGGCGAGACCGAATATCGGCAGAACGTGATCGTGACGCCGGACGCGGTCGCGACCGGCTGGGCGCCGGCTGGCTTCGCCGCGCTGACCGCCGAGGACTTCGCGTCGCTGCTCCCCCACGACGCCGGAGATCGTGCTGCTCGGCACGGGCTTGGCGCAGCGCTTCCCGCACCCTCGCCTGACCGCAGCCCTTGCGAACGCACGCGTCGGCGTCGAGGTGATGGACACGCGCGCCGCATGCCGCACGTTCAACATCCTGATCGCCGAGGATCGGCGCGTCGTCGCGGCACTGGTCGTCGGATGACTCATTTGGGTACTCATTTGCGTAATTACTCGCCCATCTGCAGCAGCTTGCCGTGGACTCGCGCGTATTTCACCGCGAACTGGAACGTGACGATCCCGATGCCGAGGAAGACCACGTCGAGCAGTGCCGCCGCCCGGAAGTGGCTCCAGGAAAAATCGCCCTGCAGCAACACCGCGCGCATGCCCTCGAACACGTGGGCCGACGGCAGCGCCCACGCCACGGACTGCAGCCACGCCGGCAGCACGCCGATCGGATAGTAGACGCCCGACACCGGCGCCACGAGGAAGATCGCCGCCCATGCCAACTCTTCCGCACCCAGCCCGAAGCGCAGGATCATCGCCGACACGGCGAGGCCGATGCTCCAGCCGAACGCAAGCAGCAGCGCGAAGAACGCGATCAGCGGAAATCCCAGCGAAAAGATCGAATAGCGGAACAGGAGCCACGCGAACAGGCATGCGCCGCCGACGCCGATGAGCGTCCGCAGCACGCTCATCGTCAGCTGGCCCGCGATGAATTCACCGAGGCGCAGCGGGCTCACGAACAGATTGCCCAGGTTGCGCGAATACATCTCCTCGATGAACGTGAGCGAAACGCCCAGCTGGCCGCGGAAGAGCACGTCCCACAGGAGCACCGCGCCGATGAAGAAGCCCGGCGCGTCCTTGAGGAAATTCGTCGTGGGCTTCAAGTACACGGTGAGGAACGCCCACAGCACCATCGTCACCGTCGGGTAGTAGGCCATTGACACCATCCGCGGCCACGACTTGAGCAGCAGATACGCATGCCGGCGGATCAGCGCGCGCACGCGGCGCGCCGAAGCCGGGAGGCCGGTTTGCGGGTAGAACATCGGATTCGGTTCGTTGGCGGCGCGCATGGCTTAAGCCGCAATCTCGCGCGACGACGGGTCGCGGTCGCCCTCGTCGCCAATGCCGCGCGCGACGTCGAGGAACACTTCCTCCATGTTCTCGCGGCCGTAGCGATCGATGAGCTCCTGCGGCGATCCCTGGTCGACGACCAGTCCCTCGCGCAGCATGATCACGTCGTCGCACATCCGCTCGACTTCGCCCATGTTGTGCGAGGCCAGCAGCATCGTGCAATGGCTGTCGCGCTGATAGCCTTCGAGATACGTGCGCATGCGATCGCCGATGTCGGGGTCGAGCGACGCCGTTGGCTCGTCGAGCAGCAGCACCTCCGGCCGGTTGAGCAGCGCCTTCGCCAGCGACACGCGGGTGCGCTGTCCGGCGGAGAGGTTGCCGTAGGGGCGCTTGAGAAGACCTTCGAGTTCGAATTCGCGGGCCAGCTGCGCGATGCGCGCCTTGGGCAAGCGCAGGCCGTAGAGATCGGCGAAGACGCGCAGGTTCTCGCCGACCGTCAGGCGCTTCGGCAAGTCGACGTAAGGCGACGTGAAGTTCATCCGCGGCAACGCGCGATAGCGATCCTGCAGCATGTCGCAGCCCAGCACCGAGATCGCCCCGTCCGTCGGCGTCAGCACGCCGAGCAGCATCGACAGCGTCGTGGTCTTGCCTGCTCCGTTTCCGCCTAAGAGCGCCGTCGTGGTTCCCGCACGCACGGCGAACGAGACCCCCTTGACGGCGTCGACATCGCCGTAGCGTTTGCGCAGGTCGCGGACGACGATCGCAGCGTCGCTCGCGGCGATTTCGCGGGGAGAACGGGGAGCATCCATCGTGACGCAATTGGTGGACCGCAGGCGCCGGTCCTGTCGCGACGATTGTAGCCGACGCGGGCGTCAGGCCGAGACAGCCGTCCCCGCGCGAATATTCACTTGACACGCCGCGCGGCCCCCGGCAAAACGGTGTGCGAGACGGGCCTCGCCATGCGTCAGCACTGGATCGTCGTCCGGCAATAGTTCGTGAGTTCGCGCAGGATCGCGGTTCCGCCGACTGCGCCACGCCCGCCCTCGCCGCCATATTCGAGCGAGAGTTTCAGCCGGTACTTCACGAAGAAGGCGTCGAACTGCTCGGCGCCCACCGTTCCCAGTGCGTAAAGGCCGTCGTCGGCACTGTCGTACTCGAGGATGATTGCCGCGAGCGGTTGCGGCGCCGGGCCCGCGACGACGCGCGCCCCTTGCGCCGGGTCGTAGACGCTGTGATCGGCGCAGCAATGGATGACCTGCGCGCCCGACGTGGCCGAGCGCTCGCGCTGGTAGCGGATGAACGAGACCTCGCGCGTCGGATAGGCGAGCTTGTGCGCGCAGATGGCGGAGAACGCGACGACGTTGCGTTCCTCGCCCACGCCACCTTGCCACGCGTAGGCGGCGCCGTCCTCGCGCTTCAAGCTCGCCGTGACCGCAACCGGTCGTGCGAGCTTGACCAGCAGGCACGGCGTGGCCGCGAACGGATACTGGAAAACGTAATTTGTGTCCGAGGCGAGATCGCGCGCGCGGATCGGACGGCCGTGGATGTCGGTGAGGTGCGTGCGCGCGTACCAGTGTGGCGGCGCGTCGGCCCGCGCACCTTCGCCGGCCAGTAATCCGGCCCCGCTCAATACCGCACAACTGGTGAGGAACTGTCGCCGCTCCATCGGCTGCTCCTTGTTTCGCGTCTATCGCCTAACGTGGGACGCCCTGGGCTTTAAGCTGCCAGCAACTCGCGCACGTGCTCGGCGGCGCTGCGACCCAGCGCAGACAATGCATAGCCGCCTTCCAGCATCGACACGATCCTCCCCTGCGCGTGGCGCTCGGCCACCGCGACCAGTTCGCGCGTCACCCACGCATAGTCGGCTTCGACGAACTGCAGCCCCGCGAGCGGGTCCTCGCGATGCGCGTCGAATCCGGCGGAGATGAGGATCAATTGCGGCCGGTGCGTGGCGAGCGCCGGCAGCCAGCGATCGCGCACGGCGGCGCGAAATTCCTCACCGCCGCTGCCTGCGGAGAGCGGAACATTGCACATGTTCGGCGCCGGATCGTTGAGGCCGCAATACGGATAGAGCGGATGCTGGAACGTCGACACCATCAGCACGCGCGGGTCATTCGAGAAGATCTCCTCGGTGCCGTTGCCGTGATGGACGTCGAAGTCGACGATCGCGACGCGCTTGAGGCCGTGGGCGGCGAGCGCATGCGCGGCGCCGATCGCCACGCTGTTGAAGATGCAAAAGCCCATGGCACGTCCGCGCTCCGCGTGGTGGCCCGGCGGCCGCACAGCGCAAAATGCCGTTCGGCATTCGTCGCGCATCACGAGATCGACGGCCAGCACCGCCGCGCCCGCCGCATGCCGGGCGGCGTCGAGCGTATGCGGGTTGAGCGCGGTGTCCGGGTCGATGAAGTGCAGTCCGGACTCCGGACTCGACGCCTCGACTTCACGCACGTAGTGCGCGCCGTGGACCCGCGCGATCTGCTCGTGCGTCGCCGCCGGCGCCGTGTAGTGGTACAGGTACGCGTCGAGCCCCGACGCGATCAGCCGGTCGGAAATGGCGGCAATTCGCTCCGGACACTCGGGGTGGTACGGCCCCATCTCATGGAGCATGAACGTCGGGTGGGAGATGAACGCGGTGGTCACGGCACGGGGGCGGGCTGGTATCTTTGGGCAGCTGGCTGAACTTCGCCGGCGGCAGGCGGACGAAGGGTTGGGGTCGGTTCCGGCCGGGCCGCGGCTAAGACTGCACAGTTTCCGCCAAGCGGAGTTTACCCCGGGCCCGCCGGTCGTGACGAGGTGAGGGCCCCGCAGTTAGAGTGCCGAGGGCGCCTTTCAAGGCACGCAACTTGCGTCAATCGGGTCCACCCTCGACAAGAACGAAAGACCAGACATGACCGTCCGCCCCGCTTCCCAAGCCAATACGCCCGCCGCCGGGCGCCTGTCGGCCGTCCTGCAGCAGTTGGCGCGCATCGTCGTCGGCAAGGACGAGCCGCTCAAACTGGCGCTCGCGTGCATGCTTGCGCGTGGCCACCTACTGATCGAGGACATTCCGGGCGTGGGCAAGTCCACGTTGGCGCAGGCACTGGCCGCCACGCTCGGCCTCAAGTATTCGCGGATCCAGTTCACGAGCGACCTCCTTCCCGCCGATGTGCTGGGCGTGTCGATCTTCGACGAGCGCGCGCAGACGTTTCGCTTCCACGCCGGCCCGATCTTCAGTTCGGTCGTGCTGGCCGATGAAATCAACCGCGCGCCCCCCAAGACGCAAAGCGCACTGCTCGAAGCGATGGAGGAGCGCCAGGTGTCGCAGGACGGACAGACTCGGAAGCTGCCCGACCCGTTTTTCGTGATCGCCACGCAAAATCCCGTCGAACAGATCGGCGCCTATCCGCTGCCCGAATCGCAGCTCGACCGCTTCCTGATGGCGATCGAATTGGGGTACCCGGACCCGGCGGCCGAGCGCGACCTGCTGATCAGCGGCGACCGCCGCGCCCGGATCGCCGACACGCCGCCCGCCGCCGACGCTGCCACGCTGGCCGATTGGCAGCGCGAGGCGTCGGAAATTCACGTCGCCCCGGCGTTGCTGGACTATGTGCAGGCGCTGATCGCCGCCTCACGTGGCAACCCCGGGGGCCTCACGGCCAATGGCGGCGACGCCGGCGGGCGCCGCGGATTGAGCCCGCGCGCGGGCCTCATGCTGCTTGCCGCGGCGCGCGCCTGGGCGATGATCGCGGGCCGGCCGATGGTGTTGCCCGAGGATGTTCAGGCAGTGTTTCCGGCGGTCGCCGGCCATCGCCTGGCCGGCGGCGCGCGCGCCGGGGCGGTACAGGCCCAGACGCTCGTGCGCGCCGTTCCCCTCCCATAACCGGCGCCTCGCCGGATGGCCGCCACACGCGACGCGACCTGGGTAGAAGGATGGGTCGCGCGCGCACGCCAGCGCGCATTTCGCGTGGCGCCCGCGGACCGCGAGCCCGTGGTGCTGCGCCACTCGCGCATCTACATCCTGCCCACACGGCGCGGCTGGGCCATGATCGCGACCGTCGCGACGATGCTCGTCGCCTCGCTCAACTATGCGTTGTCGCTGGGTGTCGGCGTCACGTTCCTGCTGGCCGGACTGCTGGCCGCCGCACTGCTGCACACGTTTCGCAACCTGGCCGGCATCGAAGTCACGCCATTGTCGGCCGGTGAATCGTTTGCCGGCGGCCACGTCGCGTTCACGCTGTCGCTGCACGGCGGCGCGCTGGCGCGCAGCGCCGTGACGCTCGCGGCGTCCGGCGCCACCGCATCCGGAGACGTGCCCGCGGGGGCGGCATTGACCGTCAACCTCGACATCCTGGCGCCTTCGCGCGGCCGCCAACCGCTGGGACGCGTCACGCTTTCGTCGGCGTTTCCGCTGGGCCTGTGGCGGGGATGGGCGTATGTCCACTTTCCGCTCGCCGGCATCGTCTATCCCGCCGCGGAAATGGGCGCGCCGCCGCTGCCGCATGGCGCGACCGGCCCCGATGCGCTCGCCGCGGGCCGCAGCGAGGATGCCGACCTTGCGGGGCTCCGCGAATTCCAGGACGGCGACCCACCGCAGCGCATCGCGTGGAAGGCGGTGGCGCGCGGCGCCGGCTGGTACACGAAGGAATTCGACGGTGTCGGTGGCGGCGGCCCCGTGACGCTGTCCTGGACGTCGCTTCCGGACGCGTTCACCAACGAAGCGCGCCTGTCGCGGCTCACCGCGTGGGTGGTGGCGGCCGAGCGTGCGGCGCGACCGTTTGCGCTGCGCATGCCCGGCACCAGCCTCACGGCCGGACAGGGACGCGACCACCTGCGCAACGCGCTGGTGGCGCTCGCGCTGTTTCCGAGCGAGACGGCATCGTGAACATCGCCGCCTCGCTGGGTTTTCGGCGTCGAAGCGCAAGCGTGGCGGCGCAACGCCGCCCGAATCTCACGTCCGCGCAGATCGGCTGGCTCGCCGCGCTGCTGCTGGCGGCCCAGTTGCCGCAGGCGCCGCACCTGCCCATCTGGGTTGCCGCCACGGGCATCCTGTTGGTCGGCCTGCGTCACTTCCTGCTGCGCCACGACCGTCAGCGGCCGCAGGCGCCACCGCCTCGCATCCCTTCCTGGACGCTGGCGCTGTTCGCCGTGGCGGCGGCGCTCGCCGTTCGCAATTCGTTCGGCTACCTGTGGGGCCGCGATTCGTCGGTCGCGTTCCTGTACATCCTGGTCGCCATCAAGTTCCTCGAAACGCGAACCACGCGCGACGGCACGCTGCTGGTGTGCCTGTCGTGCTTCCTGCTGATCACGCCGTTCTTCTACGGGCAGTCGCTGCTGGCCGCGCTCGCCGTGCTTCCGGCCATCGTGCTGATCGGCGCGACGCTCGACGCCCTGTCCAATGGCGGCGCGGCGCAGGCGCGCGGCGCCGCCTTGCGCCGCAGCGGCCTCATGATCCTGCAGGGCGTGCCGGTTGCCGTCCTGCTGTTCGTCCTCTTCCCGCGACTGGCCACGCCGCTGTGGGGCTTGCCGTCGGACCAGTCGGCGCAAGACGGGATTGTCCGAGACGATGTCCCCCGGGCAGATCAGCGAGCTGTCGCTTTCCGACGAACGTCGCGTTCCGCGTCGACTTCGACGGGCCCGTGCCGCCGTCGCCGGAGCGCTACTGGCGTGGACCGGTGCTGTCGCGCTTCGACGGCCGCACGTGGACCATGGGCAACCTCGCAATATGGAGGCGTGCCGGGGAAGTCCACGAAGCGCGTGATCACCTACACGGTCACGCTGGAGCCCTCATACCGGATGTGGCTCTTCGCGCTCGACCTGCCGGCGTCGCTGCCGCGCACGGACAAGGACGCGGGAGGCGGCGAGGTCGCCAGCCTCACGCGCGATCACCAGCTCATCGCGCGCACGCCGGTGACGCAGCCGCTGCGCTACGTGCAGCAATCGGTACTGGGCGACACCTACCCCGGCAACCCGCTGGTCGACGCCGAGGCCAACCTGTGGCTGCCCGACAACAACCCTCGCACGCATCAGTTCGCGAAGGAACTGCGCGAGCGGTATCCGGACGACCGGCAGCTGATCGCCGCCGTGCTGGCCTGGTTCACGCGCGAGAATTTCGCCTACACGATGTCGCCGCCCAGGCTCGACGAGGACACGGCCGATCAATTCCTGTTCGACACGCGGCGCGGATTCTGCGAACACTATGCGAGCGCGTTCGTCGTGCTGCTGCGTGCCGCCGGCATCCCCGCGCGCGTCGTCACCGGCTACCAGGGCGGCGCGATGAATCCGCGGGCGGCTACATGATCGTGCGCCAATCCGACGCGCACGCATGGGCGGAGGCGCTGATCGACGGGCAATGGGTGCGCTTCGACCCGACGGCCGCCGTGTCGCCGTCGCGCATCGAGATCGGCTTGGGCGGCGCGCTGCCGTCCGGAGAGCGCGTGCCTTTCCTGGCGCGCCTCGACGCGTCGTGGTTGAAGAGCCTGCAGCTCACGTGGGACGCGATCAACCACGACTGGCGCCGCAACGTCGTCGGCTTCAACTACGAGCGCCAGCGCTCGTTCTGGCGCGACTTGAAGCTCGACCGCTTCGCGCCGTGGCAGGTGGCGGCGATGGCGGCGGCGGCGGTGTTCGCATGGGCGGGCCTGCTCGCGGCCTGGCTCTTGTTCCGCCGCCGGCGGCAGGAGCGCGCGCTCGTGCTGTGGGACGATCTGTGCCGGCGCCTGGCGCGCGCCGGGTTGCCGCGCCAAGCGCACGAGGGTCCGGTCGCTTTCGCACAGCGCGCCGCGCAGCGCTGGCCGCAATTCGCGATCGCCTTCGCGGCCATCGGCCAGTCGTTCTCGACGTTGCGCTACGGCGACGTTGCCGCGCATCGCCAGCGCGACGCGCTCGTCGCCACGCTCGAGCGCGCGATCGAAGTGCTGCCCGCGCCGGCGGCGCTGCGCCAGGCAATCTAGGGCCCGTTGACGCTACAGCAGCGCGTCGCGCGTGTAGCCGCGTCGCGCGAGCTTCGAGCGCAGCTTGTCCAGCGCCTCGCCCTGGATCTGCCGCACGCGCTCGCGCGTCACCCCCATTTCCCGCGCGAGTTCGTCGAGCGTCGCGACATCGTTCCCGTTGAGACCGTAGCGGCGTTCGATGACCATGCGTTGCCGCGGGTTGAGTTCCGCCAGCCACCCGCCCACCGCCGACTCGATCTCCGCGACGTGCAGCATGAGCTCGGGCGCGCGCGCGTCGTCGTCGGCGATGCCGTCGGCGAGCGTCGTGCCCGATTCGCGATCGAGCGGTGCGTCGAGCGACAGCACATGCTCCTGCAGTCGCAGCAGCCGCTCGATCTCGGCGACCGGCTTGTCCAGCAGGTGTGCGACATCCTCCAGCGTGGTTTCGCGTCCGCCGGCGGGCATGTGCGTCTCGAGGTGCCGCTGCGCGCGCAGGACGACGTTCAGTTCGCGCACGACGTGCGCCGGCACGCGGATCGTCCGCGACTGGTTGAGGATCGCGCGCTCGACCGCCTGCCGGATCCACCACGTCGCGTAGGTCGTGAACCGGAAGCCGCGCTCCGGATCGAATTTGGTCAGCGCGTGGATGAGTCCGAGATTGCCCTCCTCGATCAGGTCGGGCAGCGCGACGCCGCGATGCGTGTAGTGGCGCGCGATGCTGACGACGAGCCGCAAGTTGCGCTCGATCATCGTCTGGCGCGCGGCGAAGTCGCCTTCGCGGACCGCGCGCGCAAGCCGCAACTCCTCCTCCGGGAGACAGGAGCGCATGCTGGCCGACGTCGTTCAGGTAGAGCTGCGTGACGTCGGTGACGAAATCCGCCGACAGCCCCGGCGGCGGCTCCTGCAGCGGCAAGTCCGCCGAGTAGAGGTCGGGCTCCGGCCGCGCCGGCGCTTCCTCCGCGAACGGCGCGTCGCCGTCCGCGGCACGCGGGTCGCCGGGCAGTCGCGCGCCCGCGCTCATCCGGCCGGAAGGTAGCGGGCGGGATCCACCGGCTTGCCCAGCCGCCGGATTTCGAAATGCAGCTTCACCTGATCGGCGTCGGTGTTGCCCATCTCCGCGATCTTCTGGCCGCGGGTGACCTGCTGGCCTTCCTTCACCAGGATTTCGCGGTTGTGCGCGTAGGCGGAGAACCATGTCTTGTTGTGCTTGACGATGACGAGCTTGCCGTAGCCGCGCAAGCCGGTGCCGACGTAGACGACCTTGCCCGCGGCGCTGGCGATGACGGGGTCGCCGGCCGTGCCGGCGATGTCGATGCCCTTCAGATTCGCCGTTTCGGAAAAACCGCTGACCACCTTGCCCTTGGCCGGCCACAGCCAGTCGATCTTGTCATCGTCCTCCGGTTCCGTGGTCGGGGCCGCCGGCCGCGGCGCCTCGGGTTTCGCGACGGTCGACGGCGGCGCCACCGCAACGACTTCCGGCGCGCGCGCGCGCGACGTCGCGCACCGCCTGCTCCGAATATGGCTCCTTCACCGCCTTCGGCGACGACTTGTAGTTGTCGGCATTGCGCGCAGCGGGAGGCGGCGCGACCGCGCCTGGCGTGCCGCCTGCGGCGGGCGTCGCGACAGTCACCGGTGGTGGCGTCTTGAGCGGCGTGGTCGTAACGCCCGGTCCGGCAGCCGACGTCTCGCCGGGCGCGGTGACGCGCAGGACCTGTCCGACGAGAATCAGGTTCGGATTGTCCAGGTTGTTCCACGCGGCCAGGTCCTTGTAGTCGAGGCCGTGGTCGAGCGCGATCTGGTAGAGCGTATCGCCGCGCTTGACCGTGTAGGTCGGCGGCCGCGTTTCGGCCTCGGGCGGCGGGGCCGCCGGTGCGGGCGCAGTCGCGGCTGGCGGCGGAGGCGGTGCGGGCTGCACCGTCCGGTCCTCGATCGGAGCACGGGTGCGCGACGCGCAAGCGACGAGCACCACGAGCATGGCGATCGCCGCAAGGCGCAACGCTGGCATCAGTACGGGCGGCGGAAGGGTCGGATTGCGCATCGGCAGTTTCGAACGGCCGGTGCGCGCCTTTCGCGTCAGCCGACACCGGGAAGCAGAGGCACAAATCTTACCGCATCGAGCGTCTGCTCCTTGAGGCCCGCCGGCGTCATGTCGATGACCGTCAACCGCTGCACGCCGCGTTCGTCGCCGGATTGCGACAGCGGCAGCACCATCCGGCCGCCCATCTTGAGGTAAGGCATGAGCGCCGTCGGCACGTGCGTCGCGCCTGCGGTGACGATGATCGCGTCGACTTCCAGTTTTTCGCCGAGGTCGTGGCTGCCGTCGCCGTGCTTCAACGAGACGTTCTTGAGCTTGAGCGACTGCAGGTTGCGCCGCGCCTTGGCCGCGAGCGCGCCGATGCGCTCGACGCTGTACACGTGCTTCGCGACGTACGCGAGCACCGCGGTCTGGTAGCCGCAGCCGGTGCCGACTTCGAGCACCGCGTCGAGTTCGCGGCCGTTGCGCGCCAGTTCGGTCATACGCGCGACGATCCATGGCTGCGAGATCGTCTGTCCGTGGCCGATGGGCAGCGGCGCGTCGTCGTAGGCGCGGATGGCCAGCGCCTCGTCGACGAAGATGTGGCGCGGCACCGCGTTCATCGCCGCCAGCACGACCTCGTCGACGATGCCCTGCTCGCGCAGGCGCTCGATCATCCGCGCGCGCGTTCGCGCCGACGTCATGCCGATGCCGGTCTGGTTCATGTCGCGTCGCCGAGCGCCCCTCTTCGCCCGCCTCCCTTGTGCTTAGCTGCCGCGCCCTAGGCGTCCATCCAGGCCGCGACGCCCTGCATCAGTTCGCGGTTCGTGAGATCGATCTGCAGCGGCGTCACCGACACGTGGCCGGTCTCGACCGCGTGGAAGTCCGTGCCCTCGCCGGCATCCGCCGCCGGACCGGCCGCGCCCACCCAGTACACGGTCTCGCCGCGCGGATTCTGCGCGCGGATCACGTCCTCCGCCTTGTGCCGGCGGCCCAGGCGCGTGACGGCGAAGCCCTTGCAATCGGCGAGCGGGATATCCGGCACGTTCACGTTGAGGAGCCACGCGCCCGCCGGCATGCGCGCATGGCGCTCGACCAGCTGCACCGCGATGTCCGCGGCCGTCTCGAAATGCCGCGCAGCCTTCGACGCCAGCGAAATCGCGATCGACGGAATGCCCAGCAGGAAGCCCTCGGTCGCCGCGGCGACGGTGCCGGAATAGATCGTGTCGTCGCCCATGTTGGCGCCCAGGTTGATGCCCGAAATCACCATGTCCGGCAACTCGTCGAGCAATCCGGTGACGGCGAGATGGACGCAGTCGGTCGGCGTGCCGTTGACGAAGAAGAAGCCATTGGAGGCGCGGCGCACCGTCAGCGGCCGGTCGAGCGTCAGCGAATTGGAGGCGCCGCTGCGGTCGCGCTCGGGCGCGACGACCGTGATGTCGGCCTTGGGCGGCCAGCGCGGCGGCAAGACGTTCGATGCCCGGCGCGAAATAGCCGTCGTCGTTGGAGATGAGGATGCGCAATTGGGCTTTTTTGCGCGCAATTTGCGCAGCGCGCGGCTGGGACGATTATACGCGTGCAGGCATGCCGCGCGGCATTGCTCACCCGCTGTTGCGCAGTCCCGCGGCCAGCCCGTTGATCGTGAGGTGGATCGCCCGCTTCGTGCGATCGTCGGTCTGGCCGGCGCGATGCCGGCGCAGCAATTCGACCTGCAGGTGGTTGAGCGGGTCGAGATACGGAAAGCGGTTGCGGATGCTGCGGGCGAGCCCCGGATGCGTGTCGAGAAGCGCCGCCTCGCCGGTGATCGCGAGCAGCTAGCGACGACGGTGCGCGCGTGTTCGGCGGCGATGCGCGCGAACACCGGCTCGCGCACGCCGCGTCCGGGACCAGTTCGGCGTAGCGCGACGCCACGGCGAGATCGGTCTTGGCCAGCACCATCGCCATGTTCGACAGCACGCTGCGGAAGAACGGCCACGCCGCGTGCATCTCGCGCAGCAGCGCGAGTGCCCATGTCGCCCTCCGGATGTGCCGATCGAGCCACGTCGTCGACCGCCGAGCCGAAGCCGTACCAGCCGGGCAGCATCAGCCGGCACTGGCCCCAGCTGAACACCCAGGGAATCGCCCGCAGGTCCTCGATGCGCGCCGAACCGGTGCGCGACGCCGGGCGGCTGCCGATGTTGAGCTCGGCGATCTCGGCGATCGGCGTCGACGCGCGGAAATACGCCAGGAATTCCGGCGTGTCGTAGACCAGCGCGCGATAGGCGGCGTACGCATGCGCAGCGAGCGCGTCGAGCGCCGCGTGGAATGCCGGCGCCGCGCGCCGATCTGCTCGGCATCGACGAGGCTCGCCTCGATGCGTCGCCGCGACCAGCGCCTCGAGATGGCGGCGCCCAAGTTCCGGATCGGAATACTTGCTGGCGATGATCTCGCCCTGCTCGGTGATGCGCAGGCCGCCGGTCACGCTGCCGGCCGGCTGCGCGAGGATGGCCTCGTACGACGGTCCGCCGCCGCGGCCGACGGTGCCGCCGCGGCCATGGAACAGCCGCAGCTTGACGCCGTGCTCGCGAAACGCCTCGACCAGCTGCATCTCCGCGCGGTACAGCGCCCAGTTGGCCGCGACGTAGCCGCCGTCCTTGTTGCTGTCGGAATAGCCGAGCATCACCTCCTGCCAGTCGTTGCGTCCGCGAAGCCACGCGCGGTAGAGCGGAACCGCAAACGCGTCGCGCATGATCGCGCCGCAGCCGCGTCAGGTCGTCGATCGTCTCGAACAGCGGCACGATGTTGACGGCCAGCGCGCCGCCGTGCACGAGGCCGACCTCCTTCAGCAGCACGCCGACCTCGAGCAGGTCGGACACCGACTGGCACTTGGAGATGACGTAGTTGGGCACGGCCACCGCGCCGAACTTGCGTGAATGGCCGCTGCCGTGGTGAGGATCGCGAGTTCGCTCGACGTCCGCTCGGCATAGTCGAGGTGCGGCGAATGCAGCGGCCGCGGCGTCGCCAGTTCGCGAGTCGAGCAAGGCGACGCGCTCGGCTTCCGGCAGCGCGAGGTAGTCCGTCGGCAACGCCGGCGCGCGCGAGCAGGTCGGCGATGACGGCCTCGTGCACGTCGGCGTTCTGGCGCAGGTCGAGCGACGCCAGGTGAAAGCCGAACACTTCCACGGCGCGCCGCAACGGCAGCAGCCGGCGCTCCGCCAGCAGCGCTCGCGCCGTGCGTCGCGAGCGACGCGCGAATGACGTCGAGGTCGCGCCAGGAATTCGTCGGCGGTCCGGTAGGGCGGACGATCGGCGTGCGGCGCGCGCGCCGGCGACCGCCCGGCCAGCACGTGCATCGTCGCCGCGAGCCGCGCATAGATGCCGACGAGCGCCTGCCGATACGGCTCGTCCTGGCGGTGCGGATTGCCGTCGTGCGCGGCCTCGGCCAGCGCGAGCAGCTCCGGCGTCGGATGCACGAGGCGCGCGGACAGCGACAGCTCGCCGCCCAGCCGATGCACTTCGTCCAGATAATGGTCGAAGGCAACGCCGGCCTGCGTGCGGATCGCGTAGTCGAGCGTGTCGGCGACGACGAACGGATTGCCGTCGCGGTCGCCGCCGATCCACGAGCCCATGCGCAGGAACGGCGGCAGCGCCGCATCGCGATCCGAACGTGCGCGCGATGCCAGCGGCCAGGCCTTCGTACAGCCGCGGCAGTTCGGCGAGGAACGTGTACCGGTAATAGGCGAGGCCATTGTCGATCTCGTCGTGCACCTGCAGCTTCGACAGTCGCAGCATCGCCGTCTGCCACAGCGACAGCACCTGCCGATACAGGCCGGTCGCGAACTCCGACGCCTCGTCCGGCGTCAGCGGCATGCGGTCGCGCCACATCAGCAGTCGCGCGATCTCGCGCTCGCAGTCGAGGATGCTCTTGCGCTGCACCTCGGTCGGATGCGCGGTCAGCACCGGCGAGATCAGCGCCTCGGCGAGCCACGCGTCGAGCTCGGTCCGCGTCACGCCGTTGCTTCGCCACGTTGGCCAGCGCCGCGGCCACGCTGCCGGCCTGCGGCGGCGATCCGGCGTACGCGTGCGCGCGGCGGCGCCGGTTCTGGTGCACGTCCTCGGCGATGTTGCTCAAGTGCGAGAAATACGAGAACGCGCGGACGACGTCGAGCGTGACCGGAATCGACAGGTCGTTGAGCAGCGCCGAGAGTTCGGCGCGCACGGCCGCGGCTTCGGCGGGCGCCGCGCGGCGGAAGCGGATCGCCGTCTGGCGCACCGCCTCGATGCGCGCGTAGCCGTCGTCGCCGGTCTGCGCGCGCAAGCACGTCGCCCAGCAGGCGTCCCAGCAGGCGCGTGTCCTCCTTGAGCGGCACGTCCTTCGCGCCGGCGGCTGGCGCGTTGCACGATCGCCGGATGCGGAAGGTCGTCGGCCACCGCTTCACCTGTAGCGCGTCGTGCGCCTGCTTGATCGCGCTTGCGCCAGCGCGAACACGGCGGCGGCGTACAGGCGGCTCTTGTTGTAGCGCGTGATCACGTAGAAATTGGGGCACGCGATCCAGTAGCTCGCGCGCGCCTCGCCATTTTCCGGCGCCTCCTCCAGCAGCAGCAGGCCGACCGGATCGGCGGCGAGGTCCGCCGGCGCGTTCTCCGCGTCGACGCCATCGGCCTGCCACGCGGACAGCGCGCGGCGCTCGCTGATGCCGCCGTCGAGCGCCGCAACGCGGCGTCACGCGCTTCGGGCGCGATGCGCGCGGGCAGCAGCACCGGCTGCCCCGCGAGCCAGTCGTGGCGCGCCAGGTAATTGGCCACGCTGCCGATCACGTCCGCGTTGTCGCGCCAGAGATCGATCTGGCCGTCGCCGTCGAAGTCGACCGCGTACTGGCGATAGCTGCCGGGCATGAACTGCGGGACGCCCATCGCGCCGGCGAACGAGCCCGTTGGGCTTCGAGCGGCGAGCCAGCCTTGCTCGTGCGCAAGCAGCAGGTATTCGCGCAGTTCGCCGCGGAAGAACGGCGCGCGCCGCGGGTAATCGAACGCGAGCGTCGCCAGCGCGTCGATCACGCGATACGAACCGGTATTGCGGCCATAGATCGTCTCGACGCCCAGGATGGCGACGATGATCTCGGCCGGCACGCCGTACTCCGTTTCCGCGCGCGCGAGCGTCTCCGTCATTCAGCGCCAGAACGCGACGCCGCCGGCTCACGCGGTCGGGCGCCAGCAGCGGCGGCGCGTACTCGAACCACTTGGGCGGCAGCAGCAGCGGCCGGTCCATCGCCGCGACGATCTTCGGCTGGAATTTCGCGGCGGCGAGCCAGCGCTCGACCTGCCGGCGCGGACAGGCCCGTGGCGTCGGCGATCTCCGCCGCGAACGCGCGCACGTCGGCGCGCTGCGCGTAAGGCGCAGGCGTAGCAGCGGTGACGCGGTGACGCGGGTGCTTCGCGCCTGCGCCAAGGGCACGGCGAGCAGTGCGAACAGAGCCAATGCGCGGTAGCGGCACGACATGCAAGCCCACGAGGAATCGACGAACGCCGATGGTATCATCGCTTCGCGTCGCGTTTCAGGGCCGCCCGCTGCGCTGCCGACGCCCAAAATCCATGCACAAGTTCTATCCGTTCGCCCGCCCGTTCCTCTTCGCACTCGATCCGGAAACCGCACACGACCTTGCGCTTCGCCGGCCTCGACCGTGCGGCGCGCGTCGGCCTCGCCAAGCTCGCCGCACCACGATTGCGCGCGTCGCCGGTGTCGGTGATGGGCATCACGTTCCCCAATCGCGTCGGCCTCGCCGCCGGCCTCGACAAGAACGCCGCGCATCTCGCGGGACTGGCGACGTTCGGATTCGGCTTCCTCGAAGCGGGCACGGTGACGCCGCGCCCGCAGCCGGGCAATCCCAGGCCGCGCATGTGGCGGCTGCCGCAAGCCAACGCGCTGATCAACCGGCTGGGCTTCAACAACGACGGCGTCGAGCAATTCCTGGCCAACGTCGCGGCGTCGTCCTACCGCGGCATCCTCGGCATCAACATCGGCCGCAATTTCGACACGCCCAACGAGCGCGCGGCCGACGACTATGTCGAAATGCCTGCGCGCGGTCTATGCGAAGGCCGGTTACGTCACCGTCAACATCTCCTCGCCGAACACCGCCGGCCTGCGCGACCTGCAGGCCGACGAGGCGCTGTCCGCGCTGATGACGCACATTGAAGCGGGAACAGCAGGCGCTCGCGCAGCAGCATGGCCGCTACGTTCCGCTCGTCGTCAAGATCGCGCCGGATCTCACCGACGAGCAGCTGCGCGGCGTCGCGCAGCTGCTCGCCCGTCACCGTTGCGATGGCGTCATCGCGACCAACACGACGATCGCGCGCGATGCCGTCGCCGGCTTGCCGCATGCCGACGAGAACGGAGGGCTGTCCGGCGCCCCGCTGCGCGAGCGGTCGACCGCAGTGATCCGGGTGCTGGCCAAGGCGCTCGACGGCACGCTGCCGATCATCGGCGTGGGCGGCATCCTCTCGGGCGAGGACGCGCGCGAGAAAGTCGCCGCCGGCGCATCGCTCGTGCAGATCTACACCGGCCTCATCTACCGCGGCCCCGCACTGGTGGCCGAATGCGCGAAGGCGCTCGCGCAGCCATGATGCCTACGGCGCCCATCGCGACGGCGCTGCCGGCGCATTCGCTCGGCACGACCATCCTGCTCAACATCGCGCACGCGCTCGACCACATGTTCCTGCTGATCTTCGCCACGGCGATCTCGGTGATCGCCGCGGACTTCGGCTTCGCGAACTGGGAGGAACTCATGCCGTACGGCGCGGCGGCGTTCCTGCTGTTCGGCCTGGGGGCGATTCCGTCGGGCCGGCTGGGCGACCTGTGGGGACGCCGGCCGATGATGCTCGTGTTCTTCTTCGGCATGGGCGTCACCGCGCTGCTCGCCGCCGCGACGCAAAATGCGTGGCAGATGGCCGGCGCGCTCACGCTGCTCGGCGCATTCGCGTCCATCTACCATCCGGTCGGCATTCCGATGCTGTTGCAGACCACGCGGCGTCCCGGCTGGACGATCGGCATCAACGGGCTCTCCGGCAACCTGGGGATCGCGCTCGCGGCACTGTCGACCGGACTCGCGGTGAAATTCCTGGGCTGGCGCGCCGCGTTCGCCATTCCCGGCATGCTCGCCATTGGCTGCGGCTTCGCGTTCGCGCGGATGACGCCGGTGGAATCGCACGCGCCGGCGAAGCGACCGACGCGCCACGCGACGATACCGCCCGATGTCGTCGCGCGAGTGTTCCTGGTCATGACGACCGCGGCCGCCACGGGCAGCATGCTGTTCAACTTCACCACCAACGGCAACCCGGAACTCTTGAAAGAGCGGCTGCACGGCGTCGTCGACGACCCTGCGGCGCTGGGACTGCTGATGGCCGCCGTCTATGCGGTCGCGTCGCTGGCGCAGCTGGTGGTGGGCTGGCTGCTCGACCGCTTTCCGCTGAAGCGAATCTACGTCGCGATACTGGCGCTGCAGCCGCCACTGTTCGTGCTGGCGGCGTACGCGCAGGGTTGGCAGCTCTACGCGCTGCAAATCCTTTTCATGATCGCCGTGTTCGGCGCGATTCCGTTTACCGACGTGCTGATCGCGCGCTACGTCGACGACCGGATGCGCTCGCGCGTCGCGGGAATGCGACTCGCCGTTTCGCTGGGCGTGAGTTCGGTCGCGGTGGCGCTGCTGGGGCCCGTGGTCAAGGCCGCGGGATTTCCGGTGCTGCTCGTAGCGCTCGCCGTCATTGCGGCGTGCACGCTCGCCACTGTCACGTTCCTGCCGGGGGACGGCAAGAGCCTGCAAGCGGCGGAATGAGGCGCTCAAGGCCGGTTGGCGGCGAGAACCTTGCCGTCCGCTTCGACGGCGACCACGCCGTCCTGGTTGGTGGCGATCGCCGCCAGTTCGACGATTCCGCCGCCATGCGACGGCTTCGGGACGAGCCCCGTGACCGTCCACGCGATCTTCAGCGTGTCGCCGGGCGCACCGGCGCCTTGAACCGCGCGTTGTGCTCGAGGTAGGCGATGGCGCTGTTGTCCATGGTCAGTTCATGATCGTTGCGGGATCGGACGCATGGCGCGCGCGCCACGCGGTGAGTTCGGAGAGGCAAAGATAACTGAAGGCGACGCCCGCGTAGAGCGGCGCGACGAGGTTCACGAAAGGGATGAGCGACAGCGGCGCCAACATGAGTCCCAGGACGAACAGGCGCCGGCGCGCCGCCGCGATCACGACGGGCAGCTCGTCGCGGTCCGCGTGCAGCGCCAGCGCATCGTATGCGGAACAGTCGCTGGTTGAGCCACGCGCTCTGGAGGAGCGAGACCGCCACGTAGATCGGCGGCAGCGGCAGCAGGAGCAGTGCCAGCAGCCAGAGCGGCAGAAAAAGCAGGACCGTGGCGACGGCGTTGACGAGACCGCCGGCGAACGTGCCGCCGCGGAGCTTCGCGAGCGAGGGGTAATCCCGCTGCGCCACCGTGTCGACGATGACCGGCATCGCGAGCACGGCGACGGCGACGAGCGCCGTGAGCACCGCGGCCAGCATCAGCAGCAGCGCGGCGCTGGCGCCTGCCGCGAAGTCGCTCCAGCCGCCGTGGGCGCCGTAGATTGTCGCGCCGAGCCACTGCGTCAACGGGCTCCACGCAATCCAGCCGACGACGGTCCAGATGCCCGCTGCCGCAACGAGCGGCAGCAGCACGACCGCCAGGATCCGCGGAGTGAACACCACCGGAACGGCCAGGACGAGCGCACGCAGCGGCGCCCGGAGCGTCATACCACGGGGGCCGTGCGGCGCTGCGTCCTGCGCGGTCGGCATCGCGACTATGCGGAGACCTCGAGTGGTTCCCAGCGGAATCCCGCAGCCTCGACGCCCTCGCGCAGATGCGCTATCCCTTCGTCGACGTGCGCCGGATCCCCTTTGACGCCGAGTTCGATCCTGCGCCCGCCATCGGGCATGAACGACGGCAGGCTGAAGAGCTTCAGCATCGGAAAGCGCGCGACGTTCGCGTCCATCAGCGGCAGCAATTGCGATTCTCCAGCGCCGTAGACGACGATCGCTCGCTCCTGCGGCGGCGTGCGCCGCAGGTCGGGATAGTCGTTGGCCAGCACCCAGTCGAGCATCGGCCACGCCATTTGCGGAAAGCCCGGGAAGAAATGGTGGTCGCGGATCGCGAACCCGGCGACGCGGTTCACCGGATTGGGAATGATCCGCGATCCCGAAGGGAACTCGGCCATCAGCACGCGATGCGGGTAGGCGTCGGCGCCGAAGCGCGCCTCGATTTCCGCGACGGCCTCCGGGTGACGGACGAGCGGAAGCCCAAGCGCCGCCGCGGCCGCCTGGCGCGTGTGGTCGTCGGGCGTGGCGCCGATGCCGCCGAAGCTGAACACGATGTCGCCGCGCGCGAAGGAGTCGCGCAAGAGCGCCGTGAGCCGGCCACGGTCGTCGCCCAGATAGTGGACGAAGTCGAGTTCGAGGCCGCGCGTGGCAAGCGTTTCGATGACGTGCGGCAGGTGCTTGTCGGCCCGCTTGCCCGACAGGATCTCATCGCCGATGATCAACGCGCCAATGGACATGACCGCCGCCTCTATTCAGCGGTGGCAATCGGCATCTTCTCTTCCATTTGCGTCAGCATGCTCGAGAACGCGCGATCGATCAGCGGCTCGGCCTCGACAAGGCGCGCGCGGTCGTTGCGGAAGCGGCCGGCCAGTTCTTCGGCCGTCATCGACAACGCCTTCTGCCCCTGGCGGTTGGTGAAGAGGTACGTGCCGCGCAGCGGGCTGACCCACGCCAACTTCGCGAACGCGAGCTGGCCGTCGTCGGCCTCGAATTCGATCCACATGCCGCGCTCCAGGCTGCGCGCGATCTCGAGATAGTCGTCGTCGATGATCTCGCGTTCCGCCTCGAGCGGCTCGGGCACCGCATCGGTCATCGCTTCCGCCAGCGCCTCGGCCTTCGCGGCCAGTGTCGTGTCGCCTGCGGCCTTGGCCATTTCCGCCTGCACCTTCGCGGCCTCGGCCACCGCGGCAGTCGGCGAGCGCACGGCGGCGAGCGAAGGCTTGACCGACGCCGCGTGCGCCTCGACCAGGTTGGCCATGAACGCCTCGCGTTCGGCCGGAGGCCATCCCTGGCTGTGCATGCCGGCGGACAGGCGCTTCAACAGCGACGGCAGCAGCGCCACGAGGTGCCTGCGGTCCTCCGGCGTCTTCTTGGGCTGGATGCTCCAGACCAGGTCCTCGAGCGTCGTGACCGCGGAACTCCACGATTCGCTCTCCTCGCCGTCGTGCAGGTAGACGTGCGACAGCGTGCCTTCCCAGTTCTGCCGCAGGAACGTCGCGAGGAAATTCGGCACCGGGTATTCCTCGATCCGGCGTTCGATCTCGGCCTTGGCGACCGCCGTGGAAATCTGCTGGCGGTCCTTCTGGTTGATTTCCTCGGCCGTGGTCTGGATGTTCGCTTCGGCGGCCTTCTCTTCCTCCGCCAGGAACGCTTCCAGGTCCGCGCGCTGCTCGTCGAAGATCGCGAGGTCGTCGGAGAAGTCGTCCAGGATCTTGTGGACGATCCCGCTGATCTTCTTGTACAGCGGATCGTCCTGGCCCATCACCGGCGACCAGCCGAGGCCCGCCTGCGCCAGCGCGTTCACGAGAAGCCGCGACGGATGCGACTTCTTCGCGAAGAACGCGCCGTCGAGCATCGCCGCCTTCAGCACCGGGATCTGCAGGCGCGCGAGCAGCGCCTTGATGCCGTCGGGCAGGTCGCTCGTCTCGAAGATGAAGTCGAACAGCATCGCGACCATCTCGATCGTCATCGACTCGAGCTGGTTCGCCTTCTTGCCGAGCGGCGAGTCCTGCAGGTCGCGCAGTACGTTGTGCAACCCTTGCGGAATGCCGGAGAACCCGACGGTGGCGCCGCCGACGTCGAAGTCCGTCTGCCCCGCCTGCAGCCGCGTCAGGCCTTCATGCAGGTCCTGCGTCGAGATGATCGGCGCGCCCGGGACGTAGCCCGACGGCGTCGGCGCCATCGGCGCGAACGAGTAGCCGCCTTGCGGCTGCGAAGGCACCTGGATCTGCGGAAAATCGGCTGACGGCTGCTGGCTCATCAGCGCGCCCATCGCGGCGCCGAGCGCGCCGAGTGGCGACGGAGGCGGCGGAGGTGGCGCCGCGGAAGGTGTGGCGCTGCCGTACATGCGCTTGAACATCGCCATCACGTCCACTTCGGCCGGCGGCGCGTTGGCGGCGGCCTTGGCCTTCGCTTCGGCCCGTGCGCGCTCGCGGTCCGCCGAACTGCCGCGATTGATGATGGACGGGCGCAGCGTTGGCCGGGACGACGTTGAGCTTGGTCAGGTGCTGGTTCAGTTCGGCGTAGATGATGGCGATGTCGCCCATCGGCGCCTGGTTCAGCTCCTTCAGGATCTGGAACTTGATGCGCCGGTCGGTCTTCACGCTGTTCAGCGCCTCGGCAAACGCGTCGACGATCGCCGACGGCGCGAGCGGATTCGCGTCCGTGCCGAGGTCCGGGCGGCCGAGCAAATAGCCCAGCCCGCGGTTCAATGTCTGCAGTTCGTCGTGCGAGAGGTTCTCGACGATCCGCGTGATGTTGCCGACGAGCACCGACTCGTCCATCGACGACGTCTCGACGAGGGTCAGGTTCTGCGCATCCGCCTTGGAAAAGTCGACCTTTTCGTTGGCCTTGCCCGCAAGACGGTCGTTGATCGAACGCCGCAGCTGCTTTTCGAACTCGGCCATCAGCGCCGGACGCTCGCCTTTCAGCGCGTGCCGGGCATCGAGAAAGAGCTGCTGCTCCTCGCGCACGTCGGACTTGTTGGCGCGGTCCATCAGCAGTTCGCCGACGCGGTCCATCATTTGCGCGAACGAGATCGTGAGGCGCGAAATCGCGAGATCCCGGCAATCGCCCAGGATCTTCGAGGTCTCGCGCGTCATCGCGCGGGGCCCGGCTGGCTCGGTCTTGGTCGTTGCGCTCACTTTATGGATCTGGCCTGTCGTATCGCCTGACAACGTCGTCGGCCTGCCCGTTCAAGGCCTTGGAGCTCGTAGGTCAATAAATCGCGCGATTTATTGAGAGACAAGCCCTTAGGCAACAAAACCGCGAACTTACTGTAGCACGCCCCCGACCTCACGCCAAACAGGGATTTGCCCCTAGCGGGCGAGGTCGGCCCAGGCCCGCTCCACCCGCTTGAACGACACCGGGACGGGCGTCTTGAGCTCCTGGGCAAATAGCGACACCCGGAGTTCCTCCAGCAGCCACCGGTACGCCTCCAGCGCCGGCTCGGCGCGCCCCGCATGGCGGTTCCGGTCCGCCCGCTCCCGGTAGTGCTGCCACAGCGCCGCCACCTGCTCGGCGTGCTTCGCGTCCCGCTCGGGCCGCTCGCCGAATTTGGCCAGGCGCCGGTCCAGCGCCTTCAGGTACCGGGGCAGCGACTGCAATTGCGCCCAAGGCGTAGCGCCGAAGAAGCCCGCGTAGACAAGCGCGTCGCGCTGCGCCTTCACCTCGGCGCCCAGCCTTGAGCGCGCCGGCGGCAGGCCCGAGAGCCTCGTCCCCAACGCCGCGTGTTCGGTCGCGATTCCCGACAGCAGCCGGAACGCGCCGTCGGCAACCGCGGGCAGCCGCGTCCGCGCCCGCTTCACCTGCTCGCCAAACGCCCGCTCGTTGCGGGGCAGCGGATCGTCGCCCAGGAACGCCCGGTCCGTCACGGCGGCCAGCACGTCGGCCAGCAGCCGGTCGGTGGGAATCGCCGTCTTGAGCTGCAACGCGGCCTGCGTGAATCCCGGGCCGCCCTTGTCGAAATTCGCGGCCGCCGCCTTGAGCGCAAGGCGCAGCAGGCGCAAGCACGCCGGCGCGCGTCGACGCTTCGGCGGACTCGCGCGTGTCGAGCATCGCCAGCGACACGCTGTCGCCGTCGTCGACCAGCGCCGGATAACCGGTCAGCTGCTGCGTGCCGCGCGCGATCGCGAGCGTTTCGGGCAGGTCGCCGAAATCCCAGCTTCGTATTCCGCGCTTCTCGATCGCCGGTCCGCTCGCCGCAAACGACATCTGCGCCGCCTCGCCCAATTGCGCGCGCAGGACGGTGAGGTCGCGGCCCATGGCCAACTCGTCCCCGGCCGCATCGACGACGCGCACGTTGACGGAAAGATGCGCGGGCATCTCGCCGCTGTCCCACACATCCGGCGGCGGCGCGTCGCCCAGGCGCTCCTCGAGGTAGCCGCGCAGCGCCTGCGGCAGCGGCAGCGCCAGGTCAGGAGACGATTCGAGGAAGGCGGTGACGACCTCCGTCAGCGGGATCAGGCGATTGCGCCACGCCTTGGGCAGCGCCTTGAGGTAATGCGCGACCTTTTCGCGGACCATGCCGGGAACGAGCCACGTGAGGCGCGCGTCGTCGACCTGGTTCAACAACGACAACGGCACGGTCAGCGTCAGCCCATCGAGCGGATGTCCCGGCGAGAACCGGTACTTGAGAGGAAGCGTGGTGCCGGCCAGTTCGAGTTGCTCCGGGAAAAGGTCGACGGTGACTTGCGACGCCGCGTGGCGCATCAGGTAGTCGCGGGTGAGGAAGAGCACGCGCGCGTTCTTGCTTTCGGCCTGCGCGCGCCAGCGCTCGAACGCCGCCAGCGAATGCATGTGCGCCGGCAATTGCTCCGCATAGAACGCGGCAATGGTCGCATCGTCGACGAGCACGTCCTGCCGCCTTGCCTTGTGCTCGAGTTCCGCGATTTCCGCGACGAGCTTCCTGTTGTGCGCGAGAAATGCGCCCTTCGTCGCCAGCGTGCCGGGCACCAGCGCCTCGCCGATGAACACTTCGCGCGAAACCTTGGGGTCGATCCTCCCATACGCGACGGACCTCCTCGCGACGAGCGTCAATCCATACAGCGAGACGCGCTCGCTGGCGATCACCTCGCCGCGCTTCTCCTCCCAGTGCGGCTCGAAATGCTCGCGCATGACGCGATCGCCCGCGACCTCCTCGATCCACTCGGCCTCGACACGGGCGGCGCAGCGCGCGAAAAGCCGCGACGTCTCGGTGAGTTCCGCGGCGAGGATCCACTTATTTGCCAAACCAGCCGCGCTGCCGCCGCCCTTGCGCGCCAGCCCCGAGCCCGGATGCAGATAGAACTTCGTGCCGCGCGCGCCGAGGTAGAAGTCGTCCGCGTCGGCCCTGACGCCGATGTTGCCCAGGAGCCCCGCCAGCACGGCCTTGTGCAGCACCGCGTAACGCGCCGCGTCCATCGCCTTCGGCAACTGCGGCGACCATTTCCAGCCCGCCTCCTCGAGCGAGGCGACCAGTTGCTGGTGCACGTCGCGCCACTCGCGCAGCCGCAGCTAGGACACGAACTGCGCGCGGCAGGCGTCGACCAGCCTCCGGTGCGACAGCTTTTGTCCCAACGCGTCGCCGAAGAATTCCCACAGCGCGACCAGCGACAGGAAATCCGACCGGTCGTCGCGGAACTTGAGATGCGCCTGGTCGGCGGCCTGCTGGCGCTCGAGCGGGCGCTCGCGCGGATCGGGCACGGCCAGCGCGCTCGCGATCACCAGCGCCTCGGGCAGGCAGCCCGCATCGCGCGCGGCGAGGACGATCCGGCCGATGCGTGGGTCGAGCGGCAGCCGCGCGAGTTCGCGGCCGAGCGGCGTCAACCTACGTTCGTCGTCGACAGCGCCCAGTTCCTGCAACAGCTGGTAGCCGTCGGCGATCGCCCGCGGTCCCGGCGCGTCGACGAACGGAAACGCGTCGACGTTTCCCAGATCGAGCGAAGCCATTCGCAGGATCACCGCAGCCAGCGACGAGCGCAGGATTTCCGGGTCGGTGAATTTCGGGCGCGCCGCAAAATCATCGTCGCCGTACAGGCGCACGCAGATGCCGTCCTGGACGCGGCCGCAACGGCCGGCGCGCTGGTGGGCGGCGGCCTGCGACACCTTCTCGATCTGCAGCAGCGTCGTCTTGTTGCGCAGCGAATAGCGCTTGACGCGCGCGAGACCGGCATCGATCACGTAGCGTATGCCCGGCACCGTGAGCGACGTCTCCGCGACGTTCGTGGCGAGCACGATCCGCCGGCCGTTGCTCGGCGCGAAGATCCGCTGCTGATCAGCGACCGACAGCCGTGCGAAGAGCGGCAGGATCTCGAGCTGCGCCGCATACGGACGGCGCGCGAGGCCGCGACGCAGCAGATCGCCGGTCTCGCGGATCTCGCGCTCGCCGGGCAGGAACACGAGGATGTCCCCGGGGCCCTCGCGCCACAGGTCCTCGGCCGTGCCGACGATCGCCTCCTCCAGCTCTTCCTCGTCGTCGGCCTCGTTCTGCAACGCGGCGTCGCCCGCCTTCCGCAACGGCCTGTAGCGCACGTCGACGGGAAACATTCGGCCGGAAACCTCGATGACCGGCGCCGGCTTCCCCTCGGTCGCCGAAATGCCGCGCGAAGCGTTCGGCGTCGAGCGTGGCCGACGTAATGACGACCTTCAAGTCGGGCCGCGTGCGCAGAAGCTGCCGCAGGTAACCCAACAGGAAGTCGATGTTGAGGCTGCGCTCGTGGGCCTCGTCGACGATGATCGTGTCGTAGGCGTCGAGCTGCCGGTCGCCCTGCGTCTCCGCGAGCAGGATGCCGTCGGTCATCAGCTTCACGTACGCGTCCGGACTCGTATGGTCGGTGAAGCGCACCTTGTAGCCGACGGCCTCGCCGACCGGCTGGCCCAGCTCGTGCGCGATGCGCGCGGCGACGGCGCGCGCGGCAATGCGGCGCGGCTGCGTGTGGCCGATGAGGCCGCGCTCGCCGCGTCCGGCAGCGAGGCAGATCTTGGGCAATTGCGTCGTCTTGCCCGAGCCCGTTTCGCCGCAGACGATGACCACCGGATGTGCGCGGATCGCGCGCGCGATTTCGTCGGCGCGCTGCGCGACCGGCAGGTCCGGCGGATACGCGATGGGCGGCTTGGCGCGGGCGCGCGCCTCGCACTTGCCGATCGAGCGCTCGATGTCGGCTTCGAGCCGCGTCCATTCGGCCTCCGCCGCAGGCAGCGTCCGCGCACGGTCGATCCGGCGGGTGAGACGCGCGGCGTCGCGGGCCATGGCGAGTGGCAGGCGGGCCTTGAGCGAGTCGAGGCGGGATTGGGCGAGCGAGGCGGCGGTCGTGGCCATGGGAAGGGTTATCATTATCGCTTGGTACGCGTCAGCCTGGCGCGTGCACGCCCACCCGGAGGTCCATCCGATGCGCTCCCCAATTCTTCGCGTGTCCCGGCGCGCGCTCGTTGCCGTGGCGATGACGGCGGTGCTCGGCGGCGCGGCCCTCGCGGTCGATGCAGCCACGCTGCGCTGGGCAGGTCGCGGCGACATGCAGACGACCGATCCCTATTCGCAGAACGAGAACCTGACCAACAACATCAACATCCTCATCTACGAGCCGCTGGTCAACCGCGACAAGAAGCTCGGCATCGTGCCGTGGCTCGCGGAATCGTGGACGCAGGTCAACCCGACGACGTGGCGATTCAAGCTGCGCCCGGGTGTGAAGTTCCACGACGGCACGCCGTTCACCGCCGACGACGTCGTCTTCAGCTTCGAGCGCGCGCGCGCCGACACGTCGCAGCTGCGCGTGTATGCCAACGCATCGGGCATGCCGAAGAAGATCGACGACCTCACGGTGGAGTTCACGACCACCGGGCCCAATCCGATCGAGCTCGAGCACATCCAGACGATCGACATCATGAGCAAGGCATGGTGCGAGAAGAACCGCGCCACCAAGCCGCAGAACTTCACGCAGAAGGAGGAGATGATCACCGCGCGTCAGGCCAACGGCACGGGCCCCTACTCGCTGAAGGCGCGCGAGCCCGACGTGAAGACCGTGCTCGTCAAGAATCCGGCCTGGTGGGGTATCAAGGCCGGCCTGTGGGAAGGCAATGCCGACGAGGTGGTGTACACGCCGATCGTGTCGGATGCGACGCGCGTGGCGGCGCTCATCTCGGGTGAAGTCGATCTGGTCAACGACCCGCCGCCGCAGGACGTGCCGCGCCTTTCGCAAACGCCCGGCATCAAGATCATGGAGGGCATGGAAAACCGGATCGTGTTTCTCGGCATGGACCAGTTCCGCGACGAACTGCTCTACTCCAACGTGAAGGGCAAGAACCCGCTCAAGGACAAGCGCGTCCGCGAGGCGCTCTACGAGGCGATCGACATCGAGGCGATCAAGAAGAACACGATGCGCGGCCTGTCGGCGCCGTCCGGCGCGATGCTGCCGTCGCCGATCACGTCGAGCCCCGAAGTCGAGAAGCGGCTGCCTTTCGACAAGGAGCACGCGAAAAAGCTGCTGGCGGAGGCCGGCTACCCGAACGGCTTCGAGGTGACGCTCGACTGCCCCAACAACCGGTACATCAACGACGAGAAGATCTGCCAGGCGGTCGCGGCGATGTGGACGCAGGTCGGCGTGAAGACCAGCGTCAACGCGATGCCGCGCGCCAATTATTTTCCCAAGCTCGAGAAGAACGACACCAGCGTGTACATGCTGGGCTGGGGCGGCGGGGCGACCGACGCCATCTTCATCCTGCAGCCCGTGCTGGCCACGAAGAACGGCAAGGGAGACGGCGACTACAACTACGGCCGGTATACCAATCCCAAGCTCGACGAGCTGCTGGCCAAGGTCAAGGTCGACATGAACGCGGACCAGCGGCTGAACGAAATCCACGCGGCGCTGCTGGCGCACAACGCGGAGATCAACCACATCCCGCTGCACCGGCAGGTGATTCCGTGGGCAGCGCGCAGCAACGTGAGCGCCGTGCACCGCGCCGACAACCAGGTCATTCCGTTCTGGGTGACGGTGCAATAGCCGGCGTTTCGGATGCAGGGCGCGCGTCGATCGGGCGCGCGATGTAGCGCGTCACCGCCCACGCCACGGCGATGGTGACGGCGGTCTCGATGGCGAAAAGGACCCAGGCGCCGGATGTAGCCTCCAGCGCCGCGTCGCGCGCGGACTCGAGCACGATGCCGGTCGCAAGGAAGGCCGGGATCGCGCGCAAGTCGTGGCGCAGGATCCGCCACAGCAGCACGAAGCTCACGAGACCCTTGACGACGCCGCGCGCAAGCGCCGCCGCCGGGTCGGCGCCCCCGACGAGCGCCCCCGCGCAGGAGATCAGAACCAGCAGCAGCGCCGCCTGCCACAGGCGGCGCGTCCACTGATGCGTGCCGCGGTCGAGCAGGTAGAGCACGAACAACGCGACGCCGCACGCGGCCACCAGCCCCGCGGGGTCGACGAGTGCGCCGACGAGCGGCGATGCCATTGCCGGCAACTTGAGCGAGGGCCACAGCGGCGATTCGCGCGGCGCCAGCAAGCCCGACGTCGCAGCCAGCCCCGCGACGGCAAGCGCGACCGCGACACCGGCGGCCCACGCCGGCAGCCGCGTCGGAAAATGTCCGGGCGCCTGCGAGCGCGCGTACCAGGACCCGACGCCGGACAGGAGTCCCATGAGCCCGGCCGCGAACAGCGCCGCGAACAATCCGCCGGCGATCGTCGTCGCCACCTGCGACAGCACGGGCTCGGCCGTCGTGAGGCGCATCGCGATGTCGGGCCAGCCATTGGCGAGGTCGATGGCGGCGGCGGCGAACACCAGCGCGCCGACGATGAACAACGCGCGCCGGTCGCACTGGTGGCGGCTCCAGCTGACCACCGCAAACACGAGCGCGGCCAGCCCCCCCAGCGCAATGCCGAACATGGCCGCGATCTTGGCGATCTGCAGGCGGTCGTTGCGCTCGGTCTCGGCGCGCTGCCACGCCTCCGGAACGAATATGAAGCGACCGGCCGATGCGACTTCGTCACCGGCGATGACGACCTGCAATCGCGCCTCGCCGTCCTTGCCGACGTCGACCTTCGGGTCGGCGAAGACGAACGTCCAGTCGCTGCGCGCATCGCGCTTCGTCTGATCCGCCGTGCGCAGCTGGAGCGCGGCGGGGTCGAGCGAGAACTGGTCGCGCACGACCCGCTGCGCGAGGGCCAGCGCCGCGTCGCGCTCGAGGTTGGCGCCCGGCGCGGCCTCGGGCAACCGATGCTGGACCTGCCGGATCGCACCGTCGCCCACGACGGTCACCCGCCACTCCTCGGCGCGTTCGGCGACGTCGCCATGGAAGCGCGCGAAGCGCACCTCCCACATCGGCGGCGCCAGCACATTGCCGGCCAGCGCCCGATAGACAAGCGGGCCGGCTTCACGCCACACGAAACGGTGCCATTCGCTTTGCGCTTCGGCAACCGACAGGCGAATCTTCGCGAAGCGCTGCCACTCCGCGCCGAGCGTGACGCCGCGCTGGGCCAGCGCCGCGTCAGCCGCGGCTTCCGCGCCGGCGCGGTCGATCGTGAGCGGCGGAACATCGGCGGTGAACGGCGTGCATGCGAACCACGCCAGCGCACCGGCAAGTCCCAGCCAAGGCAACGCGCGGTCGAGCCTGGCGCTGCGCGGCTTGCTCGCTTGCGCTTGCGCATGCCGCACCGACGCGGCCACATCGGCCGCGGGCCGCCAGGCGCCGTTCCATAGCGCCGCCGGCAGTTCGCCCCACGCGCGCCGCTGCCTGCGCCGCCAGCCGACCACCGCGAGCGGAACCGCGGCGGCGGCGATGACGAGCGCTCGCTGCAACCACGCGCCCGGCGCATCGACGAGAAACAGCGGAATCGAGAAGAGCGACAGGTCGAAGACCGCGTGCAGCAGGATCGTCGGCAGCAATCCGAAGCGCAGAAAGATGAGCGCCCACAGCGTCGCCGGCAGCAGCAGTTCGACGAGCCGCGAATAGGCGGGAAGTCCCGGGTAGTTGGCGTGGGCGCCGGCGAAGATCACCGCCTGCACGACGACCGCGATCGCGATGCCGAGCCCGCGCCGTCCGAATCGCGCGCCGAGCAGCGCGCCCAGCGACAGCGGGATCGCGCGAAACACGCATTCCTCCATGAACCCCGCCTGCAACGAAAGGGCGACAGGCGCCAGCGCCGGAACGGCTGACGACAGCACGTTGGGATCGGTCAGCGCCTCGGAGGGTTGCCACCAGCCGAGCCATTGGTTGGTGGCGTAATAGAAACCGGAGATGAGCGCCAGTTCGAGCGGCACGAAGAGATAGCCGCCGACGGTGCGGCCCAGCACCTGCCGTGTCGCGCCCGCGTCGCGCGACCACAACCGCCACAACTGCGGCTGGCGCGGGAACGCGCGCCGCGCCAGGCTCTCCGCCGCCATGAACGTGAGACCGTAGCCGAAGGCGCCTCCGAGCAGCGCGAGCAATGCCAGTCCCACCTGTTGCGTCCAGAACGATCCCGTCGTTTCCGCCGTGTCGAACCCGAACCAGGCTTCCGGATACGACGCCAGGACGGACAGCGCCATAAGACCGCCGATCACGGTGCCTGCCACGAGCGCCGGCCGCCACAGCAGCCAGCGCTGGCGCAGGAGCCACAGGACCGCGATGATGCATCCGCCCAGGCCATAGAGCGCGCCGGCCGCCAGTGAGGCGAAATTCGCGATCGTGTTGTTCGCGCTGCGCAATTCCTGGAAGCGGCGCTCGAACTTCTCGGGAACGTGCACGTAGCGCTCGACACCGGTCAATTCGTCGCCGGTGACCGTCAACCGCAACCGGATGCGGGCGTCGCCGAAGCCGTCGTCGCGCTCGAACACGAACTGGTGGTCGACGCGTCCCGTCGGCCGCGTCTCCTGCGATTCCTCGATCTTGGTGTACAGGCCGAAGTCGACGTTCCAGTCGTCGTGCGCGTGCGCGCGCGCAAATTCGAGTGCAGCCGCCGGTTCGAGCGCCTTGGTCGCGGCGTCGCGGACGTAGGTCTCCGCCAGGCGGTGCGTGAAGCCGTCGAGCGCGCCATCGGGACGGAAGCGTACGACCGCTTCCTCGACGTCGCCGGGCTTGAACAGCCGCACTTCCCACCAGTAAGGCGCATACGCCGTGCCGGCGACCATCCGCGCGAACGCGGGCTTGCCGCCGCCTTCCAGTTCGACATAGTCCTGCGTGGTCTGGTCGTTGCGAAAGCGCGCAGCCGTGCGCGCGTCGCCGGAGACCAGCTTCCTCGCCGCGGCAATGCCTTCCGCCTTGGCGACCGCCTCGTGTCGCGCCAGCGTTATATCCAGGTTCACGAGCGGAATCGCCATCGGAAAGAGGCGCCATGCCAGCACGGCACACACCAGCGCCAGGACGGCATAGGCGATCCAGAACACCGGCTTGCGCATGGGTTGGTACATGAGTCCGGTCATGGCTTCCTCACCTCGATGACGCCATCGGCGGCGAGGCACGTAAGCATGGCGGCATCCAGCGCAAGGCGCTCGCGCAGCACCTGGCTCGTATGTTCGCCGAGCAAGGGCGGCGGCCGGTCGGGTGCGGGCGGCGTTCCCGACATCCGCACGGGCGAATTGACCTGCGGCACGGTGCCTGCCAGCGCGTGCGGCAGGTCGAGCTGCATGCCGCGCGAGCGCAATTGCGGATCGGCGAAGACCTGGTCCAACTTGTTGATCGGTCCGCACGGCACGCCGACCTCCTCCAGCGCGGCCAGCCAGTCGCGCTGCGTCCGCGTCGCGACGACGTCGGCGATGATCGGCACGAGAACGCCGCGGTGCCGGACGCGGTTTTCATTGCGCGCGAAACGTTCGTCGCGCGCCCACTCGGCGTGGCCGGCGACTTCGCAGAATTTCGCGAACTGGCCGTCGTTGCCGACGGCGACGATCAGATGCCCGTCGGCGCACGCGAACACCTGGTACGGCACGATGTTCTGGTGCGCGTTGCCGGCGCGTCCCGGCGGCGTGCCGGAGACCAGGTAATTCATTCCCATCACCGCCATCATCGCCACCGCGGAATCGAACAGAGCCAGGTCGAGCCGCTGCCCGTTCCCCGTCCGGTCCCGATGCTCGAGCGCCGCCAGGATCGCCACCGCCGCGTACATGCCGGTCATGAGGTCGGTGATCGCGACGCCCGCCTTCTGCGGCCCGCCGCCCGGCAGGTCGTCGCGCTCTCCGGTGACGCTCATGAATCCGCTCATGCCCTGGATGATGAAGTCGTAGCCCGCGCGTTCCGCGTAGGGACCGTCCTGACCGAAACCGGTGATCGACGCATAGACGAGGCGCGGATTCTCTGCAGCCACGCTCGCGTAATCGAGTCCGTATTTGGCGAGACCGCCCACCTTGAAATTCTCGACCAGCACGTCCGCCTGCAGCGAGAGATCGCGCACGATGCGCTGGCCTTCGGGCTTGGTGAAGTCGACGGCGACCGACAACTTGCCGCGGTTGCACGCGAGGTAATACGCGGCCTCCGACGTGTCGCGGCCCAGCGCATCCTTGAGAAAGGGCGGACCCCACGCGCGCGTGTCGTCACCTGTGCCGGGCCGCTCGATCTTGATCACGGTCGCGCCCAGGTCGGCCAGAAGCTGCGTGCACCACGGGCCGGCGAGCACGCGAGAGAGATCGAGGATGGTCAGGTGCGCTAGCGGGCCGGGAGCGTGGGCCCCCACGCTCGCGGAAAGGCGTTGCTCGCTGCCCCCCGGGGGGGCGCTGTTCGCGGCTTGGGACGGCCCTTCGCCGCTCACCCCTCACGCCGCCTTCAACGCGGCCTGGACTTCGTCCAGCATCTTCTTCGCGTCGCCGAAGAGCATTCGGTTGTTCTCCTTGTAGAACAGCGGATTGTCGACGCCGGCGTACCCGGACGCCATGCTGCGCTTCATCACGATCGAGTGCTTGGCCTTCCAGACTTCGAGCACCGGCATGCCTGCGATCGGGCTGGTCGGGTCTTCCTGCGCCGCCGGATTCACGATGTCGTTGGCGCCGATCACGATCGCGACGTCGGTGTCCGGGAAGTCGTCGTTCAACTCGTCCATCTCGAACACGATGTCGTAGGGAACCTTGGCCTCGGCCAGCAGGACGTTCATGTGGCCGGGCATGCGGCCGGCGACCGGATGGATGCCGAAGCGCACGTTGACGCCGCGCGCGCGCAGCGCCTGCGTGATCTCGTTCACGGTGTGCTGGGCCTGCGCCACCGCCATGCCGTAGCCCGGGACGATGATGACGCTCTTTGCCTCCTTCAAGAGCTCGGCCGTCTCGGTGGCGCTGATGGGGGTCACTTCGCCGGCCGGCTGCACGGCGCCCGCGGCGGCAGGCGCTCCGCCGTCGGTGCCGAAGCCACCGGCGATCACGCTGATGAAGTTCCGGTTCATCGCCGAGCACATGATGTACGACAGGATCGCGCCGCTCGACCCGACCAACGCGCCCACGACAATCAGCAGGTCGTTGTTGAGCATGAAGCCGGTGGCCGCCGCCGCCCAACCCGAGTAACTATTCAGCATCGACACGACGACCGGCATGTCGGCGCCGCCGATGGCCATCACCATGTGCACGCCGAAGAGCAGCGCGACGACCGTCATCACGATCATCGGCGTCATCGCTTCCGCGACGCTGTGCGCATGCACGAACGCGTAGCCTGCGTAGATGACCGCCAGCAGGCCCGCGAGGTTGAGCAAATGCCGGCCCGGCAGCAGAACCGGCTTGCCGGTGATCCTGGCGGAGAGCTTGCCGAAGGCGATCACCGATCCGGAGAACGTGACGGCACCGATCAGCACGCCGAGATACATCTCGATCTCGTGGATCGCGGCCTCGGCGGGCGTGAGGCTCGCCGCCACGACCGGGTCGATGAAATTGGCATAGCCCACAAGCATTGCCGCGAGGCCGACCATGCTGTGCATGAACGCGACCAGCTCGGGCATCTGCGTCATCTGGACCATGCGCGCAAGGTAGAGACCGATCGCAGCGCCGACGACCATCGCGCCGATGATGTACGGCAGGCCATGCGTCGTGACCTGCACGCCGAAGACCGTGGCGACCACGGCGATCGCCATGCCGATCATGCCGTACAGGTTGCCGCGCCGCGACGTTTCCTGGTTGGACAAGCCACCCAGGCACAGGATGAAGAGGATGGTCGCGCCGATGTAGGAGACGGTCGAGAGGCTGGAGGTCATGATCGTCGTCCTTACTTGCGAAACATCTGCAGCATGCGCTGGGTCACGGCGAAGCCGCCGAACATGTTGATCGTGGCGAGCGCGATGGCGCCCACGGCCAGCCAGCGTATCCACTCCTCCGGGCGCGAAAGGTCGGCCGAGATCTTCGACAGGTCCGGCGCGATCTGCACCAGCGCGCCGATCGCGATGATGCTGCTGACGGCGTTGGTGACGCTCATCAGCGGCGTATGCAGCGCGGGCTTCACGTTCCACACGACCATGTAGCCGACGAAGCAGGCCAGGATGAACACGGTGAAGTGGCCGAGGAACGTGGGCGGCGCGAAGCGGCCGACCAGCAGGAACATGAGCGCGCCGCCACCAAACAGCACGGCAGTCTTCGTCCCGGACATCGGGCCGCTCGCCTCGCCGTGGCCCTTCGCCTTGGGTACGATAGCTGCAGCCTTGGGCGCGGCGGGCGGCGCCGCGGAGAGCTTGGGCGGCGGCGGTGGCCACGTGACTTCGCCCTGGTTGATCACCGTCGTGCCGCGCAGCACTTCGTCGGCCATGTCGACCTTGACCGCATCGCCGTCGATGCTCTTGGTCTTGATCATGTCCTCCATCAGGCGGAACAGGTTCGTCGCATAAAGTGTGGACGCCTGCTTCGCGAGGCGGCTCGGCAGGTCCTTGTAGCCGACGATGGTCACGCCGTGCCGCACGACGACTTCGCCCGGGACGGTGAGCTCGCAGTTGCCTCCTTGCTCGGCGGCCATGTCGACGATGACGCTGCCCTGCTTCATCGACTTGACCATGTCTTCGGTGATGAGCTTGGGCGCAGGCTTGCCGGGAATGAGCGCCGTCGTGATGATGATGTCGACGTCCTTCGCCTGCTTGGCGAACACCTCGCGCTGTGCCTTCTGGAATCCCTCGCTCATCACCTTGGCGTAGCCGCCGACGCCGCTTCCCTCTTCCACGTAGTCGACGCCGATGTACTCGCCGCCCAGCGACTTGATCTGGTCGGCGACTTCCGGCCGCGTGTCGTTGGCGCGCACGATGGCGCCCAAGCCGGACGCGGTGCCGATCGCCGCCAGGCCCGCGACCCCCGCGCCGATGACGAAGACCTTCGCCGGCGGCACCTTGCCCGCCGCCGTGATCGAGCCGGTGAAGAAGCGGCCGAACTCGTGCGCCGCCTCGATGACCGCGCGGTAGCCGCCGATGTTCGCCATCGACGACAGCGCGTCCAGCTTTTGCGCACGCGAGATGCGCGGCACGCTGTCCATCGCCAGCACCGTCGCCTTCCGCGCGGCGAGTTGCTGCATCAGATCGGGGTTCTGCGCCGGCCAGATGAAACTGACCAGCACCTGGCCTGCGCGCAAGAGGCCCACTTCTTCGGAGTTCGGCGCGCGCACCTTGAACACGATGTCCGCCGTCGCCCACAACGCGTTCCGGTCGGCGACGACTTCCGCGCCGGCGGCACGGTAGGCGTCATCGCTGATCTGGGCAGCGTCGCCCGCGCCCGCTTCGACGGCGACGCGGAAGCCCTGCTTGATCAGCTTTTCGATGACGTCGGGCACGCTGGCGACCCGCTTCTCGCCCGGGAAGACCTCCCTGGGCACTCCGATCAGCAACGACATTTCGCTTCTCCCTCGATACGACCGCAGGTGGCGCTGAGCTTGTCGCGCAGCGCGTCCGGAATCTACTGGTAGTGGTTTGGATGCTTCAAATGTGCGAGGCGATCGCGCGCCCGAGATCGACGGTGGTGGCGCGGCCGCCGAGATCGGGCGTCCTGGGTGCGTTCTTGTCCGCGAGCACGCGCTCGATGGCGGCGACGACCGCGTTCGCAGCGTCCTTGTAGCCCAGGAAGTCTAGCATCAGCGCCCCCGACCAGATCTGGCCGATCGGATTGGCGATGCCCTGGCCCGCGATGTCGGGGGCGGAGCCGTGGACGGGCTCGAACAGCGACGGGAACGTCCGCTCGGGATTCAGGTTGGCCGATGGCGCAATGCCGATCGTTCCGCACACCGCGGGCCCCAGGTCCGACAGGATGTCGCCGAAGAGGTTGGACCCGACGACGACGTCGAAGCGCTCCGGTCTCTGCACGAAGTGCGCGCTCAGGATGTCGATGTGGAAAGCGTCGGTGCGGATGTCCGGATAGGCGATCTTCATTGCGTTGAACCGTTCGTCCCAATACGGCATCGTGATCGAAATGCCGTTGGACTTGGTCGCCGACGTCAGGTGTTTCGCAGGCCGCGTGCGCGCCAACTCGAACGCGAACTTCATAATGCGGTCGACGCCCTTGCGCGTGAACACCGACTCCTGGAACACGATCTCGCGCTCCGTGCCCTCGAACATCCGGCCGCCGACGGACGAATATTCGCCTTCGGTGTTCTCGCGGACGACGACGAAGTCGATGTCGCCGGGCTTCCTGTTGGCCAGAGGCGACGGGATGCCGGGCATCAGCTTGCACGGCCGCAGGTTCACGTACTGGTCGAAGCCGCGCCGGAACTGGATCAGCGAGCCCCACAGCGATACGTGGTCGGGCACCGTGGCCGGCCAGCCGACCGCGCCGTAGAACATCGCCTCGAAACCGCGCAGCCGTTCGAACCAGTCCTCGGGCATCATCCGCCCGTGCTGCGCATAGTAGTCGCAGCTCCAGTCGAATTCCGTGAACTCGAACTCGACGCCGAACCTGCGTGCGACCGCTTCCAGCACGCGTAGTCCCTCCGGGACGACTTCCTTGCCGATCCCGTCGCCGGGCATGACGGCAATACGATGTTGATGATTGGCCACGCGCGTCTCCTCCGCTTTGGATCAATTCTAGGGCAACCTAATCCGAATGTCCTATGGGCGCCGTAACTTGGACGCTTGTAACATCGGCAGCACGGAGGTAAGGCATGAACGGACGCAACTACTGGATCGGCGTTGTCTCCAAGGACCATGTCGCCGCGGGGGTCGCCGGCAGCTTCACGCAGCTCAATCACGGCAAGGCCGGGCCGCTCGAGCGCATGCGCGCCGGCGACGGCTTCGCGTTCTACTCGCCGCGAACGGCGTATCCCGACGGCGCGCCGCTGCAGGCGTTCACCGCCATCGGCCGCATCCGCAACGGCAACGTCTACCAGGCCGCGGGCGAAGATTTCCGGCCCTTTCGCCTGGATGTCGATTACTTCCCCGCGCAGGATGCCCCGGTCAAGCCACTGATCGAGCACCTGTCGTTCATCCGGAGCAAGATGCACTGGGGCGCCGCGTTCCGCTTCGGCTACCTGCGCGTGCCCGAGGCCGATTTCGCGATCATCGCCGCGGCGATGGGCCGTAACTTCGTCGAGGATTTTCGGCCGGCTACAATGCCGGCGTGACCCTTTCCTCCACCGTGGGGCGCCATCGCCGCGCGATCCTGTTCATGATCGTCGCCGCCGTCTGCTGGTCGTCCGGCGGCATCCTCGTGCGGCAGCTGTCGATCACCAACACGTGGGAGATCGTCTTCTGGCGCTCGTTCTTCATGGCGGCGTTCGTCGCCGGCGTCCTGCTCGTCATGCATGGCCGCCGCATGCCCGCCGCCGTGCGCGCCGTTGGCCGGCCGGGTCTCCTGTCCGGACTATTCCTGTCCGGGACGTTCTTCTTCTTCATCGCGTCGCTGACGCACACGACGGTCGCCAACACCTTTGTGCTGATGAGCGTGTCGCCGTTCCTCGTCGCCCTTTCCGGCAGGCTCGTGCTGAAAGAACCGGTGCCGACGCGCACGTGGCTCGCGATGGCCGTCGCATTCGCGGGCATCGTCGTGATGTTCGGCGACGCCATCGATTCGGGGAGGTTGTTCGGCAACCTGCTGGCGTTCGGCGTGTCGATCTGCTTCGCCGCGCAGGTCACGATGCTGCGCAAGTTCCATGCGACGGTGGACATGCTGCCGCAGGTCATGATCGCGGGCCTTTGGACATTGGCGCCCGCGTATCTCCTGGCCGGCACGTTCACGGCAACGCCGCGCGATATCGCCATCCTCGCGTTCATGGGATCGGTGCAGCTTGGCGCCGGATGTCTTCTGGCAACGGCGGCGTCGCGGCATCTGTCCGCCACCGAAATCGGATTGCTCGCATTGCTCGAGCCCATCATCGGGCCGCTGTGGGTCTGGTTGCTGATGGGCGAGAACCCGGGCGGCAACGCGCTGTCTTGGAGGCGTCATCGTGCTTGCCGCCGTCGTCGCCAACGAAGCGTTCGCGGCCTGGCGCGGCCGCGACCCGGTGTTGCACGATCCGGCACCGGGGCCGTGATGCCTTCGTGAAACGCGGCCGCGCGTCCTGCGTCGCCTCCGCCGTTGCGCTATGATGCGCGCCTCACCCCTCACGGGCTGCCTGGCGCACCGAATGCGATGAAGCAGACATTCCTGGACTTCGAGCAACCCATCGCCGAGCTGCAGCAGAAGATCGACGAACTGCGGTTCGTGCACGAGGACTCCGCCGTCGACATTTCCGACGAGATCGGCAGGCTCAACAAGAAAAGCCAGCAGCTGACCAAGGAAATCTACGGCAAGCTGTCGTCGTGGCAGATCGCTCAGGTCGCGCGCCATCCGCAGCGGCCCTATACGCTGGACTACATCGACGGCATGTTCAGCGGCTTCCGCGAACTGCACGGCGATCGCACGTACGCCGACGATCCGGCGATCGTCGGCGGCCTCGCGCGCTTCAATGGCCAGCCGTGCATGGTGATCGGCCACCAGAAAGGCCGCGACACCAAGGAGAAGATCCATCGCAATTTCGGCATGCCGCGACCCGAAGGCTACCGCAAGGCGTTGCGGCTCATGAAGCTCGCGGAAAAATTCGGGCTGCCGCTCTTCACGTTCGTCGACACGCCGGGCGCCTATCCGGGAATCGGGGCCGAGGAGCGCGGGCAGTCGGAGGCGATCGGCCGCAACCTCTACGAGATGGCGGGCTTGCGCATCCCGATCATCGCCACCGTGATCGGCGAAGGCGGCTCCGGCGGCGCGCTGGCCATCGCCATCGGCGACATCACGCTGATGCTGCAGTACGCGACCTATTCGGTGATCTCCCCCGAAGGCTGCGCGTCGATCCTGTGGAAGTCCGCCGAGCATGCCGCGGAGGCGGCCGAAACCCTCGGCATCACGTCCGCGCGGTTGAAGCAACTGGGACTCATCGACAAGGTCGTCACCGAGCCGCTGGGCGGCGCTCACCGCGATCACGCGGCGATGATGGTCTCGCTCAAGAAGGCCCTCACCGACGCGCTGCGCCAGCTGCAGGACCAGACGATCGACGCGCTGCTCGAAACGCGCGAGGACAAGATCCTGGCGTACGGCAAGTTCAAGGAAATCACCGCCGGCTGAACCGTCACGGCCAATCGCGGCGATTCAAGACGACCCGATGCGGCGACCACCCGACGACGCGACCGCGTTGGTGCACGAGGCCGTACGCAATTCGCTCGACGCGCATGTCGCGCAGGGCGCTGCACTCGCGCTGGGATTCTCGGGCGGCCGCGATTCCGCGGTTCTCCTGGACGTTCTCGCCGCGCTCGCGCCCTCTCGCGGCCACGACGCTGACGGCGATCCACATCCATCACGGCTTGTCGGCAAACGCCGACGCGTGGGCGACGTTCTGCGCCGAGCGCTGCGCCGAACTCGGCGTCGCTTGTGTAATTCGCCGCGTCGCCGTAGGCCGGCAGCCGCGGACGAGCCTCGAGTCCGAGGCCCGCCGCGCGCGCTATGCCGCGCTGGCGGAAATCGCGCGCGAGTCGGGCGCCGCCATCGTCGCGCTCGCCCATCAGCAAGACGACCAGGCGGAAACGCTGCTCTTGCAATTGCTGCGCGGCGCGGGGCCGCATGGCCTCGCCGCCATGCCCGCGGTTCGACGGGACGGCGACGTGACCTGGTGGCGCCCGCTGCTCGATGTCGCGCGCGCGGACATCGACGCATACGCGCGCGCCCGCGACCTGTCCTGGATCGACGACGAGAGCAACGCCGACGCCCGCCATGCGCGTAATGCCGTCAGGATGACGGTGATGCCCGCGCTGGCAGCGCTCGCGCCGCAGGCGTCGGCGACGCTGGCGCGCGCCGCCTTGCATCAGGCGGAAGCCGCGCAACTCGGCGACGAGCTGGCGCAGCAGGACGCCGTTGGCGCAGTGGAGGCCGGCGGCTTGCAACGCGATGCGCTCGTCCACCTCGCGCCGCATCGCGCCCGAAACCTGTTGCGGTGGTACCTGCGCTCCCAGGGACTGCCGGCGCCGTCATCGGCGCGTCTGGCCGCGATGCTCGACCAGCTTCGCGCCACCCGCCGCGATTCCGCCATCCGCCTGCTGCATGCCGGCGTCGAAATCGGCGTGCATCGGGGCCGCATCGCGCTGCACGCCCCGGCGCCTTCGCCTTTCGACGCGCCGTGGCACGGAGAGTCGCTGTTGTCGCTTCCGCATGGGACACTGGTCTTCGGCCACGCGGAAGGCGCAGGCCTCGACCAGAAGCTCATGGCGTCGACACCGGTGCGGGTGCGCTCGCGTGCGGGCGGCGAGCGCTTCCAGTTGGCGCCCGACCGGCCGCGCCGGGCGCTCAAGTCCATCCTGCACGACGCCGGCATCCCGGCCTGGGAGCGCGCCGGATTGCCGCTCATCTTCTGCGGCGACGCGCTCGCCGCGGTCGCGGGCGTGGGCGTGGACACGGCGTTCCGGGCGCAGCCGGGGCAGACGGGCGTGACCATCGCCTGGAATCCGAAGGCGCGTTGATCCAGCGCAACTGTTTCGGCGCCCAAGACCGGCGGCTTTAGTTGACAAGCTCCGGGGCCAAATGCCTAATGACCCGGGCAGCGGCCCCCTACGGAAGGTGCCGCGCTATCAAGGCCTTTGGAGGATTCATGAAGTACACGAAGTTCGTCATCGCGCTCGCCACGGGCGCGGCGCTCGCCATCTCGGGCGGCGCAATCGCGCAAGCCCCCATCATCATCAAGTTCAGCCACGTCGTCGCCGTGGACACGCCCAAAGGCAAGGGCGCGGAATATTTCAAGAAACTTGCCGAGGAGCGCACGAAGGGCAAGGTCAAGATCGAGGTGTATCCCAACAGCCAGCTCTACAAGGACGGCGAGGAGATGGAGGCGCTGCAGCTGGGCTCCGTGCACATGCTGGCGCCATCGCTCGCCAAGTTCGGACAGTTGGGCGTGCGCGAGTTCGAAGTCTTCGACCTTCCGTACATCTTCGACAACTACGAAGAGTTGCACAAGGTCACCGGCGGCCCCATCGGTAAGTCGCTGTTCCAGAAGCTGGAGAGCAAGGGCATCGTGGGGCTCGCGTACTGGGACAACGGCTTCAAGGACATGAGCGCCAACAAGGCGCTGAAGCTACCCGCCGACGTCAAGGGCCAGAAGATGCGCATCCAGTCGTCGAGCGTGCTGGAAGCCGAAATGCGGGCGCTCGGCGCGATTCCGCAGAAGATGGCGTTCTCGGAGGTGTATCAGGGCCTGCAGACGGGTGTCGTCGACGGCACCGAGAATCCGCCGTCGAACTTCTACACGCAGAAGATGTACGAGGTCCAGAAGTACATGACGATGACCGACCATGGCTACCTGGGCTATGCGGTAATCGTGAACAAGAAATTCTGGGACGGCCTCCCGGCCGACATCCGCGCCGCGCTCGAAAGCGCGATGAAGGACGCGACCAAGTACGCCAACGACATCGCCAAGAAGGAAAACGACGACTCCGTCGAAGCGGTGCGCAAATCGGGCAAGACGCAGATCCTGACACTCACGCCGGAGGAGAAAGCCGTGTGGAAGAAGGCACTGGTCGTCGTGCACCACGAGCAGGAAGGCCGCATCGGCAAGGACCTGATCCAGTCGGTCTACAAGGAAACCGGCTTCACGCCCTGAATTGCCCGCGTTGAAGTTCCTGGACCACCTCGAGGAATGGCTGATCGCCTTCCTCATCGGCGCGGCGACCCTGCTCATCTTCGTCGCGGTCGTGCATCGCTACGCGGCCGCGCTGCCGATCCCGGTCGTCCAGGACTGGCTCTTGTCGATCCACCTGTCGTGGGCGCAGGAGCTTTGCATCTACATGTTCATCTGGATGGCGAAGTTCGGTGCCGCCTACGGCGTGCGCACCGGCATCCACGTCGGCGTCGACGTCCTGATCAACGCGCTGCCGGAATCCGCGCGGCGCAGATACGTGCTGTTCGGGCTTCTCGCCGGCGCGCTGTTCACCGTGGTGGTCGGAACGCTCGGCGCCAACTACGTGTGGCAGATCGGCCATACCGACCAGACCTCCGCCGACCTGGAGTTGCCGCTGTGGATCGTCTACCTGTGCATTCCGTGCGGCTCCTACCTCATGTGCTTCCGCTTCCTGCAGGTGGCCTGGCACTTCGCGAAGACCGGCGAGCTGCCCAAGCATGACCACTCGTTCGTCGAGGGCATCGACGAGCCGATCAATCCGTACAACATGGCCGACAATCTGCACCCGGCCGATCTCGTTCAGCGGGGACCGCGGTGAGCGCATCGCTGCGCTTCTGGGCGGTGCTTCCGGTCCTGATGGTCGTGCCGCCGCTCGCCGCGCTGGCCGCCGGCGTGCACATTTCGCCGGCGCTCGTGATCTTCCTGCTGCTGTTCGGCCTGATGCTGACGGGCATGCCGGTTTCGATTTCGCTGGGCCTCACCGTGCTCACCTACCTGTTCACGATGACGCAGGTGCCGATCACGGCGGTGGCGCTCAAGCTCTTCACCGGGATCGAGCGCTTCGAGATCATGGCGATTCCCTTCTTCATCCTCGCAGGCAATTTCCTGACGCACGGCGGCGTCGCGCGGCGGATGATCAACTTCGCTTCGGCGATGGTCGGCCACTGGTATGGCGGCCTGGCGCTCGCCGGCGTGATGGCCTGCGCACTGTTCGCCGCGGTGTCGGGTTCGTCGCCCGCGACGGTGGTGGCCATCGGCTCCATCATCCTCCCGGCGATGGTCAGGCAGGGCTTCCCCAAGTCCTTCGGCGCCGGTGTCGTCACCACGTCGGGCGCGCTGGGCATCCTCATTCCGCCGTCGATCGTGATGGTGATGTACTCGGTCGCGACCAACACATCGGTCGGCCAGCTGTTCATCGCCGGCATCGTCCCGGGGCTCGTGCTGGCGACGATGCTCGGGATGACCACGTGGCATCTGGCGCGCAAGAACAACTACCCGAGGATGCCGAAGGCAAGCTGGGCCGAGCGCTGGCGCACGTTCCGCGCGAGCGTCTGGGGCCTCCTTCTCGTCGTCATCGTCATCGGCGGCATCTACACCGGGATGTTCACGCCGACCGAGGCCGCCGCGATGAGCGCGGTCTACGCGTTCTTCGTCGCCGTGTTCGTCTACAAGGACATGACGCTCGCCAAGGTGCCGAAGGTGCTGCTCGACTCGGCCAACATGAGCGCGATGCTGCTCTACATCATCACCAACGCCGTGCTGTTCTCGTTCCTCATGACGTCCGAGCAGATCCCGCAGGCGATGGCGCAGTGGATCCTCGACCAGGGCCTCGGGGCCATCGCCTTCCTGCTCTTCGTCAACGTGCTGCTGCTGCTCGCCGGAAACGTGATGGAGCCTTCGTCGATCGTGCTGATCATGGCGCCGATCTTGTTCCCGGTTGCGATGAAGTTGGGGATAAACCCCGTCCACTTCGGAATCATGATGACGGTGAACATGGAAGTCGGCATGTGCCACCCGCCGGTCGGCCTCAACCTGTATGTCGCGTCCGGCATCACCAAGATGGGCATCACCGAACTCACGGTCGCCGTCTGGCCGTGGCTGCTGACGATGCTGGTGTTCCTGGTCGTCGTCACCTACTGGCCCGCGCTGTCGCTCTTCCTGCCCCAAGCGCTGGGAATGATGCGCTAGTCGGCTTTCGCCGGGCCTCTTGGGCTGCGCGCCCGGTCTCAACGGATACCCGTTTCCCCGCTCCCCCGAGGGGTGCGGGGCGCCGGTCGCGCTACCCCCTGCGGCGTGCTATAATTTTGAATTCATTCGCTTTTATGCGATTTTTCCCGCCGGAGCCTTTACATGGCAGTTGAACGTACGCTTTCCATCATTAAACCTGACGCGGTCGCCCAGAACGTGATCGGAGAAATTCTTGCCCGTTTCGAGAAGGCGGGCCTCAAAATCGTGGCGGCGAGGATGGCGTGGCTGTCCCGCGCCGATGCCGAGGGCTTTTATGCCGTTCATCGCGAACGCCCGTTTTTTCGCGCATTGGTCGATTTCATGGTTTCCGGCCCGGTCATGATCCAGGTGCTCGAAGGCGAAAACGCGATCGCGAAGAACCGCGAGCTGATGGGCGCGACCGACCCCAAGAAAGCGGCCCCCGGGACGATCCGCGCCGATTTCGCGCAATCGATCGACGCCAACGCGGTTCACGGCTCGGACGCGCCGGAAACGGCCAAGGTGGAAGTGGCTTACTTCTTTCCCGCGCTGTCGGTCTACAGCCGCTAGCGACGACGCGAGGAGCGCGAACCACGTGAAGGTCCCGCAGCTGCCGCGAACATGATCAACCTGCTCGACCTCGACCCGTCCGGCCTCGCTGCGTTCTTCGCCGAACGCGGCGAGAAGCCGTTTCGCGCCAAGCAGGCTTCGCACTGGATCCACCAGCGCTTCGCGGACGACGTCGGCGCGATGACCGACCTGGCGAAGCCGCTGCGGGAGAGCTTGGCCGCCGAAGCCGCGATTCGCGCGCCGACCGTCATCAAGGACACGAGCGCCCCCGACGGCACGCGCAAGTGGCTGCTCGACGCGGGCAACGGCAACGCCGTCGAATCGGTATACATCCCCGAGGACGACCGCGGCACTTTGTGCATTTCGTCGCAGGCCGGCTGCGCGCTCGACTGCGCGTTCTGCTCGACTGGCAAGCAGGGCTTCAATCGCAATCTTTCGACCGGCGAGATCATCGGCCAGCTCTGGCTCGCCAACCGGACGCTGCTCGCCGACGGCGTCACGGCCCCGTGGATCGAGCAGGGACGGCCCCCGATCACCAATGTCGTGATGATGGGGATGGGCGAGCCGCTCGCCAATTTCGACAACGTCGTGCCGGCGCTGCGCCTCATGCTGGACGACAACGCTTATGGACTGTCGCGGCGGCGGGTGACGCTTTCGACGTCGGGCTTGGTCCCGCTGATCGACCGCCTGCGCGACGAATGCCCGGTGGCGCTCGCCGTTTCGCTGCACGCGCCCGACAATGCGCTGCGCGACCGGCTCGTGCCGATCAACCGCACGTATCCGCTGCCCGAATTGCTGGCGGCCTGCGTCCGCTACCTCGAGCGCGCGCCGCGCGATTTCGTCACGTTCGAATACGTGATGCTCGATGGCGTCAACGACACGGCAACGCACGCGCACGCGCTGGCCGAACTCGTGCGCAACGTGCCCTGCAAGTTCAACCTGATTCCGTTCAACCCGTTTCCGGGCACGGAATTTCGCACCAGTCCGCGCGAGCGGATCGTCGCTTTCCAGGCGATCCTCGCCGCGGCGGGCCTCGTCACGACGATCCGCAAGACGCGCGGCGAAGGCATCGACGCCGCGTGCGGCCAATTGGCGGGCCAGGTGCAGGACCGCACCAAGCGCCGGCTCGCGACCCGCATCGTGCCCGCTCCGACTCACTAGATTCCTTTTCCGAAGGCAAGAAATCGCCATGCGCCGCTACGTTTCCTGGTCGTTCCCGATGCTGGCCGCGCTCGCGCTGGCTGCGGGCTGCTCGTCGACGAGCACCACCACGGTGGCACCGGTCGTTTCGCCCACGCCCGCGCCGCCGCCGGTCATCAAGGAAGCGCCCGCCCCGGTCCGCGCGAACCTGCATGCCGAGCTGGCGGCGGGCTACTACGAGCGCGGCCAGATGGACGTTGCGCTGCAGGAGTTGAACGAGGCGGTCAAGATCGACGCCACCAATCCGAAGATCTACAACGTCTACGGCCTGGTCTACGCAACGATGGGACAGGACAGCGACGCCGTGCAGAATTTCCGCAAGGCGATCGAACTGGCGCCCAACGATTCCGAAATACGCCAGAACTGGGGCTGGTACCTGTGCACGCACGGCCAGGCGCGCGAGTCCATTCCCGAATTCGAAATGGCCGCGCGCAACCCGCTGTACAAGACGCCGGAAATCGCGCTGATCAACGCCGGCCGCTGCTCGGGCTCGCTCGGCGAAACGCAGAGCGCCGAGGCGTTCTTCCGTCGCGCGCTCAGCCTGTCGCCGAACAATCCGCAGGCCGCGTTCAGCCTGTCGCAGCTCGCGTACAAGGAAGGGCGGCTGGCGGAAGCGCGCTCGCTGATGAAGCCCGTCATGCTGCAGACCAGCCCGCCCCCGGACGCGCTGGCCCTTGGCGTCTGCATCGAGCGCAAGTTGGGCGACAAGAGCGCCGAGGCCTCGTACGCGTCGCAGCTGCGCAACCGGTATCCCAATTCGCCCGAAGCCAAGACCATCGCGACGGGAGGGTGCGAGTGACAGAAGGCGCCGACACGCTGGCGCACGAACGGTCGCCGCACGACGCCGTGGCCGCGGGCACGCTGCTGCGCACAGGTCGCGAGGCAGCCGGTCTGTCGGTCGCCGCGGTAGCGCAGCAGCTGAAGCTTGCGCCGCGCCAGGTCGCTGCCATCGAGGACGGGGACTTCACCAAGCTTCCCGGCCGCACTTTCATCCGCGGCTTCGTGCGCAACTATGCGAGGCTCTTGCGTCTCGACGCCGACGCTGTCCTCGCTGCGCTGCCCGAAGCGGCTTGCGCGCCGTCACTCGATACCCCGTCGCTGGCCCCCTCGCCGCGGCCGATTGGCGAGTTGCCCGTGGACATCCAGGCAAAATCGAATCCGGCGCGCTGGGCCATTCCCCTTGCGCTGATCGCCGTCGTCTCCGTGGCCGCGGTTTACGAATACACGCGGCCGCAAGCCGAACCGCCGAAGCCGGTCGCGCTGGATAGACCGGCGGCGCCGATCGCCCCGGCGGCGCCCGTTGCCGACAACAAGGCGGAAGCCGCGCCGGCGAGCATCACGACCGCATTGCCCAATCCGCTCGCCGCCGCCGAACCCAAGGTCGACGCCTGCACCCGACGCCGCGGCGCCGCCCGCGACGGACACTGCCCCGCCGGCGGCAACAACGGCGATCGCCGCCGAAGCTGCCGATGCGCCGATCGCCCTTTCGTTCCAGGGCACGTCGTGGGTGGAAGTGCGCGACGGCTCCGGCGTGCTCATCGTGCAGACCACGGGCAACGCGGGCGCCACGCAGGCAGTGAACGGTCGCGCGCCGTTCGATGTCATCCTGGGGAATGCGCGCGCGGTGACGGTCAGCTGGCACGGCAAGGCCTTCGACACGGCGCCGTACACCAAGCAAAACGTCGCCAGGTTCACGTTGAGGTAGGCCGCATGCAGTCCACGCACATCACGCGCCGCGCTTCGCGCCAGGTCGACATCGACGGGATCAAGGTCGGCGGCGGCGCTGCAATCGTCATCCAGTCGATGACCAATACCGACACCGCCGACGTGGCGGCGACCGTGGCGCAGGTCAAGGCGCTCGCGGACGCAGGCTCGGAGCTGGTGCGGATCACGGTCAATACGGCGGAGGCGGCCGCAGCCGTGGGCGCGATCCGCGCGCAGCTCGACGAACTGGGTTGCGACGTTCCGCTCGTCGGCGATTTCCATTTCAACGGACACAAGCTCCTGACCGATTACCCGGATTGCGCACGCGCTCTCGCCAAGTACCGGATCAATCCCGGCAATGTCGGCAAGGGCAGCAAGCGCGACCCGCAGTTCGTCGTGATGATCGAGAAAGCCATCCAGTACGAAAAACCCATCCGCATAGGTGTCAACTGGGGCAGCCTCGACGCCGACCTGCTGGCGCGGCTGATGGACGCGAATGCGCAGCGTGCCGAACCGCTCTCTGCCGATGCCGTCATGCGCGAGGCGCTCATCACGTCCGCCATCGGCAGCGCGCAGCGCGCCGAGGAACTGGGGCTGCCGGGAAATCGCATCATCCTGTCGTGCAAGGTGTCCGACGTGCAGGATTTGGTGGCCGTGTATGCGGAACTCGCGCAACGCTGCGACTATCCGCTGCACCTCGGTCTCACCGAGGCCGGCATGGGCAGCAAGGGCATCGTTGCCTCCACGGCGGCGATGGCCGTGCTGCTGCAGCAGGGAATCGGCGACACGATCCGCGTTTCGCTCACCCCCGAGCCGGACGGCGATCGCACCCGCGAGGTCATCGTCGCGCAGGAGATCCTGCAGACGATGGGGCTGCGCTCGTTCACACCGCTCGTCATCGCGTGCCCGGGCTGCGGCCGCACCACGAGCACATATTTTCAGTCGCTGGCTGAGCAGATCCAGACGTACCTTCGCGCGTCGATGCCGGCATGGCGGCTTCGCTATCCCGGCGTCGAGAACATGCAGGTCGCGGTGCATGGGCTGCGTCGTCAACGGTCCGGGCGAGTCGAAGATGGCGAATGTGGGCATTTCGCTTCCGGGACCGGCAGACGCCGGTCGCGCCGGTGTTCGTCGACGGCGTAAAGACGGTGACGCTCGAAGGCGACCGCATCGCCGAGGAGTTCCAGGCGCTCGTCAACGATTATGTCCGCGCGACCTACGGCGGCGAGGAACCTGCACCGCACCTCAAACCGGACCGGAAAACGATTCACGTCAAGGCGGTCGTGTAGGCGGCATGGCGACGGCGAAGGCACTGCAGGCCGTGCGCGGCATGAACGACATGCTGCCGGACGAAGCGCCCGTTGTGGGCGTTCCTGGAGGACACGGTGCGCGACGTGTTCCACCAGTATGGCTACCGGCACATCCGCACGCCGATCGTGGAAAAGACCGAACTTTTCGTCCGCGGCGTCGGCGAGGTGACCGACATCGTCGAGAAGGAGATGTACACGTTCGACGACAACGGCGAGAGGCGCTGTCGCTGCGCCCCGAGGGAACGGCGCCGACCGTGCGCGCGGCGCTCGAGCACGACCTGCTGTACGACGGTCCGAAGCGGCTCTGGTACGGCGGCCCCTCTTCCGTCACGAGCGTCCGCAGAAGGGCCGCTATCGCGAATACTCCTTCGGCGCGGAGGCGCTGGGCTTCGCGGCGCCCGACGTCGACATCGAATTGCTCGTCATGGTCGCAGCGGCTGTGGCAGCGCCTCGGGCTGACCGACATCATGCTCGAGATCAACACGATCGGAAGCGCGCAGGAAAGGCACGCTTTCCGCGAACGCCTTGCCGCGCACTTCACGCAGAACGGCGACCTCCTGGATGCGGATTCGCAAAGGCGGCTCCATACCAATCCGCTGCGCATCCTGGACGGCAAGAATCCGGCGATGCAGTCGCTGATCGAGGCGGCGCCGAAGCTGTCGGACACGCTCGGCGACGAATCGCGCGACGCGTTCGAGGCGATTCAGGCGGCACTTCGCGAGGCGGGCATCGCGTTCCGGATCGATCCGCGCCTGGTGCGCGGACTCGACTATTACAATGCCACCGTATTCGAGTCGGTCGCTGACCGCCTCGGCGCCCAGGGTGCCGTATACTGCGGCGGCCGCTACGACGGTTTGTTCGAGCAGCTGGGCGGCAAGCCCACACCCGGCTGCGGATTCGGCATCGGCGCCGAGCGCGTGCTGCTCCTGCTGCAGGACGCCGGCCGCCGCGTCGACGATGTGCCTCTCGCCTACGTCGTGCACGCGGGCGAATCGGCCGCTGCCGCTTGCGCGCAAGGTGGCCGAAGCGCTGCGCAATGAAGGCCACGCGATCGTCGTGAACGCCGGCGGCGGCAGCTTCAAGTCGCAGATGAAGAAGGCCGATGCCAGTGGCGCCCGCTTCGCGCTCGTCATCGGCGACGACGAAGCGGCGGCCGGAACGGTCGCCGTCAAACCGCTGCGGACGCAAGGCGACCAGGTCGCGGTGTCCGCGGCGGCGCTCGCCGAGCACTTGGCCCGAATGGCCGGATAATCATTTCAGCACGAAGGACGGAACATGGCAGTCTACGATCTCGAAGAACAGGAACAGTTGGACGACCTCAGGGCCTGGTGGGCCCGCTGGGGCAACACCGTGGCCACGGCGCTCGTCATCGCCTGCGTCATCGCCCTCGCCGTGCAGGGCTGGCGCTGGTGGACGTTCCGGCAATCCGAGGAAGCGGCGGCACTGTTCTCCGCCGTGGCGCAGGCGGCCCGCGCCAACGACATCTCCAAGGCCAAGGATGCGACGGCGCAGATTGTCGACAAATACGCGGGCACCGGCTACGCGCCGCGTGCGGCGTTCCTGTTGGCGAAGATGCAGTTCGATGCCGGCGACACGGCGGCCGCGCGGCGCGCAGTTCCAGTGGATCGTCGATCATGCCGACGAGCAGGAACTGAAGGAAATTGCGCGATACCGGTTGGCTGAGCTGCTGCTCAACGACAAGCAATACGACGAGGCGCTCGAAGTGCTGGATACGAAACACGGCGATCCGTTCACCGGACTCTATGCGGACCTGCGCGGCGACGCGTACGCCGCCGCGGGCCGCTCTGCCGACGCGCGCGCCGCGTACCAGGAAGCGCTGACCAAGTTCGACGCGAAGTCACCCTACCGCAATTACGTACAAGTGAAACTCGACGCGCTGGGCGGCGCATTACCCGATGCGGCGGGCACCGTGCCTTCCGCCGCCGCGCCTGCGCAACCCGCGGCAGCGGCGCAACCGGCAGCGCCCGCGCAAGCTGCGGCATCAACGCAACCCGCGGCACCGGCACAGCCGGCGCCCGCGCCCAAGCAATGATCGAAAACAGCGGCAGGCGCACTGGTGGCGCGACCGCGCAAGCCGCCGGACACGTGCTGGCGCTAACGGCGGTCGCGCTCGCGCTGTCCGGCTGCGCGACGATCAAGGAGTGGATACCGACAATCCCGGCGCCGTCGTTCAAGTGGCTCTATGACTCGAAGAAGCCGGGTCCGCTGCCCGAGTTGAAGCCTTCCGCGACTGCCACCGTCAGTTGGCAAGCACAGGTCGGCAAGGCGGGTCCGGGATTCTCGCCTGCCGTGCTGCCCGACGCCGTTTATGCCGCGGCCGAAGACGGGACGCTGGTCCGCCTCGACCCGGCCAGCGGCAGCGGCGTCTGGCGCGTCAGCACCGGCCAGAAACTCTCCGCCGGCGTGGGCGCGGACGCGACTCTCGTCGTCGTCGGCACGGACAAGGGCGATGTGTTCGCCTATTTCCCCGACGGCAAGCCGGCGTGGAAGACGCGGGTCTCCACCGAGGTCGTCGCGCCGCCGCGCGTGGCCGACGGGGTCGTCGTCGTATTCGTCGGCGACGGCAGCGTGCATGCGCTCAACGCAGTCGACGGCACGCGCAAGTGGGTCAACCAGCGCAACGCGCCCGCACTCATCGTTCGCAATTTCGCGGGCGGCGTCGTCAAGCGCGGCGGTCTCTTCCTGGGCACGGCCGGCGGCCATCTCATCGCCATGGACGTCATCACGGGGATCGTCGGCTGGGACGCCACTGTCGCCAATCCCAAGGGTTCGACGGAATTCGAACGCATCGCGGACGTCACCGGACTGCCGCTCGTGCTGGAGCGTGACGCGTGCGCCGTCGCCTATCAGGGCCGCGTCGCCTGCTTCGACATCAATCGCGGCACGCTCAACTGGTCGCGCGACATCTCGAGCCTCACCAACATGACGGCGGATAACAAGAACGTCTATCTGACCGACGACAAGGGTGCCGTGCAGGCGCTCGACCGGTCCACCGGCGCGTCGGTGTGGAAGCAGGAGCTGCTGGCCGCGCGCAAGATCGGCGGCCCGCAGATGGTCGGCGACTTTGTCGGCGTCGTGGACGTCGAAGGAATCCTGCACCTCCTGTCGCCGCAAAATGGCGCCTACGTCGGACGGCTCGCGACGGACGGCAAGGCCGCCACGGCGCAGCCCGAGCTGCTGCCTTTCGGCGCGCTGTGGCAGTCCTCCGCCGGCACGCTCTACGCGGTGTCGGCGAAGTAGCGCGGGCTCACCCGCGCGATCACGTCACGCTCGTCGGCTCAACACATGCTCCCCACCGTGGCGCTGGTCGGCCGGCCCAATGTCGGCAAGTCCACGCTTTTCAACAGGCTGACCAAGTCGCGCGCCGCGCTCGTCGCGGATTTCCCCGGGCTGACGCGCGATCGCCACTATGGCCGCGCGTTTGCCGGCGACCAGCCGTATTTCGTCGTCGACACCGGTGGCTTCGAGCCGGTGGCCACATCCGGCATCCTGCATGAAATGGCCAAGCAGACGCGACAGGCGATCGCCGAATGCGACGTCGTCGTGTTCCTGGTCGACGGGCGCAACGGACTAACGCCCCAGGACCGGGATATAGCCGACCTGCTGCGCAAATCCGGCCGCCCTGTCGTGCTCGCGGTGAACAAGGCCGAAGGGCTGCAGCCGGAGCGCGCCGTCGCCGAGTTCCACGAACTGGGCTTGGGCGAGCCGATCGCGATTTCCTCCGCGCACGGCGAGAACGTGCGCGCGATGATCGACACGGCGCTCGCCGCGATTCCCGGCGCCGACCGACTCACCGACGACAGGACGCGGAACACGTCGACGGATCCGGAGCGCCCGGACACGATCAAGGTCGCGATCGTCGGGCGCCCCAACGTCGGCAAGTCCACGCTCGTGAACGCGATCTTCGGCGAGGAACGCGTCATCGCCTTCGACGAGCCGGGGACGACGCGCGATGCCATCTACCTGGATTTCGAGCGCGATGGACAAAAGTACACGCTGATCGACACGGCCGGCGTGCGCCGCCGCGGCAAGGTGTTCGAGGCGATCGAGAAGTTCTCGGTCATCAAGACGCTGCAGGCGATCGAGGATGCCAACGTCGTCGTCCTGCTGCTCGATGCGGAGCACGCGATCACCGAGCAGGATGCGCACCTCGCCGGACACGTGCTCGAGGCGGGCCGCGCGGTGGTCGTCGGCATCAACAAGTGGGACGCCGTCGCCGCCGAAGCAGCGCGACCAGGTCAAGCGAGACCTTGATCGCAAGATGGGCTTTCTCGGCTTTGCGCAAGTTCCATTTCATTTCCGCGCGCGAAGGCAAGGGCGTCGGACCCGCTGCTCAAGTCGGTCGACAAGGCCTTTGCGGCGGCCATGGCCAAGCTGCCCACGCCGCGCCTGACGCGCACGCTGCAGCAGGCGGTGGAGAGGCAGCAGCCGCCCCGCGCACGGTTTGGTCCGCCCGAAGCTCCGCTACGCCCACCAGGGCGGCGTGAATCCGCCGATCATCGTCATCCACGGCACCGCGCTGCACCACGTTGCCGGACGCCTACAAGCGCTACCTGGAACATTTCTTCAGCGACGCGTTCCAACTGCAGGGAACGCCCCTTAGGATACAATTCAAGGTCGGCGCCAATCCGTACGCGGACGTTCCCGCACGCCGCTAAGCCCTCCGACTGCGCTACCCGCGCGGCGCCGGAACCAAGGGCGCATCGGTGCGGGTAACAACAAACAGCGGAGCAGCACCATGAGCAACAAAGGGCAAATGCTACAAGACCCGTTCCTGAACACGCTGCGCAAGGAACACGTACAGGTGTCCATCTACCTGGTCAACGGCATCAAGCTGCAGGGACAGATCGAATCCTTCGACCAGTACGTCGTCCTGCTCAAGAATACGGTCACCCAGATGGTGTACAAGCACGCGATTTCGACGGTCGTTCCGGCGCGTCCGGTGTCAATGCCGCACCACGCCCCCAACAACGACGCGGAAGCTTAAGCGCCTGTTTGCGGGCACGTCCTGGCAGAGCCGCGTTACGCCCGATGCGGTCGATCGGGCGCGCGCTCGGCGCTCGCCCCTGGCGCCCTCCTCCCGTCGGCAATCCGATGTTTGAGCGTCCGGAAGGCGGCGACCGCGCGCTGGTCGTGGCGCTCGACACGGGCGAATCCGACCGCGCGTTTCGCCTCTCGGAGGTCACGGCGCTCGCGACGTCCGCCGGCGCCGTCGTCGTCGGCACGCTCACCGGCCGGCGCCAGCGTCCCGATCCTGCCTTCTTTGCCGGCAAAGGCAAGGTCGACGAAATTCTCGCGCAGGTCGCCGCGACCGCGGCCGACCTCGTGCTGTTCGACCACACGCTGTCGGGCGTGCAGCAGCGAAACCTCGAGCAGAAGCTCGACCTGCCGCATCGTCGACCGGCCGAGCCTGATCCTCGACATCTTCGCGCTGCGCGCGCGCAGCGCCGAGGGTAAGCTGCAGGTCGAACTCGCGCAACTCAAACACATGTCGACGCGACTGGTCGGCGGCTGGACCCACCTCGAGCGGCAAAAAGGCGGCATCGGCCTGCGCGGGCCCGGCGAGACGCAGCTCGAGACCGACCGCCGGCTCATCGGCGAACGGGTGAAGCTCCTCAACGACACGGCTGGCGCGTGTCGCCCGCAGCCACGCCGTGCAAAGCCGCACGCGCCGCCGCGCGCGCGTGCGCACCGTCGCGCTGGTCGGGTACACGAACGCGGGAAAGTCGACACTGTTCAACCGGATGACGGGCGCCACGCGCTTACGTCGCCGACCAGCTCTTCGCCACGCTCGACACGACGCTGCGCAAGGTCTACGTCGAGGGCGCCGATCCCGTCGTCATGTCGGATACGGTGGGCTTCATCCGCGACCTGCCGCACGACCTGGTCGCGGCGTTCCGCGCGACACTGGCCGAAGCCGCCGACGCGGACCTCGTGCTGCACGTGATCGACGCGTCCGCGGCGAATCGTGACGAGCAGATTGCGGCGGTCGACCGGGTCTTGGCCGAGATCGGTGCGGCGACCGTCCCGCAGATCCGGGTGTTCAACAAGTGCGATGCAGCGGGTCTCGTCCCGGGCGTCGAGCGCGACGGCTGTGGTACCATTTCAACGGTGAGATTGAGCGCGCTGACGGGCGCCGGGACTGCCGAATTGCGCGCCGCGCTGGCCGAGCGTTTTCCGCACGCAGCGACCGCGGACCGTCAGCCGGTCACCCTCCGTTCCCTGATCCTTCCTCAGGCCACCTCGTAAGCTCTTGTCATGTCGCTGAACGATCCCCAATGGGGCAAGCGCGGTAATGGCGGCGGGCCGCCGGATCTCGACGAGATCTGGCGCAACGTCAACCGCCGCATGGGCGAGCTCTTCGGCCGCAAGGGAATGGACGATTCCGGCGGCGGCGGCGATCGCCCGCCGCGCCGCGGCTTGGCGATGGGCGGCGCCGGCCTCCTGGTGGCGCTCGTCGTGCTCGTGTGGCTGGCGAGCGGCTTCTACATCGTCGACGAAGGCCGCCGCGGCGTCGTCACACATTTCGGCAAGTACACGGAGACGACGCTGCCCGGCCCGCGCTGGCACCTGCCGTTCCCGATCGAGGCGGTCGAACTGGTCGACTTCTCGCAGGTCAAGACGGTCGAGATCGGCTACCGCAATTCGCCCAAGAACAAGGTCGACAAGGAAGCGGTGATGCTGACCGATGACGAGAACATCATCGACATCCAGTTCGCCGTCCAATACAACATCAAGAACGCGGAAGCGTACGTCTTCAACAACCGCAAGCCCGACGCCATGGTCGCGTTCGTGGCGGAGACGGCGATCCGCGAAGTGGTCGGCAAGGCCAAGATGGACTTCGCGCTGTACGAAGGCCGCGAGCAGATCGCGAAGCAGACGGAAAAGATCATGCAGGAGACGCTCGACCGCTACAAGACCGGCGTCTACATCCAGAAGGTGACACTGCAGAACGTGCAGCCCCCCGACAAGGTGCAGGCCGCGTTCGACGACGCTGTGAAGGCGGGCCAGGACCGCGTGCGCCTCGTCAACGAAGGCCAGGCGTACGCGAACGACGTCGTGCCGCGCGCGCGCGGCATGGCCTCGCGGCTCATGGAAGAGGCCAACGGCTACAACACCGAAGTCATCCAGAAGTCGGAGGGTGACGCCTCGCGCTTCCGGTCGGTCCTGTCGGAGTACGCGAAGGCGCCAGGCGTCACGCGGGATCGGCTGTACATCGACATGATGCAGTCGGTGCTCGGCAATTCGACGAAGGTGCTTATCGACCAGAAGGCGGGCGGAAATCTGCTCTACCTGCCGCTCGACAAGCTGATCCAGCAAAGTCTCTCGGCGTCGGCCGCGGCGGCACCCGATCTTCCCTCCTCCGCGCGCCAGCCGTCCACGACGGCGACCGAACCCGCGGGCACGCTCGATCCAAGCCGGACGCGCGATGGCATGCGCAGCCGCGAACGCTAGAGGAGGCCATGATGAAATTCACCATGCCCATCCTCGCGCTCATCGTCGCAATCCTGCTGGTCGCTTCGCAGTCGATCTATACGGTCGACCAGACCAAATATGCGATCAAGTTCCAGTTGGGCGAGGTCGTGGAGACGAAGACCCAGCCGGGCCTCTACTTCAAGGTTCCGCTGGTCCAGAACGTCCGCTTCTACGACAACCGCAACCTGACGCTCGAGAACAGCGAGCCCGACCGCGTGACCACGTCGGAGAAATCGCCGCTGCTGGTCGACTTCATCGTGCTGTGGCGGATCAACGACGTGAAGCAGTACTACGTTTCGGTCCAGGGCGACGAGGAAGCCGCGCGCCGCCGGATCTCGCAGACGGTCCGCTCCAACCTGGCCGAGGAATTCAACAAGCGCACGATGCACGATGCGATTTCGACCGGCCGCGAGAACATCACCGCGCTGACGCGGCAGAAGGCCGATGCCGACGCCAAGACGATCGGCGTCGAAGTCGTCGACGTAAGGCTTCGCCGCATCGAATTGCCTCCCGACGTCACCGGACCGGTCTATCAGCGGATGGAATCGGAGCGTCGCCGGGTGGCCAACGAACTGCGCTCGACGGGCGCGGCGGAATCCGAAAAAATTCGCGCCGACGCCGACCGCCAGCGCCAGGTGATTCTGGCGGACGCGTACCGGCAGGCACAGAAAATCAAGGGCGAGGGCGACGCCAAGGCCTCGGCGATCTACGCGCAGGCCTACGGCCAGAATCCCGAGTTCTATGCGTTCTACCGCAGCCTCGAGGCCTACCGGTCGACGTTCAAGAACAAGAGCGACCTCATGGTCCTCGACCCGAGTGCCGAGTTCTTCCAGTATTTCAAGCAGTACGGATCGGGACGCGCGCCGCGCGTGCCCGCGAAGTAACGGCTACCGCAATCACGCGTCAGGGGAAGTCCTCGTGGACTCGTTGTGGCCGGCATTTGCGCTGCTATTGATCGTCGAGGGCATCCTGCCGTTCGCGGCGCCGCGCATATGGCGCGACACGTTCCGCAAGCTCATCGAAATGAGCGACGGCCAGTTGCGCTTCATCGGCCTCATATCGATGGCGCTCGGCGTCGTTTCGCTGATCGCCCTTCACTATGCGTAAATGGCTGCTGCCCGAGGCGATCGAGGACGTGCTGCCCAGCGAGGCCGCGCGCGTCGAGGCGCTGCGCCGCACGCTGCTCGACCAATTCCGTGCACACGGCTATCGCCTGGTCGCGCCGCCGTTGGTCGAGCACCTGGACTCGCTGCTGACGGGCGCCGGGCGCGACCTGGACCTCCAGACGTTCAAGACCGTCGATCCGCTGTCCGGACGCATGCTGGGCCTTCGCGCGGACACGACGCCGCAGGTCGCGCGCATCGACGCGCACCTCCTCAACGAGGCCGGCGTCACGCGCCTTTGCTATGCCGGCAGCGTGCTGCGCACGGCGCCGGCCGGGCCCGGCGGAACGCGCGAAGTCCTGCAGATCGGCGGCGAGCTGTACGGACACGGCGGCATCGCGGCCGACCGCGAGGTGATGCAGCTCTTGCTGTTATCGCTCGGTCGCGCGGGCGCCACGCGCCTGCACCTCGACCTGGGCCACGTCGGCGTCTATCGGGCGCTGGCGCGCGCGGCCGGGCTGGACGCCACCGGCGAGGGCAACGACAGCGAACTCTTCAATGCGCTGCGCGACAAGGATTTCGCCGCCGTACGCGAGCTCACCGAGGCGGTGCCGGAAGGCTCCCGCGACGCATTGCGCGCGCTGGCCTCCTTGTACGGGCCCGCGCAGGAAACCATTGCAACCGCTCGCCGCGTGCTGCCCGCGCTGCCCGGAGTCGCGGAAGCGCTGGACGCCGTCGCCGACCTCGCCGCTGCAGCTACCGGCGTCGACGCGATCCACGTCGATCTCGCCGACCTGCGCGGCTACCACTACTACACGGGCGCCACGTTTTCGGTGTTCGCGACGGATGACGGCGGCGCGGTCGTCGATTGCGGACGCGGCGGCCGCTACGATGGCGTGGGCCGCGCGTTCGGCCGCGCCCGGCCCGCCACCGGCTTCACGCTGGACCTGCGGCGGCTCGCGATGCTGATCGGCGACCAGCGATGCGCGCGACGCGGTCATCGCCCCCGACGATCCCGATCCGGCATTGGCGAAGCACATCGAATGGTTGCGCTCGCAGGGCGAGGCGGTGATAGTCGCGCTTCCCGGCGAGGCGGCGGACCGATCGCGGGCCCGGCGAATACTGGTTCGCGACGACGGCGAATGGCGAGTCGTCACTCGCTGATCTCTACAGGACGGAACATGGGCAAGAACGTCGTCGTCATCGGCACCCAGTGGGGCGATGAAGGCAAAGGCAAAATCGTCGACTGGCTGGCCGAAAGCGCAGCCGGCGTCGTCCGCTTCCAGGGCGGGCACAATGCCGGGCACACGCTGGTGATCGGCGGCAAGAAGACCGTCCTGCGCCTCATACCGTCCGGCGCATTGCATCCGGGCGTGGCCATCTACATCGGCAACGGCGTCGTGCTGTCGCCGGAGGCTTTGCTCACCGAGATCCGCGAGCTCGAGGCGGCAGGCGTCGACGTACGTTCGCGCCTCAAGATCTCGCCGGCGTGTCCGCTGGTGCTGCCGATCCACGTGGCGCTCGACCAGGCGCGCGAGGCCGCGATGGGCATCGACAAGATCGGCACCACGGGTCGCGGTATCGGGCCGGCGTATGAGGACAAGATCGCGCGCCGCGCACTGCGCGTGCAGGATCTGCTGCATCCCGAATTGTTCGCCGCCAAGCTCGAGGCCCTGCTGGAGCTGCACAACTTCATGCTGGCGAACTACTACAAGGCCGACGCCCGTGCCGTTCGCCCGCACGCGCGACGAATTGCTCGCGCTGGCCGGCGAGATCCGGCCGATGGTCGCCGACGTCGGCGGGCCTCTTGCAGCAGGTGCGCACCCGCGGCGAATCGCTGCTGTTCGAGGGCGCGCAGGGCGCGCTGCTCGACGTCGACCACGGCACCTATCCTTACGTCACCAGTTCCAACTGCCTGGCCGGCGCCGCCGCGCCGGGCAGCGGCATCGGCCCGCACATGCTCGACTACGTGCTGGGCATCGTGAAGGCCTACACGACGCGCGTCGGCACGGGACCGTTCCCGACCGAATTGAACGACGACACCGGCGCCGGGCTGGCCAAGCGCGGCAACGAGTTCGGTTCCGTGACCGGCCGGCCGCGCCGCTGCGGCTGGCTCGACATCGCCGCCCTCCGGCGCTCGCTGCAATTGAACGGCGTGGACGGACTGTGCATCACCAAGCTCGATGTGCTCGATGGCATGGCCGAGATCAAGCTCGCGACGTCGTACGTCATGGACGGCGCGCCGCTCGAGCTCATTCCCACCGGCGCGGAAGCCGTCGAGCGCTGCAAGCCGGTCTACGAGACGATGCCCGGCTGGCGCGAGTCCACCGTCGGCGCGAAATCGTTCGCGGCGCTGCCCGCCAACGCGCGCGCCTATCTGCAGCGAATCGAAGCGCTTACCGGCGTGCCCATCGCGATGGTGTCCACCGGCCCCGATCGCACCGAGACCATCCTCGTTCATCACCCTTTCAGTTGATCGGACAATCGTGAACCTCCACCTCAGCTGGGACGAGTACAACCGGATGGTCGAGCGGCTCGCGCTGATCGTCCACGAGTCCGGCTTCGAGTTCAACCAGATCATCTGCGTCGCGCGCGGAGGCTTGCGCGTCGGCGACGTGCTATCGCGCGTCTTCGAATTGCCGCTGGCGATCCTGTCGACGCATTCGTATACGGCGGAGGGCGGGACGATCCGCGGCGAACTCGTGATCGCCGAGCACATGACGATGACGAAGCCGCGATTGGGCGATCGCGTGCTGCTGGTCGACGACATGGTCGACTCGGGCCACACGCTCGAAGCCGTCTACAAGGAGCTGCCGAAGCGCTTCCCGCACATCACGGCGCTCAAGACCGCCGTGCTGTGGTGGAAGGCGTGCTCGGTCGTTCCAGCCCGATTTCTACGTCGACTCACCTCGCCGACAATCCGTGGATACACCAGCCGTTCGAGGTCTACGACACGTTGCGCCCCGAGGCATTGAAGGCGCGTCTCGCAGACTAGCGTCGTCTTAAGGAACGCGAATATTCGCTTTCGACGGCCGCAAATCCCGCCGGTTTTCGTGGCATCCTTGTGTAGGCGCAAATGGCTCGCGGGACTCTGGACCGCTGTAGTCCACATGGAACGGCGCCAAGCCGCCAATCGCCGTCGCGGCGCCCGCGGGAATCATGCTAATGTCATAAGTCGTCCCGGGCCTCCTTAAGGGCTCCGATTCGTCGGAGCCCGAAAGCCCGTCTCCTCCTAGAGGTTCGTCATGGGCATTCTGCTAGCAGTCGTTCTGGCCGTCTTCGCAACCACCGACGCGGTCGCCCAGACCGGGTATTTCCAGGGCGCAACACCCCGCCCGGCCGATGTCTACGACCTGCCCGCGAGCCTGACGGTGACGCGAAGCGCACCGCCGGGCGGCTCGCCGTACGTCATTCCCACGCTGTACACGCATCTCACCACCGATTCGAATTCGCGCACGCTGGAATGGGCGAATCTTTCGATCCTCAACAACTACTCCAACTTCGGCGCGAACGTCGCGGTCTATGGGCAAGCCAACAAGTTCGCGCAGGGCACGTCGTGGGCCGGCGTGTTCGAAATCCAGGACCATACGGGGACTGGCGGGTTCTACGGTGTCGAGATCGACGCGTTTACGCAGGGCGGAAGCGCCTTTCCCGGTTCGCAGCAGGGCGATCGCGTCGCGATGGGCATCGTGCTGGGACGCGCAGGCAACACCGGGCCGAAGGCGACCGTCGACTACGGCGTGCTGATCGCGCCGGTGGGGCTCGACGACAGCGAAGCCGACGTCAACTTCGGCGTGATGGTGTGGTCGCAATGCCGCTTCGCGTGCTACGCGATGCGGGCCGGCAACAAGATGGCGTGGGAGGAGTCCGCACAGATCGCCAGCAAATTCGACCCGAACACCGGTCGCTGGGGCCTCTTCAACGGCGACAAACCGCTGTTCGAGGTCGACGTCACGACCGGCGAACTGCGCGTCAACGGCCGACCCGTGCAGGTGACCTACAAGGACTGACCCGCGGCCGCGCCTTGGCCGTCCGTGGTAATTTGCGTGGGTTCGATCACCACGAAGGCGCCGCGTGAAGGCCGTCGTCCTGACCTATCATTCCCACCATGTCCAGCGGCCGGACTACGCGCATAACGACCACATCGCGCTGCCGGTAGACCTGCACACGATCGCCGAGTCCGGCGCACGCATCGTTTCCCTCGCAACGCTCGTCGACGCGATCGAAGCGCACCAGGCGAAATCTCCGCGGGATGGCGATGCGACGCTGGTGGCGCTCACGTTCGACGATGGTCCCGTTTGGGACTTCGCGGACTTCGTCCACCCGGTGCTGGGCTATCAGCGGGGATTCGCGAACGTGCTGCAGGATTTCCGCGCGACGGAAGCCGGCCGTTCGCAGCCTGCGCTGTCGGCAACGAGTTTCGTGATCGCGTCGCCGGAAGCACGGCGCGTGATGGAAACGACGTTCGACGCCGAATACACGTACTTGCGTCCGGGCGCGCTGGGCGACGACTGGTGGGCGCCTGCCATCGCGACGGGGCTCATCGATATCGGCAACCACAGCTGGGACCACCTGCATCCGGCACTCGATTCCGTCGCGCACTCGCGGCAGGCGCGCGCCGACTTTACGCAAGTGACGGACACCGCGGACGCCGATGCGCAGATCCGCGCAGCGATGGCGCACATCAGCACTCGCACGGGCGGCCGCGCCGCGCCGTTCTTCGCGTATCCGTTTGGCCACCACAACGATTTCCTGCTCGAGAATTACCTGCCGCGCGAAGGCCGCGCGATGGGCCTGCGCGCCGCATTCACGACGGAGCCCAAGGTCATCGACGGCAGCGAGAGTGTGTGGCGCCTGCCGCGCTTCACCTGCGGCCACCACTGGCGCAGCCCCGAGGCGCTGGCCGCGATACTGGCCGGGCGGTAGGCAAATAACACAGGCAAGAAAACGCCCGCGACTGCGGGCATTGATCGAGAGCGTGTTGCACGCGCCCCGATGTTAAAGTGGTGCCCAGGAAGGGACTCGAACCCCCACACCTTGCGGCGCATGGACCTGAACCATGTGCGTCTACCAATTCCGCCACCTGGGCAACGCAACCTATAATTTTACTTTTCCGCCAGAAACTTGTCAAAGAAACCACCCAAGTCCGCCAAGCCTTCGCCCCGCCCGCAAATCGGTTCGCGCAAGCAATCTGCCGCGCGCGACCGGCCCGCTCCGGAGAGACCGACTGCGACCGCCATGCCGCGCAGCGTTGATGCACGCCGCTCGCACGGCGCCGACATCGATCCTGCGTTGCTGCCTTCGCGCGAGGCAATCCTGGCGGCGCTGCGCAATGCCGGCACGCCACTGCCCCCCGCCGACCTCGACGCGCGAACTCGGCGTAGGACCCGTCGCACGCGAAGCGTTCCATGGCCGGTTGGCGGCGATGGAGCGCGACGGACAGCTCCTCACCAACCGCAAGGGCGAGCTCTGCGTCGTCGCCAAGCTCGACCTCGTCATCGGCACCGTGCAGGGGCATCCCGACGGCTTCGGATTCCTCGTCCCGGACGAAGGCGGCGACGACTATTTCCTGAACCCGCGCGAGATGCACAAGGTGCTGCACGGCGACCGCGCCGCGCTGCGCAAGACCGGCATCGACCGCCGCGGACGACCCGAAGGCGAGATCGTCGAGGTGCTGGAGCGCGCGAATCGCGAGGTCGTCGGGCGGCTGCACGAGGAACACGGCATCTGGTTCGTCGTCGCCGAGAACCGGCGCATCAACCAGGACATGCTCGTTGCGCCGGGCGATCTCGAACGGCGCGACGATCGGGACAGGTGGTCGTCGCCGAGATCGTCGAGCAGCCCGCGGCCAACCGCGAAGCGATCGCGCGCATCAAGGAAGTGCTGGGCAGCGCCACGGATTCCGGCATCGAAATCGAGATCGCGCTGCGCAAGCACGCGCTGCCGTTCGAGTTCTCGCCGGAAGCGGAGCGGCAGGCCAGGCGTCTGCCGACGGAGGTCCGCGCCGCCGACCGCAAGGATCGCGTCGACCTGACGGCGCTGCCGCTGGTCACCATCGACGGCGAAACCGCCAAGGACTTCGACGACGCCGTCTATTGCGAGCGAAAGGGCAGGAATTTCCGCCTCGATCGTCGCGATCGCCGATGTCTCGCACTACGTGCGCGACGGCGATGCGATCGACCGCGACGCGCGCGAGCGCGGAACGTCCGTCTATTTCCCGCGGCGCGTAATCCCGATGCTGCCGGAGGAGCTGTCGAACGAGTTGTGCTCGCTCAAAGGCGGCGTCGACCGTCTTTGCATGGTCTGCGACATGGAAGTGACGGCGGCCGGCGCAATCAAGGGCTACGCGTTCTATCCGGCGGTCATGCATTCGCGCGCCCGGCTCACGTACACGCAGGTGTGGCAATGGCTCGATGCCCCGTCGAAGGCCCCCGATGCCAAGGCGCGTGAACTGCTGCCGCACCTGCAAAATCTGTACGCGCTCTATCACACATTGGCGGCGGCGCGGGACAAGCGTGGCGCCATCGACTTCGACACCGTCGAACTCGCGCTGGAATTCGACGAGCACGGCAAGATCACGCAGATCGTTCCCGCGCCGCGCAACGATGCGCACAAGCTGATCGAAGAATGCATGCTGGCGGCGAATGTCTGCGCGGCGCAGTTCCTGTCCGAGCACCGGCATGCCGTGCTCTACCGCGTGCACGAGGGCCCGCCGCCCGACAAGCTGGCCGTGCTGCGCGATTTCCTCCGAACGTCGGCGTTGCAGTTGGGCGGCGGCGACGCGCCAACACCCGCCGACTACGCGAAGCTGCTCGACTCGCATTCGCAACCGCCCGGATTTCGAGCTGTTGCAGACCGTCCTGCTGCGCTCGCTGTCGCAGGCGCAGTACCGGCCGGAGAACGAAGGGCATTTCGGCCTGGCCTACGACGCGTACACGCATTTCACGTCGCCGATACGAAGGTACCCCGACCTGCTCGTGCATCGCGCGGTGAAGGCAGTGCTCGCGGGCAAGCGCCACACGCCGTCGGGAATGACGTGGGATGAATTGGGCGAGCACACATCGATGACCGAGCGCCGCGCGGACGACGCGTCGCGCGACGTCACCAACTGGCTCAAGTGCCACTTCATGCAGGACAAGGTCGGCTACGAGTTCGACGGCACGATCAGTGGTGTCACGAGCTTCGGGCTCTTCGTCACGCTGGACGGCCTCAACATCGACGGCCTCGTGCACATCACCGAACTGGGCCGCGACTACTTCCACTACGACGCCGGCCGGCACGCGCTGATCGGCGAGCGCGGCGGCCGCGTGTTCCAGTTGGCCGGGCGCATCCGCGTGCGCGTCGCGCGCGTCGACATGGAACAGACGAAGATCGACTTCACCCTGGCGGAGGAAGCCGCGCCGGCCGGGCCGACGAAAGCGGCGCGCCCGACGTTCAGCGAGCCGCTGTCGCGCGACAGCCGCCCGAAAGGCCGCCCCCGGAAGTAGCGGCCCCCCGGCGTCTCTAGCCGCTATTTGGGCTGCGGAACGATGCGCAGGTAAGGCTTGGGCGACTTCCAGCCGTCCGGATACTTGGCCTTCGCCTCGTCGTTGCTCACCGAGCCGGCGATGATGACGTCCTCGCCGCTCTTCCAGTTCACCGGCGTTGCGACCTTGTGCTTCGCCGTCAGCTGCATCGAGTCGAGAACGCGCAACACCTCGTCGAAGTTGCGGCCGGTCGTCATCGGATAGGTCAGGATCAGCTTGATCTTCTTGTCAGGTCCCACGACGAACACCGAACGTATCGTCGCGTTGTCGGCCGCGGTGCGCGGCTGCGCGCCGCTCGCGTTGGGATGGATCATGTCGTAGAGCTTGGCTACCGTGAGGTCGGGATCGCCGATCATCGGATAGTTGACCGCCGTCCCCTGCGTCTCCTCGATGTCCTTCGCCCAGCGCGTGTGATCGGCTACCGGATCGATCGACAGTCCGACGATCTTGGTGTTGCGCTTGTCGAATTCGGGCTTCAACTTCGCCATGTAGCCCAGTTCGGTCGTGCACACCGGCGTGAAATCCTTCGGATGCGAGAACAGGATCGCCCACCCGTTGCCGATCCAATCGTGGAAGTGCAGCTTTCCTTCGGTGGTGTCCGCCGTGAAGTCAGGCGCTTCGTCGCCTATGCGCAGTTGCATGTCTTCCCTCCATTTGCAGGTTCGGCCGCGGCCCTTTGGATTGGCGCGCGGAAGCCGTTAAGTATAACGCCGCGAAATGTCCGTGGCCTCTATAATATTGCGATGCAACAGCCCCACGCTCAGACGGGTTGTCGCTATGAATATTCCGCCGCGGCTCCCCAGGCTTCATCGGCGCCGTCCCACTACCCGTCACGGCTGAACCATGCACATCGGCACCCCGCTCTCTCCGACCGCGACCCGCGTCATGCTGCTGGGCAGCGGCGAACTCGGCAAGGAGGTCATCATCGCGCTGCAGCGCCTCGGCGTGGAAACCATCGCCGTGGACCGCTACGCCAACGCGCCGGGCCATCAGGTCGCGCATCGGGCGCATGTGATCACGATGACCGACGCGGCCGCGCTCAAGCGCCTTATCGAGCAGGAGCGGCCCGACATCATCGTGCCGGAAATCGAGGCCATCGCGACCGATGTGCTGGTCGAGATCGAAAAGGCGGGAAGCGCGATCGTCATCCCTACCGCGCGCGCGGCGCAGCTCACGATGAACCGCGAAGGTATAAGGCGCCTCGCCGCCGAGCAGCTTGGCCTGCCGACATCTCCGTACCGATTCGCGGACAGCCTGGCGACGGTGGAGGCCGCGATCGACGGCGGCATCGGCTATCCGTGCGTCATCAAGCCCGTGATGTCGTCGTCGGGCAAGGGACAGTCGCTGGTCAAGACGAAGGCCGACGTCGCCGCCGCGTGGCAATACGCCGAGAGCGCCGGCCGCGTGCGTTCGTCGCGCGTAATCGTCGAGGGCTTCATCGACTTCGACTACGAGATCACGCAACTTACCGTGCGCGCCTTAGGTGCCGGCGGCGACGTCGAGACCCACTTCTGCGAGCCGATCGGACACGTCCAGGTCAATGGCGACTATGTCGAGTCGTGGCAGCCGCAGCCGATGTCGGCGGTCGCGCTCGCGAAGACGCGCGACATTGCGGGCAAAGTGACGGCGGAGCTGGGCGGCCGCGGGATCTTCGGCGTCGAGCTGTTCGTCAAGGGCGACATGGTCTGGTTCTCCGAAGTGAGTCCGCGCCCGCACGACACCGGCATGGTGACGATGTGCACGCAGACGCACACCGAATTCGACCTGCATGCGCGCGCGATTCTCGGACTGCCCGTCGACACGCGGCTCACCTCGCCGGGCGCGTCGGCTGTGATCTATGGCGGCATCGACGCGCGCGGCCTGCGCTACGAAGGCGTGGCCGATGCATTGCGCGTGCCCGATTCCGACCTGCGGCTCTTCGGCAAGCCCGAGGCCTACAAGAAGCGCCGGATGGGCGTGGCGCTCGCGCGCGGCCGTGACATCGATGAAGCCCGTGCGCGAGCCAAGGAGTGCGCGAGCCGGGTCAGCCCTCGCGCCTGACGCCGCCTTCCCATCCGGTTTTCCCAGCTTGATACAGACCGACTTCATCGTGCAGGCCCCGGCAGTGACGCCGGAGGCGCTGTCGCAATTGGCCGCGCAAACGCGCGCGGGTGCCATCATTCCATTCGGCGCCGGCGTGCCGCCCGCCTATCGCTTTCCCGGAATCGACGCCGATGACGCGTTGCTTGCGGCCGCCGTGGACCGCGGTTGCGACGCGGCGTTCGTGCCGCGCGACCGGCGACTCGCCGATGTGCGGCTCGTCGCGATGGACATGGACTCGACGCTGATCACCATCGAATGCATCGACGAGATCGCCGACATGCAGGGCATCAAGCCTCAAGTCGCCGCAATCACGGCAAGTGCGATGCGCGGAGAAGTCGAATTTGCGGAGAGCCTGCGCCGCCGCGTGGCGTTGCTGGCCGGCCTGCCGGTCGCGGCGCTCGAGCGCGTCTACGACGAGCGCCTGCGATTGTCGCCCGGTGCCGAGCGCATGCTGCAGGGATTTGCGGCGGCCGGCGCCAAGACCGCGCTGCTTTCCGGTGGCTTCACGTTCTTCACCGACCGTCTCAAGGCGCGCCTGAGACTCGATTACACGATTTCCAACACGCTCGAGGTCGAGGACGGAAAACTGACCGGACGCATCGAAGGTCCGATCGTCGACGCCGCCGTCAAGGCCGCGACGCTCGCGCGTCTCCAGCGGGAACTGGCCGGCAAATCGGGCCTGACGGTCGCCATCGGCGACGGCGCGAACGACCTGCCGATGTTCGCGGAAGCCGACGTCTCGGTAGCCTACCGCGCCAAGCCCGTCGTGCGCGCGAAGGCAACGCACGCGATCGACCACTGCGGGCTGGACGGCGTGCTGAACCTCTTCCGCTAGCGAAGGTACGCCGCAATATCGACAGCGGCGAGCGCGACGACCACGCCGACGGTGCCGATGGTGCCGGCCATCCTTCCCCACGACGCGCCCGCCGAGCGGCCGAGACCCATCGCGTGCAGCACCCGGGCGACGACGAGCACGATGCCGCATCCGTGCAGCAGCATCGGGCTGGCGTGATTGAGTTCCGCGACGAGCAGCAGGACGAGCGCGATCGGCACATGCTCGGTGGCGTTGCCATGCACGCGTATCGCGCGCGACATCGCCTTGTCGCCGCCATCCCCGAAGCCGACGCGCAATTTCCACCGCAGACGAATGACGCGCAACGCCAGCACCAGCATGAGCAGCGCGAGCAAGCCGGCATAGAGCGCGGTGATCGGAACGGGAATCATCGCGCAGGCTAGACCTCGTCGATCCACGCCATCTGGATCGCCTCGAGGATCTTCTCGCCGCTGCGCGCCGGATCGTCGGCAAAGCCTTCGAGTTCGCAGACCCAGCGGTGCAGGTCGGTGAAGCGCACGTAGCGCGGGTCGACGTCCGGATGCGCGTCGGCGAGGGCGATGGCGATGTCGCTCACGTCGGTCCACTTCATCGCCCCTCCTTCACCTGGTTGATCGTGTACTTGGGAATCTCGATCACCAGCTTCTTGTCCTCGACGATCGCCTGGCACGACAGCCGCGACAGCGGCGTCAAGCCCCACGCGCGGTCGAGCAGGTCGTCCTCGTCCTCGGACGACGGCGGCAGCGAGTCGAATCCCTCGCGCACGATCACGTGGCAGGTCGTGCACGCGCAGGATTTCTCGCACGCATGCTCGACGATCACGTCGTGCTCGAGCAGGTTGTCGAGGACCGACATGCCGGATTGCGCCTCGAAGGTCTTGCCCTCGGGACAGATCTCCGCGTGCGGGCAGGACGACGATCTCGGGCATCGCCGTTCAGTCCGAGAGCGCGTCGACGCGCCTGCCGGTCAGCGCGCGCGACACGCTGCGGTCCATGCGCCGTGCGGCGAATTCGCCGGTCGCGTGATTGAGCGCTTCGACGGCGGCGCGCAATCGCCCGATGGTCGGTTCCGCTCGCGCAAGCGGCGGAGATTGGCGAGCGCGGCGTCGATCGCCGCCCGTTCGGCATCGCCGACGAGTTCGCCATCGACCGCCAGCGCGGCCTCGGTGGCCGCGACGATCTGGTCGGCCTCGACCTGCGCCTCGGCGCAGCGCGCGCGCCTGCATGTCGTCGGCGGCGTGCGCGAAGGAGTCGGCGAGCATCTTCGCGATCTCGCCGTCGGACTAAGTCCGTAGGACGGCTTGACGGTGATCGTCGCCTCGACGCCGGTCGTCTGCTCGCGCGCCGCGACGTCGAGCAGGCCGTCGGCGTCGACCTGGAACGTCACCTGGATGCGCGCGGCGCCCGCCACCATCGGCGGAATGCCGCGCAACTCGAAACGCGCCAGCGAGCGGCAATCGGCGACCTTTTCGCGCTCGCCCTGCACGACGTGGATCGCCATCGCGGTCTGGCCGTCCTTGTACGTCGTGAATTCCTGCGCGCGCGCGATCGGAATGGTCGAATTGCGCGGAATGATCTTCTCGGTGAGCCCGCCCATCGTCTCGAGCCCGAGCGACAGCGGAATGACGTCGAGCAGCAGCCAGTCGTCGTCGCGCTCGCGATTGCCGGCGAGCTTGTTCGCCTGGACCGCCGCGCCGAGCGCCACGACCTCGTCCGGATTGAGATTGGTGAGCGGCGGCTGGCCGAAGAACTCGGCGACGGCGCGGCGCACCTGCGGCATGCGCGTCGCGCCGCCGACCAGCACGACGCCCTTGATGTCGCTCGGCTGCAGTTGCGCGTCGCGCAATGCGCGCTTGACCGGCTGCAGCGTCTTGGCCACGAGGTTGGCGGTGATTTCGGTGAAGATGGCCTTGGTCAGCGTGAGGTTGACCGATTGCCCGCCGGCAAGCGTTGCCAGGATCGTCGCGGAGTCGTGTTCGGACAGATTTTCCTTTGCCTCGCGCGCCTTGACCAGCAGCAGGCGCGCATCCGACGGCGACAGCGGCGGCAGTTTGGCCGCTTCGATGATCCAGCAGAACACGCGGTGGTCGAAGTCGTCGCCGCCCAGCGCGGAGTCGCCGTTGGTCGCCAGCACTTCGAACACGCCGCGCGACAGGCGCAGGATGGAGATGTCGAAGGTGCCGCCGCCCAGGTCGTAGACCGCGTAGACGCCTTCGGACGCGTTGTCCAGGCCGTAGGCGATCGCCGCCGCGGTCGGCTCGTTCAGCAGGCGCAGGATCGGCAGGCCCGCGAGCTTCGCCGCATCCTTGGTCGCCTGCCGCTGCGCATCGTCGAAATACGCCGGCACCGTGACGACGGCGCCGTCGATCGGTCCGCCGAGCGCAGGATTCCGCGCGCTCGCGCAAGCGCGCGCAGCAGGTCGGCCGAGATTTCCACCGGGCTCTTCACGCCGGCGCGCGTGCCGATCTTCACCATGCCCGGCGCGTCGACGAAGCGATAGGGAAAGCGCCGCGCATCGGCCGAGATCGGCCAGGCCGCGACCCATCAGGCGCTTGACGGAGACGATCGTGTTCTGCGGATCGTCGGTCTGGTGCGCCATCGCGCGTAGCCGGTTTCCACGCCGTGCTCGCCGTAGCGGACGATCGACGGCACCAGCGGTCGTCCTTCAACGTCCGGCAGCACGACGGCGAGGCCGTTGCGCACGGTGGCGACCAGCGAATTGGTCGTGCCGAGGTCGATGCCGACCGCGCGCTTGCGCTGGTGCGGCGCGGGCGACTCGCCCGGTTCGGAAATCTGGAAGAGCGCCATCAGGATTCGACCGCCGCCAGCATCGCGTCGATGTCGTCGGCGAGCTTGGACAGGAACGTCAGCTCGCGCACCTGCATGCGCGCCGCCGCGTACGCGTGGTCGACGTCCAGCCGTTGCGCCAGTTCGCGCCTCGAGCTCCGCGCTTTCGGCGCGGGCCTCGGCGAGCAGCGACGACAGCGTGCGCACGTCGCCGTCGGCCTGCGCATCCGCGGCCTGCTCGCGCCGCTCGAGCTGGCGCTCGAGAAACGAAAGCGGCAGCGCCGTATCCGTCTCGCCGACCGTATCGACGCCGTGCAGGCGCAGCAGGTATTGCGCTCGCTGCACCGGATTCTTGAGCGTGCGATACGCTTCGTTCACGCGCGCCGACGATTGCAGCGCGACGCGCTTCTCCGCGTCGCTGCCGCCGGCAAAGCGGTCGGGATGCACATCGGATTGCAATTGGCGATAGGCGCGATCGAGCACTGCCGCGTCGACGCGAAACGCGGGCGGCAGGCCGAACAGGTCGAAGTGGTTGCGGGAGAAATCGATCATCGAATCTTCAATGGCCCGAGCGGATGACCGATGGGCGGCCTCAAGAAACACTCGTGTCATTCCGAGGCGAATGGCGCGGAACCTGCTGCGCCAGACCAGTCACAACGCAAGTACGGCATATCCGCGCGCGCGGAACGAACGCGTCGGCGTGAATTCGGTGGCGAGGACTCGGCTAGACGTTGAAGGACTCGCCGCAGCCGCACTCGTCCTTGACGTTCGGGTTGTTGAACTTGAAGCCTTCGTTCAGGCCCTCGCGCGCGAAATCGAGTTCGGTGCCGTCGAGATAAGGCAGGCTCTTCGGGATCGACGACCACCGTGACGCCGTGGCTCTCGAACTTGATGTCCTCGGGCTTCGCGTCGTCGGCGTACTCGATCTTGTAGGCGAGTCCGGAGCAGCCGGTCGTGCGCACGCCCAGGCGCAGACCCACGCCCTTGCCGCGCTTGGCGAGATGCGCGGACACGTGCTGCGCCGCGGTCGGAGTGAGGGTTACTGCCATCGATCGTTCTCCATGTCGCCTTGTGGCGATCAGTCGGCCGCGACCTTGCGCCGGCCTCGCTGTCATGCGGCTCATTCGCGCGCGACCGCTGCCGTGCTTCTGCTTGTAGTCGGCGACCGCCGCCTTGATCGCGTCCTCGGCGAGGATCGAACAGTGGATCTTGACCGGCGGCAGCGCCAGTTCCTCGGCGATCTGCGTATTGCGGATCGTCATCGCCTGGTCGAGCGTCTTGCCCTTGACCCACTCGGTGACGAGCGACGACGACGCGATCGCCGAGCCGCAGCCATAGGTCTTGAACTTGGCATCCTCGATGATGCCGTCCGGTCCGACCTTGATCTGCAGCTTCATCACGTCGCCGCAGGCCGGCGCGCCGACCATCCCGGTGCCGACGTCGTTCGCATCCTTCGCGAACGAGCCGACGTTGCGCGGATTCTCGTAGTGGTCCAGTACTTTTTCGCTGTACGCCATGATCGTGCTCCTTCAATGCTAGTGCGCGGCCCAGACAATCTTGCTCAGGTCCACGCCGTCCTGATGCATTTCCCAAAGTGGGGACAACTCGCGCAGCTTTCCAACCTTGCGCTTCAGCAGCGCGATCGTGTAGTCGACATCGGCTTCCGTCGTGAAGCGGCCGATCGAGAAACGGATCGAGCTGTGCGCGAGTTCGTCGCTGCGTCCCAGCGCGCGCAGCACGTACGACGGCTCGAGCGACGCCGACGTGCACGCCGACCCCGACGACACCGCGATGTCCTTGATCGCCATGATCAGCGACTCGCCCTCGACGAAGTTGAAGCTCGCGTTGAGGTTGTGCGGCACGCGGTGCTCCATGTCGCCGTTGACGTAGACCTCCTCCATTTCCGAGAGGCCCTTCCACAACCTGTCGCGCAGCATGCGGATGCGCTCGTTCTCGGTCGCCATCTCGAGCTTGGCGATGCGGAACGCCTCGCCCATGCCGACGATCTGGTGCGTGGGCAGCGTGCCCGAGCGCATGCCGCGTTCGTGGCCGCCGCCGTGCATCTGCGCCTCGATGCGCACGCGCGGCTTGCGGCGGACGAACAGCGCGCCCATGCCCTTGGGACCATATGTCTTGTGCGCCGAGAACGACATCAGGTCGACCTTGAGCTTGCCAAGGTCCACCGGAACCTTGCCGGTCGCCTGCGCGGAATCGACGTGGAAAATGATGCCCCTGGCGCGGCAGATCTCGCCGATCGCGGCGATGTCCTGGATCACGCCGATTTCGTTGTTCACGAACATCACCGAGACCACGATCGTGTCCGGTCGCAGCGCGGCCTCGAACGCGTCGAGGTCGAGGAGCCCGTCGTCCTTGACGTCGAGATACGTGACTTCGAAGCCTTCGCGCTCCAGTTCGCGCATCGTATCGAGCGTGGCCTTGTGCTCGGTCTGCACCGTGACGAGATGCTTGCCCTTGTCCTTGTAGAAGTGCGCCGCGCCTTTGAGCGCGAGGTTGATCGACTCCGTCGCGCCGGACGTCCACACCAGTTCCTTGGGATCGCAGCCGACCAGCGCGGCGACGTGCCCGCGCGCCTCTTCCACGGCGGCCTCCGCGGTCCAGCCGAACGAATGCGAGCGCGAGGCCGGATTGCCGAACTCCTCGGTCAGGTACGTGACCATCTTCTGCGCGACGCGCGGGTCGACCGGCGTCGTCGCCGAATAATCGAGATAGATCGGAAGCTTCATGGCGTCTGATGGCATCAGGCAGTCGACGGGCGACTTGCACGGTGGCGTCGCGTTCTGGCTCTGGCGATGATCCTGCAGTACCGAGACCTCGGCGGGCTTCTGCTGCGTGACCATCTGCGCCAGCGTGACGCCGTGCAGGTACGAAAAGATATGATCGTTCAAGCCCGCCCACAGGTCGTGGGTCATGCAGCGGCGGTCGTCCTTGCAATTTTCGCGGCCACCGCATTGCGTGGCGTCGATCGGCTCGTCCACGGCCAAGAATGATGTCAGCGACCGACAGCGTGTCCGACGCGCGGGCCAGGCTGTACCCGCCGCCCGGGCCGCGCACGCTGTCGACCAGGCCGTTGCGCCGCAACTTGCCGAAGAGTTGCTCGAGATAGGACAGCGAAATGCGCTGGCGCTCGGAAACAGCCGCCAGCGTCACGGGTCTCTTTGCGCCGTGCATCGCGACGTCGATCATCGCCGTGACGGCGAATCGTCCTTTGGTGGTCAGGCGCATGGTCTTGAGTCCTTTGCATCATGGCAGCCCGAGGAAGCTGTCAGGTAGATTTTGTCCAGGACAGAGAGGATTGTCCTATACCCGAACAATTTAGTCAACTAAAAGACCCATAAGTTCACTCAAGCATTTTGTTGATTTGGGCCGGGTCGAACCGCTCGGCCGTCGCCTTGGCGTCGCCGCAGTCGACGCCTCCGCGCTGCAGCAGGGCAACCAGCTTGTCGAAGCGGGCCTCGGTCGCCGCGGCATGGTCGAGCAACCGGTGGATGGCCTGGACCACGGGGTCGTTCATGTCCGCCACGATCGCGTATTGCGAGAATCCGATCTTCGCGGCCTGCGCCTCGCGCCGTTCCTGGTCGTCGGCGGTCACCAGGCGCGCCGGAATGCCCACGGCGGTCGCCCCGGCCGGAACGTCACGGACGACGACGGCGTTGGAGCCGATCTTGGCGCCGTCGCCGACGAGCAGCGGGCCGAGGACCTTGGCGCCGGCGCCGATCACGACGTTGCGGCCCAGCGTCGGGTGGCGCTTTCCCTTGTTCCAGGACGTGCCGCCGAGCGTCACCCCGTGATACAGCGTGCAGTCGTCGCCGATAACCGCAGTCTCGCCGATGACGACACCCATGCCGTGGTCGATGAAGACCCGCCGGCCGATCGTGGCGCCCGGATGGATTTCGATGCCGGTCAGCCACCGGCTCCAATGCGCCAGCCAGCGCGCCAGCCAGCGCAGGCCGGCGCCCCACAGCGGATGGGTCACGTTGCGGTGCCAGACGAGCGCGTGCAGTCCCGGGTAGCAAGTGAGCACTTCCCACTTGGTCCGGGCGGCCGGGTCGCGGTCGAACACCACCGCCATGTCTTCGCGAAGTCGGTCGAACATGGCGCAATTGTCCCATTTCCGATTATTTCACTCAAGTATTCAGCGCACGCGCGGGGGGCCGTTTGCTAAACTGGGTTTTCGCATTACGGCTTTCCTAAGGGCGCGGGTCTCCCCGCGCCAGGCCATGAGAGACTTCGACATGACCCGCGCAGCATGCCTGCTCCCGTTGCTTCTGGCCGTCTCCATCGCGCCGCCGGCTGCGGCCCAGCCCGCGGCCAGTCCCGCCGCCCCCGAGCCGTCGAAACAATGCGCGAAGGCCACCAAGAAGGTCGCCGCCGAGCAGCGCTCGCTTACCGGGGCCATCGATTCCATCGCGCACGACAAGAAGGCGCGCGAGAGTTGCTCCGGCAAGAGCATGTGCGAACGCTACGACACGGCGATCAGCGCCACCGAAAAGCGCAAGGCACGCCACGAAACGCGCCTCGCCCGCTTCAAGGAAGACGCGGCAAAAGCCTGCAAATCCCCCTGATCAGTGCAGCAGGATCGCCGCCAGCAACAGGCCGGCGATGACGAAGCCGAACAGAATCAGGTAGGAGAAGCCGACGAAGCCGGCTCGGCCCACGAGACCGATCCATCGGCCGCGATACACCATCTTCGTGGCCCACAGGCCATAGACCAGACACCAGGTCGCGAGCGCCACGCGCAGTGGCGTGACCGGAATCGCCAGCGCCAGCACGCCAACCAGAAACAGGAACGCGTGCGTGTGTGCGGCGAAGACGAGATGCTCGGCGTACCGCCTGGGCCGGTCCGGATAGCGCCGTCCCCGGCCCGCGTACACGATCATTTGCAGGAACGCGAATGCGGGCATCAGCACGAACATCGCGTAAGGGCCGTAGCGCACGGCGCCCCCGAAAATCTGCTCCGACTTCTCCTGGTTGTTGAGCCCGTTGAAATGCTCGAAGCGCTTCTTCAATTCCCGCGTCAGCGGCGAATCGGCACCCTCGACACTGAGCTTGAGGTTGCGGTCGATGTGAATTACAACGCCCGGCACGAGGCCGATGTCGCCGCCTGTTTCGTCCGCGTCGAACTTCACGGCCGCATTAGCCGCTGCCTTGGCGCTTTCCTTCGCGGTCGAATCGTCGCTGATGATGACCGGCGCATCGGCGAAGATTCGAATCGCGGCGAAGAGCGCCAGAGAGAGTACGAGGAAGAGTCGTGCCGGGCGGATGTAGCGCCGCCTGCGGCCGAGCAGATATTCGCGCGTCAGAAATCCCGGGTGAAATAGAAGCGCGGCCAGCGTCCGCCACAGCCGGCCGTCGAGGGCGACATAGCGGCCCGTGGCCTCGCGCAGGAAGACGCGCGCCGTCGGCAGCTTGATTCGCGTCTCCTGGCCGCACGTTGCGCAGTATTCGCCGGTCGCGGGAGCGTTGCAGTTGCGGCACGCAACCGGCGTTTCGGGCGTGTCGGCGAGGGCGGAATCGGGACGCATCGTGCGCGCTCGCCGCTTCAGAAGACGACGAGGCGCGCGAAATGATAACCGAGCGGCCAGCGGCCGGCCGCGAACAGCGCGTATTTGAGGACAAAGCGGTGGTCCGCCAACGCGCCGGCCATTTCCGCCAGCGCGCGCTGATGCGCCGCCAGCAACGCCATGCCGGACGCCTCGGCGACGATGCGTTCGTCGGCCATGCCCGCCGCCGCCGCGGCCGCGGATGCCGCGCCATGGATCTCCACGTTCATCCCGCGCGCCGCCGCGTCGAGCGATTCGAGCAATTCGGATTCGCTCCACCGCTCCGATGCCCGCGCCCACAGGCGTTCGCGCTCCGCCTCCTCGTCGTCCCACCACGTCGAATCGGCATCGGTTGCGCGGACGATTTGCGCGACCTCCTGCCACGATGCAACGGCCGTCAGGGCTGCCGCCGGCGCCACGCTGCGCGTCCAGTCGGCGACGACCACGCGCTCGTCCTGCGAAAGCGGCAGGCCGACGCGCGCGAACCAGCGCGTCATCGCTTGCCCGCCTTGCCGACGAATTCGTCGACGCGGGCCAATATTCCGCGCAGGATGTTCACCTCCTCGCGCTCCAGCTTCGCGCGTCCGAAGAGCCGCCGCAGCCGCGGCAGCAGGCGGCGCGGATTGCCCGGATCGAGGAAGCGCAGCGCCGTCAGCGTGCGCCGCGCGTGCGCATAAAGCGATTCGACTTCGTCGTGCGTCGCCGCGGTGAAGCGCGTCGCGGACCATACGTGCCCGGCGCCCGACGCGACCCGCAGTTCGTAGGCCGCGACCTGCACGGCGGCGGCGACGTTGAGCGATGCGTACGCGTCGTTGGCGGGAATCGTCGCGGCTATCGCGCAGCGCGCGAGTTCCTCGTTGGAAAGCCCCGACATTTCCGTGCCGAAGACGAGCGCCACGTCGCCGGCGGCGGTTGCCGCAATCGCCTCGCCGGCAGCTTCGCGAATCGCCAGCACGCGCCCCGCATATTCACGCGGACGCGCCGACAAGCCGATGGAAAGCGCACAGCCGGCGAGCGCCTCGTCAAGCGTTGCCACTACCTGCGCGGCGTCGAGCACGCCGGTCGCACCGGTGGCCAGCGCAACCGCTTCGGTATCGGGAAAGCGCGCGGGGGCGACCAGCACCATGCGCGAGAGTCCCATCGTCAGCATCGCACGCGCGGCAGCGCCGATGTTGCCCGGATGGCGGGTGCGCACGAGCACGATGCGAATGCGCGCGAGTGCGGCGTATGGATGGGTCACTTATCGGAGGTCGTGCGGGAAAGCAGGTAAAATAGCCGCATTCCGCTCTTTTGACACGCGGCGGCACCAAAGCCCGCGACCTCATTGCAGTAACAATACGCCATGCATCCCATGCTCACGACGGCCGTCAAGGCCGCGCGCCGCGCCGGCAACATCATCAACCGCGGCGCACGCGAACTCGACCTCCTCACCGTCACCGCGAAGGGTCCGAAGGACTTCGTGAGCGAAATCGATCATGGCGCCGAGGCGGCGATCGTCGAGACGATCCTCAAGTCCTATCCCGACCACGCCATCCTTGCCGAGGAAGGCACGAACAAGGGCGCCAATCCCGACGCCGAATACGTCTGGATCATCGATCCGCTCGACGGTACGACCAATTTCCTGCACGGCTTTCCGCAGTACTGCGTGTCGATCGCCGTCGCGCACAAGGACGTCGTCCAGCAAGGCGTCATCTTCGATCCCGTGCGCAACGATCTGTTCACCGCCACGCGCGGCCGCGGCGCGTTCCTCAACGACCGGCGCATCCGCGTCGCGCGCCGGCAGCATCTTCGCGACTGCCTGATCGGAACGGGCTTCCCGTTCCGCGACGGCAGCTACCTCGACACCTACCTGCAGATGATGAAGGCGATGATCACGCAGACGGCCGGGTTGCGCCGCCCGGGCGCCGCAGCGCTCGACCTGGCCTACGTCGCCGCCGGTTTCTACGACGGCTTCTGGGAAGTGGGCCTGAACCCGTGGGACGTCGCGGCAGGCAGCCTGCTGGTCCTCGAGGCGGGCGGACTGATCGGCGACCTGACCGGCGAAGGCGACTACCTGCACGGCGGCCAGGTCATCGCGGCCAGCCCCAAGATCTTCGCCCAGATGGTCACCACGCTCGCGCCGTACCGCCAGAACATGGAGCGAGACCGCAGTGCAGCAATCAAGGCCGCAAAATCCTAAGCAGTCCAAAGGCTTCGGCTAGCCATTTCATGTGGCTCCGGCGTATCCTCCTGTCATAGGGGCAGCGGTATCGTGGCCGCTGGCATCGGACTTGCTCGCATTAATCGATCCGGAGTTCCGCCGGTCGTTTGCCTGGGAGCGTTGAGCATGCATTTTCGCGCATCGAAGTTGGCGGTATTCGCGGCCATGCTGGCCATGACAGTCGCAATGGCCCTGCCCGCGACGGCCGCGACGGTCTCGTCCATCCGCGTCCGTCTGCATCCCTACACCGCGGCCGCGGGGACGCTGCCCCCCGGGGCCAAGGCCAAGCTCGAAGCGCTGGTCGGGACCGGGCTGACGCTGACCGGAACGACGCGGACCGGCGCGCTCGATCTCGCGCTGGCGGTACCGCAGGACAGCGCGGCGATTGCAGCCGCCCTGAAGGCGCTGCGCAATGACCGCGGCGTCCTGTGGGCGGAAACGCCACACGTGGCGTCGCTCACCAGCAAGGCGGCGCCGGCACTCCCGCCCTCCGCCACGGCACCGGGACAGCAGCTGATGGTGCGACTGAAGGATGGCGCCGTGCCGGATTGGGCTGCGCTGCTGTCACGGCTGGGAAGCCGCATCGGGACCAATCTTGCCGTCGAGCGGCAGATCGGCAATGTCTGGGTGTTGCGCGTCGACGCTCCCCAATCGCCTTCCCGGTTGGCGCAGATGGCGGACACGCTGCAGCAGGACGGCGCGGTCCAGTATGCCGATCCGGTCAAGCGCGCGATGCCCTTCGCGGCGCCCAACGACCCCTATTACCCGCAGCAGTGGTCGCTGAACGATCCGCTGTCCGGCGTCAACGCCGAAGCGGCGTGGGCGCTGCAGCCCGACTCGTCGGGCATCGTCGTCGCCGTCGTCGACACCGGCATCCTGCCGCATCCCGACCTCGACGGACGCGTGCTCCCCGGCTACGACTTCATCAGCGATCCCGACCGGGCGCGCGATGGCGACGCCCGCGACCCGAATCCGCGTGACGAAGGCGACTGGAGCAGCGGCGAATGCGGGCCGGCCGAGGACAGCTTCTTCCACGGGCTCTTCGTTTCCGGACAGATTGCCGCGAACACCAACAACGGCATCGGCATCGCCGGCCTCACGACGGGCGCGATGATCCTGCCCGTGCGCGCTGCTCGGCAAGTGCGGCGGCACGTTCGACGACATCCTCGAAGGCATGCTGTGGTCCACCGGCGTGCCGATCGACGGCATTCCGCCGAACACCACGCCGGCCAAGGTCATCAACCTCAGCCTGGGCGGCGTTGGCCCTTGCGACCAGTCGATCCAGGAAGCCATCGACGACGCGCTCGCGACGGGCGCGGTGGTCGTCGCCGCCGCCGGCAACTCGTCGGCAGACGTCGAGGACTTCACGCCCGCGAACTGCAGCGGCGTCATCACTGTCTCCGCGCACACGCAGGACGGCACGCTGACCAGCTACTCCAACTTCGGCAGCCGGATCAACGTGTCGGCCCCGGGCGGCGACCTTCCGACGGCAGGGCTCATCGTCTCGACCGGCAACGATGGCACGACGATCCCCGGCAACGCCGTCTACCTGGCCGGACGCGGCACCAGTTTCGCGGCGCCGTTGGTGTCCGGAACCGCGGCGCTGATGCTCGCACGCAACCCCATGCTGACACCGGGCCGCGTGCTGGACATCGTGACCGGCACCGCGCGCGATTTCGCGTTCGACTCGTTCTGCGCCGACGTGGCCCTTTGCGGCACCGGCCTGCTCGACACGGGCCTGGCCATACAGAGCACGCTGCCCGGCGGCAGCACGGCGCCACCGGGCGCCTTCCAGGTCGTCGAGTACTACCGCGCCGACCTCGATCACTATTTCATCACTGCCTCACCGGCGGAAATCAACTACGTCGACACGTACCTGTCGGGCATATTCCAGCGGACGGGGTCGTATTTCTACGCGTTCCTGTCGCCCATCGCGGCGCCACAGGGGTCGGTGCCGGTGTGCCGGTTCTATGCGGGCGGGCTCATCAATTCGCATTACTTCACTGCGAGTTCCTCGGAATGCCAGTTCGTGCTCGCGCACTGGCCCGGCGTGTGGAACCTGGAAACGGCATCGGCGTTCTACATTCAGATTCCCGACGCCAACGGCGTCTGCCCCGCGGGCACGCTTCCGGTCTACCGGTTCTTCGACAACCGCAACGACGCCAACCACCGCTACAGCATCGACCTTTCGGTGCGCCGTGCGATGCTGAACCGCGGTTGGGTCCCCGAGGGCAACGGCCCGAGCGCCGTCGTGATGTGCTCGGTGTTCTGATAAGCCTCGAACGCAACGGCCGGCGGCTCACACCACCGGCCGTTTTCATTTGCGGGCGCGTTCATTGAACACCGGGCACATTCAGGAATGGGGGCGTGACGGCGGCTCGTCGGCGGGGGCAGAAGGCGCGGAACCCGCCCACTCCTTGATCATGGCAAAGCCGATCGCGAGCAGCACGGGGCCCAGGAACACGCCGATGAAGCCGAACGCCACGACGCCGCCCAGCACGCCGAGCAGCACCAGGATGAACGGCAAGTCGCTGCCGTGGCTGATGATCATCGGCTTGATGACATTGTCGACCGACGAGACGACGAGAAGGCCCCAGAAGAACAGGAAGATCCCCCAGCCCTGCTCGCCTTGCATGAACAGGATGATGCTTGCAGGAATCCACACGAGCGGCGGCCCCACCGGAACCGGCGACAGGAAGAACGTGGCCATCCCGAGCAGCGGCGCGGCCTTGATGCCGACGATCCACAGCCCGATCGCCATCAATACGCCCTGCGCGAGCGCCGTGCCGAGGATGCCGTAGACGACCGCGCGCGTCGTGGCGAGCGCAACCTGCAGCATGTGCAGGCCCCGGTCCGGCGCGATGCGGCCAACGGCCCCGCGCAGCCGCGCGACGATCGCATCGCCGTCGCGGAAGAAGAAAAACGCGATCAGCACCGACAGCGTGAGTTGCACCAGTCCCTCGGCGACGCTTGCGCCGCCCTTCAGCGCGAACGCCCTCACCGGTTCGATGTATTTCCTGAGTTCCTCGAGCAGTGCCACGTTGTCGTGCGCGAATGACGCCCAGTAGTCGGCGAGCCGCGGGCCGACCATCGGCAACTGCGCCACCCACGCCGGCGGATCGGGCGGTCCGCGCTCGACCAGTCCACGCACGAATGTCGAGACGCGGTCGGAATTCTCGGCAAGCGTCGAGCCGACAATGACGAACGGTGTGACGACAACGACGAGGATGCCCACGGTGACCGCGGTCGCCGCGAGCGCCGAGCGGCCGCCAGAGCGTCGCCGCGCCCATGTGAACACCGGCCAGGTCGACGCCGCCAGGACCACCGCCCACACGATGGCCGTCAGGAACGGCGCAATGACGAGGAAAACGCCGACGACCAGCACCGCGAGAACGACCATCGTGATCGACTCGTCGATGCGCGAGGGGCGAGTTTTCATGGGCTGCCTCTCATGTCGCGGCGAGTCTAGCACGCAGGAAGGGGAGCGAACTCGTCCGGCCAAAGATGTCAGGTCGGACGAATCGCGGAAGCCCACCGTCCCTGAACCTCCTCGAGACAGGCAAATGAGCGCAAGCTGGCGGCGTTCCGCTCCCTGATCAGACAGGTCATCCGATGCATACGATCCCGGTTGGCGCCAAGGGCGCGTTTGCCCTGGTCGTGACTCCTGAACACTTGGCCAACCGTTTCAAGGATGCGATGTTGCCTCCGGTTCTGGCGACGCCGATCATGATCATGATGATGGAGAATGCGGCGCTCAACGCCATCAAGCCCTACCTGGACGCAAACGAAAGTGCGCTTGGCACACGCGTCGACGTGCGTCACCTGGCGGCCACGCCCGTCGGCCGCAGCGTCATGGCCAATGCGGAAGTCATCGCGGTCGACGGTCGGCGCGTCGAATTCAGGCTTAACGCGACGGACGGTACCGAAGAGATCGGATCCGGGATCCACGAGCGCATGATCATCGATCGCGCCAAGTTCGCCGAGCGGCTGAAGGCGAAATCCGGCTAGGGGCGGAACGACCATCCGCCTGCATTGGAAATGGCGGAGAGATAGGGATTCGAACCCTAGATAGGCTTCCGCCTATACTTGATTTCGAGTCAAGCGCCTTCGACCACTCGGCCATCTCTCCGCGAGCCGCGCATTATATCGCGATTGAAGAGGCGCCCCTAAACACACGGGTGGGCTGTTGTTCTCTGCGCCGATGCGGTTGCCGCGGCAAAAAAACAGGGGCACGAGGCCCCCGTCGGAAACTCCTTCGCAACCCGACGCCGCTATTTCTTTTTCGCGGGCGCTGCCGCTTTCGCCGAAGCCGCCGGTGCGGCCGCCGCCATCTGCGGAGGCGGGACGGCCTTGCCCTGGGCTTTCATGCTGGCGAAATACTGCGCGGCAACGCGATCCTCGGCCTTGGCTTGTTGTTGTTTTGCCAGGTCGGCCGCGGCATCGGCCTTGGCTTTCGCCTCGGCCTTTTGCGCGTCGGTCAAAGGCGGCGGCGGTGGCAGTTTCGCCACGGCAATGCCGAATGACGCGACCACGAATGCTGCCGCAAGCAATGCACGGATCGTCTTCATCGTTGCGCTTCCTCCCCCTATTGCTCGTTGCGGACGCGAAGAATCACGCCGGACGGTGTGCCGCGCCTGGTGGAGCCACGGCAGCGTGCGTCTTCCCGCTCTTCACGTCGTTGTACCAATATTCGTGGTGCTCCTTCGCCCACGTTTCGTCGACATAGCCGGTGCGCATCGCGTCGTAGGCGCCCTTCATGCCGATCGTGCCGAGGTAGACGTGGCCCATCAGCAGGCACGTCGCCAGGATGCCGCAGATCATGTGCATCACGTTGGCGCTCTGCATGGTCTGGCGCGTCTGGTCGAAGTTCGGGAAATCGAGGATGAGCCCGGTGACGATCAGCGTGAGCCCGAAGAACACCACCATCACCCAGAACAGGAACTTCTGGCCGGCGTTGGCCTTGCCCGACGGAACGTGCTCCCCGGTCAGCATGCCGCCGCCCTTCTTGAGCCAGGTCCAGTCGTACGCGCGGAAGATGTTTCGCGCGCGAACAGCACGATCATGACCGGCAGCGCCACCACGAGGACCGCGCCGACGAAGTTGTGCAGGTTCTTGGCGAGGATCGCCAACCACGAGAACAGCGTGTAGCCGATCAGCGGCAGCAGCACGGTCTTGCCGAACGTGATGATGAGACCGGTAATGGCGAGTGTCGCGAACGTGATGGCCACCGTCCAGTGCACGAACCTCTCGACGACCGTGAAGCGCTCGATGAGGCGCCCGGTGGGCGCGGCGTGCAACGTGATCGGTCCGCGCCACAGGTAGAAGCCCCCCAAGATGATCACGGCCAACGCGACCAGGAACCCGCCGGCGGTCGCGACCGGCACGCGCAGCGCGCGCCATGTCTGGCCCCGCGGCTGGATCAGGACATTGGTTTCACGCCCGGGAAGGCTCGTGAACTGCGGCTCGCCGGAACGGATTTCCTTCCACAGCGGCTGATTGTTGAGCGGCTGCGCTTGCTGCTGGCTGGCCTGCGTCTTGGCTTGCGCGGCTTCCGGCGGCGACACCGCCGGAGACTGCGCGGCGGCGTCGGCACACCAATGCCAAGCCAACCGCGAGCACAGCGGAGCGCACCACCGTGAACATCGACGAACCTTGCATCGCCGGCATCTTCAGGAACCCATGCGCCGATATTCGTTCTGGTTCTGCGTGCGATTGCGGATGTCGCGCTCCCACTGGTCCTTGTTGCCGTTGAACGGCGCGGCCATGTACGGAGGCTCGTCGTGCTTGCCCTGGTACTTGCCCTGCTTGTAGTCGATGACCTGCGGCCGCTCGCCGCAGCCGGAGAGCATCAGCGCCGCCATCGCGCCGGAAGCGATGGCCATCGCCCGCATCAGGCGCGAAATCATGATTTGCCTCCCGGGGCCGGTGCGACCGCGGGTCCGGGCGCGGATTTGGGCGCTTCAGGACGTCCGTAGGCCGTCGACCAGCCCCAGACGTCGCTGCCCTTGCCGCGCGTCAGCACGCGCTGCCGATAGATGTCGGCGATGTCGTCGCCGTTGCCGGCGAGCAGCGCCTTCGTCGCGCACATCTCGGCGCAGGCCGGCAGCTTGCCCTCGGCCAGCCGGTTGCGCCCGTACTTCTTGAACTCGGCCTCCGAGTTGTCCTTTTCCGGACCGCCCGCGCAGAACGTGCACTTGTCCATCTTGCCGCGCACGCCGAACGCTCCCGCCTGCGGAAACTGCGGCGCGCCGAACGGACAGGCGTAGAAACAGTAGCCGCAACCGATGCACAGGTCCTTGTCGTGCAGCACGACGCCTTCCTCGCTGCGGTAGAAGCAATCGACCGGGCACACGGCCATGCACGGCGCGTCCGAACAGTGCATGCACGCCACCGACACCGAGCGCTCGCCCGGCACGCCGTCGTTGATGGTGACGACACGCCGGCGGTTTACACCCCACGGGATGTCGTTTTCCTGCTTGCACGCGGTGACACAGCCATTGCATTCGATGCAGCGCTCGGCATCGCAGAGAAATTTCATTCGAGCCATGGCGAGATCTCCTGGTGCGCTTCACGCTGCGTTCTTTTCGACCTGGCACAGCGTCGTCTTGGTTTCCTGCATCATCGTCACCGCGTCATAGCCGTACGTCGTGGCGGTGTTGACCGCCTCGCCGCGCACGATGGGCGCGGCGCCCTCGGGATAGAACTCGAGGAGGTCCTTGCCCTGCCACCAGCCGGCAAAGTGGAACGGGATGAACGTCGTGCCCGGGCCGACGCGGTCGGTGACCTGCGCCTTGACCCAGATCTTGGCGCCCGTCGGCGACTTGACCCAGACGTACTCGCCGTCGACGATCTTGCGGTCGTTGGCGTCCTTCGGGTTGATCTCGACGAAGTTCTCCTGCTGCAGTTCGGCGAGCCACGGATTGGAACGCGTCTCGTCGCCGCCGCCTTCGTATTCGACGAGGCGTCCGCTCGTCAGCACCAGCGGGAAGTTCTGCGACACCTTGTCCGCGACGTTCTTGTCCTGCAGGCTCTTGAACTGCGTGGGCAGCCGCCAGAAGGCCTTCTTGTCGTCCTGGGCAGGATACTTGGCCACCATGTCCGGCCGCGGCGAGTACAAAGGCTCGCGATGCTGCGGGATGGCGTCGGGGAAGTTCCACACGACGGCGCGCGCCTTGGCGTTGCCGAACGGATAGCAGCCGTGGTTCTTCATGACGACGCGGATCATGCCGCCCGAACGGTCGGTCTTCCAGTTCTTGCCTTCGGCCGACTTCTTCTCGGCGTCCGACAGTTCATCCCACCACCCGAGCTTCTTGACCAGAACGTGGTCGAACTCGGGATATCCGGTCGTCAGGTCGCTGCCCTTGGGATGCGAGCCGTCCGCCGCAAGCAGGGAGACGCCGTCGCGCTCCACGCCGAAGTTCGCGCGGAAGCAGCCGCCACCGTCCATGACGGCGCGGGACGTCTGATACAGGTTAGGCGTTCCCGGATGCTTCAATTCCGGCGTTCCCCAGCACGGCCAAGGCAGACCGTAGTAATCGCCGTCGCACGGGCCGCCGCGCGCGCGCAGCGTCTTGACGTCGAACGTCGACATGTTCTTCATGTGCAGCTTCAGCCGCTCGGGCGACTGTCCGCTGTAGCCGATCGTGTACGTTCCGCTGTTGATTTCCTTGAGTATCGACTCCGGCGTGGGCTCGTCCCATCCATCCTTGTCCTTGACGATTTCGTAGTTCTTGACGAGTTCCTTCTTGAAGCCGAACTTGTCGGCGAACGCGACCATCAGCGTGTGGTCGGGCTTGGACTCGAACAGCGGCTCGATGACCCTTTCGCGCCACTGCAGCGAGCGATTCGACGCCGTGACCGACCCCGATGTTTCGAATTGCGTCGCCGCGGGCAGCAGATAGACGCCGTCCTTGCGCACCATCGCGCACATCGCCGCGGTGGCCGATGGGTACGGATCGATGACTACCATCAGGTCGAGCTTCTTCATCGCCTCGGCCATCTGCGTGCCGCGCGTCTGGCTGTTGGGCGCGTGGCCCCAGTACACCATCGCGCGCAGGTTGGGGCCTTGGTCGATCGTGTCGTTGGGATACATGACGCCGTCGATCCAGCGGGAGACCGTCATCCCGCTTTTTTCCATCATGCCTTCGGCGTACTGCTTCTTGATCCACTCGTAGTCGACACCCCACACGCCGGCCCAGTATTTCCACGAACCGGTAGCCAATGCCGTAGTAACCGGGCAGCGAATCGGGATTGGGGCCGACGTCGGTCGCGCCCTGCACGTTGTCGTGGCCGCGGAAGATATTCGCGCCGCCGCCCGATACGCCGATGTTGCCGAGCGCCAGCTGCAGGATGCACGACGCGCGGACGATCGCGTTGCCGGTCGTATGTTGCGTTTGCCCCATGCACCAGACGACCGTCGACGGCCGGTTCTTGGCCATCATCTCGGCGACCTTGAACACCTGCGCTTCAGGGACGCCGCAGACTTCCTCGACCTTGTCTGGCGTCCACTTGGCCATCACGTCCTCTTTGACCTTGTCCATGCCGTAGACGCGGTCGTTGATGTACTGCTTGTCTTCCCAGCCGTTCTTGAAGATGTGATAGAGCATGCCAAACACGAACGGGATGTCGGTGCCTGAGCGGATGCGCACATACTCGTCCGCCTTGGCCGCCGTGCGCGTGAAGCGCGGATCGACCACGATGAACTTTGCGCCCGTTTCCTTCGCGTGCAGCATATGCAGCATCGACACCGGGTGCGCCTCGGCGGCGTTGGACCCGATGTACATCGCGCAGTTGGTGTTATCCATGTCGTTGTACGAGTTGGTCATCGCGCCGTAGCCCCACGTGTTGGCTACGCCGGCGACCGTCGTCGAGTGGCAGATCCGCGCCTGGTGGTCGCAGTTGTTGGTGCCCCAGAACGACACGAATTTGCGCAACAGGTACGACTGCTCGTTGTTGTGCTTCGAGCTGCCGACCCAGAAGATGGCGTCGGGACCCGACTCCTTGCGGATGTCTAGCATCTTGGCGCTGACTTCGTTCAGCGCCTGTTCCCACGACAGCCGCTGCCATTTGCCGTTGACGAGCTTCATCGGCGTCTTCAGCCGGTGCTCGCCGTGCCCGTGTTCGCGCACGGACGCGCCCTTCGCGCAGTGCGCGCCCAGGTTGATCGGCGATTCGAAGACGGGGTTCTGCCGCGTCCACACGCCGTTCTCGACGGTGGCGTCCACGGCGCAGCCGACCGAGCAGTGCGTGCAGACCGTGCGCTGTTGCACGGACGTTGCCGGAGCTTCGTCCTTGGCCGCGGCGGGCCCGATGGCGCCGTAGGGCAACTGGCTGGCGAACGCGCCTGCGCCGGCCGCGAGGCCCGAGCGCTTGAGGAACGTCCGCCGGTCCATCGTGGACATCCTGGCGCCCTGCCCGAAGTTTTCCCTTCTCAGCCGGGGACCCGTCGTGCGGGCGGCGTCCGTCTTGCGCGTGAGCAGCATGGCAGGCTCCTAGAAGCGCGTCGTCGCGTAATAGTCGCGAATGTGATCGGTCTCGCGATAGCCTTGCGGCCGGTCGGCCTCGGCCGCAGCCGGGACGACCGGCGCGGCGAGCGATTGCGTGGCGATCGCCGCCGCGCCCGCGCCGCCGGCGCCTAAGCGCGAGCAGGAAGCGGCGGCGTTTGAAATCGGTGGGATTGACTGCGGGCGACTGCGACGGTGCGCGTTGACTTGCGCTGCGACGAAGTGCTCATGCAGCCTCCTGAAACAAGTGATCCCGTGACGTTATGGTTCCGTGCGGAGCCGCCGCAACGGGTTGCTATCCGATGGCGAGCGAGTCACGTTCGACCGCCATGAACAAACGGGTCAATTCTGCTACTCGGCGATAGTAGTTGGCAAGCGGACATTCGAGTATTGCATCGCAGCAATCGAAGACCCACGGCGCGATGTGGCTGTCGAAGCAGGCGCGCTGCACGCGACCGCCGCCGGCTTGCGCTCGCCATCGCCCGGCGACGAGGATGCGCATCGTTTCGCACAGCGCGCCCAGCTGGTCTTCGAGCAGGGTGGAGCCGGGCCGGCGGGCCAATCCCAGCTCGCGCCAGGTCCGCGCGCAACTGCGCCAGCGGCCGCTCCATCATGAATCCCGGTGATCCAATGCGAGCCGTGCAGGTTGACGGGGCTCTTGCCGACGCCGACGAACACATCGGTGTATTCCTGTTCCGCCGCCTCGGCATCCATCGCCCGGCTGGCCAGGATCAGCGTATTCCATGCGATCGCAAGAGGATTGTCCGCGGATTCGTCCCAGCGCTCGCTGGCGCCTATCGCCGCCAGCAACGACGCGTCGGGACCGCGCGCGAACAAGGCGCGCCAGCAGCGCGTAGAACTGCGCGCGTGCCTCGTCCTCGGGCTCGAGCCGGTGGGTGAGCGTGACGGGCGCGGCTTCCAACGGCGTCAGAGTTCGCGGATGTCCGCGCTGTTCTCGTTCTTGATGAGGTCGACGACGCGGCAGTCGGCGCACATCTTGAGCCGGTCGAGCGCACCCGGTGCGGCAAACATCGAATGCGCCGGAAAGCTTCCCGAGCATCGTCGCGATCATCTTGTCGGTCCCGAGCGGCTTGCCGCAGCGAATGCACGTGAAGATCGCCGCCTCGTTGAGCACCCGGGGCGCCTTGGCGGCCGGCGTCAGGTCGAGCCGCGGCGTGAGCGTGATCGCATGCTCCGGGCACGTCGCCGCGCAGATGCCGCATTGCACGCACTTCGACTCGATGAAGCGGACCTGCGGCGCCTCCATGTTGTCGAGGATCGCCGCCTCCGGGCACGACCCGACGCAAGCGAGGCACATCGTGCACGTGTCCGCGTTGATCGCGATCGCGCCGAATGGGCGAGCCCGGCGGCAGCGGAATCACCTGCTGCGGCACCGGCGCGTGCAGCGCGAGATGGTCGAGCGCCAGGCCTAATGTCGTGCGCTTTTCCGGCGTCGGCGCAAACGTCGCCGGCACGCGCGCCGTCAGCGCGACCGGCCACTGCCAGACCGCGGTTTCGAATGCGCGCGACGTCCGCGCCGTCGACGATCCGGAAATGCTCGCCCTGGTAGCCGAGCGCGTTGGCGATCGTGTCGCCCAACGTCATCTGGAACGCGAGCGCCGCGCGATACTGCGGCGCCTCGTCGCCGGTCGCCAGCACGGCGACCTGCGACGCGCCCCACGCCAGCGCCGCCAGCCAGACGTCGAGCCCCACCGACGCGATGTGGTGAACCTCGACCGGAATCACTCGAGCCGGCAGGCCCTTGCCGCGGCGCGCGAGCCGCGCGATCGCGTCGCGGCTGTCCTCGGCATGCAGCAGCAGGCAGGCGTCGCGCCCTCCTGCCTCGGCATAGGTCGACAGCAGCGTCCGGATCCGGCGCGCCTAAGTCCGGCACCGCCGGATAGGCATACGTGAGCGCACCCGACGGGCACACGGTCGTGCATGCGCCGCATCCGACGCACAGGTGCGGCTCCACGAAGATCTTGTCGCCGTCGGAGCGAATGGCCGCCGCCGAGCAGACGTCGATGCACTGCGTGCAGCCTGTGCTTGCGCGAGCGGCTGTGCGCGCAGATCGACGCCTTGTAGTTGAAGAACTTCGGCTTCTCGAATTCGCCGGTCAGCGTCGCGATTTCCGTGGCGGCCTTGGCCTGCGCGACCGCATCGCCTCCTGGCGCGAAATAGCCCTGCGGCGGCTGGTGCAGCTTGATCCACGGCGTCGCGTGCAGGTCGAGGACGATGTCGAAGCGCTCGGCGCGCCGCGTGTCGCGCCGGTCGAAGTCGATCGCGCCCACCGCGCCGCACGCGGCGACGCATTGGCGATGGTCGCGGCAGCGGTCGAGGTCGATCTGGTAGCTCCAGTCGATCGCCTTTTCCGGGACACGCGCGAATGCACGCGTTGCAGCGCGTGCAGAGGTCGAGGTCGATCGGGTTGGCCTGCGACCATTCGACATCGAAGGCGCCCAGCCAGCCCGTGAGCGATTTCAACTCTCCCGAATACACGGGATACGCGCGCTCGACCGGTAGTTCGCTGCCCATCGCGCGGCCGGTGGCCAGCACCGTGACTTCAAGGCGATCCTTCAGCGCGTCGGCCCAGTGCAGCGCGGCCGCCATGCGGACCGACGATCAGCAATTGTCCGCCCGACTCGTAACTGACCGAGGGCACCGGGTCGGGGTCGGGGAGCGCAGCCATTGCCAGCAGCGCGGCGATCTTGGGCGTGGCATCGCGCGCCTGCGCCGACCAGCCTCCGGTCTCGCGTATGTTCACGAAGCGGATCGACTGCACGTTGCCGCCCTCGTCGGCGACCTCCGACAGCAGTCGCTGTTCCTGCGTGCACGCGGCGACGACATCGCCGTGCGCGCCCGCCGCGAATTTCGCGAGCTCGCGCTGGCACAGCATCGTGTGCACGCCAGGATCGCCGTCGAGCGCCAGCGCCTGCGCGAGCGCGTCGCCGTCGAGCGGCATCGTGCCGTTGCAGGAACAGAGGAAGAGTTTCTTGCCGGCGAGACTCATGCGGGCTTGGCTGCGTCGGCGTCGTCCGCGCCGGTCTCGCCGGACCCGGAAGGATCGGCGGTCATCGACACGGTGGCATCGTCAATGGCTGTGGCTTCGATGGGGATCTCCGCTTCGGCGACGCTTGCGGCCCCGGCGACGAGCGGTGCTTCGGCGGAAGGTGTCGTTTCCGTGATGGGCACGGCGCCCGCAGGCGGCGCGATGCTCCCGGCGGCCTTCGCCTCTTCCGGCGGCGGCTCCACCGGATCCAGCATCGTGTAAACGGCCGCCAGCCTTTCGAGCATTCCCGCGGGCATCGGATCGGCTTGCGTGTAGTCGCCGACGTAGATGTCGAGTCCGTCCATCACGTTGAACGATGGGTCGCTGAAGAGCTTCTTCAACGCCGCGCGTTTCGATCGCCTCGTCGACCTTGGGCTGCATGAACGCGGCAAAGTCGGAATCGAACGTCAGCGATTCCACCGGCGGCAAGCGGAGCAGGTTCGGGAATCGCGGACGGCGCGACATCCGGAGTGGCAACGGGCGACGCCCCCGGCGCTGGGACGGCCGAAGGCAGCGCGTCGGACTCCGCCTTCCGCGCGGCGGCCAACTTGCGCTGCGACCAGCGCTTGAGCGAGAAAGGCGAGGACGTCGTGGGGTCGTCGGCCATGCGCTGCGGCGGCGCGAACTTCACCCGCGCGGCGGACGGTCGCGCTGGAACGCGCCGTCGCTGAACGGGTCGTTGCGCTTCATCTTGCGGCGTGGCTCGGGCTTGTAGTGCTCGGCGACGAACGGGCGGATCCACGCGAGGATTTCCACCGGCATCGGCACCGGATCGACCTTTTCTCCGGCATCCATGAGGCGGCCCGCCTGGTTGTAGCTCACCGTGACGACCTCCGGACGCGCTGCAGGTTCGCTGCCGTCCTCGGCGGGACGCCACATGACGAAGACGAGCGGCGTCTCCGACGTGATGTTGAGGTAATAGCCCTGCGCTTCGGTGGGGTGCAACTCGATGGCGCGGCCGGGAAATCGCCACGTCGTGCCCGCGGGACCGTCGGCAAGGCGCTCGGCGGGGCCCGATTCCGCTGCGCCGGATTCCACAGATTCCCCCACCGGCACGACGACCGCCGGCCGCCATTGCTCGCTCACCCACCGGTTCACGAGGGGTATGCGTTCCATCAGCACGTCGACGGAAAAATACAATGGCTTCATGGGTATTCGATCGACTCCGGCCCGGGGTTGTCCAAGCCAGTCGATCATACACCTGCGAGTGGCTGCGCCCGGGACGGCGCAATGCCGTCTGCTACCATTTGCGACGCGGGTTGGGCTGCCTGCCGCCCGCAAGAAAACATGGCCACCGTCATTCCGCTCACACCCATTGCCGACTCTCGCGCCGCGCACAGTGCGCACGCGTCGCTGCGCGAAGCCGCGCTGGGTCCGGCGCACGCGGGTCCGGCGTTCGACACGCGTGGCCGGGCACTCACCGACCTGCGCATCTCGGTGACCGACCGCTGCAATTTCCGCTGCGTCTATTGCATGCCGAAGGACGTGTTCGGCCGTGACTACGAGTTCCTGCCGCATGCCGACCTGCTGACGTTCGAGGAAATCACGCGCATTGCCGAAGTGTTCGTCGGCCTCGGCGTGCGCAAGATCCGGCTCACGGGCGGCGAGCCGCTGCTGCGCAAGAATCTCGAGAAGCTGGTCGAGATGCTGGCGCGCCTGGGCGAGCTCGACCTCACGCTGACCACCAACGGCGCGCTGCTCGGCAAGAAGGCGAAGAGCCTGCGCGACGCGGGGCTGTCACGCGTCACCGTCAGCCTGGACTCGCTCGACGACGCGACGTTCCGGGCCATGAACGACGTCGACTTTCCAGTGGCGAGCGTGCTCGCGGGCATCGACGCCGCGCAGGCCGCCGGCCTGTCCCCGCTCAAGATCAACATGGTCGTGAAGAAAGGCATGAGCGAGGAATCGATCGTGCCGATGGCGCGCCATTTCAAGGGCACCGGACACATCGTCCGCTTCATCGAATACATGGACGTCGGTGCAACCAACGGCTGGCGAATGGACGATGTCGTGCCCGCCGCGCAGATCGTGCAAATGATCGGCGCGGAGCTGCCGCTCGAAGCCATCGACCCCAACTACAGCGGCGAGGTCGCACAGCGCTGGCGCTATCTGGATGGCAGCGGCGAGATCGGCGTCATCGCGTCGGTGACGCAGGCCTTCTGCCGCGATTGCACACGCGCCCGGTTGTCCACCGAGGGCAAGCTCTACACGTGCCTCTTCGCCACGCACGGGCACGACCTGCGCGACCTGATGCGCGGCGGATTCACCGACGCGCAGTTGCGCAACGCCATTGCCACGGTCTGGGGCCGGCGCGCCGACCGCTATTCGGAACTGCGCACGGCGAACACCGCGCGCGCGCCGAAGGTCGAGATGAGCTACATCGGGGGTTGACGTGAACGCGCCGAACGTTCCCTATCGCCCGGTGCTCACCGATGCCGCGCGGCCGTCGACTTTCGACGTACAGGCGGTGGACGAGCACGGCGAGTCGCGCAGCGTGCCGGTGGCCGGCGAACATCCGCTCACTCTCTACGTCGACAAGCAGGAACTGATCACGCTGATGACGCTGGGCGCGGCGCCCGAGGCGCTCGCGATCGGCTACCTGCGCAACCAGCGTCTGGTCGCGTCGATCGACGACATCGTCGCCGTGCAGGTCGACTGGGACACCGATTCCTGCGCGGTCGTGACGCGCACCGGTCTCCCCGACATCGAGGCGAAGACCGCGAAGCGCACGAAGACGTCCGGCTGCGGCCAGGGCACGATGTTCGGCGACCTGATGGCCGAGATCGACGACGTCCGGCTGCCGCCCGGCGCAACGCTGTCGCGGGCCACACTTTTCGATCTGCTCGACCGCGTGCGCCTCCACGAGACGATCTACAAGCAGGCGGGCGCCGTGCATGGCTGCGCGCTCGCGACCAATGGCCAAGCCCAGTCCGAGATCATCATGTTCGTCGAGGATGTCGGCCGTCACAATGCCGTGGACGCGATCGCGGGCCGCATGTGGCTCGACCGTCTCGACGGCGCGGACAAGATCTTCTACACGACCGGCCGCCTGACGTCCGAGATGGTCATCAAGGCCGCGCAGATGGGCATACCGTTCCTGGTCTCTCGCTCCGGACTCACGCAGATGGGCTACGAGATCGCCGAGAAGGTCGGCATCACGATGATCGGCCGCGCGACCAATCGCCATTACCTGCTGTTCACGGGCGCGCAACGCTTCACGACGTCATGAGCGCCGCAGGGCAGCCCAAGCGCGCGCGACTGCAGGCCGCCGCGGGGGCAGCGAACGAAGTGAGCGTGGGGGTCCTTCCGTGATCGAGGGAGAAGCACATGGCCGCTGCCACTGCGGGCGCGTGCGCTTCGTCGCGACGTTTCCATCGCGCTTCTGCGCGCATTGCCACTGCGAGAGCTGCCGCCGCGCGCACGGCGCGGCGTTCGTGACGTGGGTCGGCTTCCTTTCGCCGCAGGTGCAAGTCACGGCCGGTGCCGACGACCTTGCCGTGCACGAGTCATCTCCCGGAACCACCCGCAAGTTCTGCCGCGTTTGCGGCACCAAGCTCTTTTTCGAGTCCGCGCGTTGGCCCGGCGAAACGCACGTGACGCTTGCGGCATTCGACGAACCCGTCGATCGCGCGCCGCAGGGCGACGCCTTCTTCGACGAACACGTGCCGTGGCTGCCGGCCGGGTTCGGCGCCCGATGATGATTCGCGCCGCCGGGCCGCCCCAAGGCGCGAATAGCTCCCCCTCAGGGGGCAGCGCAGCGGCCGAATTGGCCAATGAGGCCGCAAGCGTGGGGGTCCAATGATCGCGCGCGCGGACGTCACCGGCATCGTCCTCGCGGGCGGCATGGGTCGCCGGATGGGAGGTGTCGACAAGGGTCTCGTCGAACTCGACGGCAAGCCGATGGTCGCGCACGTACTCGCGCGCCTGTCGCCGCAGGTCGGCCCGCTGCTCATCAACGCCAACCAGAACCCCGACCGCTACGCAACGTTCGGCCATTCCGTCGTCGCCGACGCCGTGGGCGGCTTTGCGGGGCCGCTGGCCGGGCTGCACGCCGGAATGTCCAGCGCGACGACGCCCTTTGTCGTCACCGTGCCGTGCGATTCGCCGTTCCTGCCCGAAGATCTCGTCGCGCGCCTGGGCGATGCGATCATCCGCGACGACGCGCAACTCGCGGTCGCGAAGACCCTCGACCAGCCGCATCCGGTGTTCGCACTCGCGCGCCGCGACGTGCTGCCGCACCTCGCATCGTTCCTCGAAGGCGGCGGACGCAAGATCGACGCGTGGTACGCGACGTTGCGCGTCGTGGAGGTGCCCTTCGACGACGAGGAGGCATCCTTTCGCAACATCAATACCGCCGATGAGCTTGCCGCCGCGGCAACCGCCGGCGGCGCGCGTTGAAGCCCCGGCAGCGGCGGATGCGACGGGGCGGCGGCCAGGCCGCCAGTCCTCCGCTCGCGCGCCGCGCCGTCGTCTGGTTTCCACCGGCGGAGGTCCTGCGCGACGTCGAGGCGTTTCGCGCGCAACACGATCCGCGCGCAGCCGCCATCGCCGCGCACGTGACGTTCGTGTTTCCGTTCGCGTCCGCACTGACTTACCAGCAGGTTGCCGCGCACGTGCGGCGTGTCGCCGCGCGCTGGCCGGTGCTGCCCGTCGAGATGAGCGGCAGCGACGCCTTCGCCGCGCAATGGCTGTATCTGCGCGTCACGCGCGGCCGGCAGGCGCTGACTGAACTGCACGACCGCCTCTACCGCGGCGTGCTGGCGCCGTTCCTCCGCCACGACTTTCCCTATGAGCCGCACCTGACAATCGGCGTGGCCGACAACGTCGACGCCTGCAACGCGGCGCTCGCCCGTGCCGCCGTCGAATTGCGAGGACCGGTCGTCGCGACAGTGCACGCGCTGTGCGTCGTGACGTTGCGCAGCGACGGCCGCATCGAGCGCGGGACCGAAATCCCGCTGGGGGCCGCATGACGCCGCGGCTGTCGGAACTGGCGCACGGCCGCGACAACAATTTCCAGCTGATCCGTCTCCTGTCTGCCGCGGCGGTCGTGCTCTTCCACAGCTACGCGCTGACGAACCACTGGACCGACGAACCGTTGTGGCGCGTGATGCCGGAGTTCAATTTCGGCGCGCTGGGCGTCGGATGTTTCTTCGTGATCTCGGGCTTCCTGGTGACGCAGAGCTGGCTTGCGCGCTCGGCTGTCGTTCCCTTCATCGCCGCGCGCGTGCTGCGCATCTACCCGGCACTCATCGGCGCTGTCGTGTTCACCGTGTTGCTGGCCGGGGCGTCGAGCGCGCTCGACTGGGGCGCCTTCCTTGGAAACCCGCAGACGCGTGACTATGTCCTTCACGTCGCACCCGGTTGGGAGATGAAGTACCGGTTGCCCGGCGCATTTCCCACGAACCCCATTCCGCACGACGTCAACGGGTCGCTGTGGACATTGCCCGTCGAACTCCGGTTATACATCGCCGTTCTGGTCGCCGGCGTCCTGGGCCTGCTTGCGCGGCCCGTCGTCTGGTTGCTGGCGCTATCGCTGTTGCTCGAACTCTTCGCATGGCGGCCCGACCTCTTCCCGATGCCGCCGTACGACGATGTCACGCGGAACCTCGTGCTGCTGTTCGCGCTGGGGTCGCTCGCCTATGTGTGGCGCGGAGCGATCCCGTTGTCGCTCACGGCCGCCGCGGTCGCGTTGGCGCTGGTGATCGTCGATCCGGCGGGACTCGCGCGCGGCGCGCTGTTCGCGCCGCTGCTCGTCTACGTCGTGCTGGTCGCGGCCTACCATCCGCGGCTGCAGTGGGCGGCGTTCAATCGCGTGGGCGACTACTCGTATGGCGTCTACGTGTATTCGTTCCCGATCCAGCAGACGCTGCTCGAGCGCATCCCCGGCCTCACGCCGCTGCCACTGCTCGCGCTGGCGCTGGCCGCAACGCTTGCCGTGGCCGCCTTCTCCTGGCATTGCGTCGAACGGCCCGCGCTCGGACTAAAATCGCGCTTCAGGCGAACGGAACCAACTCCATGAATGCACCCAGGACATTGCGCGAGGCTTCCTGCGCCGACGACTACGATCCGAACGCGATGGCGGTGGACAAGGCGCGCGCGATGATCCGGCAGTTCCTGGCGCCGGTGACAGCCACCGAGCGCGTGGCTATTCGCGCCGCGCTCGACCGCGTGCTCGCGCAGGACGTCGTGTCGCCGATCGCGGTGCCGAGCCACGACAACTCGGCGATGGACGGCTGGGCCGTGCGCTTCGCCGATCTGCGCGATGACGGCGACACGGAATTGAAGCGCGTCGGCGATTCGTTCGCGGGCAAGCCGCACGGCGGCCCGGTCGGCCCCGGCGAGACCGTGCGCATCTTTACCGGCGGCATCATGCCGGCGGGCACCGATTCGGTCGTCATGCAGGAGCGCGCGACGGAAATCGAAGGCGGCGTACGCATTCCGGTGGGTGCATTGGGCAAAGCCGGGCAAAACCGGCGCTTTGCCGGCGAGGACTTGAAGCAGGGGCAAGTCGTATTCGAGATCGGGCAGCCGGTGCGCCCCGCCGAACTCGGCATGCTGGCGTCGCTCGGCATCAACGAGGTGACCGTCTACCGCAAGCTGCGCGTCGCGTTCTTCTCGACGGGCGACGAGCTGAGGTCGATCGGCACGCCGCTCGCCGAAGGCCAGATCTACGACAGCAACCGCTACACGCTCTACGGGATGCTGCGGCGCCTCAACTGCGACATCGTCGACATGGGCGTGGTGTCCGATGTGCCCGAGGAATTGGAGCGCGCGTTTTCGGCCGCGGCCGCCAACGCCGACGTCGTCATCACGTCCGGCGGCGTTTCGGTGGGCGAGGCGGACTTCGTCAGGCGACTTCTCGACAAGTTGGGCGAAGTGCTGTTCTGGAAGATCGCGATGAAGCCGGGGCGCCCGCTTGCGTACGGCAAGATCGGCCAAGCGCATTTCTTCGGTCTGCCGGGCAATCCGGTGGCCGTGATGGTGACGTTCTACGCGTTCGTCCGCGATGCGCTGCTGATCCTCGCCGGACGGCGCGACGCGGGTCCGATGCCGATGTTCAAGGCCGCGCTATCGGCGCCGATAAAAAAACTGCCGGGCCGCACCGAGTTCCAGCGCGGAATACTTTCGTCGGACGGCGCCGGCGGCTGGACCGTGCGGACGACCGGCGACCAGGGCTCGGGCATCCTGTCGTCGATGTCGCGGGCGAACTGCTTCATCGTGTTGCCCACGGCGACGGGCAATGTCGCCGCCGGCGAAATGGTCGACGTGCAACTGCTGGAAGGGTTGATCTAGGCGCACGCCGCGGCTATCATTCGCCGCAGGGCCTTCACGCAGACGCCCCGCGCACCGATGGCTCTCGCGCCATCCAAGCTCTGCTTCATCGCCGCGCAACGCCGCGACAGGAGCACACAAGATGAGCATGGATACGAGACAAGCGAGGCCAGTTTCCCCGCAGCACCTGCAACGACAATTGGGCGCGTTTCCGCCGGCAACACTAGTCGACGTGCGCCGGCAGCCCGCGTTCGACGCCCATCCGCGAATCATCAAGGGCGCGCTGCGGCGGACGCCTGAGACCGTCGCGGAGTGGGCGCGCGAGTTGGAGCCGTGGCGTCCGGTCGTCGTCTATTGCGTGCTCGGGCATTCGGTGTCGCAGGACGCCGCGGCCGCGCTGCTGGGGGCCGGATTCGACGCCGGTTACTTGGACGGCGGCATCGAGGGCTGGCGTGAAAGTGGCGGCGCGACCGCGCCGTTTGCTCCGCCGTCGCGATGGGTCACGCGCGCGCGCCCGAAGATTGACCGCATCGCGTGCCCGTGGCTCATCCGGCGCTTCATCGATCCGGTGGCGGAATTCTCCTATGTTCCCAACGCCGAAGTGCGCGAATTCGCCGCGAAGCACGGAGCCACTGCCTACGACATTCCTGACGTCACCTACACGCACGTCGGGCCAGAGTGCAGCTTCGACGCGTTCATCCGGCTGCACCAGCTCGAGCATCCGGCGCTGGCCGTGCTCGCCGCGATTGTGCGCGGCGCCGACACGTCCGCGCTGCATCTCGCCGCGCAATCCCCCGGACTTCTGTCGGTCTCGCTGGGACTTTCCGCGATGTTTTCGGACGACCACACGATGCTGAAATGGGGAATGCTCGTCTACGACTCGCTCTATGCGTGGTGCCGCGAAGCGCAGGGCGAGACGCATGGCTGGTACCCGGAAAAACTCCGCGCACCGGAACCTGCGTGAGCGTTGCCACACCGGCCGCGCCGCGCCGCCCCACGCGCGCCGAAGCGCTTGCGCTACTGGTTTCGCCTGGGCTGCCTGAGTTTCGGCGGCCCGGCGGGACAGATCGCGCTCATGCATCGCGAGCTGGTCGAAGAGAAACGCTGGATCTCGGAGCGCAGGTTCCTGCACGCGCTCAACTACTGCATGGTGCTGCCGGGCCCGGAGGCGCAGCAGCTCGCCACCTACATCGGCTGGCTGATGCACAGGACGTGGGGCGGCATCGTTGCCGGCGGCCTGTTCGTGCTGCCGTCGCTCTTCGTGCTCATTGCGCTCTCGTGGCTGTACATGGCGTACGGCAACGTGCCGGCGGTGGCGGGCGTGCTCTACGGCGTGAAGCCGGCGGTCGTCGCCATCGTGCTGCACGCGGCATGGCGCATCGGCTCGCGGACATTGCGGCACCCGATCCTGTGGGTGGTCGCGGCCGCCGCGCTGGTCGCGATCGCGGCGTTTGCCGTGCCCTTCCCTGCCATCGTTCTTGCCGCGGGCCTGGTGGGCTACGTCGGCGGGCGCGTCGCGCCGTCGGCGTTCACGATGAAACCGGCGCACGCCGCCAGCGATGGAGCGCACCTGCCTTCGATCATCGACGACGACACGCCCACGCCCGCGCACGCGCGTTTCGCGTGGCGGCACTTGGTCGCGGTGCTCGTCGCGTTCGTGGCGCTATGGGGATTGGCGCTGGGTTCGCTCGTCGCGGCGTGGGGATGGGAAGCTCCGCTCGCGCAGATGGGTTGGTTCTTCTCGAAGGCCGCGCTGCTGACGTTTGGCGGCGCGTACGCCGTCTTGCCTTACGTCTACCAGGGCGCGGTCGAGGCGTTCGCGTGGCTGTCGCCGCCGCAAATGATCGACGGCCTGGCGCTCGGCGAAACGACACCCGGCCCGCTGATCATGGTCGTCGCGTTCGTCGGATTCGTCGGCGGGTGGGGGAAGCAGATCTTCGGACCGGACCTGCTTCCACTGGCCGGTATCGCCGCCGCTTGCGTCGTGACGTTCTTCACGTTCCTGCCGTCGTTCATGTTCATCCTGGCCGGCGGGCCCGTCATCGAGACGACGCACGGCCAGTTGCGGTTCACCGCGCCGCTCACGGGGATCACCGCAGCCGTCGTCGGCGTGATCGTCAACCTGGCCGGCTTCTTTGCATGGCACGTGTTCTGGCCGGGCGGGTGGCGCCCTGCCGTATCGCTCGCCGGACTCGATCCGCTCGCGCTTGCCATCGCCGTCGCCGCGATGGTCGCCCTCTTCCGCTTCAAGGCCGGCGTGATCCCCGTCATCCTGGCGTGCGGCGCGGCGGGGCTGGTCTCGGCGCTCGTCCGCTAGCGGTCAGTAATAGGGACGCCGTTCGAGATGCCGGATCCGTCGTTCCAGGTCGAAAACGTCCGTCGCCTGGGCGAGATACGCCTCGCGCTGGCTGACCTGCTGCTGGTAGAACCAATCGTTCAGTCTCCGGGTCCAGCTTGGACGTCCCGTCGCGCGGTGCCCATTTGTCCTGGACGAAGCACCCGATGCCTTGGGCTCTGGCCGGGACGGCATGACGTCCGAAAACGTCGCCTGCGCCAGCTCGATGCACAGCGCGATGAAGCCGGGTTCGGCTGCCGTGGGGGTCGAAATTCTCATGTTTCTAGCTCCTTGCGCCTTGTGGGCGGTTCATGTGCAACATTGGTGCATCGCACAATACCAAGGTAGGGTCGGGGCCGGGATCGTCCAATCATTCTTTTGAATCAAGCCTATTCGTTTGCATTATGTCCAACCTTTACATTTGGTGCGATGCAACAATTCCGGTATAATCCAGCTTTGGCAGACAAGAACGGAGTCCTATGGAGCTCTACCAGCTCAGGAGCTTCGCGGCGGTCGCCGAGTTGGGACATCTGACCCGCGCAGCCGACCGTCTTCACATCAGTCAACCGGCGCTCAGCGCCCAGATCAAGGCGCTCGAGGACGAGCTGGGCGTCGCGCTGTTCGAGCGCCTCCCCAGCGGCATGGAATTGACGCCGGCCGGGCGCCGCCTGCTCCCGGAAGCCCACAACGTCGTCGCCGCGGCCCAAGTGCTGCGCAGCCACGCCAGCGCCTTCAAGGGCGAGGTCGCCGGCCGCGTCCGCGTGGGCACCGTGTCCGATCCCGAGTTCATCCGCGTCGGCGACCTGCTCGCGCAGGCCGTCGCGTCGTTCCCGCTGCTCGAAATCGAGCTGCACAACGAGGTATCGGGCGCGGCCTTCGAGAAAGTGCGCGACGGCGCCCTCGACGCGAGCTTCTACTACGGCAACCTCACCCATCCGGCCGTTGCCGCCGTTCCGCTGCGGCAATTCGCGTACCGCGTCGTCGCACCGGTGGCGTGGCGCGAGCGCGTCGAGAACGCGCCGTGGGACGAGATCGTCGCGATGCCGTGGGTGATGACGCCGCCGATCAGCACGCACAGCGCGCTGGCCGGCGAACTCTTCCGCGAACACGGCGTTTCCCCCGCGCGGCGCGTCGAGGCCGACCACGAGGCGGTGATCAGTTCGCTGGTCACGGCGGGCCTGGGCGTCACGCTGATGCGCGAGGATTTGGCGATCGCGGCAGCGGACCGGGACGAGATCGTCCTGTGGGGCGACAAGCGGCTGCTGACCACGCTCTCGTTCATCCACTTGGCCGAGCGCGAAGACGAGCCCGTCGTGCGCGCGCTGCGCGACGTCCTGGCGCGCGTCTGGGCGCCGCTCAAGGAATCCGAAGCGGCCTGACGTCGGATTCTGCCCGCGCGGCGCCGCCGCGATGCGTTACCCTTGCCGCAACACCGCCGCCGTCGTGGCCAAACGTTCCCCTTAGCCCGCCGTGCTCTCCGTTCGCGCCGTCTCCAAGACCTTCGCAGGACCGCGCCCGCTGACCGTTTTGCGGAATGTCTCGCTCGACGTGGCGCGCGGCGAGTTCGTTGCGATCATGGGCGAGTCGGGCAGCGGCAAGTCCACGCTCCTCAATCTCATCGCCGGCCTCGAACGGCCCGACGCTGGCGCCATCACCGTCGACGGCGCCGATCTTGCCGCGCTCGACGACGATGCGCTGACGCGTCTTCGCCGCGAGCGGATGGGTTTCGTGTTCCAGGCATTCCATGTGCTGCCCTACCTGACGGCCGCGCGCAACGTCGCGCTGCCGCTGGCGCTGCTCGGCGTGCGCGGACCCGATGCCGACGCGCGCGTGGCTTCCATTCTCGATGCGGTGGGCCTCGCCGGGCGGGGCCCCGGCATGCCGCGCGAACTGTCCGGCGGCGAATTGCAGCGCGTCGCCATCGCCCGCGCGCTCGTCCATCGTCCGGCGCTCGTTCTCGCCGACGAACCGACGGGCAACCTCGACGCCGAAAGCGCCGCGAGCGTGATTGCGCTCTTGCGCGGGCAACTGAAGGCGCAGGGCGCGGCCGGCATACTCGTCACGCATTCGCTGGCCGCCGCAACCGCCGCCGACCGCGTGCTGGTGCTGGGCCGCGACGGATTGCGCGAGACGCCGCGGTCCGCGACGCAATGACGGCGGGCGCGGCGCACATCGACGTTCTCGCTGCGACACTCGGCGGCGCGCTCGGCCGCAACCGCGGCCGCTTGCTGCTGTCGGTCTTCGCGATCGCGCTCGGCGTGGCGCTGGGCTTTGCCGTGCAACTCGTCAACGAGGCCGCGATCGGCGAATTCGAAGGCGGCATGGCCACGCTGTCGGGCGACGCCGACCTCGAAGTGCGCGGGTCCCGCACCGGCTTCGACGAGAATCTCCTCACCCTATTCGCGACCGATCCGGACATCGCCGTCGCAAGCCCGATCGTCGAGGTCGACGCGCGGATCAAGGGGCGCGACGAGGCACTGCCGATCTTCGGCGTCGACTCGTTCCGCGCGGGTGCCGTCACGCCGGCGCTGGTGGGCAACGCCACCGACGCACTCGATGTGCTGCGCCCGGATCGGCTCTTCATGACGCCCGCCGCCACGGCGTGGCTGGATGCTCCGCAAGGCGCAACGGTGACATTGCAGTCCGGGCTGCGCGACGTGCCGCTGACGGTGGCGGGTCCCGTGCAGTCGCCCACGCGACAGCGATACGCGGTCATGGACATCGCCGCCGTCCAGGAACAGTTTGGTCGATTGGGTCTTCTCACGCGCATCGACCTTCGCGTGCGTCCCGGCGTCGACGTCCGCGCGGTGCGCATCCGGCACCTGGCCGCGCTGCCCGCGGGCGTGGCGATCGAAGCGCCGCAGGCGCGCACCGACGCGACAGCGCGCATGTCGCGCGCGTACCGCGTCAATCTCAACGTGCTGGCGCTCGTCGCATTGTTCACCGGCGGCTTGCTGGTGTTCTCGACGCAGGCGCTGTCCGTCGTCCGACGGCGCGCGCAATTCGCGCTGCTGCGCACGCTGGGCCTTCCCCGCCGACGTCTGGTCGGCGTGCTCGTCGTCGAAGGCGCGGCCGTCGGCGCGCTGGGTTCGCTGCTCGGCTTGCTCGCAGGGTATGTGCTCGCGGTGGCGGCGATGCGCGCGTTTGGCGGCGACTTGGGCGCTGGTTATTTTCGCGGTGTCGCCCCGACCGTCACTGTCGCGCCCTTCGCTGCGCTGATCTTCGGGGCGCTGGGGATAGCGGTAGCGGTCCTGGGCACTCTCGCGCCGGCGCTCGAGGCTGCGCGCGCGGCGCCGGCGGCGGCGCTCAAGGCCGGCGACGAACAGGTGGCATTTCGTCCGCTGCAACGCGCGTGGCCCGGCGTGGTACTGCTGGCGGCGGGCGCGCTGGCCGCGCTGTTGCCGCCGGTAGCCGGATTGCCGCTGTTCGGATACCTGGCCATCGCGACGCTGCTCTTCGGCGCGTTGCTGCTGATGCCGCGGGCAGCATCGCTGCTGCTGGCGAACGTGCCCGATCCGCGCTCGGTCCCCGCGGCGCTCGCGTTCGACCAGTTGCGCGGCGCGCCGGGACAAGCGTCGGTCAGCGTGGTCACGATCGTCGCCAGTGTTTCGCTAATGGTGTCGATGGCGATCATGGTGGCGTCGTTTCGGCAATCGCTCGACGACTGGCTGACGACGATCCTGCCCGCGGACCTGTACGTGCGCGCCGGCGCCTCCGGCGACAGCGCGTACTTCAGCGCCGACGACCAGCGCAAGTTCGCGGGGCTGCCCGGCGTCCGCCATGTCGCCTTCATGCGCGTGCAAAGCGTCGTCGTCGACCCGGCGCAGCCGCGCGTTGTCCTGCTCGCGCGCGATCTTCCCGCCGACGATCCGGCGCGCGCATTGCCGCTGGTGTATACGGGAGCGCGCGCGACGGGCGATGCGTATCCGATGTGGGTAAGCGAAGCTGTCGCGGATCTTTACGGTTACCGTCCCGGACTCGAGGTCACGCTGCCGCTCGGCGGGCACGGCGTCGCCTTCACAGTCGCGGGCGTGTGGCGCGATTACGCGCGGCAGCAGGGCGCCATCGTGATCGAGCGCTCGCGATATGCGGCGCTGACGGGCGACGCAACCGCCAGCGAAGCGGCGCTCGTCCTCGAACCGGATGCGCGCGCCGATGAGGTCCGGCGCGAAATCGAAGCGCGCTTGGGCGGCCCGGGCCGGTTGACGTTTGCCACGCCGGGCGACCTTCGGGCGGTGTCGCTGCGGATCTTCGACCGGACGTTTGCCGTGACGTACGCGCTGGAGGCGGCGGCAGTGGGCATCGGTCTCGTCGGGTTGTCGTCCGCGTTCGGCGCGCTGGTGTTCGCGCGGCGGCGCGAGTTCGGCATGCTGCGGCATGTCGGCATGTCGCGGCGGCAGATCGCCGGCATGCTGGCCACCGAGGGACTCGTCGTCAGCGGCATCGGCCTCGCGGCGGGCTTAGGCCTAGGATGGCTGATGAGCCTCATCCTGATCTTCGTCGTCAACCGCCAGTCGTTCCATTGGAGCATGGACCTGCACATGCCGTGGCTCTCGCTGCTGGCGCTCGCTGCGACACTCCTTGTTCTGGCGACCGCAACGACGCTCGTCAGCGCGCGCGGCGCGATGAGCGGCGACGCCGTTCGCGCGGTCAAGGACGACTGGTGAAGCGGCGCTCGTTCCTGCTCGCTCCACTCGCGCTGGCCGGCGCGCCAGCGCGCGCGCAGGTTCGCTATCCGCAAGTCGAAGCGGGCACCGTGCTCGCGTTTCCGCGGGACCACGGCAGCCATCCGGCGCTTCGCACCGAGTGGTGGTACTTCACCGCGTGGATGCGTGACGGCGACGGCCGCGATATCGGCGTCCAGATCACATTCTTTCGCAACCGTCCCGGCGTCGCCGAAGAGGGGACGAGCCGCTTCGCGCCGCGGCAACTCTTGTTCGCGCACGCGGCGATTGCCGATCCGCGGCAGGGCCGGCTGCGGCACGACCAGCGTGCGGCGCGCGCAGGTTTCGGGCTGGCAGAGGCGGCCGAGGCGACGACCGACGTCCATCTCGGCGACTGGTCGCTGCGCCTCGCGGACGACACGTATGCGGCGCGGATCAACGCACGCGACTTCACGATCGATCTCGACTTCACGAGCCATGGCCCGCCGCTGTTGCAGGGAACGCGCGGCGTCAGCCGCAAGGGACCGCGCGCAGCACAGGCGAGCTACTACTACAGCCGCCCGCATCTCGCTGCGTCGGGCACGGTCACAGTGGACGGCCGCGCCGTTGCCGTGCGCGGCGAAGGCTGGCTCGATCACGAATGGTCGAGCGAATACCTGGCGGCGGAGGCGCGCGGGTGGGATTGGACGGGAATCGACTTCGACGACGGATCGGCGCTGATGGCGTTCCGCATTCGCGACCTGGGCGGCGGTACGTACTGGTCCGGCGGCGCGCTGCAGGACGCGGCAGGCGCCGCGCGCGACCTGCCGCCGGCGGAAGTCCGGTTCACGCCGTTGCGCAGCTGGCGCTCGTCGCGAACCGGCATCGAGTATCCGGTGGCGATGCGCGTCGAAGCCGGCGGCCGCGACATCACGCTCGAACCGCTGTTCGACGACCAGGAACTCGATTCGCGCGCGAGCGTCGGGACGATCTACTGGGAAGGCGCCGTGCGCGCGCTCGCCGGAGGCCGCGAAATCGGACGCGGTTATCTTGAATTGACCGGTTACGGCAACGCGCTGAAACTTTGACCCGCGGGCGCGTCACGGCCGGTCCGCGGCCTTCAGCGCCTCCCGCGCGGCCGGCGCCAGCGGATCGCCGCGGTTATTTGCGATTCGCGACAACGCCTCCCGCGACGCCGGACCCGCGACGATGCCGAGGCCGGCCACGGCGTTCGCCCGATATCCGGTGGCAAAGCGCCGCACCTGGTCGTCGACGTACGCCTGGCGCGACGTGCGCCGGAAGCGATCGAGGTCCTGCTTGCTCACGCCTTCGATCTTGTATTCGTCGAGCGGAAACTTCGCGCGCGCCGCGTAACGCTCTTCGGCCGCCGCGCGCGCGTCGCGCAGCGCTTCAGGCGGAGGGCCGTCGACGATGGCCTTGCGGAAGGCGGCGGCCAGCGGCTCGCGATACTGGCGCATCTCCTCGATCAGCGCGCGCTCCTCGTCACCGACGCAGGTCGCGAGCACCCAGCGATTGAAAACCGAAAGGACTTCGGGCGACAGTCCGTAGCGCGGTTGCGCGGCGGCGAACGTGCAGACAATCGCGACGGCTCCGACAACCGCCCACCGCAGGGCGCGGCGGATGACGAGAGTCGGCTGGTGTCATCGTCGTCTCCCTCGTCAATTGGCCGGCCAGCCGCCATCGGCCCACAGGCGCTTCCTGATTGGCGGGCAATCGAGCGTCAGCGTGTCGCGGTCGCAGTTGCGCGTGGGCAATCCCGGGCGCAGGCCGAACACCTGGTTGATCGCCGAGGCGGGCCGGAAGTGCGCACGGAACAGCTGGCCCTCCGTAAAGAACTGCCGCGAAGTGCTCGCCGAGTGCATGACGTTGCTCGGGCCGAAGTCGTTGGTCAGGTCGTCGATGTGCTCGAGGCCGAAGTCGTGGCCGAGCTCGTGCGCCAGCAACTCGGCGCCGGAGCCTGCGGCGATGGCGACAAAGCCGCCGCCGATGGCGCACGCGTTGCCGCGCGACGTCGAGCCGTCGACCAGGCCGACCAGGTAGACATTGATGCGGCCTGGGCGCGCGCCGATATCCGCCTGAATCGACGTGACGCCCGCGTTGGCGGTGCCGCAGGTGAACGATGCGTACGTCGCGGCCTTGGCGTTGGCCGTGGCGTCGACGATCTCGACCGGCGATGTGCACGCCCATGCGCTCGTCCGTGTAGATCTGCTGCGCCGTCTGCCACAGCGTCAAGGCGGTCTGTTGCGTGGTCACGAACGGGCCGGCGACGACCCAGATCGTGACCGCCGTATCGAATGGGCCCGTGAACGGCACGCTGACGGTCTGGTTGCCGAACGCCGTCGCCCACAGCGCCGGCTGCAGCGCCACGGGCCGGTCACGGGTGAACGCGATGGCCTCGCCGCTTCCGGCGCGCGCGCCGACGTTGACGTTGTCCGTCGGCCGTGACGAAGCCCTGATAGGCGGCCGTGGGCGTGCTCGAGCCGTCGCTGACGAGCGCGCCATCGGGCGCGCCCGAGCCCGCGACGAACGCGAGCGTCGCCGTGCCGGAGGACGGCGCGCACATGATGACGGCGTCCGGGCCGTAGCCCTCCGCCACATAGCCCGCGGTGATCATCTGCGTCTTGATCGCCGGCGCGCCGGTGTAGCGGTGGTTCGAGTCGGCGCGCTGGTTCCACAGCCGATACGTCGGGCGCCGTGCCGGCGGGGCACGCACCGGTCGTCGTGTTCGGCAGCGCGACGAAGAACACGCTCGGTGACTCGAACACGTAGCCGCTGTAGTTGGGATCCGTCAGCGATCTTCTGCTGGATCGAATTGCATTCCGCCGGCGACGCCGAGAAGAAATGCGAATTGCCGTGCGCCGGCGGAATGTAGAAACGGCACACGGGATTGACGCCGGCGCCGCCGCTCGCCTGGCTGGGGAAGACGCGGAACGACTGTCCCGTGCGCGCCCATCCCGCGATGCGGCCGGTGTCCAGCGCGTCGATGTCGGGCTGCAGGTTGCTGATGAAATAGTGGTCGAGGCCCGCGTTGTAATACTCGACGGACGTCACCGGCAACGCGGGAAACGACACGGCCTTCCCGGCGAAATTGGTGGCGACATTGGGGACCGTCGCGCCGCGCACGATTGAGCGCGCCCACCCCATCGGTCGGCAACGCGGCGAAAGTCAGCGTGTCGACGCCGGCGTAATCGAGCGTGGCGCCGTCCGTGGCGAGGAAGCCGTTGGGAATCACGTAATCCGGCGCGATGAAGCCCAGCGCGGCCAGGCCCTGCGTGCCGATGAGCACGCGCTTGCCGGCGGTGCGCTGCGTTGGGCAGGTCGGCGGGAAACGTGAACGACTTCGTGACGCCCGCGTGCGTGCTGGTCAACACGTGTCCGGACCACGCGTTCTGCGCCGTTGGAGCCCTGCGTCTCGTGCAGCACGACGTACTGCACGGTGCCGTCGGCATTCGAGTAGACCTGCTCGATCGCGAACGTGTGGAAGCTCGCGGAGGCGGCCGTCGCCACCGCGGCCATCGCAACGGCCAGGATGAAGCGAAACACGTGGGTCAGGCTGTGATGCTGATGCAACATGGCGTGGTTCCAAGCTTACTTCCGCCCCCGATATATCTTATCCTTGTTCCGCCATGAGTGCGCTTCGTTCATGAACGGTCTCGTCGTCGGCATCATCTCGGGTGCGTTCGGCATGGCGTACATCGTCTACGGACGGCGGCAGACGAAGGTCGTCGCCGTCGTCGCAGGAGTGGTGTTGTGCATCTACCCGTATTTCGTCGAAGGCCTGCTCGCCCAATGCGCGATCGGCGCGGCGCTGCTGGCCGCGCCGTTTCTCATCGACTTCTGATCGCGGTCTTCGTCGTTGTTCGTACTCGCGGAGGCGCCGGCATCGGCGGCCCCGGCCGAACCCGCGCTCGCCGAGTACGCGATTCGCTGGAACGCGGCCGAAGGCGGACCGGCAACGGCGCAGCAGGCGATTGTCGCTGCTCAAGATGAAGAAACCGCAGACGAGCGCATACCGCGTCGAGTACTACGACGTTCCCGCCACGGCAGCGACACCCGCCGGGCTTTTCGGTGTTGATGCGAAGGCGTATGCGCCGCGTCGGGCAAGGGCGATCTGACGTGGAAACTGCGCGGCGACCGTGCGTTGCAGGATTGGGCGTGTCCGCTTAAGGATGCGCAGCAAAGCAAGGCCGAGGTCGACGTCGCCTTCGCGGGCAAGGACGCGGTCGATCGAGCGTATTCGTACAGTTGCACGAGCGCCAAGTCCCTCGACCCGCGACCCGGCATAGCTGCCACGGTCCGGCCGTGCATGGCGAACGTGCGGCGCTGGGAGAAGGCCGGCCTCAAGGTCGAGGAATGGCGGCTCGCCGACGACCGCCTGGTCATCGAAGTGTCGCGCGGCGGCGCAACGACCCGGCGCCGCGAAGCATTTCGGCGCAAGGTCGCGGCGCCGCTGATGGCCGCCGGAATCGTTCCGTCGTCCAGCAGCAAGACCGAGCTCGGCAGCCGCTGCGAGTAGCCGACTGAGGCACTAGCGCCGCGCGGCGCCGGTCACGCCGGGCACGTCGGCGACCAGCGCCAGCGCGCGCTTCAACACGGCGAGGCTTTGCACCTCCACGGTGAACGCCATCCGCGTGTGCATATTGCGCGTCAGCGTATTGGCCGCGGTCACATTGATCTTTTCGCGCGACAGGATTTCGGAGATGTCGCGCAGCAATCCCTGCCGGTCCATCGCCTCGACGACGATATCGACCGGAAACACTTCGTCGCGCGGCGCGCCCCAGTCCGCGGTCGATCAGCCGCTCGGGCTGCGTGGCGCGCATCCGCGTGACGTTGGCGCAGCTCGCGCGATGGATGGTCACGCCCTTGCCGCGCGTGACGAATCCCGCGATCGGATCCGGCGGCGCAGGCTTGCAGCAGCGCGCGAGCCCGGTGAGCAGGCGGTCGACGCCCACCACGAGGATGCCGCCGCCCGGTGCCGGACGCGCGGCTCTTTCGCGTCTGCACTTCCGGCTCCGGCAGCGGCCGGCGCCGGCGCCGGCGGTACAGCCAGCGCCTGGATCGCCGTCTGCACCTGCTTCGAGTTGATGTCGTCGCGCGCGAATGCCGCGAAGAATTCCTCCGCCTTGTCGAAGCCCGCCTTGGCGGCGAGCGCGTCGAGCTTCAGCGCCGTGTGGCCGGTGCGCGCCAGTTCGCGCTCGACCAGCGCCCGTCCCTGCGCGACGGTCTGCTCGTGCTGCTGCGCGCGGAACCATTGCCGGACCTTGGTGCGCGCGCGATGGCTGTGAACGTAGCCCAGGTCAGGATTGAGCCAGTCGCGCGACGGGCCGCCCTGCTTCACCGTGACGATCTCGACCTGCTGGCCGTTCTTCAGCGTGTAGTGCAGCGGCACCATCTGGCCGTCGACGGTGGCGCCGCGGCAGCGGTGGCCCAGATTCGTGTGCACCGCGTAGGCGAAGTCGACCGGCGTCGACCCGCGCTGCAGGTCGACGACCTTGCCCTGTGGCGTCAGCACGTAGATCGAATCGGTGAACAGGCTTTCCTTGAACGCCGAGAGCCATTCGCCCGAATCCGCGACCGCGTCCTTCCAGTCGAGCACCTGCCGCAGCCACGCGATCTTCTCGTCGAACGTCGGGTCGTGCCGCACGCCCTTCATTGCGCCTTCCTTGTAGCGCCAGTGCGCGGCGACGCCGTATTCCGAATGCTGGTGCATCTCCCACGTGCGGATCTGCACTTCGAGCGGCTTGTCCTCGGGGCCGATCACCGCCGTGTGCAGCGAACGGTAGTCGTTGGCCTTGGGCTTGGCGATGTAGTCGTCGAACTCGTGCGCGAGCGGCGTCCACAGGTGATGGACGAGTCCCAGCGCCGCGTAGCAGTCCTTGACCGAGTCGACCAGGATGCGCACGGCGCGGATGTCGTACAGCGTGTCGATGCCGGCCTGCTTGCGGCGCATCTTGTTCCAGATGCTGTAGATGTGCTTCGGGCGGCCCGGTCACTTCCGCCGCGATGCCGGCGGCCTTCAGTTCACGCGTCGAGCGTCGCGAGCACGTCCTCGATGTAGCGCTGGCGGTCGAGCCGACGCTCGTCCAGCATCTTCGCGATCGCCTTGTACGCGTCCGGCTCGAGCGCGCGCAGGCACAGGTCCTCGAGCTCCCACTTCAGCTGCCAGACGCCCAGCCGGTTGGCGAGCGGCGCGAACAGGTCGAGCACCTCGCGCGCGACCTGCGTGCGCAGCGTCGGGATCGCCGGTCATCAACGTGCGCAGCGCCTGCGTGCGCTCGGCGAGCTTGATCAGCACGACCCGGATGTCCTCGACCATCGACAGGAACATCTTGCGCAGGTTCTCGGCCTGCGCCGCGCGCTCCTCGCGGTCGCCCGTCGAAGGTGTCGTGCGAATGACGCCCATGCGCAGCCACGCCGGCGACGAGCGTCGCGACGTCGGTCCGAATTGCGCGTGACGTCGTCGGCGTCGAAGGCGCCCGCGACGGGCAGGCCCGAGCAGCAACGCGGCGCGGATCGAATCGGGATCGAGCTTGAGACCCGCCAGGATCGTGGCGGTGCCCAGCGCGCGGTCGAGCGCCGTTCGCCATCGGGCATCGTGGTATCGCGTGCCAGCAACGCGCGTGCATAGCTCGAACGCCGCCGCGAACGACGCGCGTTCAGTCGGCGGAGTAATCGGGTGCGAGGGAATCGAGCCACGCGGCGACCGCCGCGGCGCGGCGGCTGCGGCGCGGCATGCAGCACGGCGACCATGACGGAATTATACGCGGCGTGTCGGCGCCGCCCTTGCAATCGCGCGGCCTTGGCAAATTGCCTAGGCGACCTCCTTCACGCCGTCGGTGCTCGTGCGGGGCGCACGTGGAGCGAGTCCCAGCGCGCGCCGCAGTACGGGGACCAGCACGGCGGGGGAGAACAGTGCGAAGGGACTGCGCGTCAGGTGCATCACTTCGAGGAACCTCGTCAGGACGCGCGGATGCCCGGCGCGACAACTCCAGCACGTTGACGTTGTACCAGCCAAGCACGCCGCTGCCGGCCGGCCGCTTGCCGACGGCGCCGGGATAGAGAAAATCGGCACCCGTCGCCAGCAGCCACGGGCCGTCGACGATGCGCGCGGCGCGCCGGAAAAACCGCCGCGGAAGGCCCGCGAGGCTCGGCATGTTCGCGCAGGCAGTCGTCCAGCGCCGCCGCCTCGAGTCCCGCCACGCTCATGCCCTGTCCGTACAGCGGATTGAAGCTGCACATCGCGTCGCCGATCACGACCAGGCCGTCGGGAAAGCGGCGCATTTTCTCGTAGTGGCGGCGCCGCTGCGCGGGAAAGCGGATCGTGGTGATCGGCGTGAGCGGCGTCGCGTTGCTTGATGGCCTCGTAGATGTCCGGCCGCTCGAGGCTGCGCGCGAACTCGAGGAAGCCCGCGTCGTCGGCGGGCGGATAGTCCTTGAGGCACCCCGACAGCGTGACGATCCAGCGCGTCGCCTCTCGATCGGCGACACGATGCCGGTGCGCGTGCCGTGCGGCGCCTTCGCGTAGACGAGCAGCATCTGCCAGTCGCGGTCCGCCTGCGGCGGCCGCTCGTAGACGCGCGTCGAGTAGCCCAAGTCGATCACGACCGTTTCTTCCGGGGGCTTCGCGTATCCCATCGCGTCGAGCCATTGCGGAACATGGCTGCCGCGGCCGCCACATTTCACGACGAGGTCGGCGGCGATGTCGTCGACCGCGCCCGTGCCGTCGCGGCGGCGCACGCGCACGCCCGCACGACGCGCTTCCGGTCCTCGCTGCTCAGCAGTTCCGCCGCATCGCCGGCAGCGAACGCGACGTTCGGCAGCAGCGCCAGCCGTCGCCGCACATGCCATTCGAGAAACGGCCGGCTCTGCGCGAGCAGCGGCACGTCGGAGAATGGCCGGACCTTCCACACGCCGTGATGGAACCAGCGCGCATCGCGGCCGCAATCGAACGTCTCGGCGCCGGCCGCGATGAGTTCCTGCGTCAATCCGGAAAGAAGTCGCTCGAGCATCGTCGCGCCCGAACGCAGCAGCACGTGGATGTGCTGGTCCTGCGGCACGCCCTTGCGGTGTCCGGGCGCCGCGGGCGCGGCATCGCGCTCGACACGGTGACGCGCGCGAAGTGCCGCGAAAGCGCCACGCCGCCAGCAGGCCCGCCATGCTGCCGCCGAGCACGACGGCGTGTCCGGGACGAGGTGAAGTCGGGGCGACGGAGGCCGCCATCGGAAAGATAGTGCAGCGGCCGTCGTGGCGATGCGTGCGCGAGCGCGCGTTTGGCAACAAATGCCGCGCCGCCGCCCACCAAACGCGCTGCCGCGTGTCGTTTGTGGTGAACAACGGCTATGATACCGCGGTCCGCGCATGGGCTGCCGTCATGGCGGACAGTGTTCATCGACGAAACGCACGCCAACAAGGGATTTCTCGAAGCCTCATGCAATGCGCGCAATGCCGTTTCGAAAACGTCGACGGACAGCGGTTCTGCAGCGAATGCGGGACCGCGCTTCCCCTCACCTGTCCCGACTGCGGATCCGCCAACGTCACCGGCGCGAAATTCTGCGGGTTTTGCGGCCGGGCCCTCGTCGCGGGAGCCGTTGCCGGCGTCGTCCCCGAGGCCAAGGCGCGCCAAAACCTCTCGGAGCGCCGCCAGCTGACGGTAATGTTCTGCGACCTGGCGGACTCGACGGCGCTGTCCGCGCGCCTCGACCCCGAAGACACGCGCGAGGTGATCCGGCTGTACCAGGAAACGGCGTCCAGGGTCATCGCCGAGTTCGACGGCTTCATCGCGCGCTACATGGGCGACGGGATCCTTGCCTACTTCGGCTATCCGCGCGCCTATGAAAATGCGGCCGAGCGCGCGATTCACGCCGGGCTGAACGTCGTGGGGGCCGTGACGGCGCTGGAGCCGATGCCGGGGCTCAAGCTGCGCGTGCGCGTCGGCATCGCCACCGGATTGGTCGTTGTCGGCGACACCGTCGGTTCCGGGTGGGCGTCCGAGAAGGACGTCATCGGCGATGCGCCCAACCTCGCGGCGCGGCTGCAGAGCCTGGCGCCGCCCAATTCCGTGATCATCGCCCCCTCCACGCAGCGCTTGGCCAGCGGCCAGTTCGACTTCCAGGACTTAGGCGAGCAGACGCTGAAGGGCATCGCGCAGCCGGTCCGCGCGTGGCGCGTGATCGGCGAGCGCCACGTCGAGAGCCGGTTCCAGGCCGCGCGCGTCGCCCCGCTGACGCCGCTCGTGGGCCGCGAGGCCGAATGCAACCTGCTGCGCGACCGGTGGCAGAAGGTCGTCGCCGGCCACGGCCAGGTGGTCGGCATCGGCGGCGAGGCCGGCATCGGCAAGTCGCGGCTGGCGCGCGTCATCATCGACGAGACGCGCGACGACAGCGCCGTCTGGGTGATCGAGCTGCAATGCTCGCCGTTCCACACGCAGAGTTCCCTCTATCCGGTCGCCGATCACCTGCGGCAGCGGATCTTCGGCGACGAAAGGCTGCAGGACGACGCCTTGCGGTGGGCGGCCATCGAAGCTTATCTGCGCACGACATCGCTCAATGTCGACGACGCATTGCCGCTGTTCGCCAACCTGCTGTCGGTGCCGCCGCCCGCCAACCGGCCGCCCGCGGCGATCACGCCGGACCGCGCGCGGCTCCTGATGCGGCACTTCCTCGTGACCGTGCTGATCGACATGGCGCGCGCCAGTCCCGGGATCTTCATCCTCGAAGATCTGCATTGGGCCGATCCGTCCACGCTCGACCTGGTCGACTTCTTCATCGAGCGCATGCGCGATGCCAGGATCCTCGTGCTGCTGACGCACCGGCCGGAGTTCGACCACCCGCTGGCGCCGCAGGCGCACGTCACCAGCGTGGCGCTCGCGCGGCTGCGCGGCGCCGACGCGTCGGAACTGGTGAGGCTCGCGTTCCGCGAGCAGGACTTCGCGCCGGACGTGCTGCGCAAGGTTATCGAAAAGACCGACGGCGTTCCCCTCTACATCGAGGAATTCACCAAGGCGGTCGTCGAATCGCGGCAAGCCGCCATCTCGGCCGCAACGTCGCAGGTCGTCATTCCCGCGAGCCTGCACGATTCGCTGCTCGCGCGGCTCGACCTGCTCGGCGAAGCGAAGGGCATCGCGCAACTGGCGTCGATGCTCGGCCGCGAGTTCGACCGCGACGTCCTGGCGGCCGTTTGGACCGGCTCGGCGGAATCGCTCACCGCGGGACTCGCGCGCCTCATGCAGGCGGAATTCATCTATCGGTCAAGCGACGGCGCCCGCGAGCGGTATCTGTTCAAGCACGCACTGATCCAGGACGCCGCCTACGAGTCGCTGCTGAAGAGCAGCCGCGTCACGCATCACCGGCGCATCGCCGAGGTGCTCGAGAAGCAGTTCGCCAACGTGATGGCCGAGCAGCCCGAAGTCGTCGCGCACCACTATGCCGCCGGCCGCGTTCCGGAACGTGCGGCGCAGCTCTGGCTCGACGCGGGCCAGCGCTCGTTGCGCCGCAACGCGCACGTCGAAGCCGCCGCGCATCTGCGAAGCGCGCTCGCGACGCTTGCCGAAACACCCGACGCGCCGCAGCGCTCGCTCGCCGAACTGGACATGCAGATCACGCTGGGCACGGCGCTGGTGGCCGCCAAGGGTTATGCGTCGCCCGACGTCCAGGCCACGTGGTCGCGGGCGCAAGCGTTGTGCGCGATCGTCGGCGACGTGCCGCAGCAGTTTCCGGCGCTGTTCGGCTTGTGGATGTACGAATGCGTGGGCGCCCATCACCGGGCCGCGCTGCTCCTGACCGAGAACATCGTGCGGCGCGCGGAGGCCGTCGGCAGCGACGACCTGCTGATCGAGGCGCGGCTGGCGATGGCCATCTCCAAGTTCTTCCTGGGCGAATTGGCCGACGCGCAAGCGCACTTCGAACGCGTGGGCGCGATGTACGATCCGACGCGGCACGCCAGCCACCGTTTTCAATTCGGCCAGGACCCGGCATCGGTCGCGCAGAACTACCTGTCGTGGATCCACTGGCTGCGCGGAGAGACACGCGTCGCGCTCGAGACGAGCGAGCGGGCGCTCGCGTTCGCCCGCAGCCTCGAGCATCCGTTCACGCTGTCGTTCGCGCTCGCCTTTGCCGGTTGGCATCGCCTGTATTGTCGCGACCTGCCGGGCGCCGACGCGCTGACCGCCGAAGAGATCCAGCTCTGCACGGACGAGGAAATCCCGGTCTTCCTGTCGCACGGCCACGTGATGGCCGCATGGTCGCGATGCGAAAAGGGCGACGCCACGGGTCCGGCGGCAATGCAATCGGCGCTCGATTTCTTCCGCGCCACCGGCTCGCGCTGCTTCCTTCCGTACTGGGACGCGTTCCATGCCGACGCGCTGTCCGCGCGAGGCGACCACGCGGAAGCCAGTCTGCTGCTCGACCATGCGTTCGCGGCGATGGAGGCGACGGACGAGCGCTGGGCCGAAGCCGAACTGCACCGGATCCGAGGGCTCTTGCTCGAGCGCCGCGGCGAAGGCGCCGCCGCCATCGAAGCCTGCCATCGACGCGCGCTCGCAAGTGCCCGGCAACGTGGCGCGAAGGCCTGGGAGTTGCGCGCGGCGGCGAGCCTGGCTTCCTGCCTGCGGGCTCAGGGACGCAACGCCGACGCGCGGGCCGAGCTCACGGCCGCGCTGTCGGACTTGGGCGCCCTTTCCGGCAGCCGCGACTTTGTCGATGCAACACAGCAATTGCAATCGCTTCCCGCCTGAACATTCCAACGGAGAACACCATGGCAGCACGCGCTTCATCCCGCGAGAGCCCGTTTCCCGATCTCGCGATCGACGACTTCCTCTACGGCCACGAAGGACCGTGGCCGCAGCCCAGCCGCGACCACCCGTTCGGCCAGGCGCCGGGCATCTACCAGATCCCCAAGGCGGAATGGGACGACTGGAACAAGTTCGTCGGCGACTACTACCTCGAGAAGGCCGCGCCGTTCGGCGTGAAGTCGGCGGAGATCGCCGTCCACGACGCGCTCGAGACGCGCATCGGAATACGCGGACATCACGCGACGCCGATTTCAACGTGCTCGTCTGCGAAGGCCTGTACAGCAAGTTCCTGTCCGACGCTCGACCCGCGCGACAAGCAGCACGTTCAAGGACTTCATCACCGACACGGACCGCTTCGACTACCTGAAGTCCGACTACAGCTGCATGCGCGTGGTGAAGGAGACGCACCCGGGCGAGGCCGCGGCGGCGTCCGTCGCGCTGATTCGCCGGCCGAAGAACGACAAGGGCTTCAACTACGAAGTGGTCGCGATCCAGCTGCAGCACTGGGACAAGGAGCAGAAGAAGTTCGTCAGTTCTCGCCGGTGTTCACGAAGGACGATGGCGAGGCGTGGCGGATCGCGCGCTATTTCCTGCTGCAGGGCGCGATCCAGCGCATCAACCTGATCGACCATACCGAGGTCCACTTTCCGCCGGATGCGATCAACGCGATCACCAAGACCGTGCTGCCGAAGGACAATCTGGTGCTGCGCCTGCTGCGGCCGCACATGTGGCTGTCGATGTGCGTCAACAACACCGTGCTGGAAGGCCAGCGGTCGCTGATCAACCGCAATACGTGGTATCCGTGGAGCCCGTTCGTCGCCGCCGGCGACGAAGTGCGCAAGCTGCTGCCGTTCGGCTGGTACGGATCGGAATATTATTCGGCCAAATTGTCACCGGGCGACCCGTCGAAGGATGCCTATTTCGACGAGCCCAACAGTTCGTATCCGGCGTACAAGTGCGATCCGAATCCGCCGCAGATTCCGTCGCGCTACGGCGAATTCCTGAATTCCTACTTTGCGCCCGTGCGCAAGTTCACGCGCGGCGTCGTGGACGAGATGAGCGAGACCGACTGGAAGGAAGTCCGCTACTGGGCCGATCACATCCGGATCTGGATCCCCGAATTCCCGTCGGGCGACGCCCTGCTGGGCCCGGAGGGAGGCGCGCACGACAAGGACCTGCTCGCCGATTCGCTCGCGCATTTCATCTGGAATGCATCGGTGCGCCATTCGGCGGACCACCAGACGCTGCACGAGATGATGGACGGCCGCCGCGACGCCAACGGCAAGGTCGTCGTGCCCGCGAAGCCCGTGCCGTTCATCCTGCGCGTCGAACCGCCGATGTCCAAGGACTACGAGCTCACGCCCGCGAACATGGATACGTCAGGAATGCACTTCCTCGAGAAAGCCGAGGCCTTCATCGAGCACCTGACGCGCAACACGCCGCTGTGCTGGCCCACCGACCTGCTCCACGCGCACTGGGCGGACCTGCTGTTCTACATGCCGCACAACTCGCGCCGGCTGATGGACGTGACCGCGACGATGGACGGCGATCCCAACCAGAACTACGCGTTCGACACGCCGGCGCTCAAAGCACTCGTCGCGCAGTTCCAGCAGGACCTGCGCGCGCTGGACGAGGCGCTGGCCAAGGATCCGGCAAAGCACTTCGTGCCGCTGTCCGACATCGCCAGCAGCATCCAGTATTGAGAACCGAGTGAACTCCGGCTAGAGCGGGGCGCCGGCCGCAACGGCGATCGTGTCCGCCAGCGCTTCGGCGTGGCGGTCGGCGAGACTCCGCTCGCGCGCCTCGACCATCACGCGCAACACGGGTTCGGTGCCGGACGGCCGCAGCAGCACGCGGCCGGCATTGCCCAGCGACGCCACCGCTGCGCGCTCCGCGCTGCGGACCTTCTCACTGGCCTTCCAATCCCAGTCGCGCTTCACCGGCACGTTGATGAGCCGCTGCGGGAACATCGTCACGCCGGCGGTGGCCTGGGCCAATGTCTTCCGCTGTTCGATCAGAGCGCGCAGCACGGCGAGCGCCGCGATGATTCCGTCGCCGGTCGAGTGCTTGTCCAGGCAGATCACATGGCCCGAATTCTCGCCGCCCAGCAGCCAGCCGCGCTCTCGCAGCTGCTCGATGACGTAGCGGTCTCCGACAGCGGGCGCGCGCGAGTGCGATGCCTTCGCGCGCCAGCGCCTGTTCGAATCCCAGGTTGCTCATCAGTGTGCCGACCACGCCGCCATTGGCCACGCCGCGCCGCCGGTAGTCGGTGGCGATCACATAGAGCAGCTGGTCGCCGTCGTAGAGCACGCCCGTCGCTGTCCACCATCACCAGCCGGTCGCCGTCGCCGTCGAGCGCGAGGCCCAAGTCGGCGTGGTGGGCGAGGACCTGCTCGATCAGATGGTCGGGATGCGTGGCGCCGACGCCGGCATTGATGTTGAGTCCGTCGGGCTCGACGCCGACGGCGATCACGTCCGCGCCCAGCTCGTGGAACACCGGCGGCGCGACGTGATACGCAGCGCCGTGCGCGCAGTCGACGACGATTCGCAATCCCCGCAGGTCGAGTTCCGACGGAAACGTGCTCTTGCAGAATTCGATGTAGCGGCCGGCCGCATCGTCGATGCGCCGCGCCTTGCCCAACTGCGCGGACGCGACACATGCGAGCGGCGCCTCCATGCCCTCCTCGATCGCCGCCTCGATGTCGTCCGGCAGCTTGGTGCCCGCCGCGGAAAAGAACTTGATGCCGTTGTCGTCGAACGGATTGTGCGACGCGCTGATCACGATTCCGGCCTCGAGGCGCAGCGCACGCGTGAGATACGCGATGGCGGGCGTGGGCAGCGGTCCGCACAGGTAGACGTCCACGCCCGCGGCCGACAGGCCGGCCTCCAGCGCGGCTTCCATCATGTATCCCGAAATTCGCGTGTCCTTGCCGATCAGCACACTGGGGCGCTCGTTGGGCCGCGTGCCTTGCGCGCCCGCCGCGCAGCGTGCGCCCGGCCGCCCAGCCCAGCTTCATCACCAGGTCCGGCGTGATCGGCGCCTCGCCGACGCGGCCGCGGATGCCGTCGGTGCCGAAATATTTGCGTTTCATCAACGAATCAACCCGAGTGAATGGCCTGCCACACTTTCAGCGCATCGACTGTCTCGCGCACGTCATGCACCCTGACGATCGCGGCGCCGCGCGCCACCGCCGACAGCGCCGCCGCGACGCTCGCGGCCACGCGATCGTTGACGTCACGTCCGGTGATGTTCCCCAGTGTCGACTTGCGCGAAATCCCCGCCAGAACCGGATAGCCGGTGGCCGTGAACACGTCGAGTGACGCGCAGCAACGCGAGATTATGCGCCACCGTCTTGCCGAAGCCGAAGCCCGGGTCGATGACGATGCGATCCCGCGCTATGCCCGCCGACCTCGCATGCCTGCGCGCGCGCGACCAGGAAGTCCGCGCACCTCCGCCCACCACGTCGTCGTAATGCGGATCGGCCTGCATCGTGCGGGGCTCGCCTTGCATGTGCATGAGGCACACGGCCGCGCCGCTCGCCGCGACGACAGCCTCGATGGCGCCCGGCTCGCGCAGCGCCCGCACGTCGTTGATCATGACGGCGCCGGCGCCAGCGCTGCGCGCATCACCGCCGGCTTGACCGTGTCCACGCTGACTAGCGACGCCTTCGCGGGCCAGCGCTTCGACCAGCGGAATGACGCGTTCCAGTTCGACGTCCTCCCGGCAACCGGCAACGCGCCGGGTCGGGTCGATTCGCCGCCGATGTCGATGATGTCCGCGCCGTCCGCGACCATCCGCCGCGCACGGCCAGCGCCTGCTCGTGGTCGACGAAGAGGCCGCCGTCGGAGAACGAATCCGGCGTGACATTGAGAATGCCCATCACGCGCGGACGCGAGAGTCCAGCAGATGATCTGCCGAAGTGCAGGTGGGTGGACGAAGGCATCAGGACCGTCCAAAGCAAAAAGGGCGTGCATTTTCGCACGCCCTTTGGCCTGACGGAACGGACCCTTACACCGGACTGGCCGATGGCGCCGCCTCGGGCCCGATGGTCGTGCCTCCCGCGGTGGGTCCCGACCGGCGCTGCGTCGGCTTCGGCGGACGCGGCGGCTTGCCGGCCATGATATCGGCGATCTGGTCCGAGTCGATCGTCTCCAGCTCAAGCAGCGCCTTGGCCATCGCCTCGACCTTGTCGCGGTTGTCCTCGAGCAGCTTCCGCGCCACGGCGTACTGCTGGTCGATGATCTTGCGGATCTCCTGGTCGACCTTCTGCATCGTCGCCTCGGACACGTTCTTCTGCGTCGTGATCGACCGGCCGAGGAAGACCTCGCCCTCATTTTCGCCGTACACCATCGGCCCGAGCTCGTCCGCACATGCCGTAGCGCGTGACCATGTTGCGCGCGATCTCGTGGCGCGCTCGAAGTCGTTCGACGCGCCCGTCGTCATCTGGTTCATGAACAGTTCTTCCGCGATGCGGCCGCCGAACAGCACCGAGATCATGTTCAGCATGTGGTTGCGGTCCATGCTGTAGCGGTCCTGCTCGGGCAGTTGCATCGTCACGCCCAGGGCACGCCCGCGCGGAATGATCGTGACCTTGTGCACCGGATCGGTCTTGGGCAGCAGCACCGCGACGATCGCATGGCCGGATTCGTGGTACGCCGTGTTGCGGCGCTCCTCTTCGGGCATCACGATCGAGCGCCGTTCTGCGCCCATGATGATCTTGTCCTTGGCGCGCTCGAAGTCGTACATGTCGACCAGCCGCTTGTTGCGAGCGCGCGGCGAACAGCGCCGCCTCGTTGACGAGGTTGGCCAGGTCGGCACCCGACATGCCCGGCGTGCCGCGCGCGATGATGTCGGCCTTGACGTCGGGCGACATCGGCACCTTGCGCATGTGCACTAGCAGGATCTGCTCGCGGCCGCGGATGTCGGGCAGCGGCACGACCACCTGCCGGTCGAAGCGGCCCGGACGCATCAGCGCGGGATCGAGCACGTCCGGCCGGTTGGTCGCGGCGATGACGATGACGCCCGCATTGCCTTCGAAGCCGTCCATCTCCACCAGCAACTGGTTCAGCGTCTGCTCGCGCTCGTCGTTGCCGCCGCCGAGCCCTGCGCCGCGCTGCCGGCCGACCGCGTCGATTTCGTCGATGAACACGATGCACGGCGCGTTCTTCTTCGCCTGCTCGAACATGTCGCGCACGCGCGCCGCGCCCACGCCGACGAACATCTCGACGAAGTCCGATCCGGAGATCGAGAAGAACGGGACCTTGGCCTCGCCGGCGATGGCCTTGGCGAGAAGCGTCTTGCCGGTGCCAGGGCTACCGACCATCAGCACGCCGCGCGGAATGCGGCCGCCCAACTTCTGGAACTTGGACGGGTCACGAAGGAATTCGACGAGCTCGGCGACCTCCTCCTTGGCCTCGTCGCAGCCGGCGACGTCGGCGAACGTGACGGTGTTGTTCGCCTCGTCCAGCATCCGCGCCTTGCTCTTGCCGAAACTGAACGCCCCGCCGCGGCCGCCGCCTTGCATCTGGCGCATGAAGAATATCCATACGCCAATCAGCAAGAGCATGGGGAACCACGAGATGAAGACCTGCGACAGGAACGACTGCTCCTCTTCCTGCTTGCTGTCGACCTTGACGCCGTACTTCAGGAGGTCACCGACCATCCAGATGTCGCCGGGGCTGTAGGTGGTGAACTTCTTCTTGTCGGTCGACGTCCAGGTGATCTTGCGACCCTCGACCGTGGCCGACTCGACTTTGCCGCTCTTGGCCGAGTCCATGAATTCAGAGTAGGAGACGGCGTCCTTGCCCGGCTGCCGCGCGTCGAACTGTTTGACGACGACCAGCACCACCATGAGGATCACGGCCCAGATGCCGACGTTCTTGACCAGATTGTTCAAAACTAAGGCTCCTTGCGGCCGTCGTGAATCCGGCAGGCCGCGCACCGGCTTTTCACCGCCACGCGCCTCGAGGCCATGGCGGCAGACTTCATTCTAGCCGTGAATCCACCCAAAAAACCAGCTTCCATGACGCAACTGGGCGCGGAATGCGCGCTAAAACATGAAAAAACTCGACAAAGTCGCCCAACGTCTCGCTTGTCGCCCGCAAACGACAACTCAGTTGATAATCCCAGCGCGCAATCCCTTGCCTACCAGGAACGTCTCGCGGCTGCGATCGCGCGACGACTTGGGCTTGCGCACGTAGACCTTGGTGAAATGCCCGGCCATTGCCCGCTGGAATTCCGCCAAGCCCGCGCCTTGGAACACTTTCACGAGCAAGTCACCCCCGAGTGCCAAGTGTCCGACGGCGAATTCCAATGCAAGTTCACCCAGATGTACGCTGCGCGCCTGGTCCGCGGCATCGATTCCCGAAAGATTGGGGGCCATGTCGGAGACCACAAGGTCGGCGCGCGCCGCGCCGAGCGCCGCTTCAAGTTGCCGCAGTCCGTCCTCCTCGCGAAAGTCGCCCTGGATGAAGGTCACCCCGGCGATGCCGTCCATCGGCAACAGGTCGATCGCCACGATCCGCCCTGCCGGTCCCACCCGCTCGCGCAGCACCTGCGACCAGCTGCCCGGCGCGGCGCCCAGGTCGACGACCGTCATGCCGGGCTTTAGCAGCTTGTCGCGTTCGGCCAGTTCGATCAGCTTGAACGCCGCGCGCGAACGGTATCCCCGCCGCTTGGCTTCCTGCACGTAGCGGTCGTTGACGTGCTCGTGCATCCACGCCTTGACGAACTTGTTCTTCTTGCCGGAGGGATTGAGCGGCGGCATCGCGCAATGATTGTTGGGGGGCGAGAAGCTTACCCCATCGCGCTTCGCGTTTGACTTGAGTCAAGGGCCCCTGCGCGGTTGCGCGCAGCATTGCGAAAAGGCGCTGTCCGCTGCGGGCGCGCGTCCCTAAGGAGACTGGAGACGGAGGATGTTTCAAGTACGCATACACGGCCGCGGCGGGCAGGGCGTGGTGTCCGGCGCCGAGCTCCTGTCGGTGGCGGCGTTCCTCGAGGGGCGGTACGCGCAGGCGTTCCCCAGCTTCGGCTCCGAGCGCATGGGCGCGCCCGTGATGGCGTTCTGCCGCATCGATGTCCGGGAGATCCGGTTGCGCGAACCCGTGATGCAGCCGGATGCGCTGATCATCCAGGACCCGACGCTCTTGCACCAGGTCGATCTCTTCAAAGGGCTGCCCAAGGAGGGCTACATTCTGCTCAATTCGGCGCGCAGCTTCGACGAACTGGGGCTCGCCGAATTCGTGCGCGGATTCCACGGGAATCGCCTGTGCGCGCTGCCTGCGACTGAAATTGCGCTGAAGCATGTCGGGCGCGCGGTGCCCAACGTGCCGCTGCTTGCTGCCTTTGCCGCGATCACCGGCCAGATCCGGCAGGAATCCGTGATCCAGGCCATCCGCGACAAGTTCCCGAGCGCCATCGCGGAAAGGAACGTCGCCGCCGCAACCGAGGCGTTCGCCGTCGCAAGCAAGGGGCTGGAGCCGGTCCATGCTTAAGCAAACCGAGGGCTCGCACGCGGTCGCCGAGGCGATCGCGCTCTGCCGGCCGCAGGTGATCTGCGCCTATCCGATCACGCCGCAGACGCACATCGTCGAAGGCGTCGGGGAAATGGTCAAGGACGGCACGCTGACCAACTGCGAGTTCATCAACGTCGAATCCGAGTTCGCCGCGATGTCGGTGGCGATCGGCGCCTCCGCCGCCGGCGCGCGCACGTACACGGCGACGAGCAGCCAGGGCCTGCTGTTCATGGCCGAGGCGGTCTACAACGCCGCGGGTCTCGGGCTGCCGATCGTGATGACCATCGGCAACCGCGCGATCGGCGCGCCGATCAACATCTGGAACGACCACTCGGACAGCATGTCGATGCGCGACGCGGGCTGGATCCAGCTCTACGCCGAAACCAACCAGGAAGCGCTCGACCTGCACATCCAGGCCTTCCGGCTGGCCGAGGAGCTGTCCTGCCCGGTGATGGTGTGCATGGACGGCTTCATCCTGACGCACGCCTACGACCGCGTGGACATCCCGACGCAGGCGCAGGTCGACGCCTATCTGCCGCCCTTCCAGCCGCGCCAGATCCTCGATCCGGCCGATCCGGTCACGATCGGCGCGCTGGTCGGCCCCGAGGCGTTCACCGAAGTGCGCTACCTCGGCCACCACAAGCAGCTGCGCGCGCTGACGTTGATCCCGAAGCTTGCCGCGGAATTCGCGAAGCAGTTCGGCCGCAATTCGGGCGGACTCTTCCGCACCTATCGCACCGAGGACGCGGAGACGATCGTCGTGGCCCTGGGCTCGGTGATCGGCACGGTTCAGGAAGTCGTCGACGACATGCGCGACGCCGGGGTGAAGATCGGCGCGGTTTCGATCTGCTCGTTCCGGCCCTTTCCGATCGCCGCATTGCGCGAGGCATTGCGGGATGCGAAGCGTGTCGTCGTGCTGGAAAAATGCCTCGCGGTCGGCCTGGGCGGCATCGTCTCCGACGGCGTGCGCAAATCGTTGTCGGGCATCCAGCTCAAGGGCTACACGGTCATCGCGGGACTGGGGGGTCGGGCGATCACCCGCAGCTCGCTGCGGCAGCTGTTCGACGACGCGATCGCCGATGAGCTCGAGCAGGTGACGTTCCTCGACCTCAACGCCGAGGTCGTGAGCCACGAGCTGGAACGCGAGACGCAGGCACGGCGCACCGGTCCGACCGCGGAGGCGATCCTGCGCCGCCTGGGCACGGTCGCGTCGCACATCGGCTGAATGGGACAGGAAATCTCATGACCGGCCAAATGCAGGATGTGAAGTTCTACCAGACCGGCACGTTCACCGTCGGCAACCGGTTGCTCGGAGAAAACGAGCGCGCCGTGCAGGCGAACATGCAGCGCACCAACTCGCTCAACTCGGGGCACCGCGCGTGCCAGGGCTGCGGCGAGGCGCTCGGCGCCCGCTATGCGATCGACGCCGCGATGCGCGCCGCCGGCAACCAGCTCGTCGCCGTCAACGCCACCGGTTGCCTGGAAGTGTTCTCGACGCCCTACCCGGAGAGCTCGTGGCAGATCCCGTGGATCCATTCGCTGTTCGGCAACGCCGCGGCGGTGGCATCGGGCGTCGCCGCGGCGTTGCGCGTGACCGGCCGCACGGCACACCCGCGTCGTCGCGCAGGGCGGCGACGGCGGCACCACGGACATCGGCTTCGGCTGCCTGTCCGGCATGTTCGAGCGCAACGACGACGTTCTCTACATCTGCTACGACAACGAGGCGTACATGAACACCGGCGTGCAGCGCTCCAGCGCCACGCCGCCCGACGGCGCGCACGGCGACGACGCCGGCCGTGGGCAAGCAGCCCGGCAACGTGTTCGGTACCGGCAAGAACGTGCCGCTGATCGCCATGGCGCATTACATTCCCTACGTCGCCACCGCGAGCGTCGCCAACCTGCACGACCTCGAATTCAAGGTGACGAAGGCGATGGGAATCCACGGCGCGCGGTACATCCACATCCACGTCCCCTGCCCGCTGGGCTGGGGCTCCGCACCCGCGGACACCATCAAGCTGGCGCGGCTCGCCGTCGAGTCGGGCCTCTTCCCGCTGTTCGAGGCGGAGCACGGCGAAATCACCGGGCGCACGAAGATCCGCCACAAGGTTCCGGTCGAGGAATACCTCAAGCTGCAAAAGCGCTTCGCGCACCTGTTCGGCATCGACGCCGGACGTCGAGCGCCTTGCGCACATCCAGGCGAATGCCGACCGCACCATCGCCAAGTTCGGCTTGCTCGACTAGCGCATCTCATGGAAAAGCCCTACGCCATTACGCTCAATCCCGGCTCGAGCCTGGCCAACAAGACCGGCTCGTGGCGCACGTCGCGGCCCGTCTACCTCGACCGGCTGCCGCCGTGCAACCACGCCTGCCCCGCCGGCGAGAACATCCAGGGCTGGCTCTATCCCTGCGAGAGCGGCGACTACGAAGCTGCCTGGCGCTTGCTGACCGCGGACAATCCGTTCGCCGCGATCATGGGGCGCGTCTGCTATCACCCCTGCGAAGGTGCATGCAACCGCGGCAAGCTCGATGAGTCGGTCGGCATCAATTCGGTCGAGCGCTTCCTAGGCGACGAGGCGATCAAGCGCGGCTGGAAGTTCGACGCCGCCGGCGTTCGAAGTCGGGCAAGCACGTGCTGATCGTCGGTGCCGGGCCGTCGGGGCTTTCGGCCGCCTATCACCTGCGGCGACTGGGCCATCGCGTGACAATCGTCGACGCCGGACCGATGGCCGGCGGCATGATGCGCTTCGGCATTCCCAAATACCGGCTGCCGCGCGACATCCTGGACGCCGAGGTCAAGCGCATCCTCGACATGGGCGTCGCAGCTGGAGTTGAACCACAAGGTGACGAACATCCTCGAGACGATGCACGAAGGGCGGTTCGACGCAGCCTTTCTCGCGGTCGGCGCGCACATCGCCAAACGCGCGTACATTCCCGCGGGCGAGGCCGCGCACATGCTCGACGCCGTGTCGGTGCTGCGCAGCATGGAGGGCGAGGACAAGCCGATGCTGGGCCGGCGCGTCGTCGTCTACGGCGGCGGCAACACCGCGCTCGACGTCGCGCGCACCGCGAAGCGGCTGGGAGCCACCGAGTGCGATCATCGTCTACCGCCGCACGCGCGAGCGCATGCCGGCGCACGACTTCGAGGTCGAGGAGGCATTGCAGGAAGGCGTGCTGATCAAATGGCTGTCGACGATCAAGAACATGTCCGACGAGGGCACGCTCACCGTCGAAAAGATGGAACTGGATGAAAAGGGCTTCCCGCAGCCGACCGGCGAGGTCGAGACGCTGGAAGCCGATTCGCTGGTGCTGGCGCTGGGGCAGGACGTGGACCTGTCGCTGCTCGACGGCGTGCCCGGACTGGCGATCAAGGACGGCACGGTCGCAAGTCGGGCCGAACATGATGACGGGCCACGCGGGCATCTTCGCCGGCGGCGACATGGTGCCGTCGGAGCGGACGGTGACGGTGGGGGTCGGGCACGGCAAGAAGGCCGCGCGGCACATCGACGCGTGGCTGCGCGAGACGACCTACGACCCGCCGCCGAAGCACGAGCTGGCCGATTACGGCAAGCTCAACCCGTGGTACTACGCCGACGCGCCGAAGACCGTGCAGCCGGTCCTCGAACTCGCCCGCCGCACGTCGACCTTCGACGAAGTGGTGAGCGGTCTCGACGAGACCAACGCGCTGTTCGAGGCCCGCCGCTGCCTGTCGTGCGGCAACTGCTTCGAATGCGACAACTGCTATGGCGTGTGCCCCGACAACGCGGTGATCAAGCTCGGACCCGGCAAGCGCTTCGCGTTCAACCTCGACTACTGCAAGGGCTGCGGCATTTGCGTGTCCGAATGTCCGTGCGGCGCGATCAAGATGGTGCCGGAGACCATTTGATTGCCAAAGGAGCTCAATGGATGGTGACGACAGACACTGCTCGCGGTGCTCCACAAGCATCCGTTCACGGAGGAATTCCAGCCGCAGCACATCGAGAAGCTCACGGCGCACGCCAGGAGCGTCCACTTCGACGCCGGGCGAGATCATCTTCCACCAGGACGATGAGTGCTCCGATTTCTACCTGATCGTCTCGCGGACGCGTCGCGCTCGAGATCGAGGCACCCGACCACACGCTGCGCGTGCAGACGCTGACCGCGGGCGACGAACTCGGCTGGTCGGCGATCCTGATGGGACGAAGGAAGCATTTCCAGGCGCGGGCGCTGGAGCCCGTCGAGGCCCTCGCGCTGGACGGGGCCGAATTGCTGGCGGCGTGCCGCAAGGACACGGCCTTCGGATTCGCGCTGATGTACCGGCTGCTGGGCGTCGTTTCCGAGAGGCTGCAGGCCACCCGGCTGCAGTTGCTGGACATGCACTCGCCCGTGGCGAAGCGCGCGGGCACCTAGGCCGCGCGGCCGAAAGCAGGCTGGCGCGGCCCCACCGCGCCGGCGCGGGACGCATCTCGCGCGTTTCACTGCCCCCGCGAAATACTTCCTCTTGTGTTCGATAGCGTACATACTGGAATCCAGGGACACGGCGCACCGTGTCTGGCTAAGGTATCCGCCCTTGTCCTGCTACGCAGGGACAAGCGATAAGGAACCGCGTAGGGAAGTGGCAATAGCGAGGAGGGGGCCATGCCGGCGGCTGTCATCCAGTCCGCACTGCCGTCCAGCAATCTTGGCGGACGCAACAGGACCCGTGCTGCACGAAGTCACGCGCAGCGCGCCGCCGCACTATTCCGCCTGGACACTCGCCGATTTCTGCCTTGCCGCGGAACTCGACCCGCTCGTGATGCCGCGCATCGCGCGCCTGCTGACCAGGCGTATCCGGTTTCGCAAGGGCGACATCCTGTTTCGCGTCGGCGATGCGTTCAATGCGCTCTACGCGATACATATGGGTTCCTGCAAGACCGCGCTGCTCGCCAGGGACGGGCAGGACCAGGTCGCCGGCTACCACATCGCGGGCGAGATCATCGGCATGGACGGCATCGGCACCGACATCCACGATTGCCAGGCCACGGCGCTGGAAGACATGGAAACCTGTCCGCTGCCGTTCGAGCCAGATCGAGGATATCGCGCGGCATAGCGACCGCTTCCGGCACAACCTGTTCAAGCTGCTGTCGCAGGAAAGCGCGCGCGCACGCACGATGATGATCGTGCTGGGAAAGATGAATGCCGAACAGCGGCTCGCGGTGTTCCTGCTCGACTTGTCGCAACGGTACCGCGAGCACGGTTATTCGTCGTGCGAATTCGTGCTGCGGATGACGCGCGAGGAGATCGGGAGCTACCTCGGGCTCAAGCTGGAAACCGTGAGCCGCCTGTTCTCCCGCTTTCATCATGACGGGCTGATCCAGGTGCAGGGGCGCGCCGTCAAGCTGCTTGACCGTGTCGCGATGAGCCGCCTGGTCGATGGCGGCGACCCGCGCGACGAAGCCGCGGCACTGGGATCAGCGGCAGCTCACAGGCGTCCGATGAACCAGCCGGGAAACACGGAAAGAAGGATGGCCGGGACGAGGCAGAGCAAGCCCGCGCCCAACGCCAGCCGGCCCGACGCGGCGGGACGCGGCTTCCTGAGACGGTGCGCTCATGAAGAGGAACTGGACGACGCGCAGATAGAAGTAGATTCCCAGGTAACTGCCGATCAGGCCCAGCACCGCATAGACGGTGTATCCGGCCGCGATGACGTTCTTGAAGATCAGGAACTTGGCGATGAACCCGGGGAATGGCGGGATGCCGGCCAGCGAAAGCATGGCGACGGCGATCGTGATGGCGGCATACGGCTTGCGGCCGAAGAGTCCCTTGAGGCTGTCCAGCCGGTCGCGCGTGCCGTCGTCCGCGCCGCGGGGCAGCGACGCGAACGCCAGCAGGTTCATCAGCCCGTAGGCCACCAGGTAGAAGACGATGGCCTGGAACCGGCCGGGCCCGTCGCCCAGGAATGCGTAGAACAGGTACCCGGCGTGGGCGATGGACGAATACGCGATCATGCGGCGGAAACTCGCCTGCCGCATCGCGGTGAGGTTGCCCCAGACGATCGAGACCAGCGGCAGGATGGCGAGAAGCCCTGCCATCGACGGCGACAGCGGTGCGGTGCCGAACAGTCGCAGCGCCGCCAGCAGCACGCCCGCCTTGATGATCGTCGCCATGTAAGCGGTCACCGGCAGGCTCGCGCCTTCGTACGCATCCGGCGCCCACGCATGGAACGGGACCACCGCCGCCTTGAGAAAGAAGGCGACGACCACCAGCACCACCGCCGCGCTCGCCATCGGGTCGGACGCGGCCAGCGCTGCCGTAAACGCCGGCAACCCGAGCGAACCACTTCCGCCGTACAGCAGCGAGACGCCCATCAGGAAGATCGCGCTCGCCGTGCCACCCAGCACGAGATACTTGAGCGCCGCCTCGATGCACTCCGGTCGCCGAAACGCCAGCAGCACCAGCACATACACCGGCAGCGACATCAACTCGAGCCCCAGGAACAGCGTCAGGAAACTGTCCGCCGACAACAGCAGGCAGAAACCGTACAGCGAGGACAGCAGCAGGATGTGAAACGGGCCGCGGCGCGAATTCATCGCGGGAGAGCAGCAGCACGGGCACCGCAAGCGAGAGCACCAGCGCCTTGGCGAGCAACGCGGCCGGGTTCACCGAGATACTGTCCCGGAAACGGCGACGCCGCGTAGCCGTTCGCATGCATCGTCAACGCGGCCGCCGCTGCCGCGGTCACGGCCAGCAGCGCCAGCGCGAGCGCGCCGCGCGGCCGGCCCGGCACGATTTCGAGACAGATCAGCAGCACGATTCCGGCGAGCAACAGATGCTCGGGCAGCATCGCCAGCAGTGCTCCTTGCCAGTTCATCGCGGGCCTCCCGGCTGGCGATTCGCTGCCGGCCAGTTTCGGCGGATTCGCGGGCGATCGTTCGCCCGCGACCTGTTGCCGGTACTGAATCGCCGCCAGTTCCGACTTCCGCATCGGCTCGTCCGGATAGAGTCCGAGCGCGAAGATGGCCACCGCGATCGCGATCAGGATGACCTTTTCGCGGCCGTCGAGATCGACCACCGGCGCGTGCGGAGCACGGGCCGCGCCGAACAGGAAGCGTTGCGCAAAGCGCAGCATGTAGAGCGCGCCGAGCACCACGCCTGCCACGGCGCTGGCGCTCACCGCCAGCGGATACGCGAACGCCGTGCTGGTATTGCGGCCACGACGCCTTGAAGCTGCCGAGAAGCACCAGGAACTCGCCGACGAAACCGCTGGTCGCGGGCAGTCCGATCGACGCCAGCGTGAGGATCATGAAGAAGAGCGAGTACACCGGCAACAGCTTGGCCAGGCCGCCGTAGGCCGCCAGCTCGCGCGTGTGGCAGCGCTCGTAGATCATCCCCACCATCAGGAACAATCCGGCCGCGGTGAGGCCATGGCTCACCATCTGGATGATCGCGCCCTGGATGCCGATGAGATCGAGGCTGACGAGACCGAGCATCACGTAGCCTAAGTGACTGATCGACGAGTAAGCGATGATCTTCTTGATGTCCTCCTGCACCAGCGCCAGGCAGGCGCCGTAGATGATGCTGATCACCGCCAGCGTCATGAGCACCGGCGTCAGCAGCCGCGTCGCGTCCGGAAACAGCGGGAAGCCCAGCTTCAGAAAGCCGTACGTTCCCATCTTCAGCAGGACGCCGGCCAGGATCACGGAACCCGCGGTCGGCGCCTCGACGTGCGCGTCCGGCAGCCACGTGTGCAGCGGCACCATCGGCACCTTGATCGCGAACGACAGCCCGAAGGCCACCAGCAGCACGATCTGCGCGTCGACCGGCAGCTTCGTCCTGGTACAGGTCAGCGAACGCGAACGACGTGACACCCGTCGTCGTCTGCAGCGTGTACACGAGGTAGATCAGCGCGGCCAGCATCAGGATGCTGCCGAATGCGGTGTAGAGGACGAACTTGAACGTGGCGTAGATGCGCCGCTCGCCGCCCCAGATGCCGATCAGCAGGAACATCGGGATCAGCATCGTTTCCCAGAACAGGTAGAACAGGAACAGGTCCTGCGCGACGAACGCGCCCAGCATCGCGAACTGGATGAAGAACACCATCGCGTAGAAGAGCTTGACGTTCTCGCGGATGGCGGTGAAGGCGCCCGCCACGACGAGCGGCCCCAGGAACGCCGTCATGAGCACCAGCAGCACGTTGAAGCCGTCGAGGCCGATCTGGTAATGACACGCCCCACGCCGGAATCCACGCGAGCCGCGTCTCGAACTGCAGGCCCGCCACCGCGCTGTCGAATCGCGCATAGAGGATCGCCGTCAGCGCAAGCTGCGCCAGCATCACCCACAGCGACAGCGAGCGCACCAGTCGCTCCTGCTGCGCGGGCACGGCGAGCAGCAGCGCCATGCCGGCCACCGGCAGGAACAGGACGATGTTGAGCAGCGCCGCGTCAGCCATGGCCGGTGCTCCACACCAGCACGCCGATGACCCCGAGCAGCACGAACAGGATGTACAGCTGCAGGTTGCCGGTCTGCACGCGGCCAAGCCTTCCGGCAGTGACTTGCGCGTAGCGTGCGAGCCCGTTCAGCGTGCCGTCGAGGATCACGCGATCGCCCAAGCGCAGGAAGACGGTCCTGGAGATCCAGTACAGCGGTCGGCCGAGCAGGCGGTCGTACAGCTCGTCGATGAAATACTTGCCGGAGAGCAGCCGATGCAGCGCAGCGAAGCGTTTGCCCATGCGGTCGGCGCGCGCGCCCTTGCCGCCGAACAGCAACGCCGCGCCCAGGAGCCCGACCAGCGCCAGCGCGACCGAAGCCGACGACGACCGTCGTCTCCAGATGCTCGAGTTCCGGCCGCACGTCGGGCACGGGCAGCAGCGGCTCCAGGAAGTGCGGTACCGCGACGAAGCCGCCGACCGCCGACAGCACCGCCAGCACGACGAGGATGCCGGTCATCGACGGCGGCGACTCGTGCACATGGTGCTCCGTCGCGGCATCCATGCGCGACGCGCCGAAGAACGTGAGCCACAGCAGCCGAAACATGTAGAAGGCGGTCAGCAGCGCGGTGCCCGCCACGACGGCGAAGAGGAGCGGCGATCCGCCGCTGCTCGCTGGCGAACGCGAACCAGAGGATCTCGTCCTTGGAGAAGAATCCCGCGAGCGGCGGAATGCCGGCGATGGAGGCAGTCGCCACCGCAAACGTGACGAACGTGAGCGGAATCTTCCGCGCGAGCCCGCCCATCTTGCGGATGTCCTGCTCGCCCGAAAGCGCGTGGATCACGCTGCCCGCGCGCGAGGAACAGGCAGGCCTTGAAGAAGGCGTGCGTAGTAGAGATGGAAGATGGCGACGCCGTACGCGCCCACGCCCAGCGCCACGAACATGAAGCCCAGCTGGGAGATGGTCGAATAGGCGAGCACCTTCTTGATGTCGGTCTGCACGACGGCCACCGTCGCGGCGAAGAACGCGGTCATCGCGCCGACGATGGCGATCACCTGCGACGCTTCCGGCGCATGCACGTAGACGCCGGACAGCCGGGCGACCAGATACACGCCGGCGGTCACCATCGTCGCGGCGTGGATCAGCGCGGACACGGGCGTCGGGCCGGCCATCGCATCCGGCAACCAGACGTGCAGCGGAATCTGCGCCGACTTGCCGGTGGCGCCGATGAACAACAGGATGCCGACCGCGCTGGCCGAGACCGCCGGCAGCGGACCGCTCGTGAACGCGGCGTTGATCCGGTCCATGTCCAGCGTGCCGAGCGTCGCGTACAGCAGGAACATGCCGAGCAGGAAGCCGGCGTCGCCGATGCGGTTGGTGATGAACGCCTTCTTCCCGGCCCGCGCCTTGTCGGGATCCTCGAACCAGAAGCCGATCAGCAGGTACGACGCGAGCCCCACCCCTTCCCAGCCCACGAAGAGGACGAGCAGCGACCTTCCCAGCACGAGCAGCAGCATGAAGAACAGGAACAGGTTGAGATAGGCGAAGTAGCGCGCGTAGCTCGTGTCTTCCTTCATGTAGCCGATGGAGTAGATGTGGATCAGCGAACCCACCCCCGTCACGATCAGCGCCATCACCGCGGTGAGGCGGTCGAAATAGAAGGCGATCTCGAATGCGCGGCCGTCGATCGCCGCCCACGTGTAGGCCGGCTCGACGAACGGCGCGCCGCCGCCCGCCTGCAGCCGCAGGAAACACACCACCGTCGCGGCAAAGGCCAGGATCGGCAGGCCGCAGCCGACGAACGAGACGAATCGCTTGCCGAGCCGATTGCCGGCGAGTCCGTTGAGCACGAACCCCGCGAGCGGCAGGACGACGATCAGCGTCAGCAGGCGGTCCAAACGCTATCCTTTCAGTTCCGTGTACGCAGCGACATCCATCGTCCGCTTGTGGCGAACGAGGAGGAGCACGATGGGAATGGCGATCGCGATCTCCGCGGTGGCCACGACGAAGACCAGGAAGACCAGCACCGCGCCGGCCGTCGTTCCCGTCTGCTGCGCGAAGGTCACGAGACTCAAGTTCACCGCGTTCAGCATGAGTTCCATGCACATCAGCATCACCAGCACGTTGCGCCGGACGATGACGCCGAGAAAGCCCAGCGCGAACAGCGCCGCGCTCAGCGCGATCAGCATCTGCGCCTTATCCATGGTCCCGCCGGCCCACCTGCAGCACCGCCAGCGCCGCCACCACGGCGGCCACGAGCAGCACCGACACGAGTTCGAACTGCAGCCAGTATTCGTTCAGGAAGTCGATCGAAAAATGCTGCAGCGCCGAAGAGTCCGCTGCGCCCTGCGCGCCAGGCGGCGCCACCGGTGCGGGAAGCCACAGGTCGCGCCCGAACACGGCGACGAACACCAGCGCGCCGACGACGCCGGGCACGAGCAGCCTGGAAAAGCGCCGGGTGAAGGCGCGATCGCGCACGTCGAGCAGCATGATGGCGTAGACCATGAAGACCATCACGGCGCCGACGTAGATCAGCACCTGGAACACCGCGATCACGTGGACGCCGAGCATGGCGTAGATGCCGGCCAGCGAGAGCATCGTCGCGATCAGCGCGAGCGCGACCCGCATCGGATGCCGCAGCACGAGCATCAGCGCCGCCGCGCACCAGCGCCGAGCCCGCGAAGAGATAGAGGAGCAGCGTCTCGATCATCGGCGGCTCACGGTGTCGCGCTGCCGCCCGTCGCCGGATAGGGCTTGGCGACATCGCTCTGCGGGTTCCAGTGCAGCAGTTCGTCGAGGGACAGCCACATGTTCTGGCGGTCGTACGTGGGCAGGTTGGGCACTTCCTTGACCATCCGGATCGCGTCCTCCGGGCACGCCTCCACGCACAGCCCGCAGAAGATGCAGCGCGAGTAGTCGATCTCGAAGCGGATCGGGTACTTGGGATGCGCCGGGTCGTCGGGATCGAAGCCGGCGTCGATCTCGATCACCTTGGCCGGGCACACCGTCGCGCACATGTTGCAGGCGATGCACTGCGGCTTGCCGTCCGGCCGCTGCGTCAGCACGTGCTTGCCGCGGTTGCCGAGCGCGTAGTCGGACCGGGTCTCCTCCGGGTAGTAGGTCGTGAGCGCGCCCTTGCGCAGCGTGACCCAGCGCCACATGTTGCGCATGAAGACGCCGCCCGTGATGGAGAGTCCGCGCACGATCTCGGGGAGATACGCGCGCTCCCACCACGACATCGTCGCGTTGTTCCAGTATTCGCGGCGCACGTAGGCGTTTCGGTTCACGTGCGTGGACTCATTGGGCGTGCAGCGCCCACACCGCGACGGCGGTGACGGCCAGATTGGCCAGTGCCAGCGGGAACATGAACTTCCACGCAAAGCGCAGCAGCTGGTCGTATCGGAATCGCGGCAGCGTCCAGCGCACCAGGATCTGGAAGCTGCACACGAGCATCACCTTGACGAGGAACACGACGAGCTGGATCACGACGACCAGGCCGTGGCTCATCGCGATCACGTGGTTGCCCGGCAGCACGAACCCGGCGTCGGTCATGAACGGCAGGTTGTAGCCGCCGAGGAACAGCGTCGTGAACAGCGCGCCGATGATGGCGATCTCGATGAATTCGGCGAACATGAACAGCCCCATCTTCATCGCGCTGTATTCGGTGTAGTAGCCGGCGATGAGCTCCGACTCCGCTTCGGGCAGGTCGAACGGGATGCGCTTGTTCTCCGCGATCGCGGCGGTCATGAACAGGATCGCGGCGAACGGCTGGTAGAAGATGCCCCACGCGGGCAGGAAGCCCAGCAGCACACCCGACTGCTGTTGCGCGATGGCCGTGAGGTCGACGGTGCCGTAGATGACGATCAGGCCCAGCACCGTGAGTCCCATCACCAGTTCGTACGAGATCATCTGCGAGCCGGCACGAATGCCGCCCAGCAGCGAGAACTTGTTGTTGGACGACCATCCGGCCAGCATGGCGCCGACGATCGTCAGGCCGCCGAACGCGAAGACGACCAGCAGGCCGGCGTCGACGCGGGCAATCTGCAGCGGATACGTCCTGTCGCCGAACCACGCGGCTGCGGCGGGAAATGCGCCCAGCAGCGACGCCGGGACGAGCGTGCCGCCGAAGGGAATGACCGCGAAGACGAGCAACACCGGCGTGAACACGACCCACGGCGCGATCGCGTAGGCGAAGCGGTCGTAGGAGTCGGGCTTCCAGTCCTCCTTCAGCATCATCTTGAGGCCGTCGGCCAGACCGTGGAACAACCCCAGCCACACCATCTTGTACTGCGTGAAGGGGATGCGGACGTAGCAGCGGTTGGCGCCGATGCGGTCGGACATGATCGCCGCCTGCTTGCGCTCGACCCACGTCAGCACGGTGCCGAACACCAGCAGCACCGCCACCGCGTAGCCGATGAACAGCACGTAGATGACGAGATCCTGGATCATCGCGGGCCGCCGTCGCCGGAAGCCCATGCGGCGAAGAGCGCTTGCGCGTCGGCGATCGACGGCTGTTTCGGGAAGCACGGCTCGAACGCGCTCACGACGCCCTCGAAATTCGTGTAATGCCCGTGCCGTTCGGTCTGGATGCTCACCGGAATGAAGACGTCGGCCAGCGCGTTCTCCGGCGCCGCGTAGGCATTGAGGAAGATGATGCGTGCGCCGGCGGGCACGCGCTTGCAAAGTCGAAGCCCTCGCCCCAGACCAGCACCAGGTCCGTGCCTTCCGCGAGCGGCGTGCGCCGTCATCACTGCGGGCGAACAACGCGCGGGCCGCCGCGGTGTTCGGATTCTTGTCCGGCCGGATCAGCAGGTCGTCCTCGACGCATTCGCCCGGCTCGGGCGAGCAGTCCGCCTTCACGAAGCTCTCGAAGCGGCCGCCGTGCATTTCGGAGAACGCCGCGAGCTCCTCGTTGGAGCCCCAACTGGACACCATCGCCACCGCGTGCCGGGCCTCGCGGATCAGCTTTCCCGCAGCCTCGATCGCCACCGGCAAGTCGACCGGCCGGCCCTTCGCCAGTGCCTGCACGGCGCGCGGACGCTCGAAGATGCGCGCCAGGTCGCGTCCCTTGTTGCAGATCCAGGGTCCATTGACGGCGGGATTCTCGAGCGGCGTGACGCGCGCGATGCTGGCGTTCTGCCGCGGGTCGAGCGCGTGCAATTTCCACTCGGCCTTGCGGTGCCAGATCTGGACCGTGCAGCCGCGCGCGCAACCGGGGCACACCGAAGGCGTCGGCTCGCAGATACCAGACCCGCGCCTTGTACAGGAACGGCTTCGACAGCAGCGCGCCCACCGGGCAGATGTCGATGACGTTGTCGGAATATGGATCGTCGTCGAACGCCCCGTCTTCGCTGGCGCGGACGAGCGACGTGTCGCCGCGCTGCACGATCCCGAGCGCGTTCGTCTTCGAGATTTCGCGCGTGAAGCGCACGCAGCGCGAGCACAGGATGCAGCGCTCGTTGTCGAGCACGATGCGCTCGGACAGCGGATGGAACTTGGTCGAGCGCACCTTGGCGTCGCGCGAGACCGACGGCGAGCCGTTGTACTTGTAGTGATAGTCCTGCAGCGTGCACTCGCCGGACTTGTCGCAGATGCCGCAGTCCACCGGATGGTTGAGCGTGACGAGTTGCAAGAGCTCCTTGCGATAGGCGCGCACCGGCTCGGAGTCGGTGAGCACGCGCAGGCCCTCGCTCACCGGCATGTTGCAGGCGATTTCGACCCAGCTGCGGCCCTCGATCTGCACCGCGCAGACGCGGCAGTTGCCCGCGATCGACAGCGCCGGGTGCCAGCAGAAGCCCGGAATGTCGATGCCGTTCGCCGTCGCCGCCTGCATGACGGTCTGGCTGCTTGTCCGCCTCGAATCGCCTGCCCGTTTATGAAGATTCGAGGCATTCCAGGTTTCCGTCGTAGCGCGAACGCTTGTGTTCGATGAAATACTCGAATTCGTCGCGGAACTTGTTCAGGATGCCGATCGGCGGCGTAGCCGGCGGCGTCGCCCATGCCGCAGATCGTGTTGCCGTCGTTCAGCCGCGAGACCTGGTACAGGCGGTCGATGTCCTCCGGCCGGCCCTCGCCCGCCACGATGCGATCGATGATCCGATGCAGCCAGCCCATGCCTTCGCGGCACGGCGTGCATTGGCCGCACGATTCGTGGTGGTAGAAGCGCAGCATCACCTGCAGCAGCCGCACCATGCAGGTGCCGTCGGCGATGACGACCATGCCGCCCGAGCCCAGCGACGATCCGGCGGCCTCGACCTCCTGGTTGTCGAGATTGAGCGTCGCGATCTCGGCGCCGGTGAGCACCTTGGTGGAAATGCCGCCGGGGATCACGGCCTTCAGCGCGCGCCCGCCCAGGATTCCGCCGCAGTCCTCGTAGATGAATTTGGCCCAGGGATCGCCGATTTCGATCTCGTACACGCCCGGCCGGTTGATGTGCCCCGAGATGGAGATCAGGCGCGTGCCCGGGATTCTTGGCGGTGCCGACCTTGCGGAACGCCGCGGCGCCGTGCGCGACGATGCCCGCGATGTTGGACAGCGTCTCGACGTTGTTGACGACGGTGGGCCTCTGATACAGGCCGCGCACGGTCAGGCGCGGCGGCCGGTTGCGCGGATAGCCTCGCTTGCCTTCGATCGACGACAGCAGCGCGGAGGCCTCGCCGCAGACGTAGGATCCGGCGCCGCGGTAGATCACCGCGTCGCACGAAAAGTCCGTGCCCAGTATCCGCTCGCCGAAATAGCCCGCCTCGTAAGCTTCCTCCAGCGCCGCGGCCAGCCGACGGTAGGGCTGGTCGAATTCGCCGCGGATGTAGACGAACGCATTGCGCACCTGCAGCGCATAGGACGCGATCAGCATCGACTCCAGCAGCAGGTGGGGAGCGTTCTCGAGGATCCAGCGGTCCTTGAATGTGCCCGGCTCGCCCTCGTCCGCGTTGGCGCACAGGTAGTGCGGCTGGCCGTCGTCCAGGTTGACGACGCCCCACTTGCGGCCCATCGGGAACGCGGCGCCGCCGCGGCCCTGGATGCCGGACGCCGTGACCTCCTTGGTCACCTCTTCGGAGCTCATCTGCGTGAGCACCTTCGCGAGCGTGGCATAGCCGCCGCGCGCACGGTACTCGGCGAGCGTGTGCGACGTCGCGGTGACCGGAAAGGTCATGAGGAGCTTGGTGTTCGGGCACGTCAGGCCAATCCGTCCAGCAGCGCGTCCAGCTTTTCGGGGCTGACGCCCTCGTGGTACGTCTCGTTGATCATCACGACCGGCGCGCTGCCGCACGACGCCAGGCACTCGACCGTCGAGAGCGTGAAGCGGCCGTCCGCCGTGGTCTGTCCCGGCGCGATGCCGAGCTTCGCCGTCAGGTGGCCGACGATCCGTTCCGCGCCGCAGCAGCGAGCAGGACACGTTGCGGCACGTCTGGATGTGCCAGCGACCGATGGGCTTGCGCCGGAACTGGCCGTAGAAGCTCAGCACTTCCTCGATCTGGATGCGCGGCACGCCGAGATATTCGACCAGTCCGTCGATGTCGCTGTCCGCGACGTAGCCGCGCTCTTCCTGCACGCGGCGCAGGCAGGGCAGCACGAGCGAGGACTCGAAGCCCGCCGGGAAGCGGGCGCGCAGCGCGTCGAATTCGGGGATGAGGTGCTTCATCGGTCGCTCATCTGTCACTCATCTGTCACACTCGCCGCCGATCATGTTCACCGATCCGAACGTCGGGATGATGTCGGCCAGCTGGTAGTTCTCGAGCAGGCGGTGCAGGCCGCCCATGTGCACGAAGCTCGGCGCGCGCACGTGCACCTTGTAGGGCGTCCCCGTCCCGTCGCTGACGAGGTAGAAGCCGAGCTCGCCGTTGGGCGCCTCCTGCGCCGTGTAGACGTCGCCGGCGGGAACCTGCGGCCCGTCCATGATCAGCTTGAAGTGGTTGATCAGCGACTCGATTTCCGCATAGACCAGCTCCTTCTCCGGCAGCACGCAGCGGCGGTCGTCGACGTTGATCGGCCCGTCGGGCAGCGCGTCCATCAGCTGCCGGATCATGTGGACCGACTCGTCCATCTCCCGCATCCGCACGTAGTAGCGGTCGTAGTTGTCGCCGTTGATGCCGACCGGCACCTCGAAGTCCAGTTCGCCGTACGCGAGATAGGGCATGTCCTTGCGCAGGTCGCGCGGCACGCCGGTCGAGCGCAGGATCGGACCGGTGAAGCCCCAGTTGATGGCATCCGCCGCCGAGATGACGCCGACGTTGCGCGTGCGGTCGATGAAGATGCGGTTGCGGTCCATGAGGCCGTGGACGCGTCCGGTGAACATCCTCGTACTGGTCGAGGATGACGTCGAGGCGCTGCAACCAACCGTGCAGGCAGGTCCCGCGCCAGCCCGCCGATGCGGCCGTACGTGTAGGTGACGCGCGCGCCGGTCAGGTCGGCCAGATGCTCGTAGATGTAGTCGCGGATCATCACCAGGTAGAGGAAGGCCGTCATCGCGCCCAGTTCCATCAGCGAGGCGGCCACGCAGGTGAGGTGATCGGCGATGCGCGAATACTCGGAGAGCAGCGTGCGCAGGTAACGGCAGCGCGGCGTGATCTCGACGCCCATCAGCGTCTCGACGGCCTCGCAGTAGGCGAAGTTGTTGATGAGCCCCGAGCAGTAATTGAGGCGATCCACGTACGGAATCAGGTTCGCCCACGTGTGGTCTTCGCACTCCTTCTCGAAGCCCCGATGCAGGTAACCGCAGTGCACGTCCACGCGCGTGATCTTCTCGCCGTCCAATGCGGCGATCACCTGCAGCGTCCCGTGGGTGGCCGGATGCGAAGGACCGATGTTGACGATGACGCCACCGTCGCTTTCGATCCGCTCGAACGCTGGACGAACCGGGCCGGGCAGCAGTGTTTCCATCATGTCCGGTAGGGAACGAGCGGCTGCTCCTGCCGCTTCGGATAGTCCTTGCGCAGCGGATGGCCGGTGAAGCCCTCGTAGAGCAGGATCGGCCGGAGATCGGGATTGCCGCGGAAGACGATGCCGTACATGTCGTGGCATTCGCGCTCCATGAAATGCGCGGAGCCGTAGAGCGCGATGAGCGAATCCACCGTGGGGTCCGCCTCCGGCACCTGCGTCTTGAGCCGGATGCGGACGAAGTCGCGCGTCGAATAGAAGTGATAGACGACGTCGAAGCGCGGCGCACGGCCGGGCCAGTCGACGGCGGTCACGTCGAGGAAGAGGTCGAATCCGAAATCCGCCTTCAGCCGTCGCACGGCGTCGAGCAGATGCGGCGGGCGGCAAGCGCGAGCACGAGCATTCCATGCGCAAACGACGCCTCCGCAACACCAGGCGCCAGCCGCTTGCTGTACCTCTTCGATGATCGGCGCGCTCATCGGTCAGAAGTCCTTGGTGAGGATCGGATGCCGCGAGCGGGCGATCTTGTCCTGCAGCTTCATGATGGCGTCGATCACGGTCTCGGGCCGCGGCGGGCAGCCCGGGACGTAGATGTCCACCGGGATGATCTTGTCGATTCCCGCCACCGCCGCGTAGTTCTGGTAGAACCCGCCGCTGGTCGCGCACACGCCGAAGGCCATCACCCACTTGGGCTCGCACATCTGGTCGTAGACTTTCTTGAGGATCGGCGCCTGCTTGTGCGTGACCGTGCCGACCACCATCAGCAGATCGGCCTGGCGCGGAGAGAAGCGCGGCAGCGCGGCGCCGAAGCGGTCGGTGTCGTAAGGCGTCGAACTCACCGCCATGAATTCCATCGCGCAGCACGCGGTGACGAACGGATAGGGAAAGAGCGAGAACTTGCGCGCCCAGCCGACGAATTCGTCTTTCTTGGTCGTGAGGTACTCGAAGGCCTGCGACGGAGCGCTGGCCGATCGGATCGGGATCGTTGCGCCGGCCATCGCTACTCCGTCACTGCTTCCAGGATTCCGCCGCGGTAGACGTAGAGCAGGATCAGCACCAGCAGGAAGACGAAGATCGCAAACGTGGCCAGCATGAATCCGGTGACCGGCTGCGCGCCGAGCGCCCAGATGAAGAGGAAGATCGTCTCGAGGTCGAACAGGATGAAGACCACGGCGACGGCGTAGTACTTGATCTGAACCGCCTTGACGTTGACAGCGTCGATGGGCGGCGCGCCGCATTCGAAGGGCTCGAGCTTCGCCGCGGACGCGACCGGCTTGGGGCCGAGCATCCGATTCATGAGCAGCGTGACGGCGACAAAGCCCAGAATCGCCAACAGGTAGAGGAGAAAGGCGACGTAAGGATTCATCGAGGGACCCGGCAGGACTCTGGTCGCTACAGTAAGCGTCGTGGCTCATTACCCGTTTGACTTGGATCAACCGGGGGAGCCGCTGCCCTTCGCCGCACGATTGCATGACGCAGATCAAGCCCTGCCGGAGGTCCCCAGCGTAACTTCCGCCGTTGCCGGTGCATTGACGGCCGGAAGGCGCATGCTACGTAACGGTGCCATGTGGCGATCGAATCCTATCGGGCTTTGCAGCAATCGCTGGCCGAATTCATCCCGGATTCGCGCCTCATCACCGACCCGCTGCGCCTGCTGACCTGGGGCACCGACGCGAGTTTCTACCGGCTCGTGCCCAAACTCGCGGTGGTCGTCGAGAGCGAAGACGAAGTGGTGCGGCTCCTGCGCGAATGTGCGCAGCACAAGACGCCGGTCACCTTCCGTGCTGCCGGCACCAGCCTTTCGGGCCAGGCGATCACCGATTCCGTGCTGATGCTGCTGGGCGAAAACTGGCGCCGCTGCGAAGTCGGCCCCGACGCCGCGACAATCGTCCTCCAGCCGGGCGTCATCGGCGCCGTCGCCAATCGCCGGCTCGCGCGCTTCGGCAGGAAGATCGGCCCCGATCCGGCGTCGATCGATGCCGCCATGATCGGCGGCATCGCGGCCAACAACGCGAGCGGCATGTGCTGCGGCACGGCGCAGAACAGCTACCGGACGCTCGATGGACTGCGCATCGTACTGGCCGACGGCACCGTGCTCGACACGCGCGATGCCGCGAGCCGCGCGGCATTCCGCGCGCGTAAGAGCGACCTCGTGCGGGAGCTCGACGCCCTCGGCCAGGCCACGCGCGCCAACGAAGCGCTGGCCGCGCGCATCCGGCACAAGTTCCGGATGAAGAACACCACCGGCTACAGCCTCAACGCGCTGGTGGACTTCACCGACCCGATCGACATTCTCGCGCACCTCATGATCGGCTCGGAAGGCACGCTCGGATTCCTGAGCGAGATCACGTATCGCACGGTGCCGGAGTACGCGGACAAGGCCAGCGCGCTGATCCTGTTCGACGATCTCGAAACCGCGTGCCGTGCCGTCAGCGCATTGCAAAAGCGCGCCGGTGGCCGCGGTGGAACTCGCCGATCGCGCGGCGTTGCGTTCGGTGGAAGGCAAGCCGGGCCTGCCGGATGGCGATTCGCGCCGTCGGCCCGCACGGCGCCGCATTGCTGGTCGAGACCCGTGCCGCGGACGGCGCGCAGCTTGCGGCGCAGGTCCGCGTCATCGAAACGACGCTGGCCGGCATGCACACGTTCGGACCGGTGCGCTTCACAGTCGGACCCGCGAGGAATGCGCACGGTTCTGGAACGTGCGCAAGGGCATGTTTCCATCGGTCGGCGCGATGCGCGAGGTTGGGCACCACCGTCATCATCGAGGACGTGGCCTTTCCGGTGCCGCGGCTGGCCGAGGCCACGCTCGACCTGCAGCGACTGCTCAATGAACACGGCTATCCGGACGCGATCATTTTCGGGCACGCGCTCGAAGGCAACCTGCATTTCGTGTTCACGCAGGATTTCAACGCGGCCTCGGAGGTCGCCCGATACCGCGGCTTCATGGACGCGCTGTGCCGGCTGGTCGTGGAACGCTACGACGGCTCGCTCAAGGCCGAGCACGGGACCGGCCGCAACATCGCGCCGTTCGTCGAACTCGAGTGGGGTGCGGAAGCGTATGCCCTCATGCGCACGCTCAAGCGGATGCTCGATCCCGAGGGCCTGCTCAATCCCGGCGTCGTGCTCAATGACGACCCGGACGCGCACCTCAAACACCTGAAGCCACTGCCAGCGTGCGATGCCATCGTCGACAAATGCATCGAATGCGGCTTCTGCGAGGTCAAATGCCCGTCGCACGGGCTGACGCTGTCGCCGCGGCAACGCATCGTCGGCTGGCGCGAGATTGCACGGCTCGAGAACGATCACGCCGACGCGCCGCAATTGGCGACGTTGCGTGGGCTCTATGACTATCATGGGATCGATACCTGTGCCGCTTGCGGCTTGTGCGCCACGGCCTGTCCGGTCGGCATCGAAACCGGCATCCTCATCAAGGCGCTGCGCGGCCGGCGGGCTGGTCCTCTCGCGCATCGTGTCGCCGACGTCATCGCCGACCATTACGGCGCGGTGACCGCCGGCGTACGCGTCGGACTCGGCGTGGCCGACACGGTGCACGGATGATCGGCACGCCCGCGATGACGAGTTCGCTGAACGGCCTGCGCAAGCTCTCCGGCGGTTCGCTTCCCAAATGGTCACCTGCCCTGGCACGCCCTGTGCATTTCAGGCCGGGCCGGCGCTCCGCGGCCTCGCCCGACGCGGAGCGCGTCGTCTATTTTCCCAGTTGTGCCGCCCGCAACATGGGTGCGCAGCGTGGGCACGACACGACTGACAGCTTGCCCGCGACCGCCGAGCGGCTGTTCGCCAAGGCCGGATTCACCGCGGTGTATCCGGAGCCCCTCGCGGAACTCTGCTGCGGCCAGCCGTTCGAGAGCAAGGGGCTGCACGAGACGGCGGACCGCAAATCGGCCGAGCTGGAACGGATCCTGCGCGAGGCCAGCGAAGGCGGCAGGCTGCCCGATCGTCTTCGACACCAGTCCGTGCGCGTACCGGATGCAGCGCTATCTTGCCGGGCCGGCTCACCGTATTGGACAGCATCGAATTCATTCACGACACGGTCCTGCCGCGCGTCACCATCGAGCGCAAGGCCATACCCGTGGCGATCCATCCCGTGTGCAGCGTGCGCAAGATGGGAACGGTCGACCGGCTGCTGCGCATCGCGGAACGCTGCAGCGCCGAGGTGGTGACCGTCGACGAGGTGCTGTGCTGCGGTTTCGCCGGCGACAAGGGGTTCAACCGGCCGGAGTTGAACGAACATGCGCTGCGCCGCCTCAAGTCATCGCTGCCGCCGCGGTGCACGACCGGCTATTCGACCAGCCGGACCTGCGAGATCGGGCTTTCGGAGTACGCCGGCTTCCCGTACGAGTCGATCGTCTACCTGGTCGACGCATGCGCGAGCAGAGCCGTGGCACACGATCGCGAGGAGGCGCATTCATGAAGGTCGCGCTGTTCGTGCCCTGTTACGTCGACGCGTTTTTCCCGGAAGTCGGCATCGCCACGCTGGAACTGCTGGAGCGCCTCGGCATCGAGGTCGTCTACCCGCTGGACCAGACGTGCTGCGGGCAGCCGATGGCCAACAGCGGATGCCACGATGACGCCGCGGGCGCCGAGCAAGTTGTTCGTCAAGAACTTTGCCGGCTACGACTACATCGTCGGGCCGTCGGGAAGCTGCGTCCATCACGTGCGCGAGCACTTCATCGGCATTCCCCAAACGCCGGCAGTGAAGGCCGTCCGGGCACGTACGTTCGAACTGGTGGAATTCCTGCACGACATCGTCAAGGTCAGGACGTTTCCCTGGGCACAGTTCCCGCACAAGGTCGGGCTGCACAACGGCTGCGCCACGCTGCGCGCGCTGCGCGAGGCGAGCACATCGGAGATCGTCGAACCGCGCTTCTCGAAGCCCATGAGCCTGCTGTCCGCTGTCAGGGGCATCGAGTTCGTCACGCCGGAGCGGCCCGACGAGTGCTGCGGGTTCGGCGGCACGTTCTCGGTCTTCGAGGAACCGGTATCGGCGAAGATGGGCCAGGACAAGGTGAACGACCACAGCAAGGCAGGCGCCGAATACATCGTCTCCGCCGACATGTCCTGCCTCATGCACCAGAAGGGATGCGCCGAGCGTCTCGGGCTGCCGGTCAAGTTCATTCACATCGCGCAGATCCTGAACGGAGTCCGGGCATGAAGCGCATCGACCACGCCGAAGGGTCCTCGGTCTTCATCAAGGCCAAGGACCATATCGAGTTTCACGACCGGCGCCTGTGGGACTTGCGCAAGAAGCGCGACCGCGAAAGCGAGGCGCTGCCCGAGTGGGAGGAACTGCGCTCGCTCGCCTCGGCCATCAAGGAACACACGCTGACGCACCTCGCCGACTATCTGGAGGAATTCGAGCGCAACGCGACGAGCAACGGCGTAAAGGTGCACTGGGCGAGGGACGCGGCGGAGCACAACGCGATCGTGTTCGACATTCTCGATGCGGAGAAGGCGCGCACGCTGGTCAAGTCCAAGTCGATGCTGACGGACGAGTGCGACATGCGCCCCTTCCTCGAGGCGCGCGGAATCAGGGTCATCGAAACCGACCTGGGCGAGCGCATCCAGCAGCTGGACGACGAGCCGCCGAGCCATATCGTCCTGCCCGCGGTGCACAAGCTTCGCGCCGATGTCGCCCGGGTGTTTGCCGCGAACCTCGGCACGGATCCGGCGAACAGCGACGTCCACTACCTGGCGGAGAGCCAGCGCCAGGCCACGCGCCCGGACTTCCTGGTTGCCGACGCCGGCATGACCGGGGCCAATTTCGCCGTGGCCGAAACCGGCAGCGTCGTCGTTTGCACCAACGAAGGCAACGCCGATCTGAGCGTCCACCTGCCCAGGCTCTACATCGCGTCGATCGGCATCGAAAAGATGCTGCCGCGCATCGAGCATCTCGGCGTGTTCATCCGGATGCTGTCGCGCAGTGCGCTGGGCTCGCCGATCACCCAGCTCACGTCCCACTTCCGGGTCCCGCGCAAGGGCACGCAAATGCACGTCGTGCTGGTCGACAACGGCCGCTCGGAGCGGCTTGGCATGGCGGATTTCTGGTACTCGCTGAAGTGCATCCGCTGCGGCGCGTGCATGAACACCTGCCCCGTCTACCGGCGCAGCGGCGGCCTGAGCTACGGCGCAACGTATTCGGGGCCGATCGGCGTCATCATCGATCCGACGTTCAACCTGCGCAAATACAGTTCGTTGCCGTTTGCCTCGACGCTGAACGGAAGCTGCACGAGTGTTTGCCCGGTCAGGATCAACATTCACGAGCAGATCTACAAATGGCGGCAGATCATCGCCGAGCGCAACCAGCTGCCGATCGTGAAGAGGGAGGCGATGCGCATCGCCGGCAAGATCCTCGGCAGTCCCAAGCTCTACCGCGCCGCAGTGGAGGCGGCCGACGCCGGCGTGGAACACCTGCCCCGCTTCATGATGTACAGCCGGCTCAACGCGTGGGGCCGGCAGCGCGAGGTACCGCAGGCACCTGCGTCGACGTTCCGGCAGTGGTATCTGCAGAACCGCCAGAAGAAGAAGGGGACTGGCCAATGAGCAGTCGGGACGAAATCCTCGCGCGCGTGCGCAGGAACCAGCCGGCGGCGCAGCCGTTGCCGCCGCTGCCTTCCTTCGACCGCGAGATCAAGGCGCCGCTCGCAACGTTCAAGGCCAACCTGCTGCGCATGGGCGGAAAGTTCGTCGAGGCGCCGGCGGCGGGCGGTCTCACCGCCGCCGTTCGCGGCCTGTTCCCCGCAGCGAAGGTAATTTGCTCTGCAACACCCGAGGTCGCCGGCAACCGGCCGATTGAAGCGGTGCAATCGCCGGCCGAGTTGCACGATGTCGATGTCGGTGTCGTGCGCGCAGCCTACGGTGTCGTGGAGACGGGTTCGCTGTGGCTCACCAATCGCGAGTTCAGGGTCGAGGCGCTCGGTTTCCTCTCGCAGCACCTCGTCGTGCTGCTCGACCCCTCGATGCTCGTCGCCACCATGCACGATGCGTACCGGCGGCGGGCGGACTTTGCCGCAGCCTATGGCGTGTTCATGACCGGACCCTCGGCCACGGCGGACATCGAGGGTGTCCTGATCCATGGCGCCCAGGGCATCCGCAGCCTGACGGTGATCCCCGTCCCCATCTGAGGCAACCTAAGGACCGCGCCTTGTTGTTATTGCGCAGGTTCCGGCCGGGCGGATTCCAAAACATTTCCTTGCCTTGATCCAAGTCAAGGCAGCACAATTTCCCTGCGCGTAAATGGAAAATAGGCGCAACGCAATCCTGCCCGTGGCCCGCTGGGACCCGCGGACATCAGTAAGAGACGCACTGGCGCGGCAACAGTCGGCAGTTTCTAGGGCAAAGGGGACCCCATGCGATTGAAATCCTTCATCCTGATGTCCGGCGCCGTCGCCACGCTGGCCGCTCTCCTCGCCATGCCCGCAATGGCCCAGGACAAGACAGCCGCAAGCGGCCCGGTGGCCCCCGTGTGCGCGAATTGCCACGAGTCGCAGTGGAACGCGATCGACCTGACGGCGCACGGCGCGAAGAACGACGCCAACGGCAGCATGTGCCAGGCCTGCCACGGCGACGCCTCCGAGCATCTGAAGGACCCGACGAAGTCCAAGCCGAACAACCCGTTCCAGAAGACCGTTCCCGCGGCCAAGCAGGCGGAAGTCTGCCTGACCTGCCACAGCGGCAATCGCAACCTCGCGTTCTGGACCTCTGGCAAGCATTCGATAAACGATGTGGCCTGCACCAACTGCCACAGCATCCATGGGAAGGCGCTCGCGCCGAACATCAACAAGTTCGTGACGACGTTCCTCCCCAACCAGGCCGACGGCTGCGGCACGTGCCACCAGCAGATCCGCGCCGCGACCTTCAAGCCGTCGCATCACCCGATCATCGAAGGCAAGGTCAAATGCACGGACTGCCACAACCCGCACGGCGCCCTGTCGCCGGCGATGGTTAAGCAGCCGACCATCAACGACCAGTGCTACTCGTGCCACGCCGACAAGCGCGGCCCCTACGTTTTCAACCATCCGCCCGTCGAAGAGAACTGCGCGACCTGCCATAACCCGCACGGCTCGGTGCACGGAAAGCTGCTGAACGAGCAGGCGCCGAACCTCTGCCAGGACTGCCACGATGGCTCGCGGCATCCGGGAACGGTGTTTGGCGCCGCCGGCGGCTGGGTGTGCGCGCCGGGAGACCCGAATCCGGCGCTGCGCCGGAAAGACCGGCCAGCCCAACCCGGCCGTGAACACCCGCCTGGTGGCGCGCGCCTGCCTCAACTGCCATAGCTCGATTCATGGGTCAAATGCGCCGGGAAGCCGCGGCCAGTTCTTCACGCGATAAGACCGGGAGACAACCATGAGCAAGAAACTGCTTGCCACGCTGCATAGCCGGCCTGTTCGTCTGCCGCGCCCGCGCTGGCCGACGGCGACGACCCGATACGGGTACAGGGTTCCGCAACGCTCGGGGGCATCTACAACAACCAGAATGCCGCCGACACCGCGAAACTCGAGGAGTACCAGGACCTGGGCAACGGAGTGTTGTCGAACGTCGGCGCCCGGGGCCGCAACAGCACGACGTGGTTCGACGGCTACGGCGAGAACTTCGGCCGCTCCGACCAGTTCATGTACCTGCGCGGGGGCATGTACGACATCTTCCGGGTCGGCGCCTACCTCAACGACATGCCGCACACGTTTTCGTCCTCGGCGCGCACGCCGTACACGGGCGTCGGCGGCAACGCTGCTGGTGGCGGTGTTTCCCCAGATCAATCCGAACACGTGGAACGGATTCAACCTGGGCTACGACCGCCGCGACGCCGGCGGCTACTTCGAATGGCAGAAGAACAGCCCGTGGTATTTCCGAGCCGACGGCAACCAGGTGAGCTTCAGCGGCACCAAGGTCGGCTCCGGTGCCAACGGAACGAGTCCCGGGCAACGGCTTCGTCGACCTGGCGATACCGACGCAATACAAGACCAGCAACTGGGGCGCCGAAGGCGGCTACCAGACGAGCAAGGCGACCGTCTCGCTGCGCTGGGACTACAGCAAGTTCGACAACTCCAACGACTCACTCCAGTGGACCAACCCGTTCTTCGGCGGCAACTTGCTCGACCGGACGTATCTGCCGCCGGACAACACGTTCAACAAGTTCACGGCGACAGCCAATTATCGCGACCTGCCGTGGCGCTCGGTGATTTCGGCGCGTTACACGTGGGCGGAGACGAAGAGCAACGTCAATCTCGGGCCAGAGCGCGCTCAACAGCGGCGGCGTCTACAACGCCGCATTGCCCAACCAGCTACGTTCAACGGCGACAACGTGAACCAGGCGTTCGCGCTCGGCTGGACCGCGATCCCCATGGCGAACGTCGATACCCGCGTCTACTACTACTGGACGAAGCTCGACGAACAAGTCGGACAAATTCAGTACGGCAATTCGCCGGCGCGCCGCTGGCCAGCGGCTTAGGCTGCGGCAACCTCCGGTCAACGGACTCCCGACGCAAATCGTCGGCAACTGCGAAAACGACCTCTACAACTACACGAAGAACAACGTCGGCTTCGACGTGTGGTGGCGCTTCGCCAAGAAGCAGCGGCTGGGCTTCGGCTACGACTACATGAACCTCGACCAGACCCGCGTCGACTACGACAAGTCGCACTCCAACACGGTCTGGGTCGAGTACAAGAACACGATGCTCGACACCGTCAGCGGCCGCCTCAAGTACCAGTACCTGAAGCGCGACTCGACGCTGAACTACAGCAACGCCGGCCTGTCGCCCGAACGACCCGAACTACCTGCTTGCCCTACACGTCGGCGTTCGACCTGCAGTCCAGCACGACCAACCAGGTCAAGCTGTACCTCGACTACAACCCGATGGCGATGCTGGGCTTCTCGTTCGAGGGCAACTGGGCCAAGCAGGACTACGACAACGTCACCTACGGCCGCATCACGGCCGACCGCCAGGGCTATTTCCTGACCGGCAACTGGGGCGAGGCCGACAAGCTCATGCTGACGGCCTTCGGCAGCTGGGAGGAAGCGAAGTACCCGTCCGACCACCGCTACATCGACACCGTCTCCAGCGGCCCGAACCCGCCCCCGGGCTATTGCACGACAGCCAACCCGAACTGCTACAGTCCGGCACCGTACATCCGTCCCCGGCTCACTACCGCGTTCCTACAACTGGAACTCGGCCACGAAGGACACGACCTACATGATCGGCGTTGGTCTGGACTGGCCGGTGATGCAGTCGCTGATGCTGAAGGCGTCGTACCTGTACGTGCAGAACGACGGACAGGCGACTTTCGCCTCGCAAAACGCGGCGGGTCAGATGGTGGGCGGCCCTGCCGGCCTGGGCAACCCGCTCAACATCGGGAACTTCGACGACTCCAAGCAGCAGTACTTCAACCTGAAGGCGGTCTACGCGTACAACAAGAACTGGTCGTTCACGGCCGGCTATGCGTACGAGAAATACAGCTCGAACGACATCGGCACCGTCGGGCTACTACTACGTGGCGCCGATCCCGGCGCCGGGCACCGTCAACGCCAGCGCGAGCTACCTGAACGGCTACGATGCGTTCACCAACGGCCACCAGAACATCTTCTACCTGACGGTGACCTACAAGTTCGACGCGCCGCCGCTGCCGATCGCGCCGTTGCGGATGGCGGAAGCGCCGCGCCCGTGGCCAGCCCGTGGCGAAGCCGGCGCCACCGCCCGCCGCCAGCGCCGGCGCCGCGCCTCAGGTGCAGAAGATCTCGCTCGACTCCGAGGCGCTGTTCGACTTCGACAAGGCGGTCCTCAAGCCCGAGGGCAAGGCGGCGATCGACAGCCAGGTCGTCGGCAAGCTCGCGCAGGTGCAGAAGCTCGAGGTCGTGCTTGTGACGGGTTACACCGACCGCCTCGGCAGCGAGGCCTACAACCAGAAGCTGTCGGAACGCCGCGCGGATGCCGTGCGCGACTACCTGGTCAGCAAAGGCGTGGACAAGGCCAAGATCGAGACGATCGGCCTGGGCGAAAAACAGCCCGTCGTGCAGTGCGACCAGAAGAACCGCCAGGAACTGATCGCGTGCCTGCAGCCGAATCGTCGCGTGGAAGTACAGGCCAAGGGCGAGTCGACGAAGTAATCGCGGCGCCCGCGTCACGGAAAAGCCCCGCCTCGAGCGGGGCTTTTTTTGCCGGGCAGGTTTGCCGCTCCGGCGCAACGTGCCGGCGCCGGTTCAATAGCGCCCGTGCTGCTTGTAGATGTAGTTCGTCAGTTCGATGGAATACATGGAAATGCGCCGCTGGATCTGATGGACGGTCCGTATGATTGCGCGCATGACCCGGTAAACGATCTCGGGGTGCGTGGGGAGGAGCGACTCCAGTTGTTCCCGTTCGAGCCCGAATACCTGGGCGTCGCCGCGCGCAATCAGCGACGCGTAATGCTTGGTGCCGTCGATGAAACTGAGCTCGCCGACGAGGTCGCCGGCGCTCAGCGTGAACAGCGCGACCTCATCGGGGTTGCCGCAATTGCGGACCACCGCCAGCGTTCCGCTCACGAGCACGTACAGATGGTTGTCGCTTGTGCCTTCCCGCACGAGGACCTCGCCATCCGCGAGCTGGGACACCTTGATGAGCCCGCTCAGGACAGTGGATTGTTCCGGCGACAATTCAGCGCCAATCCGGGAGGCGCGCAACATATCGAGTTGGTCCAGGTTGGTCATTGCCGACTGCTCCAGTGAGGATTGATTGGCATTCACGTATCGCCGGGCGGCGCCGTGAACGCGATGCGCCCGCTCGACGAACGCGTCGACGAGCGTGTTGGTTATCCGGTCGAAAACAGGCCCGGCGAGCCGGCCCACCAACCGATTGTCGAACTCGTAGTGCAGGCCGAAGTCGATCTTGCAGCCGCTGGCCGAAAGCGGCGTGAGTTGCCACTCTCCTTCGAACCGCCGGAACGGACCGCGCTCGAGCACGATGGCCATGTGTTCCGGTCGCCGCTTGGGATTGCGCGTCGTGAGGTGAAAACGGACGCCGTGGAAGTCGATGGTTATCTCCGCGGCGACGACGGCCTCGTCGCGGGAGAGAATGCTCGCGGCCGCGCACCAGGGCAGGAACGCCGGGTAATCCTCCGCCCTCTCGATCAGATCGAACATCTGTTCCGCCGGATACATGACCAACGCCGATTTGCGAACGATCATCGGGCGCGGCCGTACGATGCGCCTCCCCGGGCCGTCAGCCGGGCCAATGCCACGCTGCCTATTGGGAGCGCCGCGACCGTCGGTTCGGATGGCATGCACAAATCTCCTCTTGCGGCCAAGGCTAGCGCCTAAGTCACGGGGCTTGGTTGATCCACGTCAACCGCCCCGGCCGCCCTTCATGCAAGATATTGTCGCGGTATACTATCCACGTTCGCCGCCGCGTGCGACGCCTTTCGGAGACTTTTGAACATGAAGATCATTGTGATGGTTGCGTTGTCGGCACTGGCATTGGCCGCGGCCGGAACGGCGAGCGCGCAGGAGGCGCTGGCCAAGAGCAGTGGTTGCCTGAATTGCCATGCCGTTGACACCAAGAAGATGGGCCCCGCATTCAAGGAAGTGGCCGCCAAGTACAAGGGCAAGGCCGATGCGGAGGCGACGCTGGTGGCCAAGCTTTCGGAGGCCAAGGGACACCCCGCCGTCAAGGCCAGCCCCGACGACATCAAGTCGCTGGTCAAGTGGGTGTTGGCGCAGTAGACGATCGAACCATCGCATGCGGAAAAAGCCGGCGCATGCCGGCTTTTTCTTGAGCGCCGCCGTCGGAATCGACGGCACTTAGGACTCGCGATGCCGCTACTTGGGCACGTCGCCGGGCTCCGATTTCAGCGTGTAGTTGATCCCGGAATCCGCAGGGGTGGACAACTTCACGACCTTGATGAAGCCGTAGCCCATCCCCTGCGTGGCAGGCATTGCAGTCATTGATGACCGCCGTGTAGGCGGTCTCGAACGCCTTGAAGTCCTTGGCCTGGATCGCCTTGTTGACCGGGGCGAAGGTGTCATCGTAGAAGCCCTTCCAGACCTTGTACTCGGCGGGCTTGGTCACGCTGGCGGGATTCATCGAGCCGTTCATGTACTTGGACATGTACGCGGCAAGCGCCCAGTTGCCGCCCTTCGCCGCGAAGTACATGTTCTGGAACCGGTCGCCGACCTCGCGCATCGGGATCGCGAACTTCGGCAGCGCGGACTCGCACCTCGTCGATCTGCTTCTGCATCTCCTTGGCATCCTGCGCGCCCGCCATGTTGGTCACCGCCAGCAGCAAGCCGGCCCCGCACAGCGCAATCGCTCTTTTTCCCATGCCCATCTCGCACCTCCCATGCAGTGAAAAGTCAGAACCTTGATGGTGCCCGCCTGGTCGCGGCGCGCGTTGACCAGGATCAATGCAAAAGGCCCCCCCGCGCCGGTTGGCGTCACGGGAGCCGGCTTGGGGCGGGAACCCATCGATCGCGTGCCATTTCTTCCTCCCGGATCGTGACGCAGATCAAGGCCGGCAGGGCCGTCTCATAGGATAGTTTCGCCATGGCCGTGGTCCGGGTTGGTGCAGCAAACAGATCCGACGGCGACGTTAAGAATGCTCGGACCAGCCAGGCGAATGGAGCGTTGGTGCGATGTCAGCCTTCGAAATCGTCGCGCGACAGGACTTCTCGGACGTTACCTATTTGCTCGAGATCCGGCATCCGTTGATGGCTCGCGCCGCGCGCGCCGGCCAGTTCGTCATTGTCATGGCGCACGAGCACGGCGAGCGCATCCCGCTCACGATCGCGGATTTCGACCGCGACAAGGGAACGATAACGCTCGTCATCCAGGCGGTCGGCAAGACGACGAAGGAAATGCAGCAGCTCTGCAAGGTCGGGACCTCGCTGCATGCCGTCGTCGGCCCCATGGGCATCCCCAGCCCGATCAGCGGCGCAAGGAAGGTCATCTGCGTCGGCGGCGGCCTGGGAGTGGCGCCGATCTTTCCCCAGGCGCGCGCGTTCAAGGAGAACGGCGCCTACGTGATCGGCGTGCTTGGATTCCGCAGCAAGGATCTCATGTTCTGGACGGACAAGTTCACCGCCTGCTGTGACGAGCTCATCGTGTGCACGGACGACGGCTCGAGCGGAATCAGAGGTCTGGTCACCGAAGGCATCGCGCGCGCCATCGCAAAGCACGCCGATGTCGACGAATGCGTGGCGATCGGTCCGCCGGTGATGATGCGCGGCTGTGCCGAGGCGACGCGTCCGCACAAGATCAAGACCATCGTCAGCCTGAATCCGTTGATGGTCGACGGGACGGGAATGTGCGGCGGGTGCCGCGTAAAGGTCGGCGGTCAGGTGAAATTCGCCTGCGTCGACGGACCGGACTTCGACGGCCACCTGGTCGACTTCGACGACTTGATGTCGAGACTGCGACGCTTCACCACGCGAAGAGAAGGCCGCGCGCGAGCGATGGTCGGAAACGCTGCAGGATGACGGCCGTGCCGAGCCTGGGAGCGCTCGCGTCGCAGCTGCCCGAAGGCGCCGATGGACGATCGAGCGCCTTGCTCGAGCTGCCCGATCCCTACGACGAGGTCCAGGGGGGCTAGATGGCGAAGAAGCGCACCATTCGAACCATTCCGCAACAGCGGACCCCGGTGCGCGAGCAGGATCCCGCGCGAGCGCGTCAGGAATTTCTCGGAAGTGTCCCGCGGGTACGCCCAGGAGGACGCGCTGGTCGAAGTCCGAGCGGTGCCTGCTCTGTCCGGACCAGCCCTGCGTGCGCGGCTGCCCGGTCGGCATCGACATCCCGGGCTTCATCGAGAAGATCGGCCAGAAGGATTTCCGCGGCGCGTACGACGTGATCACGGCGACCAATCTCCTGCCGGCGGTCTGCGGCCGCGTGTGTCCGCAGGAAAACCAGTGCGAGGGCGTGTGTACGGTCGGCGACACGCTGGAGCCGGTGGCGATCGGGCGGCTCGAGCGTTTCGTCGGCGATCGCGCGATCGCCGAAGGCTGGACCAACGTGCCCTACATCGAGCGCAACAAATTCAAGGTCGGCATCGTCGGCTCCGGTCCGGCCGGGATGGCCTGCGCCGCCGACATGGCCAAGGCCGGCTGCGACGTCACCGTGTACGAGGCGTTTCACCAGGCGGGCGGTGTGCTCAAGTACGGCATCCCCGATTTCCGCCTGCCCAACGACGTGGTCGACGCCGAGATCCGGAACCTCGCCGGCCTTGGCGTCAAGTTCGAATGCAACACGCTGGTCGGGCGTCTCTTCACGATCGAGCAGATGATCGACGAGTTGGGATTCCACGCGGTGTTCATCGGAACGGGGGCGGGCTACCCGGCGATGCTCGGCATTCCCGGCGACTCGCTCAACGGCGTGCTCTCGGCCAACGAACTGCTGACGCGCTGCAACCTGATGCGCGCGAAGGACTTCCCGAATTTCGACACGCCGCTGCCGATCGGCCAACGCGTGGCCGTCGTCGGTGCGGGCAATACGGCGATGGACGCGATGCGCGTGTGCTTGAGGCTCGGCGCGAAGAAGGTCTATTGCGTCTATCGGCGCAGTCGCGCCGAGTGTCCGGCGCGCGCCGAGGAAGTCCACCATGCCGAACAGGAAGGCGTCGAATTTCACTGGCTTACCAATCCGGTCGAGATCCTCGACGACGGCAAGGGCGAGGTCCGCGGCATGCGCTGCGTTCGCATGGAACTGGGCGAACCCGACGAATCGGGGCGGCGGCGCCCGATCGCCATGGCGGGCAGCGAGCACGACCTCGACGTCGACCTGGTCGTGTTCGCGATCGGAACGAACGCCAATCCCATCATGGGACAGACGTCGAAGCTGAAGCTCAACAAGCGCGGCTACATCGAGACCGACGCGAACCAGGCGACGTCCGTCGCCGGCGTATTCGCCGGCGGCGACATCGTGACCGGCGCCGCCACCGTAATCGAAGCGATGGGCGCGGGCCGCAAGGCTGCGCGCAGCATCAAGGCCTATCTGGGCCTGCGTGACATCGATGCGCCTTACATGGGCGACGGCACGGGCGCGTCGGGCCGGTGCTTCGGCATCGACGCCCGGGAACGCAATTTCGTGCGCATCCGCGTGGCCTGACCGACCGCCGCGCCTCCACAAGCCCCTACCGAACACGAGCCAAGGCAATGTCCGAAATCACCATCGAAAAGCCCATTGCGAAGCAGCCACGCCCAGCGCAGCCGTCGTCCAGAAGGAAGACCGCCGTGCCGCTGACCCAGCACGTGGTCGAAGTGATCAGCGATTCGGGCGAGGGCGCGCAGCGCTGCGGCCAGGCGCTGGCCGCCATTGCCGCGCGCATGGGCAACGGCGTATGGACGGTCGAAATCATCCCCGCCGAGATCCGTCCGCCGGCGCGCAGCGTTGCCGGCGCCAGCGGCAACCGCATCCGGCTGGGGTCCGGGAAGGTCACCAACGGCGGCGACGAGACCGATCTGGTCGTCGCGTTCAACGAGCAGGTGCTGCTCGGTCGCGTCCGCGCCGGTGAACTGAAGGCGGACTGCACGATCCTTCTGGAGAGCATGTGGCGTGACGATGCGGACCCGAAGATTGCCGACGCCTATACGGAAACGTACGAGCGGCTCGTCGCCTCCGGCTACAACGTGCACGAGGTGCCGATGGAGCGCGAGTGCCGCACCATCGTCGCCGACGCGCGCCGCGGAAAGAACATGTTCGCGCTCGGCATGCTGTGCAACCTGTACAGCCTGGACCTGCAGCTCGCCCGCGAGCAGATCGCGCTCGCATTCGGCAAGAAGGCCGCCGCGGTCGTCGAAAAGCAACGTGGCGCTGCTGGAGGCCGGTTACGCCTGGGCGGAAGCCAACCTCGACTTCCAGTATTCGATCCCGGCGGTCCGGGCGGCCGAGGCGCAGATCGTCGTCAACGGCAACACGGCGCTGGCGCTCGGCGTGCTCGCCTCGGGCATGGAAATCTGCGCGATGTATCCGATCACGCCGGCGACGTCGGCGTCGCACTACCTGTCCGACGTCTTCGAGAAGGTCGGCGGCGTCGTGCACCAGGCCGAGGACGAGATCGCCGCCTGCGCATTCGCGATCGGCGCCTCCTACGCGGGCAAGTGCACGGTCACGATCACGTCCGGGCCCGGCTATTCGCTCAAGCAGGAGGCTATCGGGCTCGCGGTGATGGCCGAGATCCCGCTGGTCGTCGCCAACGTGCAGCGCGGCGGACCGTCGACCGGGCAGCCGACCAAGGCCGAGCAAGGCGACCTGCTGACGGCGATGTTCGGAAGCCACGGCGACGCGCCGAAGGTCGTGCTCGCGGCCGGCGACGATCGAGGACTGCTTCTACTCGATCATCACGGCGCGCAAAATCGCCGAGACGTTCAACATGGTCGTGGTCGTGCTCTCGGACGCCAACCTTGCGACGTCGCAGACGCCGTTCGCGCGGCCGCAGTTCAGCGACGCCTGGGTCGCGCCGCCGATCGACCAGAGCCCACTGCCGCCGGGCGCCAAGCCGTATGACTGGGACGCAGCCACCGGCCTCGCGCGCCGCTTCATCCCGGGCCAGCCCAACGGCATGCATACCGTCACCGGTCTTGCGCACGACCGGCTGAGCCACGTCGCCTACGACTCCGAGAGACAACGAGCAGAGCCTGCGCGCGCGCAGCCTCAAGCTCGCGGCGCTGGCCAAGACGCTGCAAGCCCCGCCGCTGTTCGGGGACGACGAAGGCGACCTGCTGCTCATCGGCTGGGGCAGCACCAAGGGGACGATCGAGGAAGCCGTCGAGCGCGCGCGTTCGCGAAGGGGCGAAAGTGTCGTCGATGCACCTGCGCTTTCTGCAGCCGCTGCCGCCGGGCATCAAGGAGGCGATGAGCCGCTTCCGCAAGGTCATGACGATCGAAGGCAACTGGAGCGACAGCCCCGAGGACGAGATCATCGACGAGACCAACCGCCGGTATTCCGCGCTGGCGATGCTGCTGCGCGCGCGCTATCTGGTCGACGTCGACTGCTGGAGCCAGGTGCGCGGCCAGCCGATCAAGCCCGGGACGCTGTGCCAAGCTGATCCACGAGCAAATCGCGAACCTTGAGGCAATGACGATGACGACCGCAACCAGCCGCTGCATGATCAAGCTCTACGAGGAGCGCCACGAACTCGAGGACTACCAGAGCGGCGTGCCGCGCTGGTGCAGCGGCTGCGGCGACAACGCCATTCTCGCCGCGGTGCAGCGCCTCTGCCGCGACGAGCAGTTGCGGCCGGAGAAGACCGTATTCGTGTCGGGGATCGGCTGCTCGAGCCGGTTCCCGCACTACATGAAGACGTACGGCTTCCACGGGATTCACGGCCGCGCGCTGCCGATCGCCGAAGGCGTGCGGATGGCGCGTCCCGGACCTCAACGTGTTCGTCAACACCGGCGACGGCGACTGCTGCAGCATCGGCGCCGCGCACTGGATTCACGCGATCCGCTACAACATGAACATGACGGTGTTCCTGCACGACAACCAGATCTACGGCCTGACCAAGATGCAGGCATCGCCGACGTCGCCGAAGGGACTGAAGAGCAACACCACGCCGCGCGGCAGCTACCTCGAAGCGCTCAATCCGCTGACGGTCACGCTCGGCGTGCAGAACGTCTCGTTCGTCGCCCAGGTCGTCGACTGGATCCCGGAGATCCTCTACGACATCGTCAAGGCGGCGTTTCACCACAAGGGCTTCTCGTTCGTGCGCATCGTCCAGCGCTGCCCGGAGTGGCTGCCGACGCTGCTCGAGCCGTGGCTGCACGACCCGCAAGAAGGTGAAGTTGCTGCACCACGAGCGGGGCCTGCGAGATCTCTCCGAGCCTCGCCAAGGTCTACAGGAACCAGGAGCGGCACGATCCGGCGGACCTCGACCGCGCGCGCGACGTCGCGTCGAGCATCGACCCCATTCCGGTCGGCATCCTGTACCGCAACCCGGAAGTCCCCTGCTACGAGGATCTGCGCAGCACCGGCGAATTGCGAACCACCGCGCGCATCAAGGCCGGGCTCGAAGCCGAATTCGACAAGTTCACCGTGTGGCCGCAGGGATCGGACGGCGACCTGCGCCGCACGCGCCTGAGCATCCCGAAAACCCCGTCATGGAAGCCCTACTTCAGTCGCAAGTCGCGTTTCATCTGACGGGCAAGCGGCCCGCCGCCGGCCTCGAGCGCCGTCGATGCGCTCGCGCTGCGGCCCGCGCTGCTCGCGCGGTACCGCGATCTCACCGCGCTGCGTTACGACTTTCCGCTGGTGCTGGTCGAGCGAACGGCCCGGCGCGGAACGCGTGCAGGCGCTTTCCGGCCATCGTCGATCGCCTGCTGCAGGACATCGCCCAGCGGCGACGACGGCGAGCGGGTGACCCGGCACGTGCTGCGTCTCGAGCGGCAACTCCGGACGCTGCTGGCCGAAGGCGCCGAAGGATCGCTGTCGGCGCTGTGGGACATGGCCGCGGAGCGCCTCGGGCGCGCGCGACGACGAATTGCTGCGCGACAGCCTCGGCCGCGCCCGCGGCGCCCTCAAGGTCGACGGCGCGCTCGTCGATTGCGATGCCGCGCTGCCCGGCCGATCTCCTCGCGCATGCGTGGCGCGTGCGTGCAGGAGGCGAAGGCAGCGCGGTTCCGCGGCACCGTCGCTCGTCTGATCGCAGAAGCTTTCCGACATCCTCCGCGCGGACTTCGGCCGCTCGGATGCGGGCCGGAGCGCGGAAAGCCTCAAGGCGTCGATCGGCGATCTGCGACGCCGACCTGTTCGACTTTGGCGCGATGTCGCGCCTCCTCACCAAGGCCGCGCCGGAATCGGCGCTGCCGGAAAGCCGCCGGACGCGGATCCGCGCGCTGCTGTCGGTCCTCGAGTCGCAGCGATTCCATTTCGGCAACGGCAACGCGCGGCGACGGCGAGACCGGCCGTACACGTTCGTACTTACACCAGCTGCGCCGAGGCACTCGCCGCGTACCGCGAGCGACTGGCGCAGCTGACGGCGGTCGCCCGGGCCATCGCGGTGGCGGAACTCGAGATCGCCGGCGAATATCGCGAGGCGAAGCATGGCGCGTTCTTCGACGAGCTATGGAGCCGATGGGCTCGACCCGGCGGAGCTGGCGCTGTTCCCCGACTACCTCGTGTGCGTGAATGCGCGGCGGCTCGACGCGGCCGAAATGTCCACGCTGGCGGAGATCCTGTCCGCCGGCCTGCCGATGAAGGTGCTCGTGCAGACGGACGACATCCTGGACGAATCTGCCGCTCGGCGGCGGACACTGTCGGATTCGGCCTGCGCAGCCGCCAGCTCGCGCACATGGCGATCGGCCTGAGCGACGTCTACGTGCTGCAATCGGCAAGCTCGAACCTCTTTCAGTTCCGCGGGCAATTGCGCAAGGCTCTGCCTATCCGGGCGCCGGCGCTCTTCAGCGTGTTCTCCGGCGCGACCGGAACGACCGGCGACCTGCCGCCCTACCTTTGCGCGGCGGCGGCGATGGACTCGCGCGCGTTCCCGGCGTTCACCTACGACCCGTCGGCCGGCGTCCGATTGGGCGTCGCGCTTCGACTTGCAGGCCAATCCCGATGTCGGTCGTGGACTGGCCGGTGCGCAGCTTCGCGTACGAGGACGAGGAGCACCAGAGGGTCGCGCAGGATCTTGCCGTTTACGCCGGTCGATTTCGTCGCCTGCGATCGCCGTTACGCGCGGCACCTTGCGCGCGTCCCGCGCTGCCGGCTGGACGGCGAACATGATCCCGGCCGGAGCAATGTCTTGCGCGCGATGGCACGGGCATCGCCGGAGAGCGTCCCGTGCCTGATTGATGGTCGGCCGCGACGACACGCTGCAGAAGGTGATCGTCGACGAGAAGCTGATGCGCGAAGCGCGCCGCTGTCGCGAGATGTGGCACAGCCTCCAGGAACTGGGTGGCATCCACAACTCGCATGCCGAGCGCCTGCTCGCTCGGGAGCGCAACGACGCGCGACGAGAGCGCCCGCAGCCCGCGACTCGCCGCCGCTGTCGCGGCGCCGGAAGCCGCGACCGTGCTGTGCCAGCGCCGCGCCCGCAGCAGCGCCGAGACGGAAGTCCGCAGCGTCCTCCGACGAAGCCTACATCGAGACCCCGCGCTGCACGACCTGCAACGAATGCACCGGCATCAACAACAAGATGTTCGCCTACAATGAGAACAAGCAGGCCTACATCGCGGACGTCACGGCCGGCACCTATGCGCAGCTGGTCGAGGCAGCCGAGAGTTGCCAGGTTTCGATCATCCATCCGGGCAAGCCGCGCGACGCGAACGAGCCGAATCTCCCCGAGCTGATGCAGCGAGCGGCAGCATTCCAGTAGCAGGCAATCCATGTCCAACCCCATCGCCCTCTGGCATGCCGAACACGTCAATTTCGCGGCGCTGCTCAACCGTCTCGAGAGCCGAGCTGCAACGCTTTCACAAGGGCGAGTCGCCCGACTATCAATTGATGCTGGACATCATGTTCTACATGACGCATTACCCCGACGTGCTGCATCATCCCAAGGAAGACTTGGCGTTCGCGAGGATCAAGGAGCGGGAGACCGGCGTGCGGGCGATCGTCGACGAACTGGCCGGCCAGCATGCGCAATTGAAGGCAACCGGAGAAGCGCTGGTCAATGCCCTCGACGAAATCGTCGACGGATCGATCACGTCGCGCGAGCACGTGGAGGCGCCAGGCAGGGCCTACCTGTCGGACTTCCGTCGCCACATGATCCTCGAGGAAACGGCGATTCTTCCCGTGGCGGCCAAGCTGCTGAGCGACGATGACTGGGCAGAGATCAACGCCGCGATCCAGCACATCGACGATCCCCTCGTTGGCGAGAACTCGGAGGAACGCTTCGCTGCGCTTCGCCGGCAGATCGCATAACTTCGAGTTTTCGAAGCCCACTTCCTTCCGGCCCGGGTAGCATTTGCGGTCGGGGAGGAGACATACTGCCAACGATGGGACCGATCGCGATATCGCTGCTGATGCTCGCCTCCTTCGCGGCCTTCGGGTTTCTCGTCGCAAGGAAACTCGCGATCGTCACGCACCTGCAGCCTGACGTGCGCTGGGATCGTCCCGGGTCGCGCCTCCTGAGCGTATTGACCAACGGCTTCCTGCAGTCCCGCATGATCCGCCGCGACTGGAAGCCGGGCGTGATGCATGCGGTGATCTTCCTGGGCTTCATGGCCCTTCTTGCGCGCAAGCTCCAGCTGATCGTCATCGGCTACGACGAGCCGTTCACGATTCCCGGGCTTGCGGGCGGGCTGTTCGCCGCCGGCAAGGATGTGGTCGAACTCGCCGTGCTGGCCGCGCTCGCCTATGCGTTCTGGCGGCGCTACGTCCAGAAGCCGGCGAGGCTCGAGGCGAATCGCGAGGCATTGCTGATCCTGTCGCTGATTACCGCGATCATGATCACCGATCTCCTGTTCGACGGATTCCGCTTTCTGCTCTTCGCAGGCAGCGACGCGGCCATTGCGCATGAGCGCGCCTATGCATTCGCCGGGCGCCGCGTAGGCGATGCCCTCTCGGTTCTCTCGCCGGAATCGCTTCGGGCCGGCTACGTGCTTTCCTACTGGACGCAGCTCATCGTCGTGTTCGCCTTCCTGGTCATCCTGCCGCTGGGCGAGCATTTCCATATCGTGACCGCGCTGCCGGCACTGTTCTTTCGCCGCGGACGTCCCGCCAACCGGGTGCCGTCCGTCGATCTCGAGAAGATGCTGAGCGACGACGCGGATGCGGCAGACCTTCGGGTCGGCGTGCGCACCGCCGGAGACCTCACGTGGAAGGAAGGCCTCGATGTCTTCACCTGCACCGAGTGCGGCCGGTGCAAGGATGCCTGCCCCACGTTCCTCACCGGCAAGCCCCTGTCGCAGAAATGGGTGCACGACAGCCTCAAGCACCACCTCCTTGAACAGAGGGACCACATCGTCGGGCGTGAGCTCGCGGACGATGCGCTGCCCCCGCTCGCCGGTGGCGTGATCAGCGAGGACACGCTGTGGGCGTGCACGACGTGCGGCTATTGCGAAGCCGCCTGCCCAATCGAGCTCGAGCATCTCCCGCGATTTTTCCGCATGCGCCAGCACCGGGTGCTGATGGACGGGGAGTTCCCACATGAACTCAAGGCCGTCTTCGCCGCCTACGAGTCGCAGAGCAATCCCTGGGGGCTGTCCGCCGACACGCGCGCGGACTGGGCACGCGACCTCAACGTGCCGGTCGTCACCGATCCCGGACAGGTCAAGGAGCTCGATTATCTCTATTACGTCGGCTCCGCCGAGTCCTTCGACCCGCGCGGCCAGAAGGTCGCCCGCGCCATCGTCGCGATCCTTCACGCGGCCGGCGTCAAGTTCGCCATACTCGGCGCAGCCGAATCGTCGACCGGCGAATGCGTGCGTCGCGCCGGCAATGAGATGCTGTTCCAGCAATTGGCGGCGACGCTTGTCGGCACGCTGAACGGACTTGGCGTCACGCGGATCGTCACCGGCGACCCGCACGCGTTCAATTCGCTACGCAACGAATATCCCGAGTTCGGCGGCCGCTATGAGGTGATCCACCATACGCAGCTGATCGCGCGGCTGCTGACGGAAGGCAGGATCCGGGTCGACGCGGCGTTCGAGCGCGTCATCTATCACGAACCCTGCTACCTCGGCCGGCACAACGGAGAATTCGAGGCGCCGCGCGCGATCATCCGCCGGGTCTCCCGCGACGCGCCCCTGGAGTTCGACCTGTCGCGCGAGAAGGCGATGTGCTGCGGAGCGGGCGGCGGGCGCATGTGGCTCGAGGAAAAGATCGGGAAGAGGATCAACATCACCCGGGTCGAGCAGGCGCTGCCGCATGCGCCGCAGGTCATTGCGACCGCGTGCCCCTATTGCGCGGTGATGATGTACGACGGTGTGTCGGCGCTTGGCAAGACCGACGAGATCGCCGTCCGCGACATCGCCGAACTCGTTGCCGCGTCGCTGCTGCCGGCTGGTGACGTCAGTGCTCGTACTCGAACTTCGCCTCAACTACCCCGCCGGGCCCCGGCCGCTTGATGTGGAGGGTTATCTGGTACGGACCCGTACCGGCCATGGCGAAATAATTTCCGTAGGTCGGTGAATCCGGGGTCGGATTGGGCTGCAGCGTCTTCTCCGGACCGGCGCCCGCCGCAGTCGAAACGCGCGCCTTCACCGCAGCATCGGCGATGCGCTTGCCGTTGTTGGCGTCGGACAGGCTGACCGTCACGTAATATTGCTCGGGCGCGGATGGCGCGTCGCCATACACGTTCTTCGGATATTTCTCGGGATTGGCGCGTATTGCATCCGCGGGAATGACGCCGAAGTTGATGGTCATGCCCTCGATCACCTTGAGGTTCGGGCCGCTTGCGGCACCCGCGGCGGCGACCGCCTTGGCCGGGCCCGCGCCGCCATTCACCATGTAGACGATCGCGTTCCGCAATTCGGCGTCGGTGAGATTAGGCTCGCCGCCCCGCGGAGGCATTCCTCCATGTCCATTGATCGCCGAGCGCACCAGCGGATCGAGCCCTTGCTTGAGCCGTGGTATCCACGCCGCCTTGTCCCCAATCTTGGGCGCTCCTCCTGCGCCCGTCTCGTGACACTTGCCGCAATAGAGGCCCACGACCTGCTCGCCTCTGCGTTCGGTAGCTTTGCTCGCCCTGTCGATGGGCTCGTACCAGTCGCCACCGGACTGGTTGACCATGTATGTAATGGCCCGTTCGATCTCGAAATCGGTCACGCCGGAATTGCCGCCATGGGGAGGCATTTGCCGAATCCCGTTGATCGCGTTCTTGGAAAGACTGGTGAGGCCCTGCGCCGCCCGCTTGCTCCAGGCCTTCTTGTCGCCGATCTTAGGCGCTCCGTTGGCGCCCGAACCATGGCACGCGATGCACACGGCGTCCACCACCGCCTTGCCGCTGCGCGCGCCACTCTGGGCCGCTGCCGTCTGCGGCGCGATCGCCAAAGCAAGCGCCACGGCTACCGGCAGCGACACCAGGAATGGAATCACCAGCGAACGGCGTCCCGCAACTGATTTTCGATCATTCGCATTCATAGGATGTCCCTTCTGGACAAACCATCCACGAGCGCCGCAAATTCAATTGCCCGTCGGACGACGACGATACACGTAACCACGCTGGTGGAAAGTCCATTTTGATGCACGTCAAGCTTGTCCCGCTTATCGGCGGCAAACGAGCGGCATTCGCCGTCCGCGCCACCGCACCGCCCGCGCGGTCACGCGATGGACTTCCGGCGCCGCTTTTCCAGGCGGTTCTCCAAGAGGCGGGTTCCCGCGGCCACGACAATCACGCAGGCCGCAAAAATCCCGATCATGATGCCGACCGCAAAGATCGTCCAGATCACAGTCGCCATCACGTTCTCCCGTTCATCGCTTGTGCGCCAGAGGCCGGTTCATTCTTCATCTTCGACGTATTCCTTCGGCAGCAGGTGGGCGATCCCCTTGTGGCAGTCGATACAGGTCTTGCCGTCCTTCTGCGCCTGGGCCATCTTGGACCGCGCCCTGGGATGCTGCTTGGCGGGATCCATCGCGTCCCAGGAATGGCAATTGCGGCATTCGCGCGAATCGGTTTCCTTCATGGTCTTCCATACGTGCTCGGCAAGTCCCATTCGTTTGGCTTCGAATTTTTCCGGCGTGTCGATCACGCCCGAAATGAACTTGCCGTAGAGCTCCTGGCTCGCCTGCACCTTGCGCACGAATTTGTGGGTCCAGTCCTTCGGCACGTGGCAGTCCGGGCAGGCTGCCCGGACGCCCGACCGGTTCTTGTAGTGGATCGTCTCCTTGTATTCCTGAAAGACCGTGTCGCGCATTTCGTGGCAGGACGTGCAGAAGTCCAGGGAATTGGTCGCCTCCATCCCCGTGTTGAACGCGCCCCAGAACATCAGTCCGGAGATCATTCCCAATGCCACGACTGCCGCGAGCGACAGCGACGACGGCCGCATGAAGAATTCATGCAGCCGGCGCCAACGCGATGTAGGGGGAGTGGATTCTTCAGCCATGGGTGTTTCCGAGATGCGGTTAGTTTGCTTGGTCAATCACGGATCAGTCAACGCGTCGGCGCCGCCTGTGGAGGCAGGCGGCGCCGGGTTCCTCCGTGTCGTCGCGACGTCGAGCGGATGGCTATCTACTGCCAGCTGTAGACATACGACAGGCCGAATACCGAAACATTGTAGTTCGGCGCCGTCTGGTTCGTCGGCATCACGCTGGTGATCGTGCCGTATTGCATCCCGTCGTAGGCATAGTCGGTGGAGTGCAGCTGCCCGAACATGTACATGAACCGGACCGCGGACTTCTTGTCGATGTTGTACTGCGCGACGAGCCGAAACTCGATCGTGTTGTTGGTCACGTCCGGCAAGTCCGTCGCGGGGATGAAGAACGCCGCGGGCACGACCGCGGGCCGGCCGGAGACCGCGAACGGGCTGTTGGCGTAGGTTCCACCGGTGACGCCGGTGCTGGTCTTGGCCCAGGTGAAGACCGCGTCGCCCCAGATGTCGAACTTGCGGTCCATCAGGCCCTTCCAGTTGAAGCCCACGCCAAGCGTGTTTACCTTGTCGTGCTCGTTGGCGTTCCAGTTGAGGCACGGATCGATCTTGGCGTTCATGTTCTTGTCCACCACCGTCGCGAAGCATCCGCCCGACACGACGGTATTGCCGGCAACGCCGCCGACGGTCGCCGTATTGGTGATGGCGCCGGCGCTGTAGGAAATCCCGCCGCTTTGATATTTCTGGTCCTGATAGGTGTAGAAGAGATTCGTGCTGAAGTCCTCGCTGACCTGCCACGTGCCCTCGAGGTTCACCGCCAGCGTCTTGGCACTTTCGAGTCCGTAGACCGAATTGGTGTAGTTGTCGTCGACGTACTCCGCTCCGGCCTGAATCGACAGCGCGTCCATCGCCTGCCAGTCGACAGTCGCACGGATCTTGTTGCGGTCGCGATCGGCCATGTTGAACCGCATCATTCCGGGAATCTCGTGGATGTCGTTGCGGCTGCCGTACAGCGCCTGCGGCAACGCGCTGTTGTTCGGGAAGAAGATGCCGAGGTTTCCGGGTTGCAGCGGAACATACGGCGCGTTGGGGCCGTAGCCGCCCAACCCCGTCGCCTGCAGGAAGTCCCGCACGCTGCTCGTCGCGCCGACCGTCGGGGCCCCGGGAACGAAGTTGGCCATCGGCACGAGCGCCAGCCAGGCATTGGGATCGTAATCGACGCGGCGCTGCGAATAGGCATAGTTCACGCGGGCGCTGAACGTCTCGCTGATATTGCCGTCGTAGGCAACGCGAAGCGTATTCTCGCGCGCCTGCGTCGCATCGGCGCAGTTGATCCACGAGCCCGGGCAATCGCGGTCGATCTGCTGATACTCGTACGCACCCTTGACGTTCTGTCCCGGCGCAACCATGTATTCCGCGTCGGCGACCGCCGTGTTCACCTTCTTGCTGTACGGGCGGTTCGCATAGATGTTGATGTTGCTGCCCAGCGTGCCCGCGGGCAAGCCCAGCGTCGCGTTGAACGACGACGCGCCCGACTTCGCCTCGCCCGCATCGTAGAACGCGTACGTGTTGACCGGCGTCTGGTTGTCGCGATTGTTGAACGTGTAGCCAAACCCGAGGTTCAGGCCCTTGACCGGCTTGGCGGTCAGTCGCGCATTGAACATCTCGGTGATCACGAGCCCGTTCAGTGACGTGACCGGCGCGGGAAGCGCCAGCTCCGTCGGGTTGGCGACATACTGGTCGTTCTGGGTATTGCGGCCATAGGACGCGCCGACGACCAGCTTGGTGGTCGGCGAGAAGTTGTAGCCGCCTTTCACCGTGAACTGGTTGAACTCGTTGCTCGGGGCCGTGCTCATCGTCGAGAACGTGCCCTTGGCAAACGCGTTGTCGAACGTCATCGATCCGACGTTGTTGGTGAAATAGGACCCGTAATACGCGGCGTTGAAGTAGAACTGCTGGCCGGTGTAGTTGATGCTGGCGTTGTACTGGTTGGTCGTCTGATCGATCAGGTTCGGCAGCACCGCGGAAAACGTGCCCGACGCAAGGCTGATCATGTTGAGCGCTTTCAACCCGTTCTGCTGGGTCTGGCTCGCGGAGACCTTCACCTCCCACCTGGGATCGATGTTGAAGCTCAATCCGCCCGAATAGACCTTGCGGACCGTGTCGAGGTTGAGGTTGTTGAAGGAAGGGACGTCGGCGGCGAGGATTCCGCCGACGGTGTTCAGCTGGCCCGGCGTGGGTTGGGTCACCACGCCGTCCACGATGGTCGGCGCGAGTGCCGGTCGTCGGAGACAGTCCCCGGAAATTGCCGGCCGTGGCGTTCGCCTGCGGAACAACCGGCTTCAGCCAGTTGGCCGGCAGCGTCAGCAGGTTGGTCCCGTTGCCCAGGAACGGCGTCTGGTAGCTGTCGGTGTAGTTGCTGCGCAGCTCGTCGAAGCCCACGTTGAGGCGAAACGTGCCCTGCTGGCCGCCCTCCGCGGTGAACGTGCGCGTATCGAGGCCCAGATTCGTGCCGACGACGCGCCAGCGCACCGCGCTGTTGGTGTCGTAGGGCGTGCCGTCGCGGATGTCGAAGTTGAAGATGCCGAACGGTCCCTTGTCGAAGAGTCCGTTGAACTGCCCGAACTTGAACGACGATCCTGGTGACGTAACCCGCCCCGGCCTCGATCGAAGTTGGTCGGCTGCGTCAAGGCGACCACGGCCGGGTCGGCCGGCGCCGGCGCGGGATCCGCCGCGTAGACCGCAGGCGAGACAGCCATCGCGAAGACTGCCGCACGCACGGCCAGCACCGATGCGCGCACGGCAACATGACCCTTGCTCGTATTCATCTGTTGCTCCCCTATCGCATTCGATTAGCGCTGGAACTTGGCGCCGGCCGGGTGATTCGAGCCATGGATCAGCACATGGCAGTTGAGGCAGGCGCGGGCGTTTGTCTGCGCACGCGGGCTCTGGTTGCCGAGCGGCTGCTGCCCGTTGAACGTCGTCGCGTTGCCCGACGGCAGGTTCGCTCCGCTGTTGACCGCGGCCCCGTGGTCGCCGCTGTGGCATTCCTGGCACAGCCATGGAACGCGCGCCTTGAGCAGCGCCGGCTTGGTCGAACCATGCGGCGTGTGGCAATTGGTGCAATCGTCAACGACCGAACTGTGCTCCCACAGGAACGGCCCGCGCTTCTCGGCGTGGCACGTGTAACAGGTCTCGTTGATCGTGTCCTTGATCATGAGTTTCGGCGCCGTCGAGCCGTGGGCGTTGTGGCAATCGGAGCACGCCGTCTTGCCGACCAGGATCGGATGTGTCGAGATCATGTGCGTTTGCGCGCGCTGCGTCTTGTGGCACGCATAGCAAACCTCGGGCTGGGTGATCTTGGTCAGCACCCTGTCCTGCTGCGTGTGTATCGTGTGGCAGTTGCTGCACACGAGGTCGCGATATTGATGGGTGCTGCCGGACCAGTAGGCGCGATTGCCCGCCTTGTGGCAGGTGAGGCATACCGCCGTCTGGTCGTCGGGGGAGGAGACCCCCTTTGCCCGGGCTCCGAACACCGTGTCCGGCGCAGGTCGCGGCGAAACGCCCTGTGGATTCTTGACGTGGGCCACGCTTCCGCCGTGGCAGGTCTGGCAACCTGGCGTGCGCGCGTCGGCCTTGACGCCGTGGCGTGACTGGTAGTACGCGAGGATGGGCTTGTTGTCGTTCTCGTCGTGACACTTGGTGCACACCGCGTCCTTCGCCAGCGCTTCCTTCACGCGGTCGTCCTGCGGCGGCGCCGGCTGCGCATCCGCTGCGAAAGCGGAGCCGCCCAACCCCAGCCCGATCACCGTGACGATCAGTGAAACTGCGTTCCTGAAGCGTTTCATTGCGTTCCCCTTCCCCTCGCCGTTCCCGGTCGCTCGTCGCGCCGGAACCGTCGTTGTTTCGTCAATGCCGTTTGCCTGCTTCAGCCTGTTACAACGACAGGATCCACTGGACCAGATTCTTGGTGTCGTCCGGGCTCTTCGCCTTGATGACCGGATGATCCTCTTCGTGACCGTCCTCGAACTTCGCCTTGGGTCCGGTCGTGAGGTGCTTGGTGAGCTTCGCCTCGGCGTCCTTGTCGGTCTTGAGCTTGGCGGCGACATCCTTCCACGCCGGGCCCTCCTTCTTCTTGTCGACGGCGTGGCACTTGAAGCAGTTGTTTTGTCTGGCGAGCGCCTGGGCCGCGGCGGCGTCGACGGCCACGGCCTCGCCCGACGCTACCAGCGCGATGGCCGCAAACGAAAAGGCCGCGCACGCGGCGGCCGGACGAACGATCAGCAATCGGTTCATGTTTATCTCGTGAGTGGGAGGAGCAGGAGTTGTTGCGACGGCACTGCGCGGACGGAACGAGGCGAGAAACAATCTGCGCCAGGCGATGCAAATCGCGATGCAAATCATACCACCCCGCCGAGACTTCATTCGCGAATCCATGGCCGCGACTATTTCTCGAAAGACCGCTGAGCCAATTGACATTCGTCAAATGTTCACGAGTTACCAGAACAACGCATTGCGGCAGCGCAAATTACGCAACACTCGCCGACGCAGCATGTCGGCTTGCCGCTCGCCGAATCTGCTAATTGCGTCGCATTCGCAAATGGCATGACGCTTGAACGCACAATCCGTCGTGGGTTGTCAAGACGCACGCACTCGACAAATTCGAGATTCGGACTTGGCGCGAGTCGTCACGAAATTACTTGAGCGACAGTATCCAGTTGACGAGATTGTTGATCCTGTCCGGATCGCGGGTCTTGACGACCGGATGGCTTTCTTCGTGGCCGTCGTCGAATCTGGCTTTGCGGCCCGTCGTGACGTGCAGGTAGAGCTTGTCCTCGGCGCCGACCTGGCCCAAGTACTTGGCCGCAACGTCTTTCCACGCCGGTCCCACCTTCTTGACGTCGACCGCGTGGCATTTGAGACAGCGGCTCTGGAGCGCGAGCGACTGCGCGGCCGCGACATCGACCGGGGCGGCGATGGGCAGTGCGAGAATCCACTCCACCAGATTGTTGATCCGCGCGCGGGTCGCTGGTCTTGACGATCGGGTGGGCTTCCTCGTGGCCGTCGTCGAATTTGGCTTTCCGGCCGGTCGTGACGTGCTTGTACAGTCGTTGCGCAGCGTCAGCTTCGGCGTGATATTTGCCGGCGACATCCTTCCAGGCCGGGCCGATCTTCTTCTGATAAACGCTATGGCATTGCAGACAGCCGCTCTGACGTGCGAGAGCCTGTGCTGCGATGACGTCGACGGCGAACGCGTCCCGCGCGCCGCACAGCATTCCGGCAACCAGCGCCACGGCTGCAATCGGAATCATGACGGTCGGCTTCGGCACGGGCGCTCTTTCCGGCATTCGCACTCCGGCTACCTGTACCCGAGTCGCAGCCGCGACGGGTTGACTTTGGTCAATGCAGCGGCGAAATGGCGTCGGAGACCGTCGCCGCGCAGACGCCCGACAGGCAGGTCTGCTGCCTGTCGAGGCGCGCGCGCCGGACGCATTCCTCGTTAGGGACCCGTTGATCCAAGTCAAGCACATGCCCGGGCGGGCGTGTCAGCATTCGCGGGTCCGCGGCCGAAGCAGGCTCGCCTGCAGGGAAGCGGCCAACGGAAGACGCCAATTCACGCGCACCGCCAGGAAGCCCAATGATTGCCGTCCGCTTAGGCACTGCGGTTTGCGCGTTTCTGGCAGCGCTTATGGTCGCCGCGGCGCCGGCCCGCACGACCGCGCCGGCCGGCACTCCGGCCGTGAGCGTGAACGACACGTGCCTCATGTGCCACGCCGACAAGGAGGCGAAGGGCGCCGGGGGCAAATCCATTGCCGTCGATCCCGACGGCTTCAAGGCGTCGGTTCACGGCGAGCTTTCGCTCAAGTGCACGGATTGCCACAGCGACGTTTCGGCGCAGAAGCTGCCGCACGCCGAGAAACTCAAGCCAGTCGATTGCGCGACCTGCCACGACAAGGCGGTCGCCGAGTACGCGGGCACCGTGCACGGGCTGGCGCGCAAGGGCGGCAATGCGGTCGCGGCGACCTGCACCGATTGCCACGGCACCCATGACATCAGGCGCGCGAAGGATGCCGAGTCGCGCGTGAATCATGCGAATGTCGAGGCCACGTGCTCGAAATGCCACGGCAGCGACGCCGTCGTGGCGAAGGCCAGCCTGCCCGGCGGAAACATCGACAGCAAGTTCCACGACAGCATCCACGGCAAGGCGCTGAAAGGCGCGGCCCAGGGTTCGGCGCCGACCTGCACCAACTGCCATGGTGCGCACGACATACGCGCCAAAGGCGAAGAGAAGAGTCATACCAGTCGCGCGAACATCCCCGACACCTGCGGCGGCTGCCACAAGCCCGAACGCGCGGCCTTTCTCAAGGGCCAGCACGGCAAGCTCCGGCAGGACGGGAACATGGCCGCGCCCGGATGCACGGATTGCCACTCGGCGCACGGGATTCAGCAGCACGAATCGGCGAAGTTCCAGGTCGACGTGATCAAGGAGTGCGGCACATGCCACCAGGATTACCTGTCCAGTTACCGCGACACGTTCCACGGACAGGTGACCGCGCTCGGGTATGCACACGTCGCGACCTGCGCTTCCTGCCACGGCGCGCACGAGGTCCTGCCGGCGTCGAACCCGGCATCGAGGGTGTCGGCGCAGAACCGGCTGAAGACGTGCCAGACCTGTCATGCCGGCGCGACCGCCAACTTCGCGAGCTTCGACCCGCATGCAAACCGGCACGACAAGTCGCGCAACCCGGTGTACTACTACGCCGCCAAGTTCATGGAGTTCCTGCTCATCGGCGTGTTCGGGTTCTTCGGCGTTCACACGCTGTTCTGGTTCTACCGCGAGCTGCGCGAAAAATTCGGCGGCGGCCGGCGGCCCCGCGGCAGCGACGATGACAACGAGGAGAAGCATTGATGTCGATCGCCTCGACGACTGCGCCAGCGGCGAACGGCGGCCCCGTCGCGCAGCGCTACTATCGCCGCTTCACGCCGGCGGAGCGCGTGCTGCACGCGGTGATGATGCTGAGCTTCGTTGGCTTGGCCCTTTCCGGCTTGCCGCTGATCTTCGCGGACAAACCGTGGGCCGCCACGCTCGCCGGCATGCTCGGCGGCTTCGAAGGTGCGGGACGCGTCCACCGAATCTGCGCGTTCGTCATGATCGTCGTCTTCACCACGCATGTCGTGATGGTGGCTGCGCGGGCGGTGACCGGGGGCCGGCTCATGGCCGTGCTATGGGGACCCGATTCGATGGTGCCGCAGCCGCAGGACGCCATCGACATGTATCGCAACTTCAAGTGGTTCATCGGCATCGGCCCGCGCCCGCGGTTCGACCGCTGGACGTACTGGGAGAAATTCGACTACTGGGCGGTGTTCTGGGGAATGTTCATCATCGGCGGCTCGGGCCTCCTGCTCTGGTTTCCGATGTTCTTCGCCCATGTCCTGCCCGGCTGGGTGTTCAACATCGCGTCATTGGTGCACGGCGAGGAGGCGCTCCTTGCCGTCGGATTCATCTTCACCATCCATTTCTTCAACGGCCATTTGCGGCCGGCGAAATTTCCGATGGACGTGGTGGTGTTCACCGGGCGGATCTCGGAGCACGAGCTCAAGAACGAGCGCCCGGCCGAGTACGAGCGACTGACCCGCGAGGGCCGGCTCGCAGCAAGCGAAACGACACCGCCGACGGACGAGTCCCGGTGGTTCGGGTGGATCGTCGGAGGCGCCACGCTGGTGCTGGGCATCGTTGCGATCGTATTGATCGTCTCCGGCCTATTCTAGTTATACTCTCGGCCGGGAGGACGTTCACGTGCAAACCATCGGGAACCGGCGATGAAGATCACTCTGGGTCGACGTACGTTGATGCTGGGCACGATGACGACGATCGTCGTCGGCGCGATCGCGCTCGCGGTGCTGGGGGCCGGCGGCATCGTCGCCTGGGAATACAGCAACAGCAACGCGTTCTGCACGAACATGTGCCACGCGGTACACCCGGAAGAGCCCGTCGCGCACGCTGCGTCGTTCCACGCGCGCGTCAACTGCGTCGAATGCCACATGGGCCGGCTGTCGACGCTGCAGCTGATGGCGATCAAGCCGACGCACATAAACGAGCTGATCGGCATGATCACCGGCTACGAACGCCCGATCACGACGCACAGCCTGCGCCCGGCGCGCGAGTCGTGCGAGGCCTGCCACTGGCCGGAAGCCCGCCACGACGACACGGTCCGCGTGAAGTACCGCTACGCCAACGATCCGAAGAGCACTGAGGGCAGGACCACGCTGCAGATGCACACCGGGGCGGGTCCCGCGCTGGCCAGCGGCGACAAGGACATCACCCCGCAGCTCCGGCCCGGCGGCGCCGTCGCCAAGGGCATCCACTGGCACATCGCGCAGGACGTCGAGTACGTGGCGCTCGACCCGCAGAAGCAGAAGATCGCGTTGGTCGAGGTCCGCGGCAACGACGGCAAGGTGAAGGCGACCTATTTCGACGCGACGGCCGGAAAATCCCGCGCCGAGGTGGACAAGATGGAAAAGCGGCGAATGGACTGCATCGACTGCCACAACGCGTCGGGCCATCCGTTCACCAATCCGGCGAGACTGGTCGACGACGCGATGGAGGAAGGGCGTATCGACCGGAGCATCCTGCCGTCGATCAAGGCGCGCTCGGACACGATCATCCAGAAGTCCGCCGGCATCGGCGGTCCGGACAAGGAGCGCGCCGCGAAGTTCGCGCAGATCATCGCCGCGGAAGCGCCCAAGGACGTTCCCGCGAAGGCGAAGGACGCCGAGAAGAAGTTCGCCGACACGATGCAGCAGATCCTGATGCTGACGTCGTTTTCCGGCGATCACAACGGCAAGCCACTCACCTGGAAGGACTTCCCGAACAACGTCGGGCACTTCGATTCTCCCGGGCTGCTTCCGCTGCCACGACGGCAAGCACATGAACGAGAAGGGCGAGGCGGTGCGACTGCAGTGCACGCTGTGCCACGCGCTGCCGCAGGTGCAGAGGGAAAACGGCCAGCACTCGGTCGCCTCGACCGTCGCGCCGGACCTGACGCCGCCTGACAGCCACGGAGCGCCCAACTGGATGCACGATCACCGCTCGCAGGTCGACCAGTCCTGCGCGATGTGCCACGGTCCCATCAAGTGGGGCACCGACGGCGGCAGCTTCTGCAGCAACCCGGCCTGTCATGGTCGCAAATGGCCGGAAATGAGCCTCGACGCCAAGCGCAATTGAAATTCCGCACGTGCGGCCGGCGCTCCTGGTGAGCCTCCGCGTCGGCGCGCGTCGAGGCGGTGAAGTTCTGGGCCACGCTGACCTGTCGCGCGGCCGGCGCCCCGCCGGGCCGATTTCTCGCTAGACTTCCATTTTTTGGACTGGACTTTTGCATGCGGCTCGCCAAATACGTCAAGTTTCGTGAGGAAAAATTCGGCGCGGTCCTCTTCGAGACACGCTCCGAAAAGGTCTACACGCTGAATCCGACCGCCGCGGCGGTTGTCCGCGAGTTGCAAGCCGGTCGCGACGAGAGGGAGATCGTGTCGACACTGAAGGAGCGCTTCCGCGACACCGACGGCGCGGTCGAGCGCGAAGTCGTCGCTTTCATCGCCGACCTGCGTGACAAGGGCCTGCTGGACGGAACGGCAACGTGAGCACGCTGGCGTCCGATGCGGCGGCGATCATTCCCGCGAAGACGCCGGCCGCGACGGAATCCGGAGATCTCGGCGCGCCGCTGTATGTCGCGTGGCAGATCACGAACGAATGCAACCTCGCGTGCCTGCATTGCATCGAGGAGAGCGGGCCGGGCAAGGCGTTTCGCGACGAGCTGACCCGCGAGCAGGTCGCTGGGCGTGCTCGCCCAGCTGCTGGACCAGGAGGTGCCGTACCTGTCGTTCTCGGGCGGCGAGCCGATGGTCCATCCGCACTTCTTCGAGATGGTCGAGTACGTCTGCGCGCGCGGCGGCCAGCTCAAGATCGAGACCAACGGCCATTTCCTCACGCCGGCCAACTGCGAGCGCCTGCAGCGGCTGGGCGTGAAGGCCGTGCAGGTGAGCTTCGACGGCGCCACGCGCGAAACCTTCAACAAGATGCGGGTGCGCGGCGAATTCAACACGGCGCTCGACGGCACGCGCAACCTGCGCGCCGCCGGCGTGCCGATCGAGATCAATTATTCGCCGACGCGCTTCAACATCCATGAAATCGGCGCCGCGGTGGACATGGCATACGAGCTGGGCGCCTACAGCTTCTACACGGGCCGCACGATGTACACCGGCAATGCCGTGAAGACGTGGCACCTGCTCGTACCGTCGGAGGCGGAGTACGAGGAGTTCTTCCGCACGCTGCACGCGAAGACGGACGAGTATCGCGGCCGGATGCGCGTGCATTTCCACGAGATGGGATTGCTAGAAGAGCTGCGCTACCGGCTGCATCACCCGGCCGCCTTGCTGATCGTCCTGCCCAACGGACTGGTCAAGCTCATCAACGCACTGCCGTTCATCTGCGGCGACCTGCGCACGGATACGCTTGCGGAGGTCTGGGAAAACTTCCAGCGCGCATGGCAGGATCCGCGCGTGGCGCAATTCGTCCACGACCTCGCCAACGATCCGCTCAAGACGTCGACGCTGCACCAATGGGTCCATCTCTGACCGCGGCGCCTCACTCCCGGTTCGGCGCGGCACAGTCGCCGCTCCGGCGTTTCCTGCACGTGGTGAGCATGGTGCGCTACCGGTTCTTTCTGTACGCCGGTCTGCTTCCGTATCTGCTGGGCGCCGCCTGGGCGTATGCCGATAGCGGGCCGGTTCGACGCGCCGATCTTCTGGAGCGGCCTTGCGGGCGTAGTGCTTGCGGTCGTCGGCGTCGAGGCCTTCAACGAGTATTTCGATTCGCGGATGGGGACGGACCGGGTCTTCAATTCCGAAGACCTGCCCCCGATGTCCGACGCGGTCATGTGGCTGGGGGTGGCCGCGTTCGCCGGCGCGCTCGCGGTCGGCGTGTACCTGACGATGCGCGGCGGATGGCCGATCCTGGCCTTCGCCTTGCTCGGGGGCCTGGCCGCCATCTTCTATGTGGCGCCCCCGATCCGATGGGCCTATCGCGGCCTGGGCGAGACCGTGATCGCCCTGTCGTACGGTCCGTGGATGGTGCTGGGTAGCCTCTACCTGCACGCCGGCGAAGTGTCGTTGGGCGCGCTGTGGGCGTCTCTGCGTGCCGGGATTGCTCATCATGTCGCTCGCCGTGGTGAACGCGATTCCAGACTTCCATCAGGATCGCCTCGTCGGCAAGCGCAACCTCGTGGTGCGCCTGGGCCGGCGCCGCGCCGTCTGGCTCTATCTCGGCCTGGCCGCAGGCGGCTTGCTGGCGGCCGCGGCCGGCGTGGCGGCCCGCGTCTTCCCGCCGACCTGTCTCGCCGCGTTATTCGCGCTGCCGCTGCTCGTGGCCAGCGCCCGGCGCGCATTCCCGACGTTCGAGCAGCCGCGGCAATTTGTCGCCGCCATCCGCAGCATCGTGGGTTGCTATGCAATGGCGGTCAGTCTGTTCACGATCGGGATCCTGCTCGGGAAATGGCTTTGAAGCCCGCACCGCACTGGATCGACGGGCTCAACGCGCCGCTGCTGGTCTCCTGGCAGATCACGCGCGACTGCGACCTTTGCTGCCTTCATTGCTGCACGGAGTCCGCACCCGGCAAGAAGATGCCGGGCGAGCTTGCGGTCGACGAGGCATTGGCACTGGCCAGCGACATCGTCGGCAACGATGTCCCCTACGTGATGCTCTGCGGCGGCGAGCCGCTGGTCGTCCCGCACTTCTTTGCCCTGGCCGAGGCGCTCGGGCACGGGGGCGTGCAGCTCAAGGTCGAAACCAACGGCCAGAAATTCGACGGGGAAGTCGCGGGCAGGCTCGCCCGTCTGCCGATACGATCCATCCAGGTGAGCCTCGATGGCGACACCGAGGACGTCTACCAGCGCCAGCGACCGGGTGGCTCGCTGGCCCGTGCCCACGCAGCCTGCCGCGCCGCCCGGGAGGCGGACCTGCCGCTCGAAGTCGACCTTTGCGCCGACCCGGCTCAACATCCACGAAGCGGACCAGGTCATCGAGCGGGCCCGCTCGCTCGGCGCATTCCGGTTCAATACCGGCAAGCTCATGCGCATCGGTACGGCCGCCCGCCTTTGGGACCGGCTCGAACCCGACGACGCGCAATACGGGCGGTTCCTCGACGTCTTGGAGCGGCAGGCGGGAGGTTGTGGGCGGCATGGAACTTTGCTATGTTCCGTTCAGCATGGAAGAGGGGCTGCGGGGGAGCTTGGCCGAACCGCCGGCGACCCTGCTGGTCTTGCCCGATGGACGGGTAAAGGTCGCGGCGGCGCTTCCGCACATTTGCGCGGATTTGCGCAGCCAGACCTTGGCCGAGGCGTGGCAAGCCTACCGTCGTGCGTGGCATGATGCGTCAGTGCAGTTGGCAATACGTAGCGCGATCGCGGATGCATCGCGTCACGCGGAAGCGAATACCTGGCAGTTGTTACCGGTTGCACACGTCTGACCCCACGGAGGGAAAATGAACGAGATGAAAACCAACGCCGACGTACCGAAACTGGCCGACGATCCGGCGATCACCACGACCGTTGGCGGCGACAAGCCCGTCGTGGGTGACCCCGAAGCTGGAGGATGTCTCGGAACAGGTGATGGCCCAGCCGTACATCCGTTTCACGTAGCATCCAGAACGGTTCGTCATGGAGGGGCGCTCGGTTGACGAGTACGGTGCCCCTTTGTACGTCGCCTGGCAGCTGACCAACCGCTGCAGCGCGCGGTGTATCGCGTGCTGCGAGGAATCCGGGCCCGATGCCGCGTGGGGCGACGAACTCCGGCGCGATGAGGCGCTGGACCTCGCGCGCCGCATCGTCGATTCCGGCATCCCGTACGCAGCCTTCGGCGGTGGTGAGCCGCTCGGCGCCGCGCATTGCTGGGAACTCTTCGAAATCCTCACCGACGGCGGCGTCGCCCTCAAGCTCGAGACCGATGGCAGCCGCATCGACGATGCCGCCGCCGACCGCCTGGCCGAACTCGCCGTCCAATGCGTGCAGATTTCCGTCGACGGCGCGACCGCGGCAACCCATGAGCGCGTTCGACCGGGATCGAGTTTCGCCGCAGCCACGTCCGCCATCACTCGGCTCGTCGCACGCGGGCAGGCGCCGCAGTTCGTGTTCGTCCCCAACCGGTTCAACATCCGCGAAATCGTGGCTGCCTACGATCTGGCGGTCACGCTCGGCTGCGACGCGTTCGTCACCGGGCCGATGATGCGCATCGGCCGCGCCGCGGCGGCGTGGGATGAGATCGCCTGCAGCGACGACGATTGGCAGCGTTCGGTCGACGCGCTGCGCGATCGCGCCGCCAGGACCGGCGCGCGCATCGCGCTTTCGATCTATCCGTGGGACATCGTCACCGAAATGGAGCGCCGGCTGGAAAGTCCGCAGGCGATGCTCCTGGTCGTGCCCAACGGCAAGGTAAAGCTGCTGAACGCCCTTCCGTTCGCACCCGCCGATCTTCGCCGCGAGTCGCTCGCGCAAGCGTGGCATGCCTACAAGGATGCCTGGCGGACGTCCGAAGTTCGCGAATTCATCGGGAGGTGCCGCGCCGAGCCTCGCCTGCTTCGGCACGCGAACGAAACCTGGCCGATCGGCGCGAATTGACGCTATCCGCCGACCGACCGATTACTTCGACTGCACGTAGTACGCGACGGCCTGAATTTCGGCAGGCGTCAGATCCTTGACGATGCCGTGCATCACCGGCGCCGCGCGCACCAGCGACTGGATGTAGTTCAACTGCTTGACACGTACGCGGCGTGCTGCCCGGCAAGCCGCGGAAATATGGACTGGCCCTTCGCATCCGCGCCATGGCACGTGGCGCAGGCCGGAATGCCGCGACTGGGTACGCCCTTGTCGAACACTTCCTTGCCGATGGCGATTGCCGCGGGATCCACCACACGGCCCGGCGCCGGCGGCTGCGCCGCGTAGTACTGCGCGATGCCCTCGATGATGGCGGGATCGAGATTGCCGGCGATTCCCCACATGATGTCGTGGGCGTCTTTCTCGGCGCGTGTATGCGCACGAAATGCATCGATCTGGGCCTCCAGATAGACTTCGCGCTGCGCCGCAAGGATCGGAAAATCCGGCGACTTGCTGATTCCATACGGTCCGTGACAGGTGGAACAGAGCTCCACCGCCTTGGTCGCCGCCGCAGCCTTGATATCCGCCGGCGTTCCCTGGGCCAAGGCGGCGCTGGCGCAACCTGCCCACGCGAGCCCGAAAACCAACCGACGTTGCCAATTCATTTTGCGATCTCCGTGATGGTCAACTCGCCCGCTGCGCACGGCTGACGAATCGCGGCGCCGCCGAGCCGCGCGGCTCAAAATGCCACCCAGATGTCCGCAAAGAGCGTGTTGTTGTCGCTCGCATTGCGGCCCGTGCCGTCGTAATTCGAGCGGCCGCCGTTGAATTTCGTGTAGCCGGTGTATTGCAGCACCAGACGCACGTTCTGGATGGGCAGATAGTCGAGTTCGACGATGTAGCCGCTGCTGTTCGGCGTAAGCGCATTCCCGTCCGCATTGGTGCCGTAGAGCCCGGCGTCCGCACTGCCGGTCGTCTGGAATAACGCCAGCGTGCCGCCATACTTGCGCTGGTAGTAATACGATCCCTTGAGCTTGAACGTGCGCAGCGTGTCGGTCGGATTGTCCGGCGTCGGACCCGCACCATAGCCCGCGCCGGTCTCCTGGACGGCCGCATAACTCGCGTTGTATTTCTGCTTTTCCCAGATGTAGGTCGTCTGCGCCGTGAACGTGTGCTCGTCCGAGATGTACTGGTACTGCGCGTCCAGCGCGACGTCCTGGTACTTGTCCGTCGGCGTCGAAGTATCGAGATTGTCGGGATAGACATTGGCCACCATGCCGTACGTTCCAACCATGATGGAGTTTGCTCCCCAATCGTGCGTATAGGCGAGCCGCCAATAGGGATTGAAATTGGTGATCCGGAAGACGCCGCCCGGCGTATTGATCGGCAGCCCCAGCCGGAACAGATCGCCAAGGACGTTCGCGGTGCGGTAGGCAGAGAATTCCGCGTAGATAGTCTTCTGCCACCATGCGTAGGCGCCGAGCCCGGCCACCTGCTGCGCCAGTCCGCCATCGATGATCGTGGCCGCGGCCGGCGTATTCGCGAGGGGCGGCGTCGTATACGGATAACCCCACGCAGGCGTGCTGTTCCACGGATCCTGGACCGTCGGATTGTTGTTGAGCGTCATTCCGAACACCCACTCCGGCTCGCCGGCCCCGGTCGGCGAATACTTGTACGCGCCGCGGAGGTCGATGTTGTCGACGCTGCTGTGCCCGCCGAGCGTCCCGTCCGTCACCGTGGCGAGGTTGTCGTACGTCCATTGGATGAAGCCTCCCAGGTAGTCGTTCACTCTCCCCGCGAGAAACACGCTTCCGCCGGAAAAGACGCCGCTGTTGTTGCGCTGGGTGACGGGAACCGTCTCGCCGGTCTCCGGATCCGTCGTGTTGTTGTTCTTGGTATTGGTGATCGACGCCTGCGCCATCACCGCGAAAGGCGAGTACTGGATGCCTTCCGACGTGATAGCCGTCTTGCCGATCGTGTAGCCGGTCAGCTTGAAATACCGGCCGTAGGGCGTGAGCTCCGGCCAGCTCACGTGACACGCGGGGCATTCCTGTCCGGTCTGCCTGGCAAACGACGGGACGGCGTTTGCGCCATCCGCGAATGCGAGGACTAGCAATGCCAGCACAGTCCCGCCGATGACCTTCGTTGCCTGTCGCCCGAACATTGCTTGCTCCCCGATGTCTGTCGCCGATGGAGCCACGGTCTCACAAGGGCAAAGTCGAATTGCTGATCTAGATCAACGATCCGCGGCCCACATGTCGGGAACCTGTCGGAATGCTGACGAAGCACGCACTTCCTATAAACTAGCCGGATGGACCCTCTCTCCCCCGCCCAGCGCCGCGCGCTACGCGCCAAGGCGCATCACCTGCATCCAGTGGTCACCATTGGCCAACACGGACTGACGTCCTCGGTCGCGCACGAGATCGACCTCGCGCTGATCAAGCACGAACTGGTCAAGATTCGCGTCTTCAGCGACGCGCGGGATGACCGCGAGGCGCTGCTTGCAAGGATCTGCGCGGACCAGGAGTGCGCTGCAGTGCAGCATCTGGGCAAGGTGCTCGTGGTGTGGCGGCCGAGTCCGGAAGTCGCAAAGATTGCGCCGGTGAAGCGCGAGCCGCGGGCCGCGACCAAATCCGGCGCCAAGCGCCCGAGGGCCCCGAAGACCGGGCCGCGCGCGCCCGTGGATCCCGTGCGCGAACGGCGCCGTGGCACGCAGGCCGACACACCAATCGTCGGCAAGGGGACGCGCGGCGCGGCGCGCTTCAACGCGCTCCCCGAGGGCGCGCCGTTGCCGGCTCGGCGTGCGCGTTCCACCGAAGAGGCACCTGCGGCCCCGCGCAAGTCCTCCTATACGCCGAAGACGAAGCCCCGGTCGTTCAGCGCCAAGCCCAACCCGCGCGAAGCGTGGGCGAAGAAGCCGGCGTCAGGTAGCGGCAAGCCGGCAAGCGGCACCGCACGCCGCCGGCGCAAGTCTTGAGCCCTCGCCGCGCCATTCGCGCATGAGTTCCCGGACGACGCAGTGATGCGCCGGTCCCACCGGAAATACGCGCGCGGCGCGCGCGCAAATCCCGCATGATCGACACCCGGCGTCCGCTCGATGCGACGGCGGTGGCGTTGATGGTATTGCTATCGGCGCTCTGGGGTTTCCAGCAAGTGGCGATCAAGCTCGCCGCACCCGGGATCTCCCTGGTGATGCAAGGCGCGCTGCGTTCAGCCATCGCGGCGGCGCTCGTCCTCGCGTGGGCGCAGTCGCGGCGGATACCGTTATGGCAGCGTGACGGGACGCTGGTGCCCGGCGTGGTCGCGGGCCTGTTGTTCGCCGCCGAGTTCGCGTTGATCTACGCCGGTCTCGCCTACACCACCGCGGCGCGAATGGTCGTCTTCGTCTATCTTGCGCCTGTTCTGACGGCGCTGGGACTGTCGCTGTTCGTGCCCGGCGAGCACCTGACACCGGTTCAATGGACGGGTGTCGCACTGGCCTTCGGCGGCATCGTCGTGGCCTTTGGCGAAGGATTCGCAACGGGCCGGTCGACGCTGCTGGGCGACGCGTTCGGCGTCGCTGCCGCCGTCGGCTGGGCGGCAACCACCGTCGTGATCCGCGCGACGAAACTCACGCGCATCTCGGCGACCAAAGTGCTTTTCTACCAGCTTGCCGTGTCAGCGGCGTTGCTGCCGCTCGTTTCGCTCGCGCTGCGCGAGCCGGGCATCATCGCGCTGACGCCGGTGACGATCGCAAGCCTGGCGTTCCAGAGCGTCATCGTCGCGTTCGCAAGCTACCTCACCTGGTTCTGGCTGCTGACGACCTACCTTGCCGGACGGCTGGCGGTCTTTTCATTCATGGCGCCGCTCTTCGGCGTCGCGTTCGGCCACCTGATATTGGGTGACCCGATCACGCCGGCCTTTGCGTCCGCGGCTGCGCTGGTCGGCGCGGGCATTGCACTGGTCCAGTCGCGCGGCGCCGCACCGTCGCGGTCCGCTCAGGCGTAACGGACGGCGAGGATGTCGTAGCTGCGCACGCCGCCGGGCGCCTGGACGTCGGCGGTTTCGCCCTCGCTCTTGCCGATCAGCGCGCGCGCAATCGGCGAGCTGACGGAGATCTTGCCGTGCTTGATGTCGGCCTCGTCGTCGCCGACGATCTGGTAGGTGACGGTATCGCCGCTCTCCGCGTCTTCCAAGTCCACCGTCGCGCCGAACACGACGAGGCCGTCGGCATCGAGCGACGCCGGGTCGATGATCTGCGCATTGGCGAGCTTCGACTCGACTTCCGAGATGCGGCCCTCGATGAAGCCCTGCCGCTCCTTCGCGGCGTCGTAGTCGGCGTTCTCCGAAAGGTCGCCGTGCGTCCGCGCCTCGGCGATCGCCTGGATGATCGCGGGCCGCTCGATCGTCCGCAACCGGTGCAATTCGACCTTGAGGCGCTGCGCGCCCTCGACGGTCATGGGGATTTTGGCCATGTCAGTTCACTGCGCCATTGCTACAGCCGCCCGTGCAGCTGCTGGATCGAATAAGGCACGAGGCCGCGCATCACGCGCATGCCGATCGCCGCCGCACGGGCGCCGGCAAGTGTCGTGTACGTCGGGATCTGGTCGACGAGCGCCGCGCGGCGGATGACGTAGCTGTCCTGGATCGCCGCGCGCTTTTCCTCCACCGTGTTCACGACCAGCGCGATCTCGTCGTTCTTCATCATGTCGACGATGTGCGGCCGCCCTTCGGCCACCTTGTTCACGATCACCACCGGCACGCCCGCAAGCAACAGCGCGGTCGCGGTGCCACGCGTAGCCACCAGCCGGAAGCCAAGCGCCCCGAGCATCTTCGCAATCTCGATGACCTTCGCCTTGTCGGCGTTCTTGACGCTGATGAACGCGTTGCCGCTTTCCGGCAATTTCACGCCCGCGGCGAGCTGGCTCTTCACGAACGCCTCGCCGAAGGAATCGCCCACACCCATCACCTCACCGGTGGACTTCATTTCGGGCCCCAGGATCGTGTCTACGCCCGGAAACTTGATGAACGGAAAGACCGCTTCCTTCACCGAGAAATACGGAGGCACGATTTCCCCGGACTCGCCCTGTTCCTTGAGCGTGCGTCCAACCATGCACCGCGCGGCGATCTTGGCCAGCGGCCGGCCGGTCGCCTTCGACACGTACGGAACGGTGCGCGACGCGCGCGGATTGACCTCCAGCACGTAAACGACGGGACGATCCTGCGCGTCGTACTGGATGGCGAACTGGACATTCATGAGGCCGACGACGTCGAGCCCCTTCGCCATCGCCACCGTCTGCCGGCGCAATTCCTCCTGCACTTCGGCCGACAGCGAAAACGGCGGCAGCGAGCACGCGGAATCGCCCGAGTGCACGCCCGCCTGCTCGATGTGCTCCATGATGCCGCCGATCAGCACGTCGGTGCCGTCGCAGATCGCGTCGACGTCGACTTCGGTGGCGTCGTTCAAGAAACGGTCGAGCAGGACCGGCGAATCGTTGGACACGCTGACCGCCTCGCGCATGTACCGCTCGAGGTCGCGCTGCTCGTGGACGATCTCCATCGCGCGCCCGCCCAGCACGTACGACGGCCGCACCACCAGCGGATAGCCGATCTCGGCCGCGGCGGCCATCGCGGCCTCCTCGGTGCGTGCCGTGCGGTTCGGCGGCTGCTTCAAGTTCAGCCGGTGCAGCATCTGCTGGAAGCGCTCGCGGTCCTCGGCCATGTCGATCATGTCGGGTGACGTGCCGATGATCGGGACGCCGTACTTTTCGAGGTCGCGCGCCAACTTGAGCGGCGTCTGGCCGCCGTACTGGACGATCACGCCCCACGGCTTTTCCACGTGCACGATCTCGAGCACGTCCTCGAGCGTTACCGGCTCGAAGTACAGCCGGTCTGACGTGTCGTAGTCGGTCGAGACGGTTTCCGGATTGCAGTTGACCATGATGGTCTCGAAGCCGTCTTCGCGCAGCGCCATCGCCGCATGCACGCAGCAATAGTCGAACTCGATGCCCTGCCCGATGCGGTTGGGTCCGCCGCCGAGCACGATGACCTTCTTCCGGTCGGTGGGCTCGGCTTCGCACTCGTCCTCGTAGGTCGAATACATGTACGCGGTCTTCGTCGCGAATTCGGCCGCGCATGTGTCGACGCGCTTGAAGACCGGCCTGATGTTCTGTGCATGCCGCCGCTTGCGGACCTCTCCCTCGGTGACCTTGCACAGAGTAGGCCAGGCGGCGATCGGAAAAGCCCTTGCGCTTCAACTCGCGCAACTCCTCCGGCGAGAGTGAGTCGAGCGTGCGCTTGTCGAGCTTGAGCTCGAGGTCGACGATCTCCTTGATCTGCGTCAGGAACCACGGGTCGATCTTCGTGTGCTGGTGGATTTCCTCGAGCGACATGCCGACGCCGAACGCGTCGGCGACGTACCACAGCCGCTCCGCGCGCGGATAGGCGAGCTCGTCCGAGATCTTCTCGGGGTCGACCGTCTTGAGGTTGAAGCCGTCGACGCCCACTTCCAGTCCGCGCAGCGCCTTCTGCAGCGACTCCTGAAACGTGCGGCCGATGGCCATCACCTCGCCGACCGATTTCATCTGCGTGGTCAGCCGGTCGTCGGCCTGCTTGAATTTCTCGAACGCGAACCGCGGCACCTTGGTGACCACGTAGTCGATCGTCGGCTCGAACGACGCCGGCGTCCGTCCCCCGGTAATGTCGTTGCGCAGCTCATCGAGCGTGTAGCCGACCGCGAGCTTCGCGGCAACCTTCGCGATCGGGAAGCCCGTGGCCTTGGACGCCAATGCCGACGATCGCGACACGCGCGGGTTCATCTCGATGACGATCATCCGGCCATCGGCGGGATTGATCGCGAACTGGACGTTCGATCCGCCGGTGTCGACGCCGACCTCGCGCAGCACGGCGATCGACGCGTCGCGCATGATCTGGTATTCCTTGTCGGTCAGCGTCTGCGCCGGCGCGACGGTGATCGAATCCCCGGTGTGCACGCCCATCGGGTCGAGGTTCTCGATCGAGCAGACGATGATGCAGTTGTCCTTCTTGTCGCGGACAACTTCCATCTCGAATTCCTTCCACCCCAGCAGCGATTCCTCGATCAGCAACTCGTGCGTCGGCGACAGGTCGAGGCCCCGCTTGCACAGGTCGATGAACTCGTCCTTGTTGTAGGCGATCCCGCCGCCGGTGCCGCCCAGCGTGAACGACGGCCGCAGCACGGCGGGAAAGCCGATGTCCGCCTGCACTTCGAGCGCCTGCTCGAGGTTGTGCGCGATCCCCGAGCGCGCGGACGATAGCCCGATGCGCGTCATCGCCGCTTTGAACTTTTCGCGGTCCTCGGCCTTGTCGATGGCCTTTTTCGTCGCGCCGATCATCTCGACGTCGAACTTGTTGAGGATGCCTTCGCGCGCCAGGTCCAGCGCGCAGTTCAGCGCCGTCTGGCCGCCCATCGTCGGCAGCAGCGCGTCCGGGCGCTCGCGTTCGATGATCTTCGCGACCATCGGCCACGTGATCGGCTCGATGTAGGTGACGTCGGCCATCTCCGGGTCGGTCATGATCGTCGCCGGGTTGCTGTTGACGAGGATGACGCGATAGCCCTCCTCGCGCAGCGCGCGGCACGCCTGCGCGCCCGAATAGTCGAACTCGCACGCCTGCCCGATGATGATCGGGCCGGCGCCGATGATCAGGATCGATTCGATGTCGGTGCGCTTGGGCATCGCTACGCTTTCGCCGCGCGCAGTTTCGTCATCAGCTTGACGAAGCGGTCGAACAGATACGTGAGGTCGTGCGGCCCCGGGCTCGCCTCGGGATGGCCCTGGAAGCTGAACGCCGGAAGGTCGGTGCGCGCGATGCCCTGCAGGCTGCCGTCGAACAGCGAAACGTGCGTGATCCGGACGTTGGCGGGCAGCGTGGCCGCGTCGACCGCGAAGCCGTGGTTCTGGCTGGTGATCAGCACCTGCCCCGTGTCCTTGTCGAGCACCGGGTGGTTGGCGCCGTGATGGCCGAATTTCATCTTGACCGTGCGCGCGCCGGAGGCCAATCCCAGCAACTGGTGGCCGAGGCAAATGCCGAACGTCGGCATGCCGCTGTCGACGATCTCGCGGATCGCGGCGACGGCGTAGTCGCAAGGCTCCGGGTCGCCCGGCCCGTTCGACAGGAACACGCCGTCCGGGCGCAGCGCGAACACGTCGCGCGCCGTCGTCTGCGCCGGCACCACCGTCAACTTGCAGCCCAGATCGGACAGGATGCGCAGGATGTTGTGCTTGACGCCGTAGTCGTAGGCGACGACGTGGAAGAGGGCGCCGCCGCGGCGCGATAGCCACCGTCGAGCGACCACGTTCCTTCACTCCATTCGTAGGGCTGCGTGCACGAGACGACCTTCGCCAAGTCGAGACCCGCCATCGACGGCGCTGCCTTGGCCTTGGCGATCGCGTCATCGGCCGCACTCGCGCTCAACTTCACCGCCGCGACGATGCAGCCGTTCTGCGCGCCTTTTTCGCGCAGGATGCGCGTCAGCTTGCGCGTGTCGATGTCGGCGATGCCGATCACGTTGTTCTGCCGCAGGTAATCGCCCAGGTCACCCGCCGCGCGCCAGTTCGACGCCAGCTGCGGCAGGTCGCGAATCACCAATCCCGCGGCAAAGATGCGCTTCGACTCGACGTCCTCCGCGTTGACGCCGATATTGCCGATGTGCGGATAGGTGAGCGTGACGACCTGCCCTGCGTACGATGGATCGGTCAGGATTTCCTGGTAGCCGGTCATCGCCGTGTTGAACACGACTTCGCCGGTGGTGCTGCCGAGCGCGCCGATCGCGCGCCCGCGAAACACCGTGCCGTCGGCCAGCGCCAGCAGTGCGGGCGTCGTCGGCGGAAACAGCGCGGCGGTCGCGGCGGCCGCGGCGGTGGCGTCGGGGGCGTTCATGGGTGCTCATCGGATGCCGCGGACGTGCAAACGGGGAAGGCTTGGCCTTCCCCGCTTGTATCCTCGCAATGATACGCGAAACCGCCTCCGCCCTCAATGGGGAAGCGCCCGGCGCCGAGGCGCCGTCAGTACGCGGCGCTGAAGCCCCCGTCCACGTATAGCAGGTGCCCGGTGACGTAGTCGGCGGCGCCGGACGCCAGGAACACGGCCGCCCCGGCGATTTCCGCCGGATCGCCCCAGCGGCCAGCCGGCGTGCGCTTGTCCACCCACGCGGAGAATTCCGCGTCGTTGATCAGCGCCGTGTTCATCTCGGTCTTGAAGAATCCCGGCGCGATGCCGTTGACCTGGACGTTGTGCGGCGCCAGCTCGACGGCGAGCGCGCGCGTCATCATCTTGAGCCCGCCCTTGCTCGCGGCGTAGGCGACGATGTTCGGCCGCCCGATGTCGGACGCCAGCGAACAGATGTTGACGATCTTGCCGCGGCGGCGCGCCTTCATTCCGGGCACGACGGCGCGCGCGACGAGGAACGGGCCGTCGAAATTGGCGTCCTGCAACGCGCGCCACTCGGCCAGCGTGTACTGGTCGAACGGCTTGCGATTGTTGACCGCGGCATTGTTGACGAGGATGTCGACCGGCCCCAGCGTGCGCTCGATTTCGGCCATGCCGGCGTCACTGCGGCCTCGTTGGTGACGTCAAACGCGATGACGCTGACGGCGTGTCCCGCCGTGACCAGTGCGGCGGCCGCCGCGTCGAGCTTGGCGCGGTTGCGGCCGTTGATGACGACGCGTGCGCCCGCGTGCGCCAGGCCGCGGGCAATCGCCAGCCCCAGACCTGAGCCACCGCCGGTGACGACGGCGAGACGCCCGGATAAGGTCGAACGGATTGTCACTCATCTATTTCAGTCCCAGCACGTCCCGCATGTCGTACAGACCCGAATGCCGTGCCGCGCGTTTGGCGCGCGACGAAAGCGGCGGCGCGCAATGCGCCGCTGGCGAAGTTCTGCCGCGACGTCGCGCGATGCGAGAGCTCGACGCGCTCGCCGGTGCCCGCGAAGATCACCGTATGCTCGCCGACGACATCGCCGCCGCGCAGCGACGCGAAGCCGATCGCGCCCGGCGTACGCGTCGCCGGTGTGGCCCTCGCGTGCGTACACCGCGCAGTCGGCCAGCTTGCGGCCGGTGCCCGCCGCAGCGGCGTCGCCCAATTGCAGCGCCGTGCCGGATGGCGCGTCGACCTTGTGCTTGTGGTGCATCTCGACGATTTCGATGTCGTAGCCAGGTCCCAGCTTCGCTGCCGCCGGCTCGACCAGCGACAGCAGCACGACCACACCCACGCTCATGTTCGCCGCGTAGACGATCGGCACGGTTTTCGCGCGTAGCGCAAGTTCGGCCTTCTGCGCATCGTTGAGGCCGGTCGTGCCGACGACCGCGCGCGACGCCGGCCGCGGCGCACGCCGCGACGTGCGCCAGCGTGCCCTCGGGCCGCGTGAAGTCGATGAGTACATCGGCGCTGCGCAGCGCCGCAGGGACGTCGTGGCCGACGATGACGCCGGTGGTACGGCCGAATCGCTCGCCCGCATCACGACCGATTGCCGGCGCGCCCGCGACGTCGAGCGCGGCGGCGAGACGACTTCCGGCATGGCGAGCGCGGCCTCGATCAGCGCCTGTCCCATCCGGCCGCCCGCGCCGGCGATCGCGAGCCGGACTGGCTCATGTCAAGGGATCGGCGGGGCCGTCGGGTTGCGGAGCTTGTCGAACCAATCGATGATCTTGCCGATGAAGCCCGCATCGTCGCCGTACGGATCGTCCGGCAGCGCGCGCGTCGCCGCCGTCCGGTTCAGTTCCTGCACCGACTTGGGCATCTCGTCGCCTTCCCAGCGGGCCAGCACGTCGTCCTTGAAGTAGACCGTGAACTGCCGGTGCGTCTGCACGCGTCCATTCTTCCGGTACTCGTACGTGTAGTCCCAGCGGTTGTCGCGGAAGACGCTCGTGATGAGCGGCGTGCCGAGCACCATGCGGACCTGCTGCTTGGTCTGGCCTTCCTTCAGCTTGTCGACCATGTCCTGCGAGATGAAGTTGCCCTGGTTGATGTCGATCTTGTAGACGCCGAACTGGCTGATGTACGGGATGATACGTGTCGAACGGCGCGGTCATGCCGCGCAGCCGGCAAGCGCACACCGCGGCGCGCGACGGCCAGCGCGGACGACGCGCGACGAGTGGTCGAGCATGCGGCGGAGCAGCGTTGGGCGTCATTCTCATAACCGTTATTATAGCCGGGCCAACCCTTAACGGAATGCGCGGATGAGCACCTCCCAGGACCTGAAGAGCGCCGGCCTCAAGGCCACGCTGCCGCGCCTCAAGATCATCAACCTGTTCGAAGCGTCCAAGGTGCGGCACCTGACCGCCGAGGACGTCTACAAGCTGCTGCTCACGGAAGGGCTCGACATCGGCTTGGCCACGGTCTACCGCGTGCTGACCCAGTTCGAGCAGGCCGGGCTGCTCGTCCGTCATCACTTCGAGTCCGGCAAGGCCGTGTTCGAGCTGAACCAGGGCACGCATCACGACCATCTGGTCTGCATGCAGTGCGGCCGCGTCGAGGAGTTCTACGACGCCGAAATCGAGAAGCGCCAGATCAAGGTCGCGAGCGAACGCGGCTTCAAGATCAGCGAACACGCGCTCTACCTGTACGCCGACTGCACGAAGCCGCGCTGCCCGCACCGCAACGTAAGCCGTCGCAAATTCGGCACCTGTTCGCAGGCAATTCGGCGCCTGCCTTTCTGGCGCCGTGAAGCTAAATCGTCGCCCGCGTAGAGGCGCTTTCGCATTTCGGTGTTCCGTTGTCTTTAATGCTCCCGGCGGTCGAAGTCGGCCGAGCCTGAATCCCAGCAGGATACAGCGTGGCGAAATAGCGACGATGCCGGCCGCGATGATGCCCGCGAGCCGGCCGATCCGCGTGACCACGGCCCTGCCGCCAGCCAGACTCCGGCGCGCCCGCCATCGCGTACATCAGCGCCGCCAGCACGCCCAGCGCGACCACGAGCTTGCACAGGAACATGAACCAGCCCGGCTGCGGCCGGTACGAGCCGCCTTTGCGCAGGAACCAGAACAGCAGGCGCCGCGTTCACGCACGCGCCGATGCTGGTCGCACAGCGTCAACCCCGCGTGGCCGATGCGCCACATCAGCATGAAGGCCAGCGTCTGCGTGACGAAGACCGTGAAGAACGCGATCTTCACCGGCGTCTTGATGTTCTGCCGCGCATAGAAGCCCGGCGCCAGGATCTTCACCACGATGAGCCGAGCAGCCCGACGCTGTAGCCCAGCAGCGCTTCGCGCGTCTGCCACGCGTCGTTCACGCTGAACTTGCCGTACTGGTACAGCGTCGTGACCAGCGGCAACGCGAGCAGCCACAGCGCGACGGCCGCGGGCAGCGCCAGCAGGAACGCGAGGCGCAATCCCCAGTCCAGCAGCGACGAATACTGCTCGTTGTCGGCGTCGCTGTGATGCTTGGCGAGCGTCGGCAGCAGCACGGTGCCCAGCGCGACGCCGAGCAGCGCGCTCGGAAATTCCATCAGCCGGTCGGCGTAGGTGATCCACGAAATGCGGCCATCGCCCAGCAGCGAGGCGAGCTGCGTGTTGATCAGCGCGGAGATCTGCGCCGCCGAAACGCCGATCAGTGCCGGCCCCATGTTCCAGCAGCACGCGGCGCACGCCCGGGTCGCGCCAGTCGGTGCGCGGGCGCGGCAGCATGCCGATCCGCGCGAGCGGCGCGATCTGGAACGCGAGCTGGGCGATACCGCCGATGAACACGCCCCACGCGAGCGCCTTGATCGGCGGGTCGAAATAGCGGGCGAGAAAGATCGCCGACGCCGATGATCGACAGATTGAGCAACACCGGCGTGAAGGCGGGCACCGCGAAGCGCCGGTAGACGTTCAGCACGCCGCCGGCGAGCGACACCAGCGACACGAACAGGATGTAGGGAAAGACGATGCGGATAAGGTCCGCGGTCAGCTCGATCTTGCCCGGCGTCTGCGCAAAGCCGCTGGCCAGCAGGTAGACGAGCGCCGGCGCGGCCAGGACGCCGAGCGCCGTGACGCCGAGCAGCACCAGCGCGAGCAGTGCGCCGACCTTGCCCGACCAGGTCGCGGGTCGCGTCATCGCCGCGCTGCCGCTGGTATTCGGCGAGGATGGGCACGAAGGCCTGCGAAAAGGCGCCTTCGGCGAACATCCGGCGCAGGATGTTGGGCAGGCGGAACGCGGCCTGGAACGCGTCCATCTGCAGTCCTGCGCCGAACAGGATCGCCTGCAGGGATTCGCGGACGAGCCCGGTGATGCGGGACAGCAGCGTCATGCCGCTGACGGTGGTTAAAGCCTTGAGCAGGTTCACTAAATCGGGGGCCGCCGAGGGTACGGGCGGCGGGCGTAACGGTGGTTGCCCGAAGGCCGGAAATCCGTTATTATGTCGGGCTTCTCACGCAATTCCCAAATTTCTCAGGTCAACTGAGGTCCAACCTGAGGGCAACTGACATGGCCAATACGGCCCAAGCACGAAAGCGCGCCCGGCAGGCGGAAGCGACGCGCATGCGCAACGCGAGCCTCAAGTCGGCACTGCGCACGGCGGTCAAGAAGGTGAAGAAAGCCATCGCCACCGGCGACAAGGCCGCCGCCACCAAGACGATGCAGGAATCGCAGGCGGTGATCGACAAGATCGCCGACAAGAAGATCGTTCACAAGAACATGGTCTCGCGGACCAAGTCGCGCCTGTCCACGGCGATCAAGGCGCTGGCCTGACTCGTCGCGGCTCGTTTCTCTCATGCAGCAGGGCGCCTTCGGGCGCCCTCTTGCTTTGTGCCGCCCCTCACACCGGTTCGCGCGGCTCCCCTGCCGGCGGACGCGGCCAGCGCCGGCGGCGTGGGTCCATGGGGTGACGCCGGGCCGGCCAATCGGTCGGTCCGGTCGCCGGGACGAAACGGGCGGCCCCGCTGCCCCCGTTCCCGGAGCCTAGGCACGACAATTGCTCAAAAATGACGACAATCGACAGCCGCCATGCCTGGATCGGGCCAATTGGCTCAGAATGCGCCACCTGAGCAGACGGCACCTTCCCGCCCAAACCATAACAACAAATATCACCCCGCCATGAAGTCCCTTTCCAACACCGCCTGTCGCGCGGCGCCTTGGCCACGCTTGCGGCGCGCCCGCGATGAAAAGGTGATCGGGACGCCGGCGCGGACATGGCGCCTCGCCGCACTGGCGCTGTGCGCGGCGCTCGTCGCGTTGCCGTGCGCCGCGGCGACGGACGCGGAACTGCAACGTCGCGGCCGCGAAATCGAGGTCAACCTGATGGGTTTCCCGAAGCGGGCGCTGGCGGAACTCGACGCGCTATTGCCGCAGACGCGCACCGCGGACGCCGACACGCGCCGCTTCATCGTCGCGCTGCACGGGCAGGCACTCGTCCAGTCCGGGCGCAAGGAAAGCGCGCTGCAGCAAGCGGACAAGATCGAGAGTGAAGGCTGGGCGTCGCACGACGACGCGCTGGTGGCGATCGCACTGCTTGATTCGCAGCTCCGTCCAATCGTGGTCCGGCGACACGTCACGGGCGAACGCGCTGGCCAGCGAAGCGCGCAATCTCGTCAAGACGTCGACGGACCGCTATGTCCGATACTGGGCCGCGATGTCGGTAGGCATTTCCGCGCGGCTGCTCGGCCACTCCGACGAAGCGTTGAGCAGCCTGCAGGAGGCGTTCTCGCTCGCCGACGCCGCCAAGGACCATTACCGCCGCAGCGCCGCGCTCTACCAACTATCGGTTCTCGACCTGTATCTCAAGCAGGCCGACAAGGCCTTCGACGAAAGCGTCGCGGCCTTCGGCGAGGCCAAGCTCGCCGGCAGCTCCTGGGGAATGGCCAAGGCCAAGATGGCCGAGTCGGCCACGCTCGAGGTGCTGAACAAGCCGAAGCAGGAACTGTCGACGATGCAGGAGGCGCTCGCCATCGCGCGCGCCGCCAAGTCCGACGTCACCGAATGCTACGCGCTCATCAATCTGGCCGACATCTACCTGCGCACGAAGGAGTACAAGGCTGCCTACGAGCTTTCCGAGCGCGGGCTCAAGCTCGCGCAGCAGCAGGACGACAACGGACTCATCGCCGTCAGCAAGGCCAACATGGGTTTCGCGCTGTTCGGCCTCGAACCGCATCGACGAAGGCAAGCGACTGGCCGAGGAGGCGCTGGCCGAATACGAGCGCAGGGGCGCGCTCGCGGAAATCGCCGGCCTGCTGGGCGACTACGGCCAGTACCTGGCCAATGCGGGCGACTACAAGGCGGCGCTGGCGCTGCGCGACCGGCAGCAGAAGGTCAACGACAAGATCGCGCTCGCCGTCCGGGAAAAGGACGTGCTGGAAATGCAGAGCAAGTTCGAATCCGAGAAGCGCATCCGCGAAATCGAGCTCCTCAACCGCGAGAAGAACCTGCAGTCGATCGAACTGCAGAACCGGCAGTGGCAGCAGCGGGTCTGGTGGCTGCTGGCCGCGGTCTTCGCGGCGTCGTTCGCCATCGTGGCCTTCCTGTACCGCAAGCTGCGGAAGACCAACCGGCTGCTCGCGGACAAGAACAGCGAGCTGAGCTTCCAGAGCAGCCGCGACCCGCTGACGGCGCTCTACAACCGGCGCCATTTCCAGAATTTCATCAACGAGGGCCGCGGCGAACTCGAGCGGCGGCGCGGCGCGATCGAAAGGCCGGTGCAGGCGCTTCTGCTGATCGACCTCGACCACTTCAAGCTCATCAACGACCAGTTCGGCCACGCCGCGGGCGATGCGGTGCTGATCGCCGTCGCGCGGCGCCTGCGCGAGACGCTGCGCGAAACGGACATGATCGTCCGCTGGGGCGGCGAGGAATTCCTGGTGTTCGTTCCCGTGGCGCCGGTCGACAGGCTCGACGAAATCGTCCTGCGCGTCATGAACAACATCTCCGCCGAGCCCATCCAGTACATGGGCCACTACATTCATGTCACGGTCTCGATCGGCTATTCGCCGGTGCTGCTGCCGCCGGATGACGTCTCACTCGGCTGGGAACGCGTGATCGGGCTGGTGGACAAGGCGCTGTACATGGCAAAGCTTCACGGCCGCAATCGCGCGTACGGCGTCGGCCGGATGCTTCGCTCCGGCGACGACGCGCTGGCCGCCGTCGACACCGACCTGGAAAAGGCGTGGCACGACGGCTTCGTCGACTTGCGCGTGCTCCTGGGCACCCAGTCGATCGTGGCTGCAACGCGCGCCGCGCCCCCTGCGCGGCGCCCTGTCCCCACTAGCGTTCCGTACGGGCGGGCCGCCCGCGGACCGTCCGCTGGCCCGTGCTAGTATTTTCCGATGGTCGAGAGTCCCCGGCATTTCCTGCAGTTTAGCGATTTCACGCGCGACGAATTCGCACACCTCTTCGCGCGCACGCAATGGATCAAGGACCGGTTCAAGCGCTACGAGCTGTACCAGCCGCTGCGCGACCGGACGCTCGCGATGGTGTTCGAAAAGGCCTCGACCCGCACGCGCGTTTCCTTCGAGGCGGGCATGAACCAGCTGGGCGGCATCGCCATCAACCTCAATCGCGGCGACACGCAGCTCTCGCGCGGCGAGCCGATCGAGGACGTCGCGCGCGTGATCTCGCGCATGGTCGACGTGGTGATGATCCGCACGTTCGAGCAGTCGATCATCGAGCGCTTTGCCGCGCATTCGCGCGTGCCGGTGATCAACGGGCTCACCAACGAATACCATCCGTGCCAGATCCTCGCCGACATCTACACGTACGTCGAGCATCGCGGCGGCATCGAAGGCAGGACCGTCGCGTGGATCGGTGACTCCAACAACGTCTGCTACTCGTGGCTGCAGGCCGCCACGATCCTCGGCTTTCGCGTGCATGTGTCCACCCCGCCCGGCTACGAAATCGACATGGCGCGCGTGGACGCGCGGCAGCGAGGCCCCATTTGGCAGCGTTCGCCGACCCGATGGACGCATGCCGCGGCGCGGACCTCGTCACCACCGACGTCTGGACCAGCATGGGTTTCGAGGCCGAGAACGACGAGCGGCTGCGCGATTTTGCGCACTGGAAGGTCGACGCCGCCATGATGCGGCAGGCGAAGCCCGACGCGCTCTTCATGCACTGCCTGCCCGCGCATCGCGGCGAGGAAGTCGACGCCGACGTCATCGACGGGCCGCAAAGCGTCGTGTGGGACGAGGCCGAGAACCGCCTGCACGCGCAGAAAGCGCTGCTCGAATTCCTGGTCTGCGGCACGCGTGGAAACCTGCAGCGAGACATCGATGATCGACCATACCGGTGTCACCGTGTCCGATGTTCGCGAAGTCCAAGGCGTTCTATCGCGCGGCGTTGGCGCCGTTGGGCTACGGTCTGCTGATGGAGTTCGAGCAGGTCGCCGGCTTCGGCGTGGCGCCCAAGCCCGACTTCTGGATCGGCCAGGGCACGCCGAACGAGCCGCACGTGCACGTCGCGTTTCGCGCAGAGACACGCGCGGCGGTCGACGCGTTCTATCGCGCGGCGATCGCCGCCGGCGGACGCGACAACGGCCCGCCGGGACTGCGGCCGCACTATCACGACAACTATTACGGCGCCTTCGTGCTCGACCCGGACGGCCACAACATCGAAGCCGTCTGCCACGCGCCGGCGTGACCGGCGACACGCAGCTCTCCGGAGTCATCCGCAATGTCCTTGCATCGCCGTCGTTCGCTTCGCTGCATCGCCTGCGTCGGCGTGTCGGCCGCGCTGTCGCCCGCGTTCGCGCAGGCGTGGCCCGACAAGCCGATCAAGTTCGTGATGTCGGCGCCGGCGGGCAGCTCGATCGACGTGCTCGGCCGCACGATCGCCGACAAGCTGAAGGATCGCCTGGGCCAGCCCGTGATCGTCGAGAACAAGCCGGCGGCCGGCGGCACCGTGGCAACGTCGGAAGTGGCGAAGGCGGCGCCGGACGGCTACACGATGCTGCTCGCGTTCAACGGCCCGCTGTCGATCGCGCCGCTGCTGCAGAAGGTTCCGTACGACGTGCAGAAGGACCTGGCGCCGGTGATCATCACGTCGAGCCAGCCCAATGTGCTCGCCGTGACCGTCGCAACTGCCGGTGAAGACCGTGCAGGAACTCGTCGCCTATGCCAAGCGCCAATCCGGGCAAGCTCAACTTCGCGTCGGTCGGCAACGGCAGTTCGTCGCACCTCAACGCGGAGCTGCTCAAGTCGATGGCGGGCATCGACATCGTGCACATTCCGTTCAACGGCTCGCCGCCGGCGGTCACGGCGACGATCCAGAACGAGACGCAGATGATCTTCGCGGTGATGCAGCCGCTGCAGCCGCAGATCCAGGCCGGCAAGTTGCGCGCGCTGGCGGTGACGTCGGCCAAGCGCTTTCCGCTGCTGCCCGACCTGCCGACGATCGCCGAGTCGGGCTACCCGGCTTCGAGGCGCTCGCGTGGAACGGCGTGCTCGTTCCCGCCGGCACGCCCAAGCCGATCGTGCAGCGGCTCAACGCCGAGATCAACGCCGTGCTGAAGGATCCCGATGTCGTGCAGAAGATGCATGCGTCGGGCTTCGACCTGATCGGCGGCACGCCGGAGGACTTCGGCGCGCTGATCAAGAGCGAATCCGAGAAGTGGGTGCCGGTGATCAAGAAGGCCGGCGTCAAGATCGAGTAGACGGCTCCGTGAGCCGCTCACTGTCGTTCGTCGTCCGCGCCGGCGAGACGCGGCAACGGCGAGTCCCTCGACGGCTGCAGCAAGCCTGTCTTCATGTAGGTCAGCAGCTTCTCGCGCGTGTCCGCGATGTCGAGGTTGCGCATCGTCAACTGGCCGATGCGATCCTGCGGCGTGAACGACGACGCGCCCTTCTCCATCGTCAGGCGCTCCGGCTTGTAGGTCAGGTTGGGGCTCGTCGTGTCGAGGATCGAGTAGTCGTTGCCGCGGCGCAGTTCCAGCGTCACTTCGCCGGTGATCGCGCGCGCGACCCAGCGCTGCGCCGATCTCGCGCAGCATCATCGCCTGCGAGTCGAACCAGCGGCCCTGGTACAGCAGACGTCCCAAGCCGGCGGCCGTTGTCGCGATACTGCTCGATCGTGTCCTCGTTGTGGATGCCGGTGACGAGACGCTCGTACGCGATGTGCAGCAGCGCCATGCCGGGCGCTTCGTAGATGCCGCGGCTCTTGGCCTCGATGATGCGGTTCTCGATCTGGTCGCTCATGCCGAGGCCATGGCGGCCGCCGATCGCGTTGGCCTCGAGCAGCAGCGCGACGTCATCGGCGAACGTGGCGCCGTTCAGCGCCACCGGCCGGCCCTTCGTCGAAGCGGATCGTCACCGTTTCGGCCTTGACGGCGACATCGTCGCGCCAGAACGCCACGCCCATGATCGGCTCGACGATCTTCATGCCCTTGTCCAGGAACTCGAGGTCCTTCGCCTCGTGCGTCGCGCCCAGCAGGTTCGAGTCGGTCGAGTACGCCTTCTCCGTGCTCATCTTGTAGCCGAAGCCGGCGTGGCCCAGATACTCCGACATCTCCTTGCGCCCGCCCAGTTCGTCGATGAACTTCGCGTCGAGCCACGGCTTGTAGATGCGCAACTTGGGATTGGCGAGAAGGCCGTAGCGGTAGAAGCGCTCGATGTCGTTGCCCTTGTACGTGCTGCCGTCGCCCCAGATGTTGACGTCGTCATCGCGCATCGCGACGACGAGCATCGTGCCCGTCACCGCGCGGCCAAGCGGCGTCGTGTTGAAGTAGGTGGCGCCACCGGTCGAAATGTGGAATGCGCCCGACTGCAACGCGGCGATGCCTTCGGCGACGAGCGCGGCGCGGCAATCGACGAGGCGCGCCTTCTCGGCACCGTACTGCAGCGCTCGGCGCGGAATCTCGTCGTAGTCGGGCTCGTCGGGCTGGCCCAGGTTCGCCGTGTACGCGTAGGGAATCGCCCCCTTCGCGCGCATCCAGTGCAGCGCGGCGCTGGTGTCCAGGCCGCCGGAGAACGCGATGCCGACCTTCTGGCCGACGGGGAGGTCCTGCAGGATGTGCGACATGGGGCGTCTTGACGGGGTGCGATAATCGCCTATTCTAGCCGACCCGGAACGCGCGAACGTAATGGCTGTGCGACCATTGCGCCCATGCCCGAACTGCCCGACATCACGGTCTACCGCGAAGCGCTCGACGCGCGCATTCGCGGCCAGATGCTTGAGCGCGTCCGGATCATCAACCCGTTCCTGCTGCGCACCGCCGTGCCGCCGATCACCGACGCCGAGGGCAAGCGGGTGCTCGGCGTGCAACGCCTCGGCAAACGCGATCCTGCTGGCGCTGGAGGACGATCGCTTCCTCGTCCTGCACCTGATGATCGCGGGCCGGTTGCGCTGGCTCGGCAAGGCCGCCAAGCCGCCGGGCAGGATCACCCTCGCAGTATTCGAATTCGCGAACGGCAAGCTCGCGTTTACCGAAGCCGGAACCAAGCGGCGCGCGTCGCTGCATCTCGTACAGGGCCAGCGCGCACTCGCCGCCTTCGACATGGGCGGACTCGAGGTGCTGGAGGCCGACGTTGCCGACATTTGCCGCGCGTCTGCGCAGCGAAAACCACACGCTGAAGCGCGCGCTGACCGATCCGCACCTGTTCAGCGGCATCGGCAACGCCTACTCCGATGAGATCCTGCACGGCGCGAAGCTGTCGCCGCTGACGCTGACGTCGAAGCTCGACGATGGCGAGATCGCGCGGCTCCACGAGGCGACCCGTGCCGTGCTTGCCGAATGGTTACAGAGCGCCTGCGCGTCGGAGGCGGCGCGGCGATTTTCCCGGAGAACGTGACGGCGTTCCGCCCGGAAATGGCGGTCCACGGCAAATTCGGGAAGCCCTGTCCGGTTTGCGGCGCGCCGGTGCAGCGCATCGTCTACGCCGAGAACGAATGCAACTACTGCGCTCGGTGCCAGAATGCCGGCGTCATCCTGGCCGACCGCGCGCTGTCGCGGCTCCTGCACAAGAGCTGGCCGCGCTCGATCGACGAACTGGGCTGACAAGCGCGATCCCGGAGTTGTCGCGCAACCGGCGATCGTGCTAGCGTCACGGGTTCCACACAAGCCGACCCCATCACGCCATGCCCTCATTCGACATCGTTTCCGAAGTGAACCAGGTCGAGGTCAACAACGCCGTCGACCAGACCAACAAGGAAGTGTCGACGCGCTTCGACTTCAAGGGTTCGGACGCGCGCGTCGAGCACAAGGACAAGGTGCTCACCCTTCACGCCGACGACGACTTCAAGCTGAAGCAGGTCACCGACATCCTCACCGGCAAGCTCACCAAGCGCAACGTTGATGTCCGGTCGCTCAAGTACGGCGACGTCGAGAAGGTCTCCGGCAACAAGGTCAAGCAGACGATCACCGTGCGCACCGGAGTCGAGCAGGAGCTGTCGAAGAAGATCGTCAAGATCCTCAAGGACAGCAAGTTGAAGGTCCAGGGATCGATCCAGGGCGACGCCGTGCGCGTTTCCAGCGCCAAGCGCGACGAGCTGCAGAACGCGATTGCGCTGGTCAAGAAGTCGATCACCGACTTCCCGCTGCAGTTCAACAACTTCCGCGACTGACTTCCGGCTCGAGGGCCGGCCAGTACGACAGCGGCTAGGTCAGGTCGGCCGCCAGCGAGTCGCGCGTCGCCGCGCCCACCGCCGGATTTTCCGCCTGATACGCCGGGTGATCGATCCCGATGGCGAGGCCGGCGCCGCGCTTCATCGCCGTCGCCATCTCGTGGGAGAGCTCGAAGCGCAGGAAGTGGACGGCCGAGGTCTTCACCTCGTTTTCGCGCGGCAGGTCCTCGTCGGCGATGGCAAACACCTTCGCAAAACTCTGAACGGCAATCCAGACGCGATCTTCGATGCCTTTGAGCTTCGTCAGCGCGGCACGCCGCTCGTCGGCGTCCTCATACTCGATCAGCATCGTCGCCTTGAAGTTGCTGCCGTCCGGCACCATCGGATTGTAGGCGTCGAGCTCGTCCTGGATCGCGTCCTCCTCGAACGCCTTCTCGATCCGCAGCATCTCCTGGATCTGGTAGCGCAGCGTCAGTTCGTCCTCGAAGATCAGCGTGACGTGGTCGCCCAGGTGAACCGTGCGCGCCTTCTTGTGCTCGAGGACGCGTGCGCGGAATTCCTTGCGCGCCTTCGCATAGCCTTCGAGCGTCATGAGGCTGTCGCGCTGGATGGCAGGCACCGGCTCACTCCAATCCGTAGGCGATGCGCAGCAGCGTCAACGGATGCTCACGGCGGGCGCGCGAGTGCCCAGCCTTGTCCGTGATTCCCTGCATGATCCGGCGGCCGGCGATCGGGCAGTCGGAGCTGACGAAATCGGGATCGCTGTCGTGCATCCGGCTGAACACGGGCTTGCCGATCTTCATCGACTCGGCGAAGAACTCGGCCTTCACGCCCCACGTGCCGTCGTGACCGGCGCAACGCTCGACCGTGTTGACCTCGGTGCCGGGAATCCATTGCAGGACCTCGCGCGTCTTCTGGCCGATGTTCTGCACGCGCGAGTGGCACGGGATGTGATAGCTGACGCGGCCCAATGCCGCCTTGAATTCCTTCTTGAGCAGGCCATCCTTGTCGCGCAGCACGAAGTATTCGAAAGGATCGAACATCGCGTCGGCGACGGCTGCCACATCCGCGTCGCCGGGAAAGAGCAGCGGCAACTCCTGCTTGAACATCAGCGTGCACGACGGCACCGACGTCAGGATCGCGTAGCCTTCGCGCGCCAGCGCCGCGAGCTGCGGGATGTTCACGTTCTTGAGCTTCTCGACCGCCTCGAAATCGCCCAGTTCGAGCTTGGGCATCCCGCAACAAGCTTCCTTCTCGACGACGCGGTAAGGGATCTCGTTGTGCGCCAGGAGCTTGAGGAGGTCATGGCCGATGCCGGGCTCGTTGTAGTTCACGAAACATGTCGCAAAGACGGCGGCCTTGCCGGGCGTGCGTTCGCCATTGCGGACGGGATAAGCCATCGACGGTTCGGCGTGCGTGAGAAAACGCTGCGACGCATAGGGCGGCAATTCGGTTGCCGCGGCGATTCCCATCACCTTTTCGCCCAGCTTGCGCAACGAAGGCGTCGAGCTTGCGGCGTTGACCATCTGCACGACCACCGGGATGGTGGCGAGCTTCCCGAGTCTGTCCGTCGACGTGAGAATGCGATCGCGGACCTTGACGTCGCCTTGCGCGAACTTCTGTGCCTTGGCGCGCAGCATCAAGTGCGGGAAATCGACGTTCCACGGGTGCGGCGGCACGTACGGACACTTGGTCATGAAGCAGACGTCGCACAGATAACACTGGTCGACGACCTTGCCGAAGTCCGACTTCGGCACGCTGTCCAGTTCGCACGTCTTGCTACCGTCGATCAGGTCGAACAGCGTGGGGAAAGCGCCGCACAGGCTGACGCAGCGGCGGCACGTGTGGCAAATGTCGAAGACGCGCGTCAACTCGTCGTCGAGCGACGCCTGGTCGTAGAACTCCGGGTTGCGCCAGTCCAGCGGATGCCGGGTGGGCGCTTCGAGACTACCTTCGCGCATAAAACGTCTAGTGGACCTGGGTCTTGGCCTCTGCCCGCGCGCACGCGCGGGCGCGGCCGGCCCACTTTTCAAACATCAGTCCGTCAATACATCGAGGGCTTTTTGGAAGCGGTTCGCGTGCGACCGCTCCGCCTTCGCCAGCGTCTCGAACCAGTCCGCGATCTCGTCGAACTGCTCGGCGCGCGCTGCCTTGGCCATGCCCGGATACATGTCCGTGTATTCGTGCGTCTCGCCGGCCACCGCGGCCTTCAGGTTGTCGCGGCTCGAGCCGATCGGGAGGTCCGTTGCCGGGTCACCCACCTGCGCCAGATAGTCCAAGTGTCCGTGCGCATGGCCGGTTTCGCCCTCGGCCGTGGAGCGGAACAGCGCCGCCACGTCGTTCTGGCCTTCGACGTCGGCCTTGTTGGCGAAATACAGATAACGGCGGTTTGCCTGCGACTCACCGGCAAACGCGGCCTTGAGGTTTTCGTGCGTCTTCGTGCCCTTCAGGTTCTTCATGCGGTTCTCCTCGTCAAATGGCCGGGCACGCATTTACCGGAAGCGCCCCCGTCCCTAATGCGATTCATTCTGCGCGCGCGCGCAACATGCGTCCAATTGATTATGCCAATATTTACGATAACTTTGACTAATGGCAACGTTCGTCGGAGCGCGAACGCGGCCATTGCGGAACGGATGATTCCCGGAGGCTCTAGTCGATGCGCTCGTAGGCCGGCAGCGTCAGGAATTCGACGAATGTATCGTTGTTGACGAGGTCCGCGAAGATCTTCGCGGCATCGTCGTATTTGCCGTTGCCGAACGCGTCGCCCAGCAGGTCGCGGATCTTCTTCATTTCCTCGGGGATCATCGCGGCGACCATCTCCTTCGTGATCTTGCGGCCGTCGTCGAGACGCCCCTTGGGCGAGCGCATCCACTGCCACACCTGCGAGCGCGAGATCTCGGCCGTGGCCGCGTCCTCCATCAGGTTGAAAATCGGCACCGCGCCCTGCCCCGCCAGCCACGCGCCGATGTACTGGATCGCGACGTTGATGTTGAGGCGCAACCCCTTTTCCGTGATCGGCTGCTCGGGCTCGAACTTGATCAGGTCCGCCGCGCCCACGTTCACGTCGTCGCGCTTCGTCAATGCGATCTGGTTGGGTGTAGGCATGAGGCGGTTGAACGCCTCCAGCGCCACCGGCACCAGGCCCGGATGCGCCACCCACGTGCCGTCGTGGCCGTACGTGGCTTCGCGTTCCTTGTCGACTTTCACCTTGGCGAACGCCTCGCGGTTGGCCACCTCGTCGTTCTTCACCGGGATCTGCGCCGCCATCCCGCCCATCGCATGGATGTTGCGGCGGTGGCAGGTCTTGATGCACAGCTCGGCGTAGCTCTTGAGGAAGTGCGTGGTCATCGTGACCAGCGCACGGTCGGCCAGGCAGAAGTCGTGGTTGTTCCGGAATTTCTTGATGCACGAAAAGATGTAATCCCAGCGGCCGCAGTTCAAGCCCGCCGAATGCTCGCGCAGCTCGTACAGGATCTCGTCCATCTCGTAGGCGGCGACGATCGTCTCGATCAGCACCGTCGCCTTGATCGTGCCGCGCGGGATGCCGAGTTCGTCCTGCGCCATCACGAAGATGTCGTTCCACAGCCGCGCCTCGAGGTGGCTCTCCAGCTTCGGCAGGTAGAAATAGGGACCGCTGCCGCGCGCGACCAGTTCCTTCGCGTTGTGGAAGAAATACAGCGCGAAGTCGAAGATGCCCCCCGACACCAGCTGCCCATCGACCTTGACGTGCTTCTCCGGCAGGTGCCATCCGCGCGGGCGCACGAACAGCGTGGCGATCTTGTCCTTCAACGCGTAGGGCTTGCCTTCCGGCGAGACATAGTCGATACGCCGGCGGATTGCGTCGCGCAGGTTGATGTGGCCCTCGATGTTGTTGTCCCACCGCGGCGTGTTGGCGTCCTCGAAGTCGGCCATGAACACCTGCGCGCCCGAGTTGAGCGCGTTGACGATCATCTTGCGGTCCACCGGTCCAGTGATTTCGACGCGGCGGTCTGCGATGTCGGCGCCATAGGGCGCGCAAGTCCAGTCGCCTTCGCGCACGGCACGCGTTTCCGGCAGGAAATCCGGGAGCTTGCCCGCGTCGAATTCGGCCTGCCGCGCGGCCCGCCGCGCCAGCAGTTCATCCCGCCGCCCGCCGAAAGCCCGCTGAAGTTTCGCCATGAACGCCACGGCTTCCGGGGTCAGGATTTGCGCGAATTCCGGCGTGATCCGGCCTGAAATCTCGATGCCGGGGGCGTACGTGGGCGTGCTCATCGGGGTCCTTGTCGGGTCATCGCGGCAGGGACGCCAGCGCGGTCGCCTCGGAAGGCGCCGGTGCAGGCGAAATTCGGTTTGCCGCAGTGCACAATTCTACCCCAAACGCCGGGCCCGTGACGGGCGCGCGCGACCGCGCGACCCGCAACATGAGGTGCCGATTTCCGGGCGCGCCAGCCGCGCGTCAGGCGGGCGGCGTCAGGCGTAGGTGGCGCGCTTCGCAGAAGGCCGCGCAACCATCCCCTGCGCGATCCCGCGATTGACCGCGCTCACGACCGCGCGCAGCGTGGCCGTGACGATATTGGGATCGAGACCGACGCCGTACACCGTCTGCTCGGCGCCGATGCGCAGCTGCACGTACGCCACCGCCGTCGCATCCTCGCCCGCGCCGACACCGTGCTCATGGTAATTCTGCACGTGGATGTCGAAGCCGCCATCATGGCGCAGCGCGTGGACGAACGCGTCGACCGGGCCGTTGCCGGAGCCGGTCAGCACCGTTTCGATGCCGTCGATCAAAAGGTGCGCGCTCAACTGCTCGATCGTACCGTCCGCGACGTTGTGCTGCGCGCGGTGGCCCGCATAGGCGACCGGCATCGTCGCCGCGATGTACTCGCGCTCGAATGCGGCGCGGATGTCGGCCGGGATCAGTTCCTTGCCGGTTGCGTCGGTGATGCGCTGGATCACCTGGCTGAACTCGATTTGCAGCAGGCGCGGCAGCGCCAGCCCGAAGTCGCGCTCGAGCAGGTACGCGATGCCGCCCTTGCCCGACTGGCTGTTGACGCGGATCACCGCGTCGTACGTGCGGCCGACGTCGGCCGGGTCGATCGGCAGGTACGGAACGTCCCACACCGGGTTGCCGCGCGCCAGCTCGGTCGCCCGCGCGGCCAGGCCCTTCTTGATCGCGTCCTGGTGCGAGCCGGAAAACGCGGTGAACACGAGGTCGCCGCCGTACGGATGGCGCGGATGGACGGGAAGCTGGTTGCAGTGTTCGACCGTGCGGATGATCTCGTTGATGTCGGAGAAGTCGATGCCCGGTTCGACGCCCTGCGAAAAGAGATTCAGGCCAAGTGTCACCAGGCAGACGTTGCCCGTGCGCTCGCCGTTGCCGAAGAGGCACCCTTCGATCCGCTGCGCGCCCGCCATGATGCCCAGTTCAGCCGCCGCGACGCCGCAGCCGCGGTCGTTGTGCGGATGCAGCGACAACACGATCGCGTCGCGGCGTCTGAGATTGCGCGACATCCATTCGATCTGGTCGGCATAGATGTTCGGCGTGGCCATCTCGACGGTAGCCGGCAGGTTGATGATCATCTTGTGCTCGGGCGTTGGCTGCCATACGTCGCCGACCGCGTCGCAGACATCCTTCGCAAAGTCGAGCTCGGTGCCGGTGAAACTCTCCGGCGAATACTGGAAGACCCAGTCGGTGTCGGTCTGCGCCGCCGCGCAATCGAGGATGATCTTCGCGGCCGTCACGGCGATGTCCTTGATGCCCTCACGATCGAGGTTGAACACGACGCGGCGCTGCGTCGTCGACGTCGAGTTGTAGAGATGCATGATGGCGTGCTTGGCGCCCTTCAGCGATTCGAACGTGCGCCGGATCAACGGCTCGCGCGCCTGGGTGAGCACCTGCACCGTCACGTCGTCCGGAATCAAGTCCTGCTCGACTAACTTCCTGACGAAGTCGAAATCCGTCTGCGAAGCCGCAGGAAAGCCGATCTCGATTTCCTTGTAGCCCAGGTTGACCAGCAGCCGGAACATCCGGAGCTTGCGCTCGGCGTCCATCGGCTCGATCAGCGCCTGGTTGCCGTCGCGCAAGTCGACGCTGCACCACACGGGAGGCTCCGTGATGACGCGCGAGGGCCACGTTCGGTCGTGCAACCCGATGGGCGCGAACGGCTTGTACTTGGTCGAAGGATCGATGGTCATGGGATGCTTTCTTTAGCTCGGATCATGGATTGCGAATTCGCCCTTCCGGTGCTCCGGAGGACGCTGCATGGGCCAAACTCGAATTGAGGGATGGGGTTTATGTGCGCGCGGGGCGCAGCAGGAGCAGCAGGCCGGCGGAGACGAGCGCGAGCGCGGACTTAGGACTGGTCCGGGCGCTGGTAACGGGGCGAATAGGGCTGCTCATGCGTATGACACTAACCGAATTCGTGCTGCACTGCAAGGGGCGTCGCGGTCGGCCTGAGGAAGGGATAGTCGCGGGTGGCATAATCGCTGCGCCATGGTGGACCCCGCCCTCGCAGCGACATCCGGGCCAGATGCGACCGCGCCGTTCCCCCGCGCATACCTGCCCTGGCTCGTGTTGCTGCTCGCCCTTCATGCCGGCATCCTCGCGGTCGCCGTCGCCGATGCGTTCGCGGCCCCCGCCCCGTATTACAAGCCCGAAGGTTACCTGCGCGTAGCCATCATCGCGCTCGTCGTCTTCGGCGCCGCGATCGCACTTCGGGGCCGCTACACGCGAGCAATCGCGTGGAGCGGCGCCATCCTCGTCGCCTCCGCACTCCTGACGCCGGCCGTCGTGCTGCTCGTCGGCCTGCAGCTGCTGAATGCCTACGTGATCGGTGATCGCGTGCTCGCACGTCCGGAATCACCCAGTGCGACAGCCGGTGTCCCCCACGTTGCCATCGCGATCCTGATCGGCACCTGCATCGGGATCGGCCTCATCTCCATCGCGGCGCCTTTCAAGGTCCATTCCGGCCCGGTCTATGCGTCGGTCCTGATCCTGCCATTGCTGTTCTGGTGGCGCACGTCCGCGGCGGCCCTGCGAGCAGCGGGCCGAACTCTGGTACAGCGCGGATCGCCGACGAGCGTATCGGAACGCTGCTGGATCGCGTTGCTGATGACAATCGTCGCGTTGCATCTATTTATCGTGGCGAAGCCCGAGGTCGGCTACGACGCGATCGCGATGCATCTGCAGCTGCCTCTGCTGATGGCCGACGCTCAACGGTGGTCGTTCGATGTCACGCGCTACGTCTGGGCCGTCATGCCGCTGGGATCCGATTGGGCGTACACCGCGGCCTACATCACGGGAGGCGAAGGTGCCGCAAGGTTCCTGAATTTCTGCTTCGCGGGCTTGGCCTGCCTGCTCGTGTTCGACCTGATTCGCCTTTATGCGCGACGAGACATCGCATTGGCGAGCGTGTGCCTGTTCGCGTCGTCGCCGTTTGCCTTCCTCGAGACCGGCACGCTCTACGTCGAGAACCTGTGGCTCGCCTTCCTGCTCGGCACGCTGCTGCAGGCACTCACCTATCTGCGCACGCAGGCAAGCCGCACGCTGATCGGCCTTGCATTCCTCGCGGCCGGCGCCATGCAGTGCAAGGTCATCGGGGTCATCTGGCTCGTGCCACTCCTCATGTACACCGGACTTGTCGCGTGGCGGCGACGGGCCCATCGCGAATTCACGACGCGCGAGATCGCGCTGCTCGCGGTCGCCCTTACCCTCGCGGCGTGGCCCTATGCCAACGCGTGGTTGCGAACCGGGAACCCGGTGTTCCCGTTCATGAATGCGCTGTTCAAGTCGCCGTTGTTCGACACGGTGACATCGTTCAACAACCCGCTGTACAACGCGGCGCTTCGGCCATGGAGCCTCTATGAAGTGATCTGGTCGAGCGGAAAATTCATCGAAGGATCCGATGGCGCCGCCGGCTTCCAGTGGCTGCTGCTGTTTCCAGTGATCTTGCTCGCTTTCACGCGACGGCGTCCGCTCGCGCAGTGGCTGTGCTTGGCGCTTGCCGCGATCTTTTTCGTCGGCGTCTTCACGCAGCAGTCGTACATCCGCTACCTGTTGCCGGCGTTGGCGCTCATCGCGGTCCTTGGCGGATGGGCCATCGCCGCGATCCCGGACGGCCGCGCCACCAGGATCGCCTTGCTGGTCATCGGCGGCCTGCTGTGCGCCGTCAACGTGCGATTGATCTACTCGGCGGCCTGGTTCAATTTCACGCTCTGCACGGCGTGCGCCACCGACGCACGTGCGAGATACGAATACGTGGCGCAGTACGCGCCGGAGCGGATCGCCGGCGATTACCTCAACCGGAACCTTCCGCGTGCGCGCGTCGGTTTCTACTTGCTCGGAGGCACGCCCGGCGGCTACGTCGGCTATTCACGCGTCGCCAGTTGGCACGACTTCCCCACATACGGTCCGCTGGCCACGGCGCAGTCTGCCGACGACGTGCTTGCCCACGCGCGGAAATTCCGGCTGACGCACATCGTGTACCGCGATCCGCCCTACGAATGGGAGAACGCGGCCATGAAGGCATTTCGCGAACAGTTCGCAGTGCCCGTCTGGCGTGCGAACGGAATCGTCGTCGCCGAGATCCGGCCCGCACAGACGCCCTGATCCGCCCGCTACGCGTCGCGCGACAGCGGCACCCGCGGCACGTTCTGGATATCGAATTGCAGCGCGCCCAGCAGGAACTGGATTCCGACGAGGACCGGAAGTGCCGCGATCATGACCTCGCCCGATGTGGCGGCGATGCCGCTGCGGATCGACATCGCCCATTTCGCCGCGCCATACACGGCGCCCGCGCCGCCGATCAGAACCGCGCCCATGAGCTGCAATGTGCCCGCGTTGAAATCGCGCAGGAAATACGAGTAGAAGATCCGCTTGAACGTCGATCGCACGTACATCAACGGAAACGTGAACAGCACCCGCCCTACCCGAAGATTGCTCACCTCATCGTCGTAGTGCGCCGTCATCGGCACGTCGCGGACGACGGCACGCAGCGTGTAGAGCCGCAGCAGCATGTCGGACTCGAAGAAATAGCCGCGATCGATCTTGGCGAGCGGCAGCCGGGCCAGCGCTGTCCGGTGGATTGCCGTGTAGCCGTTCGTCGGATCCATGATGTCCCAGTAGCCGCTGGAAATCTTGTTCACCAGCGAGAGCATGGCATTGCCGAAGAGGCGCACGCGCGGCATCGCGCGCAGCGACTCGAGATCGTAGAACCGGTTGCCCTTGGTGTAATCGGCGTGGCCCTGCGCGAGCGCAGCGATGAAGCGCGGGATCAAGGCCGGGTCCATCTGCCCGTCGCCGTCGACCTTGACGACGATATCGGCGCCCGCTTGCAGGGCCGCCTGGTAGCCGGTCACCATCGCCCCGCCCACACCCTGGTTCTCGGCGTGCCTGATGACGGTCACCCTCGCGTCGCCGCACTTTGCTTGGACGAGATCGCCCGATTGTTCCGGGCAGGCGTCGTCGATCACGAAGATGCGGGAGACCTCGGGGCCGATTCGCGCAATGACATCCAGCACCTGCCGGCTGACCCGATAGCACGGAATCACCACCGCGACCATGGCGGGAGAAACGGGCATCGTCAGCGCACCGCGATGATCACGCCAATCACGATGACCGCACTGCCCAGCATCGTGTTCGTCGAGATCGGTTCTCCGAGGAAGATCCGGGCAAGGACCGGAACGATGAGGAAGGCAAGCGAGAACAGCGCGTAGGCCGTCGACAGCGGAACGGTCCGCAGCACGTAGACCCACAGCAGCGTCGCCGCAGCGTAGACGACGAGCGCGATGAGCATGACCGGCGACAGGAAGCCGCGCAGCGTGGCCCACGACCAGCCGTCGATCCGCCATTGTCCCGCGGCCGACTTGAACAACAACTGTCCCACCGCGATGAGCACGACGCAGGCAAGGGTCAGGAGGATCGAACGCGTCGTCATCGGCGGCCCGCCGAAACGCGGCGGCTCGCGCCGCGGCGGGTCACTTCGCGCCGCCGGCACGGCGCCGGCGCAGCAGCAGCCAGCCCGACACGACGTAGCCGGAGATGGCGTAGGCCACGAAGCCGGCGAACAGCACGATCGCCGGCTGGTAGGAAAGGAGCGCCGATGAATACGGCGATCACGAGCACCGCCACGAACGGCACGCTCTTTCGCAGGTTGATCGTCTTGAAGCTCCAGTACTTGAGATTGCTGACCATCGTCAGGCCCGCGAAGACCGTCACGCACCACGCCCACCACTTGATCGCCAGCGGGTCCAGATTGTAGTCGTCGACGATCCAGACGCAGCCCGCCACCAACGCCGCCGCCGCCGGGCTGGGTATGCCGGTGAACCAGCGCTTGTCCGCAACGTCGAGCATCGTGTTGAAGCGCGCCAGTCGCAATGCGGCGCACACGCAATAGACGAACGCCGCGAACCAGCCCAGCTTGCCCATGTCGCGCAGCACCCACTCGTACATCACCAGCGCCGGCGCGGCACCGAACGAGACCATGTCCGACAGGCTGTCGTACTCGGCGCCGAACGCGCTCTGCGTCTTGGTGAGCCTCGCCACGCGGCCGTCCAGGCTGTCCAGCACCATGGCGACGAAAATTGCGATGGCCGCCTGGTCGAACGTGAGGTTCATCGCCTGCACGATCGCGTAGAAACCGGCGAACAGCGCCGCCGTCGTGAACAGGTTGGGCAGCAGGTAGATGCCGCGGCGGCGGATGCGATTCTTCTGTACCACGCGCTCCTGGATGTAGTCGTCTTGCATGGCGCGATTGAAGACTAGCAGCTAGGCCATCGCGCCACAATCGCGTCCATCACCGATCAGGGCAATTCCGCCAGGACCGTTTCGGTCGCGGCGACGACGTCGCCCACCGCCACGCGCGGCTTCGCGGCGGGATCGACGTAGACGTCCACGCGCGAGCCGAAGCGGATGAAGCCGTAGCGTTGGCCCCGCGCCAGCGTCGACGCCGGTGTCGACGTAGCAGAGGATTCGCCGCGCGATGAGCCCGGCGATCTGCACGCACGTGACGTCCTGGCCCGACGGTCGTGCGCAGATGCAGCGCGTTTCGCTCGTTCTCGAGCGACGCCTTGTCGAGCGCCGCGTTGAGGAAACTGCCGGCGTGATACCAGCGATTCACGACGGTGCCGTCGACCGGACTGCGATTGGAATGGACGTTGAAGACGTTCATGAACACGCTGATCTTGAGCGCATCGCGGTCGAGATACGGGTCGCGCGCCATGCTCGACCAGGACGATCTGCCATCCGCGGGCGACAGCACCGACATTGGCGCCGCTGCGGAATCACGCGCGGCGGGTCGCGGAAGAACTGCAGGATGAAGACGAAGGCGGCCCACGCCAGCAGCGCCAGGAAAGTCCAGCCGAATAGCGGTCAGCACCAGCGCGACGATCGCGGCAATGGCGAGGAACGGCCAGCCCTCGCGGGCGATGATCGGATGCGGATAGGCGTTGTCGTTCATGGGAAGGCGGCCGGGGCCGACGACCGAAGCCGGACCGATTATGCCCTAGCCGCCGCGCCTTGCCCGGGCCGCGCGGCAACGCGCTTTCAGCGGGACGTGCCGTCGCCCTGGTTGGCGCGCTGCTGCGCCTGCTGCTTCACCATGTCTTCGATGCCGCGCGCGCGATCCATCGGGGCCTGCGACGTGGCCGGCGCCGCCGACATGTCCATCGCTTCGCCGCCGATGGCTCCGGGGGACCGGACGCGCTCGCCCGGCGTTCCGGCCTGCGTCGGCGGTGCAGTGGGCACCGATTGCATCAGATAGGCCTTCAGCGCATCCCTGTACAGATACGCGGCGATGGCGAGGGCCACGAGAAGCACGATCATGAACCATCCTCCTTGTCTGCCCTTGCGTCCGTTCATCGCGCCTCCTGTCGGTCGCCGCGTGCCGCCGCCGCTAGTTCCGCGTCTGGTCGACCAGCTTGTTCCTTTTGATCCACGGCATCATCGAGCGCAGTTTTTCGCCGACGACCTCGATCGAGTGCTCGCGACATGAGGCGGCGCCGCGACAGCAGCGTCGGCGCGCCGGCACGGTTCTCGAGGATGAAGTCCTTCGCATACTCGCCGGTCTGGATGCGCGTGAGCATCTCCTTCATCGCCTTCTTCGTCTCCGCCGTGATGATCTTGGGCCCGTCACGTATTCGCCGTACTCGGCGTTGTTGGAGATCGAATAGTTCATGTTGGCGATGCCGCCCTCGTAGATCAGGTCGACGATGAGCTTCAACTCGTGCAGGCACTCGAAGTACGCCATTTCCGGCGCATAGCCCGCCTCGACCAGCGTCTCGTAGCCGGCCTTGATCAGTTCGACGGTGCCGCCGCACAGCACCGCCTGTTCGCCGAAGAGGTCGGTCTCGGTCTCTTCGCGGAAGTTGGTCTCGATGACGCCGGCACGCGCGCCGCCGATGGCGGCGGCATACGACAGCGCGACGTCGCGCGCCTTCTTCGACGCGTCGTGATGGACGGCGATCAGCATCGGTACGCCGCCGCCGGCGACGTACGTCGAGCGCACCGTGTGGCCGGGCGCCTTGGGCGCGATCATCACGACGTCTAGGTCGGCGCGCGGCTTCACCTGGCCGTAGTGGATGTTGAAGCCATGCGCGAAAGCGAGCATCGCGCCCTTCTTGATGTTGGGCTCGACATCGGTCGCGTACGTCGCGGCGATCCCCTCGTCGGGCATCAGCATCATGACGATATCTGCGCTCTTCACCGCATCGGCGACCTCGGCCACCTTCGAGTCCGGCCTTCTTGGCCTTGTCCCACGATGCGCCTCCCTTGCGCAGGCCGACGGTCACCTTGACCCCCGAATCGTTGAGGTTCTGCGCGTGCGCGTGCCCCTGCGAACCGTAGCCGACGATCGTGACCTTCTTGCCCTTGATGAGCGAGAGGTCGGCGTCTTTTTCGTAGTAGACCTTCATCATTGCTGTGTCTCCTGGCCTTCTTGGCCGCGATTGTTCTAGACGCGGAGTATCCGTTCGCCGCGCCCGATGCCGGAGGCGCCGGTGCGGACGGTTTCGAGGATGACGCCGGGCTCGATCGACTGGATGAATGCGTCGAGCTTGGAACCGGTGCCGGTCAGCTCGATCGTGTAGCTCTTGTCGGTAACGTCGAGGATGCGGCCGCGGAAGATGTCGGCGAGTCGCTTCATCTCCTCCCGGTCCTTGCCGGACGCGCGGACCTTGACCAGCATCAGCTCGCGCTCGATGTGGTTGCCCTCGGTCAGGTCCACGACCTTGACGACCTCGACCAGCTTGTTCAGCTGCTTGGTGATCTGCTCTACGACGTCCTCGGATCCGACGGTGACGATCGTCATCCGCGACATCGTCGAATCCTCGGTGGGCGCCACGGTGAGCGACTCGATGTTGTATCCGCGCGCGGAGAAAAGCCCCGAGATACGCGACAGCGCCCCCGCCTCGTTCTCCACAAGGATCGACAATATGTGGCGCATGGTCAGTCTCCCCCCGAAGTCGCTTCGCGACCTCCCCCCAGCGGGGGGCGAGCGCCTTGGGACGGCCCGGCGGCGCTCATAGTTCCTCCGCGAGGATCATTTCCGTCAACCCCTTGCCGCCCGGCACCATCGGGAACACGTTCTCCGTCTGGTCGGTGATGAAGTCCAGGAACACGAGGCGCTCCTTCTGCTTGAACGCCTCCTTCAGCGCGCCCTCGACGTCCGCCGGCTTTTCGACCTTCAGGCCGACGTGCCCGTAGGCCTCGGCCAGCTTCACGAAATCCGGCAGCGCGTCCATGTACGACTCCGCGTACCGGTTGCCGTAGAAGAACTGCTGCCACTGCCGCACCATCCCCATGTACCGGTTGTTGAGGTTCACGACCTTGATCGGCAGGTGGTATTGCTTGCACGTCGACAATTCCTGGATGCACATCTGAATCGACGCCTCGCCCGTAACGCAGGCGACGGTCGCGCCGGGATTCACCAACTGAACGCCCATCGCCGCGGGCAAGCCGAAGCCCATCGTGCCCAGGCCCCCGGAGTTGATCCAGCGCCGCGGCTTGTCGAACTTGTAGTACTGCGCGACCCACATCTGGTGCTGGCCGACGTCGGACGTGATGAACGCGTCGCCCTTGGTGAGTTCGTAGAGCTTCTGCACGACGTACTGCGGCTTGATGAGATCGCTGTTGGTGTCGTACTTCAAGCAATCCTTGCGCTGCCATTCCTTGATGTCGGCCCACCAGGCCTTCAGCGCAGCCGGATCGGGCCGCTGCGGCGACGACTCGATCAGCTTCAGCATTTCATCCAGGACGTCGGCGACGTAGCCAACGATGGGCACGTCCACCTTGACCCGTTTCGAAATCGACGACGGGTCGATGTCGATGTGGATGATCTTGCGATCCGTTCTGAAGAAATGGTCGGGATTGCCGATCACGCGATCGTCGAAACGCGCGCCGACGGCGATCAGCACGTCGCAGTGCTGCATCGCCATGTTCGACTCGTACGTGCCGTGCATGCCCAGCATGCCGGTGAATTGCGGATCGGTGCCGGGAAAGCCGCCCAGCCCCATCAGCGTATTCGTGCACGGGAAGCCCAGCAGCCGCACGAGGCGCGTGAGCTGGGCCGACGCGTTGTTGAGGACCACGCCCCCGCCCGCGTAAACCATCGGACGCTTGGCGTCGAGCAACAGCGCGACCGCTTTCTTGATCTGTCCGGCGTGGCCCTTGGTCACCGGATTGTAGGAGCGCAGCGAGACCGTCTTCGGATAGCTGAATTCAGCCTTGGCCTGCGTCACGTCCTTGGGGATGTCGACCAGCACGGGGCCAGGCCGGCCGGTGACCGCCAGGTAGAACGCCTTCTTGATCGTGAGCGCCAAATCGGCCACGTCCTTGACCAGGAAATTATGCTTGACGCACGGTCGCGTGATGCCGACGGTGTCGCACTCCTGGAACGCGTCCTGGCCGATCGCGTGCGTGGGCACCTGCCCGGTGAGCACGACCATCGGGATCGAATCCATGTAGGCCGTGGCAATGCCGGTGACCGCGTTGGTCACCCCCGGTCCCGACGTGACGAGCGCGACGCCGGTCTTGTGCGACGAGCGCGAGTAACCGTCCGCCGCGTGCACGGCGCCCTGCTCATGGCGCACCAGCACGTGCTTGACCGTTTCCTGCTTGAACAGCTCGTCGTAGATGTTGAGGACCGCGCCACCCGGATAACCGAAGACGTACTCGACGCCTTCTTCCTGGAGACAGCGGATGACGATTTCCGCGCCCGTGAGTTGCATGGCTTACCCTTCCCGTAAATGGGCCTCACCCCGGCGCGCCGCTGTCGCGGGGACCGGGATTTGCGTTGAAACGCCTGGCGCACAGGGTTGGCGTGCGCGAAACCGAGCTTTTCGTCGGGTAGAAAGCCGCGATTCGGAAACACCGGCCGCATCCCAAGGGATTCTCCGCGAGGCTTGTGGCCCTTGAGGAGGGAATGCGAACGGCTGTTTTTTGCAGTACAACAACCGGATCTCGCGACCCGGAATCAAGACATTAGCGGGAAATCCCCGTCCAGGTCAAGGAGCGGTGCTGTGCCGCACCATCGGGGCGGCGGCATTTCTTAAGGGCATGCTCAGCTTTGACCCTATAATCTTCGATTTTTGCCCTCCGGATCGCTCAAACTGGCATCGCATCAGGAAATTTCGGGCTTTCTAGCGGAAGTCGAACGGCGCGCCTTCAAGCAGGCGATGTTCGCCGTCCGCGACGAGGACGCGGCGCTCGACGTCGTGCAGGACGCGATGCTCAAGCTGACCGAGAAGTACTCGGACAAGCCGGCGGGTGAACTGCCGATGCTGTTCCAGCGCATCCTCCAGAACACGATCCACGACCACTTCCGGCGCCAAAAGGTGCGCAATACGTGGACGACCCTCCTCTCGGCATTTGGGAAAGGTGACGAAAAAGACGACGATTACGACATTTTGGAAACTTTGTCGGCCAAATCGGATTCCAACGCGACGGTCGATCCCGCGGCGCAGTTCGAACAAGGTCAGGTTGTAGGAATGATCGAGCAGGCGCTCTCCCGCCTTCCCGCGCGTCAACGCGAAGCCTTCCTGCTACGTTATTGGGAAGAACTGGACGTGGCGGAAGCCGCCGCCGCGATGGGTTGTTCGGAAGGAAGCGTTAAGACCCACTGCTCCCGCGCCGTCCGGGCCTTGGCCGAAATGCTCAAGGCAAAAGGTTTGACGCTATGACCATCCACGACGACGAATTTGCCAAGAAATTAACGGGTTACCTGGACCACGGCACCGCAGACCTGAAGGCCGGCACGGCCTATCGTCTGCAAAAGGCCCGTGCGGCGGCGATCGCCCGTCTGACGGAGCGCCATGGCGTTCGCGCGCCGGCGTCGCGTCTTTCCCCCGCCTTTGCAGGCGCCGGCGGACCGGGGACCGGTGGCGGCAGGAATCTTTGGACCAGCGCCCGGCTTTGGCTGGGAATCGCTATCATCGTGGCTGCGGGGTTCGGGTACCAGCAATGGCAGGTCTATCAACAAACGAGCGAGATCGAAGAACTGGACGCCCAGATCCTGACTTCGGACCTGCCCATCGACGCGTACCTGGACCAGGGATTCCGGAATTGGCTCGCGAGCGACAAGGACTGACGGCGGCGCTGGGGCTCGCCCTGGCGCTCGCCCTGCTACCCGCACTCGACCCCACCGCCGCGCACGCCCAGATCACGATGCGATCGCCGTCGTGGTCGCAATTGACCCCGCAGGAGCAGAGGATCCTGGCGCCGCTGGCGCCGGATTGGGACAAGCTCGAGCCGCAGCGCAAGCTCAAGTGGCGCGGCCTGGCGCAGCGCTATCCGGCGATGGCACCGGAGCAGCAGCAGCGTATCCAGCAGCAGATGCGCTCGTGGGCAGAACTGTCGCCGCAGCAGCGGGCGGTGGCACGCGAGCAATACAAGACGCTGAAACAGCTGCCGCCGGAAAAGAAGGCCGAAGTCCGCCAGCGCTGGCAGGAGTACCAGAGCCTGCCGCCCGAGACCAAGCGCGAACTCGCCATGCAGCCGCCGCCGCCGGTAGCGCGCCCGCCCGCCGCGACGCCGGGCTATGCGTCGCCTCCCGTGGCCCGACCGCCCGCCGCGACTCCGGGCTATGCGCCGCCGCCTCCCGTGACGCCGGGCTATTCTCCGCCGCCTCCCGGCAGCCCCAAGCCGGCCACCGCGGCGACCGGCGCGCGGCCTCAATAGTCCGCGCAACCCCGCTTCGACGTCTCCTCCCTTGACGGATACCGCGCCCGTTGCGCCGGCCCGGCCGCCGCGCGCCGGCGTTCTGCCCCGCTTGGGCGCCGCGATCTACGAAGCGTTGTTAGTGGCGGCGCTGGTGTTCGTCACGGGCTTTCTCACGTTGCCGCTGGTATCGCCTGGGCAGGCCACGCCGGGCACGCCGCTGACGGTGCCCCCGCTTCCGTCACGCGTTGCGCTGTTCTGCGCGCTGTTCGCGATGCTGGCGCTCTATTTCGTCTGGAGCTGGACCGGTGGCCGGCGCACGCTGCCGATGAAGACGTGGCATCTGCGCATCGCGGCGACGGGGGGCGACGCTCCCACGCGCAAGGCGGCGCTGCTGCGCTACCTTGCCGCGTGGATCGGTCCCGCGCTCGCGCTCGTCGGCTACGCGGTGCTGCGCGACACGGGCCATGCCGGATTTGCCGCGTGGCTGCTCGTCGTCAATTTCGCGTGGGCGGCGATCGACGCCGATCGTCAGTTCCTGCATGACCGGATCGCCGGAACGCGCGTCGTCACTGACGGCTGACGCATAGCTTTAAGTACGCGTATCGCGATAGACGTCGGGACGGTTGATCTCCATGAAGCGCTCGGGGCGCGCCAGGGGCGTGAAGCCGCACCGCGCATAAACCGCATGCGCATCGCGCGTGACGAGCAGCACGCGGCGCAGGCCGGCGAGCGCCGGGTGCGTCAGCGCCGACGCGACGAGCCACGTGGCGAGCCCGGCGCCGCGATAATCCGGCAGGATGAACACGTCGGCGATGTACGCGAACGTGGCGGCATCGGTGATCACGCGGGCGAAGCCGATCTGGCGTCTGATATTGCCAGCTGAGCGATAGAGCCCGAAGTTGAGCGAACCGTCGAGCGCCTCCTCGACCGTGTCGCGCGTAATGCCCGGCGACCAGTAGCTCTCGGTAAGAAAGCCGTGGATGACGGCGACCTCCAGGCGGTCGCGCGCCGTCGTGATTTCGTCGGGACCGCGCCGGACCGAGAACGCAACGTCGAGCGCCGCAGTCGTCATGGGCGATGGGCGGGACCGTGGATCGCCGCTACTTCTTGCGCTTGGCGGCGCGATAGCGCGCGACGCCGTCGATGATTTCCTGCTTCGCTTCGGCGGCGTCCACCCAGATGCCGACACGGACCCACTTGCCCGGCTCCAAGTCCTTGTAATGCTCGAAGAAGTGCGCGATCTGGCGCGTCGTGATCTCCGGCAGGTCGCGCGGCGATTGCACGTTGCGGTACAGCGACGAGAGCTTGTCGATCGGCACGGCCAGGATCTTCGCGTCGCCGCCCGCTTCGTCGTCCAGCTTGAGCATGCCGATCGGACGGCAGCGGACCACGACACCCGTGATGAGCGGCACCGGCGACAGCACCAGCACGTCGCACGGATCGCCGTCGTCGGACAGCGTGTGGGGGATGTATCCGTAGTTGGTCGGGTAATGCATGGCCGTGGACATGAAGCGGTCGACGAACACGGCGCCGGTCTCCTTGTCGACTTCGTACTTGATCGGATCGGCCCGCATCGGTATCTCGATCACGACGTTGCAGTCGTTCGGGACGTCTTTGCCGGCCGGGACGCGGTCGAAGCTCATCGCGGGACACTCGGAAATGTGACAGCGGAAAAATTCACGATATCATAGGTGCGCCGCTCCTCTTCACTACGCTCCCCTTCCTATGCGACTCCCCGCACTCATGCTTGCCGTGTCCGCGCTCGCGGCAACCGCCGTCGCCAACGCGCAGAGCATGGAGGCCGCGCCGCTCGTCGCGCCCTTCTCGTCAGCGAAGCCCGGCACGTCCATGCCGCCCGGATGGGTGCCGTTCATCATTGCCTCCGGCAAACGGCCCACTGAATACCGCCTGGTCGATGATCAGGGGCAAACGGTGTTGAATGCCAAGGCCGAAGGCGCGGCGAGCGCGCTCTCCTCCGCCGTCAAATTCGACATCCGCGCGGCGCCGATGATCGAATGGCGCTGGAAGGTGGCCAACCTGATCGAAGGCGCCGACAACAGCGTCTCGTCGAAGGAAGACTCGCCGGCGAGGGTGGTCTTGGGCTTCGATGGCGACCGGGCCAAATTCAACGTCATCGAGCGCGCGTCGGCAGCCGTGTCGAAAAGCACCAACAACCGTGACTTGCCCGTTTCGCAGCTCATTTACATCTGGTCGAACAAGGTGCCAGTGGGCACGATCATCCCGAATCCCCATACGAAGCGGGTGCAGATGGTCGTCGCGTCGTCGGGGCCCGCGGGCGTCGGAAAGTGGCAAACGCTATCGCGCAACGTGCTCGAGGATTTCCGCCGTGCCTTCGGTGAGGAACCGGGAATGCTCACCGACGTGGGCGTGCTCACCGACACCGATAACACCGGCGGCTCCGCCGAGGCGTGGTACGGCGACATCAGGTTCGTTCCGGCGCATTGAAGCGGCCCACGCTTTACTCGCTGGGTGAGCGCCGCGTCGAATTGCGCGGCAGCCATCACTTCGTGGCGCCCGACGCGACGCTGATCGGGCGCGTCGTGCTCGAGCACGAGGCGTCGGTCTGGTTCAAGACGGTGATCCGCGGCGACAACGACCCCATCGTCATAGGCGCCGGATCCAACATCCAGGACGGTTCCGTATTGCACACCGATGACGGGGTGCCGTTGACCGTCGGGCCGGCGGTGACCGTCGGGCACCAGGTCATGCTGCACGGCTGCACGATCGGCGAGGGGTCGCTGATCGGCATCAAGGCCGTCGTCCTCAATCACGCCGTCATCGGTCGCGAATGCCTGATCGGCGCCTGTGCGCTGATCCCCGAGGGACGCGTGATCCCGGACCGCTCGCTGGTCATGGGCATGCCGGGCAAGGTCATCCGACCGCTGACGGACGCCGAGGTCGCGGGAATTCGCGCCATTTCCGCCGACTACGTCGCCAACGCCAGGCGATACCTGGCGCAACTCGCGGCGCAATCCTAGGCGCCGGCCGGACTCCTGGCCACGCGACAGCCCGTGGCTGCCCGCGAATCCGCCGACGGGTTACGGCGCATCTAATCCGCTGTCGACCAAGCTTCGCCCGAAGGCTCCCATGCGCCGCTATACCCTCCCCCTCGTCATCCTGGCCGCGATCGCCATCGCCCTGGTCCTTACGTGGCTCGCGCTGGGGGGCGCCGGCCGCCGCGATAGGGACGAGGTCGCCGTCGAGACTCGCGCATTGGCGCCGTTCAAGCGCATCCAGCTTTCTGGGTCGACGACCGTCGACCTGGTGCAGGACACGAACGGCCCGCTGGTCATCGGCGCCGCGCCGCGCAACGCCCCGCGGATCACCGCCAAGGTACAGGACGACACACTGATCGTCTTCGCCAGCGACAATTCCCGCTGGTGGAAGTCGCTGTTCGGGCGCGGTTCAGGCAGCGCGCCCCAACTCACCATCCATTTCAAGGATCTGGACGCCATCGAGGTCGCCGGCGGCGTCCGGATAGCGGCGCGCGACGTGCATGTGCCGTCCCTCCGTATCGACGGCTCGGGCGGCACGTCGCTTTCGATCGACGACCTGCGCGCGTCCACGCTGCGGGTGACCGGCGCCGGCGCGCTCAAGGCCGTGCTGGCGGGCCAGGTGACCGACCAGAGCATCTCCGTGTCCGGTGCGGGCGACTATCAGGCCGCCAAACTTGTGAGCGACAACGCGGTCGTGGACGTGAGCGGCGCCGGCAAGATCGTCGTGAACGCCCGCAAGACGCTGAATGCCAGAATCTCCGGCGCAGGCGTGGTCGAGTACCTGGGCGACCCGGTCGTCAAGGAAAGCATCAGCGGCATCGGCCGCGTCAAGCGCCGCGAATCGGCGGACATCGCCAGTGCCCATATCGCGCTGACGAATTAGGCGATTTGGCTTCAGTGCGAAACGGGTAGCGGCGCCGCGTCGCCCTTGAACAGCAGCGGCAACCCTGTCGCCGGATCGCGATCGCCGTGGACGCCGGGAACGACGCGCACGTCCGTGACGCGGCACTCGGCCATCAGGTCCGTCAAACCGGCCACGACATCGCCGACGCGGTCAAGCGGATACAGCGGACAGCGAAAGCCTTCCGCGTCGCGTGGATCGAACGGCGACGACAGGGACAGCCGGACTTCGCCGCCACCGGCCACGTCGGCGCATCGATGCAGGCTGATCACGGCGGTGGGCTCGCCCACCGACGCACGCAACTTGCGTATCGCGTTGCTCGCGAAGATATGCGCGCCGACGTCGCGGTGCGCCACGCGACCCTGCCACACGGCGTTCAGCAGCGACTGTGGCGCACGGGGAAGCGCCAGCACCGAAACGCCGGGCGCGGCGAGCTCACGCCCCAGCGCCTGCGCGAATGGGATGCCCCATTTGCCGACGCCCGAGCCCTCCAGCAATTGCGCGCCGGATGCGGCAATCGCACTGCCGACGATGAACCGCAGATGCACGGATTCGGGTCCGGCGGAGAGAACGATCGGGGCGGGGTCGAGCACGCGCGCCGAACGGGGCACATCGGGCAGTTCGCGCCAGGCCAGTACTTCGGCCAAGTGCGCGACGTCGATCGCGCCGGCCGCGACGAGCGCGTTGGCCAAGCCGAACGACTGGTTCCCCGCCAGCGCGCCATGCTCCCGCAGGATCGCGCAGAGCGAGGCGGGATCTTGCAGCACGCCGTCGAGCGCGACACGCGACTGTCCCCCGCCCTCGAGGCCGGCGACGACGATCAACGGCAGCGCAAAGACGGTGACGCCGAGCGATCCGTCGGCGGACTGCCCACGCTCGCAGGGCACCAGCAGCCGCCACAGATGGCGATAGAGGGCGGACGACGGGGCCGTGTCGAAGACGGCGGCGAGGCGCGCGCCGCTGCCCGGCGACAGCATCGCGGCCAACGCTTGCTGGATCTGCCCGTCGAGCCGCGCCGCCTCCTGCCCCATGGCGGCTTGGCTGGCCGCGGCGAGCAAATGCAGGCGCGCCGCCTCCGCGGGCGCGGCGGCGGCGTCGGGAAATAGTCGCGGATCGTCGTCAGGTTGCATTGCGGCGTGCAACCGGCCGGGAATATGCGGCCGGCGCGCGGCATTTTCGCACGCGGCGCCGCCGGCCATCCTTGGCCGTCAGCCCACGATGCAGAAAGGTCCCTGCCCCAAGGCGCCCGGCACGAACCACGCGCGATAGAGGCCCAACAATGCGAATCCTGCGATCAGCGCGGCGGCGGCATACCGGTAGCGCCGCTCGGCGAACCAGCGCCGCGACCGCGCGAGCGTCCAACCCGCCGCCAGCAGATTCGGCAACGTCCCCAGCCCGAACGCCAACATCACGAGCGCGCCGTCGCCCGCGCTGCCGGCGAGCAGCGCGACGGGCAGGACACCATAGACAAGCGCGCACGGCGTGAAGCCCCACACGATGCCCAGCGCGTAGCGCGAGGCCATGCCACCGCGGGGCGCGAGCTTCGTCACCGTTGGCAGCAATTTGCGGAACACCGCGAGGCCGGCGCGCTCGAACCCGCCGAACGCGCCGTCGCGCGTGACGAGGGACAAGGCGAGCAGCAGCAGCATCGCGTTGGCCGCGACATACAGGCCGCGCTGCAGCGGCGCGACCGCGGCCGCGAACGCGGCGCCGCCGGCCGCTCCGAAGGCCGCGCCCAGCAGCACGTAGGTGGTGATGCGGCCGGCGTGGGTTGCCGCTTGGCCCAAACGCAGCGCCCGTGCGGGCAGCAGTGCGCTTGACCCGGCGGGCCGCGCGACGACGGCCAGCCAGGCTCCGCACATGGCGAAGCAGTGCAGCCCGCCCAGCAGGCCCGCCAGAAAGGCGCCGATCAATGCGGATTGAGGCATGGGTTGTCAGGCGATTTGCGTCAGGCTGCTACACTACGCCCACGCGTGCGCGCCCCCGGCAGTGTTTGGGGGTGTCACCCGAAGCCGACCCATGCCCAGTTCCGCCCTCAACGCCGCTGTGCCGGATACGCCGACCCTCGTGACGATCAGTACGCTGCGATCGCACTGCGCCACCTGCAGCATGCGCGCATTGTGCCTGCCCGTCGGATTGGCGGAAAGCGAGCTGGCCCAGCTCGACAAGGTGCTCGGTAACCGGATCAAGCTCCGGAAGGGCGATGCCCTGTTTCACAACGGCGCCCAGTTCACGTCGCTCTATGCGGTGTGGCTGGGTTCGCTCAAGACCACCGTGCTCTCGGGCGACGGCCGCGAACAGGTCGCGGGCTACCACATGCCCGGCGATCTGCTGGGCCTCGACGGGATGAGCGACGACCGCCATGGCTGCGAGGCGGTCGCCCTCGAAGACTCCGAATTGTGCGTCATTCCCTTCACGCGCATCGAGGAACTGGCGCGGGACGTCCCGGCGTTGCAGCGCAACCTGCACAAATTCCTTTCCCGGGAAATCGAGCGCGACCACCGCGTGATGTTGCTCCTGGGAAGCATGCGCGCCGAGGAGCGCCTCGCCGCGTTCCTGATCAACCTGTCCGAGCGGTACAAGTGCCGCGGCTACTCGTCGACCGAGTTCGTGCTGCGTATGACGCGCGAGGAAATCGGCAGCTTCCTGGGCCTGAAGCTCGAAACCGTGAGCCGGCTGTTTTCGCGATTCCAGGAAGAGGGCCTCGTCATCGTCAATGGCCGGTCGGTGAAAATTGTCGACCTGCCGATGCTGCAGCAACTGGTCGGACGGCGCTAGTCGCCATCGCCCCGGTCGCCGGCAGCATTGAGGCTCGCGTCGGGACCGCGTTCGAGGAACATCGTCAGCGCGGACGACGCGATTCCTAGTCCCCAGAAGCCGAAAAATCCCATCGTGTAGATGGCCTGGCGCGACATTTCGAGCGGCGCGCCGAAGAAATGCAGGTCGAATGGGTCGAACACCGAAAAGAAGACGAGTTCGGCGACCCCGGCCACCAGAAACGCCGGCCAGATCACCCACATCAGGCGTCGTGTGGTCAACCCCGTCGGTGTATTCATTGCCCGTCCGATCTCGTTGTCGCCATCGACCATTCCTTCGACATCTCCGTCAACTGCGCGGCGCGCCCAACCGCACATCGCGAATGGCGCCTGTCACTTCGACCACCGGCAATCGCCATGCATCGGTTTCCACGCCGACCAGCCACCGTCCTGGCGGCGGCGGATCGATGCGACCGATGTAGCGTCCGTCCGGTCCGCGCACCAGCTCCGATTTGCGATCGTTGCCCGCGCGAGTCGGGTGGGTGATCGAAAGCCGCACGACGGCGGGTCGCGCGTCCGGGTCCGGCATGGGCGAATCCAGCGCCACCCGGACTTCGCCGTCCACCGCGATATCGACGGCCGCGGAGAGCTTAAGCGCCGCTGCCCGGTCCACGCGCTCGAGCTTGCGGTTGATCGTCAACCCGCGCTTGTAGTAGTCGTCGGCAACGACGCCATCGTCACTCGTCACCGCGAGCCAGCCGCTGTACAGGCTCGCGACGACGACGAGCCCCGGCCCCGCCATCAGGAGCCACGGCCACCGCTGGCGGTACCAGGGAGTTCGCATCCGGGAAGGCATCGCGATTTCCATTCCTTCGGAAGTTCCTCAGGGATTGGGAAGTATGAACGTGGATTTTTCGCTACGTTCGATCTTCGGGTCGTCCACCGCCTTGATTTCAATTTCGATCTTGTGCGGTCCCGGCGCGGCCGCATCGGCCGGCACTTGCAGACGCAGCGGCAGCAACCTTGTCGCCGCGGCGCCGACTTCCACGGGTTGCGGCAGATCGACCACGCGCAGCCCCGGCAATCCTTCGACGGAGAGCCGGAAGGCTCGCGGCTTTTCGTCGGTGTTCATGATCTGGATCCGGTAGACATTTTCGATGACGCCGGGCGAACTCTCGCGCGCCAGCGCGCCGCGGTCGCGGATGATGTCCATCTTGAGCGGATTCTTGAGGTAGAGCGACACGCCCGCGGCACTGGCCACCAGCAGCAGGATCGCCGTGTAGAGCAGCGTGCGCGGCCGGAACAGCCGACGCCACATCGTGCCGGCGGGCTGCCGATGTTCGAGGTCGTTCTGTGACGCATAGCGGATGAGGCCGCGCGGATAGCCCATCTTGTCCATCACCTGATCGCATCCGTCGATGCATGCGGCGCAGCCGATGCATTCGTATTGCAGCCCCTGGCGGATGTCGATGCCGGTCGGGCAGACCTGCACGCAGATGTCGCAATTGATGCAGTCGCCCAAGCCCGCCGCCTTGTGATCGGTCTTCCTGCTGCGCGCACCCCGCGGCTCGCCGCGCTGGCGGTCGTACCCGATGACCAGCGTGTCGTGGTCGAACATCACGGACTGGAAGCGCGCGTACGGGCACATGTACTTGCACACCTGCTCGCGCATCCACCCGGCGTTCCCGTACGTCGCGAAGCCGTAGAACACGATCCAGAACGACTCCCAGCCGCCCAGGTCCCACGTGATCGTGCGCACGCCAAGGTCGCGGATTGGCTGGAAGTACCCGACGAACGTGTAGCCGGTCCAGATCGCGAGAACGATCCAGGCCGTATGCTTCACCGCCTTCTTGACGAATTTCTCCAGCGACAGCGGCGCGGCGTCGAGGCGGATGCGCGCCAGCCGGTCGCCTTCGATCTTGCGCTCGATCCACAGGAAGATCTCGGTATAGACGGTCTGAGGGCACGCGTAGCCGCACCAGAGCCGGCCGGCGACCGCCGTGAACAGGAACAGCGACAATGCGGACAGGATCAGCAGAACCGTGAGATAGATTACGTCCTGCGGCCAGAACACGAGACCTAAGATGTAGAACTTGCGTGCGCCCAGGTCGAACAGCACGGCCTGCCGGCCGTTCCAGTAAAGCCACGGCAATCCGTAGAAAACGACCTGCGTCCCGATCACCAGCGCGAGCCGCCAGCTCGCGAACCATCCGGTGACCGAGCGCGGGTAAATCTTCTTTCGGATCTCGTAGAGGCCAACCTCTACGTCACCGTCGGCAACCGCGGCGATCGGGATCGAACGGACCGGAAGCGACTCGCTCTCCATGCGGCTTTCTCTTCAGCGCTGTCGCGGTGCCGCCAAGCGCCGGACGCTTACTTCGCCGCGGTCGTGGTCGGGTTGGACAATCCCCAGACGTAGGCCGCCAGCAATTTGATCTTGGCCGGACCCAACGCGGGACCGAACGCAGGCATGGGTGTGACACCCGCGGTCGGGTTGGTGTTGTGCCCTTTGGCGATGCCCTCGGCGATCGCGGCCTCCGAACTCCCGAAGAGCCAGATGTTGTCCGTCAGGTTGGGTGCGCCGATCGCCTGGTTGCCCTTGCCGTCCGCGCCGTGGCACGCGGCGCAATTCTGCGCGAAGATCGGCTTGCCCAGCTGTGCCCGCAGCGAGTCGTTAGGCAATCCCGACAGCGAACGCACGTAGGCCGCCGCGTCGCGCACGCCCTCATCGCCCAATATCGGGCCGAACGCCGGCATCACGCCCATCCGGCCGCCGGTGATCGTCGTGACGATGTTGGCGGGTTCGCCACCGTAGAGCCAATCGTGGTCGCGCAAGTTGGGAAAACCCTTCGAGCCGCCGGCGTCCGAGCCATGGCACGGCGAGCAATACGTGAGGAACAAGCGCTCGCCGGTTTGCCGTGCTCCCGGATCCGCGGCGATCCGCGGAATTTCCATCGCAGCGTACTTGTCGTACAGCGGCTGCACGCGGGCGTCAAAATCCTTCGTCTCGGTTTGGTACGCGCCGCGCGACGTCCAGCCCAGCACGCCCGGCAGGCTTCCCAATCCTGGATAGAGCGCTAGGTAGACGATGCCGAAGACGATCGTGAGCCAGAACAGGTTCGACCACCACTTCGGCAACGGATTGTTGTACTCCTGAAGATCACCGTCCCATACGTGGCCGGTCACTTCCACGCGATCCGCCCCGCCAGGCGCGGCCTTGGGGGCGCCCTTGGGTGCGGTCACCTTGACCTTGCCTGTGGCCCACAACAGCCACGCGCAGCCTGCGATGGAGACCACCACCAGCACGGCAACATAGATGCTCCAGAAACCCGACGTGAAGTCGCTCATGACGATAGTCCTCTGCGTCCGGAACCTGCGCTCGCTTGCGGCCCCTCCGCGTCGTCGGGCAGGGCGAAGGGCGCGTTGGCGGCCTCGTCGAAGGCGGTCGTGCGCTTCCTGCTCCAGGCCCAGAACACGATGCCGACGAAAGTGATGAACGTGATCAACGTCATGATGCTGTGCAGAAAAGTCGACGTGTCCATGGCTACCTCGCGTTGCGCATGAGCACGCCCATGCCCTGCAGGTAGGCGATCAGCGCGTCCTGCTCTGACTTGTTCGCCAGTGCCGCGGGGGCATCGGCGATCTCCTGGTCCGTGTACGGCAGCCCCAGAATGCGCAGCGTCCTCATCTTGGCCTGGATCGTCGCCGCGTCCGCGGGCGTCGTCGCAAGCCACGGGTAGCCCGGCATGTTGGACTCGGGGACGACGTCGCGCGGATTGTTGAGGTGCACGCGATGCCAGTCGTCGGAATACCGCGCGCCGACGCGCGCCAGGTCCGGACCGGTGCGCTTGCTGCCCCACTGGAACGGATGGTCATAGACGAATTCGCCGGCGACCGAATACGGGCCGTAGCGCTCCGTCTCCGCGCGGAACGGACGGATCATCTGCGAATGGCAGTTGTAGCAGCCTTCGCGGACATAGATGTCGCGCCCGGTGAGCGCCAGCGGCGAATAGGGCTTCAATCCCGCCACCGGCTGCGTCGTCGACCCCTGGAAGAACAGCGGCACGATTTCCACGAGCCCGCCGACGCTGACGACGAGGAGCACGAGGATGACGAGCCAGGGAACACTTTGCTCGACTTTTTCCTGGTTGAGTTTCATGGTCAGTCCTACGCGTGTGCCGGCACGCCGGTCGGAATGGGTGCCTCGTAAGGCTTGCTGCCGGCGATCGTGCGCACGGTGTTGTACGCCATGATCAGCATCCCGGAGAGGAACAGGACGCCGCCCAGCAGCCGTATCGCGTAGAAGGGGTACGTCGCCTTCACGCTTTCGACGAAGGCGTAGGTGAGCGTCCCGTCGGCGTTGGTGGCGCGCCACATGAGGCCCTGCATCACGCCGGCAATCCACATCGCGGCGATGTACAGCACGACACCGATCGTCGCAATCCAGAAGTGCACGGTGATGAGCCGGACCGACCACATCTCGATCTTGCCGAACATGCGCGGGATCAGGTAATAGATCGCGCCGATGGAAATGAACGCGACCCAACCGAGCGCGCCCGAGTGCACATGGCCGATCGTCCAGTCCGTGTAGTGGGACAGCGCGTTCACCGTCTTGATCGACATCATCGGCCCCTCGAACGTGCTCATCCCGTAGAACGACAGCGACACGATGAGGAACTTGAGGATCGGGTCCTCGCGCAGTTTGTGCCAGGCGCCCGACAGCGTCATGATGCCGTTGATCATGCCGCCCCACGACGGCGCCAGCAGGATCAGCGAGAAGACCATGCCGAGCGACTGCGTCCAGTCCGGCAGCGCCGTGTAGTGCAGGTGGTGCGGGCCGGCCCACATGTACGTGAAGATCAGCGCCCAGAAGTGGACGACCGAGAGGCGGTACGAGTAGATGGGGCGCCCGGCCTGCTTCGGCACGAAGTAGTACATGATGCCCAGGAAGCCGGCGGTGAGGAAGAATCCGACGGCGTTGTGACCGTACCACCACTGCACCATCGCGTCCTGCGCGCCGGCGTAGGCCGAATACGACTTCCATCCCAGGAACGACACCGGCAATTCCGCGCTGTTGACGACGTGCAGCAGCGCGACCGTCAGGATGAACGCACCGAAGAACCAGTTGGCGACGTAGATGTGCGGCGTCTTGCGCTTGGCCAGCGTGCCGAAGAACACGATCGCGTAGGACACCCATACGAGGGTGATGAGGATGTCGATCGGCCACTCGAGCTCGGCATACTCCTTGCCGGTCGTGTAACCGAGCGGCAGCGTGATGGCCGCCAGCACGATGACGGCATTCCAGCCCCAGAACGTGAACGCCGCGAGGCCATCGCCGAAGAGGCGCACCTGGCACGTACGCTGCACGCAGTAGTAGGACGTCGCGAACAGTGCGCAGCCGCCGAAGGCGAAGATCACGGCGTTCGTGTGCAGCGGCCGCAACCGTCCGTAGGACAGCCACGGGATGTCGAAGTTGAGCTGAGGCCAGAGCAGCTGCGCGGCGATGATTACGCCCACCAGCATGCCCACTATGCCCCAGACGACGGTCATCAGCGTGAACTGCCGCACGACCCGGTAGTTGAACGTTTCCGCTGCTCTCGCGATTGCCATCCCCGTCGTCTCCCCGCTGGCGCGCCGTGACACCCTTGCGCGCGATTCCGTCAAAAAGATCCGCAATACTACGGCCCGGTATCCGCCACCTGTTTGACCCGCGTCAAGGGCTGGCCAGCCTTCTCCGACGCGGCCGCGCCGTCGTCGTCGGCCAGTATCCGGTGGGCCGGGCCCTCCAGGTCGTCGAATTGGCCGCTGTGCACGCTCCACCAGAAGACCGCACCGATCAGCAGCACCAGCACCACCGACATCGGAATGAGAAGCATCAGGACTTCCATGAGGCCCCCACCACGCCGGCCGAGGACACGGCTCCCGCTTTCGCGCGCTCGTCTCTTCGCCGCACGAGCCGCAGCGCGTTGGCGACGACGAAGAGCGACGACAGGGACATCCCCGCGGCGGCGACCAGCGGTGTTATCAGGCCGAACGCAGCCGCCGGGATGGCGATGGCGTTATAGGCGGCTGCCCACGCGAGGTTCTGTCGAATCACCGCCAGTGCGCGGCGCGCCTCCGCAATCGCTGTCGCCGCGCGTTCGATCCGGTCGGAAAGAATCACGACGTCGGCCGTGTGCTGCGCGAGCGGCGCGGCCGTGCCCAGGCTGATCGACACCTGCGCTTGCGCCAGGGCCGGCGCATCGTTGATCCCGTCGCCCAGCATCGCGACGACCGCGCCTCGCGACTGCAGCCGCGCGATTTCGTCGCGCTTGTCCGCAGGCGTTAGGTCACCTTGCGCCTTCGCCACGCCCAGCGTTTGCGCGACCGCGTCGACGCTGGCTTGCCGGTCTCCGGACAGGATGAGGGGCACGATCCCCAGCTTGCGCAATTCGCCGATCAAGCGCGCTGCGTCCGGACGCAGCGTATCCGCGAACGTGAAGAGCGCTAGCCAACCCTGTTCATCACCCAGTGCGGCCAGCGCGCCGCGATGCGCGCTGTCTTCCGCCACTGCGCGCAACCTCGCGGGGACGGGCCCCGCCAATGCGGCGACAAAATCGATCCGGCCCACGCGTACGCGAGTGCCGGCCACGCGGCCCTCGACGCCCTCGCCCGTCGTCTGCCGGATATCGCTGACCATTGCCAGCGCATGCGATTCGGCCGTTATGCCGGCGGCGTCGCGCAGCGCGAGCGCCAGCGGATGTTCCGAGCGCGCGTCGACCGCTGCCGCAAGGGCGATCGCCTTCGCGCGCGGAATTGCACCCAGCGTCGTGCAGCCCGCCAGCCGGACGCGCCCGCCGGTCAGCGTGCCGGTCTTGTCGATTACGATGTGCGTCACGCGGGCCAGCGTTTCGAGCGCATCGCTCCGCGCAAGCACGACACCCGAGCGAGCCAGCGAACCGGCCGCGGCCGCGAGCGCGGCGGGAGTCGCCAACGACAGCGCGCACGGGCACGAGACGACGAGCAGCGCCACCGTCACCGGGAGGGCGCGCGCCGGATCGAACTGCCACCAGACGATCGCCGTTGCCAGCGCAAGCAACAGCAGCGCGCCGACGAACCATGTTGCGACGCGGTCTGCGACGCGCGCGACGGCGGGGCGCTCGGCGGCGGCGCGCTCGACCAGGCGCAGCACGGATGCGAGGCGCGTCGCCTCACCGGCGGCGCGCACGCGCACCACCAGCGGCCCGTCGCGGTTCTGCGCACCCGCCAGCACGGCGTCGCCCTTCGCCCGGACCCGGGGCGCGCTCTCGCCTGTCAGCATCGCTTCCTCGACATGCGAACGGCCGTCGACGATATCTCCGTCGGCGGGCACGATGGCACCCGGACGGACGAGAACGAAGTCTCCGGGAGCGAGTTGCGCGGCGGCAATGATCGCGGGTGTCGCATCGCCGGGCCATCCGGGCAGGCGCTCGGCGATTGCGGGCCGTTGCCGCGCGACGACCTCGATCGCGGCGCCCGCCTTCTGTCGGGCGACGAGTTCGCCGTAGCGCGCCACCAGCAGCAGCGCGATGAACATCGTCACCGAGTCGTAATACACAGCACCCGCGCCGGTGAATGTCGTCCACGCGCTCGCCGCGAACGCCGCGCCGATCCCAGCGCGACCGGCACGTCCATGCCAAGGCGGCTATTCGTGACGTCGCGCATTGCGCCGCGAAAGAACGGCGCCGCCGAATAGACGAGCGCCGGCAGCGTCAGGACGAAGCTTGCCCATTCGAGGAGCCGCTGCTGTTCGGGCGATACGCTGTCGGGCGCGAGATAGGCAGGGATGGCGAACATCATCACCTGCATCATCGCGAGGAGCGCAACCGCCATGCGCAACAGCAGCGCGCGCCGTTCGGCGCGGGCAAGCGCTTCGCCGCGGGCGGGGTCGTAGGGATGCGCGCGATAACCGATCGCGGCCACGGCGCGCAGTATCGACGAGAGCCGCGTCTCGCGCGCATCCCAGGTGACCATCGCGCGCCGGTTGGCGAAATTGATGCGGGCCTCGACGATTCCCGGCTGCCGCGCGAGCCATGTCTCGATCAGCGTGACGCAGGCGCCGCAGGTCAGCCCTTCCAGCAGCAGTGCGGCTTCGCGACGACCTGCACCGTCGTCGCGCACGAGGCCCGCCGCCACGGCGGATTCGTCCCACTGCGTCCAGTCGTCGGCGGACTCGGCCGCGGGTCGAACGGCATCTTCGGTGCGGCTCGCATAGAAACTGGCGAGCCCCGCGGCATCGATGGTCTGCGCGACCGCGAGGCAGCCTGCGCAGCAGAAGCTTCGCGGCGCGCCCGCGACCACGTCGCGCCACACGCGATTGCCCGGATTGGGCGTGCCGCAATGGAAACAAAGAGCCGCTTCCGCGTGGGCGCCGGTGTGCGCCCTGGAGCGCGTGGCGGGAAGGATGGCAGAGGCGTTTGCCGACATCCGGCGACTCTACGGCCGCGGCGACGAAAGGGTCAAGGCGAAAATCTGGCGGCATTGACCTGGCGCAGGCGCGGCGCGAGCATGGCGACGTTGACCTCGGTCAACCTGCAATTCGCGTCGGAGTGTACGATTGGATCATCCCTCGGATGAGGAGTTGACGATGTACACAAACCTGCTGGTTCCGACCGATGGCTCGAAGCTCTCCGACAAGGCGGTCACGCAAGCGATTGCGCTGGCGCAGGCGCTGCAGGCGAAGGTGACGTTCTTCTACGCGTCGCCGGACTATCCGTTGCCCGCCTATGCCGACGGCGTCGTGTACGAGCCGGTGTCGAAACGCGAATACACGCTGCTTGCCGCAAAGGAAGCGGACAAGGTCCTCGATCGCGCGATAACGAAAGCCACCGCGGCCGGCGTCGTCTGCACGCGCATACACAGTGTCGCATCGTCGCCGTGGGAGGCGATCCTCGCTGCCGGGAAAAAAGCCAAGTGCGACGTCATCGTGATGGCATCGCACGGTCGGCGCGGCTTGACCGCGATGCTGCTGGGGAGCGAGACGCAGAAGGTTCTGACGCACGGCAAGCTGCCCGTGCTGGTCGTGCGCTAGGCCCTGATCAGGCGATTTCGATCGGCTCCGGACGTCCTGCTTCCGCCGCAGGCGCCCGCGGCGACCGACCCGCGCGGGTCGCACGCAGCCGCGCCTTGCAGAATCCCGCGAGATCCGAGAATCCCAATCCCGGCACGTAGAGCCTGTAGCCCCATGGCCGGCTGAACCTGCGCACGGCGATGGCCGCGCGCAACAAAAGCACGCCCAGTGCCCGGGACAGCGGAAACAGGACCAACGCGCTCGCGTTGTGATTGGCGACCCGGTAGATGCCGTGGCGAACCTTGACCGGCGGGCCGCCGGCGCCGGCCGGCGGAGCGTTGTAGTAGGCGAGCTTCGCCTCGCCGGTGGCAGACGCGACGCCGACCAGCTGCGACAGCGGCATGTCGTCGTAGTGGGTCGCGAGCGGCAACGGCAGTCTTCCGATGGCGACGTTCTCGCGGATGAGCCTTTCCTGGAGCACGCGTTCGCAGAAGCGCATGTATCCCGCCTCCAGCCCGCCCATTCGCTCGAACAACTCGCGCATGATGACGCTGTTGGCGCCCAGCCAGAAGCCCCCGCGCGCGCGCGCGCGCTGCTCGTGGCGTTTGGCGTGCACGCCGATCAGCGATCCCAGCGCGGTCTCACTGTGATGGACCCTGGGCGCCCACGCGACCTGCGATTGCGGATTGTCGCGGAAGTACGCGGCGATCCTCTCGCAGCAGTCGTCGGCGAGAACGGTGTGCCCCTCCATGAAGAACAGCGCGTCGCCGGTGCACTTCTCGTACCCGGCAAGCAGGAGGGGAATTTCCTGATCCGCAGCGCGCACATCGACGTCGACATGGACGATCGCATCGCACGCCGCCAGCAACGCGTCGGCGTGGGCGTCGACCGCAGGTTCGTCGCCGGAAGCGCGGCCGACGACGACGATGACTTCATACCGGTCGCGCGCCAACGTCTGGCGCAGCGCCGACTCGAGCGGCTTCCACCCGGCATTGCGCCGGTCGAACAGCGGAAGGATCAGGGAGATCTTCAAGTCAAGAGACGATCGCGGGAGGCGCAAGCGTTCATCATAGCGCCCGTTGCCCGAGGTTCCGCGCGACGGAACATTTCGAGCGCCTGGGACGGCCTTGGACCCCTTCGGGTACAATGCGATTTTTCCCAACAAAAACAGCATCATGCGCGTCTCGCAATTCTACATCTCGACGCTGAAGGAAGCGCCCGCCGAAGCCGACGTCGTGAGCCAGAAACTCATGCTCCGCGCCGGCCTCATCAAGAAGCTGGGCAGCGGCCTGTACACGTGGATGCCGCTTGGGCTCATCACGTTGCGCAAGGTCGAGCAAATCGTCCGCGAGGAGATGAATCGCGCGGGCGCGCTGGAACTCGTCATGCCGGTGATCCAGCCGGCTGAACTGTGGCAGGAGACCGGGCGCTGGGAAAAGATGGGACCGAACATGCTGCGCCTCAAGGACCGCCACGAACGTGATTTCGTCGTCGGGCCGACGCACGAGGAAGTCATCACCGACATCGTGCGCCGCGAGGTCAAGAGCTACCGGCAGCTGCCGCTCAATTTCTACCAGATCCAGACCAAGTTCCGCGACGAGATAAGGCCGCGCTTCGGCGTGATGCGCTCGCGTGAATTCGTCATGAAGGACGCCTACTCGTTCGATGTCGACGAAGCCGGCATGCTGCGCTCGTACCGGATCATGCATGACGCCTACGTGCGCATCTTCACGCGAATGGGACTCAAGTTCCGCGCCGTCGACGCCGACTCGGGCGCGATAGGCGGCGCCATGTCGTGCGAATTCCAGGTGCTGGCCGATTCCGGCGAGGATGCGATCGCCTACAGCAACGGCTCCGATTACGCGGCGAACGTGGAAAAGGCCGAGGCGCTCGCGCCGGCAGCATCGCGTCCCGCTGCCACGGAGAACAAGTTGCGCGTGCCCACGCCGGGAAAGTCGACCTGCGAGGAGGTGGCGGAACTGCTGCAGCTGCCGCTGTCGCGCACGGTGAAATGCCTGATGGCGTGGGCCGACGGGCGCGTGCAGATGCTGCTCGTTCGCGGCGATCACATGGGTAACGAAGTCAAGATCGGCAAGCTGCCGGGCATGGACGGCTGGCGCTGGGCGTCGGACGCCGAGATCATCGAGGCCACCGGCTGCAAGCCCGGCTACTTGGGCCCCGTCGGCATCCCCAAGGACATGCCGCTGATCGCCGACCGTTCGGTGGCGGTGATGGCCGACTTCGTCTGCGGCGCCAACGAGCCCGATTACCACCTGCGCGGCGTCAACTTCGGCCGCGACTGCCGCGAACCCGACGTCGTCGCGGACATCCGCAACGTCGTCCGCGGCGACCCGTCGCCGGACGGCAAGGGGACGCTGGAGATCCTGCGCGGCGTCGAAGTCGGCCATGTTTTCGCCCTCGGCAGCCTGTATTCGAAGGCGCTGGGTGCAACTTTCCTCGATGCCGACGGTCAGGCGAAGGTCATGGAAATGGGCTGCTACGGCATCGGCTGCACGCGTGTCGTCGCCGCCGCCATCGAGCAGAATCACGACGAAAAAGGCATATGCTGGCCGATGCCGCTGGCCCCGTTCACCGTAGCTATCGCGCCGGTCGGCTATGACCGCAACGAAGGCGTCAAGGCGCTGGCCGACAAATTGCATGACGAGCTCGCGGCAGCGGGTATCGAGGTGCTTTTGGACGACCGCGGCGAGCGGCCTGGCGTGATGTTTGCTGATCTGGAGCTGATCGGCATTCCGCACCGCATTACGATAGGCGATCGCGGCCTGAAGTCGGGCCAGGTCGAATACCAGGCGCGGCGGGATGCGGCGGCCACGGCCGTGCCGGTAGCGGAGATCGCCTCCTTCATCCGCGGCCGCATCGACGCATGACGGTCTGCGGATCAGAACGACGGGAAAGCGCATGACGCATCACGACCTGCTGCGATGGTTGATGGTCCCGGCCCTGCTGGCCGCGAGCGCGCTCGCGCCGTTGCCGGCCCGCGCGGGCGCACAAGCGGAGGAGCAGCTGTCGCCTTCGGTCGTAGCCGGCCTGGCGCGCGCGATCGCCGACGACCCCACGCCGCGCGACTACGCCAATCGACCCAACGTCGCGCTTTGGGTGGCGGAAATGTCGCGGCGCATCGGCGATCGCATTCCCAACGAGGGCGAGCGGCGCGACTTCCTCGCGACCGTGCATTACGAGGCGACCCGTGCGGGCCTGGAGCCCGAGCTCGTCCTCGGGGTCATCCATCACGAGAGCAATTTCCGGAAGTTCGCCATTTCGTCGGCCGACGCGCGCGGCTACATGCAGGTTATGCCGTTCTGGACCAAGCTCATCGGCTCGCGCGATCACAATCTCTTCAACCTGCGCACTAACCTGCGCTACGGCTGCGTCATCCTTCGCTACTACCTCGTGGATCGCGAAGCGGGCGACGAGTTTCGCGCCCTCGGGCGCTACAACGGCAGCCTCGGGCGCAGCGAATATCCGAGTGCCGTGCTCGCCGCGAGCAATCGCTACCGGATCACGCAGCCGGCTAAGGCGACCACCGCCAACGTCGTCGGAACGCGAACGTCACTGCCGCAGTGAGCGTGTCATCCGCGGCGCAAGGTGCGCGCTCCGCGAAAGCGCCGGCGCGTTACCGCGGCCGCTTCGCGCCTTCGCCCACCGGTCCCCTCCACTTCGGCTCCCTCGTGGCAGCGGTCGCGAGCTACTGCGACGCGCGCGCGGCGGGCGGCGAGTGGCTGCTGCGCATCGAGGACGTCGACCTGCCGCGTCGCCGGCCGGGCGCTGAAGCGCAGATCCTGGCGGCGCTCGAACGCTACGGCTTCGCATGGGATGGTCCGGTTACCCGGCAATCGGAGCGGGTCGAGCTGTACGAGGCGGCACTCGCGCAACTGCGCGCGGCCGGTCACGTGTACGCGTGCGCCTGCACGCGGCGCGAGCTGGACACGGCCCCCATCGGCGCGTCCGGCGAGCGCGTCTATCCGGGAACGTGCCGCGACGGTCTGTTGCCGTCGCGCCAGGGGCAAAGCCATGCCTTTCGCGTGCGCGTCGGTAACGCGGTGCTCGAATGCCGCGACCACCTGCAGGCCCCGCAGCGGCAGGATCTTGCGCGCGACGTCGGTGACTTCGTCGTGAAGCGCGCCGATGGGTTGTTCGCCTATCAGCTCGCGGTCGTCGTCGACGACGCGGAGCAGCGGATCACCGATGTCGTGCGCGGAGCGGACCTGCTGGCGTCGACGCCGCGGCAGGCCTTTCTGCAAGGCCTGCTTAGCTTCCCAACGCCTGCGTACCTGCACGTTCCGGTCGCGATCAATGCCGCCGGCGAAAAACTGTCAAAGCAGACGCATGCCGCGCCGCTGCCCGTCGCGCCCGTACAGGCACTCGTCGCGGCGTGGCGCTTCCTGGACCAGTTGCCGCCGCCGGACACTCCGGGCAACGCCGCGGAATTCTGGGGCTGGGCGCTCGCATCGTGGCGTGTCGCGCGGCTGCCGCCGGTGCCGATGTTGCCTGCCGCGGCTTGAGTCAGGTGGGGGAATTCTGGCGTGAGCCGGGACACGCGGGACGGGTATAATTGCCGGTTCTGTGCGAGGCCCGCAAAACCGCGGACGCCTCCCGCTCCCACATTCGACCAAGCCGCGCTCCATGACCACCATCGTTGTCGTTCGCAAGGGCGACGAAATTGCCATCGCCGCCGACTCCCTCACCACTTTCGGCGATACGCGGCTCGCCGCGCAACACGACCGCACGTACGACAAGATCGTCCAGTACCGCGGCAGCTACGTCGGACTATGCGGGTCGGCTGCGCACCAGCTCGTCTTCGACAGCCTGCTCAGGAAACACGCCGACCTGGATCTCACCACCAAGGGCTCGATATTCGAGACGTTCCAGAAGCTGCATCCGATCCTCAAGGAGCAGCATTTCCTCAATCCCAAGGAAGAGGACGACGATCCGTACGAATCTTCGCAATTCACCGCCTTGATCGCCAACGAGCATGGCATCTTCGGTGTCTATTCGATGCGCGAGGTGTTCGAATACACGCAATTCTGGGCCGCGGGATCGGGCCGCGAATTCGCGCTGGGCGCGATGCACGCGCAATACCCGCGCCTGCGCTCCGCCGAAGCCGTCGCCAAGGCGGGTGTCGAAGCCGGCGCGCTGTTCGACAAGAATTCCGCCCTGCCGATGACCCTCTACACGCTCAAGGCCCTCCCCGCCTGACGGTGTCGACGAAGCCGACCGAGTCCGCCGTGACGCAAACGCCGTCCCCCGACGCGCTCACGCGTTTCGTGTTCGAGGGAGCCGCCGTTCGCGGTGCGCTGATCACGCTCGACGCGGCCTCGCGCGCCATCCTCGACTGTCACGCGTATCCGCCCGCGCTGCGGCGGGTCCTTGCGGAGTTGCTCGCTGCGTCGGCGCTGCTGGCGTCCACGCTCAAGTTCACGGGCAGCCTCATCGTCCAGCTGCAAGGCGACGGACCCGTGCGCCTGCTGGTCGTCGAATGCAACGACAGGCTGGAGCTTCGCGCGACTGCGCAGTGGGACGCGGAGCGCACGACGGTGCTCGGACCGGACGCAACCCTCGCGGAACTCGCCGGCGGCGCGACGCAGGGCCGGCTGGTCATCACGCTCGACCCCAAGGGTAAGGGCACGATCTACCAGGGCATCGTGACGCTGGAGACAGCGTCGGTCGCGGGCCTCATCGAGCATTACCTCGCGACGTCGGAGCAACTCGCAAGCCGCCTCGTGCTGGCGACCGAAGCGGGGCGCGCCGGGGGACTGCTGGTGCAGCGGCTTCCCGGTGTCGACACCGCGGACGAACCGGGGCAGGACGATACTTGGGCACGTGCGGGCGAGCGCCTCGGGCAACTCGATCCCGCCGTGCTGGTGGCGCCGGCCCCGGCGCAGGCGCTGCTGGCCGACATCTTTCCTCACGACGACGTGCGCGTATTCCGGCCGAAGGCGGTGAGCTTCCAGTGCACGTGCTCGCGGGAACGCGTCGAGCGGGCGCTCCGCATCGCCGGCCTGGCGGAAGTCGAGTCGATCCTGGCCGAGCGCGGCGATGTCGTCGTGACGTGCGAATTCTGCAATCGCAGGTATGCCTTCGCACCTGCCGAGGCGCGTGCGGTATTCGCGCCGGAGGCCTCTTCGGCGCGCCATTGACCTCCATGAGCCTCTACACGCCCGCACATTTCGAGACGCACGATCGCCCTGCGGTTGCGCGCCTCATGCACGAGCATTCATTTGCCACGCTCATCACGCCGGTTTCGCCTGAGCCAATGGTGTCGCACCTGCCGCTGCTGCTGATCCCGGGCTGCGAGCCGCACGGCACGCTGCTTGGGCACTTTGCGCGCGCGAATCCGCACTGGCAGCATGCGGCGCAAGCCCAGTCGATTGCCGTCTTTCATGGGCCGCATGCCTACATTTCGCCGTCGTGGTACAGCGCGCCCGAACGGATGGTCCCGACGTGGAACTACGCGACCGTGCACGCGCACGGCACGCTCGAGATCGTCGACGATGCCATCGAGGCGCAGCGCATCATCGCCGCGCTGGTGCAGCGCTTCGAAGGCACGCGCGCGGAACCCTGGAAGTTCCAGCGCGACGAACGCGAAAGGGACGCGCTGATGGGCGCGATCGTGCCTTTCCGGATGCGCATCCGGCGCATCGACGCCAAGTTCAAGCTGTCGCAGAACAGGAGCCGCGACGACCGCGCGCGGGTGATCGCCGCGCTGCGCGCCGAAGGCTACGCCGGGGCCCACGAAACGGCGGAGTGGATGCATCTCTACGCCAATCCGGACAGCGGTCGCGATGAACCGTCCTGAACGCCCCGACGACGGCGCGGACGACGGCCGCATCCGATTTGACAAGTGGCTTTGGGCCGCGCGCTTCTACAAGACGCGCAGCCTGTGCGTGCAGGCGATCGACGCCGGTCAGGCGCGTGTCAACGGAGAGCGCGCCAAGCCTGCGCGCGCCATGCGCGTCGGCGAAGCGGTCTCGGTCCGCAAATCGGGGATCGTCTGCGAAGTCCTCGTCACGGCACTCTCCGACCGCCGCGGCGGGGCGGCGGACGCGGCGAAGCTCTATCGCGAAACCGAGGCCAGCGCTGCCGCACGCGAGCGGGTACTGCAGGAGCGGCGCGCCGCGGAAGCTTCGCAACCGCGATTCCCCGGACGCCCGACCAAGCGCCAGCGCAGGAAGCTCGAGGATTTCCTCAACGAACCGTGAGCCGACCTAGGGAGCCGTCAGCACAACTGCATGTTGACGAGGTCGATCAGGAAATCCGGCTGGCGATAGGCGCGAAAGACCAGCCATGCGACCGCCAGGGCGAGCAGCACGCCCGCCGTGTGCCAGAAAATGCGGCGCGAAAAGAAGCGGCGCGGGTCGCTGCCCGCGCCGTCATTCCCGGCCTGATATTCATCGTGGTGAGGTTGCGTCACCCCACCGAGGTTACGCCCGCTGCGGCAGGTCCGGCAACACGCCTACCAGCGATACCGGCGAGACGGGCATGATGGACAACGAGCGCATCTTCGCCATCACCGAGCTGAAATCGGCCGCGGTATGGGCATCGGCGATCGGCTTGGCCAGCAGGTTCACGGCACGCCCGCTGACCACCAGCGGCAGGTCCGCCGGCAGGCTGGCGCGCAGGCTGCGGATTTCCTGGCCCGCAATCTTTCCCGAGATGCCGCGATCGAAGAGCAGCACGACGAGCGCAACCTTGTAGGCACGCGCCGCACCCGCGATCTCCTGCGCGGGGACGCCGGCGCCCAGCGTCAGGCAATTCACGCCTTCGGTGAAGAGCAGCAATTCGAGGATGGCCAGCCCGAGCTGGTTGGGATCGTTGGGCGGCGTTGCGAGCAGGACGTGCCGCGCATCGCGCGTAGGACGGACGAGGCGCGTCACATCACGCAGCAGCCGCTGGGCCAGGTCCGCAAAGCGCAGTTCCTGGAAGTTCTGCATTTCGCCGCGGACGACGCGCTCGTGCACGGCCTCGTTGAGCGGGATCAGCGTCTGCTCGAGGAACTTGCGCAGTCCCTGCCCCAGCAACAGCTTGGACAGGTGGTTCTGCATCTCGCCGATGCGATGCTGCGCCAGCAGCTTTACCGCGGTTTCGATTTCCGACGGAAGCGGCGACGGCTCGTCGACGGCCAGGCCCAGCATCGATTGCAGCGCCGAGTCGGCCAGCGGGACCACGGCTCCGGCGCGCCACCCTTCCGACAGCAGCTGCTTGATCAATTTGAGGCGGGCCAACTGGTCTGGCGGATAGACGCGGTCTCCGAAGGCATCGCGCAACGGCGACGGAAAGCCGTAGCGTCGCTGCCACATGTAAAGTTGTTCGCGCCGCAGGCCGGTAATGCGCACAACCTCCCGGATATGCAGGGCGCCGGTCAGGTTGGTCGCGACCTCTTCCGCGCCCACCGCGGCCAGTTGCGGCTCGCGGCGCCGGTTCGGTGCCTTGATTAGGATGCCCATCGTCGTCGTTCCTGTTCGTTTTGCGTCAGTTGAATGGTGCGGTCTGTGCTGCACAAGTATAGCCCTCGGGGCCCTACCCGGCACGTCGTCGTCCGGCCCTACGGGGGCCGGCAAAGCTGTGCTACACGAGGCGTTTATGCACGATGTGTGCCAAGGGCGCCGCTCCGCCTTGCCGGTTTCGCTCCAATGCGGGATGATGGGTGCCTGACCGGCAGCAATTTGCGGCGGCCCGTGGCCGCCGTTTTTCTTCACCGCCGCGGACGTGCGAACACCGCGGCGCGATGAGTCCGGACCAATTCTTGCGATTCATCCGGCAACGGGACGCAGCGGACGCCGCCATGTTCGGATTCGGAAGCACCAGCCGCGATCCACTCGCCGACAGCAAATCGGCCGAGCGCTGGTTCGCGTCCTTTCCCGACAGCGACCCGCTGGCGACGCACGCGGCTTTGCTGGCCGAGTTGGGACTCATCGCCGACCAGGCGGCGCGGCGCACGCCGGCGCGACTCGAGACCTTGTTCTACGTGGACAGCCGCGCTGCCGGATTGCGCAAGACGCTGACGGCGCAATACATCGAGCACGCAAGCCGCAGTTCCAAGATCGAGAACCAGCTGTGGTCGGCGCTCTTCGACCTGACGCAGGCATTCCTGCAGGCGTACCAGGCGTTCGCGCGCGAGGTCTCCGATCACGCGCAGAGCGCCAAGTGGCAGCTGCTGCTGCCCGGACTGGTCGCGCGACAGATCATCCATCTGGGGCTAGACGCCAAGATCCGGCTGTACCGGTACGAGCAGTGGATCCCCGCGAAGTGGGCGGAGCTGCATACGCTGTTCACGCTGGCGTGCTCGCGCCAGATCGACCGCCAGCAGATCATCATGGGCACCGCCGGCAGCACGACCACCATCGAGCACGAGTACTTGATCACGCTGCTGCTGCAGCTCATGAATTCCGGCAACATGACGGCGCGGCACCTGGAGTGGGTCGCCGGCGAGCTCGATGAATGGTGCGCGCCGCTCCGGTTGACGCTCGAGGCTTCGTCGGTGACGTCGTTCTACGTGGACTTGGGCGCGCGCGAGGGATTCCGCCGCCGCACGCCCGGACCCTTGGAGGGCCGTGTGCTGTTCCTCGACACGCGTCCGCTGCACGCGGTGTTGATGCAGAACGTCATCGTGCTCGAACAGAAGATCAAGGGCCAGCCGCTGTCGGATCGCACACCGCGGCGCAGCGAGCAGCTGGGGCTCATGACCAAGCTGGCATCTCAGGTCGATCCGGAATTCAAGCCGTTCGCTCGGCGCGGCGAGCGCACGGCGGCGGCGGGAACCGTCGATGCGATCGTGGGCTTCGGCAAGATCTGCGGGTATCTGAAGGAAGAGGAACGCGACCCGACCCCGCTGCTCGAACCCGGCAAGAGCTTCGGCGGCACGATGGAGTTGGCCGTCTTCGGCCACATGCGAAACGAGCGCGATCGCCGCATCGAAATGGGACGGCGGCGGCTCGCCGCATACGCGGCACCCGGCGGGCCGTGGGAGGTGAAGGACATCTCCCAGACCGGCTTTCGCCTGATCGCCCCGATGAGCGCCGCGAATGCCGTGACGCTGGGGACGCTGGCCGCCATTCGTCCGCACGGGCAGGCGCTGTGGACGCTCGGGATCGTCCGGCGGATGCGCCGGCTGACCATAGACCGCGCGGAACTCGGCTTGCAAGTCATCGCCAACACGCTCGTGGGCGTCGACTTGGTCGAGCAGCGCAAGAATGCCGACAACGACTATTCCGTCGACGGCGAGCAGACGACGATCAACGGGCGCACGTTCCAGGGGCTCTTTCTCGCGCTGCGGAAGCGCGAAACGGATGCCGGCGTGCAATCGCTGATCGTCCCGGCCGTGGAATTCCAGCCGGCGAACCGCCTGAAGCTCATGACGGCGAAGTCCGTCAATCCGATACGTTACGGCAGATTGATCGAACAACAGCCGGATTGGGTCTGGGCCACCGTGGAGCCTCTGGAACTGCAGCCGTCGACTTCCGCCATTACGGTAGGCGGACTGCCACCGGCAATCCGGGCCGGCAAGTAACGGCCAGACAAGCGCGCGCGACGAACGTCCGCGGAATGCGCATGGCCGCCGACAACTACGCCGCGCTGCATGCCGCGCACCGATGGGAGGTGCCGGCGCATTTCAATATCGCGCACGCCTGCTGCGGCCGCTGGGCCGCGGATCGGACGCGCTTCGCGCTGTACTGGGAAGACGAATCGGGCGCCACTTCCGCGCACACGTTCTGGGACCTGCACCGCGAAGCCAACCGGGTGTCGAACGCGCTCGCGGGGCTGGGCGTGCAGCGCGGCGACAAGGTCGCGCTCGTGCTGCCGCAGCGGCGCGAGACGGCCGTCGCGCACATCGCGATCTACCAGATGGGCGCCGTGGCCGTTCCGCTGTCGTTCCTGTTCGGGCCCGAAGCCCTCGAATACCGGCTCGCCAATTCCGAGGCGAAGGTCGCGATGGTCGACCCGCAGTCGCTGCCGAACTTGGCGCCCATCAGGACGCGGCTCGCGCAACTCGAGCACGTCATCGGCGTGGCCGGTGCGCAGGGCGACGGAATCACGCCGTACGAGTCGCTGGTGGCGGCAGGCGCCACCGCAATTCACCCCTGCCGTCACGCGCGCCAGCGACCCGGCGCTCATCGTCTACACCAGCGGAACCACCGGCCCGCCGAAGGGCGCGCTGATGCCGCATGCGTGCCTGCTCGGCAACCTGTCCGGCTTCGTCCACTCGCACGACGGCTTTCCGCAGGACGGAGACGTGTTCTGGTCGCCGGCCGACTGGGCGTGGACCGGCGGCCTGATGGATGCGCTGTTGCCGACGTTCTACTTCGGCCAGCCGGTCGTCGGTTATCGCGGCCGCTTCGATCCCGAGCGCGCGTTGCGGCTCATCGAGAAATACCAGGTTCGCAACACGTTCATCTTCCCGACGGCGCTGAAACTCATCATGAAGGCGTTTCCTCGGCCGCGCGACCACTTCGACGTAAGCTTGCGCAGCATGATGAGCGCGGGCGAAGCGGTGGGCACGACGGTGTTCGCGTGGACGCAGGACGCATTGGGCGTCACCATTAACGAGATGTTCGGGCAGACCGAGATGAATTACATCGTCGGCAACTCGCACACGCAGTGGCCGGCGAAGCCCGGCTCGATGGGACGGCCCTATCCCGGGCACCGGATCGCCGTGATCGACGACGACGGTCATCCTGTCGCGCAGGGCGAGCCCGGCGAGGTGGCGGTCCACCGTGTCGCGCCGGACGGAACGGCGGACCCCGTATTCTTCCTCGAGTATTTCAAGAATCCGGAAGGCACGCGCAAGAAATACACCGGGGACTGGTGCCGTACCGGCGACATCGCGACGATGGATGTGGACGGCTATCTCTGGTACCAGGGGCGCGCCGACGACGTGTTCAAGGTCGCGGGCTACCGCGTCGGCCCTTCGGAAATCGAGAACTGCCTCGTCAAGCATCCCGCCGTGGCGAACGCGGCGGTCGTCCCGTCGCCCGACGAGACCCGCGGCAATGTCGTCAAGGCGTTCATCGTGCTCGCGGCCGGTCACACGCCATCGGCGCCGCTCGAGGAAGAAATTCAACAGCACGTGCGCAAGTTTCTGGCGCCCTACGAGTATCCGAAGGTCATCGAGTTCATCGACGCACTGCCGATGACCACGACCGGCAAGGTCCAACGGAAATTGCTGCGCGAACGTGAGGCCGCGCGCGTCGCCAGCAAGTAACCCGATGACGCAAAGGCTTACGCTGGCATTCCTGCGGGAACCCATCGCCATCTGCCGCCTCGCCGCCGATGCGACGGTTCCGCCGTGGGCATTGGCCGCGGCGTTCTGGTCGATGACGCGAACGCCCGACGAACTTTCAGTGGTCGTCCCCGAGTCCGTCGCGCCGCGCGATGTCACGGCAAGCCGGGGCTGGCGCGCGATCCGGTTTGCCGGACCGCTGCCGCTCGATCAGACCGGCATACTCGCCAGCGTGACCGGCCCGCTCGCCGCGGCGCATGTGTCGGTGTTCGCCATCGCGACCTACGATACCGACTACGTTCTGGTTCCGCACGCCCAGCAGCGCCAGGCGATCGCGGCGCTGGAGCGCGCCGGCCACCGCGTCAGCGCCGAAGGCTAGTCGGCGTGCTTCACGCCTCGCGCCGGCGCAGCCGCTCGAGGAATGCGCGGTGCAGCAGCACCCACAGCACGGCGGGTACGACGGCCGGCAATATCAGCGAGCCGAATTGATAGGCGAACGCGATCAACTCGCGCTGCCATGACACGAAGCCGGTCTGCGACGCGATCGCGGGCGGCGCGGCGATGGCGATCCCCTTGAGGAAATCGGCCAGCACGCCCCACGCGACGAACGGCACGATCACGAGATAACCGAGGCCAAGCGTGCGCCACCACTTCGCTTCGCGCGCGGCGAGCGTCAACGCGGCGAAGAACGGCATGCCGAACGCGTAGACCAGCATCTGGACATCGACGCTGACATCGCCTACGCCCATGCCCTCGCCCGGCCGCAACGTGGTGACGAACGTCAGCACCGAGCCACCAGGTTCGATCGCGCGGACGAGATCGGGGAAGCCGAATTTCGCAACGAATTGAACCACGAGACGCACGGGCCACAGCAGGACCGGCGCCAGCAGATACCACGCGCCGAAGGTCACGGGCAGCCACGCCAGCGTGGCGGCCACGAACCGCGTGAGCGGGCTCTTCAGGAAGCGCGGCGACGCCGCGCGTCCGCCGTCCACCGCCGGTGGCGTTTCCGCGTCGCTCATCCGGCCGCGAGCGCGGGCGGCGGAGACGGCGGCGTGCCTGTGTCGTCGAGGCGCGGAACGCGTCGGACCCAGATCAGCCAGACTACGAGCACGTCGAGCATGATCAGCGCCTGCCACACATACAGGTGAGAAAATTCGAACACGTCGTAGTTCCATTGCCCGAGGTAGAACAGGCTGATGACGCGCAGGACGTTGAGGAGCTGCACGGCCAGGATGCCGATGACCAGGCCCACGACCTTGTGCTTCCACGGCGCCGGAAATGCCAGCATGGCGGCCAGCAGCACCAGCGTCGCCTCGACACCGTTGCACCCGGCCTCTATCGACACCCCGAAACCGTTCGTCGTGCTTCGCAATACCTTGCCGGCGGCCACGACGTTGCCGTCGAAGAGCGTCACCAGCCGCGACGAGAACGTCGCCAACGCGCCCGTCCACGGCTCGACGAACCAGGCCTGCGCCCAAGGCGTCAGTTCCAGCCCGAACAGCACGGCGAGCAGCAGGATGAAGAGGAGAAAGAAGCGCAGCATGCGGCGGATTCTACAGGTTCGTGCGGGCGGTAATTGGTCTACCTTCGCACTGCGCACTCCGGCTCATTGGACAACTCGGCCTTGGGGCGGCCCGGCGGGCTCATGCCCGGGCCAACGGAGGATTCTGCGCGAAGTAGCGCGCCACACCATCGCGGATCGATTCCGCGAATTTCTGCTGGTGGCGTTCGCTGCGCAGCTTGAGTTCCTCTTCCGGGTTGGAAATGAACGCCGTTTCGACCAGGATGGACGGAATGTCGGGCGCCTTCAGCACGGCGAACCCCGCCTGCTCGACCGTCGCCTTGTGCAGCGAGTTGTGCGTGCCGATTCCCTCGAGCACGCGCCGGCCGACCTTGAGACTGTCGCTGATCTGCGCCGTCTGTGAAAGATCGAGCAGCGTGCGCGCGAGCTCCGGATCGCGATGGTCGAGGTCCACGCCGCCGATCAGGTCAGCACTGTTCTCCTTCTGCGCCAGCCACTTCGCCGCGGCGCTGGTGGCGCCGCTCTCGGACAACGCGAACACCGACGAGCCGCGCGCGTTGGGCTCGCGAAACGCGTCGGCGTGAATCGAGATGAAGAGGTCGGCTTGCACGCGCCGCGCCTTTTGCACGCGGTCGGCCAGCGGAACGAAATAGTCGTCATCGCGCGTGAGCATCGCCCGCATGTTGGATTCATTGTCGACCATTGTCTTGAGCTTCCTGCCTATCGCGAGGGCGACGTTCTTCTCGTACGTCCCGCGCCGGCCGATGGCGCCCGGATCCTCGCCACCGTGGCCCGGATCGATGGCGATGGTAATGCGCCGCGGTGCGGGCTTGCTCTCGGGCGGCTTTTCGCGTGGACGTTCGCGCGATTGGACGACGGTCTCCGGCGCCCGCGCCGGCGCAGCCCGGTCCTTCGCGATTTCGGCTTCGAGCAGCGCCAGCATCGGGTCGATGGGCGTCAACGGATAGATGTCGAGCACGAGCCGGTGGCCGTATTCGGCGAACGGCTGCAGCGCGAACACCTCGGCGCGCACCTCGCTCTTCACGTCGAGCACCACGCGCAGGATGTTGGGCGCCAGTTTCCCGAAGCGGATTCGCGTAATGTATGGGTCGGACGGCTGCACACGCCCCGGCAGTTGCGAGAGTTCCGGCGTGAGTTCGACACTCTCCAAGTCCAGCACGAGGCGGTCGGGGTTCTTCAGCGCGTACATCTGATGCGCGATGGGCGCCGACGACTCCAGGATGACGCGCGTGTATTCCTGCGCGGGCCACAGCCGTGCGGACGCGATGCGTCCGGCATCGGCCCACGCGCGCGGAACGAGAAGCTGCGCGGCGGGCACCAGCAACCACTGGCACAGGCGGCGCCGCTCGATGCTGATGCGGGTCAGCCCGGCGCGTCCGGGGCGATGGTCGACATGATGGCGGCCAGGCATCGCTCACCCGCTTCCGTGTGGACGGACAGCGCCAGGTCGCGCCCGGAGCCGCCCGATTGGGGATGCGCTAGCGCGATGTCGATATCCGCCGGCGGCAGAAGTCCGGCGACCCGCTCCGGCCATTCGACCAGACAGACCGCGTCGTCGCGGAAGCAATCGGCAATCCCCGCCGTTTCCCATTCGCTTGGATCGGCGAACCGATAGAAATCAAAGTGATAGAAGTATAAACTCGAAAACGGATAATGTTCAACCAGCGTGTAGGTCGGGCTTTTGACCGGCCCGGTCCAGCCCAGCGCTCGAAGCGCGCCGCGCACCACCGTGGTCTTGCCCGTCCCAAGGTCGCCGTGGAGTGCGACAACCATTCCGCCGGCGAGTGCCCGCGCGAGCGCGGCCCCCACCCTTTCGGTCGCGGCGGCGTCGGCTAGGTGAAATGGGTATGACATCGTTTGAGTCGCCGATCGTTTTGGTTTCGCCTTAGGCTAGCTGCGATGAATGATACCGGTGCACCTGCGGCAACACCGGCGACGCGCGATTGGGCGGCGCTGGCGGCCGACATTGCGGACTGGGGCCGCGAGATGGGATTCGAGGCCATCGGCATAAGCGACACGGAACTGTCCACCGAGGAAGCCCACTTGATGCGCTGGCTTGCCGACGGCCGGCACGGCGCAATGGATTACATGGCCCGGCACGGCGCCGCGCGCGCGCGGCCGGCGGAACTCGTTCCGGGCACCGTTCGCGTCATCACCGCGCGGATGAATTACTGGCCAGCCGACGGTGCAGATGCCGGCGAAGTGCTCGCCGACCCGCGCTCCGCGTACGTCGCGCGCTACGCCCTCGGCCGCGATTACCACAAGGTGCTGCGCGCGCGGCTGCAGCAGTTGGCAACGCGCATCGGGGACGAGGTCGGCGACTTCGGTTACCGCGTGTTCACGGACAGCGCGCCGGTGCTCGAAGTGGCGCTCGCGGCCAAGGCGGGCCTGGGCTGGCGCGGCAAGCACACGCTGCTGCTGACGCGCGACATGGGCTCGTATTTCTTCCTTGGCGAGATTTATACGAACCTGCCGCTGCCCGTGACCGAGGCGGCCTCCGACCACTGCGGAACCTGCACGGCGTGCATCGGCGCCTGTCCCACCGGCGCCATCGTCGCACCGTATGAGCTCGACGCGCGGCGCTGCATTTCGTACCTGACGATCGAACTTCCGGGCGCCATTCCGGAGGAACTGCGGCCGCTGATCGGCAATCGCGTCTACGGCTGCGACGACTGCCAGTTGGCCTGCCCGTGGAATCGCTTCGCGCAAGTCACCGGCGAACGCGATTTCGAGGCGGTCCGCCATGGGCTCGACCGCGCGAGCCTCGTGCAACTATTTCAGTGGACGGAAGCGGAATTCGACGAGCGGATGCGCGGCAGCGCCATTCGCAGGATCGGCTATGAGCGCTGGTCGCGAAACCTGGCGGTCGGCCTCGGCAACGCACCGAACAGGGCCGACGTCATCGCGGCGCTCGAACGCCGCGCCGACGACCCGTCGCCCCTCGTGCGCGAGCATGTCGCGTGGGCACTGACGCGGCAGCAGCGATGACCGGGTCCGACCCAAAGCGGGCATCCTTGGGAATTTGCGGATAGGTAGCAGTCCGGCCTATACCGAACCCGGACATTCACAGGCAAGCCTGAATTGATCTTCGTCAACCTCACCCGTTGACGTCGGGGTAGTGTTGCCTGGAGGGGCGGGCCTTGGCCAAGCCACTAAAACCCGTTTGAGGGGGGTCGATGCTCGACGAGCCGGTCCGGAACATCATGCAGCCAGAGAAGGTTCTCATGGCCGCGCCGCAAGCGCTCGTCAGCAAGGCCGCTGAGCTAATGGCGGCCAAGAATGTTGGCGCGATCATGGTAGTTGAAGGCGATCAGCTCGTCGGGATTTTCACTGAGCGCGACGTGGTGTTTCGCGTTGTTGCGCAAGGACTCGATGTGCGAACCACTCGGCTTGCGGACGTAATGACCCTCGCGCCACACACTGTCGATTCCGAGAAGCCTTTCGGATATGCGCTGTTGGTGATGCACCAAAGGGGATTTCGTCACTTGCCCGTTGTCCAGAACGGCAAGCTCATCGGGATCATATCGGCGCGTAGCGCGTTGGATCCCGAATTGGAGGAGTTCGCGCTTGAAGCAAATCGTAGAAAGCGATATGGCGAAATAGTCTAGGGCGGGCGCCGCTCCAGCAGTTGCCACTGGTCCCAGTCTGGCTCGATACGGTAGGTCCTTTGGCGCGTGACTCGCGCAACTCAAAGAAAGACGGCACCGACCTCTTGACCCGCAGAGCCTACGCCTCAAAGTGCTCGCGCACCCTTGCGACAATCTGGGGCGCGGTCATCTTGTCAGCTGTTTCAACCCCGACGATGCGCCCACCCAGCCCTTTGCTCGCGAGGCGTTTCTCAAGCTCGCCCTTGGCCTCGCCCGGGCCAAGAAGCAGGATGGACGCCGCGTCACGCAAATGCGATATCACCTCGTCATAGTATCGGTTGAGGTGGGTCATGAATTGCCTGTCTCGCTGGTCATCTGCTGACCCATCTGCTGGTCGGTTGCCGCCGGAAAATCGAACATCCTTCTCCGTTCCAGATTCTATTCGCCTGGTTTCTTCTCCGTCATCTCCGACAAACACCAAGAACGCCTCTTTGTGGTCAATCCACAAACCTGCGTCTCGCTTCATAGTGCCCTCCGTTCTTGCCGGCGCCCTACCAATCGTTCAAAGATCATACCCATGGAAAGCATACGCTCATCACTTGTATCGAATCTTGTCGTATAGCAAACCACGTGCGAAACAATGGAGCTTGTCGAATTTGACCGGTGCCCAACGACCGCTAACGACCCCTTCCAGTCGGTCGCGATTTACTGATTGAGTGGCTGGTGCGGCCCAGTAACCGGTCGTTGGCCGGAGCCGAAGCGAGTGTCGGGAGTGGTCGTTCGCAGCGACCGTTGGCGCGGCTTTCAATGACCGACAGCTTTCAACGGGATCGACCAGCCGAACTACCGTCCCATTGACGTCGTACTTGGGGCTCCACCGCGGCCCCCAAATCCGAACGGTAGTTAATCTGGTGCGAGGCGCGTCACTCGAGGCCCGTCTGGTGAGTCAAGGATTCCTGTAGATGGGCCGTATTGCGCGTCTGCGACGCCAGTCGCTCGTTCGTGTGGATTACAACTGTGGGAACGCCCGGACGATTTGGGTCCAATCGCATATTCGATGCGCAACGTCGCATCGAACGACAGTGCGCAAATATTCACTCTTGATCGGGCCGAGTTCTCCTCAGCGTGAACCCCGGCACGAAGCTGCAGGAGCATGGTTTTCGTACGACACAACCGCGACCTGGGGCTCGGAGCCATGAGCCATGGCGACGGAAGGCGTTGACGTGGGAATTTTTCACTCGTATCTTCAAGTGCTGGTTAGCCCTGAACAGGGTTGCCTTGAGCGGTGTGGCCTATCCTGCATGGTTGCACGCCCGGGTTGGTTGGACCTGCATGAGTGAGGGAAAAAAACGTTGGGGAGAAGATCAATGAAACGAATTCTGCGTCATCACCCGCTGGCGTCCCTGCTGGCATTCCTGTCCCTTATCGCTGTCGCAGTCCCGCCGATGGGAAGCGTCGCCAACGCCGCGACGGCCTGCGCACCCGGCGACGGCAACAACTGCTTCCTGGTGATCTCGGCGCCGGACTCGGTTGCGATCGGCCCGACGTTCACGGTCCAGGTCGGCCTCTGGGTCTATGGCGAACCGAACACCCCGATTCGCAGGAACGATTCCTGCGCAAGGACGGCGGTGTCGCTTGAACTTTGGTACGACACTGGTGAGGGCAGCGTGAGAATCGGATCGTATTCGGCCAACGCGAGGGCCGGGACCGCCACGTTCAGCGTCAGCGTTCCACTTGGCTCCGAGCCTGGCCAATATTACTTCTGGTACGCCTACGTCGACCCGGAAAGTCCTTGTGGCTTCGACGACGCGTATTACCCCGTCGACATCGATTTCACGGCCGTCTACCTTGCGCCGGGCCAGCCCATCTACCCCTGCCCGGACACTGGCGTTTGCGTCCAGACGACAAACAATGACCAAGGCGGCGGTTCGGCGGCGACGCTGTTCGCGGACAACGGGATCGTTCCCAACCGCCTTCTTCGAGCACGACGGAAACGGATGTGCGGCGCGCCAACGGATCCGATCTACGGCGTCTCTGAACTTCAGTTACGTTGGCACTTCCGGAAAGACCATCGGTATTTGCGCTCGCCCCGTACCTAATCAGGCAGGGCATTGCGCATTAACGGCGTCTGCTGGGAGTCTTCTAACCCCATTCAAGGTTGCCGATGGCGGCAATAGCAATTTTTCCCGAACGGCACGACGAACATGTATGTCGGGGTATCTCCCCAAGTGCCGCGATGATGCCAAGGACAAGGAGGATGATGAAGTAACCCAGGCGTGCGTCCTCTTCAAGAAATCAACCCAGCGCAACGGCGGGTTGTTCGGGGTTCTCGCACCGCCAAGTGATCCGAAAGGATATGTCGGTAGCCCCTGAGGCTGGCGTCTCGGCAGCAAACGATTCGCCTGACTTTCGCCACATCAACAGCGCGTCCGGCAACGGGCGCGCTGTCATTCGTCATTGCCGAAACGTCGGCTGTGGAGGCACCTCGCGGCCCTTGGCGATGAGCTTCCGCGCGACGGCCGCTGAAACCACGTCGCCCTTTTGCTCGTACAGGCGAAGCGCCCGTGCCGCCACGAGCGACGCCTCATCGTGCTTTCCCGCCATCCGCAGCACTTCGCCCAAGTCCATCAACGCGTACGCCTGATCGATCGGATCGTCGGCCCGGCGATGAACTCGACCGCCTCGCGCGCAAGGCGCTCGGCGACTTCGAGGCTCCCTTGCCGCGCAAGTAACTTGGCCGATACGCTTCGCCAGAGCACTTGCGTCGCCAAATCATCCGGTGCGGCGACCTCGGCGCTGAATTTTGCGTAGGTGCCGCATTCCTCGTAGCGCCGCTGTCGATAAAGCGCCTCAGCGAGGTAACCGGCCACGGTGGAGATGTAGTTGCGGTCGCCCATGCGATCGAGGGCCGCGTAGTCTTGCCGAAGCTCCGACT
>CAVVEH010000001.1:0-88566 GCA_963747265.1 uncultured beta proteobacterium | reverse complement strand
GCTTGCAGTTGCATCCGCGCCGCGCACCACCGACGCTGCAAACGCGTGTAAGGAAGAAGCCCGGTCTTCATCCATAGTGACGACGGCATATCCAACCGTCATCAAACCAAGCGCGATGGCCAAGGTTTTGAGCCAACCTGCAAACCTGCGATGTCCGAATCGACGCGTTGTCTTGTCCATTGCCATGATCGTCTCCTTGAGAGTTGCTGATAGCTAACACGCGGGTTTGCCGCGCCGAAAAGTCCTGAAGCGAACCTCGTCAACGACGCCCGCGGCCAGCCACAGGCGGGCTTGAGGGCAGAACGGACTAATGGCCGCAACCTATCGAGCCAGTGTTCGGCCTCGACGCCCAACTTGGATGTGGTAAAGCGCTTTGATACAGTCATATCGACGCGTTGCTGCGTCACGTTCGGGAGAAGCACGACGATTTCGTGGCCGGCCCGGCTGAATACCCACAACAATGCGACCTGCACGGCGAGACCTACGGACTGGCCAAGCAGGACCTCGGTCCGGTTGGTGGCTGCAGTGTGACTGATGCTCACGGATGTTCGTCGCGTCGGTAGTTGATGGAAAGCGTGGCTTAGCCGCTATCGACTTCTCATTGTCCGGAGCGCGGCGTCGTACAAATGGAATCGTCTTTGACATAGGAGCGGAATATTCGATAATCGCGATGTCCGGTTTTACGAGATATTTGTATCGGACCCTCTGCGTCTTCCTTACTGATGAGTATCGGACCCTCTGCGTCTTCCTTACTGATGAATACGTAGTCGCATGGCGAGACCGGACATGCGGCACATTCCATGGAGGCGATGGCTGAAGGGCCCTCCCAGGTCGAGAGCCTGCGAAGATGGCGGGACCTTTCGGCCGCACCAGAACCTGGAATGGGGTGGCGGACCGGCCGAATGGCCAACTTCCGGCCTTGGTAGGTCTACGGTATTCTCGGAAGACAGGAAATCGCCGCGCCGATCCCACGGCCGAACTGATGACGCCGCCGCAGGCCGCCCGGAGCGGGGACGATTCGGCGGTCAATAAGGTATTCAGCGTGCTGTACGACGACCTGCACCGGATCGCGCACGCCCGGCTGCGCCGTAACCAGCCGCTCACCCTGCTCAACACCACCGGGCTTGTGCACGATGCCTACCTGCGCTTCCTGAAGGCCGATCGACTGGAGGTCTCGGACCGACCGCATTTCCTCGCCTACGCGGCGCGGGTCATGCGGTCGATCATTGTCGATGCCGTCCGGAGGCGCCAAGCCGAGCGCCGTGGCGGAGACGCCGTTCACGTGACGCTGAATACGGCGATCGGGGACTCGGTCCAGGCGCAGGAAGACGAAATCGCCAGGGTCGGCGACGCGGTGGCGGACCTCGCCAAGCTCGACAATCGGCTGGCGCAGGTCGTGGAAATGCGGTATTTCGCGGGGATGACCGAGGTCGACATCGCTGAAGCGCTGGGGGTCACGGAGCGCACGGTGCGGCGCGACTGGGAGAAGGCGCGGGCGTTGCTGTTTGCGGCGCTGCGCTAGTGTGCGGCTGATGGAACTGACGGGACAGGACTGACAAACCATTTCCGATCCGCTCAACGGCTGGCGCTTTGCGCCGCGGCCGTTCGCCGCCCGGCCAAGGCATCGACGATCCGGCCAAATTCGCGCCGCAGTTCCGGAGCGATTCGGGAGATGTTCAGCGGCAAGAGCGTCAGGTGCAGCAGGAGCACCGGATGGATACCCGCCCATGCCCCATAGGCGATAAATGCGAAATTGCTCGCGATGGCGACGAGGCGAAGACCGAACATCGAACGCATCCAGAACGTCGTGAGGACGAGCGAGGAGGCGAGGTATCCCAGCATGTCGTGTTCGTTCATGGTCGAGGTCCTTGTGGTCGGGCGAGATCCAGGGGGCGCTGCTGTCAAGAAATTGCCCTCCTGTTAAGCAAAACGCGGTTCACCGGCCGAACCGGACATGGCCGTTGGTTGGGCGGGGCGCGCAGGCGCTCGGGGGTTGCCCATAACAGCTGGGACGGCGAAACTTCTGCCCGGCATGTCCGGGTTTGCTACGCGATTGCGTTTAGGCTTATGAAGGACATGACCTTGGGCCAGCACCGCTGCTCCGGGGTGCCTGACCATGGGAAGCGGGAGGTGGTGTTGAGCTACAGTCCCGAGAACTGGCAGACGATCTCCAAGCTCCTCGACCAGGCGCTGGACCTGCCGCGCGAGGCGCGCGACTCCTGGCTGGAGGCGCTTCCGGAGCCGGACTCCGCCTTCCGCGAGCAGCTGCGCGAGATGCTCGCGCACCAAGCTGCGGCCGAGACGGCCGATTTCCTCGAAACGCTGCCTAAGCTAACGGCAGCCCAGGACTCAAGCGAGGTACCGCCCAGCCTTGCCGGGGCGGCGACGGATCTTCGGGTCGGCCCCTATCGCCTGCTGCGGGAACTGGGCCGCGGTGGCATGGCGGTGGTGTGGCTGGCCGAACGGGCCGACGGCCAGTTCACCCGGACGGTGGCGCTCAAAGTGCCACTTGCGATGCACGCGGGAAGCGAACTGGCGCAGCGCTTCGCGCGCGAGCGCGACATCCTGGCGAAGCTCGAGCATCCGCATATCGCCCGCTTCTACGACGCCGGGGTGGCGGCCGACGGCACGCCTTATCTTGCGATGGAGTTCATCGAAGGCCGGCCGATCGACGCGTTCTGCGATGCACGGCAGCTCAATGTACGTGCGCGGTTGGGCCTGTTCCGGCAGGTGCTCGATGCCGTGCAGTATGCCCACGCGCGCCTGGTGATTCATCGTGACCTGAAGCCGTCAAACATTCTGGTGACGGGCGACGGTGAGGTCCACCTGCTCGATTTCGGCATCGCCAAGCTGCTGGGCAACGACGACACGGCGGCGGAAACGCAGCTGACCGAGGTCCACGGGCGGGCCCTCACCCCCAGCTACGCGAGCCCTGAGCAGATCAGGGGCGAAAGCCTGACCACCGCGACCGACATCTATTCGCTCGGCGTTGTGTTGTATCAGCTGCTCACCGGGGCTCGGCCCTACAAGCTGAAGACATCCTCGCCCGCGCAGCTGGAGCTGGCTATTGCGGAGGCCGAAGTCTTACGGCCCAGCGCTGCCATCACCGCAGCTGGGGCGGCCGCCCGGGGCACCACAGCCCCCAAGCTAGCCAAGGCACTTCACGGCGACCTCGACACGATTCTGCTCAAGGCCCTCAAGAAGGACCCTGGCGATCGGTATACGAGCGCCGGCGCCTTTGCCGAGGACTTGCGGCGCTACGGCGATGGCGAGCCGGTGCAGGCACGACCGGATTCGGCCTGGTATCGCACCCGCAAGTTCATCGGACGCAATCGCCTGGCCGTGGCCAGTGCCGCCGTTGTAGTCATCGCGCTTGCCGCGGGTATGAGCGTGGCGCTGTGGCAGTACCAGCAGGCCATCGAACAGGCGCGCATCGCACGCGAAGAGGCCAAGACCGCGGCGGCGGTGCAGGGCTTCATGGAGGACATCTTCAAGACCAATTCCACCGACAATCCCGACCCCGAAAGGGCGAGGAAGACGACGGCGGAGGAACTTCTCGACATCGCCGGCAAGAAGATGGAAGGGGCGATGCTCGATGCGCCCAAGGCCCGGCTCAACATGCTGTCGATCCTGGAAGAGCTGTACGAGCAGCTGGGCCTCAACGGCAAGGCCATTGCCACGGCAAAGCTTGGGTGGGACACCACGGTGAAAACGGGAATGGGACCCGCGGCAGAGCTCGACAGCCTGGGCAGCTATGAGGGCGCGCTCATCGAGGACTTGCAGCTCGAGCGGGCGGAACAGGTCCAGCGCCGCCGGCTCGAACTCGTCCGGGAGCTGAAGATCGACGACCCGCGCGTGCTCGCAAGGATCGAGTTGTCGCAGGGTGTCTTGGGTGTCTACCTGAAGCGGCCGGAGGCGATGGCGCACATCGATCGTGGCATCGAGCTGTCGCGCCGCGCCGGCCTGGATTCCGAGCTCGTGAACGGCTTGTTCTTCAAGGCCAATAGCCTGAACGGGCCGGGTTCGGTAGCCGATCCCGCTGCCGCACGCACTGCCCTGCTCGAAGCAAAAGCCGTCCTCGACCGACTCAACGGCACCCCGGAGGGAGACGGGATGCAGATCCGCCGGATCTCGATCGACGTGGAGCTTTCACGCTCCGCCATGAATATGGACGATCCGGCTGAAGCGGTGAGATACGGAAAGCTCGCCGTGCGGGCCTACCTCGCGCTGCATCAGCACGACGACCCAGGCGCACGCAATAGCAGTGGTGAGGTCGCCTTCGCGATGATGGATTCGGCCCGGCCGCTGGAAGCGATCGCCTACCTCGACGGGCTTTGGCACCTGACCGACGCCGCCGGGCCGGAAGTCGAGTCCGACGATCAGATTGCCTTGTTGCGTGCCTACGCGGCAGCACAAAACTCATCCGGCCGGGTAGAGGATGCGCTGTCGACTCTGGATCGTGAAATGCGATTGCTGGCACGCGTCTCAGCGCAGCGGCTTTGGCCGACGTTTCTTGAAAGGGATCGCACGAATGCTTTCATCGAATTGGGGCAGCTAGCTTTGGCGGAGAGCGCACTTGAGCGGGCAACCGCTGCAGCATCAAGGGATCAACAAAAGCCGGAATACCTGCTCTTGCCTCGGGCGAGACTTGCATTGGCGAAGGGTAAGTCCGAGGAAGCGAGGGAGAATCTCTCGGCCCTGTTGAACTCGACAAATCTGCATCTTTCGCAGCGCAATCGACTGGGGGCCGAATGTCTCATCGCCGAAGCGTGGCTAATCGACGGACGCGGGAACGAGGCAGAGGAAGTCGCTGGCAAGGCGCTGGCGCGTATCGAAAGTTTCAATCAGCGCGAAGCGCTCGCCGATCTCGAATCCCGTGCACTCTGGGTTCGCGGACGCGCTCTTCTGGGCAGGAATGAGCCAGCAGCTGCTCTGCCTTCGCTCGAGCGTGCGGCGACCCTCCTTGAGGGCGTGGTCGACACACGGGTCAGTCTGCAACTGTCGCATGTGCTCGGCTCCCTGGCGCAAGCTCAATTCAGGACTGGGCATGCACTTGAGGCTCGAAAGACCTTTGAGCGGATGAAGACCATCTATGCGCAGCACCCCGATATCGGCCCGACGGTGCGCGCCGAGTTGGCCAGCGTTGCCCGGGAGCTCTCGGCGCGATCGTGAATTGGAGGTCCGCTTCCATGTATCCGGGTCGGACATGCGAATAACCGGTTGGAGGCGATAGCGGCATTACCAAACCATCTTGTGTAACTTCCCCGTTTAGCCGCAGCTAGCCGACATCGATTCTCGCGTGACCGTCACCACGAATCGGGGTTTATGGGGCCGCAATGACAGCACTTCGTGTTCGCATTCGGGTCACCAGTTGATTCATTTCGCTGGGGCAATCACAAACGTCCGCTTTGGAACGGCACGTATGGCTGCTTCGGGTCGAAAGCGGTCGATGTCCCCTGGCTGCTTGCGGCCAAGTTCAGCCGGTTAATATCGTAGGCCGGTTTGCCCGAAAGTGGCCATCGAACAAGGCGGGGTGGACAATCAAGAGTGGCTCGAGGTTGACGCACGTCAAGACATTCGGTCGATAGCTTCTTGACATTGCCAACGGTAGAGGTCAGCGTCAGCCGTGCATACGCGACCGCCCGGTCGCCATGCGGGTAGGTATGCAAGCGAGCCAGTTTGGTCCGCTACGATCAGGGAGAACACCATGAACAATGCAAGCAGCCTCAGGATCAGTCTTCTCTCAGCGTGCATGATGACCGCTGCGTTGGGATTCGCGGTTCCGGCCGCCGCCAGTCCGCCAGACCAAGTGATCGATTTTCCAGCGGGGTCAGCGTGTGCCTTCGACTTGCGTATCGAGCTTCGTGGAGGCAACCAGCAGCACTACAAGGAGTTCTTCGACAAGAACGGCAACGTTGTGCGCTCGATCTATGCCGGCAAGGGCTCGGCGCTCACTTTCATCAATGAGTCCCCCGCGGGCGAGCCCGGGAGCGGTGCCACACTCTCGTTGAAAGCTAATGGATTTTCAGATCATCAGACGTACAACTCCGACGGGACGATTACGGATACCACCATGGGGCACGTTGTATTGCTCCTAGCCACGACCGACGTGCCGCCCGGGCCTTCGACGACGTTGTATGTTGGACGACTCATCTTCACGATCGATCCCGCCACTAACGTCTTTTCCTTCCAGTCTTTCAGCGGAAACGCGACCGACATCTGCGCCGCCATCGATTGACAATTTCGCCACGCCGAAAATCGACGCTGCCGCTTTCTTCGCGACGTGAAGATGGACTACGCGGAGCCGTAACGCGGAATTACGCCGCGGCACCCATCCGCGCCGCAATCGCCAGTGCGTTGGACATCGCCTTCGGATTGGCGAGCCCCTTGCCGGCGATGTCGTAGGCGGTGCCGTGCGCCGGCGTGGTGATCGCCACCGGCAAGCCGCCCTGCACGGTGACGCCGCGCTCGAAGCCCATCAGCTTCATCGCGATCTGGCCCTGGTCGTGGTACATCGTCACGATGCCGTCGAATGCGCCGTTCTTCGCGCGCACGAAGATCGTATCGGCCGAATACGGACCATCGGCCGCGTGCCCTTGCTGCGCGGCAAGGCGGACGCCGGGCGCGATGACGTCGAGTTCCTCGCGGCCGAAATTGCCGTTGTCGCCGTTGTGCGGATTCAAGCCGCACACGCCGATGCGCGGATTGGCAATGCCTGCGCGGCGCAGCGCCGCGTCCAGCATGCCGATGGCCTCGGCAACCTTGTCGGCGCTGAGGAGTTGGGCGACGTCCCGCAGCGGAACATGGGAGGTGACCCGCGACGTCCAAAGCGTTTCCAGCACGTTGAATTCGCCGCAGGCACCGCGATGGTCGAGCTCCTTCGCGAACCAGCGCAGTTCGTCTTCCTCGGCCATGCCGCCGGCCCGCAACGCCGCCTTGTTCAGTGGCGCGAAGCAGACCGCGTCGACTTGGCCCAAGCGCGACAGATCGAGCGCGGCGCGCAGCGCGCGCAGCATGAACGCGCCGTTGTCGGCATTGGCCTCCCCGCGCGCGAACGCCGGCGTATCCCAGCCGTCCCATTGCAGACGCACGATGCCGGGACCGGTGCCGCGGGCGGCACCGGCGGCCACGGCCGGCAGATCGAGCTTGACGCCGGCGTCCCGCGCCGCGGCCTCCAGCCCGGCTTCTTGCGCGATGACGACGATGCGCGCCTTCGGCAACGCTGCCGGAGCGGCGAGCACCTTCGCCACAAGTTCGGGGCCGATGCCGGCGGGGTCGCCGGTGAAAAGCGCGATCGTTGGCGTCCTCATTGGCAACATCACTCGTCCAGCTTGATGTTCGCTTCGCTGACGAGCTTGCCGAAGCGCTCGTAGTCGGCCCGGTTGAGCGCGGCGAACTGCTCGATCGTCAGCGTGCCCGGCTCGCCGGCGAGTCCGGCAATGCGCGTTTTCACTTCCGGTGTCTGCAGCGCCTTCATGATCTCCGCGTGCAGCTTCGCCACGATGTCCTTCGCAGTGGCGGCGGGTGCGAATACGCCATACCACGTCGTCATCTCCAGCCCCGGAAAGCCCGCCTCCGCGAGTGTAGGCACGTCGGGCAGCTCGGGCGAGCGCTTTGGCGTCGTGACGGCCAACGCCCTGACCTTGCCGCCCTTGATCTGGCCGATCGCCGACGACGTGGTGTCGAACATGATCTGCGCATTGCCGGAGATGATGTCCAGGTGCGCCTGGCTGCTTCCCTTGTACGGGATGTGCGTCATCTGCACGCCGGCCAGTTTCTTGAACGCCTCGCCGGCTAGGTGCTGCGTGCTGCCCGATCCCGACGACGCATAATTGAACTTGCCCGGATTGGCCTTCATTTGCGCCACCAGCTCGCGCACGTCCTTGGCCGTCACCGAAGGTCCGACGATCAGCACATTGGGAACCACCATCACCAGCGCAACCGGCGCCAGATCCTTCAGCGCGTCGAAGTTGAGCTTCATGAGATGCGGCGCGATCGCCTGACCGGTGTTGGTGGCGACGAGCAGCGTGTAGCCGTCGGGCGGCGACTTGGCGGTGATGTCGGCGGCAATCGTATTCGACGCCCCCGGCTTGTTGTCGACCACGAACGGCTGCTTCAGCGTCTCCGCGAGTTCCTTGCCCAGCATTCGCGCCACGATGTCGGTTCCACCGCCGGGCGACGCGCCGACCATGAGGTGCACAGGCTTGTTCGGGTAAGGCTGGGCGCAGGCAGGAGACGCAAGGCCGATCGCCATTGCGGCAACCGACAACACGGCGGCGTAAAACGCATGCCGCGTCCACACTCGCTTCGGGAATTGCCCCGGCCTCATCCGCGCCTTCCCTTGAACGGAACGACCTTCTGCTTCTGCTCGCCCAATCCCTGGATGCCCAGCGTAATGACGTCGCCGGCCTTGAGCCACGTCTGCGGCTTCATGCCCATGCCGACACCCGGCGGCGTGCCGGTCGTGACGACGTCGCCCGGCAGCAGCGTCATGTACTTCGAGACATCGGCCACCAGCTCGGCGATGCCGAAGATCATCGTTCGCGTATTGCCCGTCTGCCGGCGCACGCCGTTGACGTCGAGCCACATGTCGAGGTTCTGCACGTCCTTGATCTCGTCGGTCGTGACAAGCCACGGCCCGAGCGGACCGAACGTGTCGCAACCCTTGCCCTTGCTCCACTGCGACGCGCTCTTCTTCAGCTGGAAGTCACGTTCGGACACGTCGTTTACGACGCAGTAGCCGGCAACGTATCTGAGCGCATCCTTCTTCTCCACGTGCCGCGCGGTGCGGCCGATCGCGAAGGCGATCTCGACCTCCCAGTCGAGCTGCGTCGAGTCCTTGGGGACCATCACGTTATCGTTGGGGCCCGTGATGCACGTCGTCGACTTGAAGAATACGACCGGATTTTCGGGAATGGGAGAATTGGTCTCCTTCGCGTGATCGATGTAGTTCAACCCGATCGCCACGAATTTCGACGGTGTTGCCACGCAGGGTCCGAGGCGCGGCTTGCCCTTGACCAGTGGCAGCTTCCTGGGATCGAGCTTCTTCAACTTCGCAAGTTCGGCCGGCGCCAGCGTTGCGGCATTGATGTCCTTCACCTTCTTGGACAGGTCGCGCAGTTTTCCGTCGGCGTCGATGAGGCCGGGTTTCTCACGGCCAGCGGGGCCGTAGCGAACGAGTTTCATGCTACCTCCTGGGTTATTGGAAACAAGAGTTTTCTCATATTGTCATGCCGCCGTCGACGGAGTAAATCTGCCCGGTGGCGAACATCGATTCGTCGGACGCGAGGAACACGACGATCGGCGCGATCTCTTCCGCCTTCGCGAGCCGTCCCATCGGCTGGCGCGCGATGAACATCTTGCGCGCCTCGACCGGATCGTCGAAGGCGTTGATCCGGTCGCCGAGCGACGGCGTGTCGACCGTGCCGGGGGCGATGCCATTGCAGCGTACGCCCTTCTGCACATAGTCGGCGGCAACCGCTTTGGTCAGGCCGACAACGGCTGCCTTGCTGGCCCCGTAGACAAAGCGATTCGGCAGGCCCTTGAGCGATCCGGCGACCGAGGCCATGTTGATGATCGACGCCCAGCTGCCGGTCTTCTGGTGCTTGTCGAGCATCTTGGGCAGCGCCGCCTTGATCGCGATGTACATGGCGCGCACGTTCAGGTTGAAGCTGAAGTCCCAGTCCTTCGGCGTGCATTCGAGCACGGTGCCGTGATGGACGAAACCCGCGCAGTTGAAGAGCACATCGAGCGGGGGCAGTTCGCCGATAATCTTCTCGACGGCCGCGTCGTTGAGAACGTCGAGCACGCGCGGATGTACGTTGGCGATGCCCGCGTAGTTGTCGAGCAGCTTCGCGTTCACATCGGTTGCATACACGGTGGCGCCCTCGCGGGCCATCTGGATGACGCTGGCAAAGCCGATGCCCTGGCCCGCGGCGGTGACCAGCGCGGTTTTTCCTGCTAGACGCATGGAACATCTCCTGGAGAGCGAGGCTCGCGACTCCAAAGGGCCGCACCTCGACGTTATCTTAGCGCGGGGCGCAACGAGACATCCGGATCGGCCCAGTCGGCATTCGGCACGTGCGCGAACCAGCCGGGGCGTCCGGGATCACGGTCGTAAGGATAGCCGCCAAGCTCGCGATACAGTTCGTGATATTGCCGCAGTTTCTCACGGTCCAGCGTGACGCCCAGGCCCGGCGCGTCGGGCACGCGGATCGCGCCCTTCTCGTAGCGCAGCGGCCCGCCGACGATCACGTCATCGGTCAAATGATGGTAGTGCGCGTCGGCGGCATAGCCCAAGTTGGGCAGCACGGCGCCCAAGTGCAGCATTGTCGCCAACTGGATGCCGAGTTCGCCGGAGCTGTGCACGGCGACGCCCAGGCCCATCGTTTCGCAGACGCCGGCCGCCTTGATGCACGGCCGGATGCCGCCCCAGAACGTGGTGTCGAGGAGGATGACGTCGACGCCGCCGTGCTGGATGTTCGACGCCAGCTGCTCGAAGTTGACGACAACGGTGTTCGTCGCAATGGGCAGCGGCACGAACTCCTTCAGTCGCTTCAACTGCGGCATGCCCCAGACGGGATCCTCGAAGTAGTCATTGCGAATGTCGACAATCCGCCGGCCGAATTCGATGGCGTCGGCGAGCGACAGCGCGGAGTTGGGGTCGTACCGGAACCGCTCGCCCGGCAGCGATGCGGCAAGTGCGCGGTAGCACGCAAGTTCGTGCGCGGGCGGATACACGCCGCCTTTCAATTTGTGTGACGTGAAGCCATGCTTCGCCTTGAGTTGCGCGGCCTGCGTCACCAGTTGCTCGGCCGTGCGCACTTCGCCACGCCCCGTTTCCGGATTGGCGTAGCGGAAGAAGAGGTAGCTCGCGAAGTCGACGGTGTCGCGGAGCTTGCCGCCCACCAGCGTGTGCACGGGGACGCCGAGTTTCTGTCCCAAGATGTCGAGGCAGGCGAACTCGATCGCCGCGTGCAGCTGCGTCCGGTTGTTGTAGAGGCTGGCCGTCGGGTTGCAGATCTTGAAGCGCATCGCTTCGAGCGCGGCGACATCGTGGCCACGCAGATAGGTCTCGAGGCCGGCGAATGCGCGCGTCGCGTCCTCGCCGCCGCCGCCCATCTCGCCCAGTCCGAGGAAGCCGTCGGCCGTCTCGACCTCGACGATGGTCCGCACAAAGCGGCCCCAGTGGGCGCCGTTGCTGTGCAGGAGCGGCGCCTCGAGCGGGACGGTCACGGGCGTGGCGCGAATCGAGGCGATCGTCGTGGCGGACATGACGCAGTGCGTGTGAGTGTGCGGACGGGAGACGAATCGGTGGCGCTGCTTGGATGCCGCGCGCCGCTGCGAGCGAAGGGCTTGTGAATTCTACCTCAAGCTGCGTGTGAATTGGTAATACCACTTGACCAGTTGCCGGGCGGGGGTTAGCCTCACGATCCAACCTCGATAAGTGGCGCTCTGCTTCCAGGAAGCGTCCCGAAGCGCCATGCCGTTCCAGAGCATCGAACCCCGCCGCCTGTACCGGCAAATCGCCGACCAGATTCGCACGCTGATCAAGAGCGGCGAATTTCCCGCGGGCGCGAGACTGCCGCCCGAACGGGACCTGGCCAAGCAGTTGGGCGTCTCCCGGCCGTCGGTTCGCGAAGCGTTGATCGCGCTCGAAGTCGAAGGACTGGTGGAGGTGCGCATCGGCTCGGGAATCTACGTGCAAGCGCGAGATGGAACGGCGGGGAAGGTCGGCGGCAGAACGGCCGCGGATGGCGACGGCGAGGCGACGGCCGGCCCCTTCGAACTGCTGCGCGCGCGTTACGTGATCGAAGCCGAGACTGCGGCGCTCGCCGCCAAGTCGGCAAAGAAAGGGCAAGTGCAGGCAATCGGGGAAGCGCTCGAAGCCATGCAGCACGAACTCGACGACGACAAGCAACCGCTGGACGGCGACCGGATGTTCCATATGCGCATCGCGGAGGCAACCGGCAACGGCGCCTTGGTGGCGGTCGTCGACATGTTGTGGGTGGATCGCACCGGCCCGCTGTACAAGCAACTCGAGCATCACTACGACACGCCGGGGCTGTGGCAAGCCGCGATGGCCGAGCACCGCGCCGTGCTGAAGGCGATCGCCGCGAAGGACGCCACCGGTGCCCGCACCGCGATGCAACGGCACCTGAACCAGGCCTACAAGCGCTTCAGTACCGGATGGGACAGCGTCGCCGGCCACAAGTGACATCTTATCTTGGTAACACGAAAGGAATCGAACATGCTCGCTTGCAGAATCCACGCCAAGGAAGACCTGCGCATCGAACCGGTCGACACGCCGACGCCGGGTCCCGGCGAAGTGCTGCTGCGCCTGGGCGCCGCCGGCATTTGCGGCTCCGATCTCCACTACTATTTCGAGGGTCGCAACGGCAGCTTTGTCGTGCGCGAACCGCTGATTCCCGGCCATGAAGCCTCCGGCGTCGTGGCGGCAGTGGGCCCCGGCGTTACCCGCGTGAAGAAGGGCGACAATGTCGCGATCTCGCCGTCGCACGCGTGCGGCCGCTGCGAGTATTGCCGCGATGGGCGCGAGCACCTGTGCACGAAGATGAAATTCTTGGGCAGCGCCAGCCTGTTCCCGCACGTGCAGGGAATGTTCCAGGAATATTTCGTAATGGGCGAGCGGCAGTGCTATCCGGTTGCCGGCGACGTCACGCTGGGCGAACTCGCGTTCGCGGAACCGCTCGCTGTCGGGTTGCATGCGGTCAATCGCGGCGGCGATCTGCTGGGCAAGTCGGTGCTCATCACGGGCGCGGGGACGATCGGCTGCGTCACCGTGCTGGCCGCACGGCTGGCGGGGGCCGCGAAGGTCACCGTCTCCGACGTGCTCGACCGGCCGCTCGCGCAGGCGAAACTGGTCGGCGCGGATATCGCGCTGCGCGCCGATCGCGACGGCGAAGCGCTGGTGACGCCCCAGTTCGACGTGGCGTACGAGGTATCCGGCAACTTCAGCGCGCTCAAGAGCTGCATCGCCGCTACCAAGCGCGGCGGCGTCGTCGTGCAGGTGGGCACGCTGCCGCACGAGCCGCTGCCTTTCGTCGTCAACGAGATCATGGCCAAGGAGCTCGACCTGCGCGGCGCTTTCCGGTGGGGCGTCGAGTTCGACTGGGCCGTGGAATATCTGTCGTCGCGCCGCGTCGACGTGCGGCCGCTGCTGTCGGGACAATATCCATTGCAGGATGCGGTGGCGGCATTCCACGCTGCTGCTGACAAGAACAAGAGCACCAAGGTTCAGGTAGTGCCGTGAGCAGCCTGCATCGAACGACAGGCGTCATGGAGGCCGAAGTGGTTGGTACTTTTGATCGGGCCGGCATCGTTCCGGCGCTAATGAGTGCAATTCAAGGAGGAATCATGCGTTTGATCGTGAAATCAGTCCTGGCCGCCGTCGCCGTGGTTGCGGTCGTTGCGGGGGGGCCCGCGCTGGCGCAGCAGAAACTCAAGTGGGCGCACGTCTACGAAACCTCGGAGCCGTATCACACCGAGTCCGTCTGGGCCGCCGCCGAAATCAAGCGGCGCACCAACGGCAAGTTCGACATCGAGGTCTTTCCCGCCAGCACGCTTGGCAAGGAGACCGACATCAACCAGGGGCTGACGCTCGGCACCGTCGACATGATCATCAGCGGTCCTTCGTTCGCCGCCCGGAGTTACCCGCGCCTGGGCATCGCCTACTATCCGTTCATCTTCCGCGACGGCGACCATCTCATCGCCTATTCGAAGAGCCCGATCTTCGCGGAGATGGTCGAGGAATTCCGCAAGAAGACTGGCATCCAGATCACCGCGTACACGTACTATGGCGCGCGGCAGACGACGGCCCAAAAGCCCTTCACCGATTGCGCCGGCATGAAGGGCCTCAAGATCCGGGTGCCGGACGTGCCCGCCTACATGGCCACGCCCAAGTCCTGCGGCGCGAACCCGACGCCGATCGCGTTCGCCGAGGTATACCTGGCGCTGCAAAACGGCACGGTCGACGCGCAGGAAAATCCGCTGACGACGATCGAGGCCAAGAAATTCTACGAAGTGCAGAAGGCCATCATGATGACGTCGCACATCGTCGACGGGCTGACGACGGAAATCGCGCCGCATGTCTGGAACAAGCTCACCGACCAGGAAAAGCAGATCTTCGTCGAAGTCACGCGGGAAGCTGCCGCGCGGGCGACCGAGAAGATCAAGAAGCGCGAGGCTGAACTGGCCGACGAATTCAGGAAAAGGGGCCTGTTGATCGTCCAGGTGGATCGGAAGAGCTTCTCCGACGCGGTGCTGAAGAACTCGCCGCTCGAGTCGATGGGATTTACAAAATCCGATTACGACACGATAGTTTCAATCAAGTAGACGCATGACCGAGGCGAGCGACTCGGAGCGCACGAACGAACACGTCCTCGACGCGGAAGGTCACTTCCATGTCGAGGACGCGCCGATCGACCTTACGCACTACCTCTTCGAGGACTGGCTTTCGCTCGCCCTCTTCTGGCTCCTCGGCCTGTGCGTGTTCTACCAGTTCTTCACGCGCTACGTGATGAACGACTCGGCGGCGTGGACCGAGGAGATCGCCCGCTACCTGCTGATCTGCACGGTGTTCGTGGCTATCGCCGCGTCGGTTCGCCGCACGCGGCACATTCATGTGGACTTCATGTACCGCCTCATTCCGGCCAAGGCCGGCCGCGCGCTGTCGACACTGGTCGACATCATGCGGATCGCATTCTTCGCGCTGGCCGTCGGGCTGACGATCGAGATGATGATGAAGATGGGCAACCTGCAGATGACGATCATCGACCTGCCGATGAACATCATCTACGGCGTCTGCGCGTTCGGATTCGCGGCGGCCACCGTGCGCTCGGTGCAGGTCGCCATCGAGAACTGGCGGCGCGGCTTCAGCCTGCTCGAGCGGCCGGAATACGCCATCGAGGAGCACATAGAATGAGCACCGAAGGGCCGCCCCGAGGTGCGAATTGCTCCCCCTTTGGGGGCAGCGAACGAAGTGAGCGTGGGGGTCCAACACCGTGACTGGCTGGCTCCTCACCGGGTTCCTCGCGCTGATGGTGACCGGCATCCCGGTCGCCATCGCCATGGCGGGCGCATCGCTCATCTATTTCTACGTGTCGGGCACGTCTCCGCCGATGGTGGTCGTCCATCGGATGATCAGCGGCATCGACAGCTTTCCGCTGCTCGCCGTGCCGTTCTTCATCCTCGCCGGCAACCTCATGAACAACGCCGGCATCACCAACCGCATCTACAACTTCGCGCTGGCGCTGGTCGGATGGATGAAGGGAGGGCTGGGCCACGTCAACATCATCGGCTCGGTGATCTTCGCCGGAATGTCCGGCACGGCCATCGCCGACGCCGCGGGTCTCGGGACCATCGAGATCAAGGCGATGCGCGACCACGGCTACAGCAAGGAATTCTCGGTCGGCGTGACCGCGGCGTCCGCGACGCTCGGGCCGATCATTCCGCCGTCGCTGCCGTTCGTGATCTATGGCATGGTGGCCAACGTGTCGATCGGCCAGCTGTTCCTCGCCGGCATCCTGCCCGGCCTCGTGATGACGGTGCTCATGATGCTGACCGTCGCCTATTACGCGCACAAGAACAACTGGGGCGCCGACATCAAGTTCCTGTGGAGCCGCGTCGGCAAGGCCACGCTGGAACTGGCGGTCGTCATCGTGTTCCCGCTGGTGATCTGGGCTGCCGTGTCGCTGGGTGTCAATCCCCCGCTCGCGACGGGCGTGGCGATGCTTGCGCTCTTCGCCGCGGACTGGAAGTTCAAATTCGAGGCGGTGCTCCCCATCATGACGCCGGTGCTGCTGATCGGCGGCATGACCACCGGCATCTTTACGCCGACCGAGGGCGCGGTCGCGGCATCGATCTGGGCGCTGTTCCTGGGCCTGTTCTGGTACCGGACGCTGACGTACAAGATGCTGGTCAAGGTCTCGCTGGAGACCATCGAGACGACGGCCACCGTGCTCTTTATCGTCGCCGCCGCGTCGATCTTCGGCTGGCTGCTGACGGCGACGCGCGTCACCGACATGGTGACGGCGTGGGTGCTCGGATTCACGCACTCGCAGTGGGTGTTCCTGCTGCTCGTCAATGCGCTGCTGCTCTTCGTAGGCTGCTTCCTGGAACCCACGGCGGCGATCCTGATCGCGGTCCCGGTGCTGATGCCGGTGGTGCTGCAGCTCGGCATCGACCCCGTGCATTTCGGTCTCATCGTCGTGCTGAACCTGATGATCGGGTTGCTGCATCCGCCGATGGGCATGGTGCTGTTCGTGCTGGCGCGCGTGGCGCGAATGTCGCTCGAGCGCACGACGATGGCGATCGTGCCGTGGCTGGTTCCGCTGCTGGGAAGCCTGATCCTGATCACCTACATTCCGATCATCTCGCTGTGGCTGCCCCACATGTTCTACAAATGAGCCCGGTGCCAGCGACGATCAGCACCGTCGAGATCCTGCAAGTGAACCTGCCGCCCCCGTTCCGCGCAGCGACGCGATCCAGTCCTTCGTCACGCAGGAGACGCCGCTGGTGCGGATCACCTGCGCCGACGGCGCCGTCGGCGTGGGCTATACGTACACGATCGGCACCGGCGGCTCGTCGGTGGTCGCGTTGCTGCGCGACCATCTGGCGCCGCGGCTCATCGGCCGCGATGCCGCGCAGATCGAGGCGATCTGGAAGGATCTCTTCTTCGCTACGCACGCGACGGCGGTCGGCGCGATCACGAGCCTCTCGCTCGCTGCGATCGACACCGCGCTGTGGGACATCCGGTGCAAGCGTGCCGGCCTGCCGCTGTGGAAACTGGCAGGAGGCGCGCAGCCGAAGGTTCCGGTGTACACGACCGAAGGCGGCTGGCTTCACCATTCGCAGCAGCAGCTGGTCGACGAAGCGGTTGCCGCGAAGGAGCAAGGGTTCAAGGGCTGCAAGGTGAAGGTCGGCAAGCCGTCGATCGCGGAGGACGTCGCGCGGCTGTCTGCGGTGCGCGGCGCGGTGGGCGACACCTTCGAGGTCATGGTCGACGCCAACCAGGCGTTCACGGTTGCCGAAGCGCGCCGCCGCGCGCATGCTTACGAACCGGCGTCGCTCGCGTGGTTCGAGGAGCCGCTGCCCGCCGAGGACCTGGGCGGCCACGTCGAGTTGGCGGCGATGGCGTCGATGCCGATCGCGGTCGGTGAGTCGCTGTACCACCCGGCGCACTTTCGCGAGTATCTCGAGCGGCGCGCATGCTCGGTGGTCCAGGTCGACTGCGCGCGGATCGGCGGCATCACGCCCTGGCTCAAGGTCGCGCACATGGCGGAAACTTTCAATGCGCCGGTCTGCCCTCATTTCCTGATGGAGCTGCACGTGTCGCTGTCGGCGGCCGTGCCCAACGGGACCTGGGTGGAATACATCCCCCAGCTCGACGCCGTCACGACTTCGCGAATGAAGCTGCACGACGGCTACGCTAGTCCGCCGGACGCGCCGGGTCTCGGGATCGACTGGAATTTCGGCGCCATCGACCGGCTGGCCATCGCCCGAATGACCGTGCAGTAGCCTTCAAGCACTGGAGAAACACATGTTGACCCGCGCCTCGCTGACCATCCGCCTCCACCCCAACGACGACGTCGTCATCGCGCGCTCGCAGCTCGTGGGCGGCACGGCGCTGCTCGACGAGAAGATCACCGTCGTCGGTCTGGTGCCTCCGGCGCACAAGATCGCGACGCACGCGATCAAGAAAGGCGAACCGGTGCGCCGCTACAACCAGATCATCGGCTTCGCCAGCCGCGACATCGCGCCCGGCGAGCACGTCCACCTCAACAATCTGGTGATGGGGACGTTCGACCGCGATTACGCGTTCGGCGCCGACGTCAAGCCGACGCAATACGTGACGCCGCAGGCGACGTTCATGGGCATCGTCCGCGCGGATGGGCCAAACGAGGGCCGGGTCGCGACGCGCAACTACCTGGGCATCCTGTCGACGGTGAACTGCTCGGCGACGGTGTCGCGCGGCATCGCCGAATACTTCACGCGCGAGCGGCTCGCGGAATTCCCCAATGTCGACGGCGTGGTCGCGCTGACGCACGGCTCCGGCTGCGGCATGGACACGCACGGCGAAGGCATGCAGCTTCTGCGCCGGACGCTGGGCGGCTACGCGCGGCACGCCAATTTCGCCGGCGTGCTGATGATCGGACTGGGCTGCGAGGCGAACCAGATCAGTTCGCTGATGGGCGCGCAGGACCTGCACGAGGGTCCGCTGCTGCGCACGTTCAGCATCCAGGACACGGGCGGCACGGCCAAGACCATCGCCTACGGCATCGGCCTGATCAAGGAGATGCTGCCGCTCGCCAACAAGGTGACCCGGCAGCCGGTGCCGGCGTCGCACATCACCGTCGGCCTGCAATGCGGCGGCTCGGACGGCTATTCGGGCATCACGGCCAATCCGTCGCTGGGTGCGGCGGTCGACCTGCTCGTGCGCCATGGTGGCACCGCGATCCTCTCCGAGACGCCCGAGATCTACGGAGCCGAACATCTGCTGACGCGGCGCGCGGTCTCCCGCGAAGTCGGCGAGAAGCTCGTCTCGCGGATCAAGTGGTGGGAGGACTACACGACGCGCGAAAAGGGCGAGATGAACAACAATCCGTCGCCGGGCAACAAGGCCGGCGGCCTGACGACGATCCTCGAGAAGTCGCTGGGCGCGGTGGCCAAGGGCGGCACGACCAATCTCGTTTCGGTGTACGAATACGCCGAGCCGGTCACCGCGAAGGGTTTCGTCTACATGGACACGCCGGGCTACGACCCGGTATCCGCCACCGGCCAGGTTGCCGGCGGTGCGAACATGATCGTGTTCACGACGGGGCGCGGCTCCGCCTACGGCTGCGCGCCCGCGCCGTCGCTCAAGCTTTCGACCAACACGCCGTTGTGGGTCAAGCAGGAAGAGGACATCGATTTGAATTGCGGTGAAATCGCCGACGGCACGGCGACGCGTCGACGGCACCGGCGAGAAGGCTGTTCCGCCTGATGCTCGAGACGGCGTCCGGCACCAAGTCCAAGAGCGAGAAGCACGGCTACGGGCAGAGCGAGTTCGTGCCGTGGTACCTGGGCGCGGTGATGTGAGGTCGCCGCCCTTGGCCGATCGTCGCCGCGGACCGAAGTTGACACCATTAACCGCCGCCCGTAGGCTGCAATCGGGCTGCGCGCAAGAAGACGGCCAAAGCCGCGAAACGCAGCATCACCATTCAACGGAGGAGTCGCATGAAGCTGTTCAGCAAATTCGCCGCCGCGCTCATCGCGGCCGGCATGCTCGCCGCCGCGCACCGGTGGCCGCGCAGGAAAAGCTCGTCGTGTGGTGGGTCAAGGGCTTCTACAAGTCCGAGGACGACGCGCTCTACGCCGCGATCAAGAAGTTCGAGGACAAGACCAAGGTCAAGGTCGAGCTGTCGCAGTACCCGGTGCAGGACATGATCCCGAAGACGGTGGCCGCGCTCGACGCGGGCACGCCGCCCGACGTCGCCTACGCCGACGTCTACGACTTCCAGGTCGCCGGCAAGTGGGCGTTCGACGGCAAGCTCGAGGACATCACGGACATCATCACTCCGATGAAGGACAAGTTCCTCAAGAACACGATCGAGACGACCTACCTGTACAACGACAAGACCAAGAAGAAGGCGTACTACGCGTACCCGATGAAGCAGCAGACGATGCACATCCAGTACTGGAAGGACATGCTGGGTGAGGCGGGCTTCAAGGAGTCCGACATTCCGACGACGTGGAAGGCCTACTGGGACTTCTGGTGCGACAAGGTGCAGCCCGCGCATCGCGCGAAGACGGGCAAGCGCACCTTCGGCATCGGCCAGCCGATGGGCGTGGATTCCAGCGACTCGTTCTATTCGTTCCTGACGTTCGCCGACGCATACAACGTCAAGATGGTCGACGACAACGGCAAGCTGCTGGTCGACGACCCGAAGGTCCGCCAGGGACTGATCGGCGCGCTGACCGATTACACGAACGTGTACGTCAAGGGTTGCACCCCGCCGTCGTCGACGAGCTGGAAGGACCCCGACAACAACGTCGCGTTCCACAACAAGACGACGGTGATGACGCACAACGCGACGATCTCGATAGCCGCCAAGTGGCTCGACGACGCGAACAATGACACGCTGACGGCCGAGCAGCGCGCGCAGGCGAAGAAGAACTACGACGAGCTGATCGCCACGGCCGGTTTTCCGCACAAGCCGGACGGCTCGCCGATGGTCTATCGTGCTGCGGTCAAGGTCGGCGTCATCTTCGAGGCGTCGAAGAACAAGAAGCGGGCGAAGGAATTCGTCTCGTTCCTGATGCAGGACGAAAACCTCCAGCCGTACGTGGAGGGCTCGCTCGGCCGCTGGTTCCCGGTGACGAAATCGGGTACGCAGAGTGCTTTCTGGCAAGCCGATCCGCACCGCAAGGCGGTGTACAACCAGTTCGGTGCCGGCACCGTGACGTTCGAATTCACCAAGAACTACAAGTTCACGATCCTCAACAACGAGAACGTCTGGGCGAAGGCGATGAGCCGTGTCGTCACCGACAAAGTTCCGGTGGACAAGGCTGTCGACGAGATGATCGTGCGCATCAAGCAGGTGGCTGGCTGACGCTAAGCCGGCGTTTTCATCGACAAGTGACCGCGGAACGGGCCGGGGCTATTCGCCCCGCCGGTTCCGGCGGCTCCGGCGGAAAGAGGAGTCAAGTGTCCACGCTCGTTCTTCCCGACGTGCAGCGGTTGCCCTCCGGCCCGGCGAAGAAGGGTTTGTCGCCGTGGCAGAAATGGGGGCTGATCCTCCTCACTCCGTACGTCGTGGTGTTCCTGGTCTTCGTGCTGTATCCGGTCGGGTATGGCCTCTGGCTCGCGCGACATCCGGAAAGCTACTCGAAGCTCTTCGACGACCCGATCTTCCTCCGCTCGGTCTACAACACGCTCGCGTTCGTGATCATCGGCATCAACTTCAAGATGATCGTGGCACTGATCCTGTCCGGCTTCTTCGTCACCGCGCGCACGTGGATCAAGTGGCTGTCGCTGCTCTTCATCCTGCCGTGGGCCGTGCCGTCGATTCCGACCATCCTGTCGATCCGCTTCATGCTCAATCCGGAATGGGGGCTCATCAATTCGCTGATCTTCCGGTTCACCGGCGCGGATGGGCCCAACTGGCTCAACGACCCGATCCTGGCGCTCGGCATCGCCATGCTCGTGCACATCTGGAAGTCGCTGCCGTTCTGGACGCTGATCCTGGTCGCCGGCCGCCTGGCCATTCCCGCCGAACATTACGAGGCCGCGTCGGTCGACGGCGCCACCAACTGGCAGAAATTCCGCTTCATCACCTGGCCGTCGATGCGCACGCTCTACCTGACGTGCACGATCCTGTCGATGATCTGGACGATGGGCGACTTCAACAGCGTCTACCTGCTCACCGGCGGCGGCCCGGCCGACCTGACGCACGTGCTCGCCACGCTCGGCATCCGCTATCTGCGTCTGGACGAGGTCGACATGTCGATGGCCGCGATCATCGTCGCGCTGCCCGCGGTGCTGCCGCTCGTGTATTTCATGATGAAGCGTCTCAGCAAATGAGCCCGCAGGAGGCCCCATGAAAATGAACACGTGGCGCCAGGCGGGAACGGAGGCGAAGCTGCTGCTGATCGGCATCCCGGTGCTGATCTGGACGATGCTGCCGATCTACCACCTGGCGCTCTTCGCGTTTTCGCCCAAGGACGAGGCGATGGGCGGAAGGATGTGGCCCGACCATCCGACGCTGCACAATTTCGAGGTCGTGTTCCGCGAGCAGCACCACTACCTCAACCACTTCTGGCTGCAGATGTGGAATTCGCTGTTCATCGCGGTCACCACGGGCCTGCTCACGCTCATCGTCGCCACCTGCGCCGCGTTCGCGATCAGCCGGCTCAAGGTGAAAGGCGGGCGCACGGTGATGAACCTGGCGCTTTTCACGTATTTCATACCGGCCGCGTTCCTCGCCGTCCCGATGTACAAGACGATGGGCGTGTACGGGCTCCTCAACAACCAGTGGTCCCTGATCCTGGCGATGACGACCATCGCGGCGCCGTATTCGATCTGGGTGCTGAAGCAGGCGTCGGACAAGCTGCCCTACGAACTCGACGAGGCCGCGAAGATGGACGGCGCCTCGCCGCTGCAGTTGTTCCGGCTCGTCTACCTGCCGCTGATGATGCCGTCGCTCGTCGCGATCGGCACTTACGCTCTGCTGCTCGCGTGGAACGAGTACCTCTACGCGTTCCTGCTGCTGTCCAACGACAAGGACGTGACGCTGGGCGTGGCGCTCGGCAACTTCCTGGCCGCGGACGATTCGCCGTGGGAACTGCTGATGACGACGGGCCTCATCTACGCGCTGCCCCCGGCGGCGATCTACTACACGTTCAAGCGCTACATGGTCGGCGGGCTGACCGCCGGCGCCGTGAAATCCTGACGCATTTACGTAACTTCGGACATTCGAGACCCGACTATGGCAACCGTATCGTTCCAGAACATCGAGAAGTCCTTCGGCCACACGAAGGTCATCCAGGGCATCAGCTTCGACATCAAGGAAGGCGAGTTCATGGTGCTCGTCGGTCCGTCGGGCTGCGGCAAGTCGACGCTGCTGCGGATGCTGGCGGGCCTGGAGGAGATCACCGGCGGCACCATCGCCATCGACGACAAAGTGGTCAACGACGTCGAGTCCAAGGACCGCGACATCGCGATGGTGTTCCAGAGCTACGCGCTGTATCCGCACATGACGGTCGGCGAGAACATGGCGTTCAGCCTGAAGCTGCGCCGTGCCGATCCGAAGATCATGGCCGATCGCGTCGCGCACGCGTCCAAGATCCTGAACCTCGACCCGTACCTGCACCGTTTCCCGCGCGAGCTCTCCGGCGGCCAGCGGCAGCGCGTGGCGATGGGGCGCGCGATCGTGCGCGACCCGAAGGTGTTCCTGTTCGACGAGCCGCTGTCCAACCTCGACGCGAAGCTGCGCGTGGCGATGCGCGCGGAGATCAAGGCGCTGCACCAGCGGCTGAAGACCACGACCGTCTACGTCACGCACGACCAGGTCGAGGCGATGACGATGGCCGACCGCATCGTCGTCATGCACGACGGCCGCATCGAGCAGATCGGCGCGCCGCTCGAACTCTACGACCATCCCGAGCAACCTCTTCGTCGCGCAATTCATCGGCTCGCCGGCGATGAACGTCATGAATGGCCACGTCAAGCGCGGTGCGGGTGCGGCCCACGTCGAAGTCGCCGGCGGCGTGCGCTGGCCGCTGCAGCAGGGGCCTGGCACCGAGGGCCAGGCGGTTGCATATGGCATCCGCCCGGGTGACCTGCGGCTCGCCAGCGCCAGTGCTGACGGCGCGGTGCCTGCGGAAATCGTCGTCGTCGAGCCGACGGGCGCCGAGACCGAATTGCTGATCCAGGCGGGCAACGATCAGCTGATCCTGGTCACGCACGGCCGGCCCAACGTGAATCCCGGCGACCGGATCGGCCTCACGATCGATCCCGCCAAAGTGCACGTGTTCGACCAGGGCACCGGCGCGCGGCTGGCGGCGTAAGAGAAAACTGAGCGATGGCCAAGAAATCCGCGAAGAAGACGCGCGTACTGCGCTCGCAAACCTGGTTCTCGAGCCACGACCGCGACGCGCTGGTCCACCGGTCCTGGATGAAGAACCAGGGCATCCCGCACGACCAGTTCGACGGCAGGCCGGTCATCGGCATCTGCAACACGTGGTCGCAGGCCACACCCTGCAACGCGCATTTCCGTGAACTCGCTGCAACACGTGCGCGACGGCGTGCTCGACGCGGGCGGCTTCCCGATCGAGTTCCCGGTGATGAGCCTCGGCGAGACGCTGATGCGGCCCACGACGATGCTGTTTCGCAACCAGGCGGCGATGGACGTCGAGGAGTCGATCCGCGCCAATCCCTTCGACGGCGTCGTGCTGATGATGGGCTGCGACAAGACCACGCCGGCGCTGCTGATGGGCGCGGCGTCGGTCGACCTGCCGACGATCGGCCTCTCCGGCGGCCCGATGCTCAACGGCAAGTTCCGCGGCGAGGACATCGGTTCCGGCACGCACGTGTGGAAATTCACCGAAATGCTGAAGACCGGCGAGATGAAGATGGCCGACCTCGAGGAGGCCGAGTCCTGCATGTCGCGATCCGCGGGTCATTGCATGACGATGGGCACCGCATCGACGATGGCGTCGATGGTCGAGGCGCTCGGCATGGGCTTGCCGACGAACGCCGCCATTCCGGCCGTCGACTCGCGGCGCAGGCTGCTCTCGCGCATGTGCGGACGCCGGATCGTCGACATGGTGCACGAGGACCTGCGGATGTCGCAGATCCTGACCAAGGACGCGTTCGAGAACGCGATCATGGTCAATGGCGCGATCGGCGGCTCGACGAACGCGGTCGTGCACCTCCTCGCGATCGCCGGGCGCATCGGCGTCAAGCTGACGCTCGACGACTGGGACCGGCTGGGCCGCGACATGCCGTGCCTCGTCGACCTGATGCCGTCGGGAAGGTACCTGATGGAGGATTTCTACTATGCGGGCGGGCTGCCGGTCGTCATCCGCGAAATCGGCAAGTACCTGCACAAGCGAGCGTTAACAGTCAACGGCAAGACGCTGTGGGACAACTGCAAGGACGCGAAGAACTACAACGAGAAAGTCGTCACGCCGATCGCCCACCCGTTCAAGCCGCACGGCGGCATCGCGGTGCTGCGCGGCAATCTTGCGCCGAACGGCTGCGTGCTGAAGCCGTCGGCCGCAACGCCCAAATTGCTGAAGCACAAGGGCCGCGCCGTCGTGTTCGAGAACATCGATGATCTGCACAAGCGCATCGACGATCCGAAACTCGACGTCGATGCGTCGTGCGTGATGGTGCTCAAGAACTGCGGCCCGAAAGGCTATCCCGGCTTTCCCGAGGTCGGGAACTTCGCGCTGCCCGCCAAGCTCCTGAAAAAGGGCATCACCGACATGATCCGCATCTCGGATGCTCGCATGTCGGGCACGGCCTATGGCACCGTCGTATTGCACACGGCGCCGGAAGCCGCCGCTGGCGGGCCGCTCGCGCTGGTGCGCAACGGCGACATGATCGAACTTGATGTCGCCAAACGCCGGATCCACCTGCACGTAAGCGATGCCGAGCTGGCGCGGCGCAAGACCAAGTGGAAGCCGCTGCCGCCACACGCGGACCGCGGCTGGGTCAAGCTCTATTGCGAGACGGTGCTGCAGGCCGATCGCGGCGTCGACCTCGACTTCCTCGTCGGCAAGTCGGGTGCGAAGGTCGGAAAGGTCAGCCACTAGCGCGCTGGATGAATCGCAACGAGCTGTGTGCTTGCGGCAGCGGCAAGCGCTTCAAACACTGCCACGGTAGGCTGGAGTCGGCCGCGGGGCCGACCGCCTTGCACTTCGAGGCGCTGGCCGCGCATCAATCGGGCTCGCTGCGGCGTGCCGAGGCGCTGTACGCCCGCGCGCTCGAGGCCAATCCGCAGGACGTCGACTCGCTCCACATGCTGGGCGTCTTGCAGTTCCAGCGGATGCGCTATCGCGACGCCCTCGACCTCCTGTGGGAGGCAGCCGAGCGAACCGGCTGGGCCGACGCGACCGTGCTCCAGAATCTGGGTCTCGTGCTCGCCAAACTGCTGTCGCCGCAAGCCAACGCGCGCCAGGAGGCGCTCGTCGCCGCCTACGTCGCGCGCACGCGCGCACTCGAAGCGAGCCCGGTCATCGCGGCCCGCGTGAGCGTCGTGCTGCCCGTGTACAACGCGGCACGCGTGGTCGCGCGCGCGATCGCCTCTGTCGCCGCACAGACCTACAAGGACATCGAGCTCATCGTCGTTGATGACGGTTCGACCGACGGCACGGCGGAAGCGATTGCCGCATGCACGTCCGGCCTTGCCATTCCCGTCAAGGTTGCCGGGCGCGAGCATCACGGCGCGGCGCAGGCGGCGAACGACGGCGCGGACCGTGCGGAGGGGCGGTACCTTGCCTTCCTCGGCGCCGAAGACTGGTTCGCGCCGGACCGCATTGAACGAATGGTCGCCGCCGTCGCGCGCGCAACGCCGCTGTGGGGTTTCTCCCAGGTCGGCGGCGTCGGCGACGACAGCGCCGGCCAAACGGTCAGAGGCAGTCGGCCGGGAGAGGGTGCTTCCCCATCCCGCCGCGTCCTCTATGACGAACCGGTCAGTTTCACGCTGCAGAAGCGCAACGCTACGGAATCGAGCGGCAATCTCTTCATCGAGCGCGATCTCTTCCGCGACCTCGGCGGCTACCCCGACGTGCCGCGTTACCGCGGATGGGATTTCTGCGTTCGCGCCGCGGAAGCGGTGGAACCCGTGATGGTGGGCCGGCACCTTTATTTCCGCGGCAAGCAGGATCGCGCTCCCGGCGCCGTCGAACGCCGGAGCGCCACGTTGGTAGCCGATGCGCTGAGCGGCGATACCGTGGTGCCGAATGAGTTCTGCCCGAAATATCGGGGCAATCGCGATGTGCTGCTGCGCTCGGAACTTCGCGCCGGACATGGCGACCGCATTCCCGTTCCGCTGCTTCGATCGCTCGCGGCCGAGTGGCGCGCAAGTCCGATCGAACTGGCGCCGCGGCACCGTGACGCGTTGTCGGCCGGACATGCCGAGAGAACGGCGCTCATCGTTCTGGGCATGTACCGCAGTGGCACTTCGGCCTTTGCGCGCACGTTCAACCTGTGCGGCGCCTTCCTGCCCGATCTGGTCGTCGCGTCGCGCCTGGGGCTCAATCCCAAGGGATTCTGGGAGTCGGAGGCGGTCACCGATCTCGACGCGCGGTTGATGGAGCACCTGGGCGCCGATTGGAACAGCGTCAAGTTCGACCTGCCGCGCGACGGGCCGCTTGTCGACGAATTCATGGAAAATTCGCGCGACGTGCTGGCCACCCATTATGCGGACGCGCCCTTCATCCTGATCAAGGATCCGCGGATCTGCCTGCTGGCGCCGTTGTGGCATCGGGCGTTGAAGGCCGGCGAATATCGCCCGGTCTACGCGGTGACGGTGCGCAATCCTCTCGAGGTTGCCCGCTCGATCGAGGCGCAGGGAGACATGCCGGTGGCCGTGGGCATGTCGTTATGGCTTGCCTACATGCAGCACGTCGAGTCGTTCATCGATGCGAGCGGCGCCGACGTCGTGCACGTGGCGTACACGCAGCTCCTCGACGATTGGCGAGCGGTGGTGCAGACGGTCGCGCGGCGCCTCGATGTACCCCTGGCAATCGAGCCGCGCGCAGAGGAAGTCGACCGATTTCTGGAAGCGAGCATGCGGAACCACCGGGCCGCCGACGCGGAGCTCGGCGCGCACCTGGCCGGTGCCCAGGGCGAGGCCGTCATCGCGCTGTATCGGCGCCTGCTCGAACGCTGCGAGCGCGACGCCGCGTTGCCGAACGGCGCGGCGGCGCATCGCGACTAGCCGCGTCAGAGCAATCCGAACGCCTGCTGGATCTGCGAACGGTAGCTTCGGCCCGACTCGACTTTCGCGCCGTCGGCGAGGGTGATCGTGTACTCGCCATGCAGGCGCGGGCGCAATTCGCGCACGAACGCGGCGTTGACCGCATGCGACCGGTGCACGCGCACGAAGAGCGCCGCATCGAGCCGCGCCACCAATCCCGTCAACGTCTCCTTGTGCAAGTGAGGGCGGTCCGCCCAGATGCGCACATAGTTGTCGCACGCCTCGAGCCGCACGATGGCCGACACCGGCACGATGACCACGCGGCCCACCGAGCGCACGGCAATGCGCACGGCAGGCGCGGATGGGGCCGCCGGCGCGGACGGGCCTGCTGGCGCGGACGGGCCCGCTGGCGCGGGGCGCGCGGCTACTTCGGTTTCGCGTAATAGCCGTCGAATGCCGTCGTCCATGTCTTGCCCTTGTCGGTAGTCGTCTCCCAGAGCTGGCGGACGCGGCCGTCGGGAAGCGGCTGCCACGTGATCCGGTTGTCGACCTTTCCGCCCGGCTTCTCGGGGTCAACGGTCTCGCCGGCCAGGATCATCTTTCCGTCGACGAGGCCACCTTCGATGACGAGCACACCGCCGCTGCTGTCCACCCACGTCTGGTGCCACTTCCTGCGGTCGGCGTCGTAGGCGTTGACGCTCGATCCGGAAAACTTTCCCGCGCGATAGTTCTCGAACAGCACGCAACCCTGGTGCAGGCTCGTGATGTGGTTCTCGCCGACGAACTTGCCCGCGGGATCGCGAACTTCCCAGTCGCCCAGCCAGAAGTCGAACTGGCGATTCTCGGGTGTGACACAGACGGGAGGCTTCGGTGCAGCCGGAGTGTCTTCCGCGAGGGCGTGCGCAGCAGTTGATATTGCGACGAGCGTGGTCATGACGAGTCCCGAGTAACGGATGAGCATGAGGTTCCTGGAGGTTTGGGATCAGGGTCCGCGCGGCGCTTCGGCCATACGGAGGTAGAGGAATTCGTAGTGTGGCCGCCACGTGCGGCCCTCGTCGGTCGACGCCTCCGAGTGCTGGCGAACGCGGTCCGCCGACTCCGGCATCAGCGTCATCCGGCGCAGGATGCGGCGGCCTTCGCGCGTGTGCGTCTCGCCCTCGAAGCGCATCGCGCCATCGGCGAACGTTCCGGCGAATTCGCCCACGCTTCCGGCCGCGTCGACCCACGTCTGCCGCCACTTGCGCAGCACCGCGTCGTAGAAATTGACGCTGCCGCCGCGGTATCCGTCGGCCTGCACATAATGCTCGTCGATCGTGCAGCCGTCGCGGCCGTGCTCGATCCGGCTTTTGGCAATCGACACGCCGTTGCTGCGCACATCCCACGCGCCGAGCCAGAAATCGAATTGCCGGTAGTCGGGGGCCGAGCAGGGCGCGCCGCTGCCGGCGCCCTCCGCTGCCCTCGCGGCGCCACTACTCATGCTCATCGCTCCCAGGAGAATGCACGCCACCACTAGATCTCGACATCGCATCGAAGCAACCACAATGGACGCGCGGCGGACGAGGACCGCGTGATGCGGATAGTGCGGCGACAGTGGCCTTATCACAAGGGCCAATATGGGGTACCTTAGTGGGCCATTAACGCGAGCGAGGTGCTTGATGTCCAAGCGATCGCAAGGTGCGATGGTGCCGCTGCTCACCGGCCCCGGCGCGGACGGCTTGAGCCTGCGCGACCAGATCTACAAGACATGCCTGGCGGCGATCGTCGACGGACGCCTTCCCGCGGGCGTGCGGCTGCCCTCGGCGCGGCAGCTCGCCTTTGACTGGCGCATCTCCCGCAACACCGTGGACGACGCGATCGCGCAGCTGCAGACAGAGGGATTCATCGTGCGCCGCGTCGGCGATGGAACGTTCGTCGCGGCGCAGGTGCGCGCCGCGCCCCGCGTGACCGCCAAGCGCCGCCGGCCCAGCGCGCACGGCCGCATGGCGCTGGCCGGTGTATCCGAATGGAGCCGAAGCGCTGCGAGTTCCTATACGCCGACGAGCGTCCCACGGGCGGAGCCCTTCCTCGCCGGCATGCCGGCGCTCGAGGCATTTCCGCTCGCGCTGTGGCGGCGGCTGGCCGCACGCCGCTGGCGCGTCAGTGGCGGAGGGCTGCTTGGATATTTCCCGTCGCTCGGCCATGGACCGCTGCGCGAGGCCACGGCGCGGCATCTCGCGGCGACGCGCGGCGTCGCCTGCGAGCCCGGGCAGATCATGATCGTCAACAGCTCGATGCAGGCGGTCGATCTCGTGGCGCGCGTGCTCCTCGAGCGCTCGGACAGCGTCTGGATTGAGAATCCGTGCGTTCCCAACCTGCGCTCTGCGCTGGCGATGTCGGGCGCGCGGATCGTGCCCGTCGGCGTCGACGGACACGGCCTCGACGTCAACGAAGGCGCGCGGATCGCGCCGGACGCGGCGCTGGTCTACGTCACGCCGTCGTGCCAATACCCGACCGGCACGACGATGTCGCTCGCGCGCAGGCTTTCGCTGCTGCGCTTCGCCGAAGGCAGCGGTGCATGGATCGTCGAGGACGACTTCCAGAGCGAGTTCACGTACGAAGGGCGGCCGGTCGCATCGGTCTACAGCCTCGACCGCGGCGATCGCACGCTCTACATCGGCGCGTTCACGAACAGCGTATTCCCGTCGCTGCGATTGGCCTACGTGGTGCTGCCAGGCGCCCTGGTGCCGGTGTTCGAGGCGGTCCGCCGGCAGCTGGACGATCATACACACGGCTACATGCAGGCGGTGCTCGCCGACTTCATGGATGGCGGCCACTTCAGCGCGCACCTGCGCAAGATGCGCGCGCTGTATCACGAGCGGCGTGACGCACTGCTGGCCGCAGCTGCCCGCTCGTTGCCCGATACCGTTGCTCTGGGTCCCGCGGTCAGCGGGATGAACGTCGCGCTGCATCTTCCGGCGCGCATCGAGGATCAGGCGGTCGCCGCGCGCGCCGCGGCGGGAGGGTTGCGGGTGCAGCCGCTGTCGCGCTACGCCTCCGGTGCGCACAGGCCGAACGGCTTGCTGCTCGGCTACACGGCGCTGACCGAGCGGCGGATCGCGTCGGGCATGGCGCGACTGGCGCAGGTGATTGTCAAGGGCAGCTGACCCCGAGCACTCGCATCCGGACGCGCAATTTCAGTAGACTTGTTGGATGAGCGATGCCTGCACCCACGGACGTCTCGATGCCGGCCGCTATTACGGCGCGATCGGCGGCCGGTTTGCGACGGCGCAGGCCGTGCTGACCCGGGTGGTCCATCCTGCCGCGCGTGTGCCGACCACGATGACCGCGGGCACCGGCGCGTCGTCAAATGTGTAGTCGGGGACGAGTTTCAAGCCGCCGGTCAGCGTGACCGGATTCCGTGTGTCGCCCACCGTGTACAGGCGAAATGCCATTTCCTGCGCCCCGGCCGCCATCGTGTCCTGGAAGACCTCCCACAGGCCCGCGAAATCGATGACATTCGCGCCCCCTGTCACGACGAAGGCGACGACGATCGGCCCGCTGGCCGGTGGCTGCAGGTGCGGCGCGCCGACATCGGCCATCGGCCAGCAGTACGGTGCGCATGCGAGCATAGCCAGCAGGAAACGCGCGATACGGTTCATGGGCAGGCCTCCGTCGCAAACACGATGGCGTATTGATTCCATGCCTGATGGCGGTATGTCTTGAACCAATGCAACATCGTGCCGGCCGGGCTTTAGAATGCAACCTTTTCCACTGAAGACGGATCCGCCCGTGCCAGACTATCTCAATCCTGGCATTCCCGACGGACTGCGCCGCGTGCGGATGCCGGTCGTCGAAGCCACGAACGCCGCGCTCCAAGGTTATGGTTTCCTCGTCGACGATCCGCAGGCGTGCGAGATCGAGATCGTCCGCTGGCGCCCGCAAGGCTGGAGGCCCGTCGACGACGATACGGGCGACGAGGGCGGCACGACGGAAGGGGTCTTCGTCAGCGAATGGCGCGGCGACATCCTGTACGGCCGCAACGAGGCCGTCGGCGGCCACTACGTCCTCGCGTACGCGACGGAGCCGTCACGCGCCGACGACGCGCACGGCCGCCCTCCCGACGTCATGCTGCAATGGCACGCCAACTATCATCCCGACGGCGGCCAACTCTTCTTCCCGCTGGACGCCAAGCCTTTCCTCGTTCCGCTGGCGCTGCCCGGCGACGATGTCCGTCCGGAGCAATTCGTGTGCTTCCGCTTCGACGGCACGCGCGGCCTCTACATCCATCCCGACATCTGGCACGAGGGCGTATTCGCCTGCGCCGGCACGCAGCGCTTTTTCGACCAGCAGGGTGCCGTGCATGCGCGCGTCTCCGTGGATTTTGCGCGCGAATTCGGCTGCCTGCTCGAGGCGCCGGTGCGCTAACGTTGCCCCCCAGGCTTCTACGGAGCGGCGGGAAGCGGCAGTGACGCCTGGCCGAACACGTAGCGCCACCCCCTCGCCGTGCGCACGTAGGTGTCGCTGAACCAGAGCCTGTAGTCGAACGGCTTGCCGCCGTCGGTGCCTTTCACCCACAGCAACGCGGTCACGACGGCCGTGTCGCCCCACACGCGCACCGTTTGGTCGGTGTCTTCCTGATGCTCGTAGAACGTGGCGCCGCGCGTCGCCTGGAGTAAATCGGCTTTCGTGTAGACCTTGCCGCGGCCGGTGACCAGCACGAAGTCGTCGGCCAGAATGCGGTCCATCGTCGCCGCGTCGTTGTTCTTGACGGCGAGCTGGTACTGCGTGTCCAGGTCCGCGACGGTCTTCCGATCATCGGCTTCGGCGGCGTGCGCCGCGCCAGACGCGAGTAATGTGAAGATCAACGCGGGAATGCTCAGCTTGAAGACTGTCCGCATTGTGGAACCTCCTCGACGGTCAGTCGCCGCCCGGCTGCGGACCCTCGTAGCCTTCGATGATGACGAGGTCGGCCGTGGAGACAGGTTTGCGCAGGTCGATCGCGCGCTGGTATTCCGGCGATTTCCAGCAGGCAAGGGCCGCCTGATACGTCGGAAACTCGATCACCGCGTTGCGGGAGCGGCTGGCTCCTTCGGGATTCTCGAAGGCGCCGCCGCGCACCAGGAAGCGGGCGCCATACTTGCTGAGCGGTTCGGCGTTGGCTGCGATATAGGCTTTGTACTTCTCCATGTCGGTGATGTCGACCCGCACGATCCAGTAACCCTTGGGCATCTCTCGTTCCTTTTCGATGTCGGCGCGCTGCCGACGAAATTACTCCGATGGCGGGGAATCCCGCAACTTCCGCTGAAACCATGCGACATCGTGCCACTTGCCGAATTTGCGGCCGACGTCCCTGAAAATGCCGATAGGCTCGAAGCCGACGCTGCGATGCATCGCGACGCTGCCTTCGTTGGGCAGCGTGATGACGGCGAAAGCATTGCAGTATCCCTTTCCAGCCAGCTCGTCGAAGAGCTTTAGATAGAGCGCCCGGCCGATGCCCTGGCGCCGATAGTCAGGATGCAGATAGGCCGAGACCTCGACCGACCAGCGATAGGCCAGGCGCTCGCGGTGCAGCGACCCATAGGCGTAGCCTACGCACCGGCCCTCGCGTAGGGCGACGAGCCACTGCCAGCCGGCGAGAACTTTGCCGATGCGCGCCGCAAATTCCTCGAGCGTGGGGGCGACCGTTTCGAACGACACGGCGGTCGACTCGACGAAGGGGCGGTAGATGGCGAGAAGTGCGGGGGCGTCGGCTTCGGTGGCGGGACGGATCGATGTTTCGGTCATGAGTCCCACCGGGCAGTCTTCAGGCGTCTCCCGTCGGCACGACCGTCGCATTTTCGACCATGAGGATGACTGCGCGCTCGGGCGCCCGCGTCCGGTGAACCACACCCTTGGGCACGACGAAGCCCTGCTGCGGCTCCAGCTCGATCGACCGACCCTCGAGGTCAATGACGAAGCGGCCTTCCAGGACAAAGAAGAACTCGTCATCGTTGTCATGCTTGTGCCAGTGGTACTCGCCCTGCATAACGCCAAGCCGGACGACCGAGTCGTTGACCTTGCACAGCGTCTGGTTGTACCAACGGTCGGTGCAGGCGTCGACCAGCGACGGAACGTCGACCAGGCTCAACGCCGGAAACCGGATGTCGAGGTGCGTGGCGTAAGGGTAGTTCTGCGAATCGTTCATGATGCACTCCGTCATTGTCTCGCGAAACGCTGCGCGTAGCGCTCGCGCGCCTTGGCGGCCTCGACCTCGCGGTACCTCGGTGGCGCGCTCGTCTCCAGCGCACGCAGAAGCTTGCCGCAGATCGCCGCGATGTCGTCCACCCCCGCCAGGAAGGCGGCTTCGTTGGCCTTGGAGGGTTTGTTGAAGCCGGTGACCTTGCGCACGAATTGCAGCGACGCGGCGCGGATTTCCTCCTCGGTTACCGGAGGGTCGAAATTGAAGAGCGTTTTGATGTTCCGGCACATCTCCGATACCTCGACGAGTAGCACTGCCGATCGGAATCGCGCGCGGCGCCCGCTACGCGGCCTTGGACCCGGCGTGCGGGAGCGCGGCTTCCGCTTCCAGTTCCTCCTCGACGGCGTCGCTGCTCATCACGCGCGCCATCTGCGCGGTGTCGAGCTCCTTTTCCCACTTGGAGACGACGATGGTTGCGACGCCGTTGCCGATCAGGTTGGTCAGCGCGCGCGCCTCCGACATGAAGCGGTCGATGCCGAGAATGAGCGCCAGTCCCGCCACCGGAATGGTCGGCACGCTGGACAACGTGGCCGCCAGCACGATGAATCCGCTGCCGGTGACGCCCGACGCGCCCTTCGACGTGAGCAGCAGGACGCCGAGGATCGTGATCTCCTGCACGAGCGTCAGATTCGGTGTTCGTCGCCTGCGCCACGAAGATCGCGGCCATCGTCAGATAGATCGACGTGCCATCCAGGTTGAACGAATAGCCGGTCGGGATCACCAGGCCGACGACCGACTTGGAGCAGCCCAGTTTCTCCATCTTTTCCATCATCCGCGGCAGCACCGATTCGGACGACGACGTGCCGAGCACGATCAGCAGCTCCTCCTTGATGTAGACGATGAAGCGGAAGATGCTGAACCCGGTCCAGCGCGCGATCAGGCCCAGCACGATGAAGATGAACAGCAGGCACGTGAGGTAGAAGCTGCCCATCAGCTGCGCCAGCTGCTGCAGCGAGCCGATGCCGTACTTGCCGATCGTGAAGGCCATCGCGCCGAACGCGCCGATCGGCGCGACCTTCATGATGAAGCGCGACGACGATGAACAGCGCGTGCGTCACCTTCTCGATGAAACGCACGACATCGCGGCCGCGTTCGCCGGCGGAAGACAGCGCGAAGCCGAACAGCACCGAGAACAGCAGCACCTGGAGAATCTCGCCCTTCGCAAACGCGTCGATCACCGTGGTGGGAATGACGTTCATCAGGAAATCCACCGTGCTCTGCGACTTGGCCGCCGTCGTGTAGCTGGCGAGCGCCTTGGTGTCGAGCGTGGCCGGGTCGATGTTCATGCCGGCACCGGGCTTCAGCGTATTCACGACGATGAGGCCGATGATCAGCGCAATGGTGCTGACCACCTCGAAGTAGAGCAGAGCCTTGCCGCCGACGCGGCCGACCTTCTTCATGTCCTCCATGCCGGCGATGCCGCCGACCACCGTGCAGAAGATGATCGGCGCGATGATCATCTTGATGAGCTTGATGAAGGCGTCGCCCAGCGGCTTCATCGACGCGCCGGTTTCCGGCCAGAAGTGCCCCAGGATGACGCCGCATGCAATGGCGAACAGCACCTGCACATAGAGGTGCTTGTAGAGCGGCTTCTTCTTCATCGGTTGTCTCCGGGAGCAGGTCGGCGTAGCCGGAGCCCTTCAACGGCCCCGATCCGGCTGCAGGGCGTTTTGCCCAACGCAAGTCTAGACCAGCCCGACGGCTTTGGCACGGAAAGGGCGCGCAGGCGCCGCTTGCCGTCACTGCCGGCCGTTCAATCCGTCGATCTCGACCTCGGCCTCGATTTCCACCGGGATGTCGAACGGAAGCTCGGCCATGCCGACGGCCGAGCGCGAGTGCGCGCCGCGGTCCGGGCCGTAGAGTTCCAGGATCAGGTCCGAGAACCCATTGATGACGGATGGCTGCGCACAGAATCCGGGCGCGGAATTCACCATGCCGAACACGCGCAGCCAGGCGGTCACGCGGTCGAGGTCGCCCAGTTCGCGCTGCAGGCTGCCCAGGATCGACAACGCCACCTGGCGCGCGGCAGCATAGGCCTGCTCGACGGTCAGCTCGCGGCCCACTTTGCCGAGCGGCCGCGCGACGGTGCCGTCCGCGTTCTGCGGCGCATGCCCGGCGATGAATGCGCGGTTGCCGCGCACGCGCACGAAGGCGAACGGCAGGCGTGCGCCCGGCGGAATGACGATCGGCGCGGGCAGGGACAATCCCAGTTCCTTGAGCCTTGTTTCGATCTGCATTCGGACGACCCTTCAGGAATCGCGCGTGTCGAGACGCTCGAGCACCTGCGCCACCGCCACGCCGGAAACGCGCGTCGCGAAGCGCAATGTCCAGTAGACGGATCCGGTGATCGTCGTCTGCACGAATTCGATCGCAGCCGCAGGCCCCGCCACGGGGCCGATCCGCTTCAACACCGCATAGGGATACCGCGCGATCGACCGATGTATCTGCTCCGTTCGCACGACACCGGCGTCCACGGCGTCGGCGAGCAGGTCGTTGAGTCCGCGCAGCTTTCGAATCGTCTGCTTGTCCATGAATGGGTTCCTGAACTATTCGCCGGCACAGATTTGCCGGATATGGCGGTAGACCGATGCATCGTGTGCCAATCCCAGGTGATGGACGCCCGGAAAGACCACGATGTCCGGCGATGTCGGTTGCCCGTCCGACGCGGGCACGCGGACCAGCGCGTCGCCGAACAGCCGGCCCACCGGATGCTTCGGATCCTTGGTGAGCGTCCCCACGAGCAAATGGTGGTGAGCCGACGCGAGCCATGGCAGGGTCCCGAGTTCAGTGAGCGGGTGTCCGTCGCGCAGGTCCTTCACGCCGCGGCTGCGCAAGTTGAGGATGTCGCCGACAAGCCGCGTCACATGATTGGGAATTGCGTGCAGCGCTCCGGTCGTCAGGTGCGCGAACCGTTCGAGGTCCGCACCCTCATGCGGCGTGCCGATGTAGATGGCGTGCCTGACTTGCCCGAGCCAGCCTTGCACTTCCGGTCTCGCGGGGTCGCACGCCCCGCGAATCACGAGGCCGCCCATGCTGTGCCCGATCAGCGCGATTTCGGTGACGGGAAGCGGATAGGCGGCGACCAATTCCGACAGCAACGTGGCCAAGTGCCCACCGCTTTCCGCGATCGGCAGGCCCGTGTTGTAGCGAACGAAGAACGGCGTGAAACCGGCGTCGCGGCGCAGGCGGAAGCCGTAGGAATCGTTCTGCACGTGCGCGGCCGTTGCGGGAAAGTTCCAGGTGCTTTCATTGCAGCAAAACCCGTGGACGAAGATGCAAAGCCTTTCGGAGAGCGGCGAACAGGCTGCGCGCAGGTTCGCCGTATCCAATGCCAGCGGAAGTCCGCGATGGCGGAACGACATCGCGATGGCAAGGTCGTTGCCGCGCTGCTGCAGGTAATCGCCGAACATCCCGTTCAGGATGCTCACGCCGCGCTCCGGCCAGGTCCGCGACGTGTCGCTCGGTGCTTTTGTGGCGTTCACGGTGCGATCGTAGCTCTTTTTCACGCAATCGCGCGAAATGCGATGCATTCGCCGGTGGCAACGCGCAGTCACGCAGAGGCGCGGGCGCTGCGTATCTCGGGCACATCGACGATGCGCACTTCACGAATCGGCGGCGCGGCGACTGCTTCCACCAGCGCCGCTTTCAGAACTTGCCGTACTTGTTGTAGGCGTCGATGGGGTCCATGCCGCCGACCAGTGCGCGGCGCATGTCGGTTTCGGTGGAGACGACTTCCTCGGTCTTCGCGATCACGTCTTCGGCCAGCAGGCGGGGGATGATCACGACGCCGTCGCGGTCGCCCAGCAGGAAGTCACCGGTCGCGATCGTCACGGTGCCGATCGTGATGGGCTCGCCATAGCTGTCGGGTATCCACCGCTCGACGATGTCCGCCGGCGTCAAGAACGAGCAGAACACCGGAAAGCGCTGCCCGAGCACGAGATCGGTGTCGCGAGATCCGCCATCGACCACGTATCCGAGGACGCCGCGGGCCTGCAGCGTTTGCGCGGACAGCTCGCCCATCAGCGCGACCTCGTGGTTGTGCGGCTGGCATACGATCACGTGCGCGGCCGGCGCGCGCGCGAGCAGCGTGCACCAGCCGAGCAGCGTCTCGTGCCGGGTCTTGGTCCGGTCCATGTGCCCCGACACCGTCCACACCGGACCGGCCAGGCGAGTTCCGGGGGCGATGGCCTTGATGTCCGGCGGGAGCACGATGTTGTCGTGCCCCATCATCCGCAGGACGTCGTGCACCGCGCCGGTGTAGCACGCGGCCAGGCGAGCGGTCAGCGCGGCGGCGTTCATGCCGGCTGCGCTTGCGCCTTCTTCCGCCAACCGCCGATGATCGCGCCCGCGATGGTCAGCCCGACGAGGACGTAGCCGGAGTTGATCGCCCACAGCATGACGCCGCGCATTTCAAAGCCATAGTTGAGCGCGATGTTCGCGGCGACGAATCCCAGCGCGATAAACGCTGCCGTCATCGCGCCGCCGCCCGCCGTCGTTTCGGCCAGCCGGTTGAGCAGCGAGTTGAGCGTGTAGCACATGACGAGGATGGCGAGAAAGCCCACGACGTAGGGCATGGACGAGCCGCCGCTTTCCTTCGCGAGCTGCTCCATCGTCTTGCCCACGCCGACGGCCCACGGATTGGCCAGCACGCTGTACCAGCCCGCGCCGATGACAAAAAACACGATTGCGGCAACGATGACTGCCAGGTGATTGGTTCCCTTCATCGCTTCCCCCTCCGAAAGTGAGCGCGTGGGTCGCGCTTCGTGGCGGCAGTCTGCCCCGTGCCAAGAGCCGGCGCAAGTCGTCGCGAGGAGATGCGCGAGCGAAGACGGCCGCCATGTGCCGGCGGCCTAGCAACCGGAAGGACGGGGAAGGAACGAGCCGGTCGGGCCGGTCAGGCCAAGCCAAACATCGCCTGGATCGCCGCGCGGAAACCGCGTCCCGACGTGAGCTCGGTGCCGTCCGACAGCGCGATCAGGTATTCGCCATGGAGCTGCGGACGCAGCTCGCGCACGAACTGGACGTTCACCGCGTGCGAGCGGTGGACGCGAAGAAACTGCTGCGGCGACAGCCGCGCGACCAGGCCGGTCAGCGTTTCCTTGTGCAAATACGGCCGCTCGGCCCACAGGCGCACGTAGTTGTCTTCGGCCTCGATGCGGATGATGTCGGCGACCTGTACGATCACGATGCGGTTGACCGACTTGACGGCTATCCGGGTCACCCATGGCTGCGCACCCGCCAGGCTTTGCCATGACGCGTCCACCGGATAGCGCGCATCCTTGGCTTCCAGCCGGTCGTCGCTGGTGAATCCGTCTATGGGTGTACGCATGTGGGTCCTCGGGTAGTTGCGCCAACAGAGCCGGCGACTGTCATATTCCTGCAACAAACCAATGTATATGCATGGAATTCAGCGGATTTCAAGTTTGAAACCTAACGGTGGAACGGCAGCCGGGCAACCGGCTTGCGATAAAACGCAATTTGCGGCGAGGAGGCGTATCCGGCACCGACACGATGCGATCAGGCCGGTTGGCGCGCGGATTTGCGCACCTGGCGGGCCAGCGCGCGCACTTCGCCCAATGGCAGCAGCCGTCCGGCCTTCTGCTGCGCCTCTTCCCATAGCGGCATGGCCTCCCCGAAGCGGCGGCGACCGGCGGGAGTGAGCGACACCAGTTTGACGCGCCGGTCGCGACCGACGCGCACGCTGACCAGACGCGCCTTCTTGAGCTTGGCGACCGTCCGGCTCAATGTCGTCTGATCGGTCAGCGTCACCTCACCCAGGCGCCCGATTTCGACAGGTTCCATCGCGATAATCGCCCACATCAGCGCGAGTTGGCCCGCGTGCAGTTCCACCGGACGCAGCGCCTCGTCGTAGATCGTATTGAGAACGCGCGTCATCAGCTTCAAGTTGGCGTAGGCGCACTCGTTGCCGCGCAGCGCATAGGACGCGATCACGGCCGGGTTGCCGTCGCGAGCCTCTGTGGCGGTTGCCGTCATGCGCTCCTCCGATCGGTCGCCCCTGGCCTTGGCCCGGGGGCAACGGATGTATATGCATCTGACAGCCGCGACGATAGACCCAAACCGCCGGCGGGGCAAGCCCGCGCGTTTTGGGCCCAGCCGCCTGCGATTCGCCCACGCGACCGCGCCGTTCGCCGCATACGGCGCCCGGTCCGCCAATCTCCCGGCCGCGCCGCTGCCGCCGCGTTACGGTAGCGTCGTGCCGAAGCGGCGCGGGCACACCTCCTTTCCAGGGGACCCCCAGTCTCGCAAGGAGCGCGCCCTTCGGCATTTTCTTTTCCGCCGCCAAGGCGCGGCCGCAGGCCCTCCCGATTCGTCTCCTCCGCCGTCCGTCGATTCCGAAACGCGTGCGCAACACGCGCGGACGGTTGGCCAACGCCGGTACGCGGTTCGCCCGCGCCCGTCGTCCGTTAACCAACCAGCGATTGCGAGGCCGCTTTCCCGCTCCGTACGCTTCGGCTCATGGTTGCCGGTTCGCCGGCGGAAGCCATTGGAGTCCTTGGGGTCCATCCATTTGGGGGAAATACGGCATGCAAACGAAGCACATCAAATACCGCCGCCTGCTGCTGGCCAGTGCAATCACCGGCCTCTACGCATACAGCGCGGGTCCGGCCGTGGCTGCGGACATCAAGATCGAAGTGACGGGCTCGAATATCAAGCGAATCGAGGGTGAAGGCGCACTGCCCGTCCAGGTCATCGGACGCGACGAAATCGCCAAGAGCGGCGCCACCAACGCGATGGAGATCATGAACCTGATCTCCGCCAACAATAGCGCGGGCAACGTCTCCGTCGGCAACGTCATCGGCGCGACGACGTTCAGCAACCAGACCGCATCGTTGCGCGGCCTCGGCGGCAATTTCACGTTAATCCTCGTCAACGGCAAGCGGCTGGGCACGTTCGCGGGCGGCATCTCCGGCGCGGAAGGTGTCAACCTCGCGGCGATTCCGTTTGCGGCGATCGAGCGGGTCGAAGTGCTGAAGGACGGCGCGTCCGCCGTGTACGGCAGCGACGCGATCGGCGGCGTGATCAACTTCATCATGCGCCAGGACTTCACGGGCGTGGACGCGACGGCCTGGTACGGCGCGCCGACGCGCAGCGGCGGCGGCGACCAGTACCAGTTGATGGCCACCGTTGGCTACGGCGACTTGGCCAAGGACAAGTGGAACGCGTTCCTGTCGGTCAACTATTCCGAACAGAAGTCGCTCGATCAGATCGACCGCAGCTTTTCGAAGACCAGCTACAACCCCTCGACGGGCCTCAACACATCATCGGGCCAGACGTTCCCGGGCTTCATCTCGACCATCGGCGCGCCCAACGGCAGCCTCGACAACGGCAATTGCGTGGCGCCCGAAATCCAGATCGGCGCTCGGTGCCGGTACGACCCGCCGGACCAGCACGGCGTCAATTCGATTCCCGACACCAAGCAGCTGAACCTATTCGGCTCGGGGCGCTATCAGATCAACGCCGATTGGCAAGCCTACATCACCGGGTTGTACTCGCAGCAGCAAACGCAGTTCCAGATCCAGCCCACGCCGCTGTCGGACCAGGTTCCGACGACGGCGACGCCCACGGGCGCGGCGACGATCACTTTGCAGCCGACCAGCCCGTTCTACCCGACGCAGCTCGCGGCCGACAACGGCGTGGGCGGCCAGCCGCTCAACATCCGCTATCGCTGCGTCGTTTGCGGCCTCCGGGACACCACCGACAACAACGACGCATGGCAGATCGTCGCCGGTGCGAAGGGCACGGCGTGGAACTGGGACTTCGACGGATCGTTCAACTACAGCCAGAACACGTCGAAGGAAAAGGTCAATAACGGGTTCTTCCAGTACACGCAGATCGGCGCGTTGCTGGACAGCGGCGTGGTCAACATGTTCGGCCCCAACACGGACGCCGTGCAGCAACAGGTCAACGCGTTGAGCATTCGGCGTCAACTGATCAACAGCAAGTTGAGCGGCTATGGCGTCGACCTCAAGGGCTCGGGCGACATCTACAAGCTGCCGGCCGGACCGATGGCGCTGGCGTTGGGCCTGCAGGCGGGCAAGGAAACGCTGACGGAGAACTTCGATCCGTTGCTGGGTGTGGGCGATGTGACGGGGTACGGCGGCAATCTCCTGGACATCAGCCACGACCGCACGGTGTGGGCGGTATTCGGTGAGTTGAACATCCCGATCCTCAAGAACCTCGAGGGCAACATCGCAGTCCGGTACGACCATTACAGCGACTTCGGCAGCACCACCAACCCCAAGTTCAGCCTGCGCTACCAGCCGGTCCCGTCGCTACTGCTGCGGGGCTCATGGGGCACGGGGTTCCTGGCGCCGTCGCTGTACGAGTTGTGGAATCCCGCGGCTCCGGGACTGTCGCAGCCGGGCGTCTCCGACCCGCTGCGCTGTCCGGACCCGAACGCCCCGACGCGGCCAACAACCCCGATTGCAACACGCAGTACACGGCAACCTTCGGCGGCAACCCGAGCTTGAAACCCCAACTGGCCAACCAGACGACGGTCGGCCTGGTCTGGGAGCCGTTGAACGGCGCCTCGATCGGCGTGGACTGGTTCTATATAAATCTCAAGGACATCGTGACCAACGGCGTGCCGATCGCCACGATCCTGAATCCGACCACCTATAGCCAGTTCAGCAGCCTGGTGACGCGCGCGGCGACGTGCGCGGGCGGCCAGCCCTGCCCGATCACGGCGATTGACCAGACCTTCATCAACATCGGCAAGGAAAAGATCCAGGGTATCGACGTCGACGCCCGCTTTACCTCGCCGTCGACCGACCTCGGCCGCTTCCGGGCCCTCATCACGGGCACGTATTACATCCAGTACCTGGTGTCGCAGCCGAACGGTGGTTTCGCGGGCTTCGTGTCCAACGCCTACAACGCGGCGGCCACCGGCATCACGCCTCGCTGGAAGAGCTATTCCGCTCTGTCCTGGGACTACGGCCCGTGGACGGCGACCTTGGCCAACAACTATCAGAGCAGCTACATCGACGTCCTCACCGACAACAATGGCGACCTGCGCCGCGTGGGCAGCTTAAGCACGTGGGACATCCAGGGTTCGTACACCGGGTTCAAGGATTGGACGCTGACGCTGGGTGTCAAGAACGTGTTCGATACCAATCCGCCGTTAACCAACTCGAACCTGACGTTCCAGAGCGGCTACGACCCGTCGTACTACGACGCGCGCGCCCGCTTTGTGTACGGCTCGGTGCGCTGGACCTGGAAGTAATAAGGGAACTAAAGCGGCAAGCGTCGCAACAAGCACTGCGGACGGGGGCCTTCGGGCTCCCGTCTTTTTGGCGGTCTACAGCAGGTCGAGCTGGCGCGGACCGGCGGGCACCGGCGGCCGGAAGCGCGAGATGTCGAGCGGCGTGCGGTCGCGGTTGAGTCCCATCCGTTTGCACGCCAGCGCGAAGCGCTTCTCGATCAACTCGGCGAACGGGCCCGTTCCGCGCATCCGCTCGCCGAAGCGCGCGTCGTAATCGCGTCCGCCGCGCAGCTGCCGCAGCACGCTCATCACGTGGTCCGCGCGCAGTGGGTAGTGCGCGTCGAGCCAGTCCCGAAAGAGCGGCGCGACTTCGAGCGGCAGGCGCAGCATGATCCAGCCTGCGTGGCGCGCGCCATGCGCCGCGGCGGCTTCGAGGATCGCCTCGAGGTCGCGGTCGTTGAGCTGCGGGATGACGGGCGCCGCCAGCACGCCCACCGGCACGCCGGCATCGGTCATTGCCTTGACCGCCTGCAGGCGACGACGCGGTGTCGCGGCGCGGGGCTCGAGCGAGCGCGCAAGTTCCTTGTCCAGCGTGGTGATGGAAATGTAGACGCGCGCCATGTTCTTGGCGGCCATCGGCGCAATCAGGTCGAGGTCGCGCTCGACCAGCGCTGACTTGGTCACGATCGTGAACGGGTGTTCGCATTCGGCAAGCACTTCGAGGATCCCGCGCGTGACCTTCCACTCGCGCTCGATCGGCTGATACGGATCGGTGTTCGTTCCCAGCGCGATGGGGTCACAGACGTAACCCCTTTTGGCGAGTTCCGCGCGCAGCAGCGCCGGAGCATTCGGCTTGGCGAAGAGCTTCGTCTCGAAATCGAGGCCCGGCGACAGGTCGTGATACGCGTGCGTCGGCCGCGCATAGCAGTAGACGCAGCCGTGCTCGCATCCCTGGTACGGGTTGATCGACTGGGTGAAGGGAATGTCCGGCGATGCGTTGCGCGCAATGATCGTCCGCGCCGGCTGTATCGTCACCGTCGTCTTGAGCGGCGCGGGCTCATCGGCGTCTTCGGAATCGGCGGGCACGGCAGCCCAGCCGTCGTCGTACGCCTCGCGACCCTGGCGCCGATAGCGGTTCTGTGGATTGAACGTGGCGCCCCGACCGCGCTCGGGCGGCTCGCCCGGCGCGCGCCGCAGCGGATCGGGCGCAGGGGGCGGCCGGTCCTCGCCTGTGGGTTCGCCGCGCTTCATGCCGACCATTTTACGCGCACCGCGCGTGGCGGCTCGCGTCGATTGCGCCTAGAATCCGTGCCACCGCGAGGCCCCGATGAGCAAACCCAAGACGCACCGCTTCGACACACTTTCGCTGCACGCGGGCGCGCGGCCGGACCCGGCAACCGGTGCGCGGGCGACGCCGATCTACCAGTCCACATCCTTCGTCTTTCCGGACACCGACCATGCGGCCGCGCTGTTCAACATGGAGCGCGCAGGACACGTCTATTCGCGCATTTCCAACCCGACCGTCGCGGTCCTCGAAGAGCGCGTGGCGGCGCTGGAAGGCGGCGTTGGCGCAATCGGCACGGCGAGCGGACAGGCTGCGTTGCATCTCGCGATCGCCACGCTGCTGGGCGCCGGATCGCACATAGTCGCGTCGCGGTCGCTCTACGGCGGCTCGCACAACCTCCTCGACTACACGCTGCCGCGCTTCGGCATCGAGACGACGTTCGTCGATCCGCGCAGCATCGACGAATGGCGCGCGGCGGTACGGCCGACCACGCGCCTCTTCTTCGGCGAGACGCTGGGCAATCCGGGTCTGGACGTGCTCGACATTCCGCGCGTGGCCCAATTGGCGCACGAGCACGGCGTGCCGTTGCTGGTCGACTCGACGTTCACCACGCCGTGGCTCATGCGCCCGTTCGATCACGGCGCCGACCTCGTGTTCCACTCGGCCACCAAATTTCTTTCGGGGCACGGCGTCGTGATCGGCGGCGTGCTGGTCGACTCCGGCCGGTTCGACTGGGAAGCGGGGCCGGCGCGCGGCAAGTTTCCGACTCTGACGGAAGCCTACCGCGGCTTCCACGACATGGTGTTCACCGAGGAATCGACGACCGCGGCGTTCCTGTTGCGCGCGCGCCGCGAAGGCGTCCGCGATTTCGGCGCCTGCATGGCGCCGTTTACCGCGTTCCAGATCCTGCAGGGCATCGAGACTCTTCCCCTGCGGATGGGCCGCCACGTGGAGAATACGCGGCGCGTCGTAGCGTTCCTCGCCGCGCACCAGTTCATCGCGGAGGTCGGCTATCCGGAGTTGCCCGGCCATCCCGATCACGCGCTCGCCAAGGCACTGCTGCCGCGCGGCTGCGGCGCCGTATTCTCGTTCAACCTCCGCGGCACGCGGACTCAGGGACGCAAGTTCATCGAGACGCTGAACCTCTTTTCCCACCTGGCCAACGTCGGCGACGCGAAATCGCTCGTCATCCATCCGGCATCGACGACCCACTTCCGAATGTCCGTCGACGACCTCGCCAAGGCAGGCATCACCGAAGGCACGATTCGCCTGTCGGTCGGTCTCGAGGATCCCGATGACCTGATCGAGGACCTGAGCCGGGCGCTGTACGCGGCGGGAAAAGCCTGACCTGCCCGCGGAGTCGATACCGACATGCGATTCACGGTAAACGGCACGGAGTGCTACGCGTACACCGGCTCCCGCCCGCTGGATGCGGGCAAGTCCGCGATCGTGTTCGTCCACGGCGCGGCCAGCGATCACAGCGTGTGGGCGCTGCAATCGCGGTACTTCGCGCACCATGGATTCAACGTGCTTGCGGTGGACCTTCCCGGGCACGGCCGGTCCGGCGGCGCGCCGCTGGCCGCGATAGAGGCCATCGCCGACTGGATACCGCGCGCGCTCGACGCCGCAGGCGTGGGCCGCACCGCGCTCGTCGGCCATTCGCTCGGGTCGCTGGCCGTGCTGGAGTGCGCCGCGCGGCACGCGGACCGGGTCACCAAGCTCGCATTGCTGGGTCCGGCGGCGCCGATGCTCGTGAGCGACGAGTTGCTCTCCGCCGCGCGTGCCAATGACCACGTCGCGTACGAACTGATCACCGGCTGGTCGTTCTCCGCCGGCAAGCAGCTGGGCGGCAATGCCGTTCCGGGAATGTGGATGACGGGCAACTCGATGCGGCTCATGGAGCGCGCGCGCCCGGGTGTGCTGTACGCCGACCTCGCGGCCTGTCAGTCGTATGCACAGGGGCTGGCCGCGGCGGCGCGCGTGCGCTGTCCGGTGCTCGCCATCCTCGGCACGCGCGACCTCATGACGCCGGTGAAGGGCGCGCAGGCGCTGCTCGCTGCGCTCGCCGACAAACGCACGGTGACGCTCGCGGGAACCGGCCACGCGATGATGGCGGAAGAGCCCGATGCCGTGCTCGATGCGCTGCGCGAATTCCTGTAGGCACCGATGATGTCGGGCAACGATTCCACCGTCTCCGCGCTGCCCACGATCCGTATCGTCGCACTCGGCGCGCCCTTCCGCTGGCTCGCCGCAGGGTGGCGCGATTTCCGCGCGCACCCGTTGCCCAGCCTTTTCTACGGCGCGTGCTTTGCGCTGATGGGCTTCCTCATCTACTTCGTGTTCGGTCGTGCCTATCAATACGTGTCTGCGCTCGTCACCGGATTCTTCCTGGTCGGGCCGTTCCTGGCGATCGGGCTGTACGATCTGTCGTGGCGCCTGGAGCAGGGCAAGCCCGCATGGCTCGCGCCGACGCTCGATGCGTGGCGGCCCAACGTCGGCGCCGTCGGCATGTTCGCGCTGGTGCTCGGCGTCATCCTGCTGGTCTGGGCGCGCGCATCGCTGGTCGTCTTTGCGCTGTTCTTCACCTACGACATGCCGGACCTGCAGGGGTTCCTTTCGCAGGTGCTGTCGTTCGAGCACGTCGAATTCCTTCTCGCCTATGTCTGCGTGGGTGGCTTCTTCGCCGTGCTGGTGTTCGCGATCAGCGTGGTGTCGGTGCCGATGATGCTGGATCGCAACACCGATGGCATCGTCGCCGCACTGACGAGCCTGCGCGCGTTCACGGCCAACGTTCCGGCGATGATCGTGTGGGGGCTCGTCATCGTCGTGCTCACGGCGGCCGGATTCGCGACGTGGTTCGTGGGTCTCGCGGTCGCCGTTCCGGTCATCGGCCACGCGACGTGGCACGCCTATCGCGAGCTCGTCGCCTGAACCTTCGCGGCGGCGGTGCGCGCCTGTGGCAGAATCGGCGGATGGCTGTGCCGTCGAAAAATGTCGTTCGCCACGCCGACCCAATGGCGTTTCTCGCTGCGGCGGCCCCGGTTCTCGCGCGCGACGAAGCGCTCGCGAGTAGTTATATCGCGTGGGCGACGGGGCTCGTCCGCAACCCGCCGGCCGAATCCGAAAACACGTATCTGGCAACCGTCGGTGACGAAGGCACGGCCGGCGCGGCAGTATGGCGCGGATTGGGCGGCCTCTGGATCGGGGCAAGCGATCCCGCGGCGGCCGTTGCGTTCGCCCGCGATGTCTTCGCGCAGAGGCCCGAAAACATCGCCGCTCTGCAAGGCGTGGTCGGCACAGCGCCAGCGTGCGAAGCTTTTGCCGGCGAATGGCGCGCGCTGACCGGCCGGCCGCATGCGTTGCGCGTGAGCCTGCGAAATCACAAGCTCGAGCAAGTCGAGGCGGTCCCGCGGCCGCCGGGCGCCGCGCGCCGTGCGACGGTCGACGACGCGGAGTGGATAGGCGCTGCGCAGCACGCGTTCATCAAGGAGATCGAACTGCCGGAAGACCCGGAGCGCATGCGCGCGCTGGTGCCCAAGCGCATCGAACGCGGCCAGTTCTGGATCTGGGACGACGCCGGCGCCGTCGCGTTCGCCGGGTGGACCGATGCGCCGCCCGACGCAGCGCGCGTCGCCCCGGTCTACACGCCTCCGCAGGCGCGCGGACGCGGCTATGCGACAGCGCTCGTCGCCGCGCTGTCGCAGGCGTTGCTGGACGAGGGGCGGCAGCGGCTCTTCCTCATCACCGACCTCGCCAATCCCGTGTCGAACTCGATCTACGCGAAGATCGGGTATCGGCCGCAGTCGGACCTGTTCCATTTCGACTTTCTCGCCGCAGCGGCGAAATGAGCGCACCCCGATTCCATTGCCCCGGCGAACTCGGTCCGGACGACGTCGGCCGCGAATACGCGCTGCCGGACGCGGCTGCGCACCACGCGTTGCGCGTCCTGCGCCTGGCGGTGGGCGATCGCGTCGCGCTGTTCACGGGCACCGGCGGCGAATTCACGGCGACGCTGGTTCGGGCCGACAAGCGCAGCGCGGTCGTGCACGTCGACCGCTTCGACACAATCGAACGCGAGAGCGCGCTTGCCGTGACGCTCGTGCAGGGGATCGCCGCCACCGATGCGATGGATCACGCGGTGCGCCGTGCAGTGGAGTTGGGTGCCGCGGCGATCCGGCCGGTCCTGACCGCGCGCAGCGCGCGCCTGCCCGATGGCGAGCGCGGCGAGAAGCGCCTCGCGCACTGGCGCCAGATCGTCATCGCGGCGTGCGAGCAGTGCGGACGCAATCGGATTCCCGGCGTGCACGATGTGGTGACGCTCGAACGCTGGCTCGGCGGAAGGTCCGCCGCAATACCGGGGTTCGTTCTTTCCCCTGGGGCGGAAGCGTCGCTCGCCGATGCGCCGCGGCCGCGGGACGCGCTCGAGATTCTGGTCGGGCCCGAGGGAGGATTGGCGTCCGACGAGGTCGCGCAAGCGGCGCGGGCTGGCCTGAAGCCCGTGCGTCTCGGGCCGCGCGTGCTGCGGACCGAGACGGCGGCGCTGGCGTCATTGGCCGCGATCAACGCGATGTGGGGCGACTTCCGCGGTTGATGATCGCTGGCCGGCTTGACGCTCGCGCGCCATCGCGGCGATGATTCCCTTCCGCTTCGAAGGTGTCGTCGCAGAGGAAGGCACCAACGACGAGCTCCTCGCCCGCAACGGCGTCTACGCGGAATTGCACCGGATCCAGTACGAAACCCAGCCATCCCACGCCACAACCTGAAGACAAACTCTCATGTCCCGCTCCTTGCTCGTGATGCCGGACGACACGTCGAAGCCGCTGCTGGCGGCCATCGACGGCGCCAGGAAATCGCTGCGCGTGAAGATGTTCACATTCTCGGACCCCGGCCTCATCCAGGCGGTGATCGCCGCAGCCAAGCGCGGCGTCGATGCCCGGGTGATGCTCAACGCCGCGCGGCGCAGCGGCGAGGCCGAGAACGAGGAGACGCGCAAGACGCTCACGAACGGCGGTGTGACGGTGCAGGACAGCAATCCGGTGTTCGACCTGACGCACGAGAAATCGATGGTCGTCGACGACGCGACCGCCTTCGTCATGTCGCTCAACTGGGAGACGCGAAACGTTACGGAGACGCGCGACTATGCGATCGTCACGACGCACAAGCACGAAGTCGACGAGGTCGTCGCCTGCTTCGAGGCGGACTGGCACCGCAAGCCCTTCGATGCGGGCGACAAGGCGCTCCTCATCTGGTGCAACACGAACGGCCGCGAACGCTTCGCCCACTTCGTCGACCGCGCGAAGCACTCGCTGTGGCTGCAGAACGAGCGCTACCAGGACGCGGTGATCATCGAGCGCGTCGTGCGCGCCGTCACGCGCGGCGTGAAGGTGCACATCCTGGCGCGTCCGCCGCATTCGCTCAAGAAGGACAAGCTGATCGAAGGCGTCGGCGGCCTGCGGATCATGCAGGACGTCGGGGCCAAGGTGCACAAGCTCAAGGGACTGAAACTGCACGGCAAGATGATGCTGGCCGACAGCGCGCGGGCCATCGTCGGCTCGGTCAATCTAGCGCCCGGGAGCTTCGACGGCCGCCGCGAACTCGCCATCGAAGTCGACGATGCGCATGTCATCAAGCACCTCGAGAAAGTCGCGCAGCGGGATTGGGAAAACTCACATCTGCTCGACCTGAGCGACGCGGGCTTGTTGGCGGACCTTGCCAAGCGCGACAAGGGCGAAGGTGCGGCGGACCTCGTGCTGGATGAACAGGAGGGGAAGCACGCGCACAAGAACGCCAAGCACGGCAAGTAGGAGTCAGGCTTGGCCGAATGCCTTCCGCGCTCCATTACCCCAGTCGCGCTGCGGGCATTCGGCCAAGCCTGACCTCGCGCTGCGCTCCAGTACCCCAGTCGCGCAGCAGGCGCTTGGCCGAGCCTGGCCCCACTATCGCAAATCAGTCGCGCGGCGGGTCGGCGGCTACGAGGATGCTGCAGCGGACGCGTTCGAGGAGCAACGCATCGGTCGAGCCGCGCCACCACCGCATCGCAAACTTCTTGCTGCGCGGATGGCCGAGGATCAGGAGGTCGATGCCGAGCGCCTCCACCAGCCGGGCGATGACGATGACCGGTTCCCCGACGAGCACGTGCCGCGTGACGGCGAGGCCGCAGCCTTCGAGCTGCGCGGCGGCTTCCTTCAAGTCCGCGTCGACGCGCGCCTGGTCGTCGTCCAGCGCGATCTCCGGCACATATTCGCCCACCAGGACGTAGAGCGACGGATCGTGGACGACGCCCGCCAAGTGAACCTCGGTCGTGGGGCCGGGCGTCAGGCGGATGCATTCGCTCAAGGCCAGCCGGGATTCCGGCGAACCGTCGTACGCGACGAGAATTTTCCGGTACATGGTCACCCCCCTCGCTTAAGCCGCTTAAGCCGCGGCGAAAATCGGCTTGCCGCACAGCGCCAGCGCGACGTCGGCAAGCGCATCCCACGCGTCGCCCGACCCCAGACCCTTGGACAGCGCGTCGAGCCTGGCGAGCGAGAGCAGCAACGCCGGAACGGACGCGGGCGTAACGCGGTTCACGGCGCGCTCCAGCGCCGTTTGCCGCTTGCCCCAGACGCGCACATTGCGCACGGCCGTCGGCAGCGGCGTCCCTTCGCGCACCTGCGTGTGCACGGCGGCGATCGCATGCACGTCTTCGGCGAGCTGCCAGATGGCGGGAACGGGCGCGTCGCCTTCGGCTCGCAGTAGGCTCAGAATACGCAGGACGCGCGTCGCGTCGCCGGCCAGCCAGGCTTCCGACAACTGGAACACATCGTAGCGCGCGACGTCGACAATCGCGCGCTCGACCGCGTCGCCGTCGAGTTCGCCTTCGGGCAACAGCAGCGCCAGCTTCTCGATCTCCTGGCGTGCGGCCAGGAGGTTGCCCTCGCAACTGTCGGCCAGGAACGCGAGCGTCTCGCGCAACGCATGCTGCCGGTGGCGCTTCATTCGCGCGGCGATCCACGCGGGCAGCGCGTCGCGGTCGACCGGGTACACGGCGACCGTCACGCCGGCGCTCGCCAATGCCTCGAACCAGGCCGACGATTGCGTGGCGCGGTCGAGGCGCGGCAACGTGACGAGCATCACATTGTCCGGATTCGGATTTGCCGCATAGGCTTCGAGCGCCTTGCCGCCCTCGCCGCCGGGCCGGCCCGACGGGATGCGCACATCGACGAGCTTGCGGTCGCCGAAGAGGCCGCGATTGGCGTTGGCGGCGATGAACGCATCCCAGCGAAAACCGCCTTCGACGACGAAGATTTCGCGCTCCGAGGCTCCCGCCGCACGCGCTGCCGCGCGGACCGCGTCGCCGGCTTCCAGCGCCAGCAGCGGCTCGTCCCCGTGGATCACGTACAGCGCCTTGACGCCGCGCTGCAGGTGGTCGGATAGGTCTTCGGCGCGAACTTGCATGATCCGGCTGGACGGTCGCTACGCCGGCTTCTTGGCCGCCTGCAGCCGCCTTATGATCTGCTGGATGACGTCGGTCTGCATGTCCTTCTGCAGGCGCTGCTCTTCCAAGTCGCGCGCCAGCACCTGCGTTTCCTGGAACGTGTAAGAGCGCCGCGTCGTGATCTCGCCCGCCGGCATCCAGTCGTTGCCGTCCTTGTCGTGCAGGCGAAAGGACACGCGCTTGATCAGCTGGTATTCGCGCACCGCGCCGGCCGTGGACAGCGACAGCACTTCCTTGTCGTCCTGGACCACGGGAATGACCAGCACGACCTGGCCTTCGGCCGCGGTCTCCACCAGCTTCGCACTGCCCGCGCTCGCCAGCGCGCGTTTCATTTCGTTGTTGAACGTCGGAGGCGCCGCGGAGTCGAGATAGACGGAGTCGAACGCATAGTTCGCCTCGCCTCGCAGGTGAAAGCCGCACGCGGAAAGGCAGAGTGCGGCGAGCGCGAAAAACCAGCGCAGGGCCGCGGCGCCGGTCATACGACCACGTTGACGAGCCGGCCCGGCACGATGATGACTTTCTTCACCGGTGCGCCATTGGCATGTCGCGAGACGTCGGAGCTCGCGCGCGCGGCCGCTTCGATGGCGGCGTTGTCCGCCGTCGCCGGTACACTCAACTTGCCACGCAGCTTGCCGTTCACCTGCAGCACGAGTTCGATCTCGTCCTGCGCGAGCGCGGCAGCGTCGACGTCCGGCCACGCGGCGTCGAGCAGTTCGCCGTATTGGGCGGCCAGCCCCAAGTTCTGCCACAGCGCCCAGGTCACGTGGGGAATGATTGGGTAGAGCGTGCGCAGCAGGATGGAGAGGCCCTCGCGTCTCAGCGCATCGGCGCCGCGTGCGGCCGGCGGCAGCGCTTCGAGCGTGTTGAGCATCTTCATGCCCGCCGACACGACGGTGTTGTACTGAATGCGCTCGTAGTCGTAGTTCGACTGCTTCAGCGTAACGTGAAGGTCGCGGCGTGCCGCCTTGACGGCGACGTCGGCGTCCCGGAAGTCGAAGCGGCCCGCCGCGCCTTTCACGGCATCGGCGTGCGTCTCCGCGAACGTCCACAGGCGCTTCAGGAAGCGGTGCGCCCCCTCGACGCCGGCGTCTGACCAGATCGCGGAATCGTCCGGCGAACCGGCGAACATCACGTAGAGCCGCGCGGTGTCCGCGCCATATTTGTCGATCAAGTCCTGCGGCTCGACGCCATTCTGCTCGGTCTTGCCCATCTTGCCGACGCCGCCGTACTCCACGAGCGTACCGTCGGCCAGCCGGCCGCCGGTGATATGTCCTGCGGCGTCGGTCATCGGCGTGACGACGTCGGGCGAGTGATACTCCTTGCCGCCCTTCGCATTGCGCCGGAAATAGATGTGGTTGAGCAGCATGCCCTGCGTGAAGAGCCGCGTGAACGGTTCGTCGATCTTCACGAGTCCCAGGTCGCGCATCGCCTTGGTCCAGAACCGGGCATAGAGGAGGTGCAGGATCGCGTGCTCGATGCCGCCGATGTATTGGTCCATCGGCATCCAGTAGTCGTCGCGTGCGTCGACCATCGTGGCCGCACCTGGCGACGTGTAGCGCATGTAGTACCACGAAGAATCGACGAACGTGTCCAGCGTGTCGGTCTCGCGCCGCCCCGGTTTGCCGCACTTCGGACACGCGACGTTCAGGAAATCGGGGCGCTTGTTGAGCGGATTGCCGCCGCCGTCCGGAACGCAGTCCTCCGGCAGCACGACGGGAAGATCTGCCTCGGGCACCGGCACCGGCCCGCAGCCGTCGCAGTGGATGATCGGGATCGGCGTCCCCCAGTAGCGCTGGCGCGATACGCTCCAGTCGCGCAGGCGAAACGTGACCTTCTTCTCGCCCAGGCCCTTGGCGGCTAAGTCGGCGGCTACCGCGTCGACGGCCTCCGCATAGGTCAAGTCGTCGTACTTGACCGAGAACACGCAGCGGCCGCGCTCCTTGTCCGCGTACCACGGCTGCCACATCTCGACCAAGAATTCCTCGCCCGGCACGGCAATCACCTGCTTGATCGGCAGCCCGTATTTTTTCGCGAACTCGAAGTCGCGCTCGTCGTGGGCGGGAACGCCCATCACGGCGCCGTCGCCGTAGGCCATCAGCACGTAGTTGCCGACCCAGAGCTCGACCGGCTCGCCGGTCAATGGATGCGTCACGAAGAGTCCGGTGCGCATGCCTTTCTTTTCCATCGTGGCCAGGTCGGCCTCTATGACGCTGCCGCGGCGGCATTCGTCGAGGAAGTCGGCGAGCGCGGGGTTGGCCTTCGCGGCGCGCAAGGCGAGCGGATGCTCGGCCGCGACCGCACAGAACGTGACGCCCATGATCGTGTCGGGGCGCGTCGTGAACACGTACATCCGTCCATCGCCGATCAGCGCGCCACCATCATCGCGGATGTCGTGCGTGAACGCGAACCGGACGCCGACGCTCTTGCCGATCCAGTTGGCCTGCATCGTCTTCACGCGGTCCGGCCACCCGGGCATCTTGTCCAGGAACGCGAGAAGTTCGTCGGCGTAATCGGTGATCTTGAGGTAGTAGCCGGGAATCTCGCGCTTTTCCACCGGCGCGCCGGTGCGCCATCCGCGGCCGTCGATGACCTGCTCGTTCGCGAGCACCGTCTGGTCGACCGGGTCCCAGTTGACGACCTGCGTCTTCCGGTACGCGATGCCCTTCTCGAGCATCTTGAGGAAGAACCATTGGTTCCACCGGTAGTAAGAGGGATCGCAGGCGGCGAATTCGCGCGACCAGTCGATCGCGAGCCCCAATGATTGCATCTGCTGCTTCATCGACGCGATGTTCTGGTACGTCCACTTCGCGGGAGCGACGCCGGCCTTCATCGCCGCGTTCTCCGCCGGCAGGCCGAACGCGTCCCACCCCATCGGCATCAGGCAGTTAAAGCCTTTCATCCGCAGGTGCCGGTACATGGCGTCGTTGATCGTGTAGTTGCGCACGTGGCCCATGTGCAGCCGGCCGGAAGGGTAGGGCAGCATCGACACGCAATAGAACTTCTTGCGGTCCGGCCGTTCGACCGCGAGGTAGGCGTCCGCCGCGGTCCACGCGGCTTGCGCCGCTGCCTCAATATCCTTCGGGTTGAACGGTTTCATGGGCGAATAAGGGAAAAGCGCGGCAAAAGGTCGCGAATGTCGTGAATCGTCGATTATACCGGCCGCCTACGCGCCCGCCGCGGGTGCCGCCAGCACCCAAACGCCGAGCGCGGCGAACACCGCGGCGGCAGCGATGCGGATCGCGCGCATCGGAAGGCGCTTCGCCGCCGCGTTGCCGATGAACGCGGTAGGCGCATCGACGAGCAGCATGCCCAATGTGGTGCCCGCGACGACGGCGATGAGCGAATCAAATTTCGCGGCGAGCATCGCCGTGGCGATCTGCGTCTTGTCACCCATTTCGGCCAGGAAGAAAGCGACGACGGTCACGGTGAAGACATTGCGGCTGGACGTTGCCGGTGCGTAGCCTTCATCGAGGTGATCGGGCTTGAGCGCCCAGGCCGCCACCGCGAAGAACGACAGCGCCAGTCCCCAGCGCAGGAGATCGGGAGGGACGGCATCGCGGATCCAGTGCCCGACGGCGCCGGCAAGGGTGTGGTTGAACAGCGTTGCGACGAGGATGCCGCCGATGATCGGCCAGGGCTTGCCGTAGCGCGCCGCCAGCACCAGAGTGAGCAATTGCGTCTTGTCGCCCAACTCCCCGATGGCGACGACGGCGATGGAGACCAGCAGCGCTTCGAGCATGGGGCCGTCGTTTTCTGGCCCCGCACAGGGCGTTTATGCTATTGTCATAAGCCGCCCGGGGGCAATTTAGGCGGCGAGGGAATCCTCGGGCGATAATTGTAGTTTACGCAAGGGAACCTCCTTCGCGGCCGCGCACCAAAGACGAAGCCATGGCTCAACCGGATTCATCAAAGCGCGCTCTGACGACTACGCTGTGCGTATTCGGCGGCGTTCTGCTGGCGGCGTTCGCCGGCGCGCTCGCGGCCGCGCCGGTGAAGACCGAACACGTCCAGGCGGAACTCGTGTCCGAACACACGGCGCTGGTCCCGGGCAAGCCCGACACCGTCGCGCTGCGGCTCAAGATGGTGGACGGCTGGCACACGTATTGGCGCAATCCGGGCGATTCCGGGCTGGCCACGACGATTGCCTGGAAGCTGCCGGATGGCGTCGGCGTCGGCGCGATCCAGTGGCCCGCGCCACGCGCACTGCCGACGGGCCCGCTCGTCAATTATGGATACGAAGGCGAGGTCCTGCTGCTCACAGGCATCACGGTGCCGCGCGACGCGCCGGTCGGCACGACGTACAAGCTGGCCGCGCACGCCGACTGGCTGGTGTGCAAGGACGTGTGCATTCCCGAAGGCGCCGACCTCGACATCGAATTGCCGGTGGCGGAGCGCTCCGATCCCTATCCGCAGTGGGGCAGCGCCATTGCCGCGACGCGCGCGGCGCTGCCCACGCCGCTGCAGGGCTGGCAGGTCTCCGCGCAAGGCGACGGCGCGAAAGTCGCGTTGACGCTCACGCCGCCGGAAGGCGTCGCCGACCCCGGATCGCTCATGTTCTTCCCGCATGACGAGGGCCGCATCGAACCGTCGCGCAAGCAGATTCTCGACCGCGATTCGAGCGGCGCCTACACGTTGACGCTGCCTGTCGCGGTGCAACTGGCGCCCGACTTCAAGCGTGTCGCGGGAGTGGTCGCCGCCAGCAACGGCTTCGTCGAAGACGGCGAGCGTGTGGCCGCGGTGACGGTCGACGTGCCGTTGGTCGGAACGGTCACCGCCGGCGCCAAGGCCGCGCCTGCGCCGGTCATCGACCTTGCGCCGACGGGCGGTGTCGCGCCCGGCGCGGACATATCCCTTCCGTTCGCGATCGTCCTTGCGTTCATCGGCGGGCTGATCCTCAACCTGATGCCCTGCGTGTTCCCGGTGCTCTCGCTCAAGGCGCTGCACCTCGCGCAGGACCACGCCAGCTCCCGCATGCATCGCAGGCAGGGAATCGCGTTCGCCGCCGGCGTCGTCGCGACGTTCGTCACGCTGGCAGGGCTGCTGCTGATCCTGCGTGCCGCCGGCGAGCAGTTGGGCTGGGGCTTCCAACTCCAATCGCCGGCGGTCGTTGTCGGCCTCGCGATCCTGTTCTTTGCACTCGGGCTCAACCTTTCCGGCGTGTTCGAATTCAGCTCGCTCGTTCCGTCCTCCGCGGCCGGATGGACCGTGCGCAATCCATACTTCGACGCCGGGTTCTCGGGCATTCTCGCGGTCGTCATCGCCGCGCCGTGCACGGCGCCTTTCATGGGCGCGGCGTTGGGTTACGCGCTCTCGCAGTCCGCCGCTGTCACGCTCGCCGTGTTCGTCGCGCTGGGGCTCGGGATGGCGCTTCCCTACGGCCTGCTCGCGTGGTTTCCCGGATGGCGCCGCGTGCTGCCGCGGCCTGGCGCCTGGATGGAGCGCCTGAAGCAGGTTCTTGCATTCCCGCTCTATGCGACGGTGGCGTGGCTGATCTGGGTGCTCGGCGCGCAACTGGACAACGACGCCGTGGTCCGGCTGCTGGTGACGCTCGTCATCGTCGCGTTCGGGCTGTGGTCGTGGCGGCTCTACCGCGTCGGCACGGGCCGCTCCTGGGGTGCGGCGGCAGCCGTTGCGGTCGTGTGCGCCGGCGTCGTCGCGTGGCCGCTGGTGCGCGGCGGCGACGTCGAGGCGCGGCCGGCCGCGGCGTCCTACAACGCCGGACCGTGGCATGCATTCACAACGACAGTCGTTGCCGACTTGGGCGAAGGCGGGCATCCGGTGTTCGTCGACTTCACAGCGGCATGGTGCGTTACCTGCCAGGTGAACAAGAGGCTGGTTCTGAACGATCCCAAGATCCGCGACGCCTTCGCCAGCCGCGGCGTCGAGCTCGTGCGCGCAGACTGGACGCGCCGCGATCCGGTGATCACGCGCGCGCTCGCGGCGCTGGGCCGCCAAGGCGTTCCCGTTTACGTTCTCTATCGTCCGGGCAAGGAACCGCTGGTGCTGCCCGAGATCCTGAAGAAGCGAACGGTCCTCGACGCGCTCGCGACGCTGGGAACTCCCCAAACTGTGACGCTCAACTGATCTCCCCATGACATTGGCGGAGGCCCCCATGCCGCATTTCCTTCGTCTGCTGCCATGGCTGCTTGCCTTGCTGGCCGGCGCAACATCCGCAAGCACGCCGGCGCCCGAATTCGCGCTCACCGATGCCACGGGCAAGACCGTCAAGCTGTCCGATTACCGCGGCAAGTACGTCGTGCTCGAGTGGACCAATCCGGAATGCCCATTCGTGCGCAAGCACTACAACAGCGGCAACATGCAGAGTCTGCAGAAGGAATGGGGCGCGCGCGACGTCGTCTGGCTGGCGGTGAACTCCACCAACCAGTCGAGCTACGAGTACAAGACGCCCAAGCAGATGGGCGAATGGATGGTGGCGAAGGACGCCGCGCCGCGGGCCGCGCTGGTGGATGGAACGAGCGCCACCGGACGGGCGTACGGCGCCAAGACCACGCCGCACATGTTCGTCGTCGACCCGGCCGGCAACGTAATCTACGACGGCGCCATCGACGACAGGCGCTCCGCCAATCCCGCGGACGCGAAGGTCGCGAACAACTACGTGCGCGCGGCGCTCACCGAGGCGCTCGCCGGCAAGCCGGTAAGCGTCGCGAACACCACGCCGTACGGCTGCAGCGTCAAGTACTGACGCTCCACAGGCGGCGCGCGCGGCCGCGCGGTATCGATCGCGCTCGTATCCCGTTAGGTGGGGCGAGCCGGCGGCGCTGGCGTTTCCGTCGCCTCTAGCGGTATCCTTCCCGGACTACAAGGGAGGAAACCATGACACTACAGCTCAAGTGCGGATTTGCGATCGTACTGGCCGCTGCGATGCTCGCCGGTTGCGCGACGTCGCCGCCTTCGAACAAGCGCGAACTCATGCTCGTCGCCAACGACCAGAAAATCCTGTGGGATGACGCGGGCAAGCCCGTCATGATGGCGCCGGGGAAGGACAACGTGCTGGTGGTCGACATCGGCTCCGATCCGCTGGCGCCGAAGATCGTCGCGAATCTTCCGCTGATGAACACTGTCTTCGGACCGCCGACCAACCTGCAGATTACGCCCGACGGAAAGCTCGGACTGGTAGCCAATTCGATGGACTGGGTGGCCGATGGCGCGTCGTGGAAGGCCGTCCCCGACAACAAGCTGTACGTGATCGACCTGACGCTCGATCCACCCAAGCTGATCGACACGGTGACGGTGGGCAAGCAACCCTCCGGCATGGCGATCAGCCACGCGGGCGACCTCGCGCTGATCGCGAATCGCGCCGACAATTCGATCACCGTGCTGAAGATCGCGGGCAAGTCGGTGAAGGTGATCGACACCGTTGCGATGGGCGAGCAGGTGTCGCATGTCGCGATCACCAGCGATGGCAAGCGCGCGGTGGCGGCGAAATTTCCGGGCCACAAGGCCGCGTTGCTCGCGATCAACGGCGACAAGGTCACTTACGACAAGCAGGATATCGCGGTCGGCTGGTGGCCGTACAACCTCGATATCACGCCGGACGGCAAGCTGTTGCTGACCGCGGATAACGGCCTGTCGGGCGCCTCCGACGGCAACATCGACACCGTCACCGTCATCGATCTCGAGGCCGCGCCGCCGCGCGTGATCGACAAGGTCGTCGTGGGCGACGGTCCCGAAGGCTTTGCCATCAGCCCCGACGGGAAGATGGCGGTGGCCGTCATCCTGCGCGGATCGAACGCCGACAAGAGGGCTTTCTTCTACAATCGCAACGGGTCCGTCGTAGCATTGAAGATCGATGGCAAGAAGGTGACGCGGACCAACGAAGTCGAAGTGCGCGGGCTCCCGGAAGGCCTGGCATTCAGCGACGACGGAAAGTATCTGTACGTCGGCAATTTCCTCGACAGCGACGTGACGATCCTGCAGGTGGTCGGCGACCAGTTGGTCGACACTGGAAAGCGCATGACGCTTCCGGGGCATCCGGCGGCGATGCGCGCACGGGCACGTTGACGTCGTCGCGCCTGGCGCTCGCAGAGGGGTCGGCGCAATGCCGGCCCCTTTTGGCGATGGTGGCTTTGCAAATGCGCGCGTTCGGATTCGCGCTTGCGGCACTTGTCGCGACCGGCTGCGCGCCGTCGGGCGAGCGCCCGATCCAGGGCTACGTCGAAGGCGAGTACGTTCGCGTCGCCGCGCCATTTGCCGGAGCGCTCACGCAGCTGTCCGTCAAGCGCGGCGACCAGGTGAGCGCCGGCGCGCCGTTGTTCTCGCTCGAACGCGAAAACGAAGTGGCCGCGCGCCGCCAGTCGGAGCAGGAACTGCAGGCGGCACAGGCGCGACTGGAAAACCTCCGCACCGGCAAGCGCCCGCCGGAAGTAGAGACCGTCGCGGAACAGCTGCGCATGGCGATGGCCACGCGCGACCTGTCGGTGGCCAACCTCGACCGCCAGCAAAAGCTCTACGCAAGCGGCTTCGTCAGCAAGGCGGTGATCGACGACGCGCAGATGCAGGTGAAGCGCGACCAGGCCGCGGTCGCGCAGCTGCAGGCGTCCGTCGTCACGGCCAAGCTGCCGGCGCGCACCGACGAGATCCGCGCCGCCGAAGCCGATTCGCGCGCGGCGCGCGAGGCGCTCGCGCAGGCCGACTGGAAGTTGGGCCAGCGCGCGATCACGTCGCCCGTCACCGGCCGCGTCAACGACACCTATTACGTCATCGGCGATTGGGTCGCCGCCGGATTTCCCGTCGCGAGTCTGCTGCCGCCGGCGAACGTGAAGATCAGGTTCTTCCTGCCCGAGCCCGCGATGGGCCGGGTCAAGCCGGGCCAGACCGTCAATTTCTCCTGCGACGGATGCGGGGCGGCGATGCCCGCCACGATCACCTTCATTTCCGACCGCGCGGAATTCACGCCGCCCGTGCTGTATTCCCGCGACAACCGCGCGAAACTCGTGTTTCTCGTCGAAGCCAAGCCGTCGGCCGACGTTGCCGCGCGGCTCAATCCCGGCCAGCCCGTCGACGTCGTCCTGCCGCAATGACGACATGAATGCCGGGACGCACGAGACCGGGGATGTCGTCATCGACGTCCGCGGCCTCAACAAGTTCTTCGGCAAGAACCACGTGGTGCGCGATCTCTCGCTGTCGGTGCGGCGCGGCGAGATCTTCGGCTTCCTGGGCCCGAACGGCAGCGGCAAGACCACGTCGATCCGCATGTTGTGCGGGCTGCTCACGCCCGACAGCGGGGAGGGCCGCTGCCTGGGTTTCGACATCGTCCGCGAGGCCAAGTCGATCAAACGCGAAGTCGGCTACATGACGCAACGCTTCTCGTTCTGGGAAGACCTGACGATCCGCGAGAACCTCAACTTCGTCGCGCGCATGTATGGCATGGATGACGCCGCGCGCCCATGTCGACGAGGCGCTCGAGCATCTGGGACTCGACATCGCGCGCGAAGCAGCTGGCCGGTGCGCTGTCCGGCGGATGGAAACAGCGGCTGGCGCTGGCCGCCTGCCTGCTGCACAACCCTCGACTGCTGCTGCTGGACGAGCCGACCGCCGGCGTCGACCCCAAGGCGCGCCGCGACTTCTGGGAGGAGCTGCACGCGCTCGCCGCCCGCGGCATCACGGTGCTCGTGAGCACGCATTACATGGACGAGGCCGAGCGCTGCCACAAGCTGGGCTACATCCTCTACGGCAAGCTGCTGGCGCAGGGCACCGCGCAGGAAGTGATCGCGAGCCAGGCGCTGACGACGTGGTCGGTCGAAGGCAGCGATCTTCCAGCGCTGGCGGCACGCCTGCGCGCGTTGCCCGCCGTCGAGCAGGTGGCGGCGTTCGGCACGGCGTTGCACGTGACCGGATCCGACCCCGCGCGCTTGCGCGCCGCGCTCGCGCCGCTGATGGCCGAGCGCGAGACGACATGGACTGAAGTCGAGCCCGGCCTCGAGGACGTGTTCATCCACCTGATGGGCGATGCCGGTGAAACGCCCGCGGGAAAGAGCCCGTCGTGAACACGTGGTTCTCGTGGTCGCGCTGGCTGGGCATCGTGGCCAAGGAATTCATTCAGCTCAAACGCGACCGGCTGACGTTCGGCATGATCGTCGGCATCCCGGTGATCCAGCTGACGCTCTTCGGCTATGCGATCAACTCGGATCCCAAGCACCTGCCGACCGCGTTGCTGGTCGCCGATCGCAGCGAATTCTCGCGAAGCATCTTGGCGGGCCTCGCCAACAGCGACTATTTCGACTTGGTCGGCGAGGCGGCCGACGAGCGCGACGCCGAGCGCATGCTGGCCACGGGCGCCGTGCAGTTCGTGGTGACGATTCCGGCGGACTTCTCGCGCAAGCTCGTGCGCGGCGAGCGCCCGGCGTTATTGGTCGAGGCCGACGCCACCGATCCCTCCGCCACCGGCAATGCGATCGCCGCGCTGAACCAGCTCGCGCAATCCGCGCTCGCGCACGACCTGATCGGGCCGCTAGCGCCGCTCGCGTCGTCGCCCAATGCGTTCGAAGTGCGCATCCATCCGCTCTACAACCCGGAGGCGGTGACGCAGTACAACATCGTCCCCGGCCTGATGGGCGTGATCCTGACGATGACGATGGTGATGATGACCGGGCTCGCGATCACGCGCGAGCGCGAACGCGGCACGATGGAGAACCTGCTCGCCACGCCCGCGACGGCGCTGGAAGTCATGACCGGCAAGATCGTTCCTTACGTGCTGATCGGCCTGACGCAAGTGTCGATCATCCTGATCCTCGCGCGGGTCCTGTTCAGCGTGCCGATGGCGGGCAGCCTGGCCCTGCTCTTTTCCGCCGTTCTGCTGTTCATCGCTGCGAACCTGACGCTCGGCCTCACGTTTTCGTCGCTCGCACGAAATCAGCTGCAGGCGATGCAGATGACGTTCTTCTTCTTCCTGCCGTCGATGCTGCTGTCGGGGTTCATGTTTCCGTTCCGCGGCATGCCTGGATGGGCGCAGGACATCGGCGAGGTGCTGCCGCTGACGCATTTCCTGCGCATCGTTCGCGGCATCCTCCTGAAGGGCAACGGACTCGTCGAAATCCTGCCCGAAGCGTGGCCGCTGCTGGCGTTCATGCTGTTCGTGATGCTGCTGGGATTGCGCACTTTCCGCAGCACGCTCGACTAGCGCCGCACACGAAGGCGGAAGGGCCGCGCGGAACGCCACAGCGGTCGCGGCCTCTCGAGAATAGGCCGAATTCCGGCAATCCTCGCTATTGGCCGCAAAATGCGGGATAATGTTTGGTTACCCCGGTCAGAGGGGTCCCAGAGCATTTTGCCGGCGCGCCCAAGGCCAAGCGGCGTGTCCATGAGAGGGTAAATCGTGATCGAAGTCCTGCAGTGCTTGAAAAAATACGGGCAGCGGCTTGATTTGGAAATTGCCAAGGAGATGGGCATGCCGCTCGCAACGGTTCGCCGGCGCCTCGCCGATCTCGAAGCCACGCGCGAAGTCATCACCTGCAGCCTGACCCGCTTTGAAAACGGCAAGAGGATCGACGCGTGGCAGTGCCGCGTGTCGGGCTATGTGCCGCCCGCCGGCCCCGGTCGAAAAGCCAAGCCTACGGCGTAGATCCGCAGCAGTCGAGGATTCGTCCCCCATGGACGGCAGGCCTTGCGCAGCGCATGCGATAGCGCTGAACCTGTGCCTGGCCGCGTTGCTCGCGGCGCCATGTGTCTCCGCCGTCGCGCAGGACAACTATCCTGCCCGGCCGGTGAAGATCATCGCGCCGCAGGCACCCGGCGGCGGCGTGGACCTGGTGGCGCGCATCATCGCCGACAAATTGCGCGAGGCCCTGGGCCAGCCGTTCGTCATCGACAACCAGGCGGGCGCCGGTGGCGCGATTGCCGCACAGACGACGGCGCGCGCGAAACCGGACGGCTACACGCTGATGATCGGGTACGTTGCGACGCACGCGACCAACCCCGCGGTGAAGAGGAACCTGGGCTACGACGCCGTCCGCGATTTCACGCCGATCGCCATGCTCGGCGGAACGCCCAACGTGCTGGTGGTGGCGCGCGCCGTGCCGGTGAACACACTGCAGGAGTTCGTCGCCTACGCCAAGGCCAATCCGGGCAAGGTCGATTACGGCACGTCCGGCGTGGGCACGCTGAACCACCTGGTGATGGAGCAGTTCAAGCGTGCTTCCGGCGTGCCCAGCATGGCGGTGCCCTACCGGAGCATCGGCCAGGCGTTCACCGACGCGATGGGCGGGCAGATCCAGGTGATATTTCCCGGGCTCGCCGCCGCGATGCCGCACATCCGCTCGGGCGCCTTCAAGCCGCTCGCGGTGACCGGCGACAAGCGCCACCCGCTGCTTCCCGACGTGCCGACGTTCAAGGAATTGGGCTACGAGGGGTTCAACGGCCTCACGTGGTACGGCATCGTCGGACCGGCGAAATTGCCCGAGCCCATCACGCGAAAGCTGAACGAGGAAATCAACAAGCTGCTGGCCATGCCGGATCTGCGCGAGAAATTCAAGGCGCGAGGCGCTCGACGTGATGCCGATGACGCCGCAGCAGTTCGGCAAGTACATTGCCGACGAGATCGCGCACTGGACAGCGGTAGCGCGCGCCAGCAAGATCGAAGCCGAATAGGAATGCGAAGGGCGACCATGGCGCTCCCCACGGTTTCCGTCTCGGAGCGACTCGCGGCGGCCTTCGCCGGCACGCCGCCGGCGCTCCCGGTCGCTGTCTCGGCCATGTGTGAGTCGGTGCTGACCGACGTCGCCGGCCTGTGCGTCGCCGCGCGCAACAGCGACTACCTGCAGGCGGCGCTTCGCGCCACGGCGGAACCCGGCCCGTGCACGCTGATCGGCCACGCCGGCGGCTTCAACGTCGCCACCGCCGCGCTGTGCAACGGCACCGCGGCGCACGGCGAGGATTACGACGACACATTCGAAGGCGGTCCCGTGCACGCCGGCGCCGTGATCATCCCGGCACTGCTCGCGGCGGCCGAGCAGCACGGCCTTTCGGGCGGCGATACGGCGCGCGGCATCGCCGTCGGTTGCGAGGTCATGTGCCGGCTGTGCCTCGTGGTGCCCAAGCGTGTGCACCAGGCGGGTTTTCATCCCACCGCGGTATTCGGGGCGCTGGGTGCGGCGGCGGGCGTGGCCACGGCGCTGCGCCTGCCCGAAACGCAATGGGTCAACGCGCTGGGAATCGCCGGCAGCATGGCGTCGGGGATCATCGAATACCTGGCGGAAGGGGCGTGGACCAAGCGCATGCATCCGGGCTGGGCGGCGCAGGCCGGCTATCGCGCCGCGCGCATGGCGCAGGAGGGCTTCACCGGCCCGCGCACGCTCTTCGACGGCGAGCACGGCTTCTTCCGTGCGTTCGCCAACAGCGACGGCGGCGATTTCGCCGCGCTGCTGGACGGCGCGGGCCGCAGGTGGATTTGCGCCGACATCGCCTTCAAGGCCTATGCGTGTGGCACCATGGCCCACCCCTATATCGACTGCGCGCGCCGGCTGGTCAGCGAAGGCGTGGCGCCCGACGACGTGATCGCGATCGAATGCAGGACCGCCGAAGGCATCGTCCACCGCCTGTGGGAGCCGCTCGCGGCCAAGCAGCATCCGCCCAATGGATACGCCGCCAAGTTCAGCATTCCCTACGCGATCGCGGTCGGCATGCTGCGCGGCGATGCCGGCCTCGTCGACTACGACGACAGTGTCGTGAACGACCCCGCTGTCCGCGCGCTCGCTGCCAAGGTGCGCTACGTCGTCGATCCCGACAATCCGTACCCGCGCCAGTTCACCGGCCACGTGCGCGTCACGCTAAGGAGTGGAGAAGTGCGCGAGGCCAGCCAGGGTCATTTTCGCGGCGGCCGCGACGAACCGATGTCCGCCGAGGCGCTCGACGCGAAGTTCGCGGCCAATTGCGCCTATGGCGGCTGGGACGCGAGTCGCGCGCGGCGCGCGCTCACCGTGTTGCGCTCGCTGTTCACCGAGCCGCGCGTCGACTTGAGCGCGTTGCGAGGCTAGCCATGGACGGCGCACCGCTCAAGGGGAAAGTCGCGCTCGTCACGGGTTCTGGCCGGAACATCGGCCGCGCTATTGCACTGGCGCTCGCCGATGCGGGTGCCGCGGTCGCGGTGAACGTTCGCGTGAGCCGCGACGAAGGGCAGGCTGTCGTCGACGAGATCGTGGCTGGCGCCGGCGAAGCCTTGCTCGTGATGGCCGATGTCACGCAACGCGCCGGCGTGGACGCGATGATCGCCGCGATCGCGCAACGCTTCGGGCGCCTCGATATCGTCGTCAACAACGCCGCCATACGGCACGAAGCGGCGTTCGCCGACCTGCCGTATGCCGATTGGCGCGCGGCGCAGGCGGTGTGCGTCGATGGCGCGTTTCATTGCACGCAGGCCGCATTGCCGCTGCTGCGTGCGAGCGGAGCCGGCGCCGTGATCAACATCGGCGGCATGACGGCGCACACCGGTGCCGCGATGCGCGCGCACGTCGTCACGGCCAAGGCGGCACTGGGCGGCCTCACCCGCGCGCTGGCGCACGAGCTGGCACCCTTCGGCATCACCGTCAATTGCGTCGCGCCGGGCATGATCGACACAGTTCGAAAAGGAACGAGCGCGTCGGCCAACCCCGCGCATCACGCCGGTCACCAGCCGTTGCTGGGGAGGCGCGGCCGTCCCGACGAAGTCGCCAGCGCCGTTGTCTGGCTCGCAGGTCCTGGCGCGCGCTTCACCACGGGCCAGACGCTGCACGTCAACGGCGGCACTTACGTGGGCGGCTGACCGCCCGGAATCGGTCACCTGGCGCGCGAAACCGGCGGCCAACCGCATCAGCGCCCGAGCAACTTCCCGAGGGCCTTGTTGAGCGATTCGGTGCCCGGCGCGGTCGCGGGGGACTTGGACTGCGCCGTCGACGGGTTGGCGGCGGGTGCGCCCAGCGCTACGGCACAAGGGCCGGCACCGCCGTGCTGTACCGCCCCCAACAACGCGACGCCGACCTCCGACAGACCGCCGGTGCTGAACGCCGCGCCGATGCGCGCGGCGGTCGTGACGGACGCCATCGCATCGATCGTCACCTGCGGGTTGCGCAACGGGCCGCGCAGGCGGATCAATTCGGCGACCTGCGGGATGTCGATCGCAATGCCTTCGCGCAGTTGCGGCTTGAACGTGACGTCGATCGACTCGTTGCGCAGGTCCAGCGTGCCGCTGACGGACACGCCGAGCTTCTGCGTCTCGGCCGCCACCGAGCGGTCGATGTGCGCGACGCCGGCTGTCAACGGCAACCGGACGACCGCGCATTTCAATTCGGTGGTCGGGTCCTTTTCGCGGAAAGGATTGGCCGCCTTGGCGACGCGATCAAAAGGATTGTCGGCATTGAGCGCCGCGTTGGCGATCGTCGCCGGGCCGGCGATCGCCGTGAAATTGCCGCTCGCGGACGCGGCCAAGTCGTGCAGCGAGACGCCGCGTGCATGCAGGTCGGCCTTGACCGACGTCTTGCCGCCCTTCACGTCGCGCCGGATCTCGAGCGCCGCGAGTTCGGCGCCGAGGTCCAAGTTGCGTGCGTCGACGGTGAGCGCCAGCGCCGGCGCGCCGCTGGCCGGAACGTCGAACGTCACGTGCGCGTCGACGCTGCCGCCGAAAGTCGACGCCTTCAACGACGGTACGTCGAGATGGCCGTCGCGCAACGTGAAGCGGATCTCCACCGCAGTCAATTCGCGCTTCGGCGAAACGACCAGCCGGCCGACCGTTGCCTCGCCCGCGGCGTCGACCGTGCGCAGCAGCGCGAGCGGCAGCGGCGCGTCGGAAAACAGGAAGTTCGAGGACGCCTTGGCGGAGCTCGCGCCGGCGGTTCCCGGCACCGCGAGTTTCGCGGGCGCGCCGACCGCCGCTGCCGTTTGCGCGAGCGTCAGGAACGGCGCGGTCAGGTTGATCGTGTAGCGCGGCCGCAGGCCGCCCGTCACGATCGAGACCACGCCCTTGACCGCATTGGGCCCGACCGCGACGTCCAGTTCCTCGAAGTGCACCGTTTCGCCCTCGACGCGCACCTTGGCGCCGACGTTGGCCTTCTGCCCGTCGATTTCGCCGGCGAGCGCGAAAGGGTAAGGCCAGCGGCGCTGGACCAGCGACTCGAGCGGACCCAGGCTGCCGGTCAGCGCCACGGCCACATCGTCGACCTTGCCGCGAAACTCGGCATTCACCGGCGACTGCGCATTGCGCGCCGACAGCGCGAGCGAGTCGATCGCGACCTTGGTTACGCTGCCCGACTTGCCGTCACGATAGGTGAGCGTGCCGTTCGTGATCCCGACGTTGCCGACGCCGAACGCCGCCGGCGACGTGGCCACGCCCGGTGCCGGGGCCGTCCGTGCGGCGCCGGCGAAATCCCAGTTGGCGCGGCCCTGTGCATCGGTCTCCAGCGCGATAGACGGCTCGACCAGTCCGACGCGGACCACTTCGAACTGCTTGTGCAAGAGCGGCAGCAAGGCCACTTCGACCTCGAGCTCTTTCGCGGTGACCATCTGCGGCGCGCTGCCCCACGGCGCATTGGCGAAAGTGAAATCGCGGACGACGAGCTTGGGCGTCAGCGAGACCTTGAGGTCGATGCCGCCACGAATCGTGATGTCGCGCCCGGTGGCCTGCTTGATCCGTGACTGGATCGGCGCGGCGAAATCATTGGGATCGACGCGCCAGACCGCGATGGCCACGGCGATGAGCAGCAGGGCAACGACGCCGCCGGCCGCGGCCAGGATCGTGAAGAAGATGCGGCGCATCGGATGATTCTAGCGCGGTGGGGCTGCCGCCGCAGCAGCGCTGGCGTGCGGTTTTCTAATGCAGCGCGATCGCCAGGCCGAGCGGGATGAACGCCGCCGACATCACGTTGCCGATCAGCACGATCGACGCGACCTTCGCCGGCTCCTGCTTGAACTGCTCGGCCACCATGAAGTTCAGCACGGCGGGAGGCAGCGAGCCGAAGATGATCAGCAGCCCCTGCTGCATGCGGTCGAGCCCCAGCGCCGGGCCGAGCAGTGCGGCAATCGCGATGCCCGTCAGTGGGCAGACCAGGCCGCCGACCACGCCCAGATGCCAGTCCTGCCAGCGCACTTCGTAGAGCCGCACGCCGAGTGACAGGAGCATCATCGGGATCAGCGCGTCGCCGACCATCTTGATCGCGACCGAACTCCACTCGGGTATCGGCGGATGGACGACGGCAAAGCCAAAGCCCAGGAACGTCGACCAGACCATCGGATTGCGCAGCAGATTGCCGAAGCGCGCGTGATGGTCGATCATCCACGCGCCGAGCGTGAAGTGCAGCAGGTTGGAAATCGTGAACAGTGCGACCATCGCCGAGAAACCGGGCGCGCCATACGCGAGCGCGGCGAGCGGCAGGCCGATGTTGCCGCAGTTGTTGAACATCATCGGCGGCACGAAAGTCCGGTAGTCGGCGTGCATGAGCCGCGTGAACGGCCACGCGAGCAGCCCGGAACCCAGCACGATGCCGACGCTGGCCAGCATCAGCGGCCCGTTGTCGGCGACATTGAAGTCCTTGCTGGCAAGAGCGGAAAAAATGAGCGCGGGCGCCAGGATCGTCATGCTGATCCGGTTGACCGCCGCCATGTCCGGCTTCACGCGCCGCGCGTAGAAATAGCCGAGCAGGATGATCAGGAAGACCGGCAGGATGATGCCGAGGATCCGCTCGAACACGTCAGAGAATGTAGCGCGACAGATTGTCGTCGCCGGCGATGCCGGCGAGCGTTGCGTCGACAAACCTGGCGTCGATCGTGATCGTGTCGCCGGTCCGCCGCGCTGCATGGAACGACACGTCGTCGAGCAGGCGCTCCATGACCGTGTATAGGCGCCGCGCGCCGATGTTCTCCTGCTTCTCGTTGACGGCGAAGGCGATCTCCGCCAGCCGCCGGACGCCTTCGGGAAGGAATTCGAGGTGGACCTGCTCGGTGCCCAGCAGAGCCGCGTACTGGCGCGTCAGGCAGGCGTCCGTCGCGGTGAGGATCTGCTCGAAGTCCGACACCGACAGCGACGTGAGTTCGACGCGAATCGGAAAGCGGCCCTGCAGTTCTGGGATCAGGTCCGAAGGCTTCGACAGGTGAAATGCGCCCGACGCGATGAAGAGAATGTGGTCGGTCTTGATCATCCCGTATTTCGTCGACACCGTGGTGCCCTCGACCAGCGGCAGGAGATCCCGCTGCACGCCCTGCCGCGAGACGTCGGCCCCATGCATCTCCGATCGCGACGCGATCTTGTCGATCTCGTCCAGGAACACGATGCCGTTCTGTTCAGCCGCGGCCAGCGCCTTGGTCTTGACGTCGTCATCGTTGAGCAACCGTGTGGCCTCCTCGTCGGTGAGGAGCTTCATCGCCTCGGCGACCGTCGTCTTCAGGTGCTTGCGCCGGCCGCTGCCCATCTGCTGGAACATGCCCTGGATCTGGCTCGTCAATTCCTCCATGCCGGGCGGCGCCATGATCTCCATTTGCGGGGAAAGGGCGGACACTTCGATTTCCACTTCGCGGTCATCGAGCGCCCCTTCGCGCAGCATCTTGCGGAATTTCTGGCGCGTGGCCGAGTCCACCGGCTTCATGTCGTGGATGTTCACTTCCCTGACCGGCGGCAGCAGCACGTCGAGCAGACGTTCCTCGGCGGCGTCGGCGGCGTGGCTGCGGACCTTGCGCGTCTCGTGCTCGCGCGTCTCCTTGATCGCGACCTCGACCAAATCGCGGATGATCGTGTCGACGTCGCGACCGACGTAGCCGACCTCGGTGAACTTGGTCGCCTCGACCTTGACAAAGGGTGCATCGGCCAGGCGCGCCAGCCGCCGGGCGATTTCCGTCTTGCCCACGCCGGTCGGCCCGATCATCAGGATGTTCTTTGGCGTGATCTCGTGGCGCAGCGGCTCCGGCACCTGCTGCCGGCGCCAGCGATTGCGCAGCGCGATCGCGACGGCGCGCTTGGCGGCCTCCTGTCCGACGATGTGCTTGTCGAGTTCGGAGACGATTTCCTCGGGAGTCATTTGCGACGACATGGCAACTTGCGCGGGATCGGGAACACGGCGGGGACGAACGGAAGGATTGTAACGCGAACCCCCGGTTTTCCTGACCGCGCCCGTTCTTCGGTGCCAGTCCGCGAGCTTTGTCGCAGCATCCGGTTTGGCGCCGTGCATCCATTCGCCTATCATTGCCGGGCAGAGGGGGAGCGCCACGTCGGGCGGGTCCGCCGCGCGAAATCCGCGCCGAGTGCCGTTTCGGGAGGAAGACATGAACTATCGCATGGCGCCGCTGGTGGCGGCGGTCGGATTGGCGGCGTGTTCGCAGATGTCCACGACCACCTACAAAGCGCCGTTGAAGGACGGCGACGCGGTGAATCCCGCGGACTACACGAGCTGGCCCAAGATGCTCGCGGCCGTGCAGCGTCCCGATGCGAAACAGGTGCGCGAGATGTATATCAATCCCAAGGGCAACCAGACCAAGGCGGACGACTCGTTTCCCTACGGCACGGTCATGGTGATGGAAAATTATGCCGCCGTGGCCAAGCCGGACGGCACGCTGGAAACCGGTCCCGACGGAAAGCTGGTCAAGGGCAGCATGGTGCGCATCTTCAACATGGAAAAGGCGCAGGGCGCCGGCCAGGATGTGCCCGAGGCGCTGCGCAACGGCGAATGGGTCTACGCCTCGTACACGCCCGACGGCAAGAAGACCGAGGATCCTTATCCGCCCTGCCGCGCGTGCCATGTGACGTTGACCGAAAAGAAGGATTTCGTGCAGCGTTACGACGAGTATTTCCAGAAACGCGCGACCAACTGAGACGGTCCGGGGCATGCATTCCGTCGCGCGCGCAACGATCACGGCATTCTCGGCAATTCTGCTGGCCGCCTGTGCGAGCGACTCGTCGAGTCCGGCCGCGGCCGACCAGATCGGCAACATGGAGGCGCCGCTGCGCGGCATCGGCAGCGGAGCGACCGGCAAGGTGATCATTGTCGACAATGGCAAGGGCGTCACGCTGACGCTCGACGCCGCCAACTTGCGCCAAGGCAGCTACCGCCTTGCCTTCCACGCCAATCCCAATTGCAACTCGCCCGACGGCGAATCCGCCGGTCCGGTCTGGGCGCCGCCCGGCACGTCAGGCCCGGCGGGAGAATTGATCCCGATCGCGTATGCGGGACAACGCGGCGACATTTCGTTCTCGACGCGCATTCCTGGCGTGCACATCGACCAGGAACCGACGCTTCGCGGCCGCAGCGTCGTCCTGCACGCGGGACCTTACGTGGACAGCCCGCTTCCGGGCATGCGCAACAATTACATCGCCTGCGGCGCGTTCGAGAATTTGGGCCCCGGCCTGGTCGAGCGGCTGAGCAAATAGCGGACATTCCAAAGGACGGACCTGCATGGGCTTTCTCGCCGCCAAGAAAATCCTCATCACCGGCGTACTGTCGAACCGGTCGATCGCCTACGGCGTCGCGCGCGCGTGCCAGCGCGAGGGCGCGACGCTTGCCTTCACCTACGTCAACGATGACCTGAAGGACCGGGTCACGAAGCTGGCCGCCGACTTCGGCCCTTGTCCGGTGCTTCCGTGTGACGTGACATCGGACGAGCAGATCGACGCGCTGTTCGCCGCGCTCAAGGCCGAATGGGGAACGCTCGACGGGCTGCTGCATTCGATCGCCTTCGCGCCGCGCGAGGCGCTGGCCGGCGATTTCCTCAACGGCATGTCGCGCGGCGCGTTCGCCACGGCGCACGACATATCGAGCTACAGCTTCGCCGCGCTGGCCAAGGGTGCGCGCCCGCTGATGCAAGGGCATCCCAGCGCACTCGTGACGCTCACTTATCTCGGCTCCACGCGCGTGCTGGAAAACTACAACGTCATGGGCCTGGCCAAGGCGAGCCTCGAGGCGAATGTTCGGTACCTGGCGTCGTGCCTGGGACCCGAACAGATTCGCGTCAACGGCATCTCGGCGGGCCCGATCAAGACGCTGGCCGCCGCCGGCATCGGTGGTTTTTCGAAGATCCTGCACTTTGTCGAGCGCACGTCGCCGCTGCGCCGCAATGTCACGACCGAGGAGGTCGGCAACGTGGCGGCATTCCTGTTGTCGGATTTGGCGAGCGCGGTCACCGGCGAAATCACGTTCGTCGACTGCGGTTTCTCGACGGTCGCGGCGGGAATGACCGAAGCGTGACAGAGCAGCGAGTGCGAAGTGAACGCGAGGTGAACATTCCGGCGCCCGGCGCACCGGCATGACGGCGAGCGCGCGCCGCTTCGACGCGGTCATCCTGGGTGGCGGCCATAACGGACTCACCTGTGCCGCGTATCTTGCCGGCGCCGGACTGTCGGTATGCGTCGTCGAACGCCGCGCCGTGCTGGGGGGCGCCGCGGTCACCGAGGAGTTCCATCCGGGCTTTCGCAACTCCACGGCGAGCTACACGGTAAGCCTGCTCGATCCGCAGATCATCCGCGATCTCCGGCTCGCCGAACACGGCCTCACGATCAGCGAGCGGCCGTTCGCAAACTTTCTGCCGCTGCCCGACGGCCAATACCTGAAGGTCGGCGGCGGCCTGTCCGCCACGCAAGGCGAGGTCGCGAAATTCTCCGCGGCCGATGCGCGGGCGCTTCCCGACTACTACGCGATGCTCGATCGCGCCGCGTCGGTCCTGCGCGAGATGCTTTCCGTCACGCCGCCGAACATTCGCGCCGGCAATGCCGCGGACTTGGCCGCGATCGTCGACATCTTCAAGGTCGGCAAGCGCTTTCGCACGCTGTCGTTGCCGGAACGCCGAGACCTGCTCGATCTCTTCACCAAAAGCGCCGGCGACGTGCTCGACCGCTGGTTCGAGAGCGCGCCGATCAAGGCGGCGTTCGGCTTCGATGCGGTCGTGGGAAACTTCGCCAGCCCGTATTCGCCGGGCTCGGCTTACGTCCTGCTGCACCACGTTTTCGGCGAAGTGAACGGGAAACGCGGACAGTGGGGTCATGCGCGGGGCGGCATGGGCGCGATCACGCAGGCGATGGCGACGGAGTGCGCCGAGCGCGGCGTCGTCCTGCGCACCAACGCGCCGGTGGCCCGCGTCATCGTCAAGGCGGGCCGCGCGGCCGGCGTCGAGCAGGAGGACGGCACGGTGATCGAAGGCGCGCGCGTCGTCGCCAACGTGAATCCCAAGCTGCTGTTCGAGCGGCTGGTCGACGCGCAGCACGTGGATGCCGACTTTCGCGCGCGCATCAATGCCTTCCGCTGCGGCTCGGGCACGTTCCGGATGAACGTCGCGTTGTCGGCGCTGCCGGACTTCACCGCACTCCGTGGAACGAATGCGCAACCGCACCACAGCAGCGGCATCGTCATGGCACCGTCGCTCGCGTACATGGAGCGCGCCTATTTCGACGCGCGCAGCGACGGCTGGTCGAAGGCGCCGATCGTCGAGGTCCTGATTCCGTCGACCGTCGACGACACGCTCGCACCCGCCGGCATGCACGTCGCGAGCCTCTTCTGCCAGCATGCGAATCCGCGCCTCCAAGACGTGCTGCCCGGACGCACGTGGGACGACGTCCGCGAGGAGGTGGCCGACGTCATGATCGGCGCGGTCGACGGCTTCGCGCCTAACTTCCGCGCGAGCGTCCTCGGGCGGCGCATTCTCACGCCGCTCGACCTCGAACGCGACTTCGGCTTGACCGGCGGCGACATCTTCCACGGTGCGCTGTCGCTGGACCAGCTCTTCTCGGCGCGACCGGTGCTGGGCCATGCCAACTACCGGATGCCGGTGCGCGGCCTCTATCTGTGCGGCGCCGGCGCGCATCCGGGCGGCGGCGTGACCGGCATCCCCGGACGTAACGCCGCGCGCGAGATCCTGCGCGATGTGAGGCGCAACCGGTTCTAGCGCGGCCCAAAGTCTGCGCTTGAATGGCGCGCGCAGCGGACCGATATTCTGTCCCACGATGCATATCCACGCGCTCGACCCGGGCTACACCCATTCCGAGCGCTCTCGCGCCAACTTCCGGCTGGCGGCAATGACGTCGCTGGGATTCGTCGCGCTGCTCTGGCTCATTCCACTGCTCGGCTGGGGGTTGGACCTCGCGCAATTCGGCATACGTCCGCGTGAGTGGGCAGGCTTGCCCGGCATCCTGTTCGCGCCTCTGCTGCACGCCGATTTCACGCACCTGATCGCGAATTCGCTGCCGCTGGTGGTGCTCGGCACCACGATGTTCCACCTGTATCCGAAGGCGGCATTCCAGGTCCTGCCCGCCGTCTATCTGGGGCCGGGAATCATCGTGTGGCTGTTCGCGCGAGGCGGCGTTCACGTCGGCGCCAGCGGCCTGGTTTACGGCCTCGTCAGCTATGTGTTCGTGGCCGGCCTCATAAGGCGCGACCGGCGCGCCGTCGCCGCGTCGCTTCTTGTCGCATTCATGTACGGCACGCTGGCGTGGGGAGTGTTTCCGATCAATCCCCGCATTTCGTGGGAAACGCATCTGTCGGCGGCGCTGATCGGCGTCATCCTCGCGTTCGTGTTTCGAAACCGGGATTTGCCGCCGCGCGTGCGCTATTCGTGGGAGGGCGAGAGCGCCGAGGGCGATGGCGGTGGCGAGGGCGAGGGCGAGGCGATGGCAAGCAAGCCGGCGACGGCGATTCCCCGTAGCGATCTGAGGGTCGAGCAAGTGGTGCATTCCCGGCGGGCGGCCGCGCCGGCTGCGGCTCGCTCGAATATGGTGAAAGGCGACCTTCCGCATCGCGACCCTGCCCGTTGACCTTGGTCAATGAGGATATGTCCGGTGCAGTTAGCATCATCGAATCGTGTGGCCACACTTGGAGTCAAGTCGACGGAGAGTGCTGCCGCGATGGGCTGCCATCGTGGTGTCGCTGCCGATATCGGTGCTTGCGCTGACGCTTCTCGCCGCGGGGCCGGCGATGCCGCAGCGACGAGGCGAGGGCCCCGATGTCCAGCCGGTCAAGGTCACGCAGGAGATGATCGGCGCCGGGATAGTATCCGCCGGCGTCGCGCTCCCGCCGATTCCACCGCCGACGGGCAGTCGCGAGAACCCGGTGTCGTCCTGGGGCAAACCGCTGCCCTACCCGATCGTGATCGCCGATCGCCGCAACAACCGGCTGATCGAGATCGCGCCGGACAAGCGCATCGTGTGGGAGTTTCCTTCCCCGAACCTCAAGATCTATCGTGGTAACGACGACGTGTTCTTCTCGCCGGACGGCCGCAGGCTGATGGTCAACGAAGAGGACAACTACGACATCCACATCGTCGACTACGACACCCGGTCGCTCACCTGGACCTATGGCGTGTCGGACACGAAGGGCAGCAGGCCCGGCTATCTCAACTATCCCGATGACGCGCACCTGCTCTCCGACGGCAAGGTGGTGACCGCCGATATCCGCAACTGCCGCGTTCAATTCATCGACCCCGAGACCTCCGCGATCGTCGGACAGTGGGGCAAGGACGGCGTGTGCAAGCACGAGCCGCCGCGCTTTCTAGCGTATCCCAACGGGTCCACGCCGCTCCCGAACGGCGACATCCTGATCACCGAAATTTCCGGCGCGTGGATAACGCGCCTCACGCGCGACGGCAAAGTGGTATGGAGCGTGAAGGCGCCGCATGTCCGCTACCCATCCGACGCATTCCCGACGCGCGACGGGCAAGTCATCGTCGCCGACTTTTCGAAGCCGGGCCGCATCGTCATCTTCGATCCCGGGACGGGCAAGGCGACCTGGGAGTATGCGGAGGCGGCCGGAGAAAACATGCTCGACCATCCGTCGCTGGCGCTCGAATTGCCGACCGGTGACATCGTCGTCAACGACGACCGGCGGCACCGGGTTCTGGTGATCGATCGCGCGACAAAGCGAATCACGTGGCAGTACGGGGTCACCGACACGCCGGGACATGCCCCCGGCTACCTCTTCTACCCGGACGGCATGGACATCGACGTCTTCCGCGACTGGAAGGGAGCGCTCGCGGGCAAGTAGCCGCTTGCGGCCGGCATCGATCGCGCCAAGAGCTTCGCGCAAGCGCGATAAATTCGCGTTGACTTGACCTAGGTCAAGCTTTTCCGGGTTGCCCCAGTCAGGCGCTTGACGGGCACAATCCGTGCTACTAGGCTCGACGCAAACCACAACCTATTGTGTTGGGTGTAGGCCGGCTGCGCTCGACAGCCTGATGCACGGAGGAAGCCCGATGACGGACGTGAAAGCCATGGCCGGAGTTGCTTCGACGCCGGAATTGTCGGTTGCCGCCAATACCCCGCCGTCGTTGCCCGCCAAAGTGATCAAGCGCGACGGCCAGCAGGCGCTGTTCGAACTCGCGAAGATCTCGAAGGCGATAGCCCGCGCCGGCGCCGCCACGGGGGAGTTCGACGCGCGCGAGGCCGGCAAGCTCGCCGACGCCGTGGGCCGGGTGCTCGCACATCGCCACACGGGCGGTGTTCCCGACATCGAGACGATCCAGGATTGCGTCGAGCACACGCTCGCCGGCGCGGGGTGGTTCCATACCGCGCGTGCCTACATCGTCTACCGCGACCGGCATGAGCGACTGCGCGCCGATCGCAAGACGCTGGTCGACGTCGCCGCCTCGGTCGACGAATACCTCGACCGCAAGGATTGGCGCGTCAATGCGAACGCGAACCAGGGCTATTCGCTCGGCGGGCTGATCCTCAACGTTTCGGGCAAGGTCGTCGCCAACTACTGGCTGTCGCATGTGTACGCGCCGGAGATCGGCCGCGCGCATCGCGAAGGCGACCTCCACATCCACGACCTCGACATGCTCGCGGGATACTGCGCCGGCTGGTCGCTGCGGCAGCTGCTGCACGAGGGCCTGAACGGCGTTCCCGGCAAGGTCGAGGCAGGTCCGCCGAAGCACATGTCGAGCGCCGTGGGCCAGATCGTCAATTTCCTCGGCACGCTGCAGAACGAATGGGCCGGCGCGCAGGCCTTCTCCTCGTTCGATACCTATATGGCGCCGTTCATCCGCCGCGACTCGGATGGGCTACGACACCGTCAAGCAGTGCATCCAGGAACTGATCTACAACCTCAACGTGCCGTCCCGCTGGGGCACGCAGACGCCGTTCACGAACCTCACGTTCGATTGGGTCTGCCCCGAGGATCTGCGCGAGCAAATTCCCGTGATCGCGGGCGAGGAAATGCCGTTCGCGTACGGCGACCTGCAGCCCGAGATGGACATGATCAACCGGGCGTACATCGCGGTGATGACGGAGGGCGATGCCAAGGGGCGGGTGTTCACGTTTCCGATCCCGACGTACAACATCACGCCGGATTTCGACTGGGACCACCCCAACTGCGAGGCATTGTTCGCGATGACGGCGAAATACGGGCTGCCGTATTTCCAGAATTTCCTGAACTCCGAGCTCAAGCCGAACATGATCCGTTCGATGTGCTGCCGCCTGCAGCTCGATCTGCGCGAACTCCTGAAGCGCGGCAACGGTCTTTTCGGCTCCGCGGAACAGACCGGGTCGATCGGTGTCGTGACGATCAACTGTGCGCGGCTGGGTCATCTCTTCGCACAACGACGAGATCGGGCTCTACGAGCGCCTGGACGAACTGCTCGTCTTCGCCAAGGACAGCCTCGAGGTCAAGCGCAAGGTCATCCAGCGCCTGATCGACCAGGGACTCTTTCCGTACACGAAGCGCTATCTCGGCACGCTGCGCAACCATTTCTCGACCATCGGCGTCAACGGCATCAACGAAATGGTCCGCAACTTCACGGGCGACAACGACGACATCACGACGGCGTACGGCCATGCATTCGCCGTGCGGCTGCTGGACCATCTGCGTGGACGCATCGTCGCCTTCCAGGAAGAGACGGGCCACATGTACAACCTCGAAGCCACGCCCGCCGAAGGCACCACCTACCGATTCGCCAAGGAGGACAGAAAGCGATGGCCCGGCATACTCGCAGGCGGGAACCGCCGAGACGCCGTACTACACGAATTCGTCGCAGTTGCCGGTCGGGCTTCACCGACGACCCTTTCGAGGCGCTCTCACGACAGGAAGAGCTGCAAGCGAAATACACCGGCGGCACCGTGCTGCACCTCTACATGAGCGAAAAGCTGAGCTCGGCTTCGGCGTGCAAGGCACTGGTGCGCCGCTCGCTCGAGCGCTTCAGGCTTCCCTACATCACCGTGACGCCGACGTTCTCGATTTGCCCGCGGCACGGGTATTTGGCCGGCGAGCACGAATTCTGTCCGAAGTGCGACGAGGAGAAGCTGGCGGAGAAATTGCGCGGTCTTGCCGCGTAACCCGACGAAGGAGGCAGGATGAACACGTTGACCGATGTGCAAAGTTGCTGCGAAATCACGCTTGCCGATGCCGAAAGGCAGCGTTGCGAGGTCTGGACGCGCGTGATGGGCTACCACCGACCCGTGGCGTCGTTCAACGTGGGCAAGAAAGGCGAGCACTGCGAGCGCCGCTTCTTCCGCGAGGACCGTGCGCAGCTCGATGCGTAGTGGCGGCCGTCGCCTCGTTCCCGATGCCGTCCCCGCTCCCGTTTCTCCGCGGGCCGCCTCCGCGCGGGCATTGCGCGTCGGCGGGTTCGTGCCCTTCACGTCGACCGATTACCGATGCGCTCGCCGCCGTCATCTTCTGCCAGGGATGCCCCTGGCGATGCGCGTACTGCCACAATCCGCTCTGACCGATTGCCGGGAAGGGCGACGACGAACGCGACTTCGGCGGCATCATCAAATGGCTCGCATCGCGCCAGGGACTGCTCGATGCGGTCGTCTTTTCGGGCGGCGAGCCGACGGCCCAGGCCGCGATCGGTGCCGCCATCGAGGAGGTGAGCGCACTCGGGTTCTCCGTCGGACTGCATACCAGCGGCGCCTATCCTCCGCGCCTCGCCGGGGTCTTGCCGCACGTCGGCTGGGTGGGCATCGACGTCAAGACCTACAACCGTGCGGACGGCAGCGACAATTGGCGAGCGAAAGTGCCAGCGCGTCAACTGGAGGCTCATCACGAAACCGAGGGCAGCCCGGCCGCTTCGACTCCTGCAACGGACGGTGAGCGAATCGTTTCCTACTTCGGATCGTGCGGACTGTTCGCTATGACCTTGCGGGTAAGGAGCTGTGGAGGATCGAGATGCCGCCGGCGTCGACCCTCGGCAATTATGGTTCCGGCGTGTCACCCATTGTTGCGGATAAAACCGTTGTGCCGCTCCGCGATGAGGGAAATGATCCCAGGATCATTGCGGCTCGATGCGGCGACCGGTAAGTTGAAGTGGGAGAAAAAGCGAACTTCCAGGGGCGGCTTCAGTACGCCCGTGTTGTGGGACACTCCGGCAGGTAAGCAGGTTGCGGCGGCTGGGCACTACAAACTCATTGGCTACGCCTTCAAAACGGAGAAGAAAAGTGGTTTGTCACCGGCATGCCGACGGCGACTCGCGCATCGCCGGTGACCTCGGACGGCGACCTGTATTTCGCCGCCTGGTCGCCGGGAGCGGCGGACGATACGAGTTTCAGACTACCCCCGTTCGACTTGTTGCTAATCGGGGATAGCAATGGCGACGGGGCACTCGCTAAGAACGAGATGACGGCAGGTGTGCTCAAAGGCTTCTTCGATACGATCGATGCGAATAAAGATGGCAAAATCACGCGGGCGGAATGGGACAGCGCGCTCGCGATGGTGGCTGCAGCTAAAAACACGGCGTTCGCACTCAAGCCCGGCGGCACAGGGGACATTACAGACTCCCTCATCAAGTGGCGAAAAGGTGGTGGCCTTCCCTATGTCCCGTCCGCAATCGTCTATCAGGGGCAGTATTTGATGGTGAAGGATGGCGGAATCGTGACGCCACGACCTGGCAACCGGCGACGAGCTGTATCAGAAACGGGCCGTTGCTGCCGGAAAACATGACGCATCTCCGGTGGCTGCAAACGGACACATCTATTTTGCGTCGTTGGCCGATGGTGCGATCACCGTGCTGAAGGCCGGCACAACCACGCCGGAAGTCGTCGCGAAGAATCCGCCGCTCGGCGAACGGGTGGCGGCGACGCCGGCAATTGCGGGCAACACGCTGTATGTGCGCACTGCCGAACACCTTTACGCCTTTTCAGAGAAGTGAAGGCTGTGCGTGGTCTGACACTTCAGGCCAAGCCGACGAAGTTGACCGGCGACGGGGCTGAAACACGATTGTGTCGTAAAGGGAATTGGTCGGAGGAATCCTCGCGACTGAGCCGCATCTATCTCTTTGTGCACGTAGATTGGGTTCGTGAGGATCCAGGGGCGATCTTCACCGGCCAAATTGAGCCAGCCCTCAACGCGGTAGACGCCTGGCTCGTCCACTAGATAGTCCACCGTCGTGCCGCTCTGGTCGAGCACCACCTGCCCGTTGCGGACGAGCTTGAAGCGGCCACTGAGCGGCGCTTCGGCACGCAGGTGCAAGCCCTCAGCAAATGGCACTTCGCTGCCGACCGGCCAGTTGTCGGCGTCGCGGTCGGCCCGAAAGACAAAGCCAGTCGGATCGGCAATCCAATCGAAGGCCACGTACGCCCGGCCGGCGCCGAGCGCCTGCCACACTTGCGCCTCGGTGACCTCTGTGAGCAGCAGATGGGTGCTCACATGGCGGAAGCTGCGAACGTAGGGATCGAGATCGAACTCGAAGATCAAGTCGCCGGGCTTTTTGCCGATCAGCAGCAGCTTAATGGGGCGAACTTTTCGGGATCGAGTTTGGCAATCTTTGTGCCCAGTGCATCTTCGAACGTACCTTGCCGTCGTCGAGGATTTTGGCCCGGTAGACCTGATTGTGATGGGCGTCGTTGGCCGAAACGCCGGTATGCCGCGCCTTTTGGCAGAGCTGGTCGTAACGGCTCAAGTAATCGGCCGGATAGTCCAGCAGCGCGCGAAACACTCCTGCGGATACTGCTTCACCGAACTGGCGACGCCGATCATCGTCAGCGGCGAGCGGAGCGCGGCCATGAAGCTTCCTCGTCCTTGAAGTCGGCGTGCGTATTGTAGATCTCGGTGCCGGTCACGTCGGCGATGTCCCAGTCCATCCGCTCTTCGAGATGGCACACGAAGATGAGGCCCTCGGTCGCGCGCACCAGATCGGCGAAGTCCTGCGGCGTATCGGTCTTCTGATCCTGAATGCTGTGCCGAGGATAGGCCAGAAAGCCGTCGGTCTCGGCGCCGGGGATCAGCAGCACGCCCTGTTTGAGGCCGCGGTGGCCGTCGTTGACGTAGTCGTAATGGTTCGCCGGGTGTTCGGTGAACATGATCACGCGAGCGCCAGCCTCCTTGGCGGCCGCGACGATCTCTTCGATCGTGCCGCGGCTATCGTGCGAGAACGCCGAATGAACGTGCAGCAGCGTGCGGACGTCGTCGTAGCCACTGGAAAGACTTACTTCGCGACGCTGCGATTTCAGCGATTCAATCGCCTCGTGCACTGCCCGCAGATTCTCAGGACGAATTCGGTCAATCGCATCGGCATCGGCGGCCGACGTCCATCCAATCCAGGCGATGAAAAAGGCGATCCACGACAAAGAATATTCGGCAACCAACGACAGACTGCGCAATCGGGCTGTACGACGATGCGCCAATTGCCGGCGTTTTGCTCATTCCGCGCGAGGGGTTCGAGCGGCGCGGATTTTCGTGCTCACCGCATCCACGCCTTTTGCGGCTTCCTCCGCCTGTTTCGTTGCCGCAGAGGCCGTCGATTCGGCAGCCGAGAGCTGCTTTTTCGCTTGATCCAGCTCGGCATGTCGGGCAGCAGCTAATTTGCTGGCGGCTTCGAGTTCTTTTTGCAGAGCCGCCATCTGATCACGGAACGCGATCTCGTTTTTCCAGCGAGCCACAGCTTGCTGAGCCGCCGCCAGCTCGGCCTCCGCAGGTGCCGCAACCTTTTGTGCGTCTGCCACTGCCTTCGCAGCCTGATCTTTTTGCGACTGCAATGTCTTCGCCTGCTCGGCCGCGGCCGCCGATTCCTTGTTAACTCGCTTCTAAGTCGCGCGTTCAACTGGCTTGAGCTGCAGCATCTGCACTGGCGACCGTCGTTGCCAGTTCGGCAAGCTTCGCTTTCAAACTCGTGTTCCCACCTTCCATTGATTTCAGCTGTTCGGTCAATTGTCGCTGCACCTCGGTGAGCTTGGTGTCGTTCGGCACCTTGCCGAGCGCCTCGGTGACCTGCCGCAATGCTTCGCCGACGAGCGGACGGGCCGCTTCGCTTTGTGAAATCAGGTCGCGGCGACTTTGATCCGCTCGGCATTCGGCCGCAGCCCGCGATTGCCCGATCTTATTTACCTCCGCTGCCAGCGGCTCGGCCTTGGCTCGTAGCTCGGCGGCCTTTTGTTGTGCGACTGCTAAAGCGGCTTCCGCGTTCTTAAGGTCCACTTCGGCCTTCTGCTCGGCTTCGTTAAGGGACCGCTCGCTGCCGACTTCTGTTGCAATGTTGCGTTCGCCGCGGCCAGTCGTTCGTCGAGCGTTGGCGGATTGGTGATCAAGCTGCCGACGCTCGGTCCATCATCCGCCTTGTAGACTTGCACGGCGCCGGCCCAACTGGCCGTGATCGCCCGTTGCGATTCGTCGCAATACGCGACGCTCACCGCCAAGTCGCCGATCGGCTTCGTTTCCTTGAGCTGTTTGCCGTCCTGATTCCACATCCGCATGACCTGGTCGCGGCCGCCGGTAACGATCTGGCCCGGCCCGCGTGAAATCCATCGACAGAAGCGGGCGTCTTCGCGTTCCAATTCTTTACTGCCGTGCCGTTTTCCATTTCCCACAGACGCAGCGTCGCGTCTTCCGATGCCGATGCCAGGATGTTCGAATCGCCGCGCCAGGAGACCGCGTTGACGGCCGCCGTGTGGCCGGTGAGCGTGAGATACTCGTGGCCGGTGTCGGCTTCCCACACGCAGAGGCCGCCGTTGCGGTCGGCGGTCGCGAGCAGCACGCCGTCGGGGCTGAACTCGACGGCGAGCACCCAATCGGTGTGCTTGGCGATCTCGTGCAGCATCTCGCCGGTCTCGGTCGAGTAAATTTTCACGACGCCGCTGCGGTCCGCCGAGGGCGATGCGTTTGTGATCGGCGCTGATATCGGCGGCGAGCACGACATCAGCTCCTTGCCGACTTCGAACACGCGCTCGCCGGTCGTGATATCCCAAACGACGACCTTGCCGCTCGCGGCCGGCCGGCCGCCGCCGGCCAGAAGCAGCCGGCCATCGCGGCTGAAGCGAACGACGTTCGGCTGACCTTCGGGAAACGGATACACGCCGACCAGGTCGAGCGTCGTTCGTGTTGTAGAGCAGCACCTGCCGTTGGCTAGCGACGGCCACCAGCGGCGCCCACGGACTCGTCGCAAGCGAACGAGCCATCGGCGGTCGCGCGACATTGGAACGCCGGCTCCAGCACCATCCGCGGCGGCATCGGAATCACATCGGGCCGCTTGCCGGGAGTCGCATTCGGCGGCGACGACCTTCTTCGGTTTGGCTGCGCCGCTTTGCTGCCGGCGTTTTCGAGTGCGCCGCCGTTGATCCACCGGCGAATAATGTCGATTTCGCGCATCGGGAAGCTTATCCGCATTCTGCGGCATGAACGGTTCCGATTTGCGCGTCACGAGCAGAGAACAGATGGCTGGCGTCGGGATCGCCCGGCTCGATCGCGGCGCCCGACGACCCGCCTTGCATCAGGTTGGGAATAATTGGTTACGTCGAGGTCGGCTTTCTTCGTCGTTCGGATTGTGGCAGGAACTGCATCGCTGACGAAGAATTGGGGCGAGGTGGTCGTCGTAGGTGATTTTGTCGTCGGCACGCGACATGTCGCGGTACACAGCACTGCAAACAGGCATCACCACGATGCGATGGATCGGAGCCCGCAGCGCAAGCAAGGGTGTGGGACGCATCGACCCTTGCTTGCGCTGCGGGCTCCGATCCGGGACTCAACGACTGGTGGCGACGTGCTCGATCATCATCAATGGTTGAACAGGAACTCGCGCGAGTTCAGCAACGCCCAAAACACATCTTCCAGCGGCGGCCGCGGATCCTTCACGCCGGCGAGCTGCGTTTCGATTGCCTTGGTCTCGTCGTCCGTCGGTCGGCGACTGAGGCTGCGCAGGTACAACTCGGTAATAACTTCCGGCGGCGTTTTCTTTTCGTCGAGCAGTCGCTTCACGACGCCGCCTTCCTTGACCTTGGCGTGCACGTTTTCGCCGTTCATCAGATGCAGCGCCTGGCCGAGGTTCGGCTCCATCTTCACTTCGCAGGAGCAAACCGTCTCGCGCGACGCGCGGCCGAACGTGGTCAGGAAATACGTGGCCGTGTTGCCGTCGGCGATTTGCACGGCGCGGGCGCCGAGCGGCAGGCCGGCGAACTTGTCTTTGGTCTCGGTGGCCTGCGTGATGCAATCGAGCAGCACTTCGGCCCGGATTCGCCGCAGCGTGGCGTGCGAGAAATTGCGGTCGTCGAACGAGTTCGTGTCGTTCGTCACCGTGCTGAGTTGATACGTGCGCGACGTGCAGATATCGCGCACCAGCCGTTTGAAGTCGTATTTGTATTCGGTGAAGTGCTGCGCCAGCGCATCGAGCAGCGGGCCATTCGACGGGCGGATTGCTGACGCGCACGTCGTCGACCTGCGTGGACGATGCCGCGGCCGAAGAAATGGGCCCAGACGATGTTGGCCAGGTTCGTGGCGAAATACGGATTGTCGGGCGACGCAAGCCAATTGGCCAGCACTTCGCGGCGGTCGTGGCCTTTGCAATCGGGCGTCGCGCCGCCGAGGAACTTCGGCGCCATCACGCGGCCGCCGACGAGGTGATTCACCTCGCCGCCGCCCGAGTTGAAGACGATCGTCTCGCGCGGATCGGCCCCCTGCTTGCGGCCGATCTGGGCGAAGAACGCGGCGAAGCTGTAGTAGTCGTCCATCGTCCAGCGATCGAACGGATGGTTGTGGCACTGGGCACACTGAATCCGCATGCCCATGAACACCTGGGCCACGTTCTCGGAGATCTTCAGCCGGTCCTGCTCCATCTGGTAGTAGTTCGTGGCCGGATTGGTGAACGTGCCGCCGGTCGAGCCGAGCAGCTTCTTGACCATCTGATCGATCGGCACGTTGCTGGCGATTTGTTCCTGCAGCCAGTTGTAGTAGAGAAGCGTCGCCTTGTAGCTCACGGTTGGTGCTGGAGCGCATTTGCAGAAGCTCGCTCCATTTCATCACCCACAGCTCGACGAACTCCTTACGCGTGAGCAGCTTGTCGACCAGCTTTCTCGCGTTTGGCCGGATCGGCATCGGCGATGAACGCTTCGGATTCGGCCGACGTCGGCAGCACGCCGCACACATCGAGGCTCACGCGGCGAATGATATTCGGCATCGGTGCACAGCTCCGAGGGCTGAATCCGCAGCTTGCTGGAGCTTGTGCGTCGATCAGCTCGTCGATGTAGTTGTTCGCCGGCGTGTCCTTCCACTTAAACGCGAAGCCCTTTGGCAACACGATGAACGGCACGCCGACGGTTTGCTTTTCGAAGCGGGCCATGATGAAGGCCTCGCCGCGATTGGCGGCCGTCACCTTGCCCTCTTTCGAAACGGCGGCCGCGTTGTCGTTGCTGGAAAGGAACACGGCGAGGCCGGTCACATCGCGATCGGTGCCGTCGGAGTACTTCGCGCGGACGGTGAGCTGCTGCGTTTCGCCGGCGCCGTCCAGCAGCGCGGTCGGCGGATAGACTTCGAGCGAATCGATCGTCGGCACCGTGCCCGGCATCGGCCGGCGCGCCGGCTTCGAGCCAGCGAACAAGCGTGTTGTAAAGCGGATCGCCTTTCTTCGTGGGGCTGCCGCCGGTGTGCGGCACCTGGCCGGTGGCTTTTTCGATGAGCAGGCACTCGGCTGGGGATCGAAAGATCGATGCCGCCGCTTGGGCTGCTCGTGCGTGAGTCGATAATAGTCGCCATCCGGATCGAAGCCGAAGAGCGACAGGCGGAAGCCATCTTTGCCGCGGGCCGAGCCATGGCAACTGCCGACGTTGCAGCCGGCCCGCATGAACACCGGCATCACATCGAGCTTGAAACTGATCGGCGGATCGACCGCCGCCTGCTTCACGCTGATCGGCACATCGACATTCTGCGACTCGAAGGCCACCGTGAGCTTGGCGTCGCCATCGGCCTTCGGCAGTAAATCGATTGCCGTTACGCGTGACACGATCGTCGCGGTCGAGCTTCCAAGCTGCTTTGTCGGTCACATCGCGCGTGATGCCGTCGGGATACTCCGATTTGCACGATGACGGATTGCGAATCGCGCGCGGTCGTCAGCGCGATCTCGCTCGGATACACGTGAAGCGCTCGAGCGCGTGGCTGTCGCGGTCGCCGCTTGCGGCACGAGCGTCTGCGCGGCCAGCGCCAGACGAAATGCGATGATCGCTAAGAGCTTCGTTCATGGCTTCTTGTCGTCCTGATGATGCGCCTTCGCGCGAAGCTGTTCCAATCGGGAAAGCGGTTTTGCGGCCGGTGGCGGCGTCGCCGGTTTGGCGGCGTCAGCCTTGGCGTGCAGCGCGCGGGTGCGGCCGCCGGCGGTTCGTTCACTTGCAACTCGGTCGTGCCGACCGTGCCGACGATTGGCTCGCCGTTTTGCGTGATCGTGGTCTGGCAGAACAACGATCTTGTGGCTGCCGACGGGCGTGTCCTTGGTCGTTTTCACTTGGAACGCCAAGTCCTTGGTTTCCTTGGTGAACTCGACCGGATCGGCCGATAACGCCGGCGGCAAGCCGAGGAGCTCGGCCTTGGCTTTGCCCTCGAACGGCGTGTTCGTGCGCGATCGTGCACTGGATTTGGGTTGGCTGCCCCTTGTCGCACGCCGACCGTTTCATGTCGAACGACGACGTAGCGATCGGCGACTTCCAATTCGGCAAGTTGCGACGAAACCCAAGCCTGGCCGTCGATGTCGGCGGCTCCGATCACCATCATCGGCCACTTGCCGATCGCCGCGTCGCCGGCGGCGTTGATCGGATAGAGCACCTTCGCTCTTGCCCTTTGTCGATCGTGATCGCGCCGGCAGAGCCGACGCCGGGCGGATTGAACGGGAACAGAATCGTCAGCGGCGCATCGAAGCCTGCGTCGCGATGGACGACCACCTTGAGGTTCATCGTAGCCGGTCCGCACGAGCGGCACTTTGGGCTGAACGATTTCGAGGTGGTACGGCACCTTATCGGTCACGGCCATCGCCAGCTTGTGGACGACGCCGTTGATAAACACGGCGGCGTTGGGCTCGCCGAGCACGAAGTCAGCCACGCCAAGGTCCAGGCGCGGGTGGCGGAGATGCTGGGCGATGCGGCGAAGAACATGACGCCGACCGAGCTCGGCACGCGCTTTCTCGAGCCAGGCCTCCTATTCAAGGCGCCGATCGACCAGATCTCGCTCGGCATGGCGCTCGTGCTCGGTACCGCGGGCATGCCGCACTCCTGATGCGCTTCTTCACGGTGCCGACGGCGCAGGAGGCGCGAAAGTCGGTGATCTGGGCGATGGCGATCATCGGCGGCTTCTACGTGCTGACGCTGTTCCTCGGCATGGGGGCGGCGATGAAGGTGGGTGTGGAACCAGAGAATGCTTGATCGGCGGCAACATGGCCGGCCCGCTGCTCGCGCAGTGGGTGGGCGGTGGTCCGGACTCGATGCTCGGCAACCTGTTCCTCGCGTTCGTGGAGCAATACGTAAAAAACGCAACGAAAGGGAAGGATGTAAATAGTGAATAAGGAAATAATGTAACAAAACAAAAAATAAAAAAATAAGGAATTTCGTCGCTAGCTTGCATAGAAGCAAAGATACAATGGATGATGTGTAGAATCACCATAATTTTTTTCTAATATCCGGTTTTGAAGCCGCCATCTTGGAATTATGGATGGTGATGGACTTACCCGGATAATGCCATTTCATAGCCAAAACATATTTAGGAAAAGTCACCAAAGCATTCGTCTTAATTCCGAGCCGTTCGGAAATGACAGCGAAAAGATCGGTCTGGGGGTAAATTTTTACCCCCCACTTGCAATATGAGGGTTAAT